>DASYSG010000074.1:0-323491 GCA_036003585.1 Bryobacteraceae bacterium | reverse complement strand
GCGCTTACGATCGCGGGCATGGTCGCCTGGATGTTCTATCACAATGCCCGCTTCGCTTTGATCGCGCTTTCCATTGTGCCGGCACTCTTTCTGGTTGTATTTATCTTTACCAAGCGGATCAAGAAAGCATCGCGCGCCATGCGGCAGAAAGAGGGCGAGCTGGCTAATATCGTCCAGGAGGTCTTCACCTCCATCCGCGTGGTCAAGGCCTTCGCCCGTGAAGACTACGAACAAGAGCGCTTCGAAAAGCAAAGCCTGGAAAACGTCGACACCGCGCTGCAGGCCAGGTCCATTAAAGCCAAGCTGTCGCCCACGGTCGAAGTGCTGGCGGCCGTAGGCACTTGTTTGGTTCTAGGATACGGCGCCCGCATGGCGCTGGCCGGCCAAATCAGCGCGGGAGATCTAATCCTCTACCTGGCGTACCTAAGCAAGATGTATAAGCCTATGCGGGATCTCTCCAAGATGGGAGACAGCGTCTCCAAGGCCACGGTAAGCTATGAGCGCATTCAGGAAATACTGAACGCCGTCAGCCGTGTGCGCGATCTGCCGCGAGCACGCCGGGCCCCGCGATTCAAAGGCAAGATGGAATTCGATCGCGTCACTTTCGGCTACACTCCCGATCATCCGATTTTGAAAGAAATGAGTTTCCAGATCGAGCCGGGACAGGTGGTCGCGATCGTGGGTCCCAGCGGGGCGGGTAAGTCGACCATCATCAGCCTGATTCCCCGCTTCTACGATCCCACCTCCGGCCAGGTGAAAATAGACGGGACCGACATTCGTCAGTACCGCATTCAATCTCTGCGTGAGCAGATGAGCTTTGTTCTGCAGGATACGGTGCTGTTCCGTGTCCCTATTTGGCAGAACATAGCGTACGGCAAGCCCGACGCCCAGCGCTCGGAAATTATCCGGGCCGCGGAGATGGCCAACGCCCATGAATTCATCGAGAAGATGCCGGAGGGGTACGACACGATGGTGGGCGAACGGGGACTATCGCTTTCAGGCGGCCAGCGTCAGCGTATCGCCATCGCGAGGGCGGTCATCCGTAATACCCCGATCCTCCTCATGGACGAACCAACGTCGGGTCTCGATGCCGCGTCGGAACAAAGTGTGTTCGAGGCGCTGGGCCGCTTAATGGAAGGCAAAACGTGCATCGTCGTTGCCCATCATCTGGCTACCATCCAGCGGGCCGATGTGATTTTCGTGATGAAGGATTTTCAGATTGCGGAACGCGGAACCCATGCGGAGCTGCTCGCGGCCGGCGGCCTGTATTCCGAACTCTACGGGCTGCAGCTAGGCAGCCTGGAACAACCGTCGGCCGACAAGTAGCTCGCGTCAGAGCCGGTTCAAATCCGCGATTCGTCCTTGAACCACTTTGGCAAATCCCGCCACTTCCGCCGGCGAATAACCCGCTGCGCGAAAACAATCGTGAATCTGTTCCGTCGAAAGCTGCGCGAGCAACTGGCCCAGCCATTTGGCGTGTGTGCGCGAGATGTGCTTCACAATGCCTTGCATTTTGGTCCGGGTGACATAGTTGGGGACATCCACTGCGGTTAGAAAGAACGGACGGCTGCTTAGGAAGAAATCCACTTCTTCTGGCTTCACCTTCTGAATGAACTTGGTTCGACGATAGTCTCGCAGATTATCCTTGGATCGGACCAGGGGATTGCCCGTCCGCCCAAAGGTCGCGCCCAGGTCGCTGACCACGTACCGGGGCTTTTCGCCATGTTCTTCATAGATGGCGTTGTTAGACTCTTTCAGGTCCCAGTTATTGACGAGCGCCATCATGATCTTCAAACCGTCCAGCTCTTTGGTTCCGGCGTAGGGATTTTTGAACCAGCTCCAGTTCTCGATTTTCTTCTGCCCATTCAACTTTCGCTCCAACCGAACGCCGTGGACTACGCCGCCTTTCGAGACAAACTGGTTCCCCCGGTTGAGCTTGGGCATCTTCTCTACGCGCAACGTGGGCAGATAGTAGTCTTCATCGGTAAAGTAGCCCGCCGCCCACACCAGTCGCGTCGCGGCCGTTTCAGACTTGGTCTCTTCCCCGAGTTTTACTTTCCAGCGAACGCCCTGATCGTCCACAACGTCGAACTTGGGCGAGGTGCCTTCTTTATCTTCCTTGACGAAGGTGAACTTCCCAGCTGGTTGATGCTCTTTGCCGCCCGGCCCATAGAAGAGGTTGAGTGATGCAATCTTGCCCGGATTGCGCCACAAGCCTCCCGACCGAAGTGGGTTGCTTGCGGGTGCGGTGGTAGTGGCTGCTGAACTGGAGGCTTCGACTTGGGTCGACCTCCTCGTACAGCCGGGAATATACAGAGCAAGCGCGATAACCAGGCCGCGTGCGGTTACATGTTTTTTGCGGCTAGAACACATTCAACGCTCTGATCCTTTCTTTGACCATCGCGGCGTTGCTCTCAACGTCCTCGGGCGAATACCCGGCGGCGCGAAAACAATCGCGGATCTGCTCGTCCGAGAGCGGCGCGAGCAACTTCCCGAGCCATTTGGCGTCCGCCACCGGAATGTCCTTAACGATGTCTTGCATGTGCGTGCGCGTGGAATAGTTGGGAACGTCAAAGGCCGTGATAAACAAGGGGCGGCTGCTCAAGACAAAATCCACATGCTTCGCCGTCACCTTTTGGATGAACTTCGATTCGCTATAGTCGTCAGGATTGCTCTTGGAACGGACAATAGTATTTCCTGTCTCGCCAAAAGTTGCGCCGAGATCGCTGACAACGTAGCGGGAGCCTCCACCCTTTTGCTCGTAGATAGCGTTGTTGACCTCTTTCAAGTCCCAATTGTTGATAAGGGCCATCATGACTCGCAGTCCGTTCATTTCTTTGGTGCCCACGAAGGGATTCTTGAACCAGCTCCAGTTGCCGGCTTTCTTTTGGCCCGGGACCTTGCGCTCCAGCCTGGCGCCGTGGATGACGCCGTCTTCCGACACCAGTTCCTGGCCGCGAGCGAGTTTGACCATCTTTTCCACCCGCAACTCCGGCAGGTAATAGTCCTCATCGGTAAAGTAACCTGCCGCCCACACCAAGCGGCTCGCGGCCGTCTCGGACCTGGTTTCCTCGCCGAGTTTGACTTTCCACGTGACGCCCTGCTCGTCTACGACTTCGAATTTCGGAGAGCTGCCCTGCTTATCTTCCTGGACGAAGGTGAACTTCCCGGCTGGCTGGTGTTCTTTGCCTCCGGCCCCATAGAGGAGGTTCAGGGCCGCCACATCGCCCCGGTCGCGCCACAAAACCACGGACCCGGAAGATTTCGTGTCATCCGCCGGATGCGCGCTGGCGGACATGGAAAGGGCCAGAGCGCCCAGAATACAAAAGGCGAGAAATCGTTGGTTTTTCATTGGGTTTACAGAGCCCGTCCTGGCCGGAGTAGAAGCACGTCCGTGCCCATTTAAGACACATGCCAGATCCAGTGTGCAAGGTTTGCAGGCAATCGCGTACATCCCGTCCGACCTCCTACGGTCACATGACGGGCGGTGGTCATACATCAAGGTGCCATTTGAATCACGCCACCGATCGATCTGGGCGGACGCAAAGGCGAAATTTGCACACCCAGATTCCGATGACTGGCCCGTCACGTGCTGTTGTGACTGTGAAGGGATCTAGCTTGAAACTACTGGTCCAGCCGCACGATGGCGTCGCACCTCTTCTTTCGGCGATCAAGAGCGCCAAGAAGAACATCGATATTCTCATTTTCCGCATGGACTGGAAAGAGCTGGAGACGGCTTTGAAAGTCGCCTCGGGCCAGGGCGTTGCGGTACGTGCGCTGATCGCTCACACCAACCGGGGCGGCGAATCGAGGCTGCGCAATCTCGAGACTCGTTTTCTCGAAGCGGGCATAACGGTGGGGCGCACGGCGGATGATCTGATCCGGTACCACGGCAAGATGATGATCATCGATCGCCGCACGTTATTGCTTCTCTCGTTCAATTTTGTCCACATGGATATCGAGCACAGCCGCGGATTCGGAATCGTCACCAGGGGCGGCAAGGTCGTCCAGGAAGCGCTGAAGTTATTCGAGGCGGATCTCAACCGGAAGACCTATAAGGCAGGCCTCAACACCTTGGTCGTCAGTCCCACCAACGCCCGCAAGCAACTCACTGCGTTTATCAAGCAGGCCCGTAAACAACTGTTGATTTATGACCCCAAGATCGCCGACCGGCAGCTTCTGCGTCTCCTCTCGGACCACGCCAAGGCCGGCATCGACGTCAAGATCATCGGAAGCACCGCCGCTAAGAACGCAAATCTGCCGGTCGCGCCGCTCACCAGCATGCGGTTGCATACCCGGACCATCATCCGGGATGGCAGCCAGGCTTTCGTGGGTAGCCAGAGCCTGCGGCAACCGGAGCTGGATCTGCGGCGCGAAATCGGCATCATCATTCGAGATCAGAAGGTTGTAAAAGCGTTGGTCGCCACGTTCGAGAAAGACTGGGAATCTACCGGATTCGACGAAGCTCACGACGCGGCGAAAAAAAGCGCGGCAGCCGAGCAGCCGGAACCGACGGCGAAGGTTACCAGAGCTCTGGCTAAAGAAATGCCGCCGCTAAAAACGGCCTTCAAGAAGGCGATTAAGCAGGCGGTTGCAAAAGCCGGCAAGGAAGCAGCGGCCAATAGCCAGTTGAAGTCGACCGTAAAACACGCCGCAAAAGCAGCTATTAGGGAAGCGGTCAAGGAAATGGTCCAAGCGACCCGCTGAGGGATGTTGTTGCGAACTGGTGTTCTTGTAATCGTCGTGCTGATGGGGGCGCTGCGGATCCCTATGGCGGCCGGCCCTCCGGCGGTCCCGCCCGCGAGCCCGGAATCGCCAGCGTTTCGTGAATTCAGGCAGCGAGCGCAAGAGTACGTAAAACTGCAAAAAGCTGTACCGCGGCTGCGGACGACCAAGAAGCGCGAAGAAATCGTCGAACGCCGGCGTGCGCTCGCCGAGAAGATCCGGGAGATCCGCTCCAACGCTCAGCCGGGCGACATCTTCACTCCGGCCGCAAGCGAGGAGTTTCGGCGCGTGATTCGAAGCATACTTCAAGGCCCCGGCGGGGCCAATGTCCGCAAAACGATACGCCAGGGAGAACCCGTTCCGGGTTGGCACGTGACGGTAAATAGCGATTACCCCGAGCGTCTCCCCGTGACCACGGTTCCCCCAACGCTGCTGCTCCGCCTTCCCCAACTGCCGCCGGAACTTGCCTACCGCATCATTGGTCACGATCTGGTTTTACAAGATATCGAAGCCAGAGTCGTCGTCGATTTCATTCCGGGAGCGCTTCCTTAGTTTCCCAAGCGGAGAACCAAATGCGACTAATGCGGCGCCGGAACTTCCTTCTTACTGCATTTCTGAGCCGGTACACCCTGTCGCTGCGGGCGCAGGATCTCACCCTGCCGGTCAAGCCTGGCTCGGTTCGCTTCGCGGCCATCGGGGACATGGGGACAGGAGGAGCCGCACAATACGAGATCGCGCAACGCATGCTGCAGCTTCACCAACAGTTTCCTTTTACCTTTGTGATCGCGCTGGGGGACAACGTTTACGGAGGTAAGAGTCCCGCTGAATTACAGAAGAAGTTCGAGATCCCTTATAAACCGCTGCTGGATGCGGGCGTACAGTTCTACGCGGTCTTGGGTAACCATGACGATTCGAATGAGCGATTCTACAAGTTCTTCAACATGAACGGGCAGCAATACTATTCGTTCAAGAAGGGCAATGTTCACTTCTTCGCTCTCGATAGTAATTACCTGGATCCCAAGCAATTGATGTGGCTCGAGAAAGAACTTGCCAACGCCGGGACGACGGATTGGAAGATCTGCTATTTTCATCACCCCCTATACTCATCCGGAGCGTTCCATGGGTCCTCGACCGAACTGCGTGCGGTGCTGGAGCCGTTGTTTGTGAAATACGGCGTTCACGTCGTGTTTGCCGGACACGAGCACGTGTACGAACGGGTAAAGCCTCAGAAGGGGATCTATTACTTCACGGAAGGCGCCTCGGGTGAGCTTCGTGCGGGCAACCTCAGAAACACAGTGTTAACGGCTGTTGGCTACGACAAGGACCGCTCGTTCCTGTCGATCGAGATAAGCGGAGACGAACTGTATTTTCAGGCTATCTCACGGACGGGCGTGACGATCGATTCAGGTGTCATCCATCGACCCATGGCAGCAGCCCAGGCTTCCGCTCCATAAACCGCATTATTTTCAGTCGCGGATCGCCACTTACTGGCCATTCAGGGCAAGCGCATGCAACTTTTTGGTTGCCTTGCGATACGCCCGGCGCGCCTCCTTCTCTTGCCGAGACGCGTTCTTGTACTGCGTCTTGGTCGCCTTGGAAGGGTCATTCGTCACTGCCAATAGCGCGGTTTTCGTTGCCTCGAGAGCTTCCAGATATGCTGCCAGGCCCGAATCAAACGCGCGCCTGAGCTTGGTTTTGGTTGGGGGCATATGTCTGGGACTGTAGCACTTGACCGTCCATTGCCCGCCAGATTTCTCAGAATCACAATGTTTTTCTCCCGGCGGCAACGGGCCCTGGATTGCCTTATCGAAGACTGAGGGGTTGAAACATGTCTGCGAGAGATCAACAACGCGCCGTTTCTGAGGATACCCCTGGAATCGTGGACGTCGTCACTGAGGTCCGGCGTGAGGCCGCCCTGCTCAAAACAGGAGCCTTGCAGAACGCGATTTTCAATAGCGCGAACTTCTCAAGCATCGCCACCGACGAAAAGGGTGTGATTCAACTCTTCAACGTCGGAGCCGAGCGCATGCTGGGATACACGGCCCTCGAGGTAGTGGATAAGATCACCCCCGCGGACATCTCCGACCCCCAGGAGGTCATCGCGCGCGCCAAAGCCTTGAGTCTGGAGTTGGCGACCCCGATTACGCCGGGCTTTGAGGCGCTGGTCTTCAAGGCATCGCGGGGCATCGAAGATATCTACGAGCTGACCTACATCCGCAAAGACGGCAGCCGATTTCCGGCGGTGGTGTCAGTTACGGCGCTGCGCGACGATCTGGGCGGCATCATCGGCTATCTCCTGATCGGCACCGATAATACGGCGCGCAAGCAGGCGGAAGAGGCACTGCTCAAAGCCGGCGCGCTGCAAAGCGCGATCTTTAACAGCGAAAACTTCTCCAGCATCGCCACCGATGAAAAGGGCGTCATTCAGCTGTTCAACGTCGGCGCCGAGCGCATGCTGGGCTACACGGCCATCGAGGTGGTCGACAAAATCACTCCCGCCGATATTTCCGATCCACAGGAAGTGATTGTGCGCGCCAAAGCGCTGAGTCACGAGCTCGCCACCACCATCACGCCGGGATTCGACGCTTTGGCGTTCAAGGCCTCGCGGGGGATCGAGGACATATACGAGCTGACCTACATCCGCAAGGACGGCAGCCGCTTTCCGGCGGTTGTGTCGGTCACGGCATTGCGCGATGACCTGGGCGGCATCATCGGCTATCTGTTGATCGGCACCGACAATACGGCTCGTAAGCAGGTGGAAGCCGAGCAAAAGCTGCTCGATCAGCGCCTGCGGGATCAGCAGTTCTACACCCGCTCTCTCATCGAATCCAATATCGATGCCCTCATGACCACGGACCCGGCGGGCATCATCACCGACGTCAACAAGCAAATGGAGGCGCTGACCGGGTGCACGCGCGATGAGCTGATCGGTGCGCCGTTCAAGAATTACTTCACGGATCCGGACCTGGCGGAAGCGGGCATCAAACGGGTGCTGAGCGGAAACAAGGTCACTGACTATGAACTCACTGCGCGCGCACGGGATGGCAAGGAAACCGTGGTCTCCTACAACGCGACTACCTTCCATGATCGCGACCGGAAGCTTCAAGGCGTGTTCGCCGCGGCGCGCGACGTTACGGAGCGTAAACGCTTTGAGCGCACATTGCAGGAGAACAATATCGAATTGGAGAGAGCCAGGGCAGCTGCGGAAAAAGCCAACCTCGCCAAATCGGACTTCCTTTCGAGCATGAGCCATGAGCTCCGCTCGCCGCTCAACGCGATCCTTGGTTTCGCCCAACTGATCAACTCGGATACTCCTCCCCCCACGCCCTCCCAGGCGGCCAGCATCGACCAGATCCTCCACGCGGGGTGGTATCTGCTGCAACTGATCAACGAAATCCTGGATCTGGCGCAGATAGAATCTGGCAAACTGGCGCTGTCCAGGGAACCGACGTCACTGGCTGAAGTCCTGCTCGAATGCCAGGCAATGATCGAGCCGCAGGGGCAAAAGAAGGGCATCAGAATGACCTTTCCCGCGTCCGGCTGCCCTGACTTCGTGGACGCCGACCGGACTCGCCTGAAGCAGGTTCTCATCAATCTCCTTTCGAACGCGATCAAGTACAACCGGCCGAACGGAACGGTGGCGGTGGACTGCACCGTAACCGCGCCTACCCGCATTCGAATCAGCGTCCGGGATACTGGCGCCGGACTGCCTCCCGACATGCTGCAACAGCTATTTCAGCCGTTCAACCGTCTGGGACAGGAACGGAGCACGGAGGAAGGCACAGGCATCGGCCTGGTCATGAGCAAGCGGTTAGTGGAATTGATGGGAGGCGTGATCGGCGTGGAAAGCACCGTCGGTTTCGGAAGCGTGTTCTGGTTTGAGCTGAACTCGACTGCCGAGCCGCAACTCGGAATGGATACGGAACACCCCGTGGTGATGGCACCGGCACGGATTCCGCCAGGAGCGCAACTTCGGACGCTGCTCTATGTGGAAGACAACCCGGCCAATTTGAAGTTAGTGGAGCAGCTCATCGCGCGGCGGCCGGATATGCGTCTGCTGAGTGCGCGAGACGGAAATACGGGAATCGAGCTCGCACGCGCCCACCAGCCGGAGGTGATCCTGATGGACATCAACCTTCCCGGCATCAGTGGTATCGAAGCCCTGAAAATCCTTCGCGAAGACCCGGTAACGGCGCACATCCCCGTGGTCGCCCTCAGTGCAAACGCGATGCCTCGCGACATCGAGAGGGGCCTGGAGGCGGGATTCTTCCGGTATCTGACCAAGCCGATCAGGGTCAACGAGTTTATGAACACATTAGAAGTCGCCCTGGAATTCGCGGCACAAGAGGCCGTTCCGAGTACATAAGTCCATGGTCAGCGCAGCCGATATTCTGAACGCCTCCATCCTGGTCGTCGACGACAAGGAAGCCAATCTCCGGCTGATCGAGGGCATGTTGCGGGTCGCGGGCTATACATCCGTGGAGTCTACAACAGACCCAAGTATAGTGTGTGAGCTTTACCGCAAGAACCGGTACAGTCTGATCCTGCTCGATCTCCAAATGCCAGGCATGGATGGTTTCCAGGTTATGGAAGCTCTGCGGGAAATCGAAGGGGACGGCTATCTTCCGATCCTTGTAATCACCGCACAGCCGGCGCATAAGCTGCGCGCCCTCGAGGCCGGTGCTAAGGATTTCGTCAGCAAACCGTTCGATCTGGCGGAGCTTCGCGCGCGCGTTCACAACATTCTGGAAGTGCGTCTGTTGCACCTGCGGGCGAAGGACCACAATAAAGCGCTGGAGGAAACCGTACGGGAGCTGGAAGCCAGCCGCGAGGTGATTCGGCTTAAAACCCTGGAGGAACGCAAGAATAGCGAGCGGGAATTAGCGCTGGCGCAGGAGACCCAGGAGAGTCTGCTGCCCCGCTGCCTGCCTCAGTTTGATAATTTTCATATCCACGCTTTCAACCAGCCGACGCGTTATGTGGGAGGAGATTTCTACGATTTCCTGCAGCTGAGTTCGGGCGAATGGATGGGCGTTTTGGCGGATGTCTCCGGCAAGGGGATGTCCGCGGCCCTGTTGAGTTCGATGGTACTGGGAGCGCTGAGCATGGAGTTCCACTCAGGGACGCAGCCGCAGGAGGTTTTGAACCGGGTCAACCGGCTGCTTTGCGAAAAATCTCTTTCCTATCAGTTCGTCACGCTCTTTCTTTTCCTCCTCGGCCCGGATGGCAATGGGCAATTCATCAGCGCCGGACACAATCCAGCCTACTTGTTCCGTTCAGCCACGGGGAAGATCGAACATCTGGTCTCCGATCATTTTGTGCTGGGGATGTTCGATTCCACGACTTACCAAACGTGTCCACTGCATCTCTGCCAAGGCGATCTCCTGGTGGTGTATTCCGATGGGCTGACCGACGCGCGGAATCGGCAGGACGAAATGTTCGGAGAGAAGAGATTGCTGGACCTTATTTCGCAAGAGGCGCCCCAGGGAAGCCAGGTACTTGAGCAGAAGCTCTTGAAAGCCATTGAGGAATTCACTCAAGGTACGCCGCAAACCGATGACATCACTTTCGTCGTGGTCGAAAAATATCGTGCTGAGACAGTTGGCGGTTAGATGTGGCGCGGGATCGCATATGCTGCGCCGCGAACGGTCTCAAGATGATGAAGCGTCGAAAGCGCGGCAGGCATGCTAAAGTTGACCTTGTGGCGGAGTGGCGAAACTGGCAGACGCAACGGACTTACGCAGTGAGCAGCAGGGAAGGGATTCCCTGGCTGAATGTTGTCAAATTCGGCGAACCCTTGAGAATGGCAACGCCGAGCGAAGCCTGCACCAGCAGGAACGTGTAGAGACTAGACGGCAACCATCCAGGACGGATGAAGGCATAGTCCAGACCACAAACAGCTTTTGGCTGGTGGCGAAAGCCATAGTGGTAAGAAAATCCGTTTCCCCGCAAGGGGAGTGAGGGTTCAAGTCCCTCCTCCGCCACCATTTATTCTGTGACCTTGTCAGCCGCTTGAACTTCCCGGCCGCCCGAGCCCGCGCGGTTGGGCATCTCCGTGCAGTAGAGGAATTGAAAGAGAAATCCGAATGCCAAGAGATGCACATATCAGCGCGGCTTATCACCATGAACGAGCGGCGAAGAGTCACCGGGCCGCCGCGGAACAGAGCACCCAGGGAGCCCACCAGGCCTGCGAGGAGCATGCGGTGACCGCTTGCGGGCACGCAACCAAGGCCGACGAAGCATCCAAGCTCGCCCTCGACAAGTCCGTTCAGCGTACGAAGGCGGTCAAATAGTGGCAGATACCGCGCGTCTGCAGAGTCTTGATCAGTTGATTCTCGAAGCCGGTGGTGCGGGCGAAGCCGGGAAGCAGAGTAAAAGTCCGAACGGTTTGCTGCTTGAGCATCTGCGAACAGCGCGCAGTAGTCTTCTGGGAGCGATGCCCGGTGAGTACAGATCGAGCCTGCAGGAGGCCAAGGAATCGGCGGGCTATATCGCGGATAAAACCACACAGGCCGACATCAAGAAGCGCCTTCAGAACCTGATCGGCAACTGACGCTATTTGGTCACCTGACCACGCACGGTCAGTATTCCGCCGCGGAAGTGCGTGCCCACGGGCATCTCTGGTGGGCCTTGAAGTGCTGCCATTGTCACTGAGCCCTCATGCCAGAACTCTGGATGGTCCCCGTAGCGATCGTCATCATCTACCTGCTGTCTTCCATCAAGATTCTGCGCGAATACGAACGCGGCGTGGTTTTTCGCCTGGGACGTGTTTTGTCTCAGCCGAAGGGCCCGGGTGTCGTCCTGGTTTTCGCGCCTATCGACCGGATCGTAAGAATATCACTGCGGATTGAAGCGATGGAAGTGCCTGCGCAGGACGTGATCACTCGCGATAACGTGACCGTCAAGGTCAATGCGGTGGTATATTTCCGCGTGATCGATCCGACCAGGGCAGTGATCGAAGTGGCGAACTTCCTATATGCGACATCGCAGCTCTCGCAGACGAGCTTGCGCAGCGTTCTGGGCGAGGTCGACATCGATTCATTATTGAGCCAGAGGGAAAAGATCAATCTACGTTTGCAGACCGTACTCGATCAGCAAACCGGGCCGTGGGGGGTCAAGGTAACCATGGTCGAAGTGAAGCAAGTGGACCTGCCGGAGCAAATGATCCGCGCCATTGCCCGGCAAGCGGAGGCTGAGCGCGAGAAACGCGCCAAGATTATTCACGCTCAGGGTGAATTCGAGGCATCCGAGAAGCTCGCCATGGCTGCCGAACAGATCCAGAGGCAGCCTGCCGCGATCCAGCTCCGCTACTTGCAGACGCTGGTCGAGATCGGCGCCGAGAAGAACACCACCGTGGTGTTCCCGCTGCCGATCGATATGTTCTCGAGCCTGACGCGCGCGCTCGAGAACGCCGCGGGCGTGACTAAGATTCCGTAACGACTTTAAGGAGACAACCATGACAATTCAACCGCTCTATGACCGCATCGTGGTCAAACGGACAGAAGAGAAGCAACAGATGCAGGGCGGCCTGCACATCCCGGACTCGGCGCAAGAGAAGCCCCAGGAAGCTCTGGTGACGGCTGTCGGAAAAGGCAAGCGCTTGGACGATGGCAAGATCGTGCCCCTGGACGTGAAAGTAGGAGACCGCGTGCTCATCGGTAAATACTCGGGCAACGAGATCAAGGTGGACAATCAGGATCTCCTGATCATCCGCGAGGACGAAGTGCTCGGCGTTATCGAAGGCGCCGCGAAACTGGCGAAGGCGTAAGGCTTTAATACTATGGCAAAGCAAATCGTATACAGCGAGAATTCCCGGCAGGCGATCCTGCGCGGCGTCAACCAATTGGCAGACACGGTGAAGATCACCCTGGGCCCGAAAGGTCGCAACGTGGTCCTCGAGAAGAAGTTCGGCGGACCGACCATCACTAAGGATGGGGTCACCGTCGCCAAAGAGATCGAGCTGAAAGATCCGCTCGAAAATATGGGCGCACAGATGGTGCGCGAAGTTGCATCGAAAACCTCGGATATCGCGGGCGATGGCACCACTACGGCTACGATCCTGGCCCAGGCGATCTTCCGCGAAGGCGTAAAGAGCGTAGCGGCCGGCGCCAACCCGATGGCGCTCAAGCGCGGTATCGAAGCGGCGGTCGAGACCGTCGTCGAGGAAGTGAAGAAATTCTCGAAGCCGGTGACCGGCGACATGATCGCCCAGATCGGCACGATCTCCGCCAACGGCGATGCGACCATCGGGAATATCATCGCCGAGGCAATGAAGAAGGTCGGCAAGGACGGCGTCATCACCGTAGAAGAATCGAAGACGATGGTGACCGAGCTCGAAACCGTGGACGGCATGCAGTTCGACCGCGGCTACCTGTCGCCCTACTTCGTGAGCGATCCGGAGCGCATGGAGTGCGTCCTCGAGGATCCCTACATCCTGATACACGAGAAGAAGATCTCCAATATGAAGGACCTGTTGCCCCTTCTCGAACAGATCGTGCGGGGCGGCAAGCCACTGCTGGTGATCGCCGAGGAAGTGGAAGGCGAAGCGCTGGCAACCATGGTGGTGAACAAACTGCGTGGAACGCTGAACGCTTGCGCGGTAAAGGCTCCGGGTTTCGGCGATCGCCGCAAAGCCATGCTCGAAGACATCGGAGTTCTCACGGGCGGCAAGGCGATCTTTGAAGAAACAGGAATCCGGCTCGAAGGCGTGACTCTTGAGGATCTGGGGCGCGCCAAGCGTGTCACCATCACCAAGGAAAACACTACGATCATTGATGGCGGCGGAAAACAGAAGGATATCGAAGGCCGCATCAAGCAGCTTCGCACCCAGGTGGAAGAGACAACTTCCGATTACGACCGCGAAAAGCTCCAGGAACGCCTGGCGAAGTTGGCCGGCGGCGTGGCGATCATTAAGGTCGGCGCGGCCACCGAGACCGAGATGAAGGAGAAAAAGGCGCGAGTCGAAGACGCGCTGCACGCCACGCGCGCCGCTGTGGAAGAAGGAATCGTGCCGGGCGGCGGAATCGCCTTGCTGCGCGCGGCTACGGCCTTAAGCTCCACGAAACGGGAAGGCGACGAACTGACGGGCGTGAAGATCATTAAACGCGCCTGCGAGGAACCGATCCGCCAGATCACGGGCAACGCGGGGTATGAGGGCGCGATCCTCATCGAGAAGATTCTGGCCAACAAGGACCAGAACTACGGCTTCAATGCCGCCACCGGCGAGTATGAGGATCTGGTGAAATCCGGCGTCATCGACCCGACCAAGGTGACTCGTTCGGCTCTCCAGAACGCAGCTTCGATCAGCGCTCTTATGCTGACAACCGAAGCGATGATCTGCGAGATTTCGGACGAATCCGCCGCGGGTCCAGGTCCGGGTGGCCGCGGATCGGGCATGGAATACTAGGAGAGCGGGCCGGGCATGCCCGGCCCCTACAAGGAACGAAAATCGTAGGGGCGAGGCATGCCTCGCCCGACGGAGATCTGCCTGTGCTGCAGTCTTACATGGTGCCGATGGTCGTCGAGCAGACGTCGCGAGGCGAACGCGCCTCCGATATCTACTCGCGCCTGCTCCAGGAGAACATCATATTCCTGGGGCAGCCCATCGACGACGACGTGGCGAATCTGGTCATTGCGCAGTTATTGTTCTTAACAGCGGAGAATCCCGAGAAGGACATTTCCATTTACATCAACTCGCCGGGCGGTTCGATCACCGCCGGCCTGGCGATTTTAGACACAATGCGCGTGGTGCAACCGGATATCGTCACGTATTGCATCGGCCAGGCTGCTTCGATGGCTGCCGTGCTGCTTGCCTGCGGCGCCAGGGGCAAGCGTTACAGCCTGCCGCACTCGCGCATCCTGATTCATCAACCGTCAATGAGCGGGCTGGCCGGGCAGGCTACCGATATCGAAATTTATGCGCGGGAAATTCTGCGCATGCGCGATACGCTGAACAACATTCTGGCCGAAGCCACCGGCCAGCCTCTCGACCGCGTCGAGCGCGATGTCGACCGCGACTACATCCTGGAGCCGGCGCAGGCACTTGAGTATGGCTTGATTGACCAGATTGTTTCTTCCGCATCCGATGTCCATCCGCGGCTGGAGCCGACTCTCGTTAAGTGACGCGTTCTGCCCGGACGATAAATCGCTCGGGCGCCGAACCGATGAAGTAGAAGGGATAGCAGGTAACCAGGGTCAGGATTTCGTGGCTGTCGGAGTCTAAAACCGCAACATTGTCCGGACTCACGACCTTTGTAGATACCACACGATAGCGATACTCGCCACCCAGGGTAGTCAACGTGATGATGTCGTCGGCCCGGATGTTTCGCAATGGCCGGAAAAAGGTATCGCGATGCCCGGCGATACCGACATTGCCAGTCTGCCCCGGCAGAGCGGTGCCGGCAATATGACCGACGGCGCGGCGGAGGGTCTTGCCGCTGATCCCTTCCATGACCATTGCGGACACGCCCAACCGCTCGACTTGCAAGCGGCCGATGAGCCCCGCTGGTCCGACGACCGCTGGTGACGGAACCAGCGCCAGGGGAACGAAACTCTCGAGGGCGGCAGCTTCCTGTTTCTGAAAAATCCAGGTGTCGGCGAGCACGAACCCGCAATAGCCGAGCATCAGAATCCCGACGGCGAAGAGCGCCACCTGGATCCACCGCAAGATCCGCTTCGGGGGTGCCGTTTTGATCAAGACCTTCATCCTCAGGATGCCTGGATCCGGCGATACTCGGGCTGCCACATGGCGTCTTGTACCTGTTGGACGATATCGGCAAGCCTGACTTCCGCCAAGCCCTCCTCCAGGGCGGCTTCCGCTACGGCTACCGCCACCGTCACGGTCACGCTACGCAAATCATCGACATATGGCAGCAGGGACGCGCCGGGAAGCCGGACGGCGACCAAGCTGGACAACGCGTTTACCGCTGCGGCAAGCATGCCGACGCTGACCACGCGGGCTCGCGACACGATCGCACCGAGGCCCAGACCAGGATACAGCATGGCGTTCTCCGCCTGGCCGATTACGTGGGTGATTCCCTTGTGCGTGACCGGGGTGAACGGGCTGCCGGTGGCAATCAAGGCCCGGCCATCGGTCCAGGCGATCAAATCGGCTGGAGTAGCCTCCGCCAACGCAGGCGGACTGGACAGCGGGAAGATCATGGGCCGGTCGGTATGCCGCGCCATATCTCTGACAATTGCCTCCGTGAAAGCATTCGCAACTCCCGACGTGCCGATCAGCATGGTGGGCCGCACTTGGCGAATCACCTCGCCCAAGCCGATGCACTTGGCGTCAGCGCTGTCCGCCCTCCAGTTCTTGACTTCTGCGGCCGGGCGCGCAAAGGTCGCCTGATGGTCGAGCAAGCGGTCGCCCATGTTACTGGTGAGCAGCCCGTGCACGTCCATGCACCACAACCGCCGGGTGGCATCCTCAGCGGATAGACCTTCACTGATCATCACATCGCGAATCAGCTCGGCGATGCCGGTGCCGGCCAGACCCATGCCGAAAATTACGATGCGCTGGTTTCGCAGCAGCGTTCCACAAATGCGCATCGCGGAAACCGCGGCTGCCAGCGTCACCGCGCCCGTGCCTTGCAGGTTGTCATTGAACGTGCGGAGCCGGCCGCGATATTTTTCGAGGATGCGGCGTGCCGGGCCGGGCCCAAAATCTTCCCACTGCAACAGAGCGTTAGGAAACAACTTCGCGGCGGTCTTGACGTAGGCGTCAATGAAGGCATCGTAGCGTTCTCCGCGGACCCGGGCATGCCGGTTGCCGGGGTACATCGGATCGGCCAGCAGGCTGGCCCGATTGGTGCCCACATCCAGCATCACCGGAATCACGCGCGTCGGATCAATGCCGCCCGCCGCTGTATAGATCGCCAGTTTGCCGATCGAGATCTCGATTCCCCCGACGCCCCAATCGCCGACGCCGAAGATCTGCTCGGCATCGGTTGCCATGATCAGGTCGATATCGCCCGAACCGGCCCCCAGGTTTCCGAACGCTTTCTCGATCGCATCGGGATGATCGATCGAAAGATACACGCCTCTGGGACGCCGGGTCTCGTGGTGATACTGCTCCATCGCCAGGCCCACGGTCCGATGGTTGACGATAGGCACCATCTCGCGCAGGTGTTCGGAGAGCACGCGGAAAAACAATACCTCATTGCGGTCGTGGAGCGCCGTCAAATAGATGTTCTTACTCACGGAATCCGGCAGCCTCTGGTATTGGGCGTAGGCGGCGGTGGTCTGAGCCTCCAGCGTGCTGATGACGTCGGGGAGCAGCCCGTTGAGGCCCAAAGCCTCTCGTTCCTCGGCGGTGAAGGCAGTGCCCTTATTTAAAGAGGGCGTGGTGAGGACGGCCATGCCCCGCGTCTTGGTCTCGTAGCAAGCCACCGCGTCCGGACGCCCCTTCCGAAGCGGCGGCACCAACAAAGGAACCACTCTCTGTCGCATGCTCTGACTCCTTGATCCCGAGGATCGTTGTAACGGTAGGGCGGTACTCATTGCTGCCTGCTTTTCCTGGGGCGCGCGTCCGAAGAGCGCGCCCCACGACGAATCAGACTAGCGGACAGCTTTTCGCATCGCGCGAGCGCTAAAGGCGCCGCCTAACGCGAGCAGTCCGCAAAGAGCTATCAGCGGCAGGGAACTCGCGGTGGCCGGAAGCTTGTTGTCCGCTACCTCTATGGGTGCGGCGGCGACGGTCTCCCGGGGTTCAGTTTGGACGACCTGGGCGATTTCCACTTCTTCGCCAGTCGGCCTAACCGCGATGACCGGCGCCTGTTGCAGCTGAGTGACGACCACCGGTTCCTCGGGTTTCGCGACTTCCACGGGAACGTCGGCCTGGAGGGCCAGAACGGGTGTCTTGGCAACCTTGGCGATCTCTACAGCCTTGGCTTTGGGATAAACGAATTCCTCGCCCCAATTGGCTCCCGGGTAGAACCATGCCCGGATAGGCTCCGGCTGGCCTTTTACGCCCTCGTTAAAGGTGATCACTGTCTTGTTCTTCGGCACCAGGCGATAGTTTGGAATCGCCAGGACGGTGGCTAAGATCTTGGTCTGTTCCTTGTTGAAGATCTGGACGATGTGGCGATTGGACGATGAGTTCATCAACTTGAACACGTAGGTCCCGGCCGGCAACACCCTCATCCCGGTGATATACACCGGCGGAATCTCCACGGGTCCGCTGAATGTAACCGTGGTCTTTTTATCGTGATCGTCCGCCTTGACGTTGGGCGAAAACGTGGCGCTCAAAAGGGACACGCAAAACACGGTCGATACTGCTTTGAAAAATGTCATTCTTTCTCTCCTCCAGCGGTTGCAGGAGCATTCCGGGGTCCATCGGCCTAACGCCGCGAATACATAGGCTACGGGGCCGATCGGCAGTCACAGCCCGGGGCTGGAACCAAAGAATTGACCGTGCGAGGTCATATGACCGAATAAGGTCACCCTATGTCGGCGATTGCGGTGCAGGGGATGCCGTGCCGGGCCGATGAAGGGCTATCGACGGCCCCTAGGCAGACCAGAAGTTGTGACAACATGCGTCTTTCTAATTCTGACTGCGTTCGTGCCGGTGCTCTTGGCCCGGATGAATCCGTGCCGCAGCTTCGGGTAAACTGGATACCAATGCGTCAGGTCGCGGCTCTACAAACGTGCGTTTCGCTGGTCCTGGCTCTTTGCCTGGCGCCATTCCAGCACGTTCATGAGGATCACGATCATGGCGTCCTGGTCCACACGCATCCTTATGCGCAGCCCCGCGCGCATGAAAATTCACGCGGCGCGCATATGGACGATGTCGACGATCACGCCAGCGTTAAATCTCTCGACACATTCACGCTCGCCTTCGCTCCAAGTGTCGCTCCCTTCGTTCTGCCAAGGGGTCCGGTTCTTGAACCTGTTTCACTGACGCCTCCCGAACCCATCAATATTGTCGAGGCGTGCGCGCACGATCCGCCGGACGCCGATCTTTCCATCTCCCGCGGCCCGCCTGCCTAACCTTCCCTAGGACACGCCATAGGTGTGTCCACCAATAGAGCTTTCCTCTAGGAAGGGTGATTTCCGTGAACAGAAAGTGCGTGTATTTGACCTTGCTCGGCGCCAGCTTGTGCCCGAGTTTGAGCCGTGGACAAGCAACGCTCAGCTTGGACCAAGCGATCTCCCAAGCTCTTGAGTCCCGCGCGTCTCTTCGGGCCGACTCCGAGCGTATCTCGGTGGCCGAGGGAATGCGGAAGCAGGCCGGGCTTCGCCCCAACCCGGAGTTTCAATTTCAAAACGAGAACCTGCGTCCGGGCCAGACCTACAGTCGCGATGTGGATACGCTGGCCATGATCAATCAGCCGCTCGACCTGGTAGGGAAACGGGGTCAGCGCATGGCGGTTGCCGACAAGAACGTGGCCCGAGCGCGGGCGGATTATGATTTATCGCGACAGGACATCGTGCGGCGGGTGAGGCTGGCTTACTGGGCGGCCCGCGGATCGCAAGAAGTGCGCGAGATCCTGAGGATCACCGCCGACGACTTTCAAAAGATCGTCGACTATCACGCCGCGCAGTTGAGCGTGGGCGCAATCGCCGAGCAAGACTTGCTGCGGGTACGCCTGGAACAAGAGCGGCTGGAAATCTCGGCGAACCTCGCTGTCATTGATGCAAATCGCACCCGTGTCGAACTGCTCAAGGAAATGGGCCAGACCGACTTTAGCGAGATTAGATTGACGGAGCCGTTGACGCTGGAGCTTACAATTCAGCCGATTGGTCTGGAGCAGACTCTCGCCCAGAGGTTCGAGATCAAGGCTGCCCGCGCGGCTCTGGAAGAAGCCGAGGCCGGCGCGAAGCTGCAAGATGTGGCAGCCCGCCCGGACCTCAACCTGACCGCTGGATACAAACGGACGCAATTACCGGACGCGTTGACCGGTGTGAATACGGCGATCGTCTCGCTGCGCGTTACTTTGCCCACCAGCGACAAGAATCAGGGTAATCGTGTTGCAGCCCAGGCGGAGGTCCGCCGGCGGCAGGAATTAGTCGCCGCCGTGGAGAACGAGGTGCGCATCGAATACAAAGGGGCGCTGCAAGAGTTTGAGCTGCGGCGCTCGGAAGTGCAGAACGCATTCCAACCTCTTCGAGAGCACGCCGCGAACATCGTGCAGATCGCGGGGGCGGCTTATGCCGAGGGCGGTGTCGATCTGCTCCGGTTGCTGGACGCGGAACGCGCACGCCTCGACGCGGACCTGGCATGGGCGCGGGGCATGGCGGATTACTGGCAGAGCGTGGCGAGACTCGAAGCCGCCGAAGGAGTCGGGCAATGAAATACTTTGTTGCCGTTCTAATCGTTTCTATGGGGGGGTTGTCGGGATGCAACCGGCGTGAAGCCACGTCCGAGGCCACTCCCGCGGCGGAAGCTAAGGCCGCTAAGAATGAAGTTGTCATTCCGCCCGATCGGCAAGTAGCGGCGATGATCGAGACGCAAACCGCCGCGCTCTCTAACGAACCGGATCTGCTGCGGGTCAAGGGGCACATCGCTATTGACGATAACCGCACCTGGCGGCTCGGCGTGCGAACACAGGGCTCGGTCACAAAGGTGTACGCGGGATTAGGAGATCGCGTGACCAAGGGACAGATTCTGGCGCGCTATCACGCCGACGAAGTGAGGGATTCGCGGGCGATGTTTCGAGCGGCGGAGTCGGAGCGCGATCGGGCCATAGCCGCCACCGCTCACGCTCAGCGCAATCTGGATCGAGCCAAGCGGCTGCTGGAGTTGAAAGCGGGTTCGGTCCAGCAGGTTGAGCAAGCGCAGCAGGACTTGGTGACGGCGCAGGCTGCCGTCAGGAAAGCCAACATTGAAGTCGACCGGACGCGCGATCTTCTGGAAGACGATCTGAAGGTCCCTGCTGCGCCGGCGGTGAATCGCGAGGATGAAACCGAGGACGAGGTTCCCATCCTGTCGCCTGCGGACGGTTTCATCCTGGAGAAGAACGTTACGCCCGGCCGCACCGTCGAGCCTGATTCCGTAACCTTCGTGATCGGCGATCTTTCGAGAGTCTGGATGCTCGCTTCGGTGCGTCAGGAAGATCTTGCGAAGCTCCGAGTCGGGCAGAGCGCCTATGTGATGGTTGGGCTGGGCACTCGCCTGCAAGGAAAGATCGCGAATCTAGGGCAGCAGTTCGATCCGGCCACGCGCTTGATGCAGGTGCGCATCGAGATCGGCAATCCCAACAGCGCTCTTCGGCCGGAGATGCTGGCCGACGCGGAGATCCCGGTGGGCCGAGCGAAGGCTGCGCTTATGATTGGGTCCGATGCCGTTCAGCAGATCAACGGTCAGGATGTGGTTTTCGTCCGGACGGCTCCCGATCGGTTCGCCGTGCGCGCCGTGACCGTAGGGGAAACGTCTGGCGGCAGAACGACCATCGTACAGGGAATCCAGGCGGGCGACTCCATCGTCGTGCACGGCAGCTTCATTCTAAAATCGCAACTTCTCAAAGCGAGCCTGGAAGAATAGTCATGCTTAATCGCATCATTGATCTCACACTCGCGCACCGCTGGCTCTTCCTGGCCGGAACTCTTGCTTTGCTGGGGATAGGCGGCTATGCCTTGTATACGATTCCGGTCGAGGCGTTCCCGGATCTCACACCCAATCAAGTCGTCGTGGTGACAAACGCGCCGTCGCTGCCTCCTACTGAAGTCGAGCAGTTGGTGACCTATCCGATCGAGCGGGCCATGCTCGGCTTGCCCAACAAGGAACAGGTCCGGTCGCTATCGAAGCTGGGCTTATCGATGGTCACCATCGTCTTCGACGATTCGGTTTCGATGTACTTCGCCCGGCAACTGGTGGCGGAGCGGCTACAGCAGATTTCGTCATCGCTTCCGCGCGGGATTCAACCGTCGCTGGGTTTACCCGCGACGGCGTTCGGCGAGTTGTATCAATACACGCTCTCAGGGCCTCTGAGCCCGATGGATCTCAAGGATCTGCATGAGTGGGTGATCAAGCCCCAGTTGCGCACGCTTCCCGGCGTCAGCGAAATCAATGCGTGGGGAGGCCAGACCAAGCAGTTTCAGATCGTGGCCGATCCGGCATTACTGGAGCAGTACGGGTTGACGCTCCACGACATTGCCAAGCGCGTGGAAGATAACAACACCAACTTCGGCGGAGGCTACATCGAGCATGCGTCGGAGCAATATACGCTGCTCGGAACAGGGCGCGCGGTCAGCATCAGCGATTTTGGCAACATCGTGCTTGCATCGAACAAGGGCACGCCCACTTTGTTGAAGGATGTTGCGCAGATTCGCATCGGTTCATCTCCGCCAGAGGGTGCGACGCTTCGCAATGGCGAAACGGTTTCGGGCATGGTCATCATGCTGAAGGGCGAGAACGGTAAGCAGCTCATCGAGCGGGTGAAAGAGCGGATCGCGAGCCTGCGCTTGCCGGAGGGAGTCAAGATTACGCCCTTCTACGATCAGTCCTACGTGATCGACGGTACGATTCACACCGTCGAGAAGAACCTGTTTGAGGGCTTCGTGCTGGTGACGATCGTTTTGCTCCTGTTTCTCGGCAATCTGCGGGCCGCATTGATCACGGCGGCGGTGATTCCATGTTCGATGCTCATCAGCTTCCTTGGCATGAGGCTGTTTGGCATCAGCGCGAACCTGATGAGTCTCGGAGCGATCGATTTCGGAATGATTGTGGACGGAGCGGTGGTGATGATGGAGAATTCGGTCCACCGGCTGGTAGAGCAGAATGGTCAGGAGCCGCCTCTGGAGTCGGTCCGGCACGCCGCCAAGGAAGTGGCCCGCCCCATGGCATTCGCGGTGATCATCATCATCGCCGTTTATCTGCCGATTCTGTTCCTCCAGGGCCTCGAAGGGCGCATGTTCCGGCCCATGGCGATCACGGTGTGTACCGCTCTGGTGGGCTCATTGCTGCTTGCGTTGACCATCGTGCCGGCGCTCGCGTCGTTCAGTTTTCGTAAAGGTATCGCGCATGGGAAGCATTCCGCGGATCGGCAAGCCGCGGGCGAGCAAGGATGGTTTGGCCCGGTCAGCCGGGCTTACGTCCGGATGTTGACCGGCGCAATGAACCACCGTTTCCTGACCACCCTGGCTGCCGTCGCGGCCTTGGCCGTAGCGCTGGGATCACTGTACTTCATCGGCACGGAGTTTATGCCCAAGCTCGATGAGGGTTCGATCCTGGTCGAGACGCGCAAGCTGCCTGGTATTTCATTGACAGAATCTATCGCGATCAGCAAGACCATCGAGCAGCGGCTGCGGCAGGTTCCCGAAATCGCCGACGTGGTGATCAAGATCGGACGCCCAGACTTCGCCACCGAGGCGATGGGAATCAACGAAGGCGACACGTACTTGCTTCTTCGTCCTGTAGAAACATGGAAGCGATTCCATACGAAGGAGCAACTGATTGAAGCGGTCGCGAAGGAGCTGGATCAGATCCCAGGTGTCGCCTATAGCTTCACGCAGCCCATGGCGATGCGTATCGATGAAACGATTTCCGGGGTTAAGGCGGACCTTGCCATCAAGGTGTTCGGGGACGATTTCCACCAGCTGGATGCTCTGGGCGAGCAAGTACTGCGAGCTGTGTCTTCCGTGCGGGGCGCGGCAGACGCCCAGATGGAAGTCATCTCGGGTGTCGCGGAGCTATCGGTTCGCGTGGATCGACCGGCGCTGGCGCGCTACGGCCTGAATGTCACCGATGTCGAGGAGGCGGTATCGAGCGGGGGGTCAGGCGATCTGATCTCGGAAGTGATCGACGGGCAGAAGCGATACACCGTGGCGCTGCGAGTTCCCGAACGGTACCGGACCGATCCGGACGCGCTTCGCAAAATCGCGCTGCGCGCGCCGGGAGGAGAGCAGGTCACACTGGACCAGGTTGCCCGGGTCGCGCTAAACCGGGGACCTGAAGTCGTGAACCGGGAGGAAGGCCAGCGGCGCATTGTCGTCATGTCGAATGTTCGCTCGCGCGACCTGGGCAGCTTCGTCGCGGAGGTGCGGTCGAAAATCGACCACGATGTTGCGCTTCCCACGGGATACTTTATCGAATACGGCGGGCAATTCGAAAATCAGGATCGGGCGACCAAGCGTTTGATGCTGATCGTTCCTATTGCGATCGCTCTCATCTCGGTGCTGCTGTATCTCACGTTTTCTTCGGCGAAGCTCGCGATGCTGGTGGTCGGCAACGTGCCGTTTGCGCTGGTGGGAGGCGTCGCGGCGCTATGGATTCGCGGAATGAATTTGAACCTGTCCGCTTCTATCGGATTTCTTGCGCTGTTCGGCGTTGCAATGCTCAACGGGGTGGTGCTGATCAGTTCGATCAACCAACTATCGAGGGCCGGTTTCGCCTCCAGGGAAGCCGTTCTGGGGGGCGCCAGGCGCAGATTGCGGCCCGTCCTGATGACCGCCTTCGTCGCCAGCTTCGGATTCATCCCCATGGCGCTAGCAACCTCTACGGGAGCAGAGGTGCAGCGTCCGCTCGCGAGCGTCGTGATTGGAGGCTTGTTTAGCTCTACACTGCTGACTCTCTTTCTATTACCCGTACTCTACGATTGGGTGTTTCGCGAGAACACGCGGGTGATCCGGCCCGCGACGGCCGATTCTTGATCGCGATCTCGGAAAAAAGTCGAGTCGCCGAACCAATGACTACGTTTGCGGTTCACCGCTTCCCTCGGCTGCCATCGCTCTTAGCGTGAGGCGGTCGATCTTGTTGGTGCGGGTGCGCGGCAATGCGTCCACGAACGTAACTTCGACCGGCCGCTTGTACTTGACGAGGTTTTCCTTGCAGTAGGCAAAGAAGCCTCTCTCGTCCAGCTCAGCTCCGCTCTTCACCGCGACAAATGCGACGACGACTTCGCCCAGGCGATCGTCGCGCTTGCCCACCGTGGCCGCTTCGTGGATCGCCGGGTGGTTGAACAGCACCTCGTCGACCTCGCGCGGATAGACGTTGTAGCCGCCGACGATGATCATCTCCTTCTTGCGGTCGACCAGAAACAGAAAGCCGTCCCGATCGACGTATCCGATATCACCCGTATACATGTAGCCGTCGCGGAGCGCATACGCCGTCTCCTCAGGCTTATTGTGATACCCGATCATCATTTGCGGCCCTCGCACTCGCACTTCGCCGGCTTCCCCCATGGGCAAAACGCGCATTCCAGTTTCGAGATCGACGACCTCAACTTCGGTCTCCGGAACCGGATTGCCCACCGACAATAGCTTGCGCTCGGCGTTATAGCGATTGAGACAGAATGGAGCGCCCTCGGACATGCCCCAACCCTCGAGCAACGGGCAGCCGGTTCGTTCCAGCCATTCGCGATGCAGGTCCGCAGGACAGGGTGCGCCGCCGGAAGGACAGTATTTCAATGCGGAAAGATCGACCTTATCGAACAACGGGCTCCTCAGCAGGCCCATATAAATCGGCGCCGGTCCACCGGCGAAGACACTCACACGATGCTCAGCGAGTCCTTTCACCACCTCGTCGGGATCGTACTTCGGGATCATGACCAGGGTTCCGGCCGTGAAGATCGGCACCCAGGTGGCATACGTCAGACCCCAGATATGAAACATCGGCGCGACGTTCAGAAAAACGCCTTCGCCGAAGGCGATCGGCCAGACACTGACGTGCTGAATGAGACCCCACATGAGGCCGCGATGCGTATGATCGACGCCCTTGGGGACGCCGGTCGTGCCGCCGGTGAAAATCGACAACGCGAGGTCGTCGGCCTCTGGCATCTTCGCCGGCCGCGCATCGAGACGGGGATTGCCCACCCCGTGAGTCCATTGCGATAAGGGCTCGCCGCCCTGACCGAGCGCGACGACATGAGTGACCCCTATCTTTTCCGCGACGGAATTCGCTTTGTCCCGCAGGCTCGGATCGCAGACGATGGCTTGGGCGCCGAAGCCGTCGAGCACCTTGCCGGCCTCGGCCACAGTAAGAAAGGGATTGACCGGCGCGACCTGTGCGCCCACACTCATCACCGCCATGAGCGCCACGTCCATCTCAATGGAGTTCGGCATCATGAGGACGATCGGCCCGGGTTCTAGCCCGAGTGATTCCAGTAGTGCCGCCAGCCCATTGCTTGCGCGGCCGAAGTCCCGATACGTGATGGACTGGTCCTGATTGATCACCGCTGTGCTGTCTGGCCTGCGTTCAACTGTATGCCATAGCATGTGGACCAAGCTTTCGTGAAACGGCAAATCGCGGTCAACCGCAACCTTCGGGCCGATTTTTGACGGCGGCCGTTCCTCGCTAGACGGATCAGTCATTTCCAGGGAATAGGCCCCCATTTTCGCAGAGTCCCGGCAACCTCGGCAAAGTGATCAGGAGAAAATCATGAAACGAATACGGGCTTCGCGTCACTAATCGCCATGCTGCCGCTAACAGGTACACCCCACGAAGCCGCGCCGGAGGTTTCCAATGTTGTGCCACTGGCTCAACTGGACCTTACCACGCTGGATCTCGTGTATATTCACCAACTGCTTCTCAGGTCCCGAGCTGACCTGGAGGCTGTCAACGAAGCAATTCAAGCACTTGAATTGATCGCACGGGAGAGCCGGCCTAAAGGAAGGCCTAGACCATCGACTGCCCAAGCGGCCAAAACAAGAAATGTGGTTGAGATTCACACCAAACGCGAACTGTAATCTGAGAAGCCCCACGGGTCCGCCCCGATCCTGCCGGCGCCTCGGTCATCGGCTGGCAGTTGCCATTCCGATGAGCGTTCGCAGTGTGTCCACCAGAGTCGCCGTGAGGTCCGCTTGGGGAACACCCTCGCCCTCCAGCAACTGCCGCTGCCGCGTCACGGCAGACCGGAATCCTTGTGCGCGCCGCTTCGCCAGCGTCGGCATCGCATACAGCTTCCGCTAGAGCTAAGGGGCTGAGGGTTTCGCAGGTATACTGCCTTTACGGAGGTGGCGCGATGCAGGTACGGGTGCTTGCCTTACAAACTTGGGCCTTACAATGTTGGGCCTTGCGAACCCTGGCTTTCGGGCTTTTGCTTGGACTGCTGATTTGCCCGCTGAATGCTCAGTGGGTGAGCTATCCCACGGCAGGGGTTCCTCGCACGCGAGATGGGAAACCGGATCTCGCCGCTTCGTGCCCGCGCACGGCCGAGGGCAAGCCGGATTTTTCGGGCCTGTGGATCATAGCATCCAAACGGGAAGGCAACCCCAACTTTCCGGGCTGTGAGCCTGTTTCCGACGAGTTCGTCAACATCGCCGCGAGCCTGAAGGAAGGTTTGCCGTATCAGACGTGGGCTGCGGATCTGGTGAAGGCCCGGCGCTCCGAACAGCGCGTGAACGATCCGATATCGAACTGCCTTCCGATGGGGCCGGTTCGTCTGCACACCTGGAATGGGCCGAGGAAAGTCGTGCAGACTCCGGGATTGCTCGTCTTTATGAGCGAATTCGAAACCAGTTACCGGCAGATCTTTACCGATGGACGACCGTTGCCGGCCGATCCGAATCCATCGTGGAACGGCTACTCCAGCGGCAAATGGGAAGGCGACACGCTGGTAGTGCAGACGAACGGTCTCCACGACGGCTTGTGGTTGGACGCAACCGGCAACCCTATGACGGGCGCGGCGAAGATAACGGAACGGTTCCGGCGCCCCAACTTTGGAACTCTGGATATCGAGATCACCGTGGACGATCCCAAGGCGTACACCAAGCCGTGGACGGTGAAGCTGACTCAGAGCATCAAGCTCGATACCGACCTGCTGGACTTTGGATGCACGGATAACGAGAAGGACGTCCCGCACCTTTCCAAATAGAAACGCCTCGCAAATAGGCTCTCTAGCGGTCCAGTGACAAAGCTAAGGCATTCGCGGCCCAGCCGGTGGCCATCGTCGAGATCCACTGATCGTGCTCGTACGGGAAGCCGCTCTCAAAATACTGTTGGAACTTCGTCGCGCGGCTGGCGACATGCCAGGAGCCATCCGGGCTTTGGGTGCCGAGCAGGAACTTCACAGCCTTCGCATCCGGCCGCATCACGCCGGCTTCGTTCAAGGCCCACACGGTCATGCCGGTGGCATACGCGTCGCTCGGAAACGCCTGGCGCTGCGCCCACCCGCCGTCAGAGCGTTGCAGCGCGAGGATCGGTTCGGCTAGTTTGCGCAGCTCAGCCGCGCTCGCTCCGGCCGCGGCGGCTCCTACCAGGCGCATGTCCATATCCTCGAGGATCACCGGATCGGCATGCAGCAGCCATTGTTTACCGCGTTCCATGCGCTGCTTCATTTCCTCCGCGCGACCGGAAGTGCCGTAGGTTTTGAGTGCCCGCATGGCCATGGCCGTTCGTGAAAAGTCGCTGTCCTGTAAAGGAGAGCGCGAATAACCGGGGAGATGCCATCCGCCGTCGCCGCCTTGCGATGCCGCCAGGTTCGCCGCGAGATAATCCGTAATGCGATTGGGCGCATAACCCGTGCGCACCAGAGTTTCGACCGCGTACAGGTTGTTATCCGCGCCGCCTAATGCGGCTGCGCCCTCCAGGGCGACCGGATTAATGGTGGAAGCGATTTGCCGAATACGTTCGTGCGATGCGTTTTCATCCACCGGAATGCCTTTGGCGCGCGCGGCTGCCGCGGCAAACTCCGCCGGAGGCTGCTCATGACATGCGAAGCACCCGCTCTTCTTGAAGAATCGATCGCTGGTGCTGTCGAGCAGGTGAATACTGCGCGCGATGGCTGTGCGCGTGTCCGGTAGCTCGTCCGATACGCGGACGGGCTTGGCGAGATCTTTCGGGGTTCCTTTCAAGGATCGGATGACTTCGGGGTCGGCGAATTTGTAGGCCCAGTCGAGTGCGGTCTCGCCGTCGTGATTGGTGGGGCGAAGGTCGGCGCCGTGGGACAAGACCAGGTTCACCATGCGGCGGTCGTACCGGTCCGTGCCCACCGCCAGCATCAACGGCGTGAAGCCGCGGTAATCCTGAGCGTCGATTTTCGCGCCGGCGTCTAGCAGCGCCTTGGCCGCTTCGGGCGGTCCGAATGCGGCGGCCATCAGGAGGGGAGTCCATCCGCCGAATTCAACGGTTCCCGTCTGGATCTTCGGAAGACCCTCCGTTTTCGAGACGGCGTTCACCTTCGCGCCTTTTGCGATGAGCAACTTCACCGCCTCGACATTCCGGTTTCCGGCGGCGTTCATCAGCGGCGTCAGTCCGATGAAGGTGTCGGGCGTGTCCATGTCGGCTTTGGCTTCGAGCAGGAGGCGAACCGTGGCCGTGTCGTTCCCGAAAGTCGCGGCGTTGAGAGGCGTAACGTGCCGCTGGTCCATCACATCCGCCTTCGCGCCCTTGGCCAGCAGGAGCCGCACAACTTCAGCGGATGGATTCGTGAAGGCGGCGATGATCAGCGCTGTCCGGCCGCTCTTGGCTGCCGTATTCACCTGCGCGCCATGATCGAGCAGCAGGCGGACCTTGGCTGGATCCGAAACGGACCACATTAACGCCGTGGAGCCGAATGCGTTTTGGGCGTTGACGTCGGCTCCGCCCTCGATCAGCATCCGCATGGCGTCGAGCGAGCCGATCTCGGCGGCGTACATGAGCGGAGTGATCCCGCGGCTGTCGGCAACGGCGGCGTCGGACTTCTGGCTGAGCAAGGCTTTCAATTGCGGCACATTGTTTTCCCGAATCGCGGAGTAGAAACTGTCCGGGTCCTGGGCCATCGCGGCTACCGCAATTGTCGCGATCGTCGCGAGCAGACACGCTGTACGCATGTCGGGATTATATCGAAACCGTCGCCCGGCTGAGGTGGTAGAATCCTGCCGATGCCCTCGAAACCCATCCTGGTCGTCGCCCTCGTGATCGGCGCATGGAGTATGCAGGCCACGGCCCAGCAGTCCGACCCGTTGCCGGCGTTCGAAATAAGGGTCGAACGCCTTCAGGCTCACCTTGAAAGCATCGAGTCCATCCGGGCCGTCAAGCGCCTGCAGTACGCCTATGGACATTACGTCGAACTCGGTTTGTGGAACGACTTCGCGGACCTGTTCACGGAGGA
The DNA here is from genome assembly GCA_036003585.1 of Bryobacteraceae bacterium. GTDB lineage: Bacteria > Acidobacteriota > Terriglobia > Bryobacterales > Bryobacteraceae > Palsa-187. The sequence continues at coordinate 293,798 of DASYSG010000074.1, read as the reverse complement.
TGCCGCCACCAATTATCAGCAGGGTGCGCGCGGAAAGGCTCAGATCCGTCAGCTCTTTTTTGAGCAGGTCGGGCAAGGGAAGCTCGGCCTCGCCGAAGGCCGCATCTACCCGCACATCCTGTTCCAGCCGGTGATCACGCTCGCGCCGGACGGCCGGACCGCGAAGGGGCGATGGCGCATCCTGGCGATGCTCGGAGGCTTTGGAGGCTCGGCCACCTGGTATAGCGGCGTCTACGAGAACGAGTATGTTCTGGAGAATACCAAGGAGGGCAAGGGCGTGTGGAAGATCAGCGTGCTGCACTCCGAACCCAAGGTCACGGCAGCCTACACTGCCGTCGGCTGGAAGGATTCCGGAGTACACGTCCCGCTTCACTACACGACATTGAATATCACGGCTGGGAGCGTCGCGGCATCGATACCGGATGCGCCGATCAAGACAAACGGCGCCACGCCGTCGCTCGCAACACTTGCCGATCGGGTCAACCAGCTCGCACAGCGTGCCGCGAGGCTGAACGATCAGGCTGAGGTCACCAATCTTCAGGACACCTACGGATACGCTGTCGATCGAAAACTCTGGGATCAGGCGGCGGAGCTCTTTGCCAACGATGGAACGATGGAGCTGGGCTTGCTAGGCGTCTACGTGGGCAAGGCCAGCATCCGGCACGCTCTGGATCAATTCGGGCCGCAGGGGCTTGTCGTTGGAGAAGCGGGCGGCGAACTCAACGATCACGTTTACCTGCAGACTCTCGTATCCGTCGCGCCGGACGGACGCACGGCGAACGCGCGTGGAGTCGAGCTGATTATGTCGAGCGGTCCCGGCGGCCAGAACGGCGAGCTTAGCGAGGGCATCTTCGAGAACACCTTCGTCAAAGAGAGCAGTACCTGGAAAATTCAGTCTGTCCACTTCTACCCGCGCATGATCGTCGATGCTGCGGCGGGCTGGGCCAAGAGTGCGAAGCCCGCGCCCGGTCCCAGCAAGGAGTTTCCTCCGGACCGCCCGCCGACCGCTTCCTACCAGATCTATCCCAAGTTCGCAGTCGCCCCGTTTCATTTCGACAACCCCGTTACCGGAAAGCCTCCGCAGTATCCTGAAGGCGTTGTGCCCGCCGCGAAGTCGGCGCAGCCCACAAACCAGGCTGCCGCGGCGAGTACGAGCCCACCGGCGATCCGCAACGCGGGGGACTTGGAGGCTCGTTTGGCAGAAGCAGAGCGCAACATCGCTGCGGCGGAAACCTATGACGTAGCCGAGAACCTGATCGGCGCGTACGGCTACGGCCGGGATGACGCTACGGCGGCGGAAGGTGGCACGCTCTTCGCAAGCCAAATCCTGCAACCGGTGATCGACGTCGCGCCCGACGGCAAGAGTGCGAAGGTTCGCGCGCGCACATTGGATCTCGGTGGCACTTCCGGAGGCGCCGGCTATTGGTCGGCGGGTTCCCTTGAAGGCCGGATCGTCTTGGAACAGGGCAGGTGGAGATTCCAGACGGAGCGTTCCATCTCAAGGTGGTCGGCACCCTATCCGGGTGGCTGGGCTCGCACGCAATAAGGCGGCGGGGGCGACCGTCGCCATTTACTGTTGTCGATGGGAGCTACTTTACCGCCGGAAGTTCGGGCTTGCCTTCGGCCGCGTGCTCATCGACGGCGATGGCAAAAAAGCCACTCACCGCATAGGTGCTCATGACGGCCACCATGTCCATGGTGCCGCGCTTGCCCCACAATTCGACGGCCTTCGCGAAGGTGGCGGAATCGACCTTCTTATCCGTGAATATCTGGCGGCCGAAACGAATGACGGTGGCGTCCTTTTCATTCAGACCGGTGAGCGGACCGCGCTTCCGAACCACGTCGATCAACTTGGCGTCCATTCCAGCCTTTAGAGCGCTGGCTTGGTGCCCGTTCCACTCCAGGTTGTAGTTGGTTTCGCGGCAGGCGACCAGAATTGCGAGCTCACGCGTGTGCGGATCGAGCGTTCCGCCGGTGACCGCCGCATCGTGGAGATCCAGCAAGACTTGTCCCACGGCCGGGTTATAGGTGGCGAAGGCAAGCGGCCCGGTTACCGTTCCACCCTTGCCGAACATGTCGACGACCTTCTTTCCCTTGGCGTCCACTTCGGAACTCTTCAGATACGGCAGCCGGGCTCGCGATTGGGGATCGAGGTCGGCAGGGAGTTTGGTTTGAGCATAGGCGATGAAGGCCGCCGAGGCTGCCAGCAGAATCACCGCACACCGGCCTGAGGCTGGGGAAAGTGTCATTCGTATTTTCTCCTCCGTTCATTCTACTTCTTGGACTGGGCAAACGCGCGCCGGCGACCGTCAAAAAGCAAAAAGGACCGGATCGCTCCGGCCCTTTCTGTTTCTTGCTCGCGTAAAGCGAAGTGATTATTTTGGCGTCACGTGGATCAGGGCGCCGGGATTGGCGTCTTCGAGCAGCCACAGCGAGCCATCGGGGGCTTCTGCCACATCGCGGACGCGCTTGCCGATAGCCCAGCGCTCGGCCATCTTAGCGCCGCCTTTGCCGTCCATGATGACGCGATTGAGCGACTGCGTCCCCATGCCGCTGACAAAGCCGTTGCCGTTCCATTGCGGGAAAGTCTGCGTGCCACGGTAGAACATCAGATTGCCCGGCGCAACCACCGGCACCCAGTAGATCGCCGGCTTCGCAAACTCGGGACGAGTGTCCGGCCGGGGAATGGGGACGGCGTTATAGTTGTCGGCGTACTCGACCAGCGGCCAGCCATAGTTCTTGCCCTTCTCGATCAGGTTCAGCTCGTCGCCGCCGCGTGGGCCATGCTCGACCTCCCACAATTCGCCATTGGGCGAGAATGCCAGGCCATAAGGCGTGCGGTGACCCATGGTCCAGGTTTCCGCCGGCGTCAGGTTCTCGGCCGGAAAGGTATAGGTGCTGACTACCTTTGCGGTCTTGGCAGCTTCGGTATCGCTGGGCGGATCGATCAGAGAGATCGTGCGAGCGCCAGTCTTGCCGGCGTTAGGATTGTCGGGGGAGGGTTTGCCGTCCAGCGTCAGATGCAGGATCTTGCCTACAGGTTGGTTCGGATCCTGAGCCGGGGTGAAGCGCTGGCGATCGCCGACCGTGAGGAACAGTGATTTTCCGTCGGGCGCGAAGGCGAGTGCCCCGCCCTCCTGGCCGCCTTTGCCCTTGGGCATCTGGTGCCACAGTACGGCGTAGCCGGTTTGAGGAGCACACCGGTCACCGGTCACGCAACTCAGTCGCGCACCGGGGCCGCCTCTGCCGCCGGGGCCGGTGACGGTCAGCTTGGCACGCGCCAGCGCCAGTCCTCCGCCGTATTCACCCGGTTCGGAATACGTAAAATAGACGGTTTGATCGGTGACGTATGTGGGAGAGACGTAGACGCCCAGCATGCCGCTCTGGCCCTGCCAATAAACGGCGGGCGTGCCAGTTACCGGCGCGACCTTCTCTCCCTTTGCGGACACCAGCCAAATCGGTCCGATCTTTTCGGTGATCAGCATCTGGCCATCCGGGAGGAAGGCAATCCGCCAGGGCAGCTCAAAAGTGGTCGTCGTGGTCATGTTGAAGGGCAAGGTGGCTTCGGGCTTCTGTTCGCCCGCATTCACCTGAGCCCAGGCGGCCGTCGATGCCAGGGTAAGCAGCAATACCGTTTTCGTCAATTTCATCGTCATTTCTCCTTGCGTTTCAGCTCGACCCTGAGCGATCCGGGGCGCCGTTATCTATCGTATACCACCGTGGAGATCGCGCCAAATAAGTGGTGCGACCAATAAGGTATCGTTTAAAAATGAAAAATCTCGATTGGAACAAGATTCCCAGCTTCGATCAACTGCCGGTCAAGCAGGGCGCCCCCCCGGAATCGTCCTGGGGTGTATTCGGCGATGACGATCAGCTCGGTTGTCTGAACTTCCTAACCCCGCAGGGCGTCATCGAGGCTGCACGGCTGGTGCAGAATGGCAAGGTCTTCCGGTTGGACGCCAAAATCGGTTTCGCCAAGCCGACGCTATTCGGGCGCGCAACCGTCGCCCACAAAGTGGTTCCGTTGGGCCCGTTTGCCAATGACGATGTGGTGGATAATTTCAACACCCAGGAAGGGAGCCAATGGGATGGATTGGGGCACGTGGGGCATCGGTGGGTGGAGCGCTATTACAACGGCGTCCAATCCAGCGAAATTGGTCCGGGCGGGAAGCTCAGCATCCATCAATGGGCCGCGAGATTCGTGGGACGGGGTGTTCTGATCGACGCGCTTGGGTTCCGGAAAGCCAAGGGCCGCGACCTCCGTCCCTTGGAGCGCGACGTGATCACCCTGGCCGATCTGAAAGGCGCGCTGGAGCATCAGGGAACAACGCTTAAGCCCGGTACGATTCTTCTGGTCCGCACCGGTTGGATGGAGAGCTACGAACAATGCACCCCGGAACAGAAACGTCCGCTAACGTCTTTCGAAAACGTTAAAGCCGTGGGAATTGAGGCGACGCGGGAAATGGCCGCCTGGTTATGGGATCAGCGCGTCGCCGCGATCGGAACCGATAGCCCGGGCGTGGAACCGCTGCCCGCCGATTTCTCCGATCCGGGGATTCTGCATTACCGTGCCCTGCCCTTGCTGGGGCTGCCTTTGGGCGAATTGTTTGTCCTGGCGCCGCTGGCCGAAGATTGCGCGCGCGACCGGCGCTACGAATTCATGGTGGTGTCGGCCCCGATGGTTTTGGAAGGCGGAATAGCCACGCCACCTAACGCGGTCGCCATCAAATAGCGAGAAGCCGCGCGGCCGCTCCGGGACTGCTAGTCGAGGCTGAAAACGACCAGCGTTCCTCCCAAGTTCGTGTAGTCGGCGAGCGACGTGGTCAACCCGACCGCCCCCAATCCTTCGGTCCCCTTGGTAAGCCCTTCCGCCAGACCGATCGCCGCCCATCCACCTACTCCGGTGAGAACCGCGATGTACTGTTTCCCTTTGTGCATGTAGGTCATCGGATTCCCGATGATGCCCGAGGGAGCTTTGAACTGGTACAGGATCTTTCCCGTGGCTTGATCGGCGGCCTTGAACCAGCCGTCCAGCGTTCCATAAAACAAGACGCCGGCATCGGTGGTCAGCGGACCGCTGTAGACTTGGAACATTTCGGGGACGGCCCACTTGGTCTGCCCCGTGACCGCATCAAACGCGATCAGCCGGCCGCGAATGTTGCCATGATCGGCAGGGAACATGCTAAGCGTCGCGCCCACGTAGGGGAACCCGCCGCGGTATTTGACGCTGAAGGCCTGGTAGTCCATGCAGATGTGATTCGTGCCGACGTAGAACAACTTGGTCTTGGGATCGTAAGACGCGGGCTGATGATTCTTCGCGCCCTGCGCCGCGGGACAGATGTCTTTGACATTGACGTCTTCCTTGGTCATCTTGTCGGGGTTCAGGACCGGCCGGCCGGTCTTCAGATCGATCTCCTTGGCCCAGTTCGTCGTCGAATCGAATTTGTTGGCTCTCAGAAGTTTGCCGTTGCGCCGGTCGAGCAGGTACGCAAAACCATTGCGATCGAAATGCGTGAGCGTGGGAATGGTCTGTCCATCGACGACGCTCTCGGTCAGCACGCTCTCGTTGATGCCGTCGTAATCCCAGGCGTCATGAGGCGTCATCTGGTACGCCCAGGCGGCCACTCCCGTATCCGGATTTCGAGCCAGCAGAGTTGTGGACCACTTGTTATCGCCCGCCCGCTGCGAGGGATTCCAAGTCCCCGGATTTCCGCTTCCGTAGTAAACGAGGTTGAGCTGAGGATCGTAGGTGTACCAGCCCCAGGTGGTCCCGCCGCCGAGTTTCCACTCGTCCTGGTTCCAGGTCTTGAGGCTCGAATCCTTTCCTACGGGCTGTCCCGTGGCTCCATCGAGGGTCTTGGCGGGATCGAACAAAATGTCCGCGTCCGGGCCGACGCTGTTGGCGCGCCACACCAGCTTGCCGGTTTTGAGATCGAACGCGCTGAGGTATCCGCGCACGCCATACTCTCCGCCCGAGATACCCACGATCACTTTGTCGTGAACCACCAGCGGAGCCATGGTCATGGTCTGGCCCAGTTGCGGATCGCCGTTCGAAGCAGTCCAAACCACCTTGCCGGTCTTCGCGTCCAGCGCGTAGACATGCGTGTCCAAGGTAGTTACCAGGATCTTCCCGTCGGCGTAGGCGACGCCCTTGTTCACCAGATCGCAGCAGGCCACGGAAGGCGAAAACTTGTCTTGTTCCGGCGCGAATTTCCAGACGATCTGTCCCACGTTATCGAGGTTGATCGCGTAGACAAAGTTCGGATAGGAGCTCTCGAAATACATCATGTTGCCGACCACCAGAGGCTGCCCCTCCTGCCCCCGGAGCGTGCCGGTGGACATGGTCCAGGCGACATGCAGCTTGTCGGCATTCTTCGTGTTGATCTGGGTCAGTTTGCTGTGGCGGATCCCGCTGTAGCTTCCCAGCGGCAGCACCCATTGATTGGAGTCCTGGGCGTCTTTCTCCAGCGCTTCATCGGCGCGCGAGATCCCTACTATTCCGCTGCACACGACGATTCCCACGCCCAACCATTTCATCCGATTCATTTCGAGATCTCCTTTTTTCAGTCTTGTTCAGACGCGGGCCGGCCCGAAGGCACCAGATCGAGGCTTCGTCCCTTTACGTACTTGTAAACATCGACCACGTCTTTTTCACTAAGAAAACCGGCCCATGCCGGCATGCCCTGTTCCTTGCGCCCCGTCATTGCTACCGATAGAAAATCCGATGGCTTCATGTTCGCGACCGAACGCCGCAGATCCGGCCCTAACTGGCCACCCGTCGCGTCGGTTCCATGGCAGCGATAACAGTACGAGTTGTACAACTGATAGCCATGGAAAACTTCCTTGGTGACCTTGGGACCCTGGGCATCGATAAACAGCGGGAAGTCCAGCGGAACCGTGGTGCCGTCTTTTAGCGTGTAGGTGTAAGTTTGCGTTGTCTGCGTGGCGCCGGACGCCGTTTGCGACAGGATCCATTTCGCGATTTCCGCCCGCTGCGCATCGGGCATATCGGGATGAGCCGGCATCCCGCCACCGCCATCCCGGATTTTCGCAGCGAGTTTGTCCGTAGCATCCGATTGGCCGGCATAACGCCTGGCGATGTCGCTGTAGGCCGGTCCGACAATCTGGTGATCCACAGCGTGACACGAGGAGCAGTCGCTTGCCTGAATTAGTTTTTGGGCATCCTGTCCCAGCGCTGCGATCGCTAATGCCGCCAAGATCGCCGCTTTCATTGAAAGCTCACCAAGACGCCGCTCTCTCTCAAGATAGACGTGAGTTCCGCCTGGTGCTTCTCGATCACGTCGTCAAGCCTCTTCTTCAGGGCATCGTTGCCCTCGCGGACACCCATCGACATCGGGAAGGAATACTGCTCGGGCGCTCCCAGAGCCCGCGTATTCGGGACGACCGCCACTTCCAGGTCGGGATAGGCTTTGAGGAACGAGCCGATTGCAGGCTGCCACGTGATGAGAACGTCGATCTTCCCGTCCTTAAGCGCCGTGAGCATGATGGCGGGCGACTCGCTGCCTTCGTCTGACACGTCGAACGGAACGGCAATTCCTGGAATCAAGCCGCGCATCTTCAATGCATCCTCGGCTGGAGTCTCCCGTTCGAAGCCGACCTTCAGCCGTTTGAGCACCGGCGAGTCCATGCTGGTGATGTCGTACTTCTTACTCTTGGGGAAGACGAACACATACGAGGAAATATAGTACGGCCGCGTGGTCAGTTCCTCGCGGCTTCCGTACGGAATACTCATCACGACATCGCATTTTTGGGCATCCAGCGTCGAGGACAGGAATTGCGTGAATCCGCCGTGGCCCCGATGGCCCGCCCAGGTGTATTGCACTTTTTCGCCGAGAGCGTTCCCCACCGCCAAAGCGATTTTGTTCTCGAACCCTTCGCCGGAGCGATTGGAATACGGCAGGTAATCCGGGTCCGCGCACACTGTGAGTGCCATCGCCGGAACCGACAGCCCGATCCCCAACATCGCCAGCGGGAGGACGCCCCTCATCTCATTGCCTTCCCGTCGAGGCTATGTCTTAGGGGCACCCATGTCAAGGGGGTTGCGGGAATAGTCTGGGCCGGCGGCTGGGATCTGGTCAGCGAAAGCCAGCTTGATGGCGTAGTCGCGAATGTCCTCCGGCCAACCCGCAATGAGATCGCTGAATCGGCGCCGGTCATAGGCGAAGAGCGAACGGGTCGCCTCTTCAAATCCAGGCAGGTTCCCCGCAATAGCCGAGATGAAACGATAGGTGGCCTCCTGTGCGGCGCGGACTCTATCCCGGTCGCCGCTTGTTCGCCGCGCTTCGTCCACCAGCTTGCGTAGAGCTACCGATGCGCCGCCTGGCTGCACGGCGAGCCAATCCCAGTGGCGGGGTAGGAGTGTCACCTCCCGCGGCATAACCCCCAGCCGGGGGCGTCCGCGGCCGCGAGGCTCGGCCGAGGCGTTGGCTTCATCTGTTGAGATACTGTTGGGCGTTCCTCGTTTGTCGAGATCGGTCTGCTGGCCCGTGGCATCGTCGAAGACGAGAAAATCGCCACCCTGTCGTTTATCCTTCAGAAACAAAGATACTTGTGCGGCTTCTCCATCCGCGACTTTGCGAAATCCATGGAAAACGGTGTAGGACATGCTGTAAATATACCCGGATAAAAATAGTTTGTCAATATCATCCGGGTATAAATTAATCCCGGCCGGCAGCAGCTTCCGCGTTGGGCAGTTTGTAATCCTTAAATTGCTCACGCAGGGCACGCTTGTTGAATTTGCCGACACTGGTCTTGGGGATCGCTTCGATGAACACAACGTCATCGGGCAGCCACCACTTGGCCACGCGCTGCGCGAGGAAATCCAGGATCTCCTGCTTCGTAATCTGGTCCCTGAACTCGGGCCGAGGAGCGACGCAGGCCAACGGGCGCTCTTGCCACTTAGGATGAAACACGCCCACGATGGCAGCTTCCGCCACCTTCGGATGCGACATGATGGCGTTTTCAAGATCGACACTCGAGATCCACTCGCCGCCGCTCTTCACCAGATCCTTGGTGCGGTCCATGATCTGGATGTAACCTTCCGGGTCGATGGTGGCGACATCGCCGGTCCGGAGCCAGCCATCCATGAAGGACTGAGGGCTTCGCGGGTCGTTGTAGTATTCCGCGGCGACCCATGGTCCACGAGCTTGCAGTTCGCCCATGGCGATTCCGTCCCACGGCAGCTCCTTGCGCTCCGCATCCACGATTCGAATATCCACTCCTGGCAGCGGAAGGCCGTGCCGCGCCATGATGTTAAACCGCTCGTCGTCCGGCAGCGATGTAAGGTGACTCTTGAGCGACGTGACCGTGCCGATCGGAGTCAGTTCCGTCATTCCCCAGGCAAGCATGATGTGGACTCCGTGCTTCCTCTCGTATAGCTCGACGAACTGGCGCGGCAGAGCGGCGCCCGCCACCACCACCTTGCGAAGGCTTGAGATGTCGTGCGGGTGCGATTCCAGGTGGCTGTAGAGCGTCATCCACAGCGTCGGCACGCCAGAGCTGAAGGTGGCGCGCTCCTGCTCGATGAGCAGGGCGATGTCGGCGGGCTGAAGATGACGGCCGCAGAACACCAGCCGCGAGCCGGTCATGATGCCGGCATAGGGGATCCCCCAGCCGTTCGCGTGGAACATGGGAATCAGCTGAAGAATCGTGTCGCGCTCGCTCAACGCGAAGGAGTCTACCATGCAGGTGGCGTAGCTATGCAAAAACAAAGCGCGATGGCTGTAGACGACACCTTTCGGATCGCCCGTGGTCGCGGACGTATAGCACATGGCGGCCGCCGCGTTTTCATCGAGCTGGGGCCACGGATAAGGTTCAGCAGGCGCCGCCGCGAGCAAAGTCTCGTAATCGAGAGCGCTGCCCGGCTCGCTCATGCCATCATTCAGCACGACATTTAACACAACGACCAGCTTCACCGATTTCAGCTCGCCTCGAATCGGTTCGAGAATGGGGAGCAGGGATGCGTCGATGAAGATGATGCGATCCTCCGCGTGGTTGATGATATACGCCAGTTGGTCGGCGGCGAGGCGCAGGTTAAGAGTATGCAGCACACAGCCGGCGCATGGAATTGCAAAATACAACTCCAGATGGCGCGAACTGTTCCAGCACAGGGTTCCGATGCGATCTCCCGCTTCGACTCCCAGGCTCTGGAGCGCGTGTGCGAGACGATGAACACGCTGGTGGAAATCGCTATACGTATAGCGGTGCATCGAACCGTCCGGCACTCGACTGGCGATTTCCTGGCGCGGATGGATCCTGGCGGAGCGCTCGAGGATGTGCGTGAGCGTCAGCGGATAATCCATCATGAGTCCGGTCATCAAGCTCCCTTTTGTTTCTGGCATGGTTCCAACGGTCTTACAACAAGATCAGGCGGACGATTCCATAGACCCCGAACGCCGCGATGCCGGGCTTCCACAGGCGCGTCAGCCAGGCCGCGTCGAGGATGAGCGCGAATAGCATCGCAAAACCGAGCGGGCTGAGAGCATTGAAGTGGATCGCTTGACTCCAGCGTCCCTTCGCGAGTGCGAACAGACCGCGCGTGAGTCCGCACAACGGGCAGTCCCTGCCGGTGAGCCAGTGGAATCCGCAGAGCCGGACGCTGGGCTCCGACGGCGGTGTGAAACACCACAGCACGGCAAGTACGCCAAGAGCCGCGGCGATTCGGGGACCCGTGGTTCGCAGGGTCATTACAGGGAATCCACGGTCCGCGGTTCGAAGCCGACGATCTCCTTATACGCCACGGTGATGGCCGCGAAGGTGAGGGGTATCGTCACCAGCAGCCCGACGATACAGCACAGTGCGCCGAGAACATTTACCAGAAACGCCAGTATCAGAAACATGGTGAAGCCGAAATAATCATTTTTCACGACCGCGTGACTCGCCTGCATCGCGGGCCAGAAATCCATCCGCTTGTCCACGATGAACAAGTAAGTGAACTTGTACATGGCGGCCACAACGAGTCCGGGAATGATACACAAGAGTGTTCCCGCGAAAGTGAAGAGCCCGATCAGCAGGGACGCCACCAGCGTGGGAACAAAAAGATTGAATCCCTTGAAAAGGTCCCCAAATTCGGCATTGCGGCCCATTAACTTCTTCATCGTGAAAATATGGAAACCGGCAATCAGGGGCCCCTGGATCAAGGGCACGCCGCTCAGCAGGACAAACAGGAGAGAAATCACAATATAATTCCCCAGGTCCGCTTTGACCAGCGCCCATCCTTCGCTGATCCACCTGCCGCCGCTGGCGTGTACTCCTGCCGGAGGAATCCACGGCTGGGGATTTTGAGCACCCGCGGGTGCGGGGTCGAGAGACTGCCCGCAATTTGGACAGAATCGAACGTCGGAGCCGACCTGCGTGCCGCAATGCTGACAGAACATTCTAGGTCTCCTCAAGTTGTGAACGTGTGAGTAGCACACGCGATCATACAGCATACGGTTATGGGAGCGCCTGAAGGTGGGCTATGCCGGCCGGCCGCTGAGCGCCCGATGCACCAGCTAAACTGGGTGACAGGCGCCCGATGGGCACGCAGGACAGCCATAGAGGGCCCTCGTGAGAGATGAACTTAACTGAGATTTTCATCACGCGGCCAGTTATGACCGCGCTGCTGATGATCGGGATCGTTCTTTTCGGTGTCGCCGGGTACCGTGCGTTACCCGTAAGCGATTTGCCGAACGTCGATTTTCCGACCATTCAGGTTTCAGCTGGCCTGCCGGGCGCCAGTCCTGAAACCATGGCGACGTCCGTGGCGACTACCCTTGAACGTCAGTTTGCGACCATCGCAGGCATCGATTCCATGACCTCCAGCAGCGGGATCGGTTCCACGGCCATCACCATTCAGTTCACCCTGGATCGTTCGATCGACGCTGCGGCGCAGGATGTGCAGAACGCGATCGCTGCCGCTCTCAGAAAGCTTCCGCCGGGAATGCCCACGCCGCCATCCATTCAGAAGGTGAATCCCGCCGACCAGCCGGTCTTGTTTATGACGCTGTCTTCGCAGACCATGGCGCTCTCGGCCGTGGATGAGTATGCCGAGAACCTGATGGCCCAGCGCATTTCCTCGCTCGCCGGGGTCGCCCAGGTGAATGTCTTCGGCGCGCAAAAGTGGGCCGTCCACGCTCAGCTCGACCCCGGCGCGCTCGCGGCCCGCCACATCGGAATCGACGAGGTCGAACAAGCGCTCGCCCAGCACAACGTTAATCTCCCGGTAGGCACTCTGTGGGGGAACGAACAGGCCATGACGCTCAAGGCCAGCGGCCAGCTTCTGACGTCCTCCGCTTTCGGACGGATGATCGTCGCCTATCGCAATGGTTCGCCCGTGCGCTTGGCCGAACTGGGACAAGTCGTCGACGGCGTGCAGAACGACAAGAGCGCCGTCTGGCTGGTGAATGGGGCCGCCAGCGAGCGCGCCATCGGGCTATCCATCTCGCGCCAGCCGGGCACAAACACTGTGGAAGTGGTGCGGCGGATCAAGGAACTGCTGCCTTCGTTTCGTGAACAAATCCCTCCCTCGGTAAAGGTCACCACTCTGGTGGACCGTTCCGAGCCCATTCTCGATTCCTTCAACGACGTGAAATACACCTTGGGGCTGTCCGTGGCGATGGTGGTGCTGGTCATCTTCCTGTTTCTGCGCAATGTGTCCGCCACCTTGATTCCGAGCCTGGCGCTGCCGATCTCCATCATCGGCACGTTCGCCGCCATGAATCTTCTGGGATACACGCTCGACAACCTGTCGCTGATGGCGCTGACGCTCTCGGTGGGGTTCGTCGTGGATGACGCGATCGTGGTTCTGGAGAACATCGTGCGGCACCTGGAGATGGGTCAGAGCCGTATGCTGGCTGCCATTGAGGGCGCGCGGGAGATCGGCTTCACGGTTCTCTCCATGACGCTCTCGCTCACCGCAGTATTCATTCCGGTGCTGTTCATGAGCGGCATCATGGGGCGGCTGTTCCACGAATTTGCCGTGACCATCATGGTGGCGATTCTGATTTCGGGCTTCGTGTCCATCAGCCTTACGCCTATGCTGTGCAGCCGGTTCCTGCGGCCTCAGCACAACGCGCAGCATAACGCCATGTTTCGAGCGTCGGAAAAGGTACTCGACGGCATGCTTTCCGCGTATGCGTGGGCGCTGCGCGGCGTCATGCGTCACCGCTTCGTCACACTGTTAGGCGCAGTCGCAACTCTGGCCGCCACCATCTATCTGGCCGCCGTGGTGCCCAAAGGTTTCATCCCCAGCCAGGATATCCGTCAGCTTTCAGGGAATACCGAGGCCCGCCAGGACATCTCCTTCGACTCCATGGCGCGGCTCCAGCAGCAGACCGCATCCGCGGTGGCGGGCGACCCCAATATCGAATCCTTCATCTCGTTCATGGGCACCGGCAACCAGCAGGCGTCCGTCAACCAGGGACGTCTCTTCATCCGCTTAAAGGCCCGCACCGAGCGAAAATTATCGCCGGAACAAATCATTGAGGAACTGCGGCCCAAGCTGGACGCGGTGGCCGGCATGCGCACCTACCTCACCAATCCGCCGCTGATACGCGTCGGCGGTAACAATAGCCGCAGCCTCTACCAGTTCACTTTGCAATCGCCCGACCTCGACGCGCTCTACAGCGGAACCGCGGAATTCGAAAAACGGATGCGGATGCTGCCCGGCCTTTCCGACGTCAATAGCGATCTCCAGATCTCCAGTCCCATGCTGAACGTGGATATCGACCGCGACCGTGCGTCGTCCCTGGGGGTCACCGAGGAGCAGATCGAAAACGCGCTCTATGATGCGTATGGACAGCGCCAGGTGTCGACGATTTACACCTCGGTCGACAGCTACTACGTGATTCTGGAAGTGAAGCCTGAGTTTCAGCGGGATCCCAAAGCTCTGGGACTGCTCTACATCCGATCTTCCAGTGGGATGCTGGTGCCCTTGAATGAAGTCGTGAAGTTGACTCCCGGCACGGGTCCACTTTCCATTTCGCACCTGGGCCAGCTGCCCGCTACCACGATATCGTTCAACCTTCAGCCGGGCGTATCGCTGGGAGATGCCGTTGAACGCGTGCAGGAGTTGGCCAAAGAAGTCCTCAAGGATTCTGTGAGCACCAGCTTTCAGGGCGCCGCCGCGGCTTTTCAGTCCTCGCTTGAAGGCATGGGACTCCTGATCGCGCTGGCGATTCTGGTGATCTATATGGTGCTGGGCATTCTATATGAGAGCTTCATCCACCCCATCACGATCTTGTCGGGACTTCCTTCCGCCGGACTGGGAGCGCTGGCCACTCTGCTGATCTTCCATGATGAGTTGAATATCTACTCCTTCGTCGGCGTCATCATGCTGATCGGAATTGTGAAAAAGAACGCGATCATGATGATCGACTTTGCTCTCGAAGCCCAACGCATCCAGGGCGCCCTGCCCGCCGATGCGATTTACGAAGCCTGCCTGATCCGGTTCCGTCCGATCATGATGACCACGCTGGCAGCGCTGGCCGGCACATTGCCGATCGCGCTCGGCCTTGGCGCAGGCGGAGAGGCGCGTCGTCCCATGGGACTCGCCGTGGTGGGCGGCCTGTTGGTTTCCCAACTGCTGACACTCTTCATCACGCCGGTGTTCTACACCTATATGGAGCAGTTCCGAGGACTTAGGAAACCAGGGCGCAAACGGACGCCTGCCTCGCTGGAGGCCCCTGGAGAGGAAGCCGCCCTCAAAGGATGAGACGCGCCCGCCTTTGCCAGCCGGTGTTTTGTCAGGGGGCTACGCAACGGAAATTGGCCGCATCGTCGATGCTGCCCTGGCCCGAATAGCGCGCCACTTGCGGGTACGCGCACAACGGCCGCGTGCGCACCACTTGGTTGTTGACTACCTTGCTCGCGACGATAGAAGCCGGGGCCTTGCCTTTTTCCACCCAATCGATAATCACCGTCATCGGGTCGTGGAGATCCGGACCGATCCCGCCCCCGCAGTGCGCCATGCCGGGCACCATGAACAGGCGGAAGAAGTCCGTCGTATCAGGACCGTTCTTGGCGACGGCCTGCTCGTAGTACTTCACGCTCATCATCGGCTGCAGGATCGGATCCGCCCACCCATGCGTCATGAGCAGCTTGCCGCCGTGCTTGCGAAACTTTGAGAGGTCCGGATCCTTTGCGTCCGCCTGCTTGCTCCAGTAATCCAGCAGGTGAATGTCGTGATCGAAATCGAAGGTCTTGTAGTCGTAATCGGGCTTAGGCGGCCTGGGGACGAGATACTGGATGATGCCTTCCGCCAGGTTAAAGTCCGCGGGCTTCGCGGCCGGCTGCGCGGCGACGATCACGTTCATCCAGCCGCTGGCGGGGGCACCGTTGCCGCCGAAGCCTCCCGGCGCTACCGCCTCGCTGCCCGGCATATAGCCCGTAAAAAAAGGCCTGCCGTTGCTCACCGGTCCGCTGTAAACCTTGGCGACTGCTTCGGCCTGGGCAGCCGTCAGGCAGTTCGCGCCATCCGTTCCGGCGCTACAGGCGGGAACGTCCACCGCGGGATTGAAGCTGCACTTGCGCGGGTCATCGATCAGCCCGTCCTTGAGACCGTCGATCGCGTCGCACTTCGCCATCACCTTATCGGCGACCATGGCCAGTTTGGCCGCCGTAACCGGCGCTTGGCTCAAGGCCTTCTGATTCCACATGGCGCCGATGGTGAAGCCGGTCTGATCCACCCATGGCGCATTGGCGACGACGCCGTCAAAATCGTCCGGGAACCGCTGTGCCTCGAGCGAACCCTGGCGCCCGCCGTTGGAGCAGGAGTTCCAGTAGGAGCGGAAATCTGCCTTGCCGTAATAATCCTTGGTAATGGCCTTGCCAGTGACCGCGGTGAGGTGCACCGCCCGGTAGGCATAGTCGATAGCCTTCTCAGGGTTGTTCAGCACAAAGGTGCCACCCGGTTCTTTGCGCGCGTCATGGCCGGTGTTGGTCTGCGCGAAGGCGAAGCCGAGCCGCAACGCCCCGTTACGCTGCGCGACGCGACCGGCATCGTCCAACGATTCGCCTGCCAGGCCGCCGTTGCCGATCATGTAAAAGCGGCCATTCCACTTCGAGGGCAGGCTCACCTCGAACGCGATCTCCGGCGCAAGCAGACCCGTGACGCGGCAGTGGGCCGGCGCCGAGACATCGGCGGCCATCATGACCGCCTTGCTCTGCACGATCTCCTTCGACTTGAAACTGGCCAATGCTTCGCAGGTCTTGCGAGGGGCCAGGTCGGCTTTCGAATAGTCCACCAGCGCGCTCTTGAGGTCCGCGAAAGCCTGAGCGCGGGCTGGGACCGCACCGGCAGTGATCAGGACGGCCGCGCTCGCCGAGATCAGGGCGAAACGAGATTTCTGACTGCCTATCGTCTGCGTGGATGCCATAGCTTGCTCCTTACGATCTGCTGTTTTCGCCGCTACTGATGTGGATCCGCGGAAGCCGGTACGGGAGCGGCCCCGGGTTCGGGTAACACTGCCTTGCCGTCGAGACCGAATACCAGCAACTGAGGTTTCGACCGTGTGGTGATCGCTCCAGGGTTGGTCACGCCGGGACTCTGCGTACCGCCCGAGCCGCCCATCAGCGCGATGTACTGTTTCCCGTCAATGGCGAAGGTGATGGGCGGGCCCATGCCGTTGTGCAGCCCGGTAGGCAGCTCGAAAATCACTTCGCCCTTGTCCGCCGAGTAAGCGATCAAGCGGCCATCCGGCGCGACTTGGAACAACAGATTGCTCGCGGTGCTTAGCGTGCCGCCGAACCTGCTGTTGCCCACCGGCACGCGCCAGCGGATCTCCTGCTTGGCCGGGTCATAAGCCACCAGCGTGCTGACATTTCCGCCGGGAAGCGGCTCCGGACCAATCGCCGGTCCCGCCGGCTTCCGGGTCATTCCGCGCGTGTCCTGCTTCAGACCGGTTTGCGCGGCTCCGCCCACGCGCGAGGCGTCCGGCTTGAAGTCGTAATCCGCCGCGTAGGTGAACGTGTCCCAACCCCGGCTCGGAACATAAACCAGGCCGGTTTGAGGATTGTAGGACATGGGCGACCAGCTGTGCGCGCCGCCGCCGCCGGGCGATACGGGCGTCGGATCCTTGCCGTACTTCACCTCGGTGTTGATGATGGGCCGTCCCGTCTTTGGATCGATCCCTTTCGCCCAGGTGACCCGGGAGAACGGTTGCCCGGAGATGAACTCACCTGTAATGCGGTCGAGCACATAGAAGAAGCCGTTCTTGTTGGCCTGCATGATGACCTTGCGCGTCTTGCCGTTAATGTTCAGGTCCGCGAGGATCATCTGCTGTACGCTGTCGTAATCCCACTCGTCGCCGGGGACCATCTGGTAGTGCCACTTGAGCACGCCCGTATCGACGTTCACGGCCACGATAGAGGCCACGTACAGATTGTCGCGGCCGGTGCTGGTGTCCTTGGTGCGCAGTGCCGAGGGCCAAGGCTCGGCATTGCCTGTGCCGACGTACACCAGTTCACTCTCGGGGTCGTAGGATATCCCGTCCCACACCGATCCGCCGCCGCCGAGCTTCCACCACTGGCCCTCCCAGGTTGCGGCGGCCTTGCGCATCGCTTCCGATTCGAAGCCCTTGGCGGGATCGCCGGGAACGGTGTAAAACTTCCAGACCTGGCGACCGGTGTCCGCATCGTAGGCGGCGAAAAAGCCGCGCGTGGGACGGTCGCCGCCCGCCGTGCCGACAATCACTTTTCCTTTGGCGATGCGCGGTGCGATGGTCAATGTCTGCTCTTCCTGGACATAAGAGACGCGAGTTTCCCAAACCGGCTTGCCGGTGTCCGCATCGAGCGCGACCAGCCGCCCATCGTTCACGGGAACATAAACCTTGTTGTGATACAGCGCCACCCCGCGATTCACGACGCCGCAGCACAATTTGTCGCCGGTCGCCTTGCGGTTGACCTCAGGATCCCAGCGCCACTTCTGCTTGCCGGTGCGCGCGTCCACCGCGAACACGATGCTCCAGTTGGTGACGCTGAAAATCGTGTTATTCCAGACCAGCGGTGTGGCTTCCTGGTCGCCCCCTCCGTCGCCGACTTCGTAGGACCACATCAGGCCGAGCCGCTTCACGTTAGACGCGTCGATCTGCGTGAGCGGACTAAAACGCGTCTCGCCGGGCGTGAGGCCGTAGCTCAGCCAATCGCCGTCCGACGGCGATTTCGCGGCGTTCTTGAGCAGCGCATCGTCGACACGCCTGGCTTGTCCGAACAAACTCAAAGACAGGGAAATTGCAAGCAGATAACGCATAGAGACTCCACAGGCAAGTGCGAGTTTAGCACGTAGCGCCGGCGGAGTCAGGGTGTCCATTCGTGCCTTGCAGCATACCTCTGCGGGCACCTCGAATCGGTTGCGGAGATCATAAACCACGTCATTTCATCCGGGCCGGGACGCGGATGATACACTCGACCTGTTGCGCTTCGTATACGCCTTGCTGCTTGCGATTGCGTTCGGCGCCGACGGCGCGGAATCCGTGGGGAGCCAGGCTTGCGCCTCCTGTCACGCCGACATTTATCGCAGCTTCATGCGAACGCAGATGGCTCAGAGCAGCGGACGCGCGGGCACCGCCGACATCCAGGAGCAATTCGGCCGGACGGAGTTTCGCGACTCCTCGGGCAAGTACGCCTACCAGGTGGGGCGCGACGGCGGGAAGTATTATTTCGATTTCCGGCAGCAGGGCGCACAGAACCCGGTTCAGGGACGCCGCACGCTGGATTACTTCGTCGGAAGCGGAGCCGCCGCGCGCAGCTATCTGCTGAGCGTCGACGGATTTCTGTACGAAGCGCCCGTGTCCTATTACAGCCGGTCGGCCTCGTGGGATTCCGCCCCCGGCGTCGCTCAGATTGACTACCCGTATCTGACACGGCCCATCCTGCCGGGATGCCTGCAGTGTCACGCCAGCGGGATTCGGCCCATTGCCGGCACGCAGAACGCCTATGCCTCGCCGCCCTTTTCCGAAGGAGGTGTCGCCTGCGAGCGATGCCACGGCCCGGGAAGCGATCACATCGCTACAGGCAAGCCGATGGTGAATCCGGCGAAGCTGGGAGCCGCCGCGCGCGATAGTATCTGCGAGCAATGCCATCTCTCCGGCGCAATCCGCGTTCCGAAGGTGGGGAAAGACGAGCCGGTGTTGAACCCCGGCGACCGGCTGGCGGATTCTCTTACGGTGTTCGTGCGCACCGGTTCCGAAGCGCAGTTGCGCGTGACCAGCCACGCTGAAAACCTCGCCCAGAGCGTGTGCAAACGAATGAGCGGAGAGAAGCTGTGGTGCGGCACCTGCCACGATCCTCATTCCGTTCCCGGGCCGGCCGAGAAGGCCGCGTACTTTCGCGGCAAGTGCCTGACCTGCCATCAGACGTCGTCCTGCAGCGCTCCGCAAGCCTCACGACAGGCCAATGGCGATAACTGCATCGCGTGCCATATGCCGCGCAATCCTACCAGCGACGTTGATCACGTTGTGTTCACGAATCATGCGATCCCGCGGCGTCCCGCGTCCGGTAGTGCCGCGGCGTCCCCGATCGCGGATCTCGTGCCGTTCGGCGGCGGGAAAGCCAGCACCCGCGACCTTGGGCTCGCTTATGTCATGGTGGCGTTGCGCGAAGGGAACACCGTGTACCGCGAGCGCGCATTTCGTCTGCTGCAGGACGCTGCGGCGCAGGACTCGCGCGACCCCCAGACGC
Source organism: Bryobacteraceae bacterium (assembly GCA_036003585.1). Classification (GTDB taxonomy): domain Bacteria; phylum Acidobacteriota; class Terriglobia; order Bryobacterales; family Bryobacteraceae; genus Palsa-187. The sequence continues at coordinate 274,121 of DASYSG010000074.1, read as the reverse complement.
TCCTCTACCTGGCCCAGCTTTACCGCGACGCGAAAGACGATGCGCACGCGCGCCCGCTGTATGAAGAGGTCTGGCGAATGGACCCGGAACAGTATGCAGCCGGAGCGGCGCTGGGGGCATATCAGATGCAAGCCGGGAATCTTGAGGAAGCCATTCGCCTGTGGACACAGACGCTCGCCATCAGCCCCGCGCTGCTTCTGGTCCGCGCGAATCTTGCCACCGCACTCTTGCGCACAGGGCACCCCGATCAAGCGCAGGAGACGCTGAGAAAGGCGCTGGAGTTCAATCCGTCATTTCAACCGGCTAAGGATCTGCTGAATCAGATCGTGAAATGATATAGCTTGTGAGTTTCAAAAAGCTGCAGGCAGCGATTGCCGCTGGGCTGGTCGCGGGCTGCCTGGCGGCGGTCTGGGTCTACACGACCAGGCAGCCGCGGCCTTCGTCCAATCCACAAACATCCAGTCCACAAAATGCATACGCAGACGCCGCCGTCTGTGCGGACTGCCACGCCGATAAAGCGGCCGGTTTCCAAAAAACGGGCATGGGCCGGTCGTTCGCCCGAGTTCGGCCAGACAACACGCCTGCATTCGGAAAACCCTTCCATCACAAAGCGTCGGACAGCTACTTCGCCATGATCGCGCGCGATGGCAAGCTTTACCAGCGGCGGTGGCAGATCGGATTCGACGGCAAGGAGACCAACGTCGACGAAAAACAGGCGGATTTCGTGGTGGGCTCGGGAAATCATTCCAGGACGTATCTCCACCTCACCAGCCGGAACGCATTGGAGGAGTTGCCCCTCAGCTGGTACTCGGAAAAGGGCGGCTATTGGGACATGAGTCCGGGGTACGATCAGCCGGACAATCCGGGCTCGGTGCGCCCGGTGCACTACGAGTGCATGTTCTGTCACAACGCCTATCCGAAGATTCCGCAGCCGCTTGAACACACCGGCAGCGGAGAAATGATCTTTGCCGAGCCGCTTCCGCAGGGCATCGATTGCCAGCGATGCCACGGACCGGGACAGCGGCACGTGGATCTCGCATCGTCGGGCGGCAAGCCGGAGCAAATCCGGGCCGCCATCGTTAACCCGAAGCGGCTGGATCCGGATCGGGAAATAGAGGTTTGCCTGCAATGCCACCTGGAGACCACCAGTACGAATCTGCCGCACTCGATCCGGCGCTTTGACCGGGCGCCGTTTTCCTATGTGCCGGGGCAGCCGCTGGGAGACTTCCTGATCGCGTTCGACAAGGCCGGCGGTGACACGTCCGGGAACAACGACCGTTTCGAGATCGCGCATGGCGCTTATCGTCTGCGGATGTCACACGAGGGCAAGCTACGCTGCACCACCTGTCACGATCCGCACGACATCCCGCGGGGTCCGGCGGCAACCGCGCACTATAACGGCGTTTGCGAATCGTGCCATGCGGCAATGCTCGAGCGCAGCGCGGCTTCGGGCCTGCACGCCGCGGGCGCCGATTGCGTGGGGTGTCACATGCCCAAGCGCAGAACCGATGACGCCGTCCACGTGGTCATGACCGACCATTTCATTCAGCGGCGCAAACCGGAGGGCGATCTCCTGGCGCCCAAGGCTGAGGTGCTCGAATCGGCGGCCAACGCCTATCGCGGCCCGCTGGTTCCTTACTATCCGGCTCCCCTCCCGGATACCCCCGAGAACGCGCTATACACGGCCGTAGCGCAGATTCAGTACCGGAGGAACCTCAATGAGGGATTACCGAAGCTGGCGGGCCTGGTGGATCGATACAAGCCTTCGCAGGCCGGCTTTTACACGGAGTTGGGCCGAGGCTACTGGGCGGCGGGCGATCTCGCCAAGGCGATTCCGTATCTGGAACAGGCTGTGAGCCGCGAGCCGAGCGCATTCAACCTGAACATACTCGGCAACGCGCAAATGGAGGCGCGCCAGTTCCCGCAGGCGGAGGCGACGTTGCGCCGGGCCACTGCCCTCTCGCCGGAAGATCCGGCGGCGTGGGGAACGCTGGGCTGGGTCCTGTGGCAGCAGGATAAGGGCGCCGAAGCGCGAACAGCCTTGGAGCGAGCCATCGCCCTGGATCCGGAAACGCCCGAGCAGCACAACAACCTGGCATCGGTTGAATGGGGCATGGGGGACCAGGCTGCGGCCGTACAGCAGTTCCGTGAGGGGCTGCGCATTCAGCCCGGCGTCGCGGAGTGGCGCTTGAACCTGGCGCGCGTGCTGGCCACGCGTGGTGAGATCCCCGAAGCCCGCTTTCAATTCGAGCTGGCGATTCGATTAAAGCCCGATCTGGCCGACGCACGGCTCGATTACGGGCGGCTCCTGGCGGACCGCGGCGAGTTGCCGGCGGCCATCAGCCAACTGGAAGCAGCCGTACGCTTGCAGCCCGATCTCTGGCGCGCGCATTTCGAGCTGGGAATGGCCTGGGGGCGCAGCGGCAATGCCAAGGCCGCCGCGGAACAACTGAGGATTGCGGCGAGCGGCTCTGACCCGCAGGTCCGCGCCGAGGCGGCCGATGTGCTGCAACGTCTGAGATAAGACCTGCCAGGCTCAGAATTCAGCTGAAATATAAAAGGCCGGCTCCCCTTACTAAGGAGAACCGGCCGATTTCACAACCTTGATTCAGGACGCCCGCCCGCCCTTTGCGGGCTAGAAGGTAAAGCGAACGACGGCTTGACCGGACCGCGGTATTGCGCCGGCCCCGGTTCCAGTGGTGGTGTTGATGGTGCCATAGCCGCCGTTGATGATGCCGCCAACCGTCGACGGTGGGGCAAGAAGACTGCCCGCGATGGTCGGGACCGAATAGAAGTGGCGGTTGAAGACGTTCTGGAACTCGGCGCGGACCTGGAGGGTGTACTTTCCTTCCTTGCCCATGCGGAAATTCCGGGCGAAACTCATCGCCTCGGAAGGCTGCCGCTGCCAGCGGTAGCCGTTGTAGAACGGAGACGAAACGCCCCACTGTCCCGTCGCCGGATCCGACCAAGCCTTGGGATTCAGGAGCTGTTGGGCCGCCGGATCGAAGGATTTAGAGTTCGGGTCCACAAGGAGCTGGGCTTGCCCGGGCACGTAGTTTTGGAGGTTGGTGGATCCGGGACCGAAGCCCGCCGCGGGCCGCAGCAACTGCGTGATGAGCTGATTGGTCGAACCCGGAGTTTGAATCAGATCTCCGCTCTGGTAGCGCAGCACCCACCCCAACTGCCAATCCCGAACCACTTGGGAAACAGCCTTCATCGCCATGCTGTCACCCGGTGTTTTCGGCGTCGTGTAGGAGCCCGATATCACCAGCGCCAGCGGCTTAGACAGCTGGTTGAGCTGCTTGTTGGAAGCGTAGTTAAAAATGTCCTCAACGACGGGGAGACCGGCGACGAACTGCCCGGTCTCCGCGCCGGTTCCGAGTTCGGTGGCCTTCGACCAAACGAACGACGATTGGGCCTGCAGGCCATGCGAGAAGCGCTTGGTGCCCTGCAGTTGGAGCGAGTCGTACCAGGTTTTGCCGCGGGGAGGCCCGAGCCAGGCGCTCGGAGAGTTCCACTGCGGCACGGGACGGAGGTTTTGGGCCAGCGTCGTATTCGGCGGCATACCCGCATACGCTAGGCCAAATCCGCGCGCGACAACCGCCGGATCGGTGATGCGAAGGCCCAGCAGGGCCATGTCGGCCGGATTGTTCCGGCTCAGCCCATAATGGGCGAGGCTTGAGTCATCTAGGGTATTCGCGGCGTATGTGTCCATGACCGGGGCAGACCACCAGACTCCCCGGTTGCCGACATAGCTTACTTCTACCACCAGATCCTTGGTGACTTCACGCTGGATCCCTATGCTCCATTGCAGGGTGCGGGGCGGCCGGGCAGACGGATTCCAGAAAAACGGCGCGTTCCCCGGCGGCAGGTAACCGCCGGAAGGAGTTGGGTATTGGCCCGGCGTAAAATTCGGCCAGACGACATTGGGATTCGGATTGTTAGTCGGGAAACCGTTGGGGTAGGGGCTGAGTCCATAGCCGGGGGAATTGTACTGTTGGAAGTCGGCAATCTGGTAGGAGGCGCCCGCCGGGGTCTGCACCAGCCCGTAGGTCACGCCGGCGCCGCCGCGCAGCACGGTTTTCGAGTTGATCTGGAACGCGACTCCGATTCGAGGTCCGAAAGCAAACGGATAATTGTGGGAGAAGGAGCAATTGCAGGTAGCTTCGTAGATGCCACTGCCCAGCAGACCGCCCACCGTGGGATTCGGCGTGCTAAACGAGTTGTTCTGCTGACGGCCGTACTGCTCCTTCAGATAGGTCTGGTAATCCCAGCGCAGGCCGTAGTCCAGCGTGAGCCGGCGAGTGACCTTCCAGGTATCTTGCGCGTACAGCCCCAACTGGTGGCTGCCGAGCCTGGTTTGAGTATAGGGACTGCTCTGCAGCGAATCCACCAAGCCCAACATGAAGCTCGCATAAGTGAAGCCGGTCGGGTTGGCCGTGTTGAGCGGCAGGAAATTCTGCCAGGGATCGGCGGTCTGGGCCTGAGAGAAATTGAACTGCCCATTGGAGCGCCACTTGCTGTACTCCGGATAACCCTCCAGCGTCAACTCGCCGCCAAACTTGTAGGTGTGATTCCCTTTGACCCAAGTCAAGTTGATATTACCGGTCGGCTTCTCTTCGTAGATGGTCGCAATGAAGGGGGGGCCGACTCCCGGCCCATACCCACCGGTGAGGAGCTCGTTTATGTTTGGCGAGAATGCATTGCGTACCGCCATGGACGGGAAGCGGTCGCTGACGGGGTACCCCGTAAGACCGAGGGTACTCTGATCGAAGGCCGGGGTATCGGTCGGCTGGCGCTGCCAGATGTAACCGATGCCTACGTGCAGCAGCATGGTGGGCCGGAGGGTTTGATCGTAATTCAAGCGGGCGGTAACATTCCGGTTGGAAGTGGGCGCGGGCGCAGAAGCAATGTAGTTAAACCCGGTGGCATTGGGGGAATTCTGCATGAGGCGCGAGAGGTACCCGGAGATTTTGATGGTCGGGCTGATGGAGTGATCGAGCTTGGCCGACCACGTGGTGTCATGCGAAAAGTTGCTATAGGTGGGAATCGCGTAATTGTTGGTGAGGTTGCCGTTGGTCGCGTGGGGGAAAGAGTTCTGAATGGCAGTAAACACGGGGCTCACGTACGCAGCAGTTTGAGGAATCCGCTGATTCGGGAAGGGGTCGCGTACCAGGGATCCATTCACGGTCCGGGTTGTCCGGGGATCGAAGATCTCGCCATTCATGAGCGTATTGCCCGCCGGGTCTACTGCTGGCTGGCCAGCGAGTGGACCAGTGGTGTACGCAATGGCGGGGCGGAACGCGCAGAGGTTAGGCCCAGCAACCCAGGCATAGCAACCAGAGGAGGTGAAGTCGCCCGTCCGATAGGCATCGGTGGGCAACGTCTGAATCCCGTTGGAAATCGTCTGGTTTTCGCGGAACTGCTCAAAGCTGAAAAAGAAAAAGCTCTTGTCCTTACCGTCGTACACCTTGGGAATCTGGATCGGACCGCCGATGGTGGCTCCGTAATCGGTGCGGCGCACCGCGTTGCGGATGTGTTGGCCCGCTTTCAGCGGGGTCAGCGTGCCCGCATCCGTGTACGGCAATCCCGCATTCAGCGCCTCGTTCACGAAGTAGTCGTAGCCGCTTCCATGGTATTGGTTGGTGCCCGACTTCATGGTGAAGTTGAAGTAGCCGCCGCCGACCTGACCATATTCCGCCGAAAAATTGCTGGTCTGGACGGACACTTCCTGGATCGCGTCCACGCTGCCGGCTTGGCTGTTTTGCTGAATCACCTTCCAGATGGTTCCGGTGGCGTCCTGGCCGTCGATGCGGATGGATTCGCTGTTGCTAGGCATGCCGTTCACCACCATCGCGCGGTCATTGCCGAAAGTTACGCCAGGAAGCAGGCTCGAGACCGCCAGCGGGTTGCGGAGGTTGCCCATGGAGGTAGCGCCGAACCAGGATCCGCCCGCAATCGTCAGCACGGGAAGCTGGTTCGCGTCGTCCGTCGTGACCCGATGGCTTACCTCCCCGCTCTCGGTCTTGAGTAAGGGCGCTGAATCCTGGACGGTAATCACGTCCGCGGCGGAACCGACCTCCAGCTTCACGTCGCGGCGCGTACTCGTGGCGACGACGACCTGGACGTTCTGCTGCACGAACTTCTTGAACCCCGTCACCGTCACCGTCAGTTCGTAAGTTCCTGTCGGAACGGAAATGACGTAGTTCCCCGTTTCCGATGCGCCGCCCTGAAAGACGACGCCGGTATCCATGTTGCGCACCTGGACCGGAGCGCCAGGAACCACCGCACCGGCGGGATCGGAGATGGTTCCGGTAATCGTGCCGTTATTGGCCTGGGCGAAAGCCCCGACGACCGTGATGAAAAATACCGCAAGACGCGTCAACAGAGACCGCATTACCCCTCCTCGTTACACCCAAGTAACCACTGAATGGAAAAGATAATATCACCGGAGAGGCCGCGAACCTATACTACAAGTCTGATATTCGTTATCGGATAAATTGATATAGCGGGGACGGGGCGTCGATTCGCGTTTGTCTGGCCGGCGAGGATCGAGCAGAGTATGCCGAAATCCTCATTTCGCGTGGACCCCTCATTCTCGCGGCAGATCCTGGTGATCCCGTTAGAATACATTCATGTCCCCTCACCCAACCGAAGCTCCGAATCCTGGCCGCATCTTTGAGACGCTCTGCGCTTTCCAGCAAACCGAGGCCTTGAAAGGCGCCATCGAGCTTGGTATTTTCACCCACATTGCCGAAGGCGCCGCGAGCGTCGCCGAGATTGCCCGCCGGGCTCAGGCGTCGGAGCGCGGGATTCGCATCTTGTGTGACTACCTGACGATTCAGGGGTTCCTCGGCAAAACCGACGGCCGTTACTCCAATTCCCCCACGGCGGAAGTGTTCTTGAACAAGCGCTCGCCCGCATTTATCGGGTCGATGGCCACTTTTTTGGCGCATCCGCGGCTCATGGAATGTTTCCACGACATGGCGGGGTCCGTGCGCAAAGGCGGCACCGTGTCGCAGGGAACCCTTGCGCCGGAGGATCCGGTGTGGGTGGAATTTGCACGCTCCATGGCGCCCTTCATGACGATGACGGCTGAAGCCGTGGCGAAGATCGTGGCGCTGCCCGGAGCAACCCAGAAGGTTCTGGATATTTCGGCGGGGCATGGTTTGTACGGACTCATGGTGGCCAAGGCCAACCCCGCGGCGCAAATTTACGCGTCGGACTGGGCCAATGTATTAGAAGTAGCCCGCGAGAATGCGGCCAAGTTCGGGCTCACGGAGCGCTTCCACACGATTCCGGGGAGCGCGTTCGACTCCGATCTCGGCTCAGGTTATGACCTGGTGCTGGTGCCCAACTTCCTGCATCACTTCGATCCGCCTACTTGCGTCAAGTTCCTGCGGAAGCTACGCGGCGCGATGAAGCCGGCGGCAGCGTTGGCGATCGTGGAGTTCGTCCCCAACGAGGATCGCATCTCACCGCCGATGGCGGCGGCCTTCAGCCTCCAGATGTTGGGGGGCACCGAGGCGGGCGACGCCTACACGTTTCGCGAATTTAGCGGGATGCTGAGCGAAACTGGTTTTAGCGGCAGCCAGCAGCAGCCGCTTGTGCCTACGCCCCAAACGCTAATTTCGGCGAAAGCGTAAACGCACATTCTCTTTCACTGTTTCTTCTGCTTCGAGTAGTCAATGAAGTTCAGCTCGCGGCATTTGCCCGGATTATACGGAGCATCGGCGACAAAGATCGTGTCCGAGCCGGTGTACTTGCCCTTCAGGTACACGGGGTCTTCGGCAACATAGTTTCGCGTCAGCGCCATTTTGTCCGGATCCAGAGAGAACCGCTCGACGACATGCAGCTTGTCGCTGTTTCGCACCGGCGTGCTCAGGAACCCTGGCAGGAATCCCACTGTATCGACCACCAGGGTGTCCCCTTCCCAGCGCCCGATTGAATGCCCCGCGCGGCTCGGCTTAACGTTGGCCGAGTGGTCTTTCTGGCCCAGGTAAATCGTGCGTTTCAATCCGAACTGCCCGTACTCCAGCACGATCGTATCTTTGTTCTGGGTGATCCGGTCGACCGGTCCATCGAACGTCCAGTCAAACAGGATACTGGTCGTCTCGCATTTGAAACGCGGAGTGTCCTCGCGCTTGAAATCCGCGGCCGCCTTTTCGCCGGCCTCGGTCAGTTCCGTCCCGCCATAAAGCCGGGGGGCTTTGGTCGCAGGGGCGGGAGCACCGCCGCCCTTCCCCTTGCCCGCCCCCCCGTTGGCGGGCCGTTCGGCCGATTTGTATTGATCCAGCGTGTTAAGAGCCACCAATCCTCCGCCGGTGCCACGCGCGTTGACCATCACCTGCTGCACCGGCGCCCAGTCGCCTGCGATGTTTGGCTCGCCCGTGGAGCGCCGCAGCGGCCGACTGGTTTTCGGCGTCACGATGGGGCCCCGGACTTCCTGGACGCCGCCTTGTGGCGCCTTGACGTACTGCCCATAGCGGTCCATGCGGGTTCCGTCCGCGGTCAGAATCGTTTGCAGATAGCACGAAGCGGGATCGGTACGGTTTGGCGAAGCTTCGATGGTGATCTGCTGGCCAACCGGAAACAACTCCTTCGTCCAGCCGGAGCGCCGGAGCACGTGCACGGACCTCATCTCACACCGGTGGTGGCTGACTTTTCCGTCATTCTCGGTGACGTCGAAATACAGCCACGCGTGAGGGTTGATCAAATCGACCTTGGTGAGCTTGGCCTTAAACTCGACGGTTTTCCCCAGGTCGTACTCAGCCCCGCCGTGATGAGCGAGCGCTTCCTGCGGGCGGAGAAATACGACCAAACTCAATGCGGCAAAGCACGCGATCGCCCGGAACATGATCGTTCTCCTCCTAAGTAACAGCTACGGTTCACCGGGCACTGGTCCGAAGTCCGGCGGGGGCTTTCGATGCTGGGTTGCCCCCTCGAAAGCCGACGCGATGCGGAATAACATCGCTTCGTCGAACGGACGCGCGATAAAATCGACGCCTACCGGCAGGTTCGCTTTGAGAGGGCCGACCAGGCGGGTGCCCTCACTGCCATCGCGCACGCGATCCCAGATCTCGGTCGTAAAGCCCGCGGGTACGGTGATCGCGGGGAAGCCTTGCTGCCCGATGAGCGACCAGCCAATCGGAGAACGGCCGTTCGCGTTGGGCTCGCGCGGCGCCGTGAGCTTGCGTGGCGGGACAGTGGACATCGGGGAAACCAGCGCGTCGAGGCGCTGCTCCGCCATGCACTGCAGCAATAGATTTTGAAGGGCGAAGCGGGTCTGTAGCCGCGCCGATGTGTCCAGCACGGTAGCGCGTTCCGCGGCTTGCCGGGCCTGTTTGCGATCCGGGAAGTTGGGGTCCTCATAGAATCTTGCCTTCGAGATCAGGTCCGCGCCGGTTTTGATGTTGGCGTCTCCACGTTCTTCGAGATACCGGTTCATCATATATTTGGCTTCGCCGGGAACAGCCGGTGTATTCAAGCTGCGCAGCGAAAGAACCGGTCCCGGGAATAGATCCCGATACTGCATGCTGTTGAACAGGACGGGTGTATACCGTGCGATACAGCCTTGGAACAATGCGCCTTCCGGACCCGGATCCACGATCGTCGCGCCCAGTTTGCGAAGGTCGTCGAGGGCGTGCTCGACGATGTCGATACTCTCCTCGTCGGCCTTGGAGAAGAGCTTCTTCGCCATGTACTCGCGGATCACACCTATCCGGACGCCGTCGAGACGCTGTGACGAAGCGGACTTGAGGTACGACGGCGGCTTCCGTCCGACGCTGAACGCCGTCAACTCGTCCTTCGGATCGTAGCCGGCGATGACGTCGAGTATCCTGGCCGCATCCTGCACGTTGCGGCAAATCGGTCCTGTCCGCATGCTCAGGCCCGCGCCCATCATTCCTTTCCGGCTGACGAGTTCCTCCGTCGGCGCCAGCCCGACCAGGCTGTTGACGGATGCCGGCCATCGGATCGACACGACCGTTTCTTCGCCGATCGCGCAGGTCACCAGGTTTGCGGCGACAGATGCCGCTGAGCCTGCACTGGACATACCTGGCTCACGCTCCGTATCGTACGGATTACAGAAGGTCCCCCCGAAGGAACTGCGCGCGCCATCGGTTGCATATTCGGCCAGGTTCGCCTTCGCCAGAATGATCGCTCCGGCATCCCGCAGACGCTTGACGAACGTGGCGTCTTCCGGAGGTCGGTCGTTCGCGTACTGCACGTCGGCGCCAGAGGTTGTGCGCATGTCGAAGGTATCGTACTGGTCCTTGATAGCCATGACGACCCCGTGCAGCGGCCCCACCAGCTTCCCAGTCCGTTTGAATTGCAGATCCTGAGCAGCCGCGACTTCCAGCCCGTCGGGCATGTTCGGATTGTGATCATCCATGTCCGTCAGGCTGCGCGCCTTGCGTTCGTCGAAGCCCCAGGTCTTGCGCGCGGACGGCCGCAGGTTCAGCGTCGAGAGCGCGTTGATCTGCTTGGCGTGCGGAATCGTGGTGATCGGTCCGAGAATCCCCATCGGCTGGCTCACGCACGTGTTGTTGTAAGTCTTGATCCGCTTCAGGTACAGCTCGACCAGACCCACACTGGTGATCTTTTTGGCCAGAATCGCCCGCTGAATATCGGCAATGCCGGCCTCTTGAAGATGAAACTTTGCTGGAGGCTGTTGCTGCGCGCCAACCGTGGCGCTCCCGGCAATCAGGGCTACCAGAAATCTGGCATTCCTCCGGCGGTAGTCAGGACTGAGAAATTTGAACATTGCGAAGCTTACCGGCAACAAGTATAGTCCGTTTGCAGACCCGATCGAAACCTATTCGCGCCCGGAGATTGCATCGGCGCCGGACGGCTAGTACGATGGCTGACTGTGAGGTGGCTGTCTTGACCAAGACTCAAGTGGGACGGCGGCGATTCTTGAAGCGGGCCGGAGTCGGGGCCGCTGCCGGGCTGGCGATGGCGCCCCAGGGGGTGGCTCAGACCGCCGGTTCGGTGGAACCCACGGGGCCCGTCGAGCCTGGATCGGATTTCATGCTGGATGTGATTCGGTCGCTCGGAATCGAGTATTGCGCTGCCAATCCAGGCTCAAGCTTTCGCGGCCTGCACGAATCGATCCTGAACCACGGCGGCAACCAGAATCCGGAACTGCTGACCTGCCTGCATGAGGAATCGTCGGCTGCGATGGCGCATGGCTACGCCAAGATCGAAGGCAAGCCGATGATGATCATGGTGCACGGCACTGTAGGCCTCCAGCACGCCTCCATGGCGATCTACAACGCCTACTGCGACCGCGTGCCCATCTTGATCATCGCCGGCAACATTTTGGACGCGAACTATCGACGCGGCAATGCCGAGTGGGTACACAGCGTGCAGGATGTGGCGGCGATGGTGCGCGACTACATCAAGTGGGATGACAACCCGGTCTCGCTGACGCACTTTGCCGAATCGGCCGTGCGGGCTTACAAGGTTTCCATGACGCCGCCGTATGAGCCGGTGTTGCTGGTGGCCGATGGCAAGTTGCAGGAAGAGCCCATCGGGAGAGATGAGGAGAAAAATCTCCGCATTCCGAAGTTGGTCATGACCGCCCCGCCGCAAGGCGATACGGGCGCAGTGAAGGAAGCCGCGCGGATGCTGGTCGCGGCCGAGAATCCGGTGATCGTAGCGGGACGCGTGGCGCGGTCGCAGCATGGCATTGAATTACTGTTGGAGCTCGCCGAGCTGCTGCAGGCGCGCGTGCATGATCAGCGCCTGCGCATGAACTTTCCGACGTCGCACGCTCTTTACGGCAATCCCGGCGTGTTGCCGCTGAACCCGAACGTGAGCGATGCGGATGTGCTGCTGGGTCTCGAAGCGCAGGACCTATGGAATTTCACGCACAAGATGACGCCCGTGAACCGGTTCGGCATGGAGTCACAATCGGTGATGAAACCGGGAGCCAGGATCATCACCGTGTCCGCCATCGAACTGAATCACAAGTCCAACTACCAGGACTTCGGGCGCTATGTGGAAGCCGACCTGGCGATCACCGGCGACGCCGAAGCCACGCTGCCGGCGCTGATCGAAGAAGTGAAGCGCGCGCTCACCTCTGATCGCCGGCGAGCCATTGAGGATCGCGGCAAGAAGGTGGCCGAGGCGAATGAGCAAGCCCGGAAGCAGAATCGGGAGCTGGCGGCGCTCGCCTGGGATGCGAGCCCGATCAGTACGGCGCGGCTCTCCGCCGAGATTTGGGCGCAGGTGAAAAATGAGGACTGGTCGCTGGTTTCCTGGGACCGCATGATGAGCTCCTGGCCAACCAGGCTGTGGAACTTTTCGAAATATTACCAGTTCATCGGCACGCATGGAGGTTCGGGAATGGGCTACGGGCTCCCGGCAGCGGTGGGGGCGGCGCTGGCCAACCGGAAACACGGGCGGCTGACGATTAACATCCAGCCCGATGGCGACCTGTGTTACGCGCCGGGCGTGCTATGGACGGCCGCGCATCACCAGATTCCTCTGCTCAACATCATGCATAACAACCGCGCGTATCACGAAGAACGGATGTACATTGCGCTGCTCGGCGCGAAATACGATCGCAGCCCCGAGAAGAGCGATATTGGCACGGCTCTCAAGGGACCCAACATCGACTACGCGTCGGTGGCCAAGGGCTTCGGACTCTATTCGGAAGGACCGATCGAAAATCCGGTCGATTTGGGCCCCGCGATCAAGCGGGCGATCGAGCGAGTGAAAAAAGGCGAACCGGTGTTGCTGGATGTGGTCACGCAGCCGAGGTAACGGATGATGCGCACAATATTGATCGCACTGCTCGCCGGAACCGCCAGTTGGGCGCAGAATCCTAACGCGGGAAATTTGGCTAACGGCAAGAAGCTCTTCGAAGCCAAGGCGTGTTATGAGTGCCACGGATGGCGCGGACAAGGCGGGTTGGCAGGCGCGCGACTCGCCCAAACCAAGCTGAACCTGAAGGCATTCCGCAACATCCTTCGCAATCCGCCGCCGAGCAACATGCCCCCTTATCGGGCCCCCGTGCTCACGGATCAGGAAATATCGGACTTGTTCGCCTACATCCAATCCTTCCCCGCGCCAGAACCTTCGTGGCGGCTTCCGTTGCTGAAGGATTGAGCGTTCCGGCTCAGAAAGCGTACTTGATGGCAAACTGCATGATCCTCGGGCTGACGTCCGACAGGATCTTGCCGAAATTGCTGCTGTTCAAAGCCGACCCGGAGGCATTTCCCACCAGCCCCGGGTTGGAAGGATTCAGGAAGTTGACACGATTTTGAATATTGAACGCTTCGAAACGAATTTCGACGTACTGGTGTTCCCGTACCGGAAAACGTCTCGTCAGGGCGAGATCCGTGTCGAAGTAATTCGGGCCCACCAGGTTGTTGATGCCGAGGGAACCGAAAGTGCCGTCACCCGGTTTGCCGAACGCATTTCCGTTTAGCCAGCAGTTGTAGTCGCGATTCGCGCAGTACGGGTTCGCCAGCGTCTGGTTCGGACGCTGCGCGCCGATTCCGTTGAGCGCGCTATCCACACCGCTGGTGATGTTAAAGTAACTGCCGGTGTGAAACCCGATGATGGGCGCCAGCTGCCAATCCCCCGCGATCCACTGGAGCGGACGCGACGAATAGTGCGGCGATTGAGCCAAGGCGGAAAGATTGAAGTTGTGGCGGACATCCACGGCGGTGCAGTTGCCGCGATCCATCCGCCGGTTGGCGGGATTCGTGTAGATGGGGCCGGACAGCTCGGTCGTCTGGAGATCGCCGATGCAGTGCGCAAAGGTGTAATTCGCCAGCATGGACAAGTGATTCGACAGCCGGCGCTCGACCGAGAGCATCAGCGCGTTGTAGCTGGCCGTCCCGCCATCATCCAGGTATTCGAGCTGGCCATAATACGGCCCTTGTGCCGGATTCAATTGCGTCAGAAAACGCCGGGCTTGAGTGTTGCTTACGCTTGAGCAGGGTCCTGTTGCCTTCAGGCCGTACTGCCCCGCGGAGCACGTCCCGGGCACGTAGATGGCCGGGTTGAGTTCCTGGTCGGTCCACAGGTGAACGCTGTTGTTTCCGATATAACTGGCCTTCAACAGCCAACTGGACGCCAACTGCTTCTGAATCGTCAGATTCCACTGTTCCACATACGTGTTTTTGACGTTCAGGGGAACGGACTCATAATATCCGGCGGTGGGATAAGGTGTGTTCTTGTTCTGGGTGGTCGGGAATGGATTCCCTCCCGGATACCCTAGCCAGGGATTGGCAAAGCCGCCCGGCGGATTGATGCTGGTGATCGACGATCCCCACAGCGGTTCCGTCGAATAGTTGTAGTAGAAGAGCGTGTGCGGCATGTCGTAGAACATGCCCCACGACGCTCGAATGAGGGTCTTGCCGTCGCCTTTGGGGTCCCACGCCAGGCCGAGACGCGGCGCGAAATTCGACCAAGTGGTTTTGTTCGGCCGACCGCCGGTATCGAAGCCGGCGTCGCCCGGGTAAAGGGTGCCGGCCGGTGCGTTCGGATATACGCTCGAATGAACATTGGCCAGGAAATCCGGCATGTCGAAATGGCTGACTTGACCATTCAGCAGCCGCCCGTTGAGATAGGGCTCCCATCGCAGGCCGTAATTCAGAGTCAGGTGCGAATTTACTTTCCAGTTGTCTTGCGCGTAGAGCCCGATGTAGTTCCACTTCTCGTTGTCATGGGAGACGTTTATCTGGGTGAACGAGTCCAGCGAGCCGGAGATGAAATCGGCCATGGCGTTTCCGGTGAGCTGCCCGTTAAAAGTAAACAGGCCGTTGCAATAAACGCAAAACGTGGTCGCCTGCATGGGGCGGATATAATTCGCTCCGAATTGCATCTCATGCGACCCCTTAATAAGGCTGAAATCATCGTTGAACTGGTAGGTGGTCGTGTTCACTAATCCCGGCGTGGCGAATCCGCCGGCGCTCTGAAAATCACCCGCGATATTGATATTGGAATAGTGGGGGAGAGGCTCATAAATGTTCTGGACGCCGATGTCGGACGGGCTGATGATCGGAATCTGGGACTTCGTGATCCCGACTCGATCCAGCGTCGCGCGGAAAGAGTTGAGAGCCGACGGACTCAATATATACGTGTGACCGAGGACCAGCGAGTTTACCTCGTCGTCCGTGGCGGCGTTCTGGACCGACAGTTCCGTGCCGGTGAAGCTGGACGGAGTGAAACTGTGGGTCCCATAGTAACGGGCAAAGAACGATTGCTTCGCGCTGATCTGGTAATCGATTTTCGCCAGGCCCATGTGCTCGTTCTGATTCGCGATTTGCGTGTAGGTAACGTTGCCGCACGGTCCGGGTCCAACCGGGAAATGCGAGGCCATGGCGATCGCCTGCGGGCTGATCGCCGAGCCCGGCAATACATTGCCCACGAAGGGCGCCTTCAACGTCTGGGGGCTGGAGAAGCACTGCGATTCGTAGTCGCGAAAATCGCCCGCCAGCATCGAAGCCGTGGGCACAACGGCGGGTGTGGCTGCCGGAGCCGACCGAATCAGAGTGCCCTGGTATCCCGCGAAGAAAAACAGCTTATTTTTCTTAATGGGGCCGCCCAAGGTACCGCCGAACTGATTTCGTTTTAGGTTGTCATTCACTGGAGCAAAGTAGTCGCGAGCGTTGAAATAGCCGTTGCGGACGAATTCGAACGCGTCGCCGTGGACCTCGTTGCTGCCGGACTTGCTGACGACGTTCACCGCCCCCGCGGAATGTTGTCCATACTCCGCTGGCAAGGCGCTGGTCTCCACCTTGAATTCCTGAATGGCATCCGGGAACGGCAATGGTAGATTCAGGTTGTTGAACACGTCGTTGTGCGTTCCGCCATCCAGCAGATACGTGGTTCCGTTGAGCATGCCTCCGGCGACGCTCACCAGCGCCTCATTGGGGTAGTTTTTGCTGGACATCAGATTGCCCGAAGAAGGCGCCTGGCCGAAGCCGGATTGTACGGTGTTCGCGCCACCGGCCAGCGTGATGAGCTGCGTTATCTGACGTCCGTTCAGCGGCAGCTCGACCACCTGCTGCTGATTTACCACCTGACCGACGCCGGTAGAGTGAGTCTCCACCATCGTGGCCGCGGCTTCCACCTGAACCGACTCACTCACCGCGCCCACGTTCAGAACCGCGTCTATCGTGGGAACCGTCGCGACCTGCAATACGATGCCGGATTGAATGTAAGTGCTGAAGCCTTGCTTCTTGATTTCGATCCGGTAGGGCCCGATGGGCAGGCTCGGCAGCAGGTAAGACCCGTTCTGATCGGTTTCGGCCGAGCGGACCAATCCGGTTTCTGTCTGCGTGGCAGTCACTGCGGCGCCGGGAACCGCCGCCCCGGTGGGATCCCGGACGGTCCCTGAGATCTGGGACACAGACTGCGCATGCAGTCCAAAGCTTAACGCCAAACACAAAGTGATCCGTACCAGTAGTGTTGTCGTGATCCGGTTCATAACCTCGGTTCCCCTTCCGGTTGAATCAGCCTAGCGCGATTTCGGACAAGACCCGGTGCGGCCCCTTTGGACACACCCATTCGCAAGCCTTTTTATCGCAGCTTACGTCGCCATGTCAAGGGCCCTGGGTAACTGAATAGGAAGCTGTCGTAACCTGAGCTACGAGCATTCCGCTCCCGTCCCGTTTCAAATCACGACTGCGGAACCCGCCTGCGCAGTGGGAGCAGCGATCGAAGGTGCTCGTCGCGCAAGTAGATTCCCGCCCAGGCAATCATGCTTGTCGACAGCGGGACCAGCACCGGATAAGGCTCTCCTATGCGGACATAGGTGGCGATCGCGCCGCCCAGGTAGCCGGTGAGCAAGACCGCGCCCAGCACCGCCGTCCGCGGAATGACGTACAACAGGAGCGAGCCAAGCTGCAGGAAGGCGAGCAGTGGCAAATCGCTCGCGGGCCAACCGATTCTTACAAACTCCCCAACGTACCACGGGTTCCGCGTCAGCTTCCAGGTCGCGCTCATCCCTACAACAAAGACCGGCCACAGCGAAAGCACGCGCCCGGTCCACAGCATCCAAGGCCTCGGCGTCGTTTCCCGCACCGGAACTGCCATCGAACTCATATACGCTTCCTCCTTATGAAGGACTGGAGAAATACAAGAAGTGCTACGGCCGTTGAATCATCTCAATGCGGTTGCCGGCCGGATCGATCGCGATACCTATGACCACGCCGGTGTTTCCGAAAGGACGAGGATCGCCGGTCATCGAGCCGCCGGCAGCTTTAATGGAGGCGACGGTTGCCTTCATATCCTTCACGTTGAGGATCACGTGCGCGATCGGGTCCTTGATGTCGTCGGAATCGCGATGCATGATCACGATCGGCTCACTCTTGTTGGCCTTGGCGCTCTCGACGGTCGCACCGAAGTTCACGAAGACCTCGGGTCCCGCGGCTGAACCGATCCGATTGACTTCCTGCATGCCGAACGCCGCCTGATAGAACTTCGCCAACGCCACGGTATCTTTCGCGCCGACTCGCACCGAGTTCAGCGTCACCTGGGCGTGCGCGACGCTCGCGAGTAACAGCGCGGCGCATAGCATGATCGCAGTTGTATAGATTCTTTTCATCGAACTCTCTCCTGCACAACTCATCCATCATAGTCCTATCGCTGGGACCTAACGCTGCCACCTAACGCGGCGACCTATCGCTGCGGAGCGCGTTGCGATTCGAAGCTTTCCTGCAGGGGTACGGCCAGCGCGGTTCCGGCGCGTTCCACTGCTTGCAACATCTTCAGAAGCAGTTCCTGCTGCAACGCAAGAAATTCGTCGTAGTCCGACGTGTTCACGTAAGCAACTACCTCTACGTCAAGAGAATAAGGCCCCACGCCTATGAAGCGCACCGGCAATTTCCCGGCTTCCACTTTGGGCTGGTCCGCCAGAATTTTTTGGAACGACGAAAGCACTTCCAGGAGCTGCTCGGACTTGGTATCCCGGCGCAGATTCAGAGTCGGGTGAAACCAGATTTTATCCCGCCCGGAAATGTTTTCCAGCTCCATAGATGAAAATTGGGCATTCGGCACGCTAATGATCGTGCGGTCGGGCGTGCGAATGCGGGTCGAGCGCAGGCCGATGTGCATCACCGTGCCCACGCGATCGCCGAAGCGGCAGACATCGCCCACCAACACCGGACGATCGCCGATCACCGAAATCCCGCCGAACAGGTTCTCGATGGTTTTCTGCGCGGCCAGCGCCACAGCCAACCCGCCCACGCCGAGGCCCGCCAGAATGGTCGTGGTGTTGTAACCCCAGACGCTTAGTACGCTCAAGATCGCGATCAGGAAGAAGGAAAGTTTGAGAATTTGCCGCCCCAGGGGCAGCACCGAATAACTGACAGCCTGCATTCGCGGGTCGAGCCGTGAACGCCAGCGTTCCGTCACCAGGTCCACCACCACGGCGCCGGCCCACGCTACGGCGAGGAAGAAACTCAAGGCCAAGGCACGTTCCACGAATGTCCGGGAGAGGGTGGCCGGCGGCGCGAACTCCATCGTAGCCCGGAGTCCCGCGACGACTAAGGCGATACGTATAGGACCCCGAAATCCCGGCGCATCTACCAGCGGCCGCAGGGCCGCCACCAACGCCCAGGACAGAAGGCCGCCCACGAACCAAAGCACCACAGAAGCGGCAATGAGAGCGATCCACCGCCATACCGGTGTATCCAGGACTTCAAAGGTCACTAACCGTTGCGGCAGCTTCTTTTCAAACGGAGTCTCGGCCACAGCCTGGTGCGCCTTGGGGATCAACGCGACGCTGCCCGCCGAGACCAGCCAGACGCGAAATCGCGGCCGCAGCTCAACTCGCTCCAATTTCAGCTCGACACTCTGGCCATCGACCTGGAAGGTGGCAAGATGCTCCAAGGCCGGCGAAACATCGTCGGACTGATCGCCCTCCGGGTCGCGGCTCAGCGTCGTGATGTCAAAGGGCGTATCATCCAGCAAGTCTTCCAGTTGCATCGCGAGTTCGGGACCATCTTTGGCCCGCGCCGCCGGAGACATTTGCCGCAAATCCAGATAATAGAGCGCCCTGGAATAATCGCGGGCGTGGCAAGCTTCCAGGAACTGGAAGACAGACTCTTGAGGTGTCGTGCGGCCGAGCGAATCCTTCGTTTCAGCATCTGGTGTCTGTGCGTTCAGTACGCCGGCTAGCAGGATGGCAGCGAACAGTCTGGACATGGCCCTCTTCATATTACTTCCACCACGGTGCTCGTCCGCGGGAGTCTCTAACCCAGACTGTCAGCTGCGGCCGGCCGGTTCAGACCGACCCGACGTCCTTACGCGGCATGCCGGATGGGCGGCGCGGAAGGTAACACTACGTGCTTCGGCTTGAATCGATGCACAACAGCTTCGGCGAGCTTGACGAGGCCGTAGCAGAGCGCGAAGCCGCCAAATATCGTTGCCATGAGGCCCAGCACCAATGCCCAGAAAGCGCCCGATTCCATAGGTGGGTTTCTCCTCTTCGTAATACCAAGGCAATCCTATAGCCGCTCGGCGCTACTCGTCAGAGACAGGAAGGCAAGGACTTAGCTGGGTGTCGCTCGAAGAAGGCATGCGTGGGTCGGCGCAAGTGGGTGTTTTCACTACTCGTAGAACGCCGGATTTCATGTCAGTTCCTTTTGTTATCCCCGATTGGATGTCGTCGGGGACCTCAGCAACACTCACTCCCCGATTGGTCGCTAAGATAGCAGTCTGGAGATCCCGTGAAAGCACTTGTCAAGGCGCACGCCGAGCCCGGGCTGTGGCTCGAAGACATTCCTGAGCCCGCAATCGGTATCAATGACGTTCTGATTCGCGTCCTCCGCACCGGAATCTGCGGCACCGACGTGCACATTTACGACTGGGATTCCTGGGCCCAGCAGACCATTCCAGTTCCCATGGCGATCGGTCACGAATTCGTCGGTGAGATCGCCGCCGTCGGCTCCAATGTGATCGATTTTCATCCCGGCGAGCTGGTCTCGGGCGAAGGCCACGTCGTATGCGGACGCTGCCGCAACTGTATGGCCGGGGACCGTCATCTGTGCGCGCATACCTCCGGCGTGGGCGTGAACCGGCCCGGCTGCTTTGCGGAGTACATCGCTTTGCCTATGACTAACGTCTGGCGTCACGATCCGCGCGTGGACCGCGACGCCGCCGCCATCTTCGATCCCTTCGGCAACGCCGTGCACACCGCGCTCTCGTTTAACGTGCTGGGCGAGGATGTCCTGATCACCGGCGCGGGTCCTATCGGCATCATGGCGGCCGCCGTGGTCCGCCACGCAGGTGCGCGCTACGTGGTAATCACCGACGTCAACGATTACCGCCTGGATCTGGCCCGCAAAGTGAAAGTGGACCTTGCTCTCAACGTTAAAAACGATGTGAAGCACGAGGCGGTCTCGGGCGCGCAGAAAACCCTGGGCATGACCGAGGGCTTCGACGTTGGCCTCGAAATGTCGGGCAACCCTTCGGCTTTCCGCGAGATGATCTCTAATATGGCGCACGGCGGGCGCATCGCTATGCTGGGCATTCCCACGCAGGAAATGTCCATCAACTGGCGCGATGTGATTTTCAACATGCTCCATATCAAAGGCATTTATGGCCGGGAGATGTATGAGACCTGGTATAAGATGACCGTGCTGTTGCAATCCGGTCTCGACATCATGCCGGTGATTACGCATCGCCTCAGCTACAAGGATTACGAGCAAGCCTTTCAAGTGATGCGTTCGGGCAACAGCGGCAAGGTCATCCTGAATTGGGAGGAGCTTCAGTAAAATGCTGGGCGCGTATCAGCAGCACGTCGAATCGCAACTCCAGGAAATCCGCGGCGCGGGATTGTGGAAGCCCGAACGTATTCTCGATTCGCCGCAGCGCCCCGAAGTCCGGCTGCATGGCGGGCAGGATGTGGTGGTCCTGTGCGCCAACAATTATCTCGGCTTGGCCGACGATCCTCGTGTGATCGCGGCCGCGCGCGCGGCACTCGACCGCTGGGGCTACGGCATGGCCTCGGTACGCTTCATCTGCGGTACGCAGGAGCAGCATAAGCAGCTGGAACACGAGATCGCCGGATTTCTAGGCATGGACGACAGCATTCTGTACTCGTCCTGCTTCGACGCGAATGGAGGACTCTTCGAAACGCTGTTGGGAGCCGAAGACGCCGTGATCTCCGACGAGCTCAACCACGCCTCCATCATCGACGGCGTGCGATTATCGAAAGCCCAGCGCTTCCGCTACAAGAACTGCGACCTGGCGGATCTGGAAAAGCAACTGCAGGCCGCGCAAAGCGCCCGGTTCCGCTTGATCGCCACCGATGGAGTTTTCTCCATGGACGGATATATTGCGCCTCTGGCCGGGATTTGCGATCTAGCAGACAAATACAAAGCACTGGTCATGGTGGACGATTCGCACGCCGTGGGATTCATGGGCGCAAACGGCCGCGGGACGCACGAGCACGCTGGAGTCATGGGCCGCATCGATATTCTCACCGGCACCCTAGGCAAAGCGCTCGGCGGAGCCAGCGGCGGCTATATCGCGGCGGCCAAGCCTATCGTCGACCTGCTGCGCCAACGGTCGCGGCCGTATTTGTTCTCGAACTCGCTGGCGCCAGCTATCGTCGCAGCGTCGATCGAGACGTTGAAGATCTTGCGATCGTCGCATGATTTGCCACGGCGTCTGATGAGCAATGCAGCGTTTTTTCGCCGCCGCATGACCGAACTCGGCCTCGACATTCTGCCGGGCGAGCATCCCATTGTTCCGGTGATGCTCGGTGATGCGGCCAAGACCGGGCGCATGGCTGAGTACCTGCTCGAACGCGGAATCTACGTGATCGGCTTCTCTTATCCGGTGGTGCCGATGGGCAAGGCTCGCATTCGCACCCAGGTGTGTGCGGCCCATACCGAGGAACAGCTCAATCGCGCGGCGGAGCTGTTTCAGCAGGCCACACGCGACGTAAGCTAACAGCGGGGCCCCCCACCGGCCAAAGCGGCTCCGTGGATATAGACCCGCACGTCACCGTCATTTCCTGGCCGCGACCATTTCCGTGATGCGGCCTACGCTCGTGTCGCCCGTAAACAGGTTGCCGTGCGAATCCATGGCCATGTAGCTCGCTTCGACGAATTGGCCTTCTCCTCGCCCCGGTCCATTGCCGATCGCACCCAGCACGTTGCCGTCCCAGTCAATCTTGAAGAACTGGCCATCCTGACCGGTCGCCATCCAAAGCTGGTTGTGCGGGTCTACATACAGGGCGCACACCAGGTTTCTCATCTGAATGGTTTTGACGAACTTGCCGTTTCCGTCATACACGACGATCCGATATTCCTCCCGGTCGCCGATATAAACATTGCCGTTGTTGGGATTGATGGCGAGGCCGTGGACCATGCTGAAATGCCCCTGGCCCGCATTGTTGCCGAACCACTGCTGGATGAATTTGCCGTTCTTGTCGAGGTGCAGTATGCGCGCCGCGCCGCTGCGATTGGCCGGAGATTTCTCGGTGTCATTGGGACTCTCATTCGCATGGCCCATGCCGATATAAATATCGCCATTGGGAGCGAACGCGACGTGCAGCGGCTGCCACAGAAGCCTCTGTCCCTTGGCTTCATCCCAATCCCCTCTTTGTCCCTTCACTCCGATGGTCATCAGAAGCCTCCCATCGGGACTTAGCTTCATCACGGTGTCGCCGTTCTCATCGCAGATCCAGACATTGTCTTGCGAGTCGATGGCCATGCCGTGGGCTTTGTTGTGGTGCCCGATCACGTCCTCCCCGATGGTGCGGACCAGCTTGTGATTCTGGTCGAACTCGAACAACTGCGGTGCGCCGGCAGGATTGCGCTGAAAGGCGAAAAGATGTTCCTTCGAATTCAAGGCTACTGCTGAGACGCCCCCGGTCAGTCCGTCCGGCAACGCAAAAGGATATGCGAAGGTAAAACCCAGATCCGGTTTGTGTTGCTCATGAACGATGGTGTCGCGCCCTTTTCCCCAGCCGCAAATAGGCGAGTGACTGCAGGCTTCCGCGCCTCCGTTACCGCTCGCTGCGCTGCCCGCGGGCGCTGACGACTGACAAGATGCTGGTATCGCAGCGAACCCGATGCTGAGCGCGATCGTGGCAAATCCACAGTAGAAGCGTCTGGTCATCTCAACCTCCGGTTTGTGCAGTCATCATACACCCACGTTACTTCCAGGAAATTTTCCCCTGGACAAGCGGCCTTAATACTCCTACAATGTAGTTATCACTCCATGGCGGAAGTTCTAGGCACCTTCGAGCAAGCCGTTCTGTTGGCGATCCTCCGGTTAGCGGACAGAGCCTATGGACGTGAGGTCGTGCGGGAAATCGAAACCAGGTTGGAGCGCGAGGTGGCTGCAGGCGCCGTGCACGCGACGCTTGAACGTCTGGAAAATAAGGGCTTGGTGACCTCAAAGCTCGGATCTGGGACGCCGATTCGCGCGGGGCGGCCTCGCCGCTATTACCGGCTGGAACCAGCGGGCGTCTCCGCGCTCAACGACGCGCGCGCGGCCGTCGACGAACTCTGGCGCGGCCTCCGTTGGCCACTGAAAGGACACGCATGAAACCCGCTCCCCCTCCGTGGGGCGAAGCTTTGCTCCGGCTCTTTGTGAGCCTCGACACTTTTGCCAGTGTTTCTGGCGATTTACTAGAGCAGTACCGCGACAGCATTCATCCGGCCCGCGGACCGCGCGGAGCCGATAAGTGGTATCGGACGCAAGTGCTTGGGTTCGTATGGCGTGGGTCGCGCCTCTGGGCGGCCTTGTTCGCCGGCGCTTACGTGGCAAGATCCGTGTTGGATCGGCTGTCGCCGACGACGGATTTCTACATGCGCTCCGAGGTGTCGACAGCACTCACGGCCGGGATCTTGTTGGCGGCGGGATTTTGGACTGCCTGGCGGTCCGGGTCATTCGCCGCGGGCGCTATCGCGGGACTCGCGATCACGGCCTTCGCCGCAGTCCTCGACACCGGTGGCACCGTCGCACTCTTAGCAATCTGGCACGACCCGGGCACCCTGGCGGCCATTGGCGGGAGCGGCGGCTTGCAGGAGGACTTTGTGTTGCCGGCATTTCTGATCCTGCCCGGCATGGCTATCGCCGGCGTCGGCGGGCTTGTAGGCGCAGCCACCAAACGTTTGGCTCGCGGCGGCTAGTGTCCTTCGATCACCACTCAAGGAAGCGGCTTGGCCAGATATTTTAGCTCCGGCTGCTGATTCGCCCCCACGGGCAGGCGATCGGCATTCATGAGCATCGAAACCAACTGATAGTAGCCCGCGCTGACGATCAAATCCACCACGCCGCGCTCGCCCGCCACATTCTTGACCGCCGCGAAGGTCGCGTCGCTCGACTGTCTGGTTTTGTATAGCTCGGTGATGAAGTTGTAGACGGCTTCTTCATCGGGCGACATTCCCACCGGGCGCCTTCCTTCAGCGATCGCCTTCACTTTTTCCTCGCTGAACCCGGCCTGCACCGCGGCGCGATGATGAGCCAGCCATTCGAATTGCGCGCCCCAGTAGCGCGCCGTAAGAATGATCGCCAATTCCTTGAGCTTGTCCGGAACCGACATATGGAAACGCACGCGGTCCCCCATGTCGAACAGGAGTTGGCCCCCGTCGGGATCGCGGACGTTGATATTGAAGCTGCCGCCCGTGCCGCGCTGGGCCACCGCGATATCCGTCATCTTTCTTTGCTCCGGGGTCATTTGTTCGTAGGTCAGCGGCTTGAAGCGGTCGCCCCGCATAGTGAATTCCTTGCCGTTGGCTGCCGACTTTACCTCGGCCGGCGAGACTACTCCCGGAACCGGCGTGGCAAATCCCATTCCCACAACTGGCAGTGGATTCTCCAGAGGCTTCAGTCCGGGCGGAACGCCTTCGGGCATGGGATACCGGTCCACATTGAGCAGCATCGAAACCAGGCCGTACCATCCGCTCAGCCCGATCATGTCGACGACGCCGCGCTCGCCATATTTGTCTTTGGCAGCCTTGAAGGTCGCGTCCGTCACCTGATGAGTGGTCAGGAGCTCGTCGATGAGGTTGTAGGCCAATTCCATCTCCGGAGGCATCCCCGTAGGACGCTTGCCCGTGGCGATGGCGTCCACAATCGCCGGGCTCACGCCGTTTTGGAGCGCCGCGGCCTTGTGGGAGTTCCACTCATATTGCGCCATCCAGTAGCGTCCCGTCATGATGATGATGACTTCCCGGACATTCCCTGGCAGGCCGGTGCGGAAACGCATGGCGCCACCGAATTCAGCGCCCAGATCGCCCACCTCGGGGCTGCGCAGCAGGACGTTGAACGGCCCCCGCACGCCTCCCCGTTCTCCCGCCAGCAGGTGATCGATCATGGTTTTCTGCTCGGGCGTCATCTGGTCATACTTGAGCGGCTTGAACCGGTCGCCCACCAGAACCAGACTGTGGGGATCGGGAGCCTGTTTCGCCTGTTTTGCGGGCGCTTGAGCGCTGACGATCGCCATGGCGCCGGCCATCGCCGCACAGAAAATTTGAAGACGCATGCGGGTTCTCCCTTGGCGGATTATATCCGACCTGCGAATTATTCGGGCGTCCGCGCGCATGTCCAGACGGAACCGCCCGCCGTCACCCGCTGAGCGCGAACGCAGAGACAGCCAGCACTATCAGAATCAATGGTATCTCTTGGCACTTCCTTAGTGACTTCGAGTCGCTTTCTCTATAACCGGCCGTATGAACTCCTCCCATGGTTTCGCAGCCAAAAACCAGTTCCCTTCAACCCAACGCGCGATCGTACCCATGTTGAGGTAGTACGACGGATCGCCTTTACCCGGGAGATAAACGAAGCCCCTTGGAGCGGAAGGGTCATAGTCGTAGGACACAACGTAAACCAGGCTCGGCTTCTCCGCCAGGCAACGCGAATCGTTCCCCGTGCGGCAGCCCTCATAGAATGAAACGTCGTAATGCTGGAGTCCAGAGGCCGGTTGCGCGGTTTGTGACGACACAATGCCTGCGTGCCAATCGACGATGAAACCTTCGGCGTTCGGAACTCGGGCGCCATTGACGCCGGGGCCGGCCCAAGGCGTGAAATCCTGAATCTTTGGATCGGTGATGCTGATCGGCGTGGGCAGCTTCGCGCCCTTCACCTCGATCAGCACCATATCTCCTTTGGCCCACAGCGCCGGCACCACGAGGGAGAACAGCACCGCCGGAATTAATGTGCGTTTCATGTTCCTCACCATTTCCACGCCAGATCCTCCTCGGCCGAAGCTGGCACAGCGATCTTCGCCAACCTGGCATTGTCTGCGGCCGCCCGGTCGCTCTGACTCCCTTGCCGATCCATTAGACGACGGAGCCACCCCGATTCTTCAGATTCCGTAATCGCTCGGTTCGTTCAGCACGTGGCAGGCCCGAGCGTCAAAGCCGCGCCTGACGCGCTATTCGGGCATCAACGCGAATGTCCAGACCGATCCGCCTGTCGGCACCGCGTGCGACGCATAACGAGTGGCGACAATGCCGCCGAGTCCCGATGCGACGGTCACGTATTGGCGGCCTTTGTGAGTGTAAGTGATGGCTGTGGAATTGACGCTGGAACCGGTTTTGAATTGCCACAGCGTTTTACCGGTGTCCTGGTCGAGCGCCAGAAACTCACCCGTCAACCTGCCGGTGAACACCAGCCCGCCGCCCGTGGCCAACATGCCAGCCGAGCTCGGCAGATCCGTCAGAGGGACCTCCCATTTTTTCTCGCCGGTGAGAGGGTTGATCGCGGTGAAGTGGCCCACGACGTCGCCGGGTTTGGTTTCCGGGATCCTGGAGACGACGCCCGTCGAGTCTTTGCCGGGAACTACCGGCCGCGGCGGCGCGATCTTCTGAATCCGGGGAATGTTCCAGGTGCTCGCATAGATCAGGCCCGTGGCGGGATTGAACGCGATGGGCACTGCGTTGGTGCCGCGCGATGGCCAGACTTCGACTTCTTCACCGGCGGCGAAGCGCTTGTATACGTCCGTCAGCGCCGGCCGGCCGGTCTTCAGGTCGATTTCCGTGGCCCAATTGACTTTCACCAGGGGATGCGCGGCGATCAGCTTGCAGTTGGTGCGGTCGAGCACATACAGGAAGCCGTTCTTGTTGGCCTGAATCATCACCTTCCGAAGCTGGCCGCCAACCTGAATATCGGCGAGCACTTGCTCGTCCGTGGCATCCACGTCGTACACGTCATTGGGCGTGTATTGAAAATAACAGGCAATCTCACCGGTCTTCGGCCGGATGGCGAGCACGCTGTTGGTGAACAAACTGTCCAACCCGCCGCGAGTTCTGGGATCGTAAGGCTCCGCATTGCCCGTGCCCCAATAGACCAGATCGAGCTGAGGATCGTAGGAACCGGAGCGCCATGTCGGGCCTCCGCCCTGAGACCATGCATCACTGTTCTTCGGCCACGTCTCCGAACCGGGCTCACCCGGGGCCGGAATCGTGTATCTACGCCACAGTTTCTTTCCCGTGTCCGGATCCCACCCGTCCAGGAATCCGCGCGTCGTGGACTCTCCGCCGGCTACACCGGAGATCAGCACGCCGTTCGCGACAATCGGCGCACTGGTCGAGTAATAGCCGTCCTTGGCGTCCGCGAATTTCTGATTCCAAATTTCTTTGCCCGTCGCCATGTCGAGCGCGAGCACGTGATTGTCGATCGTCACGCGAAAAAGCTTGCCGTTATAGATCGCCGGCGCGCCGCGGTTGATGGCGGCCCGCTGGATTCCAGGTTCGAGCTCTACCGGCGTGCGCCAGATCTGCCGGCCGGTTTCGACGTCGATGGCGAAGGTCCATTTCCCGTTGATCACGTACATCACGCCGTTGTAAATCGCCGGCGCCGCGAGTTCGCCCTGATCGTTCATCAGGCTCGTGCTCCACACGGGCGTCAGACGCTTTACGTTGGATTTGTTGATTTGCTTCAGCGGGCTATAACTCTTGCGGTCGTAGCCCATGCTGTGAGTGGTGACGTTTTCCGTGTTCTTGCCGTCGTTCACCAGGTCTTGCGTGGTTTGCGTCCATCCAGGCACAGACCCGAGACCAAGGAGCGTCGCGCACAGCCGAATGGTTTTCATGATCTTCCCCCTGCCTCAGTGCTTGGGCGTGACGCGCAGAAGCTTTCCGCTTCGTGTAAGAAGATAAACCGCGCCGTCAGGACCCTGGCGGATATCGCGGATACTTTCCTTCCGGTCCAGAAGCAGACGTTCTTCGGCCACCACTTCATTCTTATCGAGCACCAGCCTGACCAGGCATCGCGCTTCCAGCCCGCCGACGAAAAGATTGCCGCGCCATTCCGGAAATACATCGCCCGTGTAGAACATCATGCCCGATGGGGCGATATCGGGGATCCACCAGTACACCGGCTCCTCGACTCCAGGCATGGATGCTTTTCCGTTGCCCACCGGAACGTTCTTCCGTCCGTCAGTGCGGCGCACGTCATATTGCGTGCCATAGGAAACGTTCGGCCAACCGTAGTCCTTGCCCGAGCGGATGATGTTGATCTCATCTCCGCCCTGAGGACCGTGGTCGGTGACCCACAGCTCGCCGGTCGCCGGATTAATCGCGGCTCCTTCAGGATCGCGGAGTCCGTACGCAAAGGTTGTGGCAGGAACCGTCGCGCGGCCCAGCCAGGGATTGTCAGACGGAATCGAGCCGTCGCGATTGATGCGGAGCACGCGGCCCGAAAAATTACGGCGCAGATCCGGATCAGCGGTAAAATCCTGCTCATCGCCGTCGTAATCCTTCTCGTAGTAAAAGAAACGGTCGGATCCGGTGATCAGCAGCTTGCCGTCGGGCGCAATCACGATCCGACGCTCGGCTCCCTCGGCCAGTGTCTTGACGTCTTCCAGGCGGCGGCCGTCGGCGCTCAGCTTCGCGCTCGCGGCTTGTTCCATGCCGATTGACGCCGTTCTGCGTTCGGCTATGGATTGCTTCCAGACGTTATCGTAGAAGAACTCAATCGGCCAGCTCCCGGGAGTTTCGCCGGGAGGGGGCGCGAAATAGTTAAAGTACAGAGTACGGTTGCGGGCAAAATCGGGATCGAGAACCACATCGTGCAGTCCTTGCGCCCCGACCGACTTCACGCCGGGCACACCATCTAGTGGAGCAAACACGACGCCGTCCCGGCGCACGATGCGCATCGTACCCGCGCTCTCTGT
The DNA here is from genome assembly GCA_036003585.1 of Bryobacteraceae bacterium. Classification (GTDB taxonomy): domain Bacteria; phylum Acidobacteriota; class Terriglobia; order Bryobacterales; family Bryobacteraceae; genus Palsa-187. The sequence continues at coordinate 245,017 of DASYSG010000074.1, read as the reverse complement.
CACCAGGAACGTGCCGTCCGGAAGAAACGCGAGCGAGAACGGCGAGTTGAGGCCGCTGGCGATGGTTTCCACGTTGAGCGCGGGCGACGGCTTCGCCGGCTTGGGCGCGTCGGTTTGCCTGGGGAACGCCGGTTTCGGTTTGGGGGGATTCCCCGCAAACGCCGACTGTGCCCAAGTGGGCGCGGAAAAAGCGGCCAAGCAGCCAACAACCACCAACCGAGGGAAGAATGCCATGTCGTACATTATGTCTCACTATGCGGAAGCGGTTGGCATGGCCTGGGATTGATTCTCCTGATCTTCCGCAGTATCATGACTCGGTCTCCGATGAAACTATCTTTAGCTGGCGTTTTCCTTCTGGCTTCCGGCAGCGCGCTCCTGGCGCAGCACGAATACGCCCCGCTCGACGTCGAAAACGGAGCGCGGCTGTATACCAATAATTGCGTCTACTGCCACGGTCCGGAGGGCGATCAGATTCCCGGCATCAACCTGCTGCAGGGCAAGTTCCGGCGTACGCTATCCGACGATGACATCGCGCGCACGATTCGGGAGGGGATTCCCGGCACCGGCATGCCCGCGCAGAACATGAACGAAGGCAATGCCCGCACCATCGTGGCGTATTTGCGCTCATCGGCATCCGTCCCGGCGAGCACGGTCGCCGGCGGAAACGCCGCGCGCGGGAAAGTGATTTTCGAGGGCAAGGGTGGCTGCACAGCTTGCCACCGGGCGGCCGGCGTCGGCTCGCACACCGGGCCGGACTTGAGCGATATAGGCGCGCTCCACCGGGCCGTGGATCTGGAACAGTCGCTGATCGATCCGGGCGCAGTGATCCTGCCTCAAAACCGCTTCGTGAAGGTGGTTACCAGGGACGGGACCACGATCACGGGGCGACTGATGAATCAGGACACGTTTACCCTGCAAATGATCGACTCACAAGACCATCTGCGATCCTTCGCCATTGCCGATCTGCGGCAGCATAGCGTGGTGACTACTACTTCCATGCCGTCCTACAAAGATCGCCTCAGTTCGCAGGAGCGGGCCGACGTGATCGCGTATCTGGTATCCCTGAAAGGATCGAGAAAACCATGAAGAGGCGTACGCTCGCGCTGCTATCCCTCGCCGGCGCGCTGTCGGCTCAAAGCCCCGTCACTTTCGACCGCATTCTGAACGCCGATAAAGAGCCTCAAAACTGGCTGAGCTACTCCGGAACTACGCGCAGCCAGCGCTATAGCCTGCTCACCCAGATCACTCCCGACAATGTGAAGAACCTCGAGCTCCAGTGGGTCTTCCAGTCCCGGTCGCTCGAGAAATACGAATCGACGCCCCTGGTGGTGGACGGAGTGATGTACACGGTGCAGAATCCTGACGACGTGGTCGCGCTCGATGCCGCCACCGGACGAGTGTTCTGGACCTACTCGTATCCCGTCTCGCCCGACGCACGGCCCTGTTGCGGACGTTTGAGCCGCGGTGTCGCGATCCTCGGCGAGACGCTGTACATCGGCACCATCGACGCGCACGTGGTGGCTCTCGATGCAAAAACCGGCAAGGCGATCTGGGACATTGAGGTGGGCAAGGCAGCATCCGGCTACGCGATCACGCACGCGCCGCAGATCGTCAAGGACAAGGTGATCGTCGGCATGGCGGGCGGCGAATATGGCATTCGCGGCTACATCCTCGCGCTGGACGCCAAGACCGGCAAGGAAGCCTGGCGCTTCTACACCATCCCCGGACCGGGCGAGCCGGGCCATGAAAGCTGGACGGGCGATTCCTGGAAGACCGGCGGCGCTTCGGTGTGGGTGACGGGGTCCTACGATCCCGATACCAACCTGACCTTCTGGGGCATCGGCAATCCCGGTCCCGATTGGAATGGCGACAAGCGCGCCGGTGACAACCTGTACAGCGATTCGGTGGTCGCGCTGGACGCCGACACGGGCAAGCTCAAGTGGTATTACCAGTTCTCTCCGCACGACGAGTTCGATTACGATTCCGTCCAGGTCCCCGTGCTGGTGGACACAGTGTGGCAAGGCCGCCCGCGCAAGCTGATGATGTGGGCCAACCGCAACGGACTTTTCTACGTGCTGGATCGCGTCAACGGCCAGTTCCTCATGGGTAAGCCGTTCGTAAAAGTGAACTGGATGAACGGGTTCGATGAGCGCGGGCGTCCGATGAAGCTGGCCAGCGCGGCATCGAGCAAGGAAGGCACTCTCATCCTGCCGGGCAACCAGGGCGGGACCAACTATTACAATCCTTCCTACAGCCCGCGAACCGGCCTGTTCTACATTCCTGCGTGGGACAACTATTCCTCGCTGTACGTCAAACAGGATCAGGATTTCGTCGAAGGGCGCACGTTCGGCGGCGGAGGTCCCCGGCCGACCACATCCGCGCCGGCCGTCGGCGGCTTCAATTTCCGAAGCGACGACGACATCTACGGTGCGGTGCGCGCCATCGATCCCAAGACCGGTGAGAAAAAGTGGGAATTTAAGATGGCCGATGTCACCGATGCCGGCATCCTGACCACCGCTTCCGACCTACTGTTCACCGGAGGCCGCGAAGGCTACTTCTTTGCTCTGGATGCTCGCGACGGCAAACTTTTATGGAAGGCTTCCGTGGGCGGCCCGGTCCGCTCCGGACCGATGACCTATACAGTCAACGGCCGCCAGTATGTGGCCGTCGACGCGGGCAATTCGCTGTTCGTGTGGGCGCTCAGGCAGTAGCTTCGTGGTGTGAGCTAACGCCGTGGGACGCCGCTACGGCCGCCGGCCTGCGGTACGGGAGTTCCCGCGACCCCGCCTTTCGAAGCGAGCAGGTCGGCTGTATCCTTGTGGACATCGATGCGCTGGCCGCCGCGGCTGTTGCCGCCCGCCCGGCCCATGGCGTAGTCGACGGCTGTGAACCCTCGTGAATCTTTGATGTTGATGTCGGCGCCCTTTTTCAGGAGGTACTCAACCACGCTATTCCAGCCCCAGAACGCGGCTCCGTGCAGAGGTGCCTGTTGCAGGCGGCCCGCCAGTCCGTTGATTTCGCCGCCGTGCGCGAGCAGCAAATCCAAGGATGCAATAGAGCGCTCCTGGACATCCGAGGTGGTGAAATAGCCGCGCGTGTCGGCGTCGGTCGAGCCCATGCCGGAAGCCGCCAAGGTAGGCGTCATGCCCTGGTTGTTCGGCAGATCGACAATGGCTCCATGTTCGAGCAAGAGCTTAATGGCGGGCGCGTCCAGCCCTTTCGCGGCGCGTAACAGCGGCGTCGTGCCGAAGGTGAGCATGCCATCCAGCCCGCGATCGTTGCCCGTGGCGCGAAACGGCGGAAAGAGCTTCAACTGGATGTTCGGATTCGCGCCCTTCTCGAGCAGGATGCGCACGATATCGATGGGCAGTGTTTCATCGAGCGACGGCTGATCCGGACGTCCGCCGTGAGGCAGCGTGTTGTAGTCGACGGCGAGATAAAGAGGTGTGCGGCCCCACCAGTCCCACCGGTTCACGTTCGCGCCCTGCTCGATCAGATATTTCGCCACATCGAAATGCGCGTTGAACACCGCCGAGATCAGCGGCGTCACACCCTCGGGGTCCGGCAAATCGATCTTCGCGCCTTTTTCGACCAGTGCCTTTACGCAATCCATACAGCCTTCGCGGACTGCGAACAGCATCGCGGTCATTCCTCCGGGCGGACGAGGCTGCGCCCGCGGCTCTCCACTGACCAGCGGAGTCATCAGATCGACGGCAGTCTTCGCATCGACCTCGGCGCCGTGGGCCAGTAGCTCGCGCATCATGGGAGCCTGGCTGGACGCGGCGGCCCACATCAACGCGGTCTGTTCCCGCTGCTTTTCCTTCATGTTGGGGTTAGCGCCCTTGTCGAGTAAAAGCTTCGCGGCGGCAACGTTCGACGTGCGCGCGACGAGCATGAGCGCCGTCTGGCCATCTGGTCCCGCGGCATTGGGATCCGCGCCCGCATCGAGAAGTGCCTTGACCATCTCCGTGTTGGCATTAAAGGTTGCTTCCGCCAGCGGCGTAGATCCGAGCTGATTGCGCACATTTGGATTCGCTCCCGCCTTAAGCAGGCGCGCGACGAGATCCGCGTCATTTCCGTTCGCGGCCCACAGGAGGGCCGTCGAGCCATCCGCTTCCGCCGCGTTCACATCGGCCGACTTCTTCGCGATCATATCGATCGCAGCGGCGCGCTGGCCCGCCTTCACCGCGGCCGCAAGCGGAGCCGCGGCAACCGGAGCTTCAGCGGCCAGAACCGGGACAGCAGCCAGCGCAGCAAGAAGCAGAATCCGCATCTCGTCTTAAACCTCCAGGAGCTTCCCGGTGCTGTCGCCGATCTTGTCTTGCGTTACACCGGCTCGATCCAGCATGGTCACCAACACATTCGCCAGCGGCGTGTGTTCGGCTGGAATCAGATGCTGACCGCCCTTCACCGTCTTCCAGCCGCCGACGATCGAGGTCGGCAGCGGATAGTGATTGTGCGCATTGCTGTTGCTCATGTTGCTGCCGTAGAGGAACAGCGAATGATCGAGCATCGTGCCGTCGCCATCCGGCATCTTGGCGAGCTTATCCAGGAACTTGGCGAATACCTGCGTGTGATAGGTCTGCACCTTGGCGAGCCTTTCCATCTTGGCCGGCTCATTGTTGTGATGAGAGAGCGGATGGAAGGCATCGGGCACACCGATGTGGTTATAGGTCTGTCCGCTGACTTCCGCCGCGATCATGAAGGAAAACACGCGCGTCATGTTAGCCTGGTACGCCAGCGCCACCAGATCGAACATAAGGTTCAGATGCTGATCGAATGCGATCGGCCCGGCGGCGGGGGCATTCGGAATGTCGACATGCGAGAGATCCCGGGCTTCCATCTTCTGGATGCGGCGCTCGATCTCGCGGACGCTTTCCAGATAATCGGACAACATGGCGTTGTCGGACGGCCCCAGTACGCGCTGCAAGTCCTTGGTTTCGTTCCCCACCATGTCGAGAAGCGACACATACTGCTTGGACAGCCGCGCGCGTTCGGTGGCATTGTCGCCTTGGCCGAACAAGCGGATGAACAGCTTCCGCGGATCCGTCTCCATCGGCAGAGGAGTGGTCGGCGTGCGGAACGAAATCGTTCCCGCGTAAGAGCAGCCGTAATCGCGATCGCAAAAGCCGCCGCCGCCCTTGTTTTCCGTCGCGACTTCGAGCGATGGCAGAGGCGTATCCTGGCCGATATGCTGAGCTGCGAGCTGGTCCGCAGTGGTTCCTCCGTGCGCATCCTGGCTGATCGCCGGGTGAACGCAGGACAGCCACGTACCGGGCGAAAGCGCGTGCACCGGGCCGACCGGCGCCTGATTATCGATGTTGCTGAACACCGTGGTCATGGCCTTGTATTTGTCCAGCGGCTTCAGGATGTCGCCGAACTCGCCCATCGGGCCGCCGATGCCCGTGGGAGTCCAGCGGTTCTGCACCGCGCCATGCGGGAAGTAGATGAATCCCAAGTGAGGCGTCGCTTTCGCTGCGGTCTGCGCCAAAGCCGTGCGTGCCGGAATCATGGCGTCGAGCAGCGGCAGCGCCAGAGCGGTTCCCGCACCCCGCAGGACCGAACGCCGCGTCAGGTGCTTCTTGGTGATAAACATTTCCGATGCTCCTTTACTTGGCCGCGACCTGCGCCGGGGCCAAGGGCTCAGCGCGTTCCACCACACTCGACTGGAAGGCCGGCGCGGCCACAATCCCCATCACAATTGATGAGAATTTGTAATCGTCGCGCTTGGCATCCTTTACGATCTTGCGGACGCTGGGCATGTCGAAATACTCGATCCCCCGGCCCAGGGCGTACGTCATCATCTTCTCCGTGAACGTTTGCACGAACTGCTCGGGGTGCTGCAAGAGCGCATTACGCAGATCGCTCGGGCCGTTCACCGCGGTTCCATCCACCAGCTTGCCGCTGGTATCGATCTTGGTCCGCGTGAAGCGGTCCATGGACCGGTATGAGCCAATAGTGTCGAAATTTTCCAGCGAGAACCCCAGCGGGTCCATCACGCCGTGGCAGGCGTTGCAGGTAGGATTCGCACGATGCGCTTCCATGATCTCGCGAATGGTCTTGGGCTTTTCGCCTTCCTTGTTCTCCTTGAACGCCTCGACGTTAGGCGGCGGCGGAGAGGGCGGAGTGCCCGTGATGTTCTCCAGAATATAGGATCCGCGCAGCACCGGCGACGTGCGGTTCGGATACGCAGTCACCATCAGCACCGCGCCCTTGCCCAGCAGCCCGAAACGATTCGGATCGGTGAGCGTCACGCGGCGGAAATGATCGCCCCGGATATTCTCGATTCCGTAATGCGCCGCCAGCCGTTCATTGACGAACGTATAGTTGGCGCTCAGAAGATCCACCACGCTGCGATCCTCATGGAAGACGCTGTCAACAAAGAGCTCCATCTCGCGGCGCAAGGCCACTCTGAGCGATCGGTCGAAGGCTGGATAAGTGAACGGGTCGGGCTCCAGCGCGTCCATATCGCGAATCTTCAACCACTCGAACGCGAAATTGGTGGTCAGCGTCTTGGCGCGCTGATCGGCCAGCATGCGGCGCACTTGCTGCTCCAGGACCTTGGGATCGCTCAGCTTGCCTTGTTCGGCCAGGGCCAGCAGGGCCTCGTCGGGGATGCTGCTCCACAGGAAGAACGACAAGCGCGACGCCAGTTCCGTGCCGCTGAGCTTGTATATGCTGCCCGGCTTGATGTTAGCGGGCGGCGGCTCGGAGCGGTACAGGAACTTGGTGCTCGCCAGCATCGCCACCATCGCGTTTTCGATGCCGCCTTCAAACGTGCCGGCTTGGCGGCCCTCGCTGTAGAACTGCATCAGAGACGCGAGGTCCTTGTCGGTGACAGACCGGCGGAAAGCTTTCCGGGCCAGGTTCGAAAGAATTCGCGAAGCGCACGCCGTCTCTTCCTTCGGATCGGGTGCGCGGCACACGAAAATGCGCGTACGGCTGGTTGTATCGACCGGATCACCGGTAGGGTTGAACGGACCGTTGATCGAGACGCCCGCTCCTTGAGGGCCCCCGCGTCCACCGCCTCCGCCGCCTCCGCCCGTTCCCGTGCTGGCATATCCGGTTCCCGCGCCACCTGGAACGAATCCGAACAGCTCGCCCTCGCTCTCCACGAAACTCCGCTCCGGAGCCGCCGCGACAACGGCATGAAGCCCCGCCTTCAAATGAGTGCGCCCCTTGGTATCGACGGGCGCTCCATCCACCGTGAAGACCGCCGGATTGCCGGTCGCGCGAAGTTCGTAGTCGCCTTCATACGAGGCCAGATATTGCGCGGTGACACCGCTGCGGGCTCCCGGAGGCAGAGGCACGTTCGCGTCGGTCCCGCGGAGCGTGGTCTTCACTTCTTTATTCGTAAGCGGGGTGCCGATCGCCTGCTTGACCACCGCGCGCGCCGCCATGATGTACTGATCCAGGAACGACGGCGATGCCTTCAACGCCGCCGCGATGTTGTCGAACCCATCGCTAATATCATCGGTGGGAAGGAGCGCGGCCGCATCCACATCGATGCCAAACAGGTCGCGCATGGCGTTGGCGTATTCGGCGCGATTCAGCCGGTGGATACGAACGCTGCCGGGGTTCGGATTCGCAGCGCCCGCCTTGTCCAGCGAATCCTCCAGGTAGTTAGCCAGCGCATTCACCTCTATTACGGACGGTCTGGGCGCTCCCGGCGGCGGCATCATGCCTCCGCGCAGCTTGCGAATAGCCCGCTCCCACGTCAGTGCGTCCTTTTCCGGATGCGTAAGCTCCAGGCGATCCAGCTCCAGTTTCGCGGTTTTGAGCCGTTGATTGTGGCAACCGACGCAGTATCGATTGACGAGGGCTCTGTTCGGATCCGCCGTAGCCGGAACGGGTTTGCTTTCCTGAGGAGGCGCGCCCATCTGGGTGCCTGCGACCAACGCAACTAGGAACGTGAGGAGGAATAAGTTACGCATTGTGAAAGAGTTCCAGCCGCAACCATCTTATCCGATTTCACACAATTCCGCCGAGTTCGCGGACGTGGGCCCACAGCCCCCGGTAGGCGGTAAAGATGAACGGATCGGGATCGCCGGCCAACTCGCCCTGGAATTCCTGTACCGCTTTCGCATCGATCATATCTTTGGCGCCTTTGCCTTGCTTCATGAGCTTCACCAGCTGGTCACGCAGTTTCGTCAGGATATCGAGGCTTGCCTGCACCTGGGCCTTGGTCATCACCGGCCCGGTAGCGGGAACGATCTTAGTGGTATCGTTCGCCAGACGAAGGACCGTGCGGTGCGCTTCCTGCATGCCGCCGATCCAGCCGCCGGTCGGGTAATCAAGTATGGGAAGCCGGCCGGGCTGAATCACGTCGCCCACCGCAAGCACGTTCGAGGCCGGGAAATGCACGTAGATATCGCCATCGGTGTGAGCCATCGGCATGAGACCGTATTCAATCGTCTCGGCGCCGGAAGTTAGCTTGCCAGTCGTGTAGAAAGTCTCCGTAGGTAGAGCTTGCTTGGCGCGGGGCGGAAAAACCTTGTTCTCCCAGTCATGCAGGATCTCTTGCGTCATCCAGAGCTGCGTGTTCACATGAGACACGAGCTTCGCGCCGGCCTTCGCCATGGCGTCGTTCGCTCCGGTCGATTCCAGGTGCCAGTGGGTGTTGATCACCGTGCCGACGCGACCTGTAATCTTGAGGACGTCCTGCGCGTGCGCGGCGTCGCCGCAATCTACCAGCAGACTACCGCCGTTGCCCGCCAGCGCGACGATGTTGTTCCCCGCCCCCGAAATCAGCGTTAGTGTATCGGTAAGCTTCGTTACGGTGAGGCTCGCCTGACCGAAGACGCCCCGAGGCAGACTCAGGGCTGCTGCGCCGGCCGCAAGCCCACGGAGGAATTCCCGTCTCTTGAATTCACGGCGTTGCGTTTTCATCACGGTGAATATTGTAACGCCGCAGGCGATTGAAAATTTGGTGGGCCCTGATGGACTCGAACCATCGACCAACGGATTATGAGTCCGCTGCTCTAACCGACTGAGCTAAGGGCCCGCAATCGTAGTGTCTCAAGCTTCCAGACATCGTGACAAGGCTCCTATTTGATTACCAAGCTGATCACCGTCGATCCAAATGGTGCGTTGCTACATTCGGGAGGCAGGTCCTGCTGGGAGGGCGGTATATGCTACATCGACCTGACCACTTATGGTCAGGCGGCGGCGATTCCACTGCCGATGCTCTGTTATCCCCTTTGGATGCCGCGTTTCGCCGGTGGCCCCTGACATGCTCTCCATAGTCATCTCGGATGAGCGCTCATATGGAATGCACAGCTAGCAGGCTCGATAGCCACAATTCGTCCGCAGAAACAAGACCCTCATCGTTTGGCATTCACGGTGTCCCCCGTTCAGACCTGCGCGAGCTGGGTGGTCTGGCGGGAATTAGCCCGGCCATGCATGACATCTTCAATACCATCCGGCTCCTTGCCCCCACCAGTGCGCCGGTGTTGATCGGAGGCGAAAGCGGCACAGGGAAAGAGTTGGTCGCACGCGAGATCCACCGCTTGAGCCGCCGCTGTAACGGTCCGTTCATCGCGATCAACGCGGCAGCATTCTCCGAGGGTTTAATCGAAAGCGAGTTATTCGGGCACGAGAAAAATGCCTTTACCGGAGCAGCGCAGCGCCACGAGGGATGCTTTGAGCAGGCCAACGGCGGGACGCTGTTTCTCGATGAGGTTGGCGAGATGGCTCCGTCCGCTCAGGCGAAACTCCTGCGCGTTCTGGAAGATCTGCGCATCCGGCGCTTGGGCGGGCAGAGCGAAATTCCCGTGGATGTGCGGGTGCTCGCTGCCACCAGCAGGGTTCCACGGGAATCCCTGAGGGAGGACGTGTACTTCCGTTTGAGCCTGTTCCAAATCGTGCTGCCCCCCCTTCGTGAGCGCAAGGAAGATATCCCGGTCATCGCCGAAGTGCTTGTCCCGGCCCTAAACGCCAAACACCGGACCCGGATTACGTCGATTCATTCCGAGGTGTTGGATCTCTTTCAAAAGCACTACTGGCCAGGGAACGTCAGACAACTGAGCAACGTCATTGCGCGGGCTGCCATCGTCGCCAGCGCGGGCGCAATCCTGCCGCATCATCTTGCCTCCGATGTCTCCTGGATGTCCTCTGGACCGCCCGCCCCGCAGGACGCCCATTCTCTAACCGTTCATCCCGGTCAGCGGCTGGATGAGGTCGAAGCGGCCTTCACACAACTCACGCTCGCCGCCGCCAACCAGAACCGAACGAAAGCAGCCGCGATGCTGGGAATCAGCGCGCGTACCCTTCACAACCGGATCGCTCGCACCCGCAGGGCTATGCAGTGTGAGGTATGATGCTAGCCGGCATTAAAGTTTCCTGCTGCTGACGCGGCTGGAACGCAAGAAACGGAGCGCACTATGCCCTACATTGCCGTCCTCGCGATCACGCTTCTTTTGGTGGCTGGAAGCGTGCTGTTCGTAATGACGCCGTCGCGCGGGCGCAAGCCGCCCTTGGTGAAGTAAGCGGAGCCTGCTGCTCCCGTCTCAAGCTTCCAGATATCGTGACAAGGCTTCCGACCGGAAACCGTGCGCCAGAGCCGTCTCCCGCGTGATCCGGTCGCTGCGAGCCAGTTCCGCCAACGATTGTTCCATGGTGATCATGCCTTCGGCGCGTCCCGTGGAAAGGGCGGTATAAAGCTGATGATCCTCGCCCTTGCGGATCAGATTGCGAACTCCTGTCGAGGCCGTCAGGATTTCCACGGCCGGATATCGCCCGCCACTCGAAGCGGGCACCAGTTGCTGCGCCACCACCGCCAGCAATGCCAGCGATAACTGCTGCCGGATCTGCGGCTGGTTGCCCGAAGGAAATGAATCGAGGACGCGGGAAACCGCCTGCGACGTATCGTTGGTATGGAGCGTTGAGAGCACCAGGTGACCCGTCTCGGCTGCCGTCAGAACCGTCGCGATGGTCTCGGGATCGCGCATTTCGCCCACCAGGATCACGTCCGGATTCTGCCTTAAGATGCTGCGTAGGGAGCCCGCGAAGTCCGGCGCGTCCTGCCCGATCTCGATCTGCTCAATCACCGACTGCCGATTGCCGTGCACGAATTCGATGGGATCTTCGATGGTGACCACATGGTCGCGGCGGTTGGTGTTGATCAGGTCGATCAGCGCTGCCAGGGTCGAGCTCTTGCCGCAGCCTGTGGGTCCAGTGATGAGCACCAGTCCCTGGCGGGCTTCGGCGAATCGGCGCAGCGCCGGCGGGAGGTGCAGAGATTCGAGCGTCGGGACTTTTTCGGGAAGCAGGCGGATGCTTCCGGCCACGGTTCCACGCTGATGATGGATATTCGCGCGAAAACGCCCGATACCTTCGCGGCTGAAACACAGGTCCACGGACCGGGAGCGCTCCAGCTCGCGGATCTGGGCTTGCGACAACAAGGGCAATAAAAGATTGCGGGATTCCTCCGCTCCCAGCGGTGGACCGGCAGCCGTCAACTGTCCCGTGATCCTCAGCGTTACCGGAGCGCCGGCGATCAGCAGCAGATCCGACGCCGCGCGGCGAACAGCATGCGTCAGCAACTCGTCGAGCGAACTTAGATTGGCCGGTGCGGAAGTAGTCCCGCGAGGCTTGGGGCCTGTATCGACGTGTGCCGCGCGGTTCAACTCCGCGACAATCTGCGCGAGTTCGTCCGGATAATCAGGCACGGTACCAGTATGATTTATTTACCAGACCCTGCAGGCTGGTCCGCGCACCATCGGCTGATTCACCCGGCAGGCGAACGCCTTCTGAAATTCCGGCATGTTCGACACGACTCCGTTCACCCGGAATTCGCCGGGAGAATGCGGATCCGTCTGCGTCCGTAAGCGGGACGCTTCTTCGGTCACGTTGTTGCACCACACCTGCGCCCAACCGAGAAAGAACCGCTGCTCCGCGCTGAATCCATCGATCTTCGCAGGCTGCTTGCCGCCGAGCGTATCCATCAACGCCATGTAGGCGATACGCAGGCCGCCGTTATCGGCCGTATTCTCGCCCAGCGTGAGCTTGCCGTTCAGATTGACTCCCGGCACGGGACTATACGAGCTGTACTGGTTCACCACGCAGTCGGCGCGCTGGTCGAACGCCTTGGCGTCTTCTCCCGTCCACCAGTCGCGCAGGTTGCCTTTGGCATCGAATTGCCGGCCCTCATCGTCGAAGGCGTGCGTCAGCTCATGTCCGATCACCGCGCCGATGCCGCCGTAATTCACCGCATCGTCCATTTTGTTGTCGTAAAAAGGCGGCTGCAAAATGCCGGCCGGAAAGTTGATGTCATTGTGCTGCGGATCGTAGTAGGCATTTACCGTGGGCTGGCTCATGTCCCAATCGGTCTTGTCCACCGGTTTGCCGATCTTGGCGAGCTGGCGCGCCAGCTCGAACGTGCTGGTGCGGGCGGTGTTCGCATACGGGTCGTTGCGCACAATCTGGACGCCGGAATAATCCAGCCACTTGTTCTTGTTCCCGATCTTGTTGGCGATCCCGTGCAGCTTGACCAGAGCCTGTTCCTTGGTCTTGGGCGTCATCCAATCCAGCGCGCGGATATCTTTCTGCATCGCCTTCTCGATCGCCGCTACCATCTCCTGGGTGCGCTTCTTGCCGGTTTCTCCCAGTGTTTTCTCCACAAACGTCTTGCCTAAGGCATCCGGCAACTGCTGATCGGTCAAATCCACGCAGCGCTTCCAGCGCGCCCGCATCTCCTTGGCTCCCTTCAGGATCTTCTCGTAAAACTCGAAGCTGGCCTGTTCAAAAGGCGCGGGAAGAAACATCGAGTTGTCGCGAACCAGGTTCCAGGTGAGATAAGTCTTGAGATCCTCCAAAGGCTGCTGATCGAGCACCGTGTTCATGGCGCGGGCGAAATCCGGAACCGCGACGTTGAGGGTCTGGATCGGTGGAGTTCCCAGGCTCTGGAAGAACTTCGCCCAGTCGACGGAAGGTGCCAGCGTCGATAACTCGGCCACCGTCAGCTTGTGATAGACCTTCTCCGGATCGCGGCGCGACACGCGATCGAGCGAACCTTTGGCGAGGTCGGTTTCGATCGTGAGCACTGCTGCGGCCTTCTTCTGCGCCTCGGCCCGCGGCACGCCCAAAAGTTCGAAGACTGCCTGGACGTGAGCCAGGTACTTGTTTCGCAGCTCCACGGACTTCTCATCGGTCTTGAGGTAGTAGTCCCGATCCGGCAGCCCCAGGCCGGCCTGATCCACCACGGCGATCATCCGCGAGGAATCTTTCGCATCCTGTTCGGAGCCCAAGCGAAAGAACGGCCAGGTGCCGATGCGGAACATGTAGACCATCGCTTCGGTAAGCTCCTTGCGGTCCTGGATCACCGCGATCCGGTTAAGATCCCGCTGAATCGCTTCCAAGCCTCGCGCGTCGATGCTTTTCTCATCCATGCAGGCCGCGTAAAAATCGCCGATTTTTTGATCTGTGGCGCTGCGGTTGGGACGTTCGACCGCGGCCGCCTCCAGGACATCCTTGAGCAGCATGCGATTGCGGTCCTGCAAAGCATCGAAGCGGCCCCACCGCGACGCATCGCCGGGCAAGGGATTGGCTGTCATCCAGCCACCGCAGGCGTACTGATAAAAGTTCGCGCACGGGTCCACATTGCGATTCAACGCCCCCACATCGAATCCCGGGGCCTGCTGGGCAAAGACCGCCCCGGCTGTCAAACACAGCACGAAAAAAGCACGCATATATTCCTATATTAAGACAAACACTTGTTGCTCAAGCTCCCATAAATCGCTTACCCGAACTAGGGTTGCTACTGACAACCCGGCCGGACTTCCCTTACAAATGCCGCAATTCGGGGGTACCGCCACGAAAGTGCCACTGCCAACAATATGGCGCTCCTGGACTGCCGTACTCCGCTCAAGTCTGACTGGGTTGAAGCCGGGAATCGACTCCAATCTCCTGTATCCAAGATACTTGATTCGCGCCCGAAACCTCCCGGAAATGTGGGTGCGAAATTGCCCTATCAGTGCCTGGAGTCATATCATGAACGCCGCCGCCGAGCCTCTTGAGTTTGCCAGTCACAGCGAGAACCTTTCCTCCGGGGAGCGCGAGCGCCTGATACTGGAACACCTGCCTCAGGTCCGCATGCTGGCCCGGAAAATTCATGGCCGCGTACCTGAAAATGTAAGCTTCGACGATCTGGTGTCGACGGGCATCCTGGGTCTCATTTCAGCCATCGACCATTTCGATCCGACGCGTCATGTCCGCCTCAAGACCTACGCCGAGCACAGGATTGCGGGAGCTATTCTGGACAGCTTGCGCCGCCTGGATTGGGCCCCCCGCCAGCAACGCAGGCATGCCAAGCAGATCGATGCCGCGATCGCTTCCACCACCCAGTGCCTGCACCGGTCGCCCACGGAACAAGAGGTCGCCACCGAGCTCAATCTGACGGTCGACCGCTATCATCAGTGGCAGGTCGATACCCGGGGCGTGAATCTCGGCAGGCTGGAATCGAAGGCCTGCGACGATTCCGGAAATCGCGATCTATTGCGCGTGCTTTCGGGCGATGCTCACGAGTGGCCGTCAGCCCTGCTCGAGCGCAAGGAACTGCAGCATACCTTGGCTTCCGCAATCTCGGAGATTCCCGCCATGGAAAAAACCGTGTTGAGCATGCACTACCATGACGAGCTGACGCTGCGGGAAATCGCTATGATTGTCGGCCTGCACGAGTCGCGCATCTCCCAACTCAGGGCGCAAGCCATCCTGCGGCTGCGGGTTTCGATGAAAAAACTGTGGCCTGCCACTGGATACCGAACGCAGGCAGCGTAGGCCATAGCCCTCGCCAGATCTCCCCGACGCTCCGTTCGGGTCTGGCTGACGCAGTCAGCGTCACGTTGACTTCCTTACGGTCGCGCACAACCGTGACGGATACGGAACGGCCGCGTGAAGCCCGCATGTGCACCGTGATGTCGGCCGGTGTCGCCACCCGGACGTCGTCCACGCGCACGATCACATCTCCGGCCTTAATGCCGGCCTTTTCCGCAGCGGAGCCGCTGGCCACCATGCGGACCAAAACGCCTTCCTTCACGCCGAAGAACTCCGCGAGTTGCCCATCCAACCCTTCGGCCTCGATTCCCAGCATGGCGCTTCGCCAAGTCATACGGTTTTGCGGCATATCCGGGAAGTGCAATTCGAACGGATTTTGAACCGGGGCCGGAACCAGCTGGCCGCTGATCGCCGGCCGGGAAACGATCCTGGCCGTGATGGTCTGCGGCGCGCCGTTACGCAGGATCCCGATCTTCGCGTCGCGGCCGGCCGGAGTCTCGCGCACCATGCGGGAGAACTGATCCATCCCATCCACGCGTTGGCCGTTGTATTGGGTGATGACGTCGCCGATTTTAATTCCGGCCTTTTCCGCGGGACTGTCCGGAGCGATACGAGTGACTTCCACGCCGGATTCGTCGGGAAGCCTCAGCTCTTTCGCACGATTGCTGTCGATTTCCTGGATTCCCACGCCCAAAAAGCTGCCCGGCGCCTGGCTCATCGCAAGACCGGCCGTTACTAACCCGATGAGAGCCACTCGATTCCACATACGGCTATTTCCTTCGCAGATAAATCACGCCGCTCGAAACGTTCAGATTCAGTACCGGCCCTCCGCCGTTGATCGCGCCCTGGCCGACCATCGGCGCCTGGAAGAATTTAGACGGCGTAACCCGAATCTCCGGAAAGTCGGACACGATGCGCGGGGTTCCGCCCGTGCTATTCCTCGCCATCACCGATACCGCCAGATTGGACGGAATCAGCACCGTAATGTCACCCGTGCCCGCCATCAGGGAGGAATCCTGCATGCGCGCGCCGTTCAGCAGCTCGGCCAGAATATTTCCCGCCATGGCGGCCACGTTCATCGGACCCGCGTCATTCTTAACCCGCACCGTACCGGCCATCGATTCCGCCTGAACGCCGCGAGCCGAGCCCACCTGAATAAACCCGCCTTGCGTATCCGCGAACACCGCGCCGCCCGCCTGGCCAATCTCGATCATGCCTTGCGCCGAGTGCGCCCGCACGTCGCCCGCGGCCTTGTCGACGCGAATATTTCCGCCCATTTGATTGGAGAGAGCCACCAGTCCGCCGGCATCGCGAACGGCCATGTTGCCGCCGACCGTCGTGCAATTGATCGCGCCCGCCGCTCGTTCGATGATCACTTCGCCGGCGCCCGAATAACACTGCACGCTTCCGCCGATCTTACCCAGCTGGATGTCGCCGCCGCCCGTGCTCAGCTGAACGGCGCCCTCGAAATCGGCCACATTGATTCCGCCCAGTTCGGTCTGAACGATAACCGTGGATACCTGCGCGGGCACGCCAATGTCGATATCGGTCTTGACGATCCCGGCCGAAATCGGTTGCAGTTGCAGCACTACACGCCCGTGAAGCGAACTGACCTGCTTCAGTCCGCCGCCCAGCAGGGCGCGCGCCTGATCCTCGTTCGCGGCCCTCACCCGCTGCCGGACGCGGTAGGTGACCTGATCGCCGGCTTCCCGGTGCACCACCACATTACCGCGCGTATTCACCTGCAGGCGCGCTTGTGCCGCAATCCCGAAGGAATCGCCGACATTCCCCACCCAATAGGCGCCTTCGCGCACCACGGACGGTTCCTGCGCGGTGGCCTTTTGTACAATAACGACAACCGCCGTCGCCATCACCAGATTGGCGATTCGCAACTTCATCTAGTACGTTTCCTGCGAGGCGTTGACCAACTGCAGCACACGTTCCCCGCGCTGCCGCACGTAAGCGTTATTTTCCCGATTCATGAGTTCCTGCAAAGTCCCGATAACATCCCGGTCCAGGCCATTTGACGATTCGCCCACTCCCTTCGTTAGCAGATCGATGGCTTGCGTACGCATTCCAGGGTTGCCGTCCGAAAGCAGAACTCCCGACAGCGCCTTGCGAACTTCGGGCTGCTGCACGAAAGGTCTCAACCCGTCCATGGCCTTCAGGCGCACTCCCGCGTTCTCATCATGCTCCAGGGCGTAAATCAGTGTGTCCCGCACTTCGGCAGCCTGGGCGCGATCGTTCAGAATCCCCACCGTCTCATAGCGCAAACCGGGATCGGACGGATCCTTCGCGGCGGAGAGCAGGAGCACCCGGATGTTCTGGTCATCTAAATCACCCGATACAGTACGTTGGCGAGTTTCATCGAGGACAATCTGAACGCCGCCATTGGGTCCCGGCTCCACCGAGCGCACGCGCTGCGCACCCGGATCCACCAGGGACATTCCCGTAATTCCCAAGCCCAGGTTCGGAGCCAGCCGCGCACCGAAAAAGCCGATACTTAACAGCGCCAGAGCGCCCGCCGATTGCAGCCACCGGGCGTCGAGGAACTGATCCCACCAGCTCACGCGATGGGCCGGCACATGCTCCGCTGCGATCTGCCGTTGCAGATTCTGCCGGGATTCCCACAGCACCGACGCCGGCGACTCGATTTCCGCCTGATCGAAAGCCGCGTGCAGCTCGCGTTCCCGATCGAGCGCCGTCCGGCACTCCGCACAACTCTCCAGATGGGCGTCGACCACCTCTTCTTCGTCAAACGACAGCTCGCCGTAGAGCAACATACTTAGCTGCATCCGGACTTTTTCACAGGTGTTCATACGAAATCTCCGAGGGCGACCCGCATCTTCTGCGTCGCCCGAAACAAGCAATTCTTGGCGGCTTCCTCGGTCGTCCCCAGGATCTCGCCGATGTTCCGCAGCCTCAGCCCTTGATAATGCCGAAGCTCGAACACCATCCGCTCACGCGCGGTCAACTCGCTCAAAGCCTTATCGATGCGTTCCCGCAGTTCGCCGGTGAGCAGGCTCCGCGCCGGATCGCCTTCCGCCCGGGATTCCTGCAGGGTGTCCATGCGGTCCACCGGCCCATCCGATCCTTCGACCTGCGACGATTCTTCCTTCCGTACCTTGCGCTTCCGCATGTGATCCAGGCACAAGTTCGTCACGATCCGATACAGCCAGGTGTGAAAACTGCAATCGAACCGGAAGCTGTTCAGGTTGCGGTAGACCCGCAGGAACGCTTCCTGGTAGACATCCTGCGCGTCCTCAGGCGACCGCAGCAGGTTCATGGCGAGCCGGAGCACACTTTGGTCATAAGCGCGCACGAGCTGGCTGAAGGCGTCCTGATCGCCTGCCTGAGCTGCCCGTATGAGCGCCTTCTCGTCTGTCTGCAAGCCCGTTTTCTGGGCCAAAGAGGCGGCTCCGTGAGTCACGTCAGCACTACACAGTGTATTGGACGTCGGGGGCCTGGAAAGGTAACGATTCGACGGCTAAGTCGATAAAGAAAAAGGGGACACCTCCCAACTTCCACAAAGCCAGTAGCGGAGCGAACACCAGGAGGTGTCCCCTTTTTCCAATGGCAGCCCCCATCCGTACGGCGGGAAAACCGATTATGCCTGTAACTCCAAATCGATACGCTTCTTCTCGGCGTCGATCTGGACGATCTTGAAGCTCCGGATCTGGCCGGCCCGGATATCCTCGCCGGATTCCGCCGCGCCGCCCCCGGATTTCCACTTCTGCGCCAGCATGCTGGTAAGCGACGAGAGATCCGCTTTCTGAGCCCCCGCGGCGGCTTCCTTGCGCTGCTCCGGCACCGGCGCGAACGCCGTCACGCCTTCGCCCAGCTCCACTTTCATGCGTTTTCCTGAAACATCGACAACCCGGCCGCTCACTACTTCACCGACCTTGTGCTCGGCCAGATACTCGTCGATGCTGGTCGGCTCCAGCTGCTTCATCCCCAGGCGGAAACGCCGGCGTTCCTTATCGGCCTCGAGCACCACCGCCTTGACGGTCTGCCCCTGCTTCAGAACTTCGTTGGGATGGTTCAAGCGCTTCTCGCCGGTGATATCGGCGATGTGGATCATGCCTTCGATGCCTTCGCCTAGCTCGACGAACGCTCCGAACTTGGCCAGGCTGGTGACCGGCGCTTCGACGGCCGTACCCACTGGATATTTCTTGAGCGCGTCTTCCCAGGGATCGCCCAAAGCCTGCTTCAGTCCCAGTGCGATGCGCTTCTCGGCCGGGCTGACGCCCAGCACCACCACATCGACCACTTCCCCGGGCTTGAGGACATCCACCGCACGGACGTTCTTCTTGCTCCAGGACATCTCGGATACGTGAATCAGGCCTTCGACGCCCGGTTCCAGCTCGACGAACGCGCCGAAATCCAGCACCCGCGAAACTTTCCCGCGGATGCGTTCGCCTTGAGTATATTTCGAAATCGCCAGAGTCCACGGATCGGGCGAGAGCTGCTTCAGCCCCAGCGAAATCTTGTGGGTGTCGCGGTTGATTTTGAGAATTTTGACGTCGAGTTCCTCGCCCGCCTTGACCACTTCGCCGGGCTTCATGTTGCGCGAGTAGCTCATGTCGGACACATGCAGCAGCCCGTCCACGCCACCCAGATCGACAAACGCGCCAAAATCGGTGAGCGAGCGCACGGTGGCGCGGATGATATCGCCTTCCTGTAATTTCCCGAAGGCTTCTTCCTTGGCCTGGCGCTCCCGTTCCTCCAGAATCACGCGCCGGTCGACGACGACATCTTCCTCGGCGGCGTTGATCTTGGTGATGCGGCACTCGATCTGCTGGCCCACCAGCTTCTCGAGATCGGCCTGTTCTCGCGCACCGCTGCGCGAAGCCGGCATAAAGGCGCGCACGCCCACATCCACGCGCAAGCCGCCCTTGACGATCTCGAGGACCGTGCCGCCGATGGTACGCTTCTCCGCGAAGGCCGCTTCGAGGCCGGTCCAGTCCTTGGGCGTCTCGACTTTGATGGTCGAAAGCAGATAGGTGCCCGACTCGTCGCGCCCGCGGATGGAGACCACCACCTTGGTGCCCGGCTTCAGCTCGGGTGCAGGCGGCAGCATGCCGTCCATTTTCCGGCCGATGTCGACGAATACGCCGTCAGGCGTCACCGACACGACCGTGCCTTCCAGTCGCTCACCACCGGCATGGTGGGTTTGTTCGAATTGAGTCAGGATGTCGCCGAAGGAGGTGTCAGCCCCCGTGGAGAGGGAAGACGCCTCGGGCGAATCAGGAGAGTTGGTTTGGGGCATGCAAGAAAAACCGGAGTCCTTGCTATTGTGTCACAGACTCGGCGCGGGGGATTGTGGGTCAGCGTTCCCGGAGCATTCGGGCCATAGTCGTACAGTTAAGAGAGAGCCGGAGACCTCTGGCCTTTAACAAAAACATCGATATGCAGCGGAGGAGAGTTGTGCGCTTGAAATTGTTTCATCTTTGGACACGGATGGGAGTGTTGACGGCTTTGACTGCCATGGGGCTGCATGCATCGCCACCGACCACCGGCGCGCGGTATTGGTCCACCGATCCTAATCTCGATTGCTCTTCAGCCCATGCCCTTGCTATTCAAGTCCCGCTCGCCTCAGGAGGACTGGGGGTTTCCTGCCTGGTGAGTGGGACGTTTGTCTGGATGGCAGCGGGAGGATCCTGGAGTACTGCAATCCGCGTAGCTGCTCCCGCGTCAGGCGCCATCGGAATCGATTACGGCTTCTGGCAGGATGGTCAGCGCATTTCAATGGACATCAGTCCGGGCCGTGGCGCGGTTCCGGTCTCCAATAATTTGTTCAGCCTTGCGCTCAATGCAAACCAGCCTTCGGAAATCCGCCTGCTTGGCGCTACCAATACTGCTCCGCAGTACGGGACCACGCAGACCGGGTTTGTGTACGCAAATTTCTACTGTCCCGACGCAGCCACCTGTGCCACCCTGGTTCCACAACTGCTGTATTCCTTTGCCCCCATCAAGCCGTGGTCGCTAAGCGTTCCGATTTCGTGGGACTCTGGTTTCTCTTCGTTTCAGCCGCCGGGGATCTTGGCCAAATGGTCGGCGGTGGGAATCCAGGATGCTACGCACCTAATTTCTTTCGGGATTTGCAATCAATCCAGGTTCGAGGCGACCTTCGACGTTCGGGTGTTCGACAGCAACGGATCCCTGATCGGGCAAGCTACGACACCATTGATTCCTGTATTGGCTACGCACGGGTTCCTTCTGACAGATGTGATACGGACACCGTTGCCGCCGGGCATTCTAAAGATTACCGTCGACAGCGGGTCAAACCTTTCCTCTGTCACGTTTCTGCAGTTTGATGGGGACTCCGCGACCAGCCTACAGGTCGCTTCCGACAGCCCGCCTGGTCGGTAAAACCAGCGCGCCGCGCGGGTTATCCCTGGGGCAGCATTTTGGCGATGTCGTTATACAGCACGAACACCACCACCATCATCAGGAACACGAAGCCCACGCGCACGATGGCTTCCTTGATCCGCAGGCTCAGATCCCGCCGCAGCAGCATTTCCACCAGCAGCATGAGCATCACCCCACCGTCCAGGATCGGAATCGGCAGGAGATTGAAAATCGCCAGGTTCAGGCTGACCGCGGCCATTAACCCGATGTAAACTCCCGCGCCTTCGCGGGCGGCTTGTCCGGAAAGCTGCGCAATCCCGATGGGACCCGACAGCCCCTTCGCCGACATGCGGCGTTCGGCGATTCCCTGCAGGAACTGGTAGATCAGCTTGGTGCTCTGCACGTTCTGGCGCCAGGATTCGGCCAGGGCGTCGCGGAACGGCAGCTTGACGATCTCCACTGGCGATTCCAGGCCCGCGCCGATGCGCCAGGCTTTGCTTCCCTGATAGTCGCTCCAGACCGGTGTGACCGTGGTGTGATATTCCTTGCCGTCGCGCAAATACACCAGATCCGCGGGCGAACCTTTGGTCTCTGCGATCAAATCCAGCAGCCGCATCGAGGTGCGAATGGGCTTGCCATTGATGCTGACGAATAGATCGCCTTTCTTCAGACCAGCCTGCTTGGCCACCTCGATATTGCAGCAGTAGCCGCTCACCTGGACCGCGTTCGCTTGCATCCAGCCCGCGACTCCGACGTGCTGCTTATCGTCATAGACGGGCGTCACGGTGAAATTGAGCCTTTGGCCGTCCCGCACCACCCAAACATCCATGGGACGCTTGGCGCTGGCGATCTCCCGCAGCGCGATGGTCTCCCAGGTGGGATCCATCACGCCGTCGATCTGAACCACCTTGTCGCCTTCGCGAATGCCGGCTTTCGCCGCGGCTCCATCCGGTGCAACATACCCGACGGTCGGCGACGGCGGCATGGGAAGCTTCGGATACTGCACCATGTACAGGCCGGTCAGCAGCGCAATCGCCAGAACGACATTCGTGGCGGGGCCGGCAAAGGTGATGCACAGCCGCTGCCAGCGAGGTTTGGAAGGAAGAGCACGCGGATCGTTGGCCTGCTCGTCGCCCGGCTGTTCGCCCGCGAACTTCACGTATCCGCCAAAAAGGATCAGGCAGACTTTGAAGTCCGTCTCGCCGCGGTGGAATCCAAACAGACGCGGACCGAAGCCGATGCTGAAGGCGTCGATCTTGACGTCGAAAAAGCGCCCGACCAGATAATGACCCAGCTCGTGGAGCAGGATCATCACCCCGATCAGAACCAGGAACCACCAGAAATCTTGCAGTACAGAAACCATTTTGCCCGTTACTCTACCTACTATACTTTACGTTCGCGCCGCCACTCCGGTTGGAACTTTTTCGCCCCAGCGTGCTTCGATGACTTGCCGAGCCACGCGGCGCGACTCGCGGTCGAGTTCCAATAGGTCCGCCACTGAGGTCAGTTTCCGAACGGGAACCTGCTCAAGACATTCGGCTACCGTCGCCCCGATACCGGGAAACGGAATATTTCCGGTCAGGAATGCCTCCACCGCGACCTCATCGGCCGCGTTGAGCGTTGCGGGGGCCGACCCGCCTGCGGAAATAGCTTCGTAAGCCATCCCGAGCAGCGGAAACTTCTGATAATCCGGCGGTTCGAAACTCCACTGCGCTGCCTTGGCCCAATCCAGGCGCGGCACCGGGGCGGCGGCCCGCTCCGGGTAGGTCATGGCGTATTGAATCGGCATCCGCATGTCGGTGGCGCATACCTGGGCGATCACGCTGCCATCCAGGTATTCCACCAGCGCGTGAACCTTGGATTCCGGATGCACCACAACCTCCACTTCCTTCGGCGGAAAATCGAACAGCCAGCAGGCCTCGATCACCTCAAACCCCTTATTCATCAATGTGGCCGAGTCGATCGTGATCCGTTTCCCCATCTTCCATGTGGGGTGGTTCAGAGCTTGTTCCGGTGTTACACCAGCCATCTGGTCCCGAGGAGTTTTGCGGAACGGCCCCCCGGAAGCCGTCAGAATCAGCTTGGAAACTTCCTGGCGCAGCCCGGCACGCAGGCATTGGTGCGCGCCGTTGTGCTCGCTGTCGACAGGGATGAGCTCGGCGCCCGATGCACGGCGCGCCTCCATCACCAGTTCACCGCCCGCGACCAGGACTTCTTTATTTGCCAGCCCGACGCGTTTTTTCCGGCGAACCGCTTCGTAGGTGGCCTCCAGGCCGTCCACGCCGACGATAGCCGACATCACGAAACCGGCTTCGGGCGCGATGGCAGCGTCAATTCGCGCGCGAGGCCCGGCGGCTAACTCGGGGATCGAAATTCCTTGCGTTCGGAGGATCTCCCGCAGTGCGGCGAGTGCGGTTTCATCCGCCACAACAGCCACTTTGGGTTTGAATTCAGCGATCTGGCGGGCCAGCAGCTCGACATTTTTTCCGGCCACCAGAGCATAGATGCCGAAACGATCCGGCCACATGCGAACCACATCCAGAGTGCTGGTGCCGATGGATCCCGTGGATCCCAGAAGCGTCAGGAGAGTCACTCGCTCCGATGATACCATCCGGCCTCTTGGTTACGGCTTCCGGCTGCTTACTGGCTCGGTTTTCTTTTTTTGGGGAGTTTCTTTTTTAGGGGCGCCGGGGAGGTTGCTTCAGGGGTCTTTAATGAGGTTAGTCTCGCTTTGGTGGGAGTTACCCTCCCCGGCTTGATTCCAATAATAGTATAGTTCCCCTAGGAACGCAACAGTTTTTTGTATGGACCTTGTTGAATCTTTGTAACCTATTGTTAATACAAGCTATAATATCTGGAGAACCCTGCGAAAATAGTACTAGACTGGGGATTTCTCGACCACAAGCCTGGCCCAATCTTCCAAAACACGGATGCAGGAGCAGAAATCGTCGTCCCCCCAACCCTTGGCGATGGTGGCCTGTAACATCTGGTGGGTGACGGCACTGGTGGGAAGCGGCAAGTCCAATGACTTGGCCAGATCCAATGCAAACCCCACATCCTTATGCATCCACTTCGCGGAGAAATTGGTGACGAAATCGCGGTTCAGGATGAAGGGCGCCTTATAAGACGCTATGCCGCTCTTGGCCGCGCTGTTTTCCAGGATCTCGATCATCAGCTCCGGCGCGATGCCGGCTTTCGCTGCCAGGACCAGTCCTTCGGCGAAGGATTGCATGATGCTAGCGCCGACCAGGTTCTGCGTGACCTTGGCTTTCAGGCCCTGGCCGGCCGCGCCGCAATAGTAAAACAGCTTGCCCATGATTTGCATGTACGGCTTGGCACGCTCGAAAACGGCTTTATCGCCGCCGATCATGAATGTCAGCGTCGCTTTCTCGGCGCCGCCCGTCGATCCCGTGACCGGCGAATCCAGGAAGTGCGCGCCCTTCGCCGCGAACGCCTTGTTCAGCTCGATGCTGGCCGCGGGAGCGATGGAACTGCAATCGCAGATGATCGCGTCCTTGCGAACGGTTTCGATCAGGCCGCCCGATCCGAGCGTGATCTGGCGCGCCATGGCAGTATCGCCCACGCAGTAAAAAATAACGTCGGCGCGTTCGGCCACTTGACGCGGCGTCGCGACGGCAGTGCCTTTTCCGGATTTCGCGAGCTGCTGCGCCTTGCTGCCGGTGTGCGACCACAGCGCGACATCGTGACCAGCCTTGAGAAGATGGCCGGCCATGCGATACCCCATGATGCCGAGCCCGAGAAAACCGAGTTGTGCCAAGGATGAAGCCTCCTGAAGATTTTCGAGGAAGCTACGATCTTAGCAATATGTCTCGAGTAATTCGAGGAGGAGACGGCTACTGCGTATCGGAACCGGTATGCTTTCCGGTGAGTAACCGCAAGATCAGCAGGTCGGATGGCTGGAAGGTGTGCACGGGAACGTTATTCAGATCCTCGTCTTTATCCACCACGTGGCTGCGAATCATGCTGCGAAGCTGCAAGACCGAGACACCTAGCTGCTCGGCGGCCTCCGCTTCCGAGTACTGCCCCTTGCCCGGTCTACTGGTAACCTGCACGCTCATAGTTGCATTGTAAAAGGGCTCGGCAGAGCGCCCAATTAGCAATTGTCCTTATTTAACCCCCGGTATCGCCTGACGTACGAACGTACTAAGGGGTGCCCATGGCAACGGGAGTTACACTTCAAGTGATGGCAGACGAAAAAACCGGCTTGCGATCTTCCACGGAAGTACTCACGCGAGGATTCGATCCCCGCTTATCTGTCGGCTCGGCCCGTCCAGCCGTATTTCGCAGTTCCACCTACGTATTTTCCAGTCCGGAGGCCGCCGAACGCGCCTTCGATCTGGTGGCGGGCCGCGCCAAGCCGCAACCCGGCGAGCAGCCCGACCTGATTTATTCCCGCTTCAATCATCCCAATGCGGAGATTTTCGAGAGCCAGATTGTCCCGCTTGAGAACGGCGCGCGCGCGGCATTGGTCTTCAATTCCGGCATGGCCGCGATCACCACCGCCCTGTTCACGTTTCTCAAGCCGGGCGATGCGATCCTTTATACGGTGCCGATTTACGGCGGCACGCAATCGCTCATTGAGAATTTTCTCGAAGCATGGGGAATCACCGGGATTGCGGTACAGGCCGGCAGTACCGCTGCGATCGAGGAGGCGATCCGGACAACCCCCAACCTGCGCGTGATCCTGATCGAGACGCCCGCCAATCCCACGCTGACCATGACCGACATCCTCAGTGCGGCTAAAGCCGGCTCCGCGCGCTCCGGCGAGCCGCCCCTGCTCATGGTGGACAACACGCTGCTCGGTCCGACTTTTCAACATCCGCTCGACCGCGGCGCACATCTGGTTTTGTACTCCGCGACCAAGTACCTTTCCGGATTCAGCGATTTGATCGGGGGTGTTGCGCTAGCAAGCGATCCAGAACTAATTCGCAAGATGCGCTTGAAGCGCAACCTGTTCGGTAACATCCTGCAGCCCGACGAGTGCTGGATGCTAGCATCGCGGCTGCCCACCGTGCGTCTGCGTATGAACCGCCAGAGCAAGAATGCGCAGCGCATCGCCGAGCGGCTGGCTTCGCACCCGAAGGTCCGCAAGGTGCACTATCCCACTCTGTTTGACGATCCCAGCCAGGTCCGCATTCACGCGGCGCAGTGCGATTTCCCCGGCGCGATGTTTTCGCTCGAGCTGCAAGGCGGCAAGCCCGCGGCGTTTGATTTTCTGCGCAGGCTTCACTTGGCCTACAACGCCGTATCGTTAGGTGGTGTCGAGACGCTGGTGTGCCATCCCAAGACCACCACCCATTCCGGCTTCACGGAATCGCAATTCGCCGAGGCGGGTGTCACCGATGGCATGGTGCGGGTGTCGGTGGGGATCGAAGACTGGCGCGATCTGCTCGAGGACTTCGAACAGGCGCTGGCCTGAGGAGGCCGCTCCATAGCCGTCGCCGTTCGGTACGCGCCGCGTTGCGTTGTGCGCGAGAAACTGAATTTGGCCGGAGCGCACAGCGCGCGACACGCACCTTCAAGATAGATTCACTCGTGTCGCGCTGCGTTGTGCGCGGTAATAGATGAGAAGCGGCGGCCCGATCAGGAGGCGATTGGGCCGCCGTGGATCGATCCCGGAAACCCCCGCGAGCTTGGGGGGTGACTGCGTCCGGGTGATCCGAGGTCATTGCATTACGGGTTCACCTGCAGTTCATTGGTGACCGAGAAGACTCCCGGAACTCCATTAGCCCGCACATATGCCAGTTCCCGATCCATGGTGTTCGCTACGGCGCCTTCGAGCGTCACCTGGCCATTCTTCACCAGGATATGGATGGACGGGTGAGTGCCTTGCGCATAACGCTGTAGCGCCGGATATCCGTAAATGGCACGGACACTTTGCCAGCGAATCCGGTCATCGAAGTTCGATAGCGGCAGAACTTCAATCTGATCGTCCACTTGCGCAACGCCTTCGATGTGCTTCACAGCGCTTTCCGCCTGATCCTTCAGCCAAGGCTGCCAGACCTTCCCTAATAATGTGACCTTGCTGCCGTCCACGCGGAACGAAAGTGAATCGAACACGCCGTAATAGGGAAGCATGTTGATCTCATGAAGAACTCTTGCTTCCAGCGTCTTGGGCACCGGCGCCGGCCCCGAAGCGTAGGCAAACGAAGCAGCCGAAAGGGCCGCTGCTGCCAGAAAACTACCCAGTTTCCCAACTCTCATGATTTTAAATCCTCACTCCTTTGGACGCGAAGAGTGGAGGTCCGGTTGCAGGCCGGATTTCCAGTTGAAACCGAAAGAGTTGTGGCGCGGTTATCCGCGCGCGCGGGTTGCGGCGACTACCTGAGGCGCAGGCGCAGGAGGAGGCGCTGCGGCCGGCTGCTCGGCGCGCACCAAGCCGAGTTGCTTGCGTAACTCCGTGTCTACCTTCTTGTACACGTCGGAATTCTCGCGCAGAAACTGCTTGGCGTTTTCACGGCCCTGGCCGATGCGCTCGCCCTTGTAGCTGTACCAGGCGCCGCTCTTCTCGATCAGGTTGTGCTGCACGCCCAGGTCGACCAGGTCGCCTTCCTTGGAGATGCCTTCGCCGTAAATAATATCGAACTCGGCTTCGCGGAACGGCGGAGCCATTTTGTTCTTCACGATCTTGATCTTGGTCCGGTTGCCGGTGACCGTTTCGCCGTCCTTGATCGCGGCGATCCGGCGGATGTCGGCACGGACGCTCGAGTAGAACTTGAGGGCCCGGCCTCCCGTGGTGGTTTCCGGATTCCCGAACATGACGCCGATCTTCTCGCGGATCTGGTTGATGAAGATCAGGCAGGTATTGGACTTGGACACGATTCCGGTGAGCTTGCGCATGGCCTGCGACATCAGGCGCGCGTGCACGCCCATGAAGCTATCGCCCATCTCCCCATCCAGTTCAGCCTTGGGCACCAGGGCCGCCACCGAATCCACCACCAGCACATCAATCGATCCTGAGGTGATCAGCGCATTGGTAATCTCGAGCGCCTGCTCGCCGTAGTCGGGCTGCGAGACCAGCAGGTTGTCGACATCCACGCCGAGCTTGCGCGCATAGACCGGATCGAGCGCGTGTTCGACATCGATGTAAGCAGCCATGCCGCCGACCTTCTGTGCTTCGGCGGCCACTTGCAGGGCCACCGTCGTTTTTCCCGAAGACTCCGGGCCGAAGATTTCGGAGATGCGTCCGCGCGGGAATCCGCCGATTCCCAGTGCGACATCGATCGAGATGGATCCCGTGGAAATAGTGGGAACAGCCTGCACGGCTTGCGCGCCCAGCCGGATCACGGAGCCTTTGCCGAATTGTTTTTCGATCTGACCCAGGGTCGCGCCCAGGGCTCGCGCGCGTTCTTTGTCGTCCATTGAGGGTTCCTCTCGATTCTCGGGGGAACCTTAATTATAGCGCGCCGAATAAAACAATTCAGCAGCTTATTGTTGTGCCGCGGAATCCTGAGATGCGGTTTGCACCCGGCTGATCTGCTGATCCAGCTGGCTGAGGGTCTTTTCGACTTGCGCCTTGTCGGTTGCGTTGGGCGCGGCCTTCAGGTACGCACGCAGGTTCTCCGCGGCTCCGGTCCAGTTCTGCTTCTCGATCTGAATCGCTCCCAGCAGATAGTGTGTCTTTGGATTCGTCTGTTTCCGGTCCGCATCAACGGCCTGCTGCGCGCTCTTTTCAGCAGCGTCGAATTCCCGCAATTCAAGATGCCCTAGCGCGTTGAAGTAATAGGCGGCAGGAAACTCGTAGGGATCCAAGTGCAGCAGCTGATCGGTTTTGTCCACCAGATCCTTCCAGTTTTGCTCGCGCAGAGCAAGCTGGTAAAGCTGCTGGTAGGGATACACATACTTCGAATCCGCCGCCAAGGCGCTCATGTATGCCGTGCGCGCCTCCGGATAGTGCTCTCTGCTCTCGAGCGTCTTTCCGAGTTGATACCAGGCCTCGGCGTATTTGGGATAAGTCTGCGCTGCCTTGCGGAATTGCAGCTCGGCTTCATCCGCCTTGCTCTTCTTCATTGCGTTGAGCCCTTTTTCGTACGCCTTGCGTGCGTCCTTGGGCGCCTGTCCGGAAGTGGCGCTGGCCGTGAACCCCTGGATCTTGGCGATGGGATACAGTAGGATCACCCCGATGTCCGGCGAATCCATCATGCGTCTTCCAGCCAACGAAACGCTATCGGACCGATATCCAGGCAGACGGGCGCGAATCTCGCAGTCCCAATAGGCCGAGTCGCGGCTCGCACCGTTCCCGCCGGTGGGCATGCCATTGGCGATACCCTGCCCGAAACCGCCTTGGCCAGGCCCGTTCTGGCCAAACCCGCCCGGCTGACCGGGATCGTTGAAAATATCGGTACTGGCATCGGCGAACACGCCGCTGTTTTGTCCGAGATTGAAACTGAACCCACCGGTGGAATCGGTGTATCCCTGAGGCTTAACGGAGTTCGTCGAACACAGCAGTTCGATGGTTACCGATTCGGGCGGCGGACCTCCGTCGTACATCAAGACCTTCCCCGAGATCCAAATCGGACGGGGTGCCTGTGGCGCATTGTTAGGCGTCTGGCTCTGGCTGTTAGGGATATTGCCTGGACTGGGAGCCGGAGTTGGGGTGCCTTTTCCGGGACTCGGGGCAGTGGCGCCTCCACTCGATCCCGTGGAACCTGCCCTCTGGGCAATTCCAGGAGAGACTCCGAGAAACATCGCGGCGGCGAGCGCCAAAACCGGTCCAACAAAACGCGCCTGCAAGATTCGCATAGGGCGCCTCCCTGCTATGGCATGAATTATAGCGCTTCTATAACGACCTGCCGGGGGGCTTCCCGGAACTAAAACACGAAGGCCGGATCGCGTTTTCCGCAATCCGGCCCTCAATCAGGTTTCAGCGCACCTGACAGCTGTTTTCAGTCGAGCTAGGCCACTGTTTGCGCCCGATAGCGGGCCATAATGGCGTTCATCTCATCCTTCAAACGCAGCTTCTGCTTCTTCAGGCGAATCTCCTCGGCCTCGTCGTCCAAGGTCAAGTGTTCCTTGGCTTCAATCACTTCCAGTTGTTTATGAAACTGGGCGTGCTCTTCCGCCAAGGCACGAAATTGCTGATCGGTCGCCATCAGGTGCGCTTTCAGCTCTTCGTTATGTTGCTCCATCAGTGACACCTCTCCTTTTTTCTATGTTTGGAAGCGCCGCCGTTTAGGGCGCGTGAGGGCCACGCCGAGCCGCTTGGAAATGGATTGTTGGGCTCGGTGGGTCTTGCGAAAACGACTGTCATGCAATCGCTACAGCGGGTATCGGACACCCGCCACGCACCATGACAATATCATGAAAAGAACCTCATGACAATAGCGTCTTCGGCAGGATTGTCATAGTAGTCCGGACGGCGTCCGGCGCGATGAAATCCAGCGGACTCATACAGCTGGATCGCGGCCGCATTGGACGCGCGAACCTCCAGGAACCAGGTCCCGTTCCCGCGCCCCAAGGCATCCCGCAGGAGGCCCCGCGCAAGACCTTTGCGCCGCTCTGCCGGATCGACCGCTAAATTCAGAATTTCGCGCTCGCCGGGACCCAGTTCGCGGACGGCTAAAAATCCTGCCACGCAGCTTTCTACATCGGCTACCCGGCAATCGTGCTTCAGGTAGTCGATCGGATTCCACCGGGAGGCTTCGGGCGATGCAGCCTGGATCGCGTCAATCGCGGCCAGATCCGTAAAGCGCGCGGGGCGAATCGTCAGTTGGCGGTTATGGTCCATTTGAGAATGGCCACCCCCAATAACGGCATCACTGCGAGTGTTGCGCATACCGGCGAAAATCCCACGCGGTCCACCACGCTGCCGATCCAGGGAGACAGAAACGCCGTCATCAATCCGAAGGATGAGGTGAGTGCCGCTACTCCCAGGCCGGCGTGAGCTGGCCCAAAGAGATCGATGGGCAGCGCGTACACATTGGTGCTGATGGCCAGCGTCCAGAAGAAACTCAAACTGATGGCGGCCGCGGCCAGCCCGGGATGGGGCATCAGCGGGACGGCGGCGGTCGCCAGCAGTATCACCGCCGAGATCCAGCAGATCCGCATGCGCGCCCGCAGCACCTGCATGCCCGACCGGATCCAGCGGTAGGACATCACGCCTCCGAAGAATCCGCCCGCGGTGGCGAACACCGCCGGGATCCAGGCGAATTGGCGGTTCGCTTCATCCTGCGTCATGTGCCGTTCCTGAACGAAGTAGAGCGTGGTCCAGTTGCTCCATAGCGCGTACAAGGTCATGACGAAGGCATTCGCGAGCGCGAGCCCCCAAAACCGGGGATCGCGCAGGAGAGAGCCCCCGTCCTGACGGACGGGGCTGGTCTCCGGCGGGCGCGCGGGAACGCGCTTCGATGTGAGCAGCCACAGCGGAATCCACAAGAACCCCAGCGTTCCGCACAAAGCGAACGTGGATCGCCATCCGTAGCGAGGCTGCATCAGCACCACAATCAGCGGCGCTGCGACGGACCCGAGTGTAATTCCGACCTGATTGAACGCCGTTCCCAGCGCCAACTCGCGCGGCTCGAGATACGTCGCGTTGGCTTTGCCGGCGGCGGGAATACCAGCGGCTTCCGCTGCACCCAGTACGGTCCGGCACGCGAGCAATCCTGAGAAACTTCGAGTCCATGCAGTGGCCGAACCCGCTATTGACCAGAGTGCCACTGCAATCCCTGCGCCGAGATTCAGACCCACGCGATCGATGAACCATCCAGCAGCGGGGGCAACCACGGCGTAGACGATCGCAAATGACGATATGACCAGTCCATACTGCTCATTGCTTAACTGGAATTCGCCGCGCACGGTGGGAGCGAGCGCGGCCAGGAGCTGGCGATCCAAATAGTTCAGCGACGAAGACAGAACGAACACGCCCACGGCGATCCATCTCAAAGTGACCCAGCGCAGCGGGACCCCACGTGACATACCCCACATTCAGCGCAGCTCGTAGGTCGTAACGTTCCCGACAGTGCCCAACTTCGCATCGGGCTTCGAATCGTGGATCACCATAACCTGGCGTACGGGTTTCTGCACACCGCACGTGAAATCGGCGGGATTCAAGCCTTCCGTGCCGCGCACCAGGACTTGCACAGTGCTCTTCGCGTTCTGGATCGTCAGCCTTCGCGGACCGTTCAGGCAATCGACCTGTATCAGCGTCCCGGTTACGGTTGCTCCGCCGTAGATTTGCGCGAAGGGCACCGGCGTCGCACCGGATTTCAGACCGCCTTGCTCGCGATTGGCTTTGGCCTCCGCCGCCCGAACCTCCGCGGCGGCCCCGTCCTTGACGCGCTGGAGATCCGCCGCGCGATCGTCGGCTGCGCGCTGCTTGTCGGCGATTTCGGCGTCGATCCGGCGCTGTTCGGCTTGCATGCGGATTTCATGGATGCGCCCGCGGTCGGCATCGGTGCGTGCGGTTCGCTCCGCTGAGATCCAGGATTTCGCCGCGTCAACCGGCTGGCCGGCCGCGGTCTGGGCCTGGGCGAGCGCCTGCCAGTAAGCCGAAGTCTGGGGTTCCAGTGCGGTCGCTTCCTTGAGCCGGCTGACCTTGACCAAGGCGTTGCCCTCCAGCTCCGCCAGGCGAACGTGAGGCTCGGCCCAACGTGGATTGGCCTTCACGGCTTGCTCGAGTGAGACCGTAGTGCCGTCCGCGAACAAGCCCCGCGGGCTGCCCGGAGGAAACGTTTTGCCGGCGGCTTTCAGTTCCGCGAGCCAATCGTCCACGTCCGATGCGGGAACGCGCTTCTCGATGAAATCGCGATTCGGATTCAAGGCTTCGCCGAACACCGGAGACGCTTCAAACATGCCTGCGTGGAAATATGCATCGGCGCGGCGGTTCAGCTCTGCCAGCGTCAAGTCGAATCCATTGCGCGCGGCCACGCTTTCTTCATTTCCCTGTTGAAGATTGCCCAGGTAAACTCGAAAACGCCCGGCATACTCGGGATTCGTCGCCAGGAGCTGGATTTTGGCCCATTCCCGCAAGCGTTCGGGCGGCAAGGCTCCCGCGGGCAGCGGCGCTCCCAGCTTCACGCGCGTGGCGTTCACTTCGATGGTCGAAAAAAGATCCTCGAGTGCGGTGACGGTGACGCCGGGAAGCAATCCGGCATTATCGGCGATCAAGCGCCGCACAATCTCTCTTCTCCAGTCCAGGGGCTGGGGAGTATCGGCCGTCCAGGCGCTCAGGTCCGACGATCCACCCGGCACGAAAGGCTGCGGCAGCGCGTGCGGTCCGTATTCCTTCTGGTTCGGAAACAGCACCAAAACGATCGGCCAGACCGTGGGCAGATCGGCTTTCCCCAGCATGCCCGCCAGAACGTGGCGAGTCTGCTCCATCTGCGTCAGGCGTTCCCGAGCCGCGCGGTCGCCGGCGTTGCTGATGACGCGGAACGGTCCCATGCGGTATTCGGTCCAGTCGGCGGCGAACGCCGAGGACGCCAGCAAAACAGCGATGAGCGCGTTCCGAAGCACCATCTTGATTTTATGGGATTTTATGGCAAGCGGCTTCCTTTGTTATACTGGCAGCCGGTTCAGGAGACTTTCACCTATGTCACGACGCGTGGTCGCACTCACGATTCTCAATTGCTCGCTGGTTCTCGGCGTGGTTTGCACGGCTGCTTTTACGGCCAATGGCCAGCAACCCGCTAAAGAAGGGGCTCCCAAGGGCGGCGGGGGGAAGGGCAAGGCTGCGGCACGTCCGCCGTTGTTCTTCCGCGAAGAATGGAAACAGAGTCCCGCGGGTGGCGAACATCAGGTGGTTCCGGCAGACTCCGTGGCCAACCCGGATCTGACCTTGAACCTGCTCGGACCCACGGGAAAAGAGATGCTGATGACCGGTGCGGCGACCGATGAGACCAATCCCATCCACCTGTGGACCGGCATGTGCACCACGCCCTGCGCCTTCACTCTGAAGCACAAGAACAGCTACGCGGACCTGACGGGTCTCGCCCGCATCCGGCTGGTATCGAAAATGTCCGGTCTCCATATGGTCCATCCGCTCATCAAAACGGCGGACGGCATCTGGCTAGTGGGCGATCGCGCGGACGGATCGCTCTCCGACTGGATCGAGAGCGAGTTCGCGGTGAGCGACGTTAAATGGCTGCGCGTCGATCCCACCCGCATGGTGACCACCGGCACCTGGGTGAAAGACCCGGATCTCAGCAAGGTGGATGAGATCGGATTCGCCGACCTGATGCCCAGCAGCGGGCATGGCCCGGGCGGATGGGCTGACGTCGCGAAGATCGAAGTGTACGCGAAGTCCGTCCCGCGTTAAGGCTAACCTCAGAATTTCGTCGTGATCTGCAAATACGGGTAGCTAAAGCCGTGTCCAGGCGTCGCACGCCGAAGAAACGTGCCCGGGAATAAGTGTCCGAAGCCCGCGCCTAATTGCGTGACGGATGTAATCGAGTACGACGCGGTGACATCCAGCTCCTGCCCCACCCAGCGGCCCGCCGAACCATCCGCCACTCGCGCGACCACCACGTTGCCTTGCGAGTTGTAGAGCGCGTCACGCGCATCCGCCAGCCAGAAGGCGTTGTAGCTCGGCGTCAGCGTCCACTTGGGGCGCGGCTTGATCTCGACCGTGCCGCGCAGGTGGTGGATATTTCTCCAGCCGACCTGATCGGTAAGGCCGTGCCGGTCGTGCGCCGTGGGATACAGCAGCTGGAACGTGTTCACCTGGCCGTCGTGCGGATTGCCATCGCCAGTCGCATAGTTATATTCAGCCACCAGCCTGGGCGATCCCGCCACATTGGGAAACGAATACGCCAACAGCCAGTGGCCCGCCCAGGCATCCACCCGGTCCGCAGCCACACTGCCCTGTTCGAGGACGATGCTGGTGTTGTAATCGAAAGCCCGGACCTTCCCCAGCCAGCGCGCTCCGCTCACTTTCATGTCGAGGTGGCCGAGCGGACCAAGCTCGGATCGGACATTCGGCTGCAGCCGCCACATAAAATACGGCTCCAGGGTCGAGTTCGGAATCCAATCGGCGATCGAACCGTACAAGCCGTGTAGATTGTTACCCGCATCCGCGCTGCCCACCTGTCCGTCGCGCAACACCACCACGCTTGCGGCGAACGCGGTGAGTTTTAGTTTGCGGTAATGCAGCAGCAGGCGCGCGGCATCGAAAGATCGGCCCACATTTTGCCACTGGCTGACGCCGACCAGACGCTCCCCGCCCAAACTGATTTCCTGGCGGCCGACCCGAAGAGCCACGGGGTTCTTGTCGGGATCGCCTAACTCGGCATACGCCTGGCGGAGATTCCAGGTGTCCTGGCGAGGCGGGCCGTGCGGCGTCTGGTTATCGCCGACGTCGCGAGCGTCCTGCGTCTGTGTGACGATTTTCCACCAGGGCGCGGGCAGTAGCGTCATCGAAAACCGAAAGCGGTTTAGGAGGTAGACATCGTCATTGCCGGGCTGAAATCCGCCGCCCGAGAATCCTTCCAGACGCATGCGCTCGTCGCCGGAGAAACCGATCCAGCGTGGAAGGTCCCGATTTAGTAAATCCGTCGGCAGCGAGCCCGGTTGCGCGCACAGCGGCACCCAGCACAGAAAAATAATCGCGATCAGGCGCAAAAAGCCATGATAGCGCGGAGAGTTTTCACTGCCCCGCGAAACTAGTATTCCGGTGCGTGAACCGTTGATTCTTCCGCTTGTCGCGTTCGCCGCTGGAATCCTGGCGGACCAGGCGGTTCCGTTTTCGACTCGCGAGGCGGCGTTGGCGGCGGTAACGCTCGCAATCCTGACGCTTCTGCCGGCTTCGCCCTGGATCAAACACACCGCAGCCGTCCTGGCGATGCTTTTTGCGGGAGCCTTCATCAGCGCCTGGCACCGGCCCGGGCCAGCGCCTGAAATCGACGCGACCTCCCGCGAAATCGTGATCCTCAGCGGCTGCGTGGTGGATCCCACGGTATTCGGCGAAGATCGCGCGCAGTTCACGCTGGAGCTGGAACCCGGAGTTCGCGCGCAAGTGCTCATTCCGTGGGATGAGGGAGACCCTGCACCAGCCAGGTTGGCCTATGGCCGGCGTATCGAGATCGTCGCGCGCGTGCGCCGCGCGCACAATTTCAATAATCCCGGCTCCTTCGATTACGCTGCGTATCTGGCCCGCCGCAACATCTTCTGGACCGCGACCATGTCTCGTAACACGCCTGCGACGGTTTTGCCGGGGCGCTGCGGATGGCGTTTCATGGGTGCTATCTTCGCGCTGCGCACCGCCGCTCTCGATCGCATAGACCGGCTCTATCCCGACAATGACTACGCATCGGGCATGATGCAGGCCGTGCTGATCGGCGAAACCGTGAAACTCGAGCGCGTCTGGACCGACGATTTTCGCAGAACCGGCACGTTTCATGCGCTGGTGATTTCGGGGGTCCATGTGACGGTCCTCGCGACGGTGCTTCTGTTCTTTCTGCGGCTGGTCCCGATTTCCGAACTCAGCGCACTGGCGGTGACTGCGAGCGCAGCATGGCTCTACGCTCTGGTCTCCGGATTCTCCGCTCCCGTGGTCCGGGCAGCCGGCGGGTTCACGCTCTACACGCTTGCGCGGGCGTGCTTTCGCCGGGCGCGCGTAATGAATCTTCTCGCCGCGGTGGCACTGTTGTACCTGGCCTGTGATCCGCTACAGATCTTTGACGCGAGCTTTCAGCTCTCGTTTCTCGCCGTGGCGGCCATCGGAGTGCTGGCTGCGCCCTTGCTCGAATCCACTACAGTTCCCTATGCGCGAGGCTTGCGCGGCATTTCCAATGCGGACCTGGACCCGCATCTGGAATCTCGCGTGGCGCAGTTTCGCGTGGAGATTCGCTTGGCGGCGGAAACGCTGTGGCTGTGGACTCGCCTGCCACTCCGCTGGGCGCAGGAGTTCGTATCCCTGTCGTTTCGCGCGCTCTTCTTCGCCTTTGAAATGGTGTTGATCTCCGCGACCATGCAGATCGGCCTGGCGCTTCCCATGGCCGAATATTTTCACCGCGTCTCGTTCACGGGACTGAGCGCCAACCTGCTGATCGTACCCGCGATGAATGCGGTGGTTCCGCTCGGCTTTTTGGCGATCTTCACCGGCTGGCGCTGGACGGCATCGCTGGCCGGCGTGCTGCTGCGATTTTCGGCTCGCATTGCTGCCTGGCATGCGAACCTCGAGCCGGCCTGGCGAGTTCCCGACCCGCCGCTATGGTTCATGCTGGCTTTCGCGGCAGCCTTGGTCGCCTGCGCCGTTCTGATCCGGCGCCGGATATTCAAGTGGCCGACGATCGCCTCCGTTCTGGGGTTATTCGCTCTGTTACTTTGGCAACCCTGGCTCCATCCCGGTCAGACCGGCATGCTCGAGCTGACCGCAATCGACGTCGGGCAGGGCGATAGTCTTCTAGTGGTCCTGCCGCGTGGCGAAACCATGCTGATCGACGGCGGCGGTCGGCTGGTGTACGGCCGCCAGCGAAAATCCAACCTCGATATCGGCGAGGATGTCGTTTCTCCCTATCTGTGGAGCCGCGGCATCCGGCGCATCGACGTGATGGTCGCCACCCACTCCCATCAGGACCACGTTGGCGGCCTGGCTTCGATCATGTCCAACTTCAGGCCGAAGGAGCTATGGACGGGAGCGAATCCGCCGGCGGAACTCCAGGCGCTCGCGCGCCGCCTGGGAATCCCGTCTTCTGAAAAGCACCCCACCGGCCCGCTCGAGCTTTCCGGCGCGGTTCTCGAAGTCCTGGCGCCCGCGGACGACTACGTCGCCAAAACGGCGGGCAACAACGACTCCCTGGTGCTGCGGATCACCTACGGATCCCGCTCCTTTCTTCTGACCGGCGACATGGAGCGCCCTATCGAGACCAGGCTCCTGACCTCGGGTACCAACCTCCACGCCGACGTTCTCAAAGTCGGCCACCACGGCTCCCGGACCTCCAGTACCCAGGCGTTTCTCGACGCGGTCTCGCCGTCGGTCGCCCTCATCTCCGCGGGATATGAGAATTCCTTCGGCCATCCTCATCCGGACGTCTTGGGTAGGCTTGCGGCGCGGCACACGGCTATTCTGCGGACGGACCTGGATGGATTAGTGACTGCCCGGACCGACGGACACAGCGTTTTCTTCGACCTGCAGGCGTGGCAACAAAATCCGCAACCCCTTCGTTTTCCGCAACATCTGATACAATAGCCTCGAAGGTGTGTATTCTCGCGTTCGCAGAGGCTTTTCGTTAGTGCGTCTAACTAACTTTTTATTCGCGTCCGCGGTATTCGCCACAGTTGTCTGTGCCGCGGATCTCCCTAAAAACTACGCGACGCCGGATAATCTGAAAGATGTCATCAACCGCTATATTTCAGCCCAGCAAGCCCAGCAGGAGGCTCTCCGGGGGGCTCGTATGGAAGTTGATATCGACGCCCAGCTCCCCAGCCTCGAAAAAAAGGGTACGCTCAGGGTCCTGCGCGTGATTTCCAAATTCGGCAAGATCACCTTCGATCAGATAGGCCAGTTCATCGGCGATCCCATTGTAAAGACGCAGGTCATCACTAAGTACCTGGAACTCGAACAGAATGAGCGGGAAAAGGGTTCCATCGCGATCACTCCCGCCAACTACAAGTTCCAGATCAACGCGATTATCACCCAGGACGACCGGCAGGTTTATATCTTCAAGCTAACCCCTAAGCGCAAGGCCATCGGGCTGTTCAAGGGTGAACTGTGGCTCGACGGCGCCACCGGAATGCCCCTCCAGGAAAACGGCCAATTGGTCAAGAGCGGGTCCGCCTGGCTCAAGAGTATCCGCTTCCAGCGCGACTATGAAATGCGCGACGGCATATCGATGTTGAAGCATCTGCAGTTCACCGTGGATGTGCGCGTCGTCGGGAAAGCCGAAGTAAGCGCCAATTACAGCAACCCGACGTGGCAAGAGGACGATCAGACAGCCAGCGTCCCATAACCAAGGAGATCCGCTTCCATACCATGAGAACGCTTTTTTTGAATCCGCCTTCTTTCGAAGGCTTCGACGGCGGGGCCGGATCGCGCTGGCCCTCGACGCGCGAAATCGAATCGTACTGGTATCCGGTGTGGCTGTGCTATCCGGCCGGGATGCTCGAGGACAGCAAAGTGCTGGACGCGCCGCCCCACGGCGTCTCCATCGAGCAGACCGTGGCCATGGCGAAAGATTTCGAGCTGATGGTGCTGTACACTTCGTCGCCCGGCTTCCATGTAGACGTCAAGATCGCTGAGATGATGAAGGACGCGAACTCGAAGTTGCAGGTGGCCTTTGTGGGACCTCCTGTAACCATCGAGCCGGAAAAGTCCCTGAACGCGACCAAAGCCATCGATTTCGTGGTGCGCCGCGAGTTCGACCATCAGATCGCCGGCTATGCCAAAGGCACGCCTCTTTCGGAGCTGCCCGGCGTGAGCTACCGGAAAAATGGCGAGATCGTCCACACCCCGGAAGGCCCGGTGATCGAGAATCTGGACGAGCTGCCGTGGGTTTCAAAAGTCTACAAACGCGACCTGGACTTCCGGAAATATAACGTTCCGTTCCTGTTAAACCCGTTTATGTCGTTTTACACCTCGCGCGGCTGCCCGGCGATGTGTACCTTCTGCCTGTGGCCGCAGACCCACTCCGGCCATCGCTGGCGCTTGCGCTCGACCGATGACGTGGCCAACGAATGCCGCTATGTGCTCGAAAACTTCCCCGGCCTGAAGGAAATCTTCTTCGACGACGACACGTTCAACTATAAGAAAGCCCGCACGCTGGAATTGTGCGCGAAGCTGAAGAAGCTGAACTTCACCTGGAGCTGCACTTCTCGCGTCACCACCGACTACGAGACGCTCAAGGCCATGAAAGACGCAGGCTGCCGGCTGCTGATCGTCGGCTACGAGTCCGGAGACGAGCAGATCCTCAGGAATATCAAGAAGGGCGCGACCATCGAAGGAGCCCGCCGCTTCACTAAAGACGCGCACAATCTGGGCCTGGTAGTCCACGGCGATTTCATCGTCGGGCTGCCCGGCGAGACGCGCGACACGCTGCGGAACACCATCGATTTTGCGAAGCAGCTGGATGTGGAAACCATTCAGGTTTCGATCGCGCACGCCTATCCCGGCACGGAGTTCTACGATTTCGCCAAATCGAATGGCCTGGTGCAACTCAAGATGTCCGACGACGAAGGCCACCAGCTTCCCCAAGTGGTGTATCCGGGCATCCTGGAGAAGGGCGAAATGATGGAATGGGTTGACCGGTTCTACGACGAATATTACTTCCGCCCCAAGGCCGCCTGGCGCATCGTTCGCAAGTCGATTTTCAACAACGCCGAACGCAAGCGGTTGTACAAGGAGGCTAAGTCTTACATGAGCCTTCGCTCCAAACGCAGGCAATACGTCGCTGACGAGAAGGCCAGCGTCCTCAGTCAAGCGGACGAGCGCGCCTAGCTTTCGGATGGATCGCGCCGCAAGCCTGCGCTGGAAAACGCGGGTCTTTGCCCTTATCGTAATCCTTAGCAATCCTCTCGGCGGCTATTGGCTCGACAGGGGCATGCGCGGCCGGACGACTGCCTCGGCTGTCGACTACCTGGAGGCCATCTTCAGCCCCTGGGTGATGCTGGGCATTCTGGTCCTGATTCTGTGGCTTGTCGCGCGAATGGCGCTGCTGAGTTGGGCGGACCTGAGCTACGTCCTCCCGGTCACCTCTCTTGGATATGTCATCACCGCCGCGGTGGGGCACTTTCTGCTGAATGAACAAGTAACGGCGCAGCGCTGGGCCGGCACGCTGTTTATCGTCGCGGGGACGATCCTGGTGGGCCTTGGAACTCCCCACTCCGGGAGCGAATCGTGAAGGTCTGGATTCTGGTCGGCGTGATGGTCGGATCGACGGTTATCGGCGACCTCTTGCAAAGTTTCGAGATGAAGCGTCACGGCGAAATTCACGACTTCGGTCCACGCAGCCTGGGCCGGCTGCTGACGACGCTTGCGCGGAAGAAATTCCTGATTCTGGCCATCTTCTTCATGGCGGTTTCCTTCTTTGCCTTCATGACGCTGCTTGAGACGGCCGATTTGAGTTTCGCAGTGCCAGTTTCGGCCGCAACCCTGGTTTTTGAGACTATCCTGGCGCGGGTCATCCTGAAGGAACGAGTGGATGTGCGCCGATGGCTCGGAGCCGGCTTGGTCGCCTGCGGCGTATGGTTGCTGGCTTTGTGATCGTCGAGATCCTTGCCGCAGCTTCCGGCGGCTATCAGATCCTCGCCACCGTCGCCTGCCTCGCATTCCGAAAGGGGCCAGGCGCCAGGGGCCAGGCGCCAGCGGGCGTCAGCATTCTGAAACCCGTGTATGGGGCAGAGTCCTCTTTGCGCGCGGCCATTGAGTCGCACACACGGCTCGAAGGCGAATATGAACTGCTGTGCGGCGTACGGTCCGGCGATCCCGCGGCCGGTCTGATCGCCGAGTTTCCGGGCGTGAAGCTAGTCCACTGCACCACGGAAACACCGAATGGCAAGGTGGGATCGCTGATCGATCTGGCTCGCGCGGCGCGCTATTCGATCCTCATCGTGAACGATGCCGATATTCGCGTCGAACCGGACTATCTCTCCCGCGTAGTCCCGCCGCTGGCCGATCCCAAGGTGGGTCTGGTCACGTGCCTCTACCGTCCCGAGGGCGATACCTTCGCCGCGCGCTTCGAAGGGCTCGGCGTGTCGACAGACTTCGCGCCATCCACGCTAGTCGCGCGGCTGGTCGGCGTCGACGAGTTCGCCTTGGGATCGACCATGGCGTTTCGGCGAGCGGATCTGGACCGCATGGGAGGCTTTGAGGCGATTGCGGATTATCTGGCCGACGATTATCAGCTCGGCCATCGCATTCATGCGCTGGGGCTAGAGTGCATCCTGAGTGACGCGATCGTAACCACGCGCCTCAGTGGAACATGGTCCGGTGTCTGGCGTCACCAGGTCCGCTGGGCGCGCACGGTTCGAGTTTCGAAATTCTGGGGTTACCTTGGACTCCCGGTTACGTTCGGAACCGTGTGGGCCGCGGTGGCCGCTGGGATGGGACATTTCGGCCTGGCGCTGACGCTGCTCGCGGTCCGGATGCTGATGGCGACGGCTGCCGGTTGGTTCGTGCTCAAGAGTCCGGACGTACTTCGGCTGTGGCTGCTGATTCCTCTGCGTGATTTGTATGGAGCCGCCGTCTGGGCGGCGGGATTGTCCGGCCGAACCGTATCATGGAGAGGCCGGGTGCTGACCCTCGATAATGAGGGCCGCATCCGGCCTGAAACCAATTAGACTACTGCTTCGATAATCCCTCGGTCAGCTCGATACGGGTACCGAACGGATCGGTGAGGAACGCGATCTTCAAACCGAACTGCTTGGTCATATCGGTCGGGCCTGAATCCAGTTTGATACCGTCGGCCTGGAGCTTCTTGATGAAGGCGTCCAGATCCTTGACCTCAAATCCAATGTGATCCAGAAAGCGGCCCGCGATCGCCGCCGGAGGAGCAGGAGGAGGAGGGGGTGGAGCGCCGTCCTTGCCCCTGCCGCCGCCCCGGCCTGCCGAACTCAGGAAATCTACGAAACCGTTGGGGATCACGGCGCCTTTTTGTTTCGGGCGGCGCTCGCCTTCGGTGGCGCCGAAGGTCTTGATATACCACTCGCGAGCGGCATTCGGATCGGGCACCGAAAGGTGGAAGTGGCTGAAGGCCGTGTCCGTAGGCAGGGCCGTATCTTCCTGAACTTCTATAATCACGTCATTCGGAAAGGTCACGAACGCCTGGACATTGGGCGTGAGCTCCTGCACTTTCAGACCGGCGGCCTCGGCTTTCGCTTTGAGCGCGGCGAAACTCTTGACCGAGAAACCCATGTGGTCCGCCGTCGATCCTTTGGATCCTCCACTCGGACCGGCTCCGTTCGCCTTCGTCATGATGAAGAAAATCCCGGGAAGTTTCACCATCGTGAGAGGTCCGGCGTTTACGGGAGTTCCTCCCAGGACGCTGATGATGGTCTTCTGGTACGCCGCCGGATCCGCGGTCACGATATGAATGTGTCCGAAGGAGATGCCCGTCGGGTTCGGAGGAGCAGTCTGCGCAAAGAATGCGGCCGCAGCCGCGAGAAGCGAAACAGGTAGGAGTAGCCAACGCATGGCGGCTATCGTATCACACGTTCTAGAAAGCGTACTTGATCGCGAACTGCATGATCCGGGCCGGGCCTGATCCGAGGATCTGGCCATAGGTGGGACTGGACAGCGAAGCGACTGGATTGAAATAGTTGATGCGATTGAGAACGTTCTGTCCTTCGCCCCGGATCTCCACGGTTTGGCTTTCCCGGATGCGGAACGC
Source organism: Bryobacteraceae bacterium (assembly GCA_036003585.1). Lineage (GTDB taxonomy): Bacteria > Acidobacteriota > Terriglobia > Bryobacterales > Bryobacteraceae > Palsa-187. The sequence continues at coordinate 201,614 of DASYSG010000074.1, read as the reverse complement.
CCTCGACAATCCAGCATTGAAGGTCAGATTTCCGGGACCCAGGATGTTGGATTGTCCCAAGTTCCCATAGGTTCCAGGCGCTGGCGAACCGAAAGCCGCTTTGTTGAGGTAGAAGCCGGAAGTGCCGTCGCCGTAGACATTCGCCAGTTGCTGGTTCGGCCGCTGCGTGATCGCATTCTTTCCGGACTGCGCGTTATCCGCCCCGGTAACCACGCTGAAGTAGCTGCCGCTCGACATACTGACCGTAGCCGATGTCCTCCACCCGCTGGCCAACCGGGTGGCCCATTTGTTGGAAAACTTGGGCACCTCACCTACGGCGGTCATGTTGACGATGTGCCGCCTGTCGCTGGCCGAGGTGCTGCAATTTCCACGATCCAGCGAACGGCTGTTATCGAACATGTAAACTCCGCCGCCGCCATTGCCTCCGTTGGGAACGCTGTTGACCGGATTGCTCAGACAGTGGGACCAGGTGTAGTTCACATTGACCGTGACCCCGCGGCTAAAGCGTTTCTGCAATGACAGCAGCATGCCGTTATAGCTACCCGTGCCGCCGTCATCCCAAATATCCGTGAATCCGAAGTTCGGTCCCCAGGTAGGATTGAGGGTATTGAACAGGCGCCGCTTGTTCAAATTGGAGGGGCTCGCGCCGGGCGCGTAAATACCGGGATTCAGTTCCCTGGTACCGAACAGATGCACCATTTCGTTGCCCAGATAACTCGCCGACCCCAGCCAGTCCCGGCCAAACTGGCGCTGGATGCTGAAATTCCACTGCTGGACGTAGGTCATGTGGGTGTCGTAGTTGAAGGTATTAAATGTGCCGTTGAGCGCAAAGGGCGCATTCGCATCGAAGACCACTGGAAAGGGGTTGCCGCCCGGAATGTTCTTGTAAGGATCCGCGAAGTCCACTCCAGCGAGCGCAGTCCGATTGCCCCAGGGCGGCGCCGTTTCCGTGTTCAGATTGTATTGCGCCGGAATCGTGTCGAAGAAGATTCCATAGGAGGCCCGGATGGACATGCGGCCGTCCCCGTTGGGATCCCATACCACGCCCAAGCGAGGTGCGAACTGTTTCCAGTTCCGATTGATACCCGACTTGGAAGGAAAGCCGGCATCGCCCGGGAAGAACAGTCCCGGGGGCGCCTTCTTAAACACTGTGCTGGTGGGCGTGCCGGCCAGGAACGAGGCCAGGTCGAAATGATACACCAGGCTGTTGGCGAATTGCATTGGGAAGAACGGTTCCCAGCGGAGGCCGTAGCTGATGGTCAGCCCAGGTCTCATCTTCCAGGTATCCTGCCCATACAGACCGAAATAATTGGCGCGCACGAACAGCACGTTGGGCGCGGACTGGGCAGTCGAGGCCACGTTCCCGGTAAAAAAATCGGCGATGGGGATACCGGTGAATTGGCCGCTGAAAGTAAAGTTGGGAGTGGCCAGAACCCGGGCATAGGTGTTGGAGTTATAGTGCGACGCGTTCACGCCGAATCCCATCTGGTGGTTGCCCCGAATCACGGCCAGATCATCGCCGACCTGCAGAGTGGTGGTTTTGTAAGTGGCGTCCGTCGTCAGCACGTTTCCAAAGGAGAACCCGTTGTTTACGGTTACGCTGGTGAACTTGGGCAGGTAACTGTAGACGTTGATCCCAACGTCGCTGGGACCGAAGAACTCCGGACTATTGCGGGCAATACCGGATCGGTCCACCGTGGCACGGAAGGAGTTGACGGTCCGGGGGGTGATCAGATACGTGTCGCCGATGGTAAAGGACTGGTCCAGATCGTCAAAACCATTTCCGCCGGCGCCGGTAGTCAGCAAATTGTTGCCGAAGGTATAGGGCACCGGTTGCTTGTCGTGGGTGCCCAGGTAGCGGACGAAGAGGGAGTGGGTGGCGCTCAACTGATAGTCCATCTTGGCCACGCCGAACTGCTCGTCGTCCACCTGTCTGACGCCGAAATTAGTCTTGCCGCACGGATCCGCGCTGGTCGGAAGAAGCTTGGCGATTTTGAGTGCCGGCGCCGACAGCTTGCTCAGCGGGATCTGGTTGAGCGGAGCATACGGCAGATTGTTGTTGGTCGGGTCTCTCAGGGTAACTGCTGCCGGCTGGCAACCTCCCGCGCTGATGGCGGATGCAAAGGTCGTAAAGTCGCCATTAATCATGGCCTGCGTCGGAACGAAGGTGACCGTGGCACTGGGGCTCTGGCGGGTATCGGTCTGTTGATACGCGGCGAATACGAACATCTTGTTTTGACGGATCGGTCCGCCCACGGTGCCGCCCCATTGATTGCGCTTCAGCGAGTCGCGTGATGTGGCGAAACGCTGCTTGGCGTTGAATTTGTAATTCCTCACAAACTCAAACGCATCGCCGTGCCACTGATTGGTGCCGGACTTCGTGACGGCGTTGACCGCGGCGCCTGAGTGCATCCCATACTGCGCGGGCAGGGCGCTGGTCTCGACCTTGAATTCCTGCAGCGCATCCGGGAACGGTAGCGGCAACGTGGAGTTGGTGTAAACATCGTTGTGCATGGAGCCGTCGAGCGTGTAGGAGGTCCCGGTGGCCAGACCGCCCGCCACGGAGAAGGCTTGTATCCCGGGATAATTGCGCGCGGAAAGCTGAGCCCCATCGCTGCCGCCGGCCGCCGCTCCCATGGTCGTGATCAGATCCTGCACGTTGCGCCCGATCAGCGGCAGATCCAGAACGCGCTTGATGTCCACCACCCCGCCGACGCCGCTGCTCTGGGTCTCGACCAGCGTGGTATTGGCTTCCACCTGGACCTGTTCGCTGACTGCGCCGACCTTCATCGTAACTTCGATCGTAGGATTCGTGGCCACCTGCAGCACGATGCCGGACTGCACGTATTTGGCGAAGCCGGCTTTACTGACTTCCAATCGATACGGCCCGATGGGCAGACTGGTCACCACGTAGGAGCCGTCCGTCTCGGTGGTCGCGGTGCGAACCAAACCGGTATCGGTTTGAGTGAGTCTCACTTCGGCTCCCAGGATAACCGCTCCAGACGGATCCTGGACCGTTCCCTTGACTTGCGATGTGGAAACATCCTGTGACCACACTGCGGTGCAAGTAAAAAGACAAATGGCAATGAAACGAAGAATAGTCCTCACCCTGCCCCCCTTTGTTCGCTGAAAAGCGACTTGCTGGGTTGGCATTATATTTTGCGTGAAGCAGGGAGTCAAGGGGATCGAGGGGATCGAGGTTTTGGCGGCTGGTTTCAATTGGGAACCGGCTGGCATCAGGCGTGGCGGAGGGTGCGATATTCCCGCTAAACTAAACTATGGCTACAGTGAAAATCGGAATCAACGGCTTCGGTCGCATCGGCAGAAACGTGTTCCGGGCGACGCTTGGCAACCCGGACGTGGAGATCGTCGCCACCAACGATCTTACCGATACCAAGACGCTGACTCACCTGCTGAAGTACGATTCCATCCTGGGGCCCATCCATGCCGATGTGAAGGCCGACGCTGACGGGATTCTGGTTAACGGAAAACGCCTGCACGTTTACGCGATCAAAGACCCTGCGGAGATCGATTGGTCCAAGTTCGGCGTAGAGATCGTCATCGAATCTACCGGCAGGTTCACCGAAGCCAAGGACGCCGCCAAGCACATCCGCGGATCGGTCAAGAAGGTCATCATTTCAGCGCCCGCCAAGGGTGAAGACATCACCATCGTGCTGGGTGTGAACGAATCGTCCTACGACCCGGCCAAGCACAACATCATTTCGAACGCGTCCTGCACCACGAATTGCCTGGGACCCGTCGTGAAGGTGCTGCACGCGAAATTCGGCATCGAGAAGGGCTCGATGACCACCATCCACAGCTACACTAACGATCAGAATGTGCTCGATTTTCCGCATAAGGACCTGCGCCGGGCGCGCGCCGCGGCGATCAACATGATCCCCACCACCACCGGCGCAGCCAAGGCGATCGGGCTGGTGATGCCGGAACTGAAAGGGAAGCTTGACGGTTACGCCATGCGCGTTCCGACTCCGAATGTCAGCGTCGTGGATCTGGTGGCGGTCACGACGAAGTCGACCAACACTGAAGAAGTCAATGCCGCGCTGAAGGCAGCCGCGGAAGGGCCGCTCAAAGGCATCCTCGCGTATACTTCGGATCCCGTGGTCTCGACCGACATGATGCACAACCCCAATAGCTCGATCGTCGATTCCGATCTGACCAAGGTCCTGGGCGGAAACCTGGTGAAGGTGGTCTCCTGGTACGACAATGAGTGGGGCTATTCGATGCGCTGCGTCGACCTGGTGATGTATCTCGCGAAAAAGGGGTTGTAGCACCACGGCAGATCGGTAGTAGGGAATATCCTCCGTGAGTCTGTGCCGCGGCCGGTCGATGGTCAATGATGGACCATCGCGGTTATCTCGTGTGCGGGCTAATATTGCTTGCGACTTTTCCTGCTTGGGCTGATGATGACACTCCGGGAGCCGCACCTCAGGATTTAACCTCCCTCACGCTGGAGCAACTGTTGAACCTCCGCGTGGAAGGCGCCGCGCTCCATCCGCAGACCCTGCGGGATGCTCCCGCCAGCGTGACCGTCATTACCGCCGAGGACATCTACAAGTACGGCTATCGTACGTTAGGCGAGGCCATGGCGTCTGTTCACGGCTTCACCCTGAATGACAACCGCACCTATCGTTCGGTGGGCGTGCGCGGCTTCAACCTGCCTTGGGATTACGGCAGCCGCATTCTGGTGATGGTCAACGGCCATAACATGGCCGACCATGTCTTCGATTCGATGCTGTGGTTCGGAGACGGTTTTCCCATCGACATGCATCTGGTCAAGCGGATTGAGATCATCCGGGGGCCCTCCTCCGCCCTGTATGGCAGTAATGGAGAATTCGCCACCATCAATATCATCACGAAGTCGCCGGACGAGGCCGGGCCGGCGAGCTTATCCACCGAACTCGGCAGCTTCGGCGAAAAGAAGGCCCAGATGATGGCCGAGGTGCCGGCCGGGAAGACTGCCAAACTCTTGCTCTCCGGCACAGTGTTCAACGATAGCGGAGAGAGTCCCTTATATTTCCCCGGCCTGGATACGCCGGCAAACAATCACGGCCAGGCCATCGACATGGATGGCCAGAAAGGCTATCACTTCTTCGCCAATTTGACGTGGCGTAACTGGAACATCACGTCGGTTCTTTCCAATCGCACCCAGATCCAGCCCGTTTCCTGGGGCGACACGGTCTTCAACGACCGCGGAACACATGTCGATGAAACGGCAAACTACCTGGACGCCTTGTACACGCACGAGTTCGCGAAGGGCACGCTGCAGTGGCGCATCTACTACAACCAGGATCGCCTGCGCGGGCGCTTCGACTACCCGCTCGGTAATGGCGACTCCGGCCTGGTTGTCGAGGACAATCGAACCGCATCGGATAGCGACTGGATCGGCACGCAACTGACCTATCGCTTCGATGTCGCTCACCTGGGCACGCTGACCGCGGGAACCGAAGCTCAATTCGATCTGCGAACTTTGCAGACTTCCATGGATGTCGCTCCCGTGCCCCTCGATCTGGTGAGCGTCGATCAAGGGGACAAGATGTATGCGGTGTTCCTGCAGGACGAGCGAATCCTCTCCAAGAGCTGGACGCTCGATCTAGGTGTGCGGCTGGACGGCTCCGCCTATCGCCACAGTTTCGTATCGCCTCGTGCGGCCCTGATCTATCAGCCATCCATGAACTGGACCTACAAATTCCTGTACGGGCGGTCCTTCCGGAATCCCAGCGTTTTCGATCTGTTCTACCAGGACGGCCTGTCGGCGGTGGCAAATCCGAATGCCCGGCCGGAGAAGGTGGACACATTTGAAGTCGATGTGGAGCGCAAAATCGGCAAGCGATTGAACCTTGTAACCGCTGGGTACGGATACCAGCTGAGTGATTTTCTAGCGACGGTATATACACCCAGCGGGCTGGGCCAGACGCAAAACACCGGCACGATTCACGCCAAAGGCTTCGAGGTGGAATTGCAGGCTCGGCCAGCGAGGTGGCTGGAGGCTACGGCCAGCTACTCGATTCAGTCGGCGGACGCCGACGCCGCTGACCTGCCGAACTCTCCGCTACACTTGGCCAAGCTGCACTTCGCCGTTCCCTTAGGACGCAAATTCGACCTGAGTAGCGGCATGCAGTACGTGAGTTCGCGAGAGACGCTCGCCGTTGCGTCGCTAAAGCCGGTTTACCTGGCCGATTTCACCGTTTCGTCCCACCGCCTGCTGCCCAATTTCGATGTCCGCGCCGGCCTGAGAAACGCCTTCAACTCGACTTACTACGATCCGATCGCGCTCAATCCGATGGTCGACGCCATGCAGCAGCCTGGACGTACATTCTTCGTGGAGCTGATCGTCCACGGCGCGCGCTAGTCACTCCATCGCCGCGATCACAGCGTTGGTGAACTCATCAGTCCTGGCTTTACCGCCCACGTCGGGCGTCGTGTGCTTCCCGCCGGCGTAGACCTTTTCGACAGCCTGCTGCAAGCGCGCGGCAGCTTCCGGCTCATTCAAATGGAACAGCATCAGAGCCGATGACAGCATCATGGCCGTGGGATTGGCGATTCCTTTGCCTGCGATGTCGGGGGCCGAGCCGTGCACCGCTTCGAACACGGCGTCCTTCTCGCCCATGTTGGCGCCGGGAACCATGCCGAGTCCGCCGACCAGGCCCGCCGCGAGATCCGAGACGATATCGCCGTAGAGATTCGGCAGCAGGAGAATATCGAACGTCTCCGGGCGCACCACCAGCTGCATGGCCGCGTTATCGACAATCAGCTCTTTGTACTCGATGTGCGGATGCCGGGCGGCCACTTCCCGGCAGCAGCGCAGGAACAATCCGTCCGCCAACTTCATGATGTTGGCTTTATGAATAGCCACGACTTTCTTGCGTCCCATTTTCTCGGCATACGCGAAGGCATACTCGGCGATATTGATCGACGCGACCCGCGTGATGACCTTGAGGCTGGTCACCACATCCTTGACCACTTCATGTTCCAGCCCCGAATACAGGTCTTCGGTGTTTTCGCGGAAGATCACCATATCGATCTTCACGTCGTCGAAACGGGTGCCGAGACCCGGCATGGAGCGCACCGGCCTGACGTTCGCGAACAGATCCAGTTTTTTGCGCAGCGCCACGTTGACGCTGGTATATCCGCCGCCGACCGGCGTCGTCACCGGCCCTTTTAATCCCACGTGGGTCCGCTCCAGGCTCTCGAGCACGTGCGGCGGCAGCGATACCCCCGCTTTCACAATCAGGTCGGCGTTCAACTCCGCGACTTCCCAATCGATGCGGACCCCGGTCGCATCTACCGCGCGGCGGGCCGCTGCGGCGACCTCGGGTCCGATACCATCGCCCGGGATCAAGGTAACTTTATGAGACATCGTTTCATTGTATCGGCAGTACCAGGGCGCCCCCGGTTTTGAAAGGGTTTTAACGTTCAGCCGCGAAACTCCCGATCCACACGGTTGTTTGCATATGCAGAGGCAAGGAGGCCTGGAGAAAATGAAACGGATCATCATCGGCATTCTGAGCGGCGCGCTTTTGACTGGGGCGGCCACGATGTCTTTCGCCCAAGACCCGCCCAAAGAAGGCAAGATAAAGGACCGCAAGGAGAACCAGCAGAAGCGCATCGCGCAGGGCGTCAAGAGCGGTGAACTGACTCCTCATGAGACCGCGCGCATCGAGCACAACGAGTCCAAGATCAACCGGGAGGTGCGCCAGGATCGCAAGGCGAATGGCGGGAACCTGACCAACAAGGAAAAGGCTCAGGTCAACCGGCAGCAGAACCGCGTCAGCAAGGAAATCTACAACCAGAAGCACGACGGTCAGACCCAGTAGCAGCGGTATTCGCCGTTCGCCGACACCCAGACGCCATTGGCCGAATTCGGCAGGATATGCCCCGCCGGTCTTGCTAGGATCGCTTACGGGAAGATGGACACGGAGCGCTGGGAACAGAGAAATCGCGAACGGATGGAGCGGCACCGCCTCCGCATGGAGCGCCGCCAGGCACGCTGGGACGCGCGGAGCTCGTGCGGCGGCCCGAACGCCAACATGGGCGGCATGATCATCGGGCTCTGCGTTGTCGCAGTGGGCGTACTCTTCCTGCTCCGGAACGTCGGAATCCTTTACTTCGACGATATCTGGCAGTACTGGCCGGTGATCCTTATCGTGATCGGCATCTCGAAGATAGCCAACACGCACAGCGCCTCGCAGGTTACGTCGGGCCTGATCCTCGGCGGCATCGGCACTGTCTTCCTGCTGAAGAATCTCGGCTACATCTACGGCAACATTTGGGAGTATCTCTGGCCCGGGATTCTGATCGCCGTGGGTTTTTCCATTTTGGTGAAACATCTGGAAGGGCGTGATCAGAGTTGGAACGCAGAGCCTCCTCCACCAGGACCAGGCAACCCGTTTCCGCCCAGTTCCGGATTCAATGCCGCGACGTCGGGCGCCAACTACCTGCACGCGGAGTGCATATTCAGCGGCACCCGACAGAAACTCGAAACACAAGATTTCTTAGGCGGCACCGTGACTACCGTGTTCGGGGGAGCTGAAATCGACCTGCGCAGCGCCGGCACGAAGCGCGAGGAGGTCACGATCAAAGCCGAAGCCGTGTTTGGCGGAATCGAGCTGTGGGTGCCGGCCCACTGGCACACAATCGTCCGTGGTTCGGGTGTTTTTGGCGGTTTCGAGGACAAGACATTTCCAGCGGCTCCGGGCGCTTCTAATGCACCTCGTCTGGTAGTGACCGGCGCGGCCGTATTCGGCGGCGTCGTCGTAAAAAACTAGCAGCCGACATGCATCCCATCTTCCGGAACACCACCACCCTGGGCGCCTACATGGCGCTGTGGACGGTTCTGGCGGCTCTGCTGGCGGCATTGATTCGCATTCCCGCCGATCTTACCTGGAGCCAGGCGTTATCCATAGCCATACCCCTGTGCCTGTTCTACGCGTTCGTCTGCCTGACACCCTGGTATGTGTGCCGGGCATTCCCGCTGGGATCGCCGCGAGTGGCGCGGCTGCTGCTCAATCAAGTGGGAGCGGCGATTCTCGCCTGCGCGCTGTGGATCGGCCTGGCGCGGCTCCTGGCTTTCGCCATGGACCTCGGTCCGCAATTGAACCCGGCAGTTCCACAGCTGATGGTGGTCGGGTTACTGCTCTACCCGATGTCGATCGCGCTGCACTATGCACTGCTGGCAGTGGAAGCTTCCCGGGAAGCTGCTTTGCAGACGCGCGACGCGGAATTGCGCGCTCTCAAGTCCCAGATTAATCCGCACTTCCTGTTCAACTGCCTGAACTCCATCAGCGCGCTGACCAGTACAGATCCTGCCCGCGCCCGCGATATGTGCGTGCTCCTGTCGGACTTCCTGCGCAAGACGCTGGGCCTGGGCGAGCGCGAAAGCATCACCTGGCGCGAGGAGCTCGAACTGGCGCGCACGTATTTAGAGGTCGAACAGGTTCGCTTTGGCGCACGATTACAAGTGGAGATGAAGGTGGATGACGCTTGCGCCGATTGCCAGGTGCCGCCGCTGGTGCTGCAGCCGCTGATCGAAAACGCCATCAAGCACGGTATTGCGACCATGGTGGACGGCGGCATTGTGCGCCTGGAAGGACACGTGGAGAACGGCAATCTGGCGGTGCGCGTCGAGAACAGCTTCGATCCCGAGGCGCCCTCGCCGCGCCGCCACGGCCTGGGGCTTCGCAATGTCCGGAGCCGCCTGCAAACGCGCTTCGGCGACGCCGCGCATCTGCGCCTGGCGGCCGAGCACGACCGCTTCCGCGCGGAAATGGTTTTTCCCTGCAACAAGGGCACCACATGAAACTACGCGCCGTTATCGTGGACGATGAAGAGCTGGCTCGCCAGATCCTGCGGGAGTATCTGGATAAGGCCGGAGAGGTGGAGATTGTGGCCGAATGCGCCAACGGTTTTGAAGCCGTCAAGGCAGTGGGGGAGCAGCGTCCCGACGTGCTGTTCCTGGATATCCAGATGCCCAAACTGGACGGATTTGAGGTGCTGGAGCTGATCGATCCGCCGGTAGCCGTAATTTTCGTGACGGCTTACGATCAGTACGCGTTGAAAGCGTTCGATGCGGCTGCGGTGGATTATCTGCTGAAGCCTTTTTCAACCGGCAGGCTGGCAAAAGCTCTGGAACGCGCACGCGCGTTGTTGAGCGACCCTCAGCCGCGCGCGCTGCAAGCGTCGGATTTGGCCGCGGCCGCTCGCCCACCTGGGCAAGCGCTCGAGAGAGTCGTCGTGAAGGACGGCACCAAGGTGCATATCATCCCGATCGCCAAGCTGGATTACGTGGAGGCGCAGGACGACTACATCGCACTGCACAGCGAGAAGAAGCAGTACCTGAAGCAGCAGACTATCTCGAGCATCGAGGCGCAGCTCGATCCGGCGCGCTTCGCCCGGGTGCACCGGTCCTATATCGTGAATCTGGAACGCATCGCACGCATCGAGCCGTATACCAAGGACAGCCGCGTCGCGGTGTTACAAGATGGCTCGCAGCTTCCGATGAGCCGGTCGGGATATACAAGGTTGAAGGAACTGCTCGGCGAGAATATCTAAATTCACGATCTGGACGCGGCTGAGAAATGTCTAGAATTCCCAACCGTGGTCCGCAAGAAAGCCTTCAACATTGGTGCATCGGACTCCAAAGTGCTCGCAGATGTTTGGAATCTTTGCGGCGTTCGGCTTCCTCAATTCCTCTGTGACAACTGTGCCCTGTAGAACATGCGCACACGCTATGACGAACGGGTCCGCAACAGGTTGCCCCTTTAATCGTTGGGTCTCGCCCACGAGAGTCTGGAAGTGGACAACGCTAAAGATCCTCGCCACGAAACTAGTTTCCTCTGCACCCGGAGTCAGGAACATGGCTCGGTGGCTCTTTACCCAGTCCCTAAACCATTCCTTGGTAATTTGATTTTCGATCTCGTTATGGACCTCTCTAACGGACACAACCATCCCTTTGTCCACTGCGTCGTCAAAACGATGCCAAAAGCTTCGGAACCGATCCGGGTAGTAGTTGCTGAGGACTCTCAAACTGCTCGTGTCGAACACGTGGAGCATAGGCTTACTGTGGCAGCCGTTCCAGTACGACTTGCTCAATGCCTGGAACGCTCTTTGGACTAACGTTGAGGTAGCCAGCCAACTGTTCTACGGAAATATCCCCACGGTAATATCGGCCAAAGGCCAAATTCATATACCGCTCGCTTAAATACGAGGCGTGAGTCAGGTAGTAGTTACCTCCACTGCGCCTAGATGCAAGCGAGGCCTCGTACTCGGCCAGCCATTGCGCGGCTTTCCTTTGATAATACTGGCGTGTTACGAGACCGAGGTCCATGCATCGTCTAAGAATCATTTCACGGCTTACTTTATAGAGCTTTGCGATCTCAGAGATGGCAATGTCACCCGTTCCTCGAACCTTTATGTCTGCCCGCAGGTCACTCAAAGGCACCAGAAACTCCGCGGCGAACTCATTACAGAAGACCTCGATGCGACGTGACTCGCCTGTGAGTAACTGAATGTAATGGTCATTGTTCTTAGTCACACCGTTCGTATGGACCAGTAGATGACCCAGTTCGTGAAAGACAGTGAAGATCTGGCGGGTTATTGCCGTGCTGTTGTTAATAACTATCAACGGAAACTGATCGTCATACAGTGCGAAACCTGAAACGCTCCGTTGTTTAAAGGAATCCTTAAAGACAAAGATGCCTGCACTCTCTACAGCCGCACGCCAAGCCTTCATGGCCTCGTCTGTGTCTTTCCAGTCACGCTTTTGGACATAGACTCCAATATTCAAATAGTCGCGCGCGTTTTTCGCCATTGCCGCAGCGCCAGACGGCGCGGAGTCGCCAAGGTCCTTCCATATTCGCTTTTGGGCAGGGTTGGCTCCGCCCGTCAGCTCCGCTAACGAGACCTGTAGCGCATGCGCCTCACGGATACGAAGCCGAGTATCAGCCTGCAAATCCTGGATCTCCGAATTGGGCAGCGTGCGAAAGGAATGTTCCAGATCTGGCTCTGCTGGAGGTTGAGGGAAAAAAAAGAGCGCTAACGGACGCCTGTATACCTTGTACGCGAGTGTTTCGAGCTGAACGTAAGTCGGCGCACCAACGCCGTGCTCCCAACCCTCAATGACGTTCGTTTCTTTCTTGAGTGTAGCGGCGACTTCCGCTACGGTCTTGCCGGATCTCTCCCTCGCCCACAGGAGGAGGTCTGGATTGACGCCGGAGACGGCTGCCGATTTTGCCATTAGGTGTGGCCCTACCGAACCACGCCCGCCATGGGACTGCTCGCCGCCGCGTAGAGTTTTTTCTGCATGCGGCCCGCGAGATATGCGTAGCGGCCCGCCTCGACGCCGAGCTTCATCGCCGTCGCCATCGACACCGAATCCTCGGCCGCCGCAATTGCGGTGTTCATTAGCACGCCGTCATAGCCCAGCTCCATGGCGATCGCCGCGTCGGACGCCGTGCCCACCCCTGCGTCCACAATCAGCGGAACCTCGTGGATCATCTCACGGAGAATCCGCAAATTGGTCAGGTTCTGGATCCCCAGGCCGCTGCCGATGGGCGCCCCCAGCGGCATCACCGCGGCCGCCCCTGCGTCGATCAGCCGCCGCGCGTTCACCAGATCGTCGTTGGTGTACGGCAGCACCACGAAACCCTCTTTGGCCAACGTCCGCGTGGCTTCGAGCAGCCCAGCGTTATCGGGAAACAGCGTGTGCTCGTCGCCGATGACTTCGAGCTTCACCCAGTTGGACATGCCCGCCTCGCGACCCAGGCGCGCCGTGCGGATGGCTTCGTCGGCCGTGTAACAGGCCGCTGTGTTGGGCAAAAGAAAGTGCTTCGACGTATCGATGTAGTCGAGTAGAGATTCCTGCGACCGGTCGAGATTCACGCGCCGAACCGCCACCGTGACCACTTCCGCTCCCGAGGCTTCGTGGCAGCGAGCCATTTCCTGAAAGCTGCGGTACTTCCCCGTCCCTACAAACAGCCGCGAACGGAACGTGCGGCCCGCGATGGTCAACGTATCCATAGGTCTATTGTAGATCTGGCTTTTTATAGCTGCCCTAACGAAGAACACCGGATGCGCCGATTCTTCAAGATGAGGGAGCGCCACGCATTCCGCCCGATTCAGCGAATCAAAGGCTTAACAGGATGAAACAGAATAACTTAGCGAAGCTCTTGGGCATTGCCCTGGTGGTTGCCATCATCGCCACCGGCGTCTTTTACGGCTTGTTTGTGAATAAACTGAGCAGCAGCACGGGCAGTGGCAAGATGGTTGTGGTCGCCGCGAAACCGATTCCGGTAGGAACCGTGCTGGGCGCAACGGACGTACAATCCATTCCCTGGCCGGTCGACGGAACGCCAACGGGAGCCTTTGATGCCGTGCCGCAGGTAGCCGGGCGTACTGCTATCGTGCCTCTGGCGCAGGGCGAGCCGGTGCTGGCGTCGCGGCTGGCTTCCACGGAAAAGGGCGGCGGCGGATCCGGCGTGCCTGCCGGAATGCGCGCGGTTTCGGTGCATGTGTCCGATTCGAATGGTGTGCTCGCGCAGTTGGGCCCCGGACAAAAAGTGGACGTGCAGGTATTGATCACCCGCAAGAGCACGACCTCGGGTCCCGAACTCCGCACCATCCTCGAAGGTGTTCCGGTGCTTTCCGTGAACCCGCAACCCGAGGCGAGTTCGCAGGGGTCGAACCTCCCCGCAGTGACGCTGTTGACCAACCCCGCCGATGCCGACGTTCTGGCCCTCGCCGATTCCGGAGCGCGCGTTCGTTTGGCGCTGCGGAATCCCCTGGATAACGCCACGCGTCCGCGGGCCCCCTTGAATCTGGACACAATCCTGCGCCCGGGTGGTGCGCCATCGAAGGATCACTAGGCATACGGGACGCGTGGCATGCTGATCCTGTCAATTCTCGCTTTCTTCGCCGCGATTTTCCTGCTCGCCGCCATCACTGTGGCCGTGGCCTGGATGGGATTCGTGAAGCAAACGGGCGAAGCGGAAGCCGCCCAGGACGGGGAAATGGCCGCCGGGGATTCGGCGCTGTTCCGCAACGACCGTCTGAGCAGCGTTAGCTTCTGGGATAGCCTGCTGGCGCGGTTCGACTTCATCGAAATTCTAAAAGTCCGCATGACGCAGGCCGATCTGGAATGGTCGGTGGGACGCGTCACCGCGCTGATGCTGCTGTGCGGCGCGGTCGGAGGATTCCTGCTGTTGCGGATCTTGCCGGCGTGGGGGGCCTTCGCCGGCGCAATCGCCATCGCGTTCCTGCCCTACGGATACATTCTGCGCGCGCGGGAAAAAAGATTCCGCGCGTTCCGCGAGCCTTTTCCGGATGTGCTCGATTCCATGGCGCGGGCGCTGCGCGCCGGATATGCGTTGCCGGCCGCGGTGGACATGGTGGCAGCCGAGTCCCCGGAACCCATCGCCACGGAACTGAAGAAGACCGCGGCCGAGGCCAACCTGGGCATGGGCTGGGACCGCGCACTGGAGAATCTGGCTCGGCGCGTCCCCGTTCTGGAAGTGAACGTGTTCATCTCGGCGGTGGTGTTGCATGCTCGCACCGGCGGAAAACTCGGCGAAGTGCTCCTGGGCGTGGCCGAGAATATGCGGGAAGCCATCTCCCTGCAAGGCGAGGTGCGGGCTCTGGCGGCGCATGGCAAGCTGACCGGCGCCATTCTGACGGCGCTTCCCCTGGTCATCGCGATTATGATGACCATCTTCAGCCCCGGCTACATGCAGACCCTCTATTTCCATCCCTGGGGCAAGACTCTGATTGCCGGAGCCATCGGATGCCTGGTTCTGGCACAGTTGGTGATTCGCAAAATCGTGGATATCAAGATATGAGACTCGGCCTATGACACCCTCTACACTACTGGTCGCGTTCTTCCTGTTCACGCTGGCGGCGGTGAGCGCGGCGGGCTACGCCTTCGTGTTGAAACCTTCCAGGTCGCAGGGCGAGGGCGGGAGAGCCGCTCTCCCGCTGGTATTCGATCAACCCGATCTGCCGGCTGCGCAAGCCGCGGCCGTGGACGTGTTCCGGATGATGGGGGAAGCCCTGCCGTCCTGGGCGGCGCGGACGTCTGAATTACGGAGCGAACTTGCCGCGGCCGGGTATCGCTGGCCGTCAGCCGTATCGGTGCTGCTGGGGATCAAGTGCGCCAACGCTCTGATGCTCGCGGCCGTGGGCGCGTGGGCCGCCGTCACGTTCGGCGACCAGGCTTCCAGCGCGTTGCTGCCTGCCGCCTGCGGGCTAGGGTTCGGCTACATGATCCCGGATCGCATACTCTCGCGCCTGGCGAGCCGCCGATCCGCGTTGCTGCGGCGCGGGTTGCCCGCCGCGCTCGATCTGATGGTGCTGGCGGTCGAAGCCGGCCAGGGACTGGATGCTTCGATTCTGGATACCAGCCATGGCCTGCGCATCAGCTATCCCGACTTGGCCGCCGAGTTTACCCAGCTGCATCTGGAGTTGAGGGCTAATACCTCCCGCGAAGATGCTTTGCGCAATTTCGCCCGGCGAACGCACGATTCCGAGATCCGGAAATTTGCCGCGCTGCTGATCGACACCGACCGCTTCGGCACCAGCCTGGGACCGGCGCTGCGAGTGCATGCGCGCTACCTGCGTACGCGCTTCCGGCAAAGCGCCCAGGAACGGGCCCGCAAGGTCAGCGTCAAACTGATTTTCCCGGTGTTCTTCCTGATCTTCCCCTCGGTGATCCTGGTGACCCTGGGACCCGCCGTGTTGCTGATCATGACCCAGATGAAGAGTCTGCTGGGTCAATAGGAATGAAAAGGGGACAGGGCAGAGGGATGAAGCTGACGCTTCGCCCGGAAGAATGAAAATGCCCCGACCACCATCCGAAGGGAAAAAAGGGGACACTTCCTAACTTCCGCAGAGCTAGTAGCGGAGCGAACACCAGGAGGTGTCCCCTTTTTTCCCCTAAGCGCTTGCGGCCTGTAGCCCCTTCGGTCCCCTGCTACCCTTAACTCTGCATGCTTCGGAAGCGCTTTGAATGGAAGTTTCGCGATAAAACTCTGCAATTGGGCGAGCGGACCCTGCTGGTGGGCGTTCTGAACGTCACGCCGGATTCTTTTTCCGATGGCGGGAGGTTTCTCGATCCCGACCGCGCCTTTGCGCACGCCATTGAGCTGGAGGAAGCCGGCGCAGACATCATCGACATCGGTGCGGAATCAACGCGTCCGGGGGCCGTGCGGATTTCCGAAGCCGAGGAACTGCGCCGCCTGGTCCCGGTGCTCAAGCGCCTGCGCGACAAGCTCACGGTTCCCCTATCGGTGGACACCTACAAGGCGGCGATCGCGGAAAAGGCGCTGGAGCTGGGCGTGGACATTATTAACGACCCCAGCGCGCTGACCATCGATCCGGACCTGGCGCGCACCGTCGCGCAGGTGAATGCCGGCCTGATCCTGAACCACATGCGTGGGTCGCCCGAAACCTGGACCAAGCTGCCGCCGCTCAAGGACGTGATGCAGACCATCGTGAAAGAGCTCGACGCTTCCATGCATCGCGCGCTGCGGGCGGGTCTCGACCGGAAGCAGATTGTCATCGATCCCGGCCTGGGCTTCGGAAAACGCAAGGAGCAGAACGCCGAGATCCTGGCGCAGTTGGACCTGCTGGCGCGTTTGGAGATGCCCATCATGACCGGCCCTTCGCGCAAGCATTTCCTGGCAAAGGAATCGCAGGAAGGCACGGAGTTCGCAACCGCCGCCGCCGTCGCCGCGTGCGTGCTGAACGGGTCGCACCTGGTGCGCGTTCATGACGTGAAGGCCATGAGGCCGGTGGTGGAAGTAGTCGACGAGATCCTGCGTTACGAGGTTTGACTATTACTTCTTCTGGCAGTGCGGGCAGTAATGCGTTCCGCGCTGCGCCACCAGGATCTTGCGGATCGGGCGGCCGCAGTTCGCGCACGGCTCGCCTTCGCGGCCATAGACCCGGTGTTCCATCTGGAACCAGCCGCGCTCGCCCCGCCCGTTCACGTAGTCTGAGATCGACGATCCGCCGAGTTTGATGGCGTGACTAAGAATGCCGCGAATTGCCTCGTATAGCTTCTTAGCGCGTGCGGTGCTCAACCGATTGGCTACCGCAAGTGGATGGATCCCGGCGGCGAACAGGCTTTCGTCGGCGTAGATGTTTCCCAGACCCGCCAGGAACGTCTGATTCAACAGGAGCGCTTTCATGCGCGTCTTGCGCTTGAGCCTTGCCCGAAACTCCTCGAAGCCGATTTCGAGCGGCTCCGGACCCAGTCGTGCGACCCGCGGAGGCGGACCCGGACTCCACTCGATCCGGCCGAACTGGCGGGGGTCGTGATAGAGCAGCATTCCGTCATCTAGATGGAAAACGCCGTGCGTGTGTTCGCCGGCTTCGCCTTCCAGTAACAGTTTGCCGGTCATGCCCAGGTGCACAGTAAGTGTTCCCTGGTCGAGGGCGATCAGAATGAACTTGCCGCGGCGCGTCACCGATTCGATGCGGCGCCCGGCGAGGCGCTGGGTCAACTTGGCACGATTCCCGGGAGTCACGAAACGAGAGGTGAAGGTCGTACTCACGATGCGGCGGCCGGCCAGGTGCGCAGCGACCGAGCGAACGACTGTTTCGACTTCAGGCAGTTCCGGCATTAAGGAACGTCAATAAGGATGTCATCGCCCTCGATCTTCACCGGAAACTTGGCGGGGGCTAACCCGCCATCGATTTCGTTATCCCGGCAGTCGAATTCCCAGGCGTGCCAGGGGCAGACAAGCGTGGTGCCGTGCAGGGCGCCCTGTCCGAGGGGACCACCGGAATGGGGGCAGATCCCGTCCAGAGCATAGATCTCGCCACCCGCGTTGCAAATGGCATAGGTTCCGTCTCCCACCAGGGCTTCCATGACCGATCCTGGAGGCAACTTGGAGAGCGAACCTATCTTCACGAAGGCCATTAGGTCTATTCTTCCATTAATTGACGCGCAAAACGGAACGCGGCGCGATCACTCCTAGCCCTCGGGTGGCGCGCGCCGCGCCCTTTGCGCTCTAGGCGTCCGCGTCCTCGCCGGGCGGCCGCTTGTGCTTGGGCTTTTTTCGGGCGGTGGGAGGCAGGATGGTACGGGATGGCTTCACCGGGCCTACCCGCTCGCGGGCGATCGCGCGAACGTCTTTCTTCTGATCAAAGCCCTTTGGCTTCTGATTAAAACCCTTTTGGATAGAGCTGGAAGGCTTGCGCTTCATGGTACACTCAGGTTGCAAGGAGGCCGTATGTTGAGACAAATAGGCCCGATGGAGCTACTGGTTATCCTCCTGGTCGCCCTCCTCCTGTTCGGCGGCAAGAAGATTCCGGAGCTGGCAAAGGGTTTAGGCGAAGGGATTCGGAACTTTAAGGATTCCTTAAAGGGTCCCGAAGACCAACCGCCCGCACCGCGCCCCGACGAAAAGAAGCAGGCGTAAGGCTTCCTGGCGTGCCAGCAGTACAGGCGCAGCCTCAATCGGTTTTACTAACGTTAAAATAACAAACCCCGGCCCGCCACAGCGGTCCGGGGTTTTGCTTTATGCCTTTGCTTGATTCACGAGCCCGCGGTTACTTTTTTTTTGGGACGATCGCGTCCTTCACGGCCTTGGCGACGCGGAACTTCACCACTTTTTTGGCCGGAATCTTGATCGCTTCGCCGGTCGCCGGGTTGCGTCCCATGCGGGCCTTGCGATCCACGCGCACCAGCCGGCCGATGCCGGGCAGGACGCACATACCGCTCTTCTTGGTCTCCTTCACCGCCAGGTCTGCGTAGGCCGTCACCAGGGCTTTCGCGGTCTTGTTGGGTACTTCGGTCGCCGCCGCCAGCTCCTTCATGAACTGCGATTGGGTCAACTTTGCCATGTCTCTCCTTTAAACTTGTCCGATTCTTTCCCGTGTACAAGCTTCCGCTAAAGTAGTTTTTCCTGCGGACGCTCATACGAATCATACGGGATCGTTCGCGCGGTGTAAAGGAAAAACTATCAAGAAACCCCAGGTTTTCCGCGTTTTTTTTGAGCACCATCACGCGCACAAAAATTTCGGAGCAGTGGAAAAAATCTGGAGGGGCTTCCGCGCGACCCATGTTATGCTGGCTTTTGGGCCAGTAAACAAAAGGCGAATGAGCGACTTACAGCAGCAACTGGCTGATCTGCGCGCACGCGTAGCGCGCGTCGCCAAACACTGTGACGCCAAATACGATTCTGCATCCGGGGCCCTGTTTTCCGCACAAAACCGCCCATCGCAACACGAGCAGATCTCGTGGGAAGAACAGCCGGTGGAGTATGAAATTTCGCAGCACCAGACTGCGGAACGCGCGCAGGTCGCCGTGGAAGCGTGGCTCGGAGGAGAAACCATCGAAACCGCGCACGGCCGGCATTTCGAGACCGAGAAGCTCTACGAAAAGCACCGGTGGCACGGGAGCGCCGACATCGGATCACTGGCGGAACTGCCGGAGGATCTGCTCGCGGCGATCTCCGGCGGAGCGGCGTCACCTGCTCCACCGGCCGAATGGGCTTTTCTCGATACCGAAACCACCGGGCTGGCGGGTGGATCCGGAACCTGCGCGTTTCTGGTGGGTATCGGCAGAATCACGCCGGAGGGCTTTCGCGTGCGCCAGTTCTTCATGCGCGATTATTGCGAGGAGGCCAGCCTTCTCGACGCCGTGGCGCGGCACCTGGCTCCGTTCCGCGTCCTGATCACCTACAACGGGCGCAGCTTCGATCAGCCCCTGCTCGAGACCCGCTATCGCCTGAATCGCAGCCGTCCGCCCTTCGGGGAACTGGAACATCTGGATCTGCTGCACGGCGCGCGCCGCTTGTGGAAATTACGCTACGAGTCGTGTCGCCTGGTGGATCTGGAAACCCAGGTGCTCGGTTTCGAGCGCAGCGGCGATGTCCCCGGCGCACTGATTCCGTATCTTTACTTCGAATATCTGCGCACCGGCCGGGCCGCGCGGCTCTTGCCAGTGTTCCACCACAACGCAACCGATATCCTCACGCTGGCCTGCCTGACGGGAATTGTCCCCCTGGCATTTAAGGACCCCGAGAATCTGCCGTTCCAGCACGGCGCGGAAATTGCCGGGATCGCGCGCTGGCTGCGGGAAGCGGGCGACCTGGAGCAAGCTCGTACATTGTTTCGAAAAGCAATCGGCGCGGGCATGCCGGACGATCTGACGTTCCGCACGCTGTGGGATCTAGCGGCGCTGGAACACAAGCTGGACGCCGAAGCGCAGGCGGTCGACATCTGGAACGATCTCGCCGCGGTCAGGAATCCGTTCCGCATCCCCGCCCTTGAGGAGCTGGCCAAGCATTACGAGCATCGCCAAAAAGATCTCGTGAGGGCGCTCGAGACCACCCGCGCCGCACTCGGCCATATTGGTGTGAATCATGAAGACTCTCCCGCGCTGCGGCGTCGTGAAGAGCGCCTCATCCGGCGAACACAAACCTCCCGATCTGCCAAGAGGGCCAGAGGCCCTAGTACTGTCAAACGCCGCCGATTGCTGTAGGGTGGAAGCATGCGCGTTCTATTCCTTTTGTCTCTCGTGACAGGCTCGCTTTTAACAGGCGTGGCCACAGGCATCGCCAGTGCGCAAGCCGACCTGCCCGCGGCGCTCGACCAGATCGCGGCCGCGGAATTGTCCCGCCAGAAGATTCCCGGTTTCGCGGCTGCCGTCGTCAAGGACGACCGCGTCGTGTGGGACGCCGGACTGGGAGTATCGAGCCTCGAATCCAAGCTGCCGGTCACTCCGGATACGCTGTTCCGGCTGGGATCGGCGCGGGTATTCCTGGCGGCGGCGATTTCCGAATTGTCCAGCCAGGGCCGCGTGCAATTGGCCGCGCCCGCAGGCGATTACCTGTTCGGCCTGGATGACAAGCAAGCCCGGCTCTCCGCGGAAGCGTTGCTGAGCCCGCCCTCGGAATCGGGAGAAGAAGCGGTGGCGGCGCGCCTGATCGAGAATATTCGCGCCCGGCCGGCTCCGGCGGTGCTCGACGAGATGATCTTTTCGCCTCTGGGTATGACCCACACCACCTTTTCCCCCAGCGTTGCGATGACGTATCCGCTGGCGATGGGGCATACTTCCGATGGCCAGGTCCGCAGGCCCATGGAAGTGGGCGGCATCTTTACCACCGCCAGCGATCTGGCCCGTTTCCTGGTCGTCTTCCTGAATGACGGGAAGGTGGGCGACATCCTGGACCAACGGCAGGTGCTGCCGCACACGGTCATCGCGGCTCTTTCAAGCGATAGCGGCTACGGGCTGGACGCCGACGCATCGCGCGGGATCCGCTTGATCCGCCAGACCAGCACGGCTCCGGGGTTCACTGCGGCGATCCTCATGGCGCCCGAGTTTCACACCGGCGTAGTGGTCCTGGCCAATCGCGACGGCGTGAGTGCCATTACGATCGCCCAGAAGCTCCTGGAACGATCCTTGCCGGTGCGCTTCCCGCAGGCGCTGGCAGCCCTTCACTAGAATGCTGGCGCGCCGCCTGATTCCGTTATTTGCCGCGGCACTATCCGCGTTGGGTCAAACGCGTACCCAGCTGGATCTGGACTCCTTCGAGAAAGTCTGGACCACTGTCCGGGATAAGCACTGGCAGGTCAAGCCGGCCGGCCTGGACTGGCAGGCCATCCACGACGAATATCGTCCCAAGGTCGAAAACGCCGCCAGTCATGATGCAGCGCGCGCGGTTATGCAAGAGATGCTCGGCCGCCTGAAAGAGAGCCACTTCGCGATTATTCCCGGGATGGTGTATTCGGCTATCGATGACGAAGGCGAAGGCCCGGGTACGACCGGTATCGACGCACGGGTTCTGAATGGACACGCCGTGGTGACCAGCGTCGACCCTGGATCGCCCGCGGAAAAGCAGGGCGTCCGGCCAGGCTGGCAGATTGAGCGAACACATGGAATTGATCTGGAGCCTCTTATTAGGCAGGCTCGCTCCAATCCGGCGATTCACGAGCTGCAATTGACCCGCGCCGTGCTGGCGCGCCTGAGCGGCCCGATCGGCGGCACCTTGGATGCAACGTTCCTGAACTCGTCAGGCAGTGAAGTCAATGTGACCCTGGATCTGACTGCGCCCCGCGGGCAGACCTCCGGCTTCGGGAATCTGCCTCCGCAGCATGTCTGGTTCGAAAGCCAGAAGCTTGGCTCGACCGGCTACTTCCGGTTCAACATGTTCCTGGATCTGCCCAGGGTAATGGCCGGCTTCCAGCGGACCGTGGAAGGTTGTCAGGCCTGCGATGGGCTGATCATCGACCTGCGCGGGAATCCCGGCGGGATCGGCGGGATGGCCATGGGCATGGCCGGTTTCCTGGTCGACAAGCCCAACCAGCGCCTCGGCACGATGTACCTCCACGACAGTACGCTGAATTTCGTGGTCAATCCCCGGGCGGACGTCTTTTCCGGGCCGGTGGCGGTTTTGGTGGACGGCTGTTCGGCATCGACCTCGGAGATTTTCGCGGGCGGCCTGAAGGATCTGGGACGCGCCCGCGTGTTCGGCACCCATACGGCCGCCGCCGCGCTCCCTTCCGCCTTCGAACGGCTACCGAACGGCGACGGATTCCAATACGCGGTGGCGAACTACATTTCCGAAGGAGGCCAGCCTCTGGAAGGATTGGGCGTCACGCCCGACGTGATTGTCGAGCTCACGCCTGCCGCGCTGCTGGCCGGGCACGATCCGGTGGTCGATGCCGCTCTAAACTGGATCAGGAGGCAGAAGAAGCCATGAACCGTCGAGTATTGCTGCTGCCGTTGGTTTTACAGGTGTGTTTCGCGGCCGATCCGCTGCCTTCCGCCGAATCCATTCTGGACCGCTATGTTCAGGTTACCGGCGGCAAGCAGGCCTACGAAAAGCGCAAGACCGAAATTGCCCACGGGACCGTGGAGTTTCCAGCGCTCGGCATCAAGGGATCCATGACCCGCTACGCAGCCGAGCCGGACAAGTATTACTACACCGTGGAGATCGAGGCGATCGGCAAAATGGAGACCGGCATCAACGGTCCGATCGCATGGGAAAACAGCGCGATCCTGGGGCCGCGCCTGAAAACCGGCGTGGAGCGGGCCGAGGCGATCCGCGAAGGCAGCCTGAGCGCGACCCTGAACTGGCGCAAACTGTATCCCAAAGTGGAAAATCAGGGGATCGAAACGATCGATGGGGAAGAATGCTTCAAAGTGGCCATGACTCCGGCCGAAGGCCAGCCGGTGATCGGTTACTTCCAGAAGAAATCGGGCCTGCAAGTGAAGCTGACCACCATCGCCAGCAGCCAGTTAGGCGATATTCCCGTGGAGATGATCGCCTCCGATTACAAAAATTTCGGAGGCATTCTGGAGCCCGCCAAAGTGATCCAGAAGGCCGGCCCGCAGGAATTCAGCATGACCATCGACCGGGTGGAAGTGAATCCGGCCATTCCGCCCGAGACGTTTGCTTTACCGGCCGAAATCCGCAAGCTGGTGGACAAAACCGCGGCGAAGTAGCTCAAGCTTCTTCGGAAGGCGGAGCCGCGCGGTAAAAACGCGCGCGGCAACTGCGGCATCGAAACGGCCATCTACCAAGAATCCTGAGAATCGTCGACTGGATGCCCTCGCCTTTGGAACGGCGAACGTCCGGGGATCCGCATTTGGGACAACTGGGCCGCTCTCCTTCCGGCGCTTGGTGGCGGCTGGGTCCTTCAGCGGTCCGCATCAACGGTGAGCATAACATGATGCTGGCCTTTTTTTGCGATTCGGTTTATAAACAAGTAGGGCGTCCTTTGTTTGAAAAATTCCGCAACACCGTGATGGGGAAAAAAGGAGCGATCGTTCTGCTGGCGATCGTGATTGCATACGCATGGATCGCCGTGAGCGGGCCGCAGGGTCTCGAAGCGCTCATGGAGAAACGCCACGAGATCCGCGAACTGCAGGAGCAGAACGCGACTCTGAACCGCGAGATCGAGCATCGCCGCGACCGCATCCGCCGCCTCGAGGTAAGCCCCAGCGAGCAGGAGATGGAGATCCGCAAGCAGTTGAAGCTCCTGAAGCCGGGTGAGACGACCTTCATTCTGCCGGACGGACCGAAAGATCCGGGCGTGAGCGCCCCCGCTCCCGATTCGGCTAAGCCGTAAGATAAAACTGTGGAACGCACCTTTGACGTGGTGATCGAGCGCGACGAGGACGGATTCTACGTGGCGTCGGTTCCGTCGTTGCCAGGATGCCATACCCAAGCTCCGTCACTTGATTCACTTACCGAACGGATCCGGGAAGCCATCGAGCTCTATCTGGAGGCCGAGGGCGAGCCAGCCGCGAAGCTGGAGTTTATCGGGGTGCAGCGCGTCATTGTTGCGGCATGAGCAAGACTCCGCGGCTTTCAGCCAAGGAGCTCATCGCAGCCCTCAGCAAGGCGGGCTTTGTAATAGCCCGCGTCAAAGGCAGTCATCACTTCTTGAAGCACCCTGACGGACGAAAGACCGTAGTGCCGCTGCACTCCGGTGAGACGATCGGACCAGGCCTGTTGTTAAAGATCCTGCGAGCTTGCGAGATCGATCTGGAGCAGCTTGATAGCCTGCTTCGATGAAATCTTTCCGAAGAACGCACACAGGGGGGATGAACCCGAGCCGCAGGCAAGGCCGCTCGTGCGATGGCCGGCCTCGCCCCTCGTAGCGGGAGACTACTTCTCCAGCAGAAAATTCCCTACGAACATCGCGTCGATGCCCGACGAGTAAAAACTGCGTACAGCGTCGCGGGGGGCCGAGACCAGGGGATCGCCAAACAGGTTGAAGCTGGTGTTGTAGAGCACCGGCAGCCCTGTCGCCTTGCCGGCTGCGCGCAGCAACCGGTGATACAGCGGATTATCCTTCTCCTCGACCACGTGCGCCCGGATCATGGCCTGGCCCTGTTCCTGGCCCAAAATGGCCGCCTCAAAAGTTTTGCGGTGCTTGGGGCGGACGCGTCCGACGGTCGCCAGATAACGCGCATTCGGACCGGTTTCAAAATATTCTCCGGCATCTTCCGCCGGCACGGACGCGGCGAATTTGCGGAACGGCTCGCGGTGCTTGATAAAGACGTTGAGATTCTCCGTGGAGTACGGATCGAGCGGCGATGCCAGGATGCTCCGGTTGCCCAGCGCGCGCGGCCCGAACTCCATACGCCCCTGCATCCACGCCAGAATCTTGTGTTCCCCCAGCATCTTCACCGCCAGGTCAAGCATGTTGTCGGTGGAACGCAGATACTGGAAACGCAGTTTGCAGTTCTCAAGCACCTGCTTAATCTCTTCCGCACCGTAACCAGGTCCAAGGAACAAGGACTGCATGCCGCCGCGTCGTTTGTGGCGGCGGACCTGATGCCAGACGTGATAAACAGCGCCCAGGGCCGTCCCGGCATTCCCCGCGGCGGGTTGAACGAAAACATTTTTCCAACGGCCGCAGCGTTCCAGGAACTCCACCAGCATCACGTTCAGGAACAGCCCCCCAGCCAGGCACAGGTTCTCGCCCTCGCCGGCCATGCCGAGCACCGTTTCCTCGATGGTTTTCTGCAACCCGCGCGCCACCGCGGGCACGACGGCGGCGGGAATCCGAGAGCCTTCCTCAAAACCCAGGCGCTCAAAGAACTTCAGGCTGAAGCCGCCTTCCGATTGCCGATGTCCGTCAAAAAAAGCAGGATCGAGGCGCGCGGAAGCCGTCACCACCTCACGGAACAGGGGCGCGTAACGCTCGTCGCCGGAGGCCGAGATCCATTGGACCTTGTGCTCCTCGGCGCCCGCGCGATAGCCCAGCAACTGCGTCACGGCGCCGTACAGACGGCCCAGCGAATCGGGATAATACCACTCGCGCTCTGCCTGAATCTGGGTGTCCTGGGCGTGCCAGCGCGTGCCGCAGCGGAAATCGCCATCGTGATCGAGCGTCAGGACGGTGGCTTCCTCAAACGGCGACGCGAAAAAAGCTGAAGCGGCGTGAGCCTGATGATGCTCCACTACGGCAATCTCCGCGTTGGGGAACTGATCGCGCATAGTGCTGTGCATCTGCGACTCGGGCGTCCGCGCGAACGGCCGCACCACGGCCACGCACTCCACCTTGTCGCGAGTGGTGCCGGCCAGGCGCAGGCACTCGGCAATCGACGCCTGCGGCAGCCCGCCGGGCCTCCACACATGATCGAGCTTGTTCTCTTCGATGGCGGCCTTCAGCTCGCCGTCTTTCAGCACGGCGCACGCCGCGTCCCCTAACAGACCACCCAATCCCAGAATCACCATTGCAATTTACTTCTCACCCCGCTTTGGCGGGGTGGTTTTTGCCTCAATCTTGGCCCATGCGTCGCGCAGCGCGACGGTACGATTGAACACCAGCATTCCAGGCGAGCTGTCGGAATCTACCGCGAAGTAGCCCAGGCGCTCGAACTGGTAGCGACTTCCGGGCGCGGCGCCACGCAGGCTCGGCTCGAGCTTCGCGCCGGTCACGACTTCAAGCGAGTTCGGATTTAAATTGACCGTGAAATCCTGCCCCTCGGGAACCACGTTGGGATCTTCGCGATTGAACAGCGTTTCGTAGATGCGAACCTCCGCATCCACGGCGTGCTCGGCCGATACCCAGTGGATGGTCGACTTGACCTTGCGGCCGTCGGGAGCGTTGCCGCCCTTGGTGGCGGGATCGTAGGTGCAGTGCAGCTCGACAACATTCCCTCCGGCGTCTTTGCCCACGCCGGTACAGGTGATGAAGTAGGCGTACCGCAGCCGGATCTCGCGCCCCGGCGCCAGACGGAAATATTGCTTGGGAGGATCCTCGCGAAAATCGTCCTGCTCGATGTAGATCACTTTGGAGAACGGGACTTGTCGAGTGCCCATGGACGCGTCCTCAGGATTGTTGACCGCCTCCATCTGCTCGGTCTGGCCTTCCGGATAGTTGTCGATCACCACACGCAGAGGCCGCAGCACCGCCATCACACGGGCCGCACGGCGGTTCAGATCGTCGCGCACGAAGTATTCGAGCAGCGACAGCTCGGTCGTACCGTTGGTTTTCGAGACTCCGATCCGGCCGCAGAAGGCTTGCAAGGCCTCGGGGGTGTACCCGCGGCGGCGCATTCCCGAGATGGTCGGCATGCGCGGATCGTCCCAGCCGCTGACGAGTTTGTTCTGGACCAGGGCAAGGAGTTTGCGCTTGCTCAGCAGAGTGTAGGTGAGGTTCAGGCGGTCGAACTCGATCTGCTGCGGATGGTAGATGCCCAGCTGATCGATAAACCAGTCGTACAGCGGCCGGTGATCCTCGAATTCCAGAGTGCAGATGGAATGCGTAATGCGCTCGATCGAATCCGACTGTCCGTGAGTGAAGTCGTACATCGGATAGATGCACCACTTGTCGCCGGTGCGGTGATGATCCATTTGCAGAATCCGGTACAGCACCGGATCGCGCATGTTGAGATTGGGCGAGGCCATGTCGATCTTGGCGCGCAAGGTTTTCGAGCCGTCGGGGAACTCACCCTGGCGCATGCGCTCGAACAGGTCGAGATTTTCTTCGATCGAGCGGTTACGATAAGGGCTGTCCTGGCCCGGCTCGGTCAAAGTGCCCCGCTGCTGGCGAACCTGATCCGCCGTGAGATCGCAGACGAACGCTTTGCCTTTTTGAATGAGCTGTACAGCCCATGCGTAGAGCTGATCGAAGTAATCGGAAGCGTAAAACAGCCGGTCTTCGAAATCGCCGCCCAGCCAGCGGACGTCTTCAATGATCGAATCGACGTACTCGGTTTCTTCCTTGGACGGATTGGTATCGTCGAAGCGCAGATTGCATTTGCCGCCGAACTCGCGCGCCAGGCCGAAGTTGATCGTAATCGACTTGGCATGGCCGACATGCAGGTATCCGTTCGGCTCGGGTGGAAAGCGCGTATGCACGCGTCCCTGATACTTGTTGGTCTTCAGATCGTCGAGTATGATGTCCCGGATGAAGTGGGACTGGACGGGCGCGCCCGCTGCCGGATCGTCTTTTGGCGTAGTCATCTATTGGCTATTCTTCAGCATTTGCAGCGCGTGGCCGATTCTTGCGAGTGTCGTTTCCCGCCCCAGAACTTCTAGCGTCTCGAACAATGGCGGTGCGTCTTTGCGGCCGCACACCGCCACGCGAATGGGCTGGAACATCTGACCGGCTTTGATCTTCATCTCGGCAGCTGCGGTCCGCAGCGCAACGTCAAGGGTCTGGTGGCTGTAGTCTTTCATGTCCAGGACTAAACCAGCCCGCTCAAGCACCTCGGCGGCCATTTTTGCATCGCCCTTTTGCGGAATCAACAAGGCACTGTCGTATTGATTTTCCTTGAAGAAGAAGTCGGCGGTGGTTTTCACGTCACCCAGCAACCGTATGCGTTCCCGGATCAGGGGAACGATCCGCCGCATCTTCGCGGCATCCGCACCCGGCATAAACGGCAGCAACTGCTCGGCCAGTTGGTCCGGCGGCATGGTACGAATATGCCCGGCATTCAGCCAGACGGCCTTCGGATCGAAAGGATCCTGCTCCGTGAAATTGACGGTCGCGTTGCTGCGATTCACCCCTTCCAGTGAAAATACGTCGATCAGCTCCTGGCGCGACATCACTTCGCGATCGTCCTTGGGCGACCAACCCAGCAGGCACACGAAGTTGACGAACGCCTGCGGCAGGAATCCGGCATCGCGATAGGTCGTCACGCTCACCACCGGCCCGTGCTTGCGCTTGGAAAGCTTGGACCCATCGGGCGCGATCAGCAGCGGCAAATGCGCGAAGTTGGGCGGCGTCGCGCCCAGAGCCTCGAAGATCAGCACGTGCTTAAAGGTATTGGACAGATGGTCCTGGCCGCGGATGATGTGGGAAATGCCGAGGTCGGCATCGTCGGCGCAGGAAGCCATGTGATATGTCGGCGAGCCGTCGCTGCGGAGCAGGGCGAAGTCCTCAATATCCTCGGTGGCCTTAGCCTGCGGGCCATAGACCAGATCGTCGAAGCTCACTTCCTTGCGCGATTCCCTCGGCACCTTGAAGCGCAGCACGAACGGCTCGCCCCCGTTGGCACGGATGTCGCTTTCCTCTTTGGACATGCCTCGCATCCGGGGATCGAATTTGGGGCGGAGTGACGGGTCCGCGTCGGCATCCTCGGGAACAGGAGAGCCCATTTCCACGAAGTCCCGATATGCAAGGCCCTTGTCCAAAATGGCTTTTGCAGCTTTCTGATGCAGCTCGCCGCGCTCGGATTGCCGGTAGAATTCGTCCCAGCCCAGATCCAGCCACTTCAGCCCGTCGAAGATCGAATCGAGCGATTCCTGGGTATTGCGCTCTACGTCGGTGTCATCAATGCGCAGGATCATCGTGCCGCCGTTGCGGCGGGCGTATAGCCAGTTGAAAATGAACGTCCTGGCGCTGCCGATGTGGAGGTACCCCGTGGGCGAAGGGGCGAAGCGGACTCGAAGCATCAATCTCTTCAGGATAACAGCCGATGACTTGGATGGATATAATTGGGCAACCGAACGGAGGGGAAGTGCTGAAAACTAACAATAAGACACTTTGGACAGGCTTGGTGGCCGGATTGATGTTGACGGCGCCGGTATTCGCACAGCAGATTGCGACGTTTCGCGCCCAGATGAGGGGCGGGGGCGACCACGGGAAATGCACCATCGAGGTGGACGTGGATGGCGTCGCGGAGATCGAGATTCAAGGCGATCAGGGACGGATGCGGACGCTGTCCGGAAATCCCTCCGGCTGGCGCCGCATGGAGTGCAACCAGCCGCTCCCACCGAACCCCGTGGACTTTCGTTTCAGCGGCGTCGATGGGCGCGGCCGGCAGACTCTTTTGCGCGACCCGTCTAGTAACCGCGGCGTAGCGGTCATCCGCATTGAAGATCCCCAGGGCGGCCACGAAGGCTACACGTTTGACATCGAATGGGGCGGCGCCGGCGGCGGGTTCGATCGCGGCAGCGGTGGCGGCCGTCCTACCGATCCGCGCGCGGTGGAGGGCGGCCGTCCCCGGGATGAGGGCCCCCGCTGGAACGACGAAATCCGCTTCACCGGGCGCGGCGACGGCTATTTCAAGAATTTCCGCGGCCCGGATGAGGTTCTGCGCGATTGCGAGGTTTCGATAGACCGGCGCGGGATTGTTACCGTCACGTTCCGAAACGGCCGCCGCTCACCCATGACATTTACCGGACAGCTTACGCACTTCGACCGCGAGAGGGTAGTAGCCGATATGTCCGGCAGAGGCGTCCGCGGCTCGATGGAAATCCAGCGCAACGGGCCGGATCGCATTACGGCTATTTCGATGTCGGCGGAGGGCCGGGAACGCTTCGATCTGAGCTGGCGCCGGTAACGATCAGAAGATCCCGATCATCCGCCAGTAGAACACGCCGGCGATGCACGCCAGAATCGCCGACACCGCATAGATGTTCGCGATGTTGAACATCTGCATCCTCGTAAAGCCCTGCTTTTGCGTGACGCTATCGCCCATCGCCATCCAGAAATTCATATAGAGGAGCCAGAACGGGGCGGATGCCAGCAGCAGCGGCGCGGTCAGAATCAACGGCGGGATTCCCGCCTTGGCCAAGGGTTCCTCGAGGGGCAGGAATATCAGCGGCATGGCGATGAACGCCGTCGGATCCAGGAATCGCAGAGCAAGCATGGCCAGCAGCACCACCACCAGCAGCAGGATCGGGCTGCCAACCAGGCCCGCGACGTGCGGCAGCATGAGTCCGGCCATCCAGTCGGTGACCTTAGTGTCCACAATCACGTTCCCCAGCCCAAAAATTCCGCCCAAGAAGAGCAGCAGGGTCCAGGAGACGCCGGTGGCGATGTCGGCATCGCCGAGAATACCGGATAGCGCGAAGACCGCCATTGCGAACATCCCCACCGCGAACGTCGGAAGCGAATGGAGAGTGCCGTTGGTAGCCCAGAGAAAAATCGAGACCGCGACCACCAGAGCCGTGATCATCTCCTGGCGCTTGATAGACCCAAGTGCAGCGAGTTTCGTTCGCGCAAAGTCGGTGGAAGCGCGCAGCGGGGTTTCGGGCCTCAGCAGCAGCATGTTGAGGCCCAGGATAAGCCCGCAGAAAATCAGTGTCGGCAATGCCATCACCTGCGCATAGCCGCCCCAGGTGATGGGAAGGTGCTTATCGGCGAACATTTTGAGAACCACCGGGCCGTTCAGCGATCCCAGCTCGAACGCCAGCCCGGGCACCACCGCCATTTCGACCACCGTGAGCATGATCAGCGCCGACCCTTTACTGCGTGGCGCAAGGCCCAGCGACTGCACCATGGCCCAGGCGATCGGAGCCATGATCGCGGTGCGGACCGTCATCGAAGGAATGCCCAGCGCGAGGACGAAGCCGATGACGAAGAACGCAGTCAGAATTCCGGCGTAACTTCCCGGGAAGAGGGTCAGAATATAGTAAGAGAGCCGCTCCGCCAGACCCGTTTTGCGCATCGCGAAGCCGTAGTAGAGAACCGCGAGCAGCGTCCAGAAGGCAGGATCGGCGAAACCGCTCAACGCGCGCGGCGGCGGCACTTTCACCGCGATCAGCAGGGCCATCATCAGCACCGACGCGACCCCGTTATTCATCACTTCCGTGGCCCACAAAATCACGGTACCCGCGGTGATCGCCAGCACCAGTTGCCCCATTCGCGTCAGCCCCTGAGGAGTGGGAGAAAACGCGAGAATCAGGCCGACCACGATCGCCACGGCCAACCAGATCCACTTGCTGGCTGTAGGACCGGCGGATACGTTAACGGGCGGGTTTGCAGCGACTGGGGTGCTCATAAGAATCATCTATCCTATCAGGGCTGGACCCCGTCAGGTCAGGGCCCGGACGGGTCAGGGGCGACGTGCTGCCCGGAGCTTGGGCTTGGGCGACTCCAACGGAACGAAAGCCGCCTGGTCCGGATCGTACGCCGTGACGACGCCCTCGCCCAAATCGTACAGCCAGCCGTGCAGCCGCAGATCGCCCTGCTCCAGGCGAGCCGCCACGGAAGGGTGCGTGCCCAAATTGCTCAACTGCTCGATTACGTTTCGCTCGGTAAGCGCGAGGAGTAACTCGAGACCGCTGTGCGTCTTTTCGTGCTGGGCGACGGCTGCCCGCGCGGGTTGCGCGTAGTTCAGCCAGGCGCTCACGCTGGTCAGCGGTTCCAGAGGCTCGGGATTCAGCACGCCCTTCATCACGCCGCAGTCCGTGTGCCCGCAAACGATCACGTCCGGCACGCCCAGAACGCCCACGGCGTATTCGATGGTCGCCGAAACCCCGCCGATGGCATCGGGATACGGCGGAACAACGTTGCCGATGACCCGGCAGATGAACAGCTCGCCCGGTTTGGTCTGCGTCAGCATGCAAGGGTCGATCCGGGAATCGGCGCAGGTGATGAACAAGGCTTCCGGCCGCTGCCCCAGGGCGAGCTTCTGGAATAAGTCACGGTGCTTGGGATATACGCGCTTCTGGAATCGCGACAAGCCTTTGAGAATCCGTTCCACGAACATCATTTTACACGTGTGGTCTCCGATGACTTCCAAGCCCGATGTGCGGCCGGTATGGCAGCCTAAGCCAGGTAGTGAATCTGATACCATCAGGTCATGATAGTGTCGCCTGCCGTCTCCAGGCCGAAGTGCCGATGATCCCAAGAGGATTCCCACCCCGCCGTCCCAGAATTCGTGAGAACGTCAATGAGGCGATTCGCGCACGCGAAGTTCGCGCTGTATTTCCTGACGGCACCGTAGAGGTGCTGCCCACTCCCCAGGCCATCCGCAAGGCGCAGGATCTGGGACTCGACCTCATTCTGATCGCTCCCACGGCCGAGCCGCCCGTCGCCAAAGCCATGGACTACGGGCAATGGCAGTACGAGAACAAAAAGAAGCAGCACGAGGCCAAGCGCAAGCAGCACATCATCCAGGTGAAGGAGTTGAAGTTTCGCCCCAACACCGATGATCACGATTACGACTTCAAAAAGAACCACGCCATTCGATTTCTCACCGAAGGCAATCGCGTGAAGGCCGTGGTCCAATTCCGCGGCCGCGAAATCGCGCACACGGATCTGGGCAGAAAGCTCCTCCTGCGCTTCGCCACGGATCTATCCCAGTACGGCAGCATGGAATCGCAGCCGCGCCTGGAAGGCCGCAACGCCCACGTTCTGATCAGCCCCGTCAAGGTAGAGAAGCCCCACGCGCCCAAGGAAAAGGAAAAAGAAAAGCAAAAGCCCGAGGGCGGCCCAGCTGGAGGCAATGCCGCACCGCCCGCGTCCGCTTAGTGAATAGTCGTCAGCGCCAGCGGCCTTCCCGATAATGATATCGGCCGTGGCGTGATTCCCAGCGCCCGCCTTCCCATCTGGATCGCCCACGCGGGGGACGATCCCATCGCCCCGGGACCCAGTTGTAGCGTCCGCCGTTATAGCCCCAGTAGCCGTCGATCCAGGCATATCCAGCGCCCGGCGCGATGCCGCGCTGCTCGTATCGCAGAGCCGGCGGGGGTACGGATGCGTAATACCCGCCGTATCCGCCCGCGCATCCTACCAGTGAAAGTCCTCCGACCAGTGAAAGTCCTCCGAGGATTACTGCCAATCCCAGTGTTCGCTTCATACGCGATCTCCCTACTTGTTAGACCGGCGCCGAAAGGATTTAGGTTGCGGGGCTTAATGCGGCCTTCACTTTTCGGCACCGCGGGTTTCTGCACCCCGGCTGTTTCTGTGACAAAATACGAAACTGGAGGTTATTCGATGGCAGCCAAAGCTCTCATTCTCGCCGCGTCGCTGAGCGTTCTCATGACCGTTCCGGTGCTGGCGCATCATTCATTTGGGTCGGAGTACGATGAGAAGAAACCGCTCAAGTTCGAGAACGTCACCGTGACGAAGCTGGAGTGGACCAATCCGCACGCGCGTTTCTACGTGGACGTGAAGGACGCCAACGGCAAAGTGACCAACTGGAATTTCGAGCTCGCGAGCCCGAATGTGCTGAAGCGCAACGGCTGGACCAAGAACACTCTCAAAGAGGGCGACAAGGTTACCGTGATCGGGACGGCCGCCAAGGATGGGGCGAGCTTGGGACATGCGCAAACCGTTATCTCCGACGGCAAGCGCCTTTTCGCCGGATCCAACACGGCGGACGGAAATTAGCCGTGAAAAAGCATTTTACTGGCGCGGCCATGACCGTCGTTGCGTTAACGGCCTCGGTGCTGCTGTTGCAGGGACCGGCCGATTCGCAGGCTCCAGCGGACGGGAAGGCTCCGCCCAAGGGCGCCCCTAAGGGTAAGGGCAAAGGCAAAGCACGCCCCACCGGTCCCACGCCTCGCACAGCCGACGGGAAGCCGGACTTCACGGGAATCTGGAACGGCGGTGGACCTGTCGGCGATATCGCCCAGGGGTTGATGCCGGGAGAAGAGATTTCCCTGACTCCCTGGTCCAAGAAGATCATGGACACGCGGCTGACGAAGGATGATCCGGAAGCGAATTGTCTGCCCACCGGTGTACCGCGCATCGCTCCGTACCCTTGGCGGATCCTTCAGACCCAGACCCACATCTTTTACTTATTCGAGGGCAACATCCACAGCTTCCGGCAAATCTTCATCGACGGGCGCCCGCATCTTAAGGATCCGGATCCCACCTGGTATGGCGATTCCATCGGAACCTGGGATGGCGACACGCTGGTGGTCGACACCATCGGATACAACGACAAATTCTGGTTCGATTTCAGTGGGCACCCGCATTCCGAGCAGCTTCACACCATCGAACGCATCAACCGGCCGGATCTGGGTGCGCTGGATATCGAAACGCAGATCATCGACCCGGTGGCCTACACCAAGCCCTTTAAGATCAAGTTCACGGCCACTCTCCGGCCGGGCGAAGAATTGATGGAGTACATCTGCCAGGAGAATCAGCAGGACGCGCAACACCTGCAGGGTCCGGCAGGACCTCCGAGATAAAGCTCTAACTAGTCCGAAAAGGGGACAGGTCCAAACGTAGGGAACCGATCCACAGTATTCTACGCCAGGACCTGTCCCCTTTTCGCTTTACTGAACCTTACAGGCAAAGTTCACAGCGTCGTTGGTGTTGCCGACTCCTTTGTACGTCGCCACTTGCGGATACGGACAGAGCGGACGAGTCATATCCACGCGGTTGTTGGCGACGTGCTCCGCCACGATGGATTCGGGAGCCACGCCGGATTCCCGCCAGCGTTCCATCGCACCCATCAAATTAAACTGGTTGGGACCGGGGCCGCCCTGGCAATGCCCCATGCCGGGCACCATGAACAGCCGGTACCAGTTGTCCTGCTTGGGGCCCATCTTGGCGAGGACGCTCTCGCGATAGTTGATGCTGTTCTCGGGTGAAATCCCCACATCGTTCCAGCCGTGATAGGTGATGAGCTTGCCGCCGCGCGCCTTAAACGCGGAAAGATCCGGATTCACGGCGTTGATGTAACCGTACTTCTCATCCACCGCGGGAACGTCCTTGTCGACATCGAACGTCTTCCAGTCCCAGTTGGGATCCTGATGCAAGACTTCGCGATAGGTTCCCAAGGATAGCGCCGTGGGTGCGGGACCATTGGCGGCGGACAACAAGCGCCACGTCCCTTCGCTGCCCTTTGCGTATCCGGGATGGACCAATGCGCCCTTGGAGTTCATCAGCGGACCGTGCGCTCTCTTCGCCGAATCGACTTGCGCTGCCGTGAGGCAGTCGTTCGTGTCGGCGCCTTTGCACAGGAGCGAGTTGTAATCGAAGTTGCATTTGCGCGGGTTGTTCAGAAAGCCGTCTTTGACCCCGTCGGCTCCATCGCAGGAATCGAGTACGGATTTCCCTAACAAGGCGATCTTGGCGGGAGGAACCGCCGCGCCGGGCTTTCGCACGGCTGTTTGCAGCACGATATCGAAGGCGTGCAGATGGGTCTGGAAATTAGCGGGAGCGCCAGCCACTATACCGTCGAAATCCTCCGGGTAGCGCTGCGCTTCCATCAATCCCTGCCGACCGCCGGTGGAGCATCCATTCCAGTAGGACAGGCGCGGGCCGCGGCCGTAGAACGCGGTGATCACTGCTTTAGCCTTCACAGTCATTTCATGGACGGCGCGATAAGAAAAATCGACGACCTTTTCGGGATGATCCACCGCGAACATAGCGTTGCCGCCTTCGTGGCCCGTGTCGGTAGAGGAGGTCGCATAGCCTTCCTGCACCGCATTCGCCAACGCTGGGTAGCTGATGACGCCCGCCCATCCGCCGCCGCCGACGGCCTCATATTTTCCGTTCCACGCGGCACCGGTGGGCAGCCAGACTTCAATCTTAATGTCGGAATCGGGCGAAGGTTTGAGGGTTGCGAACACGCGGCAATAGGCCGGGAGTATTTGCGGCGTCGCGTTCGCCGGAGGGGGCGGCGGGGGCGGATCGATCGCATCCGGCTGCGGAGCCGGCGGCGGCGCAGGATTGTTGAACGCCCCGGCGGGGACGGCCGTGACCATGGTGATGGTCGTGTCCGGCAGTTTGAGCGATTGCAATTGTCCGCACGGCGTCTGCGCGAACGTAATTGCTCCAGCGGCAGCGATAAGAATGAGTGCACGGTTCATTAGTAAGACCCCCTGGCGAGTAACCAACCTCAAAAAATTAGCACATGTGACAACTGAAAGCCAGGACTTGGCCGATAAGGTATGGGAACGGTTTCTTACGACCATCCATGCAGCAGGCGTAGGCCAAATTTTGGACAAAAAGTAAGACGATCGCCGATGGTACGAAGGGACCATAAATGTAATGCTTCAGCAGGTATTCGGAAAGGACAGGTCAACAGATGCGGGCGAACACTCTGACCATCATCATGAAGTCATTGATATTGGGCGCGTTCCTAGTACCGATTGCCGCATGGGGCCAGAACGAAACTCAGCATGGCCCAGGTCTTGACACGCCTGCTGATGGCCGCGGAAATCTTGTCCGGCAGTTGCCTCCGCGCGGACAGTCGGGGTCGGGCGGGTCAGTGGTGCAAGGGAACGGCATTAGTTACCACAGCGGCCCGGTGATGCGGAATGGGGTCAACATCTACTACATCTGGTACGGGGATTGGTCGAAAGATCCCACCGCCAATGCGATCCTTACGAACTATGCTCAGAATGTCGGGGGCTCGCCGTATTTCAATATCAACACCACCTACGCCGACACCAGCGGCAGCGTCCCCAACGCGCCCAGCACCGTAAAATACGCGGGCGCGGTCAGCGACTCGGGCTCTCTCGGGACCTCGCTCAGCGATAGCAGCATCTGGACGCTGGTGACCAACGCTCTGAAAACTCTTCCCGCCGATCCGAACGGAGTGTATTTTGTGCTGACGGCGCCGTACGTGGCGGAGACTTCCGGCTTCCTGTCCCAGTACTGCGGCTGGCACACTGCCAATTATTTTGGAAGCACCACCATCAAGTACGCATTCGTGGGCAATGCGGCGGCCTCATTGGGGTCGTGCTCGGTCCAGTCCACTAGTCCGAACGGCGACGCGGCCGCAGATGCCATGGTGTCCGTGATTGCGCATGAGCTGGAAGAAGCCGCGACCGATCCTGAGCTGAGCGCCTGGTACGATTCTTCCGGTAATGAGAACGCCGACAAATGCGCCTGGACGTTCGGAGCTACTTACCCGGCGAATGGCGCGCAGGCCAATATGAAGATCG
Organism: Bryobacteraceae bacterium; assembly: GCA_036003585.1. Taxonomy (GTDB): domain Bacteria; phylum Acidobacteriota; class Terriglobia; order Bryobacterales; family Bryobacteraceae; genus Palsa-187. The sequence continues at coordinate 164,049 of DASYSG010000074.1, read as the reverse complement.
GCTCGATGAATTACTTGATCCAGCAGAACTGGGTGAATGCGGGCGGCGGATATTGCGGCCTGTCTTACGTTGGCACACCGGACTTCAGTTTGTCGGTGTCGCCTGCTTCGCAGACCGTGACGCCCGGCCAAACGTCCAGCGGCTACACCGTAACTGCCTCGCCACTGAACGGGTGGTCGAACACGGTGACCTACGCGGTCACGGGAGGATTGCCAAGCGGAGCCTCCGCCATCGTCAGCGGCAATGTGATCACAATCAGCACGACCAGCGCCACTCCCGGCGGCAGCTACAACTTCACGATTTCCGGCACCGATGGCTCGCTGACGCATACGACATCGGCGACGCTCGCGGTTTCCGCTCCGGCAGCGCCAACATTCAGCATCTCCATCCCGTCGAATTCGCAGTCCGTAAAGCGGCCAGTAAGCGGGAGCACCTCGACGAGCTTCCCGGTAACAGTGTCGTCCACTTCTGGATACAGCAACACGGTGACCGTCACCGCGACCGGCGATACCACCGGCATTTCGACGGCGGTCACGCCGTCCTCAGTCCCCGGTGGGAACGGATCGGCAACGCTGACCGTCACAGTAACATCCAGCGCCAAGAAAGGTGCGCGGACCCTAACGGTAACCGGCACCGACGGAACCACGACGAAGTCCGCATCCGCATCCGTGCGGGTTAACTAACATCGTTAGAGCGCACCGGCATCGTGGACGATTTTGCCGTCCACGATGGTCAACACCGAACGGATCTTCCTGATCTCGGAATCGGGGACCGTGAAGTAGTCGCGATCGAGTACTGCCAGATCAGCCAACTTACCCTGCTCGATGGAGCCGATCTTTTCTTCCATCCGCAGGAACCAGCTGTTGTTGCGAGTGAACAGACGAAGCGCTTCGGCACGCGTGAGCTGCTGGTCGCCATTAACCTTGTCGCCGAACGAATTGACGCCGGTGGTCGCGTAATAGATATGCAGCCAGGGATTCAACGGCGCGATATGGACGCCGTCTCCATGAATGCCCACCTGGATGCCGTGGTCGACGATGGTCCGGAACGGGGGGCCCGCGACCATCTTCGGATCCGAAGAAGTCACCCAGCGGAACGCGCCCATCTCGACGCCGCACCCCAGCGCCTTGAGCCGGTTGAGCAGGTCGGCGTTGACTTGCGGAACATGGTGAACCACCCAGCGCTTCTGCGTGATATCGAACTCCTTGTTCACAGCTTCGTAAGCTTCGACCACCTGCTGCAGCCCGGCGAGATTCTGGACGGCGTTTTCGTTGCGCCAGCCGGCTTCGGCCACCAGGTGTTGCGCTTCTCTCCAGACTGCGCCGCTGCCCAGGGGCGCGGCCCACTCGCCGATCGCACCGGTTCGCATCATGTCGTCGCCAAAGAACTGGAACTGGTTGCGAAGGCGCTCCTTCAGCTCGGGCAGATTTGGATCGCTCTGGTTCTGCAGAAAATTCATTTGCAACCGGACGATGGTCTTCCCCTCGCGGTGGAGCTCAAGCCACGGGTCGTACATCTTGTACTGATCGAGATTCGACAGGATCTGGCTGGGGTGAAGCGGTCCCGGCGTGGGGAACAATACCTGGTCCAGATGAGTTGTCAGGCCGACGCTGGCCGAATAGTTCATCGCGTCCAGCGTGCTTCGCTTGCGGTCGGCGAAGGTCTGAATCCGGCGCAGGAGGAACAGAGCTGACGCCGACGGATTGCCTGCCGGACCGGCGCCCGCGATCGCACCGGTGGATGAGACGTTTATTTTCTTGATGTCCGGATGAACCGGCGGCGCGGCATCCACGGCGTCGAAGAACGCTTTGCCCAGGCTATTGGTCGCGCAGGGGCCGGTGAAGCGCTCATACAGCAGCACGGGACGATCGGGAACCGCCTGGTCGAGTTCGGCCAGCGTCGGATGACGATGTTCGGCCCACTGGTTGGGATGCCAGCCGCCCATCGATGTAATCCAGGTTGTATTAGGGGACCCTGGTGGAACGTCTTTGCGGCGCGCGGCCAACGCCTCCTGGACTTCGCGAATCGAAGCGGTGTTCTCCAAAATCGTGTGGTAGCCAGGACGGTTCGCCAGGCTCACGATGTGAATGTGAGGCTCGACCAGTCCGGGTACCACGGTGCGTCCGCCGAGATCGATGACGCGGATGCCCGGTCCCGCGGCCGGTGCGGCGTTCACCGAGACAAACCGGCCGTTTCGAATCGTCACGGAGGTGGCGATGGTGTTGGCAGCGTCCATGGTGTGGATCCGGCCGTTGGTAAGCACCAGCATCGGCTCGGGCGCAATGTCCTGGCCCGAGACCAAGAGGGTACCGGGCCCGGCCGCGATTGCCGCGGCCCCGGCGCTGGCGCCAAGGAACTTTCGTCGCGATGATTTCATCGGTCGGATTATACCCTTAGAATGTGGGTTGGCGCCCATCTCCATCCGCGGTCTGACCAAGCGGTACGGAAATGTTCTGGCCGTCAATAATCTGAATCTCGAAGTGATTCAAGGGGAGATTCTCGGATTTCTCGGGTTGAACGGCGCGGGCAAGACGACCACCATTCGCATCCTGCTCGATCTGCTGCGGCCCAATAGCGGCAATGCATCGATCCTGGGGCACGATTGCCAGACGGACGGTCTCCGAGCCCGGTTGAACGTCGGATACCTGCCGGGCGAGATGGGCATCTACTCCGATCTGACCGGACGCGAGGTGCTGGATCTGCTCGCAGGGCTGAGCGGGCACGTGATCAATATGTCGCGGCGCCGCGAATTGCAGGAGCGCCTGGAATTCCCCGCGGGCGATCTGCGCCGCCGCCTGCGGGAATATAGCACCGGCATGAAGCGCAAGCTCGGGCTGATCCAGGCCTTTCAGTCCGATCCTCAGCTGCTGATTTTGGATGAGCCCACCGAAGGTCTGGATCCGCTGATGCAGGAGTCTTTCTACAGGCTTCTGGTCGACGTGAAAGGGCGCGGCCGAACGGTGTTCATGTCCTCGCATGTACTTTCCGAAGTCGACCGGGTGTGCGATCGGATCGCGCTGGTGCGGAAGGGCGAACTGGTGCTGCTGTCAAGCGTGGAGGAACTCCGCAGGCTGGCGGCACGATCGGTGCGCGTGCTGTTTTCCGAAGACGTTCCTGGGCCGCGGTCATGGAACCTCAAAGTGGAAGGGCCCCTCGGCCCGCTGCTGCGAACGATCGCCGGGTTGCCAATTCAGGATATCGAGATCGAAGAAGCGAAACTCGAAGACGTGATCCTTAAGTATTATCGGGACGGCGCAAAGTGAAAAGCGCTGCACTCCTATTCGCGTATTCGCTCAGGCGGGTGCGTACTCTGGCGATCGCCACCGGGCTTCTGCTGGCAGCCTTGCAGCTGGTTCTGATTTTCGTCGCGGGAGCGCTGCACACCACCGGGGCGTTCGATCAGCTCAGCGCGCTTATTCCGCCGTTTGCGCGCGAGCTTTTGGGTCCGTCCGTGACAATCATCATGTCGTTCAGCGGAATCGTGTGCCTGGGATACTTCGAACTTGCCGTCATGGGAGCCTTGATCGCACTCGCGGTCACACTCGCCACCACTCCGGCGTCGGAAGTGGAGACGGGCTTCATGGATTTGATCCTGGCACGTCCCCTCGCCCGGCACTGGATCATCACCCGCACTATCGCACTGACGACGCTGGTGTCCGCCGCCATGCTGGTACTGATGGTAGCGGGGACGTGGACCGGACTGTGGTTGTTCGCTCCCACAGGCGTCGCGTGGCCGCCGGCGGCGCTCATCATTTCATTGGCGATCAACTTGGGGATGCTGACACTGTGCTGGGGCGGAGTGGCGATGGCGATTGGCGCGGCGTCGCGGCGTCGCAGCGTGGCGGGCGGCACTGCCGGACTGCTGGCGTTCGCTGCGTTCCTGCTGGACTATGTCGCGCGGCTGTGGCAACCCGCCGAGAAAATCGCGTGGATTTCGCCGTTCCGATACTACAATCCGTTCGATCTGATCACGGGGAATCCGCTGCCGCTCAAGAACGTGGCGGTGCTGGGTGGGATCGCTTTAACGGGTTTCGCGGCGGCTTACGTATTGTTCGCGCGGCGCGATATTTCGCATTAACGCGCCGGGCTTGTAGGGGTCGGGCATGCCCGACCTGCGTTTAATCGGGCGGCTGATAATTGTGAAGCAGATCCTGATACCCGTTCATCGCTAAGCGGCAGGCCATTTCGGTCCCGCCGAATCGCGCACGGTGCCAGGTTTCCCGGGGCGTGTAGACAATATCGCCCTGATCGGCGATGAAGATGGGCAGCGATCCGATCTTGTACTCCATCTTGCCCAGCAAGATGAACCAGAACTCGGAAGACTCCAGGTGAAAATGGCCCCAGTCGGTGTCGGGCGCGGGCCTCTGCTTGGTGGGATCGCCAATGATAATGTTCGCCACGGCCCGGTCGTCGGCGATGAAGCGCCGCTGTTTTTCGGCTCCCGCAACCACTTGATTGAAGTCGATGTACGGCTTGTTGCCCTGATCGTACTTGCCCTTTCCGCTGATCCGCACTTTGACGAAATTGAAGCCCGGCATGGCCGCCGGTTTTTCATCAATGGGATACATTGTTTTCGCGCCCGCGATATTGACCTCGAGCCTTAGCGACGGCTTATCTCCGACCGTTTCCATGCTGAAAACATTGCGATACGGCACCTGGACCATATAACCCTTGGAGGCGACGAATGGTTCCTGGCCTTCGATGGTAAAGCGAATCTGCCCGTCCTGCACGATCCACCACGCGCGCGTGTCGGGATGGAACTGCCGCGGCGTTTTCGCACCCGGCGCCATGGACACATAATCGGCATGGAGAGTGCTGTCGTCGACCACCGTCTGGCTCCAAGTCGCCTGTCCTTTGTGCTTAGCAAGAAGCTCGGAGAGCCTCCAGATAGGCTGGTTCGGCGCGACCCAGGTGTTCGGCTGCACGGGCAGCGGAGCCCAGGCGAAGGTTTCCTTTTGTTGCGCCCGTAAGCCCGAAAATATGCCGAGGGCCACGATCGCCAGAATTGAGAATTGCTTGAGCAGGCGCATAGTTTGTATCCCCGATTACAATATCATCCCGGCGTGATACTGTCATGGGGATGGTCCTGCGAACAGCGTTCTTATTGACTTTTAGCAGCCTGTGCCTGTTCGGACAAGCGCGGGATTATGGCCGGTCGATGGTGATCACGCAGCAGGGAATGGCGGCCACCAGCCAGACGCTGGCTTCGCAGGCCGGCGCGCAGATCCTCGCAAAAGGGGGTTCGGCCGTGGATGCGGCCATCGCCGCGAACGCAGTGCTGGGCGTGGTGGAGCCGATGATGAACGGCATCGGCGGCGATTTGTTCGTGATCTACTGGGACGCGAAGTCGGGGAAGCTGACCGGACTGAATGCGTCGGGACCGGCGCCCCGCGGGTTGAGCGCGGAGTTTCTCGCGAAGCAGGGATTCCAGTCGATACCCGAAGGCATCCACAGCGTCACGGTGCCCGGAGCGGTCGACGGCTGGGCCAAGATGCACGAGCGTTTCGGCAAACTGCCATGGAAGGATCTGTTCCAGGCGGCGATCGCGTACGCCGAGGAAGGTTTTCCGGTGACGGAAGATGCCCAACGGTACTGGGCAGGATCCGCCGCGTCATTACGATCCCAGCCGGAAACCGCTCGCGTGTATCTGCCGGGAGGCCGTGCCCCGCGCGTGGGCGATATCTTCAAGAACCCCGCGATGGGCCGAGCACTGCGAATTCTGGCGGACCAAGGCCGCGACGCATTTTACAAAGGCGAAATCGCATCCGCGATTCTCAAGACCTCGAAGAGTCTGGGCGGCACGATGACGGCCGAGGATCTTTCCGCTTTTTCCGCCGAGTGGGTCGAGCCGATTTCTACGGACTATCGCGGATGGCGTGTTTACGAGCTGCCTCCCAACGGCCAGGGAATCGCCGCGCTCGAGATGCTTAACATCATGGAAGCCGTTCCCGCGGGCAAGGGCGGCCCGTACGCGGCAGACGAACTGCACCGCCGCATTGAAGCCATGAAGCTGGCGTATTCGGATCTGCGCTACAACGGCGACCCGCGTTTTGCGGACATCCCCGTGCATGGACTGCTGTCGAAAGACTACGCGCGCAAGCGGGCGGCGGCAATCGATCCGGCGAAGGCCAATTGCACGGTGGCTGCGGGCACGCCGGTGTTCGGCGAGACAACCTACCTGACCACCGTTGATAAAGACGGCAACATCGCCAGCTGGATCCAGAGTCTGTACGATTACTTCGGCTCGGATGTGACGGTGGAGGGCTTGGGATTCCTGCTGCATGACCGCGGCCAGAATTTCTCGCTCACGCCGGGGAGTCCGAACCTGTTGGCCGGCGGCAAGCGTCCTTCGCACACCATCATTCCGGGCTTCATGGAAAAGGGCGATCAGCATATCGGGTTCGGCATCATGGGCGGGTCCAATCAGGCGATGGCCCACGCGCAGTTCGTCTCCAACGTGGTCGATTACGGCATGAACGTCCAGCAGGCGGTGGAAGCGGCGCGATTCCGCAAAAATGGCGCGCCGGGATGCGACGTCCGGATCGAAGGGCGAGTGCCCGCCGCAGTGATCCGCGCGCTGAACGGCCGGGGTCACCAGGTGCAAGTCGTTCGCGAGTACGATTCCGCCGTCACCGGCCGCGGGCAGGCGATCCTGTACAACTCGACCACCAGGGCGAAGTTCGGCGCGTCTGATCCAAGGGCGGATGGTTCGGCGGTGCCGGAACCGATCCGGTGAATGCCGACAGGCGATAAGATCGCCTGTCCCACCCGGTACAATTAGGAATTCATGCGCGTGCTGTCCTCATTCATTCTGCTGGCTGTTTTCGCCTGCGCGCAAACGCTGCCGGTAAACTGGCGTGTCCAACCGGCCGGGATGCAGGTGGCGCTCGATTCCCTGCCGTTGAGCGCGGCCGTTTCGCCCGATGGCAAATTTCTGCTGGCGCTCAATGCAGGCTCTCATCCTTCGATCAGCGTCATCGAGACGGGGGCGATGAAGGAAACCTCCCGCGTGGCGATCGCCGACGCCGGATTGGGCTTAGCGTTTTCGCCCGACGGGCGGCGCGTCTACGCAGGCGGCGGATCGCGGAACGTCGTGTTCGAGTTCAGCTTCTCGCCCGCCGGCGAGCTGAAAATCTCGCGCGAGATCTCTGCTGGACAACCAGCCGCCATGAACTTCATCGGGGACGTCGCAGTCGCGCCCGACGGCCGCACGATCCTGGCGGGCGATCTCTTTCACGACCGCGTGCTGGTCATCAACGCGCAATCGGGGCAGGTTACCGGAGCGCTGAAGTCGGGACGGCGGCCGTACCGGATTCTGTTTCATCCCGATGGGCAATCGTACTTCGTTTCAAGCTGGGCCGACGCTTCGGTGTACGAATATAGCCTTCCGTCGGGCAACGAGATGGCGCGCGCGCGGGTAGGCGCGCATCCCACGGACCTGGTTTTGAGCAATCGCAAAATTTCCGGCGAACAGAACTCGTGGCAATACCGGCTCTTCGTGGCGGCGGCGAACACCAACGACGTGTTCGTTGTGGGCGTGAGCGAGGGCAAGGAGCTGAACGTAATCGAAACGCTGAACACCGGGTTCAGCGCGGTGGCACCCGCGGGGATGACTCCCAGCAGCCTGGCGTTGAGCGCCGATCAGACGCGCCTCTACATCGCCTGCTCCGATGTGAACGCGGTGGCGGTGGCGGATATATCGGAAACTCGCAGCCGTGTGGCAGGATCCATTCCTGTGGGCGCATATCCGACGGCCGTGCGCGTGGTGACCGGAGGGCGACTCGCGGTGTTGAATGGCCACAGCAGCAGTTTGTCTGTGATCGATGCCCCCACGGACGAGATGCTGCCGGAGTATACGACGAAGGCGACCGCGGCTACGCCCTATCGTGAATCGTTTTCCGATTCCCTGCCCGAGCAGCGCTCGTCGATCGAGCACGTGATCTACATTCTGATGGCTGGAGCATCCAGTGGTCCGAACGCGACTAAGCTCGCGCGCGAATTCGTGCGGCTCGAAAATTTCCGGCCTGCCGGCGACACGCCCGCGTCCGCGCTCCACTGGGCGATCGCGGCCATCGCCCCGGACTTCACCGAGAGATTAAGCCCGAGCTTTGCGGCGGGACGTTTGCGTTACAACGGTTTCGAGGGCGGGGAGCCGGCCAACTTGCCTGCCGCGGGCTATCTTTGGAGCAACGCTTTGTCGGCGGGCTTGACGGTGCGCAACTACGGGCTGTTCGTCGACAACGCAGTCCAGGGCGGCCGGGTCAAGGATCCATCGCTTTTGGGCGTCACGAATATGAAATATCGCGACGCGGATCCGCAAGCGTTTCTCGACGACCTGAAACAATTCGAATCGCCGGCCGGGATGATGCCGAACCTGACGGTCCTGCGGACCACCAGCGACGCGGCACTCGGACGCATCGTAGAAGCCGTCTCGAAAAGCAAATTCTGGCCGCAGACTGCGATCTTCGTGATGAACCCTTCCGCGCCGACTCCCGTGCTGCTGGCGCTGTCTCCTTACACGCGCCGCGGAGCCGCGGATGCGACCCCTTACGACCAGGCTTCCGTGCTGCGCACCATTGAGCTGATACTGAATCTCCGGCCGATGACGATCTTTGATTTTTCCGCCCGCTCGCTGGCGGCTGCGTTCGTTTCCACGCCGAACAATGCTGCCTATTCCCTGGAGCCCTCCAACTAGTGACCTCCCTTTGTTTCATATGGCACATGCACCAGCCGTTCTACAAGGATCTGTGGACCGGCCAGTATAAGCTGCCCTGGACCCGTCTGCACGCCTTGAAAGATTATGCCGGTATGGTCCGGGTGCTGGGTGAATTTCCGGACGTGCGGCAAACGTTCAACCTGGTTCCATCCATGGTGTCCCAGATCGCGGAATACGCCGCCGGAACGGCTTCGGATCCATTTTTCGAATGCGCGGCCATGCCCGCGGAGGCGCTGACCGAAGCTCAGCAGACCTTCGTGTTGCGCTACTTCTTTCAGGCCAACGTCGACAAAATCATTCGCCGCTATCCGCGGTATATCGAACTGTACGACCGCAGGCGCGGTCCCATGTCGGTCCAGGATCTGCGCGACCTGCAGATCCTCAGCCAGATCGCCTGGTTCGATGAAGACCTGCTGGCGAAAGATGAAGAGATCAAGGAGTTGGTTCGCAAGGGCCGCGATTTTTCTCGTGCCGATCAGGAGTTGATGATCCGCAAGCAACGTGAAGCACTCGCCGCCGTATTGCCGGTGTACCGCGACTTCGCGGCGCGCGGCCAGATCGAGATCGCGACGACTCCCTTTTACCATCCGATTCTGCCCCTGTTGTGCGATTCCGACATCGCCGCGGTTTCGCATCCGGGCATGACGCTCCCGCCGCGATTCCAGTATCCTCAGGACGCGCTCACCCAACTGGAACGGGCGCGAACATACATGCAAGATATGTTGGGCGTGATGCCAACAGGCCTGTGGCCTTCGGAAGGATCGATTTCCGATGAAGCGCTGGCCATGGCGGCGGGCTGCGGATTCAAGTGGGCGGCCAGCGACAACGGCGTGCTCTCCCGGACGCTGGGCCAGGCGGCGGGCATCGACGAGACCTATCAACAATATGTATGGCGGCAAGACGATCGCGAGATGCGCCTGTTGTTCCGCGATCACTACCTCAGCGATCTGATCGGGTTCGAGTATTCGCGCATGGGCGCGGAAGAGGCCGCCGAGCATTTTCTGGCACGCATCCGCGAGAATACGCGCGACCACGACGTACTGGTGCCGATCATCCTGGACGGAGAAAACGCTTGGGAATGGTATGAGGCGAACGGACGTCCCTTTTTGCGCGCCTTGTACCAGCGCATTTCCGGCGATCCACGTTTGGAAGCGACCACTGTCTCCGAGGCATTGGAGCGCTACGAAACGCGGCCCCTGACGCACGTGGTTCCAGGGTCCTGGATCAACGCGAATTTCGACATCTGGATCGGGGCTGAGGAAGATAACCAGGCTTGGGATCTGCTCCTGGACGCCCGGCGCGTGTACGACGAGTACGCCGCGCAGACCATGGAAATCGCGCGGCTGCTGGCGTATGAAGAGCTGCTGATCGCCGAGGGAAGCGACTGGTGCTGGTGGTACGGGCCGGAACACGGCTCGGATAATCGTCCGGAGTTCGACCAGTTGTACCGCGATCACCTGTCCAACGTGTATCGGGCTCTGGGCCTGGATCCGCCCGCGCAGCTATCGCACCCGATACTCAAAACGCAGGAAGGGGAGATGCATGAGCCTCCGTCGAATACGATCCACGTGACGCTGGACGGCGAAGTGACCTCGGCATTCGAATGGATGGGCGCGGGGCATTACCGGCCGGATTCCCGCTCGGGCGCCATGCACGGGGGCGGAGGTGTGGCGCGAGAGATGCTCTACGGAAGCAACGGCACGGAGCTGTTTGTGAGGCTGGATGCGGCCGGTAAAGGAAAGTTCGGCATCGAGTTCGAGAACGGCGCCGCAGCGGCGCAAGTGGTCATGGGGCGGATCGTGGAAATGGAAGCTCCACGCCAGGGCGACCGCTTTCGGGTGGTGATGACCAGGGACGGGCTTCCGCCGGTGACATTACCCGCGGAAGGCTGGATCGAGTTTATCAGGTGACCCGGGTTTCCTAAATAAACGCGGTCGTCTTGATACCTGACACGTCGAAGCGCTTGCGGCAGCGCATGTTCTTGCACATGGCTTTGTCGTCGAGCAGGACCATATAGCTCATCCATTTAGCGAACTTGGCGCGATCGCGCTCGTCAGCGCGACCGGGCAAGCGGTCCAGTTTCTTGCGCACCAACCAGTTCAACTCGTACGTGTCCGCGGTCCGGCAGAAGGGGCAGTTGAGTGTAGCCGGCTTAGTAGTCTTCGACTCTTTGTAAAAATCTTTTTCTTCCATGTGCTTCTCTAACCGCGCAGCCTTCCTATAATACAGCGGGCGTAAACTGAGAGCGTACGTGCTCCCAGAAAACGAATTCGACGCCTTAGTCACGCGGGCGCTGCGCCGCATCCCGCCGCGATTTCGCAAGCGTCTTGAAAATGTCGCCATTATCGTGGAACGGGAGCCGCCGCGCCCCGGGCTGCTGGGCTTGTATCAGGGGCATCCGCTCACCACCCGCAGCGTGGGCAACAGCTTCACGATGCCCGACAAGATCACCATTTACCAAGGTCCCCATGAAAGATCGGCGCGGAATCCGGAGGAACTGGAACAGATGATTGCGGACACTGTCTGGCACGAGATCGCGCATTACTTCGGCATGGACGAAGCGCGCGTCCGGCGGGCCGAGAGAAAACGAGCGCACAGCGCGCGGCGCGGACCTCATGATTGAAGAAAGATCGCACCGCGCTGCGTTGTGCGCGAAAAGGAGGCGCGGAGTACGGTGATTCGCTGTTACATTACGGACCGGCGGACACTCTCGGGATCATTGGTCGATGCGATCGCACGGAATCTTGCCGCGGGTGTCACCTGGATTCAGATTCGCGAAAAAGATTTGAGCGCCAGAGCTTTGTTCGAGCTGGTCGAAGCGGCGCTCAACCTGCCGAATCCACAAAGCTCGAAGTTCATCGTGAATACGCGCGCCGACGTGGCGATCGCTGCGGGAGCGGCAGGCGTTCACTTACCTTCGGGATCGCCCCCGGCGCATTTCTGGCGACGGCCGGGCTTCATGGTCGGCGTTTCCTGTCACTCCGTGGCGGAAGTCCGCGACGCGGAGACCGACGGCGCCGACTATGTTGTTTTCGGTCCCGTGTTTCCACCTCGCTCGAAAATCGCTCGCGCGGAGCCGCGAGGGCTGGAGGACTTGCGGCGTGCGACAGCGGCGGTGAAGATTCCCGTTCTTGCCCTCGGTGGCGTGACTCGGGAGAACTCCGATGCGTGCATTTCCGCGGGCGCAGCGGGAATCGCAGGAATAACCATCTTCCAGGAGTTGGTAAAATCCAATTCGTGACAGCAGCAGCGGCTAAGCAAGCATATTCGCGAGCGGAGACGCGCCGGCTACTCAAAATAACGGAACGCCAACTCAAAAGCTGGGAACACCAGAAACTCCTCCCGGCTTCCGAGATATACGGATTCAGGGAACTGCTGGCGCTGCGAACGATTCTGAAGCTGCGCGCCAGCCGCTTGGCCTCGCCGCAGATCCGGCGCGCGCTGACCGCGCTCCGGGAAAAGCTTCGCGATATCCACGATCCTCTGAGCCAACTGAAGATCTACGCCGACGGGAAACGCATTCGCGTGGAAATCGACGGCCGCGCCATGGAGGCCGAATCCGGCCAGTTGCTGCTGAATTTCGACGCGGTGGAGCTGAAGCGCCTGCTGGAATTCCGCAAACCCGCGGCGCTCAACGCGGACCAGATCCAGCGCGCTGCTGCCGAGCACTGGTTCCAGCGCGGCCTGGAGCTGGAGCAGACCGGCGCGCCCATCGCGGAAGTGATCGAAGCTTATCAGAAAGCGGTGGAGCTGGATCCGACTTCGGCGGGGGCGCTGGTGAACCTGGGCACCATCCAGTTCAACGCGCGCAACTGGAAGGAGGCCGAGCGGTATTACCTCGAGGCGCTCAAAGCCGATCCGCAATACGCGCTGGCGCATTTCGATCTCGCCAATCTCTACGACGAGCGCGGCGACCGCGTCCAGGCTCAGGAACACTACCAGGCTGCGCTCGAAATTTCACCCAGCTACGCCGACGCGCATTACAACCTTGCGCTGCTGTACCAGGGGGCTAACCAGATGATGATGGCGCTGCGGCACTGGACCGAATACCTGAAGCTCGATCCGTCCAGCCACTGGTCGAGCATCGCGCGGCGGGAATTGTCGAAGCTTCGCAAGGCCGCCGTAGTGCCGGGCGCAGGCCGCTAATCCGGTCGATCAGAGACCGCGCAGGAACGGATTGCGCGCTTTCTCGCGCCCGATGGTGGTGTTCGGTCCGTGACCCGGAATCACCACCGCAGTTTCCGGAAGCGCCAGGAGCTTGGTGTGAATCGAGCGCAGAATTTGGCGGGAATCGCCGCCAGGCAAATCCGTTCGACCGATACTGTCGCGGAACAACGTGTCGCCCGCGACCAGCTTATTCTCGGCCGGGATCCAGATCGAGATGCTCCCCTGGGTGTGGCCCGGCGTGTGGAGGATGTGGAACTCGGCGTCGCCGAGGCGTAACTGATCGCCCTCCCGAGCCTCGCTATCGATCTCCGTGCGTGAAGGGCTCGCCATTCCCAGCCACGCGGCTTGGGTGTCCAACTGAGCATAAAGCCCCGCGTCGTTCTGGTTCATGTAAACGGGCGCGCCGGTGAGCGCCTTCAGCTTGGCCGCGCCGCCGATGTGGTCGATATGAGCGTGGGTGATCACGATGGCCTTCACGGTGAGCCCGTGGCGATCCAAAACTTCTGTGATGTTCGCGATATCATCGCCTGGATCGACGACGATGGCCTCGCGGGACTGCTCGTCGCCGAAAATCGAGCAGTTGCATTGCAGCATCCCAACCGGCAAAATCTCGTGAATCACACACACGATTGTATACTCGGGGTAGAACCCTATGGTCTATAAACCATTCGGGGCAATCCTTGTTGCCAGAATAGAAAAAGTTGTGAGCGCGTCGGTCCACCCGGCGCACTATTGTGCATGGCTTCGAATGTGATGGATGCTCTTGAAGTGACTACCAGGACCACCGGTTATACCGCCTTGCGCGAGAATGCCGCCTGGCTCGATTTGTCGGGCCGCGGCAAGATTCGCGCTTCCGGGGAAGATCGCGCGCGGCTGCTGCACGCGATGACCACCAACCAAGTGGAAGGGCTCAAGCCCGGCGAAGGTTGTTACGCCTTTTTCCTGAACGCTCAGGGGCGCATCCTGGCGGACGTCAACCTGCTCTGCTTCGAGGACCATTTCCTGCTCGACACCGAGCCCGAGACGCGAACCAAGATTTACGAACACCTGGATCGCTATATCATCGCCGACGACGTCACCCTGGAAGACCAGACTGATCAGGTTGCGACCGTCTCCATTGAAGGACCAAAGGCGGCCGCCGCGCTGGCGGAACTGGGCGCGCCCGAACCCATGGCGCCTTATGCAACGGCATCTTGGAAGTTCGGAACCATTGCCCGCCTCGATACAACCGGGAGAGGCGGCTTTTTCCTGCTGATTCCCATAGAGGACAAGGACGCCCTGACAGCACAACTCACCCGAGCCGGGGTTGCCGGCGCGACCGCGGAAGACGCCCGCACCGTGCGCATCGAAAGCGGCCGGCCGCGCTATGGCGAAGAGATTACCGAACGCTATCTGGTCCAGGAAACCGGCCAGTTACGGGCGGTGAACTTCGGCAAGGGCTGTTATCTGGGCCAGGAGATCGTGGAGCGCGTCCGCAGCCGGGCGCAGATCCATCGGGTGCTGCGGCGTGTGGAAATCGATACCACTGAGCCTCCCGCCGCGGGGACTAAGCTCAAGTCCGGCGATGGGGACGCGGCCGAAATCGCCAGCGCCGTTTTTTCGCCCGCGCTGGGTGTGACCGTCGCGCTGGCGTATGTGCGCACGCAGTTTGCCGATCCGGGCACAAGAATCGCGCTGGGCGGAATTTCCGCGAGTGTCAAGTAGCCAGCCCGCAAAGGGCCGGTCGCGGTCCTCTTGGGCACGGAAGTTAGATCCGTATGCCGTGCCGCGACCCAGGCTCCGTTTTGCGGGCTGTTATTTAGAAGCCGAAGCTCGCGGTAGGATCTCGGGTTCCACAGGGAACTCGAAAGTCTCCGCCGCCGCGTCGACAATCAGCTTTCCCGCGCCCAGCGGCTTGCCCTTGCTGGGATAAAACACCGCCCCGTCGGTAGACTGGCCTGGCGCGAGCTTCGTGGTCACCAGCGCGATCGCCGACGCGGCCGAAGCGGCTTTCAGCCTGGTCGAGCCCAACGCCAGATAGTCCTGCCGCCGCGATTCATACCCGTTGGTGGAGCGCACGTGGGCGTTGCCGAAGAGCGCCATTTCATACGCCGCGATCAGCCGTCCGACGTCCCCGCGGCTGGCGTGATCCAGAAGCTGCTTGACCACGGTTCCGGCCGACACGGCTTGAATCCGCTGGCCGTCTTCCCGCTCGAACCGGAAGTCTTCCGGCTTAAAGCTCCAGGACACCGGCGATCCATTGGAGATGGCTACCTGGAGAATGGTGTAGCCCAATACTTTCGTGGGAAGCGGGGCGAACATGATGGTGACGCCGCCCCGCGTCAGTGCCTTGTACTTCAAGCCTCCGGATTCAAACTCCAGCACCTGAGCGGTGGCGTTCGCGACGGGAAAGAATGCCAGCAATAAGAGCGCGAACAACCGAAGCTGGAATCGCGACCTCATGGCACCTCCATGATAAGCCGAACGTCGAAAGGCTCGTACTCGGCAGCGCGCGAGGAGCCCCGCCTCCGAATAAGCCGGCACTCAGTCCTTCTTCGGCTTGCGCATCAACAGCAGCAGCGGGATCATCAACAGGAACACCACCGTCACCAGCTTGAAGATGTCCAGGAAGGCGCGCATGGCGGCTTGCTGCTGCACCAGGCCGAACACGGCCGCGTAGGCGCGCTGGTCGGCTAGTCCCGGACCCGCGCCCGTTCCCAGGAACATGGAACGGAGCGATCCCAGCCATTGTCCGGTTGCCGGATCGCCCGGCACCACATGCGAGCCAAGAATGTTGATGTACTTCTGCTGATAGCGCGTGTTGAGCATCGCGATCACCGCGATTCCCACCGCGCCGCCGAGATTGCGCATCAGATTGAAGAGGCTGGTCGCGTTCCCCATGCTCTCGCGCGGGACTCTTCCCATTGAAATCGTAGTAAGAGGTACGAAAATCAGCCCCAGCCCGAAGCCCTGGATGAACTGCGGCCAGAAGAGGTCCCAGTAGCCGGCGTTCAGATTCATCTGCCCGAACTGCCAGGTGGAAAACGCGCCCATCAGCAGCCCGGTTGCCAGCAGCTTGCGCGGGTCGAAACGCGGCAGGATCACGCCGACCAGCGGCATGGCGATCATCGATCCGATCCCGCGCGGCGCCATGGTCATCCCGGCTCGCATGGCCGGATATCCCATCAGCGTCTGCAGCCAGATGGGCAGGATCACGATGCTGCCATACAACACGAATCCCAGCACGGCCATCAAAAAGACGCCTGTGCTGTAGCTGCCCACTTTGAAAATGCTGAGGTTCACCACCGGGTGTTCGGCCATCAGCTCTCGCACCAGGAAGCCGATCAGGAATACGCCCGCGATGGCCAGCAGGCCCACAATAAACGGCGAACTGAACCAATCCAGCTGCTGCCCTTTATCGAAAGCGATCTGCAACGCCGCGATCCACACGGCCAGCATCCCGATGCCCCAATAGTCGATGCTCGCCGTCTCATTGCGCTTGATATACGACGGATCGAACACGAACCAGGACACCATCAGAATCGACAGGATGCCGACAGGCAGGTTGATGTAAAAAACCCAGCGCCAGCTATAGCTATCGGTGAGCCAGCCGCCCAGCACCGGACCCAAAACCGGCGCAACGACAATTCCCAGGCCCCAGAAACCCATGGCCTTGCCGCGGCCTTCGGGCGGGAAAGCTTCGAGCAAGACGGCTTGCGAAAGCGGCTGCAGCGCGCCCCCGCATAAACCCTGAATCACGCGAAAGATGACCAGAAAGGGCAGGCTCGGCGCTGCGCCGCACAGGAACGAGGCCGCCGTGAACCCCACCACACTCGCCATCAGCAGGCGCTTGCGGCCGAAGTAGTTCGCCAGCCACCCGGTCATCGGCAGGACGATGGCATTCGCCACCAAATAAGAAGTCAGCACCCATGTGGCTTCCTCGATCGTCGCCGAAAGGTTTCCAGCAATGTGCGGGAGCGATACGTTGACGACGGTGGTGTCCAGCACCTCCAGGAAGGTGCAGAGCATGACCGAGAAAGCAACGATCCAGGGATTTACGTGACGGTCGGACACTACTCTCTAGAGTAGCGAACCACGGTCAGTTGGGTTTTCGAAATTCCCATGCCCCGTACATCAAGTCCGACGCAACCTGGACGTGCATCAGGCGCATCAGCGCCTTGTGGGTCGGTGAAAAAGACACGTAAGGATGGAGCTTGCCCTGCGCATCAGATCCGCGCAGCTCGGTTTCCAGCCGCTCCAGCACATGGCCCGGGGTGACATCGCGAGGATTGCGCAAAAACCAAATATGCCGGATCGCAGGACTGGCGATTTCCCGGCGCGCAGCCTCGGCGTCCTGCCCGGTAAAAATCTGCCGCGTGGAAAAACCCGGCAGGTAATATTCCAGCACAGCTCCGCTCAGATTCGGTCCGTCGACCAGCACGATCGTGTCGGCCGGGAAGGAGCTCGCGGCGATATCCCGCGCGATGCGGTCCATGGGCGCGAGATAGCCGATATTCAGCAGATCCCGCGCCTGGAAATAGCTGCCGATGCCGACCAGGTTCGCGGCCAGGAGCGCTCCCGCGATGACGGTTCCGGCACGCGGACTGGATTGCGCTCCTTTTGCGATCGCGAGCAGGGCGAGCGGCAATAAGAACAACAGACGCGCCGGTACGAACGCATAGGAAACCCAGCCCGCCACGCCCGCGAATCCGATCAGGGCAGTCGCAGCGGCCGCCGGAAACATCCCGGAGCGGGCGGAGCGTGCTCCCGTCCATATCAGCCACGCGACGGGGAGCGCAAGCAATGCGGTCACCGGGAGCATCCACACCGGAATTGCTTCGCCAAAGAAAAAAGAGAAAACCCAGTAAGCCAGCTTGACGCCCGATTCGAGCACGCTGTTGCCGGTGAGCAGCAGCAGCCCCGGCTTCGCCCGCCACACTGCCAGCACCGATGCGAGCGTCATGAGCCAAGGAGTGTAAGCCGCCAAAACGATCAGGTTCCCAGCCAGCAGGCGGCCGGGACGCTCACGGCCTGGCCTCAAAAGCAGCAGGTTGGCGCCGGCCCACGCAGCGATTCCCGGAACGTAGTGCGTGTACAGCAACATCGTCAGCGAACCGGCCCATATCAGCAGCCGTTTCCACGATGCGAATTCCTCATTCCATCGCCACGCCGCCCAGCACACGACGATGAACACCAGAGCCTGCAAGCTGTAGGATCGCGCCATGCAGGAGTACAGCAGCAGGCAGGCCGATAAGATCCACAGCGCCAGACACCATACATGCAGGCGAGCAGACGCCTCCTTCAGCCACAGGCGGTCGAGCGCGATCGTGGCCAGCAGCGCGAACACCACCGACAGCAGCCGCAATTGCGCCAGGGATTCGCCCGCGGGAGTAATCCGGATCCAATAATGCGCCAGCAGGAAATACAGCGGCGGATGCACATCGCCGCGGACCATCTGGAGCATCGCACCTATAGGCAGCCGCGCGGCCCGCACGGTGAACAGCTCGTCATTCCACATCGGGAGCAGGTCCAGCCGATTGGTCATCAGCACCGCCTGGACGATCAGGCAGAGAATGAGCCAGGGGTACGGTCTGCGGATATCCGGCATGGAAAGTCTGAGCGTACCGTATCTGGTGTAACATGTTGGCGGAGACGCCCCATGCTTTACTCGCAGGTCACACCGAAGGCAGTGTACCTGAACCGCCGGAGATTCCTGGCCGCAGCGTTGACCTTGCCGATCCCTGCCGCTGCCGCGACCCTCAGCGCCGCGAAAACCGCGTTCAACGTGGGTGGCGAGAAGATCACGCCCCAGAAAATCGTCACGACCTACAACAACTTCTACGAATTCGGCACGGGCAAGGACGAGCCTGCCAAGAATGCTCCCAAGTGGAAGCCCGCTTCACCGTGGATCGTTCGCATCGAAGGCGAAGTGGCCCAGCCCAAAACCCTGGACCTCGACCAGATTCTGAAGCTCGCGCCGCTGGAGGAGCGCATCTACCGCCACCGCTGCGTGGAAGGCTGGTCGATCGTGGTGCCGTGGATCGGCTTTCCCCTCAGCACATTGTTAAACCAAGTAAAGCTGACCGGCAAGGCCAGGTTTGTCGCCTTCGAAAGCTTCTACGATCCCCAGTTGATGCTCTCGTCCAGGAAAGCAGGCATCCAATTTCCGTACGTCGAAGGTCTGCGGCTGGACGAGGCCATGCATCCCCTCACTCTGCTGACCGCCGGCATGTACGGCGAGACCCTGCTCAACCAGAACGGGGCACCTCTGCGGCTGGTGATCCCCTGGAAATACGGTTTTAAGAGCATCAAATCGATTGTGCGGATTCGCCTGTTGGACCAGCAGCCGCCCACCACCTGGAACCTGAGCTGGCCCGCGGCATACGGGTTCTACTCCAACGTCAATCCCAACCACGAGCATCCCCGCTTTAGCCAGAGGGATGAGGAGAGACTGGGCGAGGGGACGCTGCTGAAGCCCAAGGTCATCGATACCCGGATGTTCAACGGGTACGGCGACCAGGTTGCGAAACTATACACGGGTCTGAACCTCGATCGCAACTACTGAAAGAATGAATATGCCGGGGAAAAAGAGGACACCTCCTGGTGGTCGCTCCGCTACGGGCTTTGCGGAAGTTAGGAGATGTCCCCTTTTTCTCCTGGCTCCTGCGGGTTCCCCGCTATGGAGTTACCATGGGATAGGAGACTGTGAACCATGCTGATCCGGAAACCTGCCGACCTCCGCTATTCTGATGTCACACCGAAAGAGGTCTACCTGAACCGCCGCCGCTTTATCGGCGCGGGAGCTGCCACGCTGGGAGCGGGCGCATTGGGAAGCTTGGCCCTGCCGTCCGCGGCGCGGGCGACGATGGCGATCAATGGTCTGGTCAAGACGGGTCCCTACCACGACTTAGGGAACGAAAAGCCCTCGCCCAAGGCGGCCGTCACCGGGTATAACAACTTCTATGAATTCGGTACCGGCAAGGAAGATCCTTCCCAGAACGCCCCGAAATGGAAGGTGCCGGCGGAATGGCCCATCCGCATTGAGGGCGAGGTCATGCAGCCCAAGACTCTCAGCCTGGACCAGGTGATGAAGCTGGCTCCGCCGGAGGAGCGCATCTACCGGCATCGCTGCGTGGAGCGCTGGTCGATCGTAGTGCCGTGGATCGGCTTTTCTCTGAGCACTCTGCTGAAGCAGGTCCAGCCCACCGGCAAAGCCAAGTACGTGGCGTTCGAGACCTACTACGATCCGAAAGCCATGCTATCGCCGCGTGAGGCCGGAATCCCTTTCCCCTACGTGGAGGGTTTGCGCCTGGACGAGGCCATGCATCCGCTCGCGATGCTGTCGTTCGGGATGTATGGCGAGACCATGCCGAATCAGAACGGCGCGCCCATCCGCCTAGTGATCCCGTGGAAATACGGATACAAGAGCATCAAGTCGATCGCGCGCATCCGCTTCGTCGAGAAAGAGCCGCCCACGGACTGGAATTTGTACTCCTCCCGTGAGTATGGCTTTTACTCGAATGTGAATCCGGAAGTCGACCACCCACGCTGGAGCCAGAAGGAAGAACAGCGGCTCGGCAGCGGATTTCTAGGGCAAGGCACGCGCATGGCGACGGTCAAGTTCAACGGCTACGGCGATCAGGTAGCCAGCCTGTACAGCGGAATGGACCTGGCCAAGTTCCATTAGCCTCGGCGCGGGGCGGCCCGGCCGGCAAGCATCAGCAGCATGAATCGATTCCTCTCCAGTCCATGGACCAAGGCAGCGGTGTTTGTACTCTCCGTGGTGCCTCTGGGAGTGCTGCTGTGGTTGTGCTGGCAGGCATACCAGAGCGCCGATCCGACCGAGTACGTCTCCGCGAATCCGATCGAGTACATTACCCACTACACCGGCGATTGGACCATCCGTTTCATCTGCTTCACGCTGTGCATCACGCCGCTGCGGATGCTGCTCAATCGCCCGCAAATCACGCGCTTCCGCCGCATGCTGGGGCTATTCGCGTTCTTCTATGGATGCGTCCATTTCGGAGTCTGGTTGTTCCTGGATCCCCGCCAGAATACGATCCCCGCTATATGGGAGGACATCGTCAAGCGCCGCTACATCACCATCGGGATGCTGGCGCTACTGGCCATGCTTCCCTTGGCGATCACGTCCACGGCCGGCTGGGTGCGCAGGCTCGGATTCAAGCGCTGGAAGAAGCTTCACAAGCTGATCTATCTGACAGCCGTCGCTGCCGTGATCCATTATTGGTGGCTGGTCAAGTCCGATATCCGTCTGCCCCTGATGTACGCGGCCATCGTGACCGTGCTGCTGGGATATCGTGCGATCGTCTGGATGCGCGAGCGTAAACGGAAAGTCGCCACGGCCCGCGACTCGCAGCCGACCGTCTCAGCCGGCTAAGTGTGCTTCTGCTGCGCGGCTGCTTCCGTCGACGGCGGAACCAGTACCGCCACGCAATTGCGTCCCTGATTCTTGGCCATGTAGAGGGCATCGTCCGCCAGGTGGATCAGGTCATCGGCGGTCGATTCCGCGTTTGGCCGCCAGCTGGTGGCGCCGAAACTGCACGTGACCACATGCGCCGCGTCTCCGATCATCATGGGTTCGTTAGCCAGCGCGGCGCGCAGACGCTCGGCCTGGTTGCCGGTGCAGCGCTCGTCGCAGCCCGGAAGGATGATCAGGAACTCTTCACCGCCGTACCGGCCGATGGAGTCATACGGCCGCATGGCCGCCGTCATGCGCCGGGTAAACTCCCGCAGCACGGCGTCTCCAGCGAAATGGCCGTATGTATCATTGACCGATTTGAAGCGGTCGAGGTCCGCCAGCAGCACGCCCACCGACCGCTTTTCCCGCGAAGCGCGCGACAGCTCGCGCGTCAGCACATCCAGAATCGAGGAACGGTTCCAGATGCGCGTCAGGAAGTCTTTGGTGGCCTGCTCGCGCAGTTCCTCGCGCGCGGATACCAGTTCGCGCTGCAGATCGATGATGCGCGTTCCGGCACGCAGACGAACTTTCAGCTCGTGCTGATCGAAAGGCTTGGTCAGGTAATCGTCCGCGCCCGCCTCCAGCCCCTCAATCAGATCCTCGCGCTGGCTCTTCGAGCTAAGCAGAACGATGTAGGTATAGTCCAGATCCTTGTTCTTGGATGTCTCGCGCACCCGGCTGCAAACTTCCGGGCCGGTGAGCCCGGGCATCACCCAATCGAGAATCGCCAGCCGTGGAGGATTTTCGCCCTGCAGCACATTCCACGCTTCCACGCCGTCCGTGGCGACCACGACTTCGTACCCCCACTTGCGCAGAGTTGCCTCCAACAGATGCCGGGAGACGACACTATCGTCAGCAATCAGGATGCGCATACTGTCGTGGGAGGGCTTCGGGTCGCCCTATCCTTAGCATATATCGGCAGGTTTCACGATTCTCTTGGCGCTTTACGCGCGCGGCTGCTATCCACTCGCGTATCATGGAGTTTACGGGTCTCCCGGGCCCGGAGTTGAGGAGAGATTGCATGCAGAATTCCGTCCTGGTTCCGATGGTCGTCGAGCAAACTTCGCGAGGCGAGCGAGCCTTCGATATTTACTCGCGCCTGCTCAAGGAAAATATTATTTTCCTGGGGACCCCGATCGACGATAACGTAGCGAACCTGATTATCGCCCAGATCCTGTTCCTTTCGGCCGAGGACCCGGAGAAGGACATTTCCCTCTACATCAACTCTCCCGGCGGCTCGATTACTGCCGGTCTGGCGATCCTCGATACCATGCGGCTGGTGCAGCCCGATATCATCACCTACTGCGTGGGACAGGCGGCCTCCATGGCGGCGGTCCTGCTCGCCTGCGGAACCAAGGGCAAGCGGCACAGCCTGCCGCACGCGCGAATCCTGATTCACCAGCCTTCCATGAGCGGCCTGGGCGGGCAAGCGACGGACATCGACATCTACGCCCGCGAAATCCTGCGAATGCGCGAGACACTAAACGATATCCTCGCGAAAGCTACCGGCCAGCCTGTTGAGAAGATCGCGCGCGACGTGGATCGCGACTACATTCTGGAACCCGTGCAGGCGCTCGAGTATGGCATCATCGATCACATCATCGAGAGCCGCTCGCTGCAGCCGGTGACGAAGTAACTACTGGATCAGCTTGGGCACGATCACTAGGATCAAAGCGTCGCCGGTGCTGCTGATGCTGGATTTGCCGACCACGGTCTTCTGCCCTTCGCGAATGTCCAGGTCGGTGCTGATGCTCGCGAGAGGATCGGGGATCGTTTTCCCGTCCGCTCCTCGACGATAGTAGTTATTCGTCAGAACGATTCGCAGCGCGTTGATGCGAATCAGGGGAGAAGTCTCCGACGAGGCGAGGGCTGACGCGTACCGGAACTCGTAGTGAATCCCCGCGCTGCCAGGCAATATACCCTGCGCGCTAGCGCCTCCTCCCAACCGCCCCCGCAACATGAAAGACTCGGTCAGTTTATAGCTCTTATAGTTGAAGATGGATCGCAACTGCTTGACTGTGGGAACCAGATCCTGAGGTACCTCGTCCGCCGTGTCTCCTTGAGCGACGCCGGAAAGCAAGTATACAGTGAGTTCGATGTTGGTCGCCTGGGAACCGGACGTCTTCTCTTGCCCACAGGCCAGCGCGGCCGTGACCGCGAGAATCGAAAGCATTCGCTTCATGTCTCATTCCCCTTTCTGATCGATCAGCCAATAAATCACGACATCTGGATCCGGCGTCAGCATCTTCACCCGCAGCGGTTCCGTATCGGCTGCCGGAACCGTCGGAATCGCCGCCGGCGTCAGCGTGGTCGGAATTTCCGCTTTCACATAGGGTGCGGTGGCCGCTTTCGGAACGATGCCAGTCACGTTCACGTCGATTGAGACAATATGCGGCGGCTTGACCGGTCGCGAAGCAAACCACGCAGCCGTAAGCGTGATGATCAGAGCCGCCGCGGCCGAGGTCCACTTCCACCAGGGGAATCCGCGCTCCCGTACCGTCACCGGAGGCATCACTTCCTCAGCCAGCCCGCGCAGTGCCTGCGCGTTTGCCTGCAACTCCGCCCTTAGCGATCGGCAATTCCGGCACTCGGCCACATGTGCCTCGACCGCAGGATCGACGTCGACTTCATTCTGTGCGAGCAACAGCTCGCATTCCTCGCACTTCATTTCCTTCTCCTGACATATTTCGCCAGTTTCACGCGCGCCATCGAAATCTGGCTGCGAATCGTGACTTCTTCGACATTCAGAATCGCCGCGACTTCGCGCGTCGGCAAACCTTCGATATCCCGCAGCACGACCGCCGCGCGTTCCCGCTCCGGCAGCGTCTGCAATCCGTCGACCAGCAGCCGCTTGCGTTCCTCGAGTTCCAGAGCGCGCTCCGGACTGGGCGCCGAATCCCTGAGATCGGCAGCGATCTCCATCGCCAACGGCTTGCGGCGGTGATGATCGTTACAAACGTTCACGGTCACGCGGTACAGCCAGGCCTGCGGATCGCCGTCGATCTTATGCAGATTCTTCAACAGCCGCAGAAACACTTCCTGCGCGGCATCCTGTGCGTCTTCCCGTCGGCCGAGCAGCCGGTAGGCCGTCCGCAGGACTTTCTGCTGGTGTCGCGCGACAAGATCGTCAAAGCTGTGCCTGCTCACCGCCGGTTCGATCCCCAGACCAATCTCTCCCGCCGCTGCTTGCATGGCTTTCATGTAGAGATACGCCCTGGGAGGCTGGTTCGTTGAGAACTATTTCGCAATCTGGAATGCGGCGTCGTAGCTGGTCCGGCCATTATTCCAGTAAAGCTGGCGATGATCGCCCAGGAAATCGGGGCCCGGGGCGTCCATCTCGAATCCGGTTGCGCTGAGCGGGGTGCCCGATGTGGCAGCCGCCCGAGCCAGATCGGGCCGGTCTTTCACGTTGCGCAAGTCCAGTGTGACCCGCCGGCCCGACTCGCGCAGCGCTTTAAAGACGCCGAGCTGATACATTTGAACCGGCTCGTCGCCCGCCTCGATCTGCAATCCGCGGATCAAGGGACAAGCGTCCAGTATCCCGCGGAGGCGGGTATAGACTTGTTGTGGATCTCCCTCCAGGTGCCGGATGCCCAGCACGAAATCGACGCCGTATTCCGCGGCCGTCTCCGAGAGCATCCGCAGGCGTTCCGTATCGGCATCGGCC
Source organism: Bryobacteraceae bacterium (assembly GCA_036003585.1). GTDB lineage: Bacteria > Acidobacteriota > Terriglobia > Bryobacterales > Bryobacteraceae > Palsa-187. The sequence goes on along the minus strand of DASYSG010000074.1, from coordinate 139,041 downwards.
AAAGTTATCATCAGACTGATCCGGTTTAAGCGAGCGCGCGCGAGCGTCTGGAAATATGCGCGCCACTGCTCGTCGGAGGTGAACCAGGGCTGAGTTAGATCGTAGGTCCGCAACGTCATGCGGACTCCGCGAATCGCCGTGGCCGGCTTTCCGGCGGCTGCTTTGAGTTTCCCGGTCACGCGGATCTGTTCGGACGCTTCAATGAGCCCGTACATCAGCCCCCGCAAATCGCCCCCCGTGATCCGTGCGACGCCGGCCTTATACAGCGTGATACTGAAGGTCTCCGGAGGATTCAGGCTCAGTTCGGTATCCACATGCAGCTTGAGCTTGCGCTCGGCCAGTGCGGCGTTCAGCTCCGCATTGCCGAAATCGACTGGGCTGGCGGCGCGAACGGTAATCGTTGCGAGAAGAAAACACAGCACCCACCTAATCCACCACCGCACTCCAGCCCCTTCGCGAGAGGTTGCGATAGATAATGGCGAAACCAATCGCCCCCATCGCCAGCAGCTCCAGTCCGGTACTCGTCTCATGCAGGAGAAGTTTTCCGACGCCGAAAAGAGCGCCATAGATCAGCATACAGCCTCCCCCCCAGCACAGGAGATTCGAGAGCCCGTCGCGCGAAGGCTTTACTTCCGGTGCGAGCCTGGCGATCGTCGTCCACCCCGTCTTAGACGGGCGAGTTCGACGATAGAAAGCAAGTAACACGTCGGTTTTTTCCGGCGCTGTAAGGAACGTCACGGCGAGCCACACCGCCGTCGTGATCGCCACGGTGGTGATCATCAGCCAGGCGAAGTCCAGCGGCTTGTCGGTATCGAGCCCAAATCCGACTTGCAGCCCCACCGATACGACGAACGCCGTCAGCATCGCCGAAACTTCGCTCCAGGCGTTGATTCGCCACCAGTACCAGCGCAGCAGCAGAACGCCTCCCGTTCCCGCGCCGGTCACCAGCAGCAGCTTCCATGCTCCCGCGATCGAATCGAGATAGAACGTAACCACCGCCGATACCAGCGTGAGGAAAATCGTCGCCAGTTGGGAAATCGTCACGTAGTGCTGCTGGCTTTTGCCGGGTTTCCAGAAGCGGCGATAGAAATCGTTCACCAGGTAGCTCGCCCCCCAGTTGAGCTGCGTCGCGATGGTCGACATGTACGCGGCGGCGAACGCCGCCACCATCAGTCCGCGCAGCGACGGCGGTAGCGTCAGGATCATCACCCGGATGTAGCCGGTTTCAGGTTTCTCAAGGCCCGGGAACAGAATGAGCGACGCCAGCGCTACCAGTATCCACGGCCATGGACGAATCGCGTAGTGCGCCACGTTGAACCACAGCGTCGCGAGGAGCGAATTCTTTTCGTCCTTCGCACTGAGCATGCGCTGCGCGATGTAGCCTCCGCCGCCCGGCTCGGCGCCCGGATACCAGGTCGCCCACCAGTTCAGCGAAATGTACACCAGAAACGTGAGCAGCGGCATCCAGGCGGAGTGCAGATCGGGCACGAAGTTCAGCACGGAACCACCGCCTGTGCGCGTCGCGTCTATCAGCAATAGCTTTTGCTTCATCGCCGCCATGCCACCCACGGCGCGCACGGCGAACACCGCCAGCACGATCACCATGCCCATCTTGATTACGAACTGGAAAATATCGGTCACCAGCACGCCCCACAGGCCGGAGAGTGTCGAAATAAACGATGTAAGTATGATGAGTCCGATCACAATCGCCAGGGCTTGGAGCTTTGTTACTCCTAAGATGAGCATCAGGATGTCCACCATGGCCTTGTTCACCCAGCCCAGGATGATGCAGTTGATCGGGATGCCCAGGTAGAGCGCCCGGAATCCGCGCAGGAACGCCGCGGGCTTTCCGGAGTAGCGGATCTCGGCGAATTCGACGTCGGTAGTGACGCCCGAACGCCGCCACAGGCGCGCGTAGAAAAAGACCGTCAGCATGCCGCTCGAAACGAAACACCACCACAGCCAGTTCCCGGCAATCCCGTTGGCCGCCACCATCCCCGTCACCGCCAGCGGCGTATCGGCGGCGAAAGTGGTCGCCACCATGGAGGTCCCGGCCAGCCACCAGGGGACGTTACGGCCGGAAAGAAAAAATTCGTCGACGCTCGACTGCGCGCGCGATTTGTAATAGAAGCCAACAGCCAGGTTGAACAGGAAATAGAGCCCGACCACGGCCCAGTCGGCGAAAGTGAGTTGCACTCAGGGGATTATACGACGCGCTGGTTCGGCGCCGTGACCCGCGTGGGGACCGACCCAGGTGGTCCATCATCAGATGATCGCCAAATGGCGTAGTAAGGCGAATCGCGTAGAATAGCGGTTTGCGGCTCTTCTTCCGTACGCGCATCCCGGACTGCTCGCGAATCCTGTTGATCGAAAGCGGACCGAGGCAGGTGATCGAGAGGGTGATCCCGCATCTCCGGGACTTGTTTGGCGACGATGTGGAGATGGATCTGCTCACTTGTTACGCGGGTGAGCCGGCCGGATTTCGTGGGCGCGTCTACAGTGTGAACGACTACGGCGGCGCGGCCGGGCGCGATGCGTTGTGGGCCGATCTTGCCAAGCGAAATTACTCGGTGGCCGGCGTCCTCTGTGCGGCCGTGCCCATCATGACCAAGTGGAAATGGTGGCTCGCTTTGAAGGCGCCCGCGAAGATCTTCATCATCAACGAAAACGCCGATTATTTCTGGCTGGATCGCGCGCACCTCGGCCAATTGCGGCGCTTCGCAACACATCGGATGGGGATCAGCGGATCGGCGGCAGCGCCTTCGCTGGTGCGGCTGGTGTTTTTTCCGCTGACGCTCGCCTATCTGTTGTTGTACGCTGGCACGGTACACCTGCGGCGGAGGATCAGACTCTTATGAAAGCTGTTTTTATCGAACAACCGGGCGGAATCGAAGCCATGAAATATGGCGATTGCCCCACCCCCCAGCCCGGACCGGGCGAGGTTCTCGTCAAGCTCGCCTACTCCGGCGTGAACTTTATCGACACCTATCACCGTAGCGGCTTGTACAAGCTTCCGTTGCCCGCCGTGATCGGATCGGAAGCCTCCGGGAAAGTGGAGAAGCTCGGAGAAGGCGTCAGCGGATTCAAACCCGGCGACCGCGTGGCGTACACGCTCGCTCGCGGCTCGTATGCCGAATTTCACGCGGTTCCCGCCGCGCAACTGGTGAAGATTCCCGATAACGTGGACGACGCGGCCGCCGCCGCTTCCATGCTGCAGGGCTGCACCGCGCACTATCTCACGCATTCCACGTTTCCGCTGAAGAAGGGCCAGACTGCGCTGGTTCACGCCGCGGCGGGCGGCACCGGAAGATTGATCGTGCAGATGGCCGCCATGATCGGCGCGCGCGTGATTGCGACCGTGGGCTCCGAGGCCAAGGCCAAGCTGACGCTGGGCGACGGCGCCTCCGACGCCATCCTTTATAACAGCTTGGACTTCGTTGTAGAGGTCAAACGGCTGACCGATGGCAAGGGCGTGGAAGTGATCTATGACGGCGTCGGCCAGGCCACGCTGCACAAAGGCTTCGACTGCCTGAAGCCGCGGGGAATGATGGTGGCGTTCGGCCAATCGAGCGGCCCCGCGGCTCCTATCGATGTGCTGATGCTGAGCCAAAAGGGATCGCTCTACGTCACGCGGCCCACGCTGTTCACCTACATCGCCAGCCGCGAGGATCTGGAGTGGCGCACGTCCGACCTGTTCCGCTGGATCGGCGAAGGCAAGCTCAAAATTAACATCGACAAAATCTATCCGCTGGCGGAAGCCGCGCAGGCGCAGCGCGATCTCGAAGGCCGCAAGACTACAGGCAAGCTGCTGTTGAAGATCTAGCCGGGCTAAAGGGGACAGACGACATTTTGCGCCAGACGGCCGGCACGAAGTGAGATGGCTCTCGCAAAAAATCGTCTGTCCCCTTTAGCACCTCCTAGCGAGACAGGGTCACAATCGCCTGCGCTTCCGCCGAGCGTCCTTCGCCTACCGGTCCGACGCGTTCGGCAGTCTTGAACTTCACCGACACGCGATCCACCTCGATCGCCAGCGTACGCGCCAGAGAATCGCGGATCGGCTGGCGGAAATCCTTCAGCTTCGGACGTTCCAGGATCACCGTCGAATCGACGTTGACGATGGTGAATCCGTGATCGCGAACCAATCCCGCGGCGTGCGCCAGAAACCGGAGGCTATCGGCGCCTTTCCAGCGCGGATCGGTATCCGGAAAATGCATCCCGATATCGCCCAGCGCCGCCGCGCCCAGCAATGCGTCGGTGATGGCGTGGGAAAGAATGTCGGCGTCCGAGTGGCCTTCCAGGCCGAGTTCGCTGGGCACGGTGACGCCGCCCAGAATCAGCGGCCGACCGGCAGCGAGACGATGCACATCCCAGCCGAGGCCTGTGCGGATTTCGTTCACGCTTTGACTCACTAGGCTGTTTCGCCGGCGACTTCTTCGGAGAGGAACAGGCGAGCCAGTTCCATGTCGGTGGGCTTGGTGATCTTGATGTTGCGGTCGCTGCCCTGCACCACGTGGACGTCGATCTCTTCCAGGCGCTCCACTAAGCTCGATTCGTCGGTGCCGGTGAAGCCGTCCTTGCGCGCCTTATCGAATGCGCGCTTCAGCAGCTCGAACCGGAACACCTGCGGAGTCTGCGCCATCACCAGGTGTTCGCGGGAAAGCGTCGCGCGAATCTTGTTCTTGTGAACCTGCTTCACGGTGTCCACCGGGACGATCCCGACAATCGCCGCGCCGTGCTTGCCCGCTTCAGCGATCACATTCTCCACCAGTTCGGAATCGATGAACGGGCGGACCGCGTCATGCACCGCGACCAGCTCGGTATCCGGCGCCAGCGTGGCGAGCGCGTTTTCAACCGACTGCTGGCGGCTTTCTCCGCCTTCGACGACGCGGACAGGCTTGGCAGGGTGCTCCTGATGGATCAGCCCGCGGGCCCAGTCGATGTCCTCGGCGCGCAAAGCTACGACGATTTCAGTGACCGTGGGACTTCGCAGGAATTTGCGGATGGTGTGGATCAGGATCGGCGCGCCTTCGAGCAGCATGAATTGCTTGCGGCTGGTGCCCGACTTTTCGCGTCCCATGCGGGTGCCGAGACCGGCGGCGGGAAGGATGACTGAGACTTTCATGTGTAAGCTCTCTTTAGGAGCGAACTACTGATTGTAGTGAATTCGGCGGTAATCTGCCGCCCGCGGCCTCATCCCCCGCTAGCCGCTTCCCGCTGGGGCCGCTCGCGTTCCTTGTCGTAGATGGTGTGCGCACGCTCATCGAAGCGGCCGAAGATCATCTTGCCCGCGGTGGTCTGCAGCACGCTGGTCACCGCGACGTCGATGGTCTTCGAGATCAATTTGCGCGCGTTATCCACCACCACCATGGTGCCGTCGTCCAGGTACGCCACGCCCTGGCCGTACTCCTTGCCTTCCTTGAGAATGAACACGCGGATGGTTTCGCCCGGCAGCACCACCGGCTTCAGAGCGTTGGCCAGTTCATTGATGTTCAGCACCTCGACGCCGTGCAGCTGCGCGACCTTGTTCAGATTGAAATCGTTGGTCACGATCTTGCAGGTGTACAGTTTGGCCAGCTCGATCAGCTTCATGTCCACTTCGCGGACGTTGGGAAAATCGTCTTCCACGATCTGGATGTTTAACTGCGGCATCTTCTGGATCCGCTGCAGCACGTCCAGCCCGCGACGCCCGCGATTGCGCTTCATCCCATCCGGGGAATCCGCCACCTGCTGCAACTCACGCAGAACGAACTGCGGGATCACCAGCGAGCCGTCGATAAACCCGGTCTCCGCGATATCCGCGATCCGGCCGTCGATAATCACACTGGTATCCAGGATTTTGAAGGAGGTCTTGGTGGTTTTTTCCCCGCCGAACAATCCGCCGAAGGCTCCCAGGTTCAGCATTTCGCCCTTTGCGGCGCCTACCACCAGGCCGCAGTAGGTCATCAGCGCCAGCACCAAAATTTGCAGAAAAGGGACCGTATTATCGCTATCGGGCATGGCCTTTTCGAGCACCAGCGAGATGAGATATGCGCCCAGTATCCCCAGTACGCTGCCGAAGGCTGCCCCGATCAAGCGCGGCATGCTCACTTGTTTGATGCGGATCTCAAAGACCACCACGGCGATTCCGGCGACCACGCCCACACCGGCGGCGATGGGGCCTTCCAGATTGAAGGGATGGAGAAAATAGGCGGCAAACGCCAGTACCGCGATAAAAAGAAGCCTGATGATCAGCAGATCGCCCATAGGCTCAAAATCCCCCTCCGCCGCGGACGCGGAACATTAAGATTACTTAGGGATCGAGTATATCACCCTTTCAACCGCCTTTTGAAGGCGGTTTGCGGGCGCGAAGGAAGGATTTAGAGGGCTTTCGCGAGCTCTTCGGCGAAGGAACTCTGCGGGCCACGGCTTTCGCTGCGCTTGGTGAAGGTCTTTTTGGCGCGTCGCGGCGGTGGAGGGGTGCGATGTTCAGCGCCCTGAGGAGCTGCGCTATGCCCTTCTACGTGGCTTGCGCGCGGTCCTGCGGTCATTCCCCGCTCGGCAGCATTGTGCCCCGATGGGGCTCCCTGAGACGGCCCGGGCCCTCCGGGACCACCCATTGGCCGACTTTGCTGGCCCTTCGGCCGGGCTGGTTGCGCGGGATTGGCCCGAAGCAAACGATCCTCCAGCGGGGCGCGGTCGAACCGGCGGATGATGGAATTCATCTCCTCGGTATTGGGCGCTTCGATAAACGCGAAGCCCTTGGACTCCTGCGTTTCGGGGTTGCGGATAACTTTAATTGCGTCCGCGACCAGGTTTTCGGCTGTGAGCCATCCCTTGATATCGTCCGCAGTGACCCAGGTGGGCAAATTGCCCAAGAAGACGGTAAAACTCATTCCGTAATTGTCTCTATCTCCGTGAGAGGGGGTTTGGCTTCCGGAGGTCTTCCAGGAAGCAATATCATCCTACCACACTCGATCAAGCCCGTAAATGGACCACCTCGCCAGGCCTTCACTTCACTACTAATGAATACGGCATCAGCCGCTGAACGCCACCGTGGGCCAGCGACTTCCAGGGCAGCTGCCCGGCGACGGCGCGGATGGCCGATTCCAGCTCCGAATTATTGTCGGTGGAGCTCTTAAGCAGCAGCTCCAGCAGCGTGCGGCGCGGCGGATAGGTGACCAATGTGACCTGCTCGGACGCGGGAATATTGGTGCGCTGCTTGATCATCTCCACCGCGCGATCCAGACCGCCGATCTCATCCACCAGTCCGTTCATCTTCGCCTGCGCTCCCAGCCAAACGCGCCCCTGGGCAAGCGGTTCCACTTGATCGTAGGGGCGCTTCCGGGCTTCAGCGACGCGCTCGACAAAGCCGCGGTAAAACACCTGAATCTCTTTCTGAACCTTGTCCTTTTCCTCTTGGGTGAGGGGCTTGGTCTCGGAATCGATGTCGGCGAACCGTCCGCGCGTCAATAATTGCGTCTTGATGCCGAGTTTGTCGTACAGCCCGCTCAAATTCACCTTGCCGAAGAACACGCCGATGGATCCGGTGAGCGTATTGGAATACGCCAGCACCGGATCGCCGGTCATGGCGATGAAGTATCCGCCGGACGCCGCCAGGTCGGACATCGAGATCAGCACGGGCTTCTTCTTGCTCAGCAGCTTCATCTCGTGCAGGATGTCGTCCGACGCAATGCCGTCGCCGCCGGGCGAATCCACGCGCACGATCGCGCCCTTAATGCTCGAATCGTCGGCCACCTGGCGGAGCTGCTTCACCATGCTGAAGGCGGTGATGCCGCTATCGGAAACGTCCTCGCCCGGGTCGCCGCGGGTGATTTCGCCGTCGCCGGTAACGTAGGCGATGCGAGGTCGGCCGGATGGTTCTGCTCCCGCGGCTTTGGAATAACTGCGCGCGCCGATCTTCGTCAGGGTGGCTTTGAGATTGGTGTTGAGCTGCGCCAGCATCTCATCTTCGAAAATCAGCGCGTCCACCAATCCGCTATCGAGGGCGCTCTTGCCGATGAACGGCCCCTGATCGATCACTCCGCGCACCGCGCCCGCGGGCAGCTTGCGGCCCTCGGAAATGACCTGCACCATGTTGCCGTAGTATTGATCCAGAATCTCGTTGGTGACCTCCAGGGTTTCCGGACTCGCTGACGTTTTGGTGAACTGATCGGGCGCGTCCTTGTACTTGCCGACGTGCTCGAATTCCAAAGTCACGCCTACCTTATCGAGCGTCCCCTTGAAGTACATGAGTTCGGCGCGCAGACCTTTAACGTCGAGCTCGTCTTCGGGCGCCATGTAAATCTTGTCGGCGGCCGTGGCCAGATAGTATTCGCGCATCGTCGCGTTGCGCAGATAGGCGTAAACAGGTTTACCGGATTGCTTAAATGACAGGATCTCCGCGCGCAGCTCTTCGAGCTTGGCCCAGCCGGCGTCTAGACCCCGGGGCTCCAGCACCAGCGCCTTCACGCGCGTGTCGCCGGCCGCCCGATGGAGCAGCTTCCAGGTATCGAGCACGGTGAGCGGCGTCTGCTGCTGCAGGAAAGGGATCGCCACATCGACGGGCGCCTGCTCGGGAACCGCGCCTTCGAGATTGAGCACCAGGGCGGAATTGTCGGACACCGTGACGGGCCGCTCGCCGCCGAATGTCGAGGCCATGCGAATCGCCGCGAACACCAGAATCACCCCGATGAGGCCGACGAACACAATCCCGATGACGAACCCGAGGAAGAATTTTTTCATAGGTCAGCCTTTGCCGCGCGTCAATTTAGAAAGGCCGCAAATGAACGCGCATGAACGCCAATATCAGTGTAGCTCCGGCGCACCATTTACGCTTATGCGCGGCCAAACCAGCCCCCCGCTGCGTTGTCTGCGATTTGGTCCTGGAGCGAACAGCGCGCGGCATACACGACCCGATAGGGCACTGTCGCCGCTGACCTCATACGGCAGGCACATTTCAAGATCGGTTCCTCTCGCGATATGATCAGGTCTTGGCGAAAAAGCGCGCGGCTAAGGACCAGTTCCGGTTCGGGATCGGTGAATGGTACGGGCAGAACTTCATCAGCCTCACGAAAGAACAACGACACGCTTATGCAACGGCTCCGGGCGAACCAATATGCCCATTCCGAAGCACCCCCACAAAGAGTTTTGATTGCAAAAAGAAGGACGGCGTGTGTTCGCTCCGCACGTATCAACTCGACGCTGCCAATACCGTTACCACGGTCGCCGACGACCGTGGCCGTCTCCGCGCCGTGTGCCCAAAACGGCTTTTGCAGAACGGGACAATTTTTTCGTGGGTGGGCGAAGTCTTATTGGGCACTCCTAATCCGTTAATTGCGGGCGAGGTCGGATTTCTCGAAGGAGAGCCAGCAGAAACAGGAGGCAAGGGGGACGATGTCGGACGCATTGACCATGTGCTCGTTCACCCCATAGCTGATCCCTTGCGTTGGTGCGCACTAGAGCTCCAGGCCGTTTACTTTTCCGGCAAAAAGATGGGGGTTGACATCGCAGCGATTGCACGACATAAAGGTGACGGGCTGCCGTTTCCCGTGGTTACTCGTCGGCCCGATTATCGCAGCAGCGGGCCCAAGCGTTTAATGCCGCAGCTTCAGATAAAGGTGCCGAGTTTACGCCGCTGGGGAAAGAAAATGGCGGTCGTCGTGGATGAGGCGTTTTTCGACGCGTTGGGTCGAATGGATGACGTGCGCGACGTTTCGAATTGCGATATCGCGTGGTTCATAGTCGGTTTTGATGAGACGGAGACTGGGTTCACGCTGCGTCCGCGGAAACCGCGCCTGACCACGCTCGAACGTGCTGTTGAAGGATTGACGGGCGGCACAGCCGTCAGTTGTGAGACCTTCGAGGAGCGTGTTCGAGCGAAGCTTGCCGCATCGCTACGTGATCTGCAGTCTAAGCGTCGCTGAGAAAGGTTTCTAGTCGTCGTGCAATCGTTTCCGTCCTTCTGAGCTCGCATTCCCAAATGACAAGTACTTCCCAGCCTAGCGCCTTGAGTGTTCTCCGATGTTGCTCGAAACGCTGTCTATTCCGTGCGAGCTTGGGCTGCCAGTATTCCTGCCGGGAGGCGGGTGCGTGCGCGAGCTTACAGCGATTGTGACTGTGCCAGAAGCAGCCGTGTACAAAGATGATCTTGCGACGCTTGCGGAAGACTAGGTCCGGCCTTCCTGGGAGTTGATGATCGTGGAGACGGTATCGGTAGCCGAGTCTGTGCACCAATCGCCGTACGAAGAGCTCAGGTATTGAGTCCTTGCTTTTGATGCGGCGCATATTTTCGCTACGCGCCACCGTCGTGAGGCGGTCCATCGCTGTTTTTTGAGTGTACCTCCGCAAGGAGGGACACCCCAGACTATGCGGTTTGCTGGATGAACAGGTGGTCACCGCTCGCGGGGTGCTCGTTGATCCCGAAGAGGCTCGCCTTAATGTGCTCGGCTATCGTTTGCGCGAGGAGTGGCGGAACGGCATTGCCCACTTGTTCATATTGACTACCTCTGCTGCCGGTAAACCGGTAGTGGTCCGGGAATGACTGAAGGCGCGCTGCTTCCCGGACTGTGAGGGTCCGGTTTTGGTCGTAGTGGAAGAAGGTTCCCCAGTGCGGGTCGCACTTGGTGAGGATTGTTCCGCTCAGCCCTTGTGGGTCGAGTCTTCCATATCGTCGCGTGTGGTCGCTACGTCGTGCGCGTTGCATCCCTTTGGGAAGGAAGCGGTGGGGAATGTCGCGCCAGCTGCCACCAGCGGGAATGTACTGCAGTCGTTGGAGGTTCTGTGGGGAGAGTGCGCCAGCAACGTGATTCGTGAGGAGGGTGCTGTGCTCGCGCATGAGTTCTTGATATGGCGTGCGGGCTCGACGGGTGTACTTGCTTTCTTCGTTCCCATCGTTGATACCGAGCGGGGGAAGGTCACTGATTGCATCCTGGACGGTCGTGAATGGCTTGAGGAACTGGTCGAAGAGGCTTGGTAGGCGGACACCATTGCTTATCATGGGAAGCCACGTGAGGTGTCGTCCGCCAGTAAAGTTAGCCCGGACCGGGGCGTAGTGCGTTGGCTCGGGGAACGTTATGGGTTTGTTCAGGATGGTACCTATGAAGAAGAGTCGCCAACGTTCTTGTGGGACTCCATGATGTGCAGCGCACAGAACCATGTGCTGCATACGATACCCAGCGCTTTCAAAAAGCCTGTAGATGGCTTTTACGAACCTTCCTCTGTCAAGGCTGAGCATGCCCGGCACGTTCTCCATCACGATGACCTTGGGTCGGAGGCCTTCCAGAACGAGCCGGCCGTAGTGCCGAAATAGCTGGTTCCGTTCATCCTCAATATCCCGCGTGGGAGCGTTGATGCTGAAGCCCTGACATGGCGGCCCACCAATAAGGACGTCTACCTCGTTCCTGGCGAGGCCCGTTGTGCGAAAAACCTGCTTGGCAGAGAGCGCCCGGATGTCTGCTCGGAAAATCGTTGTACCTTGGTGATTCTGCTCGTATGTGTTAGCGTATTCCTCGCACAGCTCGTTGGCGAACGCCATCCGAAATCCCGCTCGTCCGAATCCGAGCGAGAGGCCACCGGCGCCCGCAAAGAAGTCTGCTGCAATCAAGGGCGTCATCTACGTCGCTAAAACAAAGTATACTTCAAATGTTCCGTAGTTCATCATTAGGATTCCGATGAAGAAGTTAGACTCGGGCCACCTATTGTCACGCAAGAGCTAGAACCTCGACAAGAGTTAGTGCGAGCGATCCACGGTGTTCTCACAGGTTTTTTCTTCTGTGGATAGTACACCTTAGGCGTAGACCCATGTCCAAATCCTGTGCATAAACCGATCGGGGCCAGTTGTGTTTTGTGACGCTCTCCTTGGACGCCAGGCAGCAATAAAAAAAGGCCGCGGTTGCCCGCGGCCCTGAGGTTCACAGCTCTAGGAGGATACGTTATACGAGATTGGGAATCTTGATAATCTTTTTCTGGATCGCGTACTGCACCAGCTGCGCCTTATTGTGAATGTCGAGCTTGCGCATCAGGTTGAACTTGTGCGCTTCCACGGTCTTCACGCTGAGATTCAGATCGCAGGCGATTTCCTTCACCGAATTGCCTTCCGCCAGCATCTTGAGCACTTCCCGCTCGCGCGTCGTGAGAGTGGCGAAACGCGGCAGACGGTTGGCCGACTTGATGCGGCTGCGGAAATCGTCCACCAGTTGGGATAGCATGCGCGGGCTCAGATAGCTGCCGCCGCGGCAAATATCGCGAACCGCCGCCACCAGCTGCTGGCTGGGGCTGTCCTTCAGAACATAACCGCTGGCGCCGACTTCCATGCCCTCGACCAGGTAATCTTCATCGTCATACATGGTCAGGAACAGGACCTTCGTCTCGGGCCGGTTCTTTTTGATCTGCCGGGTTGCTTCGAAGCTGCTCAGACCAGGCATCCCGATGTCCATCAGGACCACGTCCGGCCGTGCTTCATTGGCTTTGTCCACCGCATCGCCGCCGTTGGAGGCTTCGCCGACAACTTCCATGTCAGCTTCCGCCGAGATCAGCGTGCGGATTCCTTGGCGGAACAGCGTATGATCGTCCGCCAGCATGATTCGAATCTTGGCCATAGTTGAGACCTTTGCCTTACGTAATCCTTCCTACAGTGAGCCGCTATTTGGCTATCGGCAGTTCTATGGAAATCTTTGTACCCTTCTTAGTCCCTTCGGTGCGGCTTTCTACTTGGAATTCGCCGCCCAAAAGGGCAACCCGTTCGCGCATTCCAGACAGGCCAAAGGATTCCCGCTTGGCTAAAGCCTCGTCGATATTGAATCCGACGCCGTTATCGTCCACTACCAGCCTTAGTTTTCCATCGGCGGATACCAGGGAAATATTTACGTGGGTCGCTCCCGAGTGCTTTCCGATGTTGTTAAAGCATTCCTGCAGCAGGCGATAAGAGATCACCTCTACTTGCTGTGGCAGCACCCCCATCTTGGCCAGGTGCAGCTTTATCTGGCAGGTGGGATGGAGCCTTTGAAAACGATTTACCAGTTGCCGGAGCGCCGCGCCCAGGCCCAACTGCTCGAGAACCGCGGGGCTCAAAGCCGAAATCAGGCGGCGCATTTCGAGGATGGTTCGCTCGGTCAGATCCCGCGCATCGCGCAGCTTCGCCTTCCATTCCCCTTCGCTGTCGGGAAGGGCCTGTTCCAGCAACTCCATCTGCAGGCGGATGCACAGCAGGCTTTGGCCGGCTTCGTCATGCAGCTCACGGCTGATACGACGCCGCTCCATTTCCTCGACATGGAGCATATGTTCGGCCAGCCGCCGTACCTGCTCTTCGCGCTGGGCCAGATCCTCAACCAGGCGAGCTTTTTCCGCGGCCATCAGGCAACGTTCGGCGGCGGCGGCCAGCAGTTCCTGTTCGCGCGGCAGCCACTCATAAGGTTTCGCGAAACCGAACTGCATGACTCCGGCGGTGCGGCCGTCGGCCGCCAGCGGAATCGACCAGCACGACGGGAACCGCGTGTGCCAGCTTTCTTCCAGCAGGATGTCGGCGGCGCGGGGATCTCCATTGAGATAACGCGGTTTCGAGAGCTTCTTTACCAGCCCCCGGCGATTGGGAACTGACAGGAATTGCGGATCGGGGCAGCCGGCGCGCAGCACCCACTGGCTGGAATCTTCATTCAACATGTACAGCCGGCCGGCGTCGGCGCGGCATACGTGGACCAGGGTTTCGAGAAACCGCCGCAGCAGCTCTTCCAGATTGCGCGACTCGAGCTCGACGCGAAACAGCTCATAGAACGCCTGGGTTTCGGCCTCACGCACCTGATAGTAGGCGTTGTTCAGCGTCAGGATGACGCAGAAATGGAGCTGATCGCGCACCCACTGAAAATTGGCGTGCTCGTCGGCAATCAGACCTTCCAGGACTGGCGCCAGCAGGCGATCGTACTCCTGCAAGGCTTCCAGAATCGCGCTGGGCGGCAGATTCAGCTTAGCCAGCCTGCGGCCGTTGTATTCCACCTGCTCGATGAACTTGAGCGGAGGGAGGTCGCGCGCCAGTACCCGCGCGGCGGCTCCCGGCGTGATCGCCGTCAGCGCAACGCGCTGCTGCGGCTCGAAACCCATTTCCCGCAAGCGGGTTAGAAAAAGGCGGTCGATCTTGTCGGCTTGAGGTTCGAGAAACCGGGCGAGCTCCTGAAGATGAAATCGAAGCTGGTCGCTTAATACGTCAGCGGCATCGGCGAGCTCGGGCGAAACCTGTGCAGTCTGCACAAGGTTAAATCGGCCGGCTAGGGTCTTCTCTTTAGTACTGATGGCGGAGAGGTTATTTCTTCGCCGCCGAACCGGCGACCAACTGATCCACCTCGGTCAAGAAGTTCGGGCTCTCGACTCCATTCTGGCCCCAGTCTCTCACGATCATCCCCGTGGGGCTAATTGCAAACAAATGGGGCGTGTCGAATGCTGGATTTTGCGGGGTCGCCTTGAAATAGGAGATCGCCACCTGGCTCAGGTCGAAGACGATGGGAGCGGTGGATTTCGTCTCCGCCACATATTTGGCGACGGTCGCCTGATTTTCCGGCGGCGTGATCACGATAGACAGAACCGCGACCTTTACGCCATATTTCTTTTTCACGTTTTCGAGCTTGATCGAAAGCTGCTTGCAGACTGTGCAGTCAGTCTTCATGAAATCGAGAAACAGCCAGCTTCCGCGGTAGTCCAGGATGTCGTGCTGCTGCATGGATGAATCCGGCAGCGAAAAACTGGGCGCGCGGCGGTTGGTAAGCCCCTGGGCCGAAAGAATCGCCGTGAAGAAAACACTAGTAGCGAGGAAAATTGCGATGCGCACAGCGGACATAAACCTCACCCTAACATGCCTGCGCTAACTTCCGCAGCGATTCTTCGTAGGGCGCGCGCGCCACGCCGCGCTCGCACACGATCGCCGTCACGTAACGCGACGGGGTTACGTCAAACGCCGGGTTTGCCGCGGCGATCGACTCCGGCGCGACAGGCACTCCGAAAACGTGTGTGACCTCGTCGGGCGAGCGCTGCTCGATGGGAATCAAGTCGCCCGATGCGAGCGTCAGGTCGAACGTAGAAACCGGCGCGGCGACATAGAAGGGAATCCCGTTCTCTTTCGCCAGCACCGCGACGGAGTAAGTCCCTATCTTGTTGGCGACGTCGCCATTGGCGGCGATCCGGTCGGCGCCGACCACCACGCAGCCAATTCTTCCCGAGCGCAAAAAGTGTCCCGCCATGTTGTCCGTGATGACGGTGGTGGCGATCCCGTCCTGCTGTAGTTCCCACGCGGTCAGGCGCGCGCCTTGAAGAAACGGCCGCGTTTCATCGGCGAACACATCGATCTTTTTGCCGGCGCTGACAGCAGCCCGGATCACACCCAGCGCCGTGCCGTATCCCGCCGTCGCGAGTGCGCCCGCGTTGCAGTGCGTCAGAACCGTCTTTCCGTCTGGCACCAGCGGCTCGCCGTGACGGCCGATGGCCTGGCAGATGGCGATGTCTTCCAGCCGGATCTGCTTGGCTTCCTCAATCATGCGTTCGACGATTTCACGGCTTGGTAAGCCGTCGAGCGAAGCTCGGAGGCGCTTCATACGTTCGATGCCCCAGAACAGGTTCACCGCCGTGGGCCGCGTGGCAGCGAGCGTCTTGCAGACGGTCTCGAAGTCGGCGCCTTCCTGAACGCCCAGTGCGACCCCCATTGCGGCGGCGACTCCGATGGCCGGTGCGCCGCGAATCACCATGGTCTTGATGGCGTCGGCAACTTCGAGATAGGTGCGGCACGTAACGAACTTCTGCTCGCGCGGCAGGCGGGTCTGATCGATCATGACCACGCCGGCATCGGTCCACTGGATGGTTTCAACCATGAGCTATCTATTTAACATACGACGTATACTAATGAACGATGAAATTGACATGTGCCGCACTTCTAAGCCTGACGCTCGCATCCATGAGTTTCGCGGACGACGGCAGCCGCCTGCTGCGCCTCGACCACTACGTTCAGGTTCACTCCACGGTTCCGGCCATCGCCGGACAGCTCACCGAGATCTACGTTCGTGAGGTAGCGGAAGCCGGAACGATCGCGCGGGGACCTGCCGCCGACCGCGTGGCGCTGTTCATCCACGGCGCGGGCACGCCGGCGGAAGTGTCCTTTGACGTTCCGTATCAGGACTACAGTTGGATGGCGTACCTGGCACACGCCGGCTTCGATGTTTTTTCCATGGATATGACCGGCTATGGCCGTTCCACGCGTCCCGCGGCTATGAACGACCCGTGCAATCTGACGAAAGAACAGAGGCCATTATTCATTCGATCCGTTGTCTCCGTGCCTTGCGACGCCAGCTATCCGCACCAGATGACGACCATCGCCTCCGACTGGCACGATATCGACGCCGTCGTGGATCATGTGCGCTCGCTGCGTCACGTCGAGAAGTTAAATCTTCTGGCGTGGTCGCTCGGCGGCCCGCGATCAGGCGGCTATGCGGCGCAGCATCCGGACAAAGTGTCGAAATTAGTGTTGCTGGCTCCCGCCTACAATCGTGCGACCAAGGCGGATGCGCCGGAACAAGTTCCCGCCAATGGCGCGGCGTTCAACACCCAATCGCGAGAGGAATTCATCGCCAACTGGGATCGTCAGGTGGGCTGTCCCGAGCAATACGAACCGGGTGCTCTCAATTCCGTGTGGTCGGAGATGCTCGCGTCCGATCCTGTGGGAGCCACTTGGGGGCCGGGAGTGCGCCGCGCTCCGCAGGTGACCACGTGGGGATGGACCACGGCAGTCGTGGCGAAAACGCAGATCCCCACGCTGATGGTTTCCGGCGCGCACGATAAGCAGGTCAACCCCGACCGCGTGCGCGAACTCTACACCGACCTGGGCTCACCCAAGAAGGTATTCGTCGACCTGGCGTGTTCGTCGCACAATGCCATGTGGGAGAAGAACCATCTCCTGTTGTTCAATGCTTCACTCGAATGGCTGACGAAGGGCACCGTGCAGGGCAAGCAGGAAGGCATGCTGCGCCTGGGATATTGACGCCCCTCGCTCAGGTCGGCACTCAAACTTTTAGCAGAGCCTGGACGTAATCGGGCTTCAACGGAAGCCGCCGCGCGATCTTCCCGGTCGCATCGAAAAGTGCCGCAGCGATCGCGGGCGCCGCGAGTGCATTGGCCGCCTCCGATCCGCCGCCGTAGCTTCCGACCTCCGGCCGATTCAGCAGCACGACGTTGATTTCGGGAACATCGGCCATTTTGAGGATCGGATAGGTCAGCCAGTCGCGGCTGGTGATCCCGCTCTCGTCGAACTGCAGTTCCTCCAGCAGCGCGATGCTGACGCCCATCACTGTTCCGCCTTCCACCTGCCGCTTGAGTTGCAGCGGGTTCACAACGATCCCAGGGTCCACCGCTACCGTGACCTTCTCGACCTTGATCGCGCCCGTGGAAGGCGTGACCGCGATGTGGCTCACGCACGCCCAATACGTCCCTGAGCGGAACATCACCGAAACGCCTTGTCCCCGTAGCGGCGCGGCGCCGGCAACGGAGCCGTTGGCACGCGACGGGCGTGTATCCCAGCCGGATGCTTCGCGGACCGCCTTCAGCACGCCGATCACCCGCTCTTCCTTCGCGTGATCCATGCGGAACTGAATGGCATCCGCTCCCGCCAGCGCGGCCGCCTCGCTGACCGCCAGTTCGCGCGGGAAATTCTGCTGAAACTGTCCCGGCGTTCGCATGCTGTGATCGCGCAGTCCGACAGTCAGCGGTGAAGCCTTCTGCCCGACCTGGAACGTGCCGTGCCCGCGCTCCATCAAGGTCACGACGCCATCGTAGATCCACGGGTCGGAGATGTCGTTGACGGTCGAGCCGACGAACACCCCTTTCTCGCTCGGAGCCGGCATCGTCGGCAAACCGGCGAGCACCGCGCCGACGGGCCTGTCATCCTGCATCGCGGGCATGTAGTGGTCGATCTGGTACGCGACCATCTTGCCGCTCGCATCCAGGCCGATTTCGACATCCGACATCGCCGCTGGGGACTGGGTCGACCATTGGAAATCCTCCGGCCGCATCCACTGCACGCGAACCGGCTTGCCCATGGCTTTCGACAGGATCACGGCCTCATCTTCAGCGCCCGCGTTCCCGCCATTCGATCGTCCGTAGTGGCCGGGCCCCGCGAACGTGCGCACCACCACGTTATCGGGCGTGGTGGAAAGCATCTGCGCGATCTCGCCGCGAAGCGCCTGGGGGTTCTGATTGTGCGTGTAGATGAAAACCGTTCCGTCCTTGCGAGCATCGGCCAGCGCCACGGTCGGTCCGATGGGAGCATGCTTCATATAAGGAAGCTGGTAGGTCGCATTGATCTTCTTGGCGGCGCCGGCAATCGCGGGCGTTACGTCGCCTTTGGATTTATCGCTCTTGGTGACCTTGGTCGTTTTCCAGTCTGCGTCTCTCTTCAGGTAATCGAACAGACGCGCGCGACCGGGCAGTCCTTTCCAGTCCTTCCATTTCGTCGCGCCGGCTACCTGCTGAGCCGCGCGGATGGCTTCCCATTCCGTGGGCGCAACCACCCCGACCAGATTGCCCTTCACGACGACTTGCGTATTGGGGAACTTGGCCTTGTCCAACGCACCGACCGACACCAGCGTCGAGCCCAGGCTCTTCGGATGCACCATGCGCGCATGCAGCATCTCCGGTAGCCGTACGTCCGTCGCCCAAGTTTCGTTCCCGGCTACCTTGGACGCGGTGACCGAATTATGGAAAGGCTTGCCGATGACGGTGTATTGGCTGACCGGCTTCATCGGAGGATTGCCGTCCACGGACAAACCCATGATGCTGGTCAGGTCGCCTTTCACCGGGATCGTGAGCTTCAACTGCTGGCCCTTTACGAGGTCGCCGTAAGACATGCTCTTCCCGCCGCCGGAAACCAGACCGTCCTTCACGGAAAGTTGATTCTTCGGAATTCCGAGCCGCTGCGATGCCAAGTCCAGCAGGGCTTGATACGTATAGGCCGCTGCCTTGCGGATGTTCGGCGTTCCGCTGCCGAGAAAATCGAACGCGCCGCTGCCGTCCGGCGTACGATCCGTGTCGCCCATGACGACCGTGGTGATGGCTTCAAACGGAGCGCTCAGTTCTTCGGCCACAATCTGGCGGTAGGCAGTGAATGTCGTGCTCTGGCCGAAATCGCTTTTGCCTGTGCGAATCAGTATGGTGTTGTCGGGATGAATTTCGATCCACGACTCGGGCAGCGTCGCGTCGAGCGAGTTTTTAGTGGTCGCGGCCTGGACGGAATTCTTCAGAGCGTCGGCGCCCACCAGGCCGAAGCCGACCATCAGCGCTCCGCCCGCTCTAACAAAATTACGGCGCGTGAGGGCAGCGCCGAACACGTTCACGTCCTGGTTCTTCGGGTTCATCGGCTGCCTCCCATGACCATTGCCGCGCGCTGAACGGCTTGGATGATCGCGGTGTAACTTCCACAGCGGCAGAGATGCGCCGAAGGACCCGAGGTCGTAAATGCCTCCTTGATCTCGGCGACGCTCGGGGTCGCGACGCGCTCCAGCAGTTCGGTGGCCTTGATCATCATGCCGTTCTGGCAGAACCCGCACAGCGGCGTCTGCTCTTCGATCCATGCCTGTTGAACCGGATGAAGGGTCTTTTCGGCCTCGGATGGCGAAAGCTTCTTCTGTTGCGCCCACCGTCCGGGGAGGCCTTCGAGTGTCGTGACTTCCTTGCCAACCGCGGCCGAAAGGGCCGTGATGCAGGAGCGGATTTCCTTGCCATCCAGCAGCACGGAACAAGACCCGCACTGCGCGAGCCCGCAGCCGAACTGTGGTCCGGTCAGCTCGAGGTCGTTTCGCAAGACGTAAAGGAGAGGGGTGTCCGTGGGCGCTTGAACCTCGCGCCGGACGCCGTTCACGACAATCATGGCCATAAATGACTCCTTAAATTCGCGTTACCGATTTTCGCTTCAGTCTATCAAAGGACTAGCCTCGAAAACTTATGAGATCCTCGGGATTATGCGATATCCAGCGGCTATGCCACCAGTCATTATCTTCCTGGTTGCGGCGGCGGCCTTTGGCCAGGTCCCCTCGCCGACGCTCGCCGACGTGACCACGAAAGTTTCCGAGCACATCTGGATCACCCCCGGATTCCCCAACGTCGTTTACGTGGTGGGCGATAACGCGACGCTGGTTGTGGATACCGGGCTCGGCAACAAGAATGGCGAGTTAGTGGCGCGTATTGCCAAACGTCTCTCGAAGGGCCCGAAGCTGTTCCTCACGACGACCCACTATCATCCCGAACACGCGGCCGGCATCGGTGGATTTCCCCCGGAGACGGTGCTGATTCGCCCGGCCGTGCAGCAGCGGGAGCTGGAAAAAGAAGGCGAGCAGACCGTGACGTTCTTTCGCAATTCGCCGCAGTTCGGGCCGTCCTTGCAAGGCTTAGGACCGTTGCGGCCTCCGGATATGACGTTCGACACGGAAGCGAAGTTGGAGCTGGGCGGCGGCGCAACAGCGCGGCTCATGTTTTTGGGTGCGGGACATACCGCCAGCGATGAATTGATTTTCGTCGAGCCGGACCGGGCGCTGATCACTGGAGATATCGTTCAGAACAAGGTGGTGCCCTCGGTCGCGTCATCGGGAGGGAGTTTTGCCAGCTGGTTGACGGTGTTAGATAAGCTCGTTCCGCTGCGGCCCCGGGTGGTCATACCGACGCACAGCAAGGTGGGCGATGCGTCGCTGATCACCTCCGAGGCGGCGTTCATACGGGACATGCAGGCCCGCGCGACGGCGCTGAAACGGTCCGGTGTTTCCGCGGCCGACGCCGCCACCCGATTGACCGATGTGTTCAAGACGAATTACCCGGACTGGGCCGCGAACGCCGATTGGCCCAACGTGAATTCGATGACTGGGTTCGTGAACCGCCTCTATGCGGAGATCCGCGATTAGAGCCGCGATCAACGCAGGTAGGCGATCAGGGGCGCGAGCGTGAGGGGGCTGGCGATCGTCGAAAGGAACACTGCGCTGGTGACGAATTCCGGAGCCAGCTCAAACTCCAACGCGAGAATCGTGGTGATCACCGCCACCGGCATGGAAGAAAGGATCACCGCAGACTGCCTGGCTGCTCCGGTGATACCCAAAAGGCTGGTGAGGCCCAACGCTACGACTGGCGCCACCACCAGTGAGATACCCACCGCCAGCATCACGATTCCCGGCCGGGCAGGCCACACCGCGCGCTCGAGTTGCATTCCCAGGACCAGAATCATTACGGGAATCGCCGCGTCACTCAACAGATCCACCGGCCGCATGATCACTTCCGGTACCGGCCGGCCCACAGCCCGCACAACCAGGGCCAGCGCGAGGCCGTAGAGCGAAGGCATTTTCCAAACTTTTTCGAGCGCGCCGGCAATTTTGCTGCGATGACTGCCCGCGAAAAACGACCCGGCCACGTAGGTCGTCACGGATCCAGTGAGAAAGAAGATTGTCGCGTAGGTGAGGGCTTCGGGGCCAAAGGCAAACTTCACCACAGGCAGACCGTAGTTCCCGCCGTTCGAGAACATAACCACCATTAAGAAAGCGCGCAAGTATTTGCCATCCAGGCCCAGCGCCTTCGCGGCGATGTAGCCGACCACGCCCATCGCGCCCATGATCATCACGGCCACCAGCATGAGGCGGGCGACGTTCGGCCCCGAGGCACTGGAATCGACCAGCAGCCGAAAGGCCAGGCAGGGCAAAAGAGAATAAAAGACCACCCGCGACAGCATCTTCACGTCGATCCCGGCATAGCGCGCCAGAAGAAAACCCGCGCTGGCGATGGCGAAGATCGGCAGGATATCGGAAACAAGAATTGATGCGAGCAGGCCCATGTTTCAGTCCGGCAAGGATCAGTCCAGTATAGTCGCTGGCTGAAGATTGCATCGACATGACAGGCGCGTTAGTCTTGAGAAGGTCATGCCATACAACATCCTGCTCATGGGCGCGTCTTACGGCTCGCTCCTCGCCTCCAAAATGCTCTTTGGCGGCCACACGATTCACCTGGTCTGCCTGCCGGCCGAGGCGGACCTGATCAATGCCGAAGGCTTTCGCGTACGCTTGCCAATACGGGGGCGCAAGGATCCGGTGGTGCTCGATTCGCGCAAGCTGCCCGGCAAGGTGGCGGCGGGACCGGCGGCCGGAGTCAATCCGAAGGACTATGACCTGGTCGGCTTGTGCATGCAGGAGCCGCAATACCGGTCGCCCGGCGTGCGCGAATTGCTCGACGCCGTGGCGAAGTCGCGCGTGCCGTGCATGTCGATCATGAATATGCCGCCGCTGCCTTATGTCCGGCGCATCCCGGGCTTGGACCACGACGCCCTGAAGCCCGCTTATAGCGATCCGACGGTGTGGGAAAATTTCGATCCGAAATGCATGACGCTCAACAGCCCGGACCCGCAGGCGATCCGCCCGCCGGACGAGCAGGTCAACGTCCTGATGGTGACGCTGCCCACCAACTTCAAAGTCGCCCGGTTCGACGACGAGAAATCCACGGCGATTCTGCGGCAGCTCGAGAAAGACATCGAAGGCGCGCGCTTCGACACGCCGGAAGGCAAGATCGAGTTACCGGTGAAGCTGAAGGTGCACGATTCCATCTTCGTGCCGCTGGCGAAGTGGGCCATGCTGCTGGCAGGAAACTATCGCTGCATCACCAAAGACGGCATCCGCACGGCGCAGGAAGCCGTGCATAGCGACCTGGAGACATCGCGCTCGGTCTACGAATTCGTCAACGGCTTGTGCGTGAAGCTGGGGGCTAACCCCGGCGATCTGGTGCCTTTCGAGAAATACGCCGCGGCCGCGCAATCCCTCATACGTCCGGCCTCGGCGGCGCGCGCCCTCAGCAACGGAGCGAGCTATATCGAACGTCCCGATATGCTTGTGCAGATGATTGCCAAGCAGAAAGGCTTGAGTCATCCGATGATCGACGAAATCGTGGCGCTGGTTAATTCGCGGATCGATGTCAACCGTAAGAAGGCTGCGGAAGCCGCTCGGGTTTCCTAACAGCGAGTTCGGGCTCTCCGCGTTCGCCCTACTCGTAAAACTCCGGCGCTATCTTACGTTTGATGCCAGCGGTGTAATCGTGCTGAATCCATAACTGTGCGTGGTTCTTCTTGACGAACTCCTCGATCATGGCGCGGCTCTTGGCGGTCTGTTCTTGTCGGAATCGAAGGATGGGATGCGCTTGTAGGTGATCTCCTCGGGATAGTGATACAGGTCGCCCGACAGCAACACCGGTCCGGTCTTGGCGAGCTTCAGGAATAGCGACTGATGGCCGGGTGTGTGGCCCGGGGTGAACTTGATCACCACCGTGCCGTCGCCGAACACGTCGTGATCCTCGCCCTTGAGCAGCATGGTCTTGCTCTTGGCCAGATCGGTGAAGTAGGCCGGGTCGCCCACGGCTCCCAATTTCCCCTTGGTGTCCGCGCGAGGCGCGAAGATGGCATCGCGATCGCCTTTCTGCACAATCCAGGTAGATCCGGCGAACGCGTTGGCGTTGGCCACGTGATCGCCGTGATAGTGCGAAAGCGCCAGATAGGTGATATCCGCCGGCGTGTAGCCGATGGCGGCGAGTTGAGGCAGCAGCGGACGATCCACCGTAAATGCGCCCGCCGTCTGCGGCGTTACGCCGCTCTTGAAGGCGCTATCGGGGATCTCGCCCGTGTCCCAAATCAAAGTTCCACGCGGGTGGACGATCAGGAAGCACGGGGTAACCATATTCGACGTGGCCAGCTCGCCCGGCTTGAACCCCATCGAGTCTCCGTTCGCCACTGTGATCTTTCCGCAATCGAGGACATAGAGCCGCAGCGACTTCGGCGGCGCAGGCTTACGCGTTTGCGCCTGGGCGTTGGGCCAGCCTGCCAGGCCGATCAGTGCGGCCGCGGCGAAAATAATATTCGTGTTTCGGCGGATCATGTTGGAAAGCATACCACCGTGACGTGGGCGGATCGTCTTCACGAATATTTCACAATCTTCTTACAGCGAATTTCGCATTCCCTCGATCAAAAGAAGCGTCAGGCAATTCGGTTGCGCCGGTCGCTCCATCAGTACCGGCATTCAAATAAAAAAATAGAAAAGGATGAAAATTCGAATGAAGAAAGTTAGTGTGTTGTTGCTGACGCTGTGCGCAGGAGCATTTGCCCAGTCGGACACGGTGGTGCGGTGGCGGGGGATCGAAGGGGTGATCACTGCTCCGGGCATCGACAACCCGGTTGGTCAAGTACACAGCGGCGCGGGGCCATGGACAACCAAAGACGGCAGCGCCCGGATCAACCTGAATAGCGGAGAAGGCTCCTTCGAAGTAGAGGGACTGGTTCTGAACGGTGGAACCTCGAGCGGCACTCCCGGCGGGGTGAAGTCGGTCGTCGGCACGTTGGTTTGCAACCCTGGCAACGCCGGGGGGGCCCCTGAGACGGCCATCGATACGGCGGTGACGAATCTGAGCGCCGATGGCAATGCCGAGCTTTCCTTCAGGCTCACCGTTCCCGTGGTATGCAACAATCCGGTTTTTCTGATCCGGGTTCCGGCGGGAAAGTGGATTGCGACCGGTACCAAGCCGGCCAGCACCTCGGATTCCCGGTACTAGATTCTGGAGTTTCGATTCAGGAGGGCGAGGCCCGCGGGCCTCGCTTGGTCCGTCGAGAAGAGCGTGCCGGCGTCCTTAGTTATTGTCGAGGAGCCGAATACGCGGTTTGCTGTTGGACCGAGCCGGCGGGTTCTTCGGCGGATACGAGGATCATTTCCCCCATCACCAGAACGGAGAGAATCGCCACAAACAGCAGCATTCTGCGGCCGAAAGTACGCAGGTCGAAATCGTCCATGGCCTGTAAATCGGTCGAACTGACTCAGGAGATTAGTACTGTGACTTTCGTTTTCCTTCCCCGGGACCTCCGGAGGATTCCCCTTCCGGGCGCACACGATAGACTTTGAATCAGCAGAGGGCTAAGAAGCACCTGCTGCACAAGAGGTTTTCACCATGGAGTATCTAAATCCCATTCTTTTGTTGATGTTGGTCTCAGAAGTCTGCCTTGGCATATGCGCCTGGCACTCTCCACGTTTCCTTCGGCGGGTGGCCGCGCATGTGCTGACAAGGGCAGACGTGGTGGACGTTTCCAGGCAGGAAAGCGAGCGGCGGATGAAGGTCTGGCTGGATGAACTCGGTCTGGAGGCCGATCCGCAGAGCACGGAACAGAAGGTGCGTATTCGCCAGCTTTGCCGGGATGAAGTGAAGGCGTCGTGACGCGCCCTCACTTCCGCGAATCGAATTTGGAGCTGGCTCCGCCACATTGCGCGTAGCCAGTACGCAGAGCGGGCAGGCTCAGGCTCCAACCCGGATGAGAAGGCGAAGGATACTTCGCCAGGCTGCCATTATTGATCGGCAGAATCGCGCAAAGTTTGCTGGCTCTCAGATGCCCCTTTGTTGCGTTTGGACAAGGGCCAAATCGGCGTTAAAGCCTTCCTGAAAATATTCGGTCCCGTCTTGATGGGCTTGTGACGAATCGGCTTAGCCCCGTTGGGATGCTGGCTGGATACTGATTTCGGTGGTTCAGCTTCGGTGGTGTTGGCTACAGCCGCGCGCGAATCGACATTCGCAACCGCGGGCTTATTTACAGGCGCGTGCAGCCGGCGGAACGCAATGATCCCCACGGCGGCGAGAGCCAGACAAACCCAGACGGCCGCAACCCGCAACGTCCAGGACCGCGCGAGCCAGGATCGGGATAATGCCGCCGGGGCGTCCCCTGCGCTTTGCGATGCGGCGAGGAACTGCTGAAATTCCCCAGCGGTCTGGAAGCGCTGATCCGGGTCCTTTTCGAGGGCGCGCATGAGCGCGGCGCTCAGAGCAGGCGGCACCTCCGGGTCGATTTCGATGGGTGGGGCGGGCGGCTTCCCGACCTGATCCGCCATGATCGCAAAAGCACTCTCGCCGTCGAAGGGCTTTTTGCCTGAGGCGAGCTCGTAGAGTACCGCGCCCAGAGAATATATATCGCTGCGGGCGTCGGAAGAAGATCCTCGCACTTGCTCGGGAGGCATGTACCAGAGTGACCCGAGGGGCGCACCCGTTTGCGAGAGCCGTGCGTCACCCGGACCTTTCGCCAGCCCGAAGTCGGTCAACTTGAGCACACCGTTCGGGCCGATCATCATGTTGCCGGGCGAGATGTCGCGGTGAATGACTCCGTGGGCGTGCGCATAGCTCAGCGCCGCGAGCGCTTGGCCGGCATAGTCCAGCGTGGTGGCCAGAGGCACGCGTCTCTGTTCGAGCACGCGGCGCAAAGGGTGGCCCGGGATCAATTCCATCACCAGGACAAGATCTTCTCCCGACCAGAACGCGTTGTGAACGGCCGCAATGTTGGGATGATCCAGGCTGGCCTGCAGTTGGATCTCGCGCAGGGAACGCGCGGCTTGCTGGGGTGCGTCGGGACGGCTTCCCGCCAAGACCTTCATGGCTTCCACGCGGTGAGTGATGGTGTGTTCGACCTTGAAGACCCGGCCCATGCCTCCACGGCCGAGCTCTTCCAGGATTCGGTAGTCGCCGACAGTATCGCCGATCGAAAAGCTCATCGGTTTCTATCCCTGCCGCTGCTTGGTTCGGCGCACTTAGAAATGCTTCAGGACGGCGATGAACGTCAATATCGCGACCAGAAAAGTGACACAACCGGCCAGTAGCAGGCGCCGGGAACTCCATGGAATAGCTGATGTTCGCGGCACCGCCTGGCTGGGAACACCGTGAGAGCGAGCGGTTTCCGCAGCCGCCACAACCGCAGCGGGGCGCTGATCGCGCGACGGATCGAGGCTCTGGCGAAACTCTTCCGCCGTTTGAAAACGCGCCGAGGGATCCTTGGCCATGGCGGTCAATACGATCTCGCTGATCTTGGCGGGCACATCGGGGTTAATGTTACTGGGGGCCGGAGGAAGGTCGTTCATATGCGCCAGCATCAACTCAAACTGGCTTTTGCGGTGAAACGGCCGCTGCCCGGTCAAGGCTTCATAGAGAACCACGCCCGCCGAATAAATATCGGTGCGACCGTCCAGTTTCGCGGAACCCTTGATCTGCTCCGGCGAGATGTAGTTCAAAGATCCCATGACTGTGCCGGGCTGGGTCAACTGGTTATCCTGGGCCGCCTTGGCCAGACCGAAGCCGGTGAGCTTGACGCTGCCATCGGAGGCCAGAATGATGTTGTAGGGTGTTACGTCGCGGTGCACGATGCCAAGCCCGTGGGCGTAGCCCAGTGCGGACAATACCTGGCTCAGGAAACGGAGCGCGTCGGACACGGGCAACGGGCCTAATTCCCGCCGCGCGGCCAGGGTGGTTCCCTCCACCAGTTCGGTGGTCATGATGAGATGGCCGTTCAGCTGCGTGGCGTGGTAGAAAGTAACGATATTGGGATGGCTCATGCGGGCGTGGACTTGCGCCTCGCGAAGAAAGCGGGTCACCGCATCCTGATCATCCTGCAGCGTTTTCGGCAGAACCCGCAGAACTTCCAAGCGCTGGAGGAGCACATTGCGGACCTTGTAAGCCACGCCTTCCTTGGTGTTCTCCAGGAGATCCAAAATTTCATAATCCCCGACTCGTTGTCCTGGTTGTATTGACATGCCGTAAGCCTCCGGCCGCGAGCTGGACGCTTCTTTATCGTATGGCCTGGAGCCAGATCGGTCGATCAGTTGTCGGCCTTAGTTCTCCTAAGGTTTTTTGCTGGCAGCCTGGCCCCCGAGTTACTTTAGCCACAACCTGCACTGGCCTAGAGCCTTAGTAGACAGATCCCGGGCCACCTGTCGTCCCCGGCGGGTATTATCATAGGTAGCCCGCAACACATGACGAAGCGCATCGGCAGATACGAAGTCTTGGCCGAGCTTGGGCACGGCGGTTTCGGACGCGTCTTTCGCGGCCTGGATCCCACCGTGGGGCGCCAGGTGGCCATCAAGACTTTGATCGCCGACGGCGACCCCGGGATGCTTACGCGATTCCGAAACGAGGCCGCCGCCTCTGGACGCCTCCGGCACCCCAACATCGTTACCATTTACGATTTCGGCGAGCACGAAGGCGTTCCCTACATCGTCATGGAACTGCTCGAAGGCCGGGATCTGCAACATGCGATCGAGGAACCTGCCAAGTTGCCTCTGTCCCTGCTGCAGAAGATCCAGATCATGACGCAGATCGCGGCCGGGCTGGGTCACGCGCACGCCAGCGGAATTATCCACCGGGACGTGAAGCCCGCCAATATCATGATGCTCAACGACGGCAGCGTGAAAATCATGGATTTTGGAATCGCGCTGGTTACGCAGGGGACGCAGTCGCGCGTCACTCCACGAGGCGCCATGATCGGGACATTTCGTTACATGGCCCCGGAACAGTTCAAAGGGGCTGAGCCGAACGCGCGCAGCGATATCTTCTCGTACGGTCTGATTTTTTACGAATTGCTGGCAGGGGTTCATCCGTTCCATGCCGCCGATGCAGCGGCGCTGATGTACAACATCCTCAGCATCGAGCCTGTTTCGATTGGAGAGGTTTGCCCGGACATTCCTCGCGAGCTCCAGGATGTGGTGATGCGGGTCCTGATGAAGGATCCCGACATGCGTTACCAGAGCCTGGACGACGTTCTGTTCGACATGCAGCCGGCTCTGCTGGGTTTGCGGACCGCCAGAGCCCGTGAATTGGTGGAACAAGCCTCGATCGCCAAGGCACAGAACCAGGTTGAATCCGCCCAGGCGCTGGTCCGCGAGGCGCTCGAGCTGGCGCCGGGGTACGAGCATGCCCGCCAGCTCCGCGAAGAGCTGCAAGCGGAATTGCGGCGCCAGGCGGTTCGTCCGCGCGTGGAGAACCTGCTTCAAAAAGGACGCGAGGCGCTGGCATCCGGAAATCCCGCCGAAGCCGTGGAGCAGTTTGAGTCCGCCATCCGGCTCGATCCTGTTTCGGCGCAGTCGCTGTCGCTGCTTCAGGAAGCGCGCGCGGCAGTCGAGCGGGCGCGCGAAACGGCAAGACTCATCGCGGAGGCAGAGAACTCCGCAGGCAGGGGAGACTTCACCGCTGCGGCGCGCCTGGCCCGGCAGGCCCTGACGAGGTCTCCGGAAGATCGCGCCGCCCAGCAGATTCTGGATCGCGCCGAGGCAGCGCTGGCGGAAGAGCAGCGGAAGGTCCGGCTGTCGGAGGCACTTTCCCGTGCCCGGCGTCTCATCGGAATCCGGTCGTGGGACGAGGCCTCCACACTGCTTTCCGGCTTGGCTCTGGATTTCCCGGGGATTCCGGAAGTCGCCGCGTTTTCGGAGGAAGTGCGCGCCGGTAGACTGCACGACAAACGCGAACGGGAATTGTCCGCCGGGTTGTCCGAAGCCCGAAGACATATCCAGCAGGGAGACCTCGCGGCGGCTCTGGCCGCGCTCGAGCAGTTGGGCGCCCGGTTTGCCGAATCCAAAGACGTCCATAGCCTGCTCCGTTTCGTGCAATCGGAACTGGAGGAGAAACGCCATCGCGAGACGGTGCAGCGGAGCATCGAACAGGCCCGGACGTCGGCTCTGCAGCACGATTTTGAAGCCGCCAGGAAGCTGATCGAGAAGGCTCTGAATGAATTCCCGGCCGATGCCGGGCTTCGACATGAGCTGCGCGCTATTCTGGCCGAGCAGAAAGAGACCGCCCGGCGAGCGGCCTTAGCGCTAGCCCTTTCGGAAGCAGGAAAGCTGCGGACCGGGCGCAAGTTTGACGAGGCGCTCGCTTCACTTGACGGATTCGTTGACGTGCATGGCGCCGATCCGGCGATCGGCGAGCTGCGCGATGCCATATTGATCGACCAGGAGGCCGCGCGGCGCACTGCCGAACTTCGCGACTTCATCCATCGGGCGAGTGATCTCCTCGCTCAGGGCCAGCCCGAGGCCGCCGCAACACTGCTGCAAGCTCCTCCCGAGCACTTCCGCGGACATCCGGAAATCACCCGGTTACTGAACGCCGCGGACGTGGAACGCCGGGCTCGCGACGAACGCCAGGCGGCCATCGAGGAAGCGCTCTCCACGGCGGCGCAGCTCGGGCAACAAGGTAAAGTTACTCAGGCTCTCGCAAGTCTCAGCGCCTTTCGAAGCCGTTACGGCGACGATCCCCGGATCGAAGAAGCGAGACAGGCGCTCGAACGCGCGCGGCAAGAAGCCGACCGGGCCGCGGCCGATTTGGCGGCGCGTGCCACTTCGCTGATCGCCAGGGATCCGGCCGGCGCGACGGCGATATTGAATAGCGCTCCCGGCGCTCTCCGCGAGCATCCCGCAGTTCGAGAAGCGGGCCTGGCCGCGGCGAAGGCAGAACAGGAGAAACGCGCCCGGCAGGAGGCGCAGGAACTGGTCGGCAAGGCCCGCGCATTCGCCGCGAAAGCAGAACTGGATGAAGCTTTGCGCATCCTTGAAGATGGACTGGGCCGCTTTCCCGGAAATCTGGAGATCGAACGCGCCCTCGCGGAAGTTAACGAAGCCATTGAACAGCAGCGCCGCGAAGCGCTGCGCCAATCCACGTTGACCCAGGTCCGCGACCTTCTGGAGCAGCACCGCTATGCAGATGCCGAATTGGCGGTCGCCTCTGTACTGGTCGGAAGCCCCGACGACGAAGTGTTTCAGCGGCTGCGGCGGGAAGTGGAAACGCGCCAGAAGCTTTGGCTGGCCGAGCGCGCCGAGCAGGAGATCCGCGACACATTGGCCAAGGCGCGTGAAGCGCTGGTTCAAAACCCAGCCGACACCGCTGCTCTCTTGGAAGCGCTGTCGCAGCGATTCCCGGACCGCAGCGAGGTTTCCGCTTTGCTTGCCGAGGCGCATAGCGCGGTCGCCATACAACACCGGCGTGAACGAATCGCGAACGCCGAGATCCTTTGCGGGCGGGAGGAATTCGATGCGGCCCTCGCGAAACTGACGGAGGTCCCGCCGGATTCCGAGGGTGAGCTGGCCGCCGCTATGGATCGCGTGAAATCGCGCCGCGAGGAAGCACTTAGCCGGCGGCTCGCCGACGCGATCCATTCCGCCCGCCAGTTACGAGATCGCGATCCTCGCGGCGCACTGCGGCTGCTCGAAAATCTGCCGCCGCCTTTGAGGAATCGGCCCGAGGTCGAACCGGAGATCCAATCCAGCCGGGCGGCCATCGTTCAGGCCGAACGCGCCACGGCGATCGCGGACATCGAAGAGCTTTTTGCGAAGAGCAAATTTTCCAAAGCGCGCGCCCGCCACAAGGAAGCCGTCGCCCGTTTCGGATCCGATGCTGAGCTACAAGCGCTTCTGGCCCGAATGGAAGAGGCCGCAAGTTCGAAAAAGAGTCCGGCGGCAGAAGCTCCTCCGACTGGCCGAAAACCGGTCTGGCTGGCCGCGAGTGTAACGGCAGCGGCCCTCATTGTTCTGGGCGTGTGGAGTCTTGCAAACCGAACTCCCGGTGCGAAACCGCTTCCCGAATCGGCAGGTACTCAGACGCCGGTAGAACCTCAGGCGGTGAACGCGCCGCAGCCTCAATCCGCTGCTCCAGCGTCCCCCAGCGGGAACGAGCCTCCCGCAGTACAGCCGGCGCCTCAGACACCTGCGAAGGAATCGCCTAAAGCTGCGGCAAATCCAGCTCCCGCGGCCGCTTCCCAGCCGGTCCGGCAGGAACCCAAATCGTTCGAGCCGCCCAAATCGGCGCCGGAGCAGCCGCGGCAGAACGCCGACAAAGGCGAGACGACGGTCGCGGTTTTACCTCCGCAGCTTCCGCCGGCAGCGCCCCCGCCCGCCATCAATACTCCGTCGCCGGCAATTCCGTCGCCCAATCCAGCGCCCGCAGCTCCCGCCAGCACTCAACCCGCCGCGTCCAAGTCGCAGCCGCAGCCGCCTTCTGAGGCTCCCGCGATCCAACAGGTTCTGGCCGAGTTCGGCGCGGCGTTTAAGCGCAAGGACTTCAATACGGTATCCAGTCTGTGGCCAACCATGCCCAATCTCCGCGATTACCGAAAGTCTTTTTCGGATAACAACTACGAAGTGAAGCAATACACCTTGGAGCCTCAGGCGCCGCCCGAGATCCAGGGAGATCGCGCGCAGGTCAGCGTGCGCCTGACGGCTAATTTCGCTTACAAGCGCGGGGGCGGTATTGACAACCCCACTCCCAGCGCCAAGACTGTCCTTTTAGAAAAAAAGGCAGGTAAGTGGGTGATCACTGCGATTCGCTAGCCGCCGGCCAGCGCCATGCCCCAAGTCAATAGCTGTAGCCCACACCGAACAGGGGCGTCAAATCGGCTCGAAGGCCGTTGTGGTCAAAGCGAGTGAGCACCTGCACCGTGGCGACCAGGTTGTTCACCACCCGGAACTTGTATCCAAATGCGCCGCTGTATTGTCCGAAAGAAGTGCGCCCCGTGGCCGCTGCCAGACCGGTAGCGCTTACTGTTCCACCGTTAAAACCGGGACTGGCGGGCAAAACTCCCGGCACGGACTGGGTGACCAGGGTCTGAATGCCGTGTCCCCAGCCGATCTGGTTGCCCAGAATGTCGATCAGGGCGGTGTTACGCCGGTTCAAAGCGACTTCGGTTCCCACCGCCCACGAAAACACGCTGGGGAGGTAGCCCTTGCTGGTGGTGAACGGCGCTGCAGCATACGGGATCGACGCACCCGAAAGCACATACGACTGAGGGGTGCCACTGAGCGGACCGGCCAGTTCGCTCTTGCCGCTGTATTGCCATCCGGCTTCCATGTGCGGTGCCAGAACAAAACCTTTGATGGGTTTGCTGAACAGAGAGACGGCGACAAAAGGCTTGATGGAAGTCGTGCCGGTGCCTAAATAATTGCTTGCGTCTCCGGTGGGAAACCTCAAATCGACACCCGTCGCGACCACAAAGTGAGGCCGCTCGATCACACTGCCCTTAAGGCGAACAACCAGGTCGCCAAAGCCCGACTTGCTCATGCTCGATTGGCCGATCACTGGTGCGGTCAAGGCGAATGATCCGGGAGTGAAGGTATTCACGCACCAACACTTGTCCGCCGGACTCGTGCCCAGGCCGGTTCCACTGTAAATGATGCCGTTGTACGCCCTGGAGGCAACTGCGGCGTGTACAGCCGGGAGTCCCACGGAGACATCAAAACGGTTTGTCACGCCGTAGGTCAGGAATGTGACGTCCTGAGCAACGCTGACATCCAAGCCCAGGTTTACCGTGGCCGGAGCTGTTCCATTCGCGCCGGGAATTCCGGATGGATCGCCACCGGGGTACAGGAGGCTGAGTCCGTTGAGGCTCTGGCCGTTGAAGGAGTTGAAGTGATAATCCTGATGTGTGAACCCGATGTAGAATTTTCCCTTGCCGATGGTCTCAGCGCGCTTGGTAAAGATCGGACCGAGCGTGGAACTGACCGGTAACGCTGCGCCCGTGGCTGGATCGGTTTTTAAGATTACGCCGGACGTGGGAGATTCCACTGGAGTCACCGAGAGCGCCAGCGCGATATTCGTACTGATGGCGCTGCTCAGGGCGGCTGCATTCGCGATGCCGTAATTATTGGGGGTGTTGATAATATCCAGGCTGAAGCCGTTCACTGCTCTCTCGGTATACACGCTCAGCAACGACAGCGGAAGCGTGCCCGTGACCGGGTTCCCATTAACCGTCGGCGTGAACGTCCCTCCCGGCGTCGTAACCGGAACGATAGATCGAGTCGTCAGGGTAGACCACATGACCACCTGTGAAACGTTGGGTGCGCTTTGCGCCAGCGCAGTCGCCCCAATAGACACAAACCCCACAAGCAATAACTTGCTTCTGTGAAACACGGTAATTAAGCTCCTTATTTCCGGCCCGATGGGCACGGTCCTCGACCAAACTTCGCCCAGCTTATCACAATAGAAACGTACTTCAGATGGCCATAGATTCAAGGGAGTTGCCCGCCTATCGGACGGTTTTACCCGCCCACCGGCGATATCGGCCCGCTCACCAGTATTAGATAGCTGTTGCCAAAGGATCTCCACATACTGAGGCTGGAGTACTTTGGAGGTGCTTTGGGTGTGGCGAACTCGTGCCGTCGTTCTCGCGCTGTGTTTGTGGCCAGCGTCGATCATCCTGCAGCCGCCGGCCGTGGCGCAGGCGCAAGTTCCGCCCCCAGCGAGCGCGCCCAGCTTGATCTCGATGGAAGACGCGGTCCGGATCGCTCTGCAGTACAACCAGGCTCTGCGGGCGCAGCGTCTTAATATCGATCAGTCGAAAGCCGGGGAGATTACGGCTGCGCTCAAGCCGAACCCTGTTCTGGGCAACCTGGTGGACACCATTCCGATCTTCTCGCCGCAAACAATCAGGCTCTCGACGCAAATCTATGAGGAGACCCTAAACTACACGGTGGAGCGCGGCGGGAAACGTGAGAAGCGGGTGGCGGTGGCAAAAGGCAACACGGATGTCGCCGCGAAAACCGTTGCCGACAATGAGCGCCAGTTGCGCTTTCAAGTGACCCAGGCATTTATCAACGTTCTGCTGGCGAAGTCCGTCCTTCTGTTGGCCCAAGACAACCTGGCCAATTATTCCCAGCAGCTGGACCTGAACAAAGCGCGCCTGACCGCGGGCGATCTGGCGGAAGCCGATTACATCAAGCTGTCTTTGCAAAAGCTCCAGTTCGAGCAGGATGTTTCGGCGGCCCAGTTGAGCCTGGTTCAATCGAAGGCGAATCTGCGCCAACAGCTCGGATATCAATCGGTCGCGGATAACTACGACGTGACTGGGATGCTGGCTCGCATCCAGCACGCCGTCCAGTTGGAAGATCTGGAAAAGCAGGCGCTGGTGAACCGGCCGGACCTGCAAGCCGCGCATAGCGGAGTAAAAGTGGCGAGCGACACGGTGGCCCTGGCACTTGGCAACAAGGTGCGGGATTGGACCTGGGGCACGGATTACACGAATCAGAATTTCGGAATCAACGGAGTGGGTGTTTCGCTCTCCTTCGAGCTGCCCTTTCACGATCGGAATCAAGGCGAGATCGCCCGCAGCCAGGCGGCCGTAAAACAGGCGCAGGAGACCGAATCCTCCACTCAAGTGGGAGTTCTGACCGATGTCGTCAACGCGTATTACGGATTTCAGACCAGCGACCAGGTGGTGGGTCTTTTTGAAGGCGGCTACCTGGATCAAGCCACGCAGTCGCGCGATCTGAGCACGTACGCGTATCAGCGGGGCGCAGCCTCAATCCTGGATTTGCTGGATGCCGAGCGCAGTTACCGGGCAACCCAACTGGCCTACCGGCAAGCGCTGGCCGCGCAGATGATCGCCGCGGAGCAAGTCAATCTCGTGGTGGGAACCCAGGTGATCAAATGAGGAGTTCGATGAAGGGCCGGTGCTGCATGGCCGTGGCGCTCTCGGCGGCATTCTCCACGTATTCCTGCAGCGCATCCAAACCGGCTCCCGCCCCCGAAGCTCAAACCGCGGCGCAAGCCGGCGAAGCCACACTGTTTCAAGTTCCGCCAGACCAGATGGCGCACCTCAAGATTGTCGAGGTCCGCAAGGCCGTGTGGTCTTCCACCGTACACACCACCGGGACCGTGGATTGGGATGCGGACCACACCACGCAGGCGATTACGCAGGTCAGCGGACCCATTTCGCGTCTGCTGGTGGACCTGGGAACTCCGGTAGCCGTGAATCAACCGTTGCTGTACGTTTCCAGTCCGGATGTCGCCAACGCCATCTCTACTTATAGGAAGGCGCGGAATCATCTGGACTATGCCAAACGGGCTTTGGATCGTAACCAGGATCTTCTGGATCACAAAGTGATTGCCCAGAAGGATTTCGAAACCGCCCAGCAGGATTACAACGACGCCGGTTCCGACGTTGAGAACAGCTTGCAGGCTCTCAGGATTTTCGGCGTCACGCAGCAGGAGGTGGACGACGCCCAGCGCCAAGGCGTGGCGATCAACCCGCAACTGGCGGTGCGATCGCCGATTGCCGGAGTCGTCGTGCAGAAGCTTGTTTCGCCCGGCCTGGTGATTCAAGCCGGCATGACCGCCTGCTTCACCATCAGCGACGTGTCCACGGTTTGGGTGCAGGGACACATTTACGACCGCGATCTGGAGTCCATTCGCGTCGGCGACGCCGTGGAGGAAACGAATTCCTCGTCTAAGCAAACATTTCGCGGTACGGTTTCCTACATCGGAGCCATGGTGGATCCGGCCACGCGTACTACTTCCGTTCGGATCGTGACGCGAAACCCGGAGGGAATGCTCAAGAAAGACATGTTCGTGGACGCCGTGATCCACACCCGATCCGGAAGGAGCGTTCTCTCGATTCCGACTTCAGCCATTCTCCGCAACGATGAGAACCTGCCTTTCGTCTATGTGCAGGCCGCGCCGGGACAATTCGCGCAGAGGCTGGTGAACCTAGGCGCTCAGCAAGGTGACGAGACGGAGATTACGAGCGGGGCCAAGGAGGGAGAAAAGATTGTCGCGGAAGGCAGTCTCTTTCTCCAGTTCGCCAATAGCACGCGTTAGAGATATCTGATGATTTCCCGGATCGTTTCTTTTGCCCTCGCGCAGCGGTTTGTAATTCTGACGGCGGCCCTGGCCGTGATCGTCTGGGGTGTCATCTCCTATAGCCGGCTGCCCATCGATGCGTATCCCGACCTGTCCCCTCCGCACGTGGAGATCACCACGCAATGGCCGGGCCACGCGGCCGAGGAAATCGAGCGCCTCATTTCCATCCCCCTCGAAGTGGAGATGAACGGCATTCCGAAAATCGAAGCGCTGCGTTCCATTTCACTGTACGGACTCTCATCGATCGAGATGAATTTCGAATACGACGTCGATCCGTACTTTGCCAGAGAACAAGCCTTTGAACGGCTGGCGAACGTGACGTTACCGGCGGGAGTCGCCGCCGGTGTCTCTCCTCTGTTCAGCCCCAGCGGATTGGTTTACCGGTATGTGCTGGTCAGCCCGGATCGTACCCCGCAAGAACTGAAGACCATCGAGGATTGGGTCCTGGAACGCCGCTATCGCGCGGTCTCGGGAGTCGCCGACGATTCCAGTCTGGGCGGCACCACCATGCAGTATCAGGTGTTGCTCGATCCGAACCGGTTGTTCGCTCATGGGATCACGGTTCCTCAAGTGGTCCAGCAATTGAGCGTAAATAACTCCAATGCCGGTGGCGGTTTCTATTCCCAAGGCGGCCAGTTCTATTATGTCCGCGGGCTGGGAATGGTGAAGACGACCGAGGATATCGGCAACATCGTGCTGGCGACCAAAGATGGCATCCCCACCTACGTCAAGGATGTCGCCAAGGTTCAGATCGGGAGTGCCGTCCGGTTAGGTCAATTCGGGTATATGAAGCAGGATGACGCGGTGGAGGGCGTGATCCTGATGCGCGTGGGCGAGCAGGCCCAGGTGGTGCTGAAGCGCGTCGAGGATTTGACGAAAGACCTGAATCAGCATGTGCTGCCGCCGGACGTTAAAATCGTCCCGTTTTACGACCGCAGCACGCTGGTGGAGGAGACCAAGCAAACCGTACAGCGGAACCTGCTGCGCGGGATGCTTTTGGTCCTCCTGATTCTGGGACTGTTTCTATTCAACGTGCGCACCGCCATCATCGTAGCTTTCACGATTCCGTTCGCCTTGATGTTTGCGTTTATCTGCCTGGACTGGCGCCACATCCCCGCCAATTTGCTTTCCATCGGCGCGATTGACTTCGGCATCCTGGTGGACGGCGCCGTGGTCATGGTGGAAAACGTATTTCGCGAGCTGGCCTTGCGCAACGAAGGCGACCATGCCCCGGATTACAACCTGATCGACGTGATTCGCAGCGCCGCACGCGACGTCGAGCGGCCCATCTTCTATGCAGTAGCAGTCATCATCGCGGGATATCTTCCCATCTACGCGTTGGCGGGACCCTCGGGACGACTGTTCCAGCCGATGGCGGACACCATGTCGTTCGCGCTGGTAGGATCGGTCATTTGCGCGCTGGTGATCCTGCCCGTGCTGTGCTCCTATTTGCTGCGCGGCAGGATTCGGGAGCCGAGGTTCGATCTTTTCGATCCTATCCGGCGTGGTTACGCGGTCCTGCTCGGCTGGTCCCTCCGGCATCGTACTGTATCGCTGGTGATTCTGCTTTCGATTTTTGCTGCATCGCTCTTGCTGATCCCGCTCATCGGCGCAGAGTTTATGCCGCATTTGGATGAAGGCGCGCTGTGGATGCGCGCCACGGCTCCCTACACGATTTCCTTTGATGAGGCCTCCAGGCTTTCGCCGCAAATCCGCGATATTCTCCGGAGCTTCCCGCAAGTCACCACGGTTGCCAACGAACTCGGGCGGCCGGACGACGGGACCGATCCAACGGGCTTCTTTAACAACGAGTTCTTCATTGGATTGAAGCCCTACAACGATTCAGCCTGGCAAGGGAACATCCGCGCCAAGAGTCAATTGATTGACGCCATCAAGACAAAGATGGCGGCGTTTCCTGGAATCATCTTCAACTACACGCAGCCCGCCGAGGATGCGGTGGATGAGGCGGAAACGGGATTGAAGAGTTCGCTGGCGGTCAAGATCTTTGGCGGGGACCTGGCCACTCTGGAAGATAACGCCAAGAAAGTGAAACGTATCATCTCGCAGGTTCCGGGCATCACCGATATCACCGTGGTGCGCGAATTGGGCCAGCCCAGTCTGACCATCGTCCCGAACCGGGAGAAGATCGCCCAGTATGGACTCAATGTGGATGACGTCAATACCATCGTGGAGACGGCCATAGGCGGTAAGGCGGCTTCCCAGGTCATTCAGGGCGAGCGTCAATTCGACCTTCTTGTCCGCATGCAGGAAGACTACCGGAAGGACATGGAATCCATTAAGAACCTGCTGATCGCCACGCCCGACGGCCAGCATCTTCCGCTCAGCCAATTCGCGGACATACAGATCCAGAACAGTGCGTCCTTCATCTATCGCGAGTCCAATTCGCGCTTTATCGGAGTCCAGTTCAGCGTGCGGAATCGCGATCTGGCCAGCGCGGTGGAGGAGGCCCGGCGCGAGGTGGGTCGGCAGATGAAACTCCCCACCGGGTACACCTTCGACTGGGGCGGCGAATACAAAGACTACACGGCGGCGCGCGATCAGATGAAGATTATCGCTCCGCTCACCGTGGTCTTGATTCTTCTGATCCTGTTCGTCCTGTACGGAAATTTGAAATTCCCTCTCATTATTTTATTCGGCGTACTGGTGACGCAGCCGGTGGGCGGATTGCTGGCCCTATGGTGGACCGGAACCACGTTCAGCGTTTCCTCGGGCCTGGGTTTCGTGGCGTTGATGGGCGTGGCAGTACTGACCAGCGTCATTCTTTATTCCTTCATTAACAAGCTGCGCCTGGAAGGCATGAATACGGCGGACGCGATCTACCAGGCCTCGGTGATGCGGCTTCGGCCCATCGCGATGACCGCCTTGGTGGCTTGCCTGGGCCTCTTGCCAGCCGCGATGTCCACCGGCATCGGCAGCGACTCGCAGAAGCCCTTCGCTATCGTGATCGTGGGCGGCCTGGCTTCGCGGCTGCTTTTGTCGATCTTTCTGTCGCCGATACTTTACTCTTTGGTGGCACGAGAGGATGATGTTCTGAAGGTATGAAAACGACAATGATCACGGCTCTCGTTTTCGGGCTGCAGTTGTTCGCGCAGGCCGGAGATAAGCCGCCCGCTGAAGTCACCAGCACCGAGCGGGTGGATTTCGCGCCCGGCGGTGTCATTCATTTGACCACCGCATCCAGCAACTTGTTCGTGGAAGCCTGGGACCGCCCGGAGGTGGAGATTACGACGATCAAGTCAAGCCGGCGCGCACAATGCCTGGACGATATACGCGTTGTCACGGCACACCCCTCCGCCACCGAATTGGCGATTACGACCACCCTCCCGCCAAGCAACTTTTTCACGCGCTTGTTCGGTCTCACTTGTGGCGCGACGGTCGAGCAGCACGTGAACGCGCCGGGGGATTCGCGGCTGGTGATCCGGCACGGCGCAGGCTACCTCATGGTGAGCCGGATCAGTGGCGATATCGAAGCGTCCAGCCGCAGCGGCGACATCGTGCTGATGCTTCCAGGCCCTGGCCCGTATTCGATCGATGCGAAAAGCACCTTCGGAGGCGTTTCGTCCGATTTCGCGGGCACCGCACACAGAAAACGACTTCTGGGCGAAGCGTTCGCCGGTGCGAATCCGCCATCGTCACACCGGATCTACCTGCGCATCGGTTTCGGCGGCATCACGATCAAGGAAGTGCCCTCGGATCCGGAAGCGCCCGCCGCCGCGCAGTGAACGCGCTTACGCAGACCGGTCGGCGGC
The DNA here is from genome assembly GCA_036003585.1 of Bryobacteraceae bacterium. GTDB lineage: Bacteria > Acidobacteriota > Terriglobia > Bryobacterales > Bryobacteraceae > Palsa-187. Next base: position 98,845 of record DASYSG010000074.1, on the reverse strand, counting down.
CACCAGCCAGATCGCACCCGGTAATTTCACTCCTGCCGCCGAGGCGTACGGCGTGAGGGCGCGCCGGATCGATTCAAGGGCGGCCGCCCGAACCTCATCCGGCTGGTCCGCCAGCGCCCGCTTAGCTGGCCCCATTGCGGACGATTGAATGACCGCGTCTTCAAGCGTTCCTCCACCCGAAATATCGATTTGAATGTCCAGGGGAGTGAAGGAGGGCTCCGTGAAGCCGGCCGCAGTCAGAATTCGCGTAACGCGCGCCGGGTCACTGAACGCGAAAGGACCGGGCTCTTCCGGTCCCGGCTTCGGCAAACGCGGCGCATGCTCATAGACTGCGTGCAGCGGAATCTGGAGCCAGGGATTTTCCTTGATCGGACGCCAGCAGGCGAAACGAAGGCGGCCGCCTGCGGCCAGACCGGTTCGCAGGTTTGCAAACGCGGCCACCGGATCGCCGAAGAACATCACCCCGAAACGCGAAACAATCAGGTCGGCGCCCAGATCCCGCAGGGGCAGTTCCGCGGCGTCGCCGAGCATACAGGTCGTGTTCGCGAAGGCCCGCAGACGTTCGCCCGCGAGCGCGAGCATGGGACCCGAGACATCCAGTCCGACGACGCGTCCCGACGGACCAACCGCACGCGCGAGTTCGAGGGTCGTAGCGCCGCACCCGCAACCGACGTCGATCACCGTTGATCCGGCGCGCGGCGCGGCAAATGCGAGCAGCGGCCCGGTTACAGGAGTCAGCGTGCGATCGAGACGATCCTGATGATTGGTCCAGTATTCGCCGTCAATCCCGTTCCAGCGCGCGCGCTGCTCTTCATTGAAAAGCTGGTCTGGTGTCATGTTGGACGGACCGCAGGAGAACGCGCAAGGGTCAATCGCGCGCCGTGTGCCTTCTACCGGACTCGCTGAACCGGCTTGGCGAACTTCGCTGCCGCGACCGGGACGTTCGGCTGCACGTCGGTCAGCTTATATTCTTCCTGACCGCTAACCCAGCCGTAAGTCCATTTGAACGGCATCATGACGCCGTTCACGGGCCGGTAGTCCGAGAGGTCGATTTGCGTCGGAACACGGCCGACTGTCGAGGCAGCATAGCGGACCATCCGCGTCAGGAGGCCGGACTGCTTGTCGAAGTAAAATGTCGCGATCAGACCGTTAGCGCCGGTTCCCTGAACCACGTAGACGCCCTTGCCATCCAGAGTAGTGGGATAACTGACGCGCCAGGAGCTAAAGAATTGTTTGAGGCCGCCCGGAAACGCCAGCTGCGCATCCAGCTTGGCCCCTTCGAGCGCGCTCGCATTGAGCGGATATTCCCCGACCACTGTAAGCGGCAGCATGACCCAGGCCTCGCGGCCATCGAAGGTCCGGGCCAGATCGCCTTCCTGCTGGTGGACCAGCGTGGCGAGCTGATTTGGGGCTTTGGCGGAAATCTCCGCTGGATCTTCCTGGACCTCACCGAATAAATGGCTGGTCCCTTTGGCCGTATAGCTGGTGAGTTGGGCGAGCCGGGCAGCTCCGCCGAGGGCCTGGATATATTTATCGAGAATCTGATCGGCGGGAGGCGTACCGGCATCGGCTGCCGGAGCCGCCGGCAAAATGTCGTTAGGCGTGAAGGCCGGTGTGCCGTAAATCGTATCGATGGGAGGAGTGACCGCGGGGCTTTGGCCGCCGCGATGGCAGGTCCAGCAGGTCACCATCTGGCGACCATTGAAGTTGTCCCGATTCAGGTTGCTCACCATCTGGATCATGCGGCGGGCAATGATTTTACGGGGTGGATCGGCTTCCCATTTCGGGTTGGAGGTGCCCGCTCCCGTGTGGCAATCCTTACAGCAGAAACTCAGGGCCGCGGAAAACAGGCCCATGGTTCCCATGAACTCGTCGACCGGGATACCTTTGAGAACCTGGATGTTCTTGAAGGCCGATTCGGACATCTGCCCCTGCTGCGCGCCCTTAGCCGGAGCCTGCGCCAAGGCGGCCCAGGGTTTATCGTTCAGATCACCAAGCAAAGCGAGAGTTGTCCCCGCCGTCAACAGGACTAGTAGTTTCTTTTTCAAAATGTTTCCTGGTGGAATGGATTTCCAGAGCCCTCTGCGTTTAAGGGCCCAGCTACTGCGTAACTACACATACTCCATGGGAGCCGCCGCCGGGCAACATTCGTCCGGCAACCGCTTGTGAAGGTGTCGCTTGACCCGTTCTAGTCGAAGTTGCCCTTCCACGTCCAGCCATCGGACGGGCGCTTAATGTTGATCATGCGAAGGCGATGAGCTTCGGGATCCCTGCCCGGCTGGCCCTGCACGATGACGTGGTCGCCGATTCTCAGCGTGTCGCGCTGAACGCCCTGGCTTCCCAACTGACCGCCGGCGCCCCACTCCACGGCCCACGTGATCGACTTGCCTTTGTCGTCCTTGGATTCCAACTGGAGAAATGAATGAGGGTTCCGATATAAGAACTGCACCACGTCCGCCTCGACCGTTACTTTCTGGTCCTCGAGATAGGTGGACGCGAACGAGTGATGCGCGTAGGCGCGAACGCCCAGAATGCTCACTCCCGCGAAGGTTAGAACGAGTAATTTAGTCTTCAAGATGCCTCCCTGCGTGACGAAAAGTATATCCTACTGAGCCTTGCGTATCAACCCGGCCAGGTCCGGCCGGCCCTAGTTTCCCCCGGCGTTGTTCCCGCAGTTCAGCGTGCACTTGGCCGGAAGTTTGAACTTGTCTTTGATCTTGTCGCGATACTCCGGGTACATGGTTTGCGCTCCGCCCATCTCGGCTTCCTCGGGAATCCCGTAGCGCTTGGTCATTTCATCGGTGTACGGGTTCTTGCCGGGTAGATAGTGCGGAACGCGGCCCGGCTCCACGCCTTCATCGCCGACGATGCAGGGCGGCCCGCCGATGGCCACCGGATTCGTCGATAAATTGTAGGAGCGCGTCAGGATATACGGCTCCGTCAAATACACCGGATCTTCCATGAACAGCGCCACGGTCAGCAGATCTCCGTGACGGAGGAAATGCGTCGTGATGGTGGCCTGATCGCTGCTCGCCGCTCCGTTGCGGCGAATGTACCCGGTCTTGATATGCGTCGTGGTGGCGATCAGCTCATTGCCGTTCCACACGCCGGTGGTGAAACCCGTCTGATCGTGCGGGGCATTTTTTCCGGGATGCGGACGCCCGTCCATCCAAATGGTCATGGGCGCGCGGGTTTCCCACGCCCCGATCATCCACGCCTGGACCTTGCCGGTGATGGGATCGGGTACCGCCCACATCCTGAGGCTGAATGGCCCGGCCGCGATATGCCACTGGGTCTGGAACCAGCAAATGCGCTCCGGCATCGAAATGGTCGATTGCGAGAAGCTCAAAGCCTTCGCGCGACCGGCTTCGTTGAAGGGAATCCCGGCCCAATCGGCTGGATACGGCCCGCCGCCGCGCTCTAACGAATCCTCGTGATTGATAGCCGCCCAGGATCCGGATAGATCGATCTCCGCCATCGCGGGGAAGCCGAGGCACAGGATCGTCGCCAAACCGAGACTCAATTTGTGAAGGGTCATGCTAATGTCCTCGCTCTACCATTTCGCCGAGCATTCGCTGGGTTTCCATCCGGCGTCGCTCGACTCCTTCTTGAACTGGGAAGTGATCACAAAGGGCTGCCGCAGATAGGTTGGGTCGGTCGTGGAGACTGTGACCACGATCAAGGGTGTCCCATCCGGCTCCTTAATCAAATCGAAGTACTCCAGGAGGCTGGTTTTGTCGCTATAGGGAACGCCGTTCTTGCGGAGAAAACCGCCCTTCAGATTGGAGGTCGTAACCGTCAACGATCCGTCCGTTGCGCCGCGTCCGCCGCCGCGCACCCACGCAGCGGTAGAATCGCCCTGGAGCGTGGGCGGCCCTGCGGGAGCCTTCCAACTGCCGAAATGGAACAGGCGGGTTTGTTTACCGGCGTCCATTTCGAGCTTCATGGTGTCATCGTCCAACCAGGTGATGTGAATCCGTCCCGGCGCGCGCAATAGCGCCGGAGCTCCGTAGGATTTGCACACATCGCCGGATGCCTGCTCCTTCTCTGGATCCCAGGCATTCGCGATCTTTATCGCCTCGGGAGTCATCGGCACACCCTGGTAATCGCCGAGCGACGGTGTGACCATGCGGTAGCGCCAGTCCTCGGTTACGACCGATACCCAATATCCCGTCAGGTCGAAAGGCGCGGCGGCCTTGGCATTTTGTGGCTGCGCCGCACCGCCCCCTCGCCCGCCCCGTCCCTGCGCAAAAAGTCCGCTGGGCGCGATGAGTAATCCAGCAATGATCAGAATTTGATATCTCATGCGTTCCTATTTCTTCGCGGTCAGACTCTTGTAGATCGACTCGATGAACGAATTGGTGACGCCCGGTTGCGTGCCGTAGCGCGTCTCATAGGCCAAGGCCGGACGGGCGGCTTTGATCTGATCGAGCGTTTTCCCTTGCTTGATCAAATCGTCGACCCCGTCGCGGACGGTCACCACCATGTCGCGATAGTCCACCACGTCCATCTGCTCGCATATTCTGCCGTGACCAGGAATCACATAAGTCCCCACGTCCTTGTAGATGTACGGAATCGGCGCGATGGTCAGCTCGATCAACTTATTCAGGGCATCGATCTCCCCTTGAATCGTTCCGCCATTCGCCAGGTCGATCACCGGGAAGCGGGTGGTGTCCATGACATCTCCGGTAACCACCACATCCGAGGCCCGGAACAAAGCGAAACTATCGGCATCGCTGTGAGCGGCCGGCTGATACAGAATCTCGATGCCTTCGTCGTTCATGCGGATCGCATGGCGCGGATGGAGGAATGCTTCCGTGGGCCAGGCATCCGCGGGAAACGTCTCCTTCGCATTCCGGGCGCTCATGCGGCGCAGGACGCTTTCATGCGCCAAAATCGCCGCCGCGCCGCCATTGGTAAACGTGCCGGCGACCCCGTTATTACCCAGAGCATTCGTGAAAATGGTGAATCCGGCTTTGGAGAGCTTCTCGTTGCCGCCCACGAAATCCGCGCCGGCATCGGTGTTGATGACGTAACGGATCGGCAGCTCGGTCAGTTTCTTAATCGCTTCCAGGACCTGCCCGGTTGCCGCCGCTGTTCCCGAGTTCACCACCACGACCCCATCGGAGCCGATCTGGACGCCGATATTGCCCCCAGCCCCGGCGATCATGTAAAAGTTCTTGCGAACCTTCACCACGTCGAGTCCGCCGCTTTCCGGTTCAGCGGCCCGGCTGGAGAACGTTCCACAAACCGCCCATCCCAGAGCGGCGGCCAAGATCCAGCGCATACTTCCGTTTGTGAAAATTCGCTTCACGGTTCACTCCATCCTATTGACATCATTGAGCCCACGCCGTCGATTCGGCCTAACCAGACCGTCGGAATAGTAACATATCGCCTTCCCACTGGCAAGATATTGAGACGACAAATGTCCTATCGCAAGTAACACGAAAGCTAGCGTTTATCGCGCTTGTCCACCACCACCGTGCCGCCCTTGACCACCACCCTCGTCTTCAGCCAGTTCCAGTAGCCCTCCCGTGGATCGCCATCGAGAAGAATGACATCGGCCAGTTTGCCCGCGTCCAGCGCGCCCAGCTGATCGCCCATCTGTATGTAGGACGCCGTGTTCGGCCCCATCATCTTAATGAGGTCCTGGGTCGAGAACATCACATTGAGAATCTTCAGTTCATGATCCAGCCCGGCCGTGGGGTCGTAGTTTGTGTCGGTGCAGTAGCCCAGGATGGCGCCCGCATCCCAGATCGTACGAGCGTTCACCGGCATATATCCGGCTTCCTCGCCCAGCCTGACCCCGTCGATGATTCCTTCGGGCCACGCTTTGCCATCCCGGAAACGCGCCTTGTTGTCATTGGCAAACACGCCGAACACGGGTGAGCCGAATCCGACGGTCCCCAACACCTTCACGCCCGCGGCGGCCACCTTTTTCGCGTCCTCTTTGCTCACCCAGTCCTTGTTGGGCAGGTGCACCAGCAGGGGCACCCCGGCGTCGACAGCCGCCACCATGGCCTTGGAGCTCACGGCGTGCACCTGCACCATCACGCCAACTTTTTTGGCCTCATCCACGACGGCCTTGAGACTTTCGATCTCTTTTTCGCTGGGCCCAGGGATCGGAGTCAGGAGTATCTCGCCGGTAAACTTGACTCCCATCTCCGCCATCTTGCGTATCTCAGCGCGAGCCGCTTCCGGAGTGCCGTTCAGCCTCACCGCGCCGGACGGGATGATGCGAGGTCCATTAATAACGCCCTTATCGATGTGGTCCCTGAGCGTGATATTTCCTTCCGCGGGACCGCCGCCGGACAGAATCGTCGTGTAGCCGGCTTCGAGAAGCGCTTGCATCTGAGCCTTCTCATTGGGTCCTGTGTTGATGTGCCGGTGGGCGTCGATGAACCCGGGCATGGCGGTCATGCCCTTGGCGTCGATCGTCTTGCCGGCACTTCCAGAGGGCGCGCCGGCCTGCACGGACACGATTTTCCCCGCGCGCATCACGATCGATCCGCGTTCGATCACACCCCCATTGGCGACCCTGTTCGCGTCAACGATACGCGCGTTGATGATGGTAAGATCCTGCGCGGAGAGCGATCCGAGCCAACCCAATACGGTGCAGGCAAAAATCGAGGCGTAGCGTTTCATCGTGATTCTTCCTTCAAGATTCAGATAGCGAAGCAGAAACTATAATATATGACCGGCTCACGCGGTTTCAGTTTAGGAGCCCGGCTCGGACGGCAATTGGCTGACCCGTTCCAGCATCGCGGCGAACTCAGGCGAATCCGGCAACTGAAGGCCGAAATCGATTTCCAACGACGAGCGCAGGGCTGCGGGCTCCGCTAAGGTGCGTTTTTCGGTGGTGTTGTTCCGATGAACTGCGAGCGCGTTGTTGCGTAACGCATAGCGGCCTTCCGCGGTCGCCCGGGCCCCGATTAAATGCTGGCGGAACATGGAGCGCGGATGGTTGCACAAATACCAATTGGAGACTTCGTAATCGGCCGGATACTGGGGTTCCAGCGTGAATCGATAGAAAGGCTTCCATTCGCCGCCCAGGGAAGCTTCCAGCACATAGCCGTTATCGAGCGGCCGCAGACGGTGCGGCTCGTGAGGCGTGGGCTGCACGATGTGCGGTTGCAGGCGAAGGGGAGCAGTCAGAACATTCCCGCCAAATCCAACGTCGGCGATGTAGCGATGGCCACCCAGATCTACTAACAGCAGCATGTGACTCCGCGCACCGATCGGGCTGTTGGCGGGCGCGTTCCAGAGGACACGAGCCGCCAGGCTGGCGACTGAAAATCCCAGCGCCTCCAGAGCGTGACGGAAGAGCGTGTTGTGCTCAAAGCACCATCCGCCGCGGCCGCCTGCGACGAGTTTCGCTTGCAGGGCCTCGACATCCAGCGATACCGGCCATCCCAGTAGGGGATTCAAGTTCTCGAAAGGGATGGCGGCGGGGTGGAGAGCGTGCACGGCCTCCAAAGTGTCGAGGGTGGGGGTCCGCGGCCCAGCATAGCCGATACGCGCAAGATAGGCGTCCAGATCAAACTCGGAAGGCACGAATTAAGGATAAAGCTTTCCTCGGAAACGGGATTGCACCGTGCGTCATCGAACTGTAACGCGCCATTCATTACAACGCCACGGGCACCCCGTAGGCTTGGATTTCCGTGCTCAATAGTGCTCTGCGTGTCGCGGAGGAGTATGCGGCGCAATCCTTGAGGCACGGGAAATTACGAACAGGAGTGACTTGATGTTCATGAGAACAATCGGACGGCGCGGGATCAAGCCGTTCATCATCTGCGCCCTAAGTTTCGCGGCGCCTTTTGCGGTGCCGTTGGCGGCGGGCGAAACCCCGGTAGCACCGGATGCGGGTTCACCCCCGAAGCCGGCCCCTGAACCGCCCGCGTCAAACTCCGAAATCGAACAGCTCCGCCGGATGATCCTGGAGCAACAACGTCAGATCGATGAGCTGAAGAGCGCGATGGCTGACAAAAAGGGCGAAGACTCTCCTGTAACTGCGGCTCCCTCGCGCGGCGTCGGAGAGGTTGCTTCGACAGCACCCATTCTGCCGCCCTTGCCGGCCGCAACCACCCTGGGCACTCCGCTCCCGATTCCCCAGGCTGCCGCGGCGGACCAAGTGCCGTCATCACCGTTGCAGATCCGCGTTGGCGACGCCACCATCACCCCGGTCGGCTTCATGGATATGACCAACACCTGGCGGAGCACCAATTCGGGCGCCAGCCTGGCAACGAATTTTGGAAACTTCCCGTACAGCAACACCCCGGCCGGTAATCTGACCGAGAACCGCATGAGCGCGCAGAACTCGCGGCTAGGACTTCGCGTCGATGCTACCGTAAAAGGCGCTCACGTACTTGGCTACTACGAGGGTGACTTTGTGGGCTTCGCTCCCCCCAATTCTCAGGTGACGAGCAACAGCATGACTTACCGCCTCAGGCTGTACTGGATCAACGTCCGCAAAGGCAAATGGGAAGTCCAGGCCGGCCAGTCCTGGAGCTTGCTGGTGCCGAATCGTAAAGGCCTCTCGGCGCTGCCGGGAGATCTCTTCTACGGACAGGAGTTCGACGTGAACTACCTCAATGGTTTGACGTGGGGCCGCATTCCCGGCTACCGGGTGATCGGCCATCCCAATAATAAAGTCACTTGGGGTATTTCGCTGGAGAATTCCGAACAATACATCGGCGGCTCGGGCGGAGCCAGCACATCAACCTTGCCGGCGGCCTTCGCGGGCAACAACTTCAACAATCAGTTCAACAACGGAAACACCAACACCAGCGTGCCCAACATGGCTCCCGACATTATCGGCAAGATTGCATTCGAGCCCTCATCTCGTTTTCATATCGAATTAGCGGGCATCGAAAGAACCTTCAAGACTTACAATCCCAGCAATCAACAGCATTACTCCGCCGTGGGTGGTGGCGGCTCCCTCAACCTGAACTGGGAGGTGGTCAAGAACTTCCGCCTAGTCTCTAATAATTTCTGGAGCGATGGCGGCGGCCGTTACCTTTTTGGTCAGGCGCCAGACGTGATCGTGCGCGCCGATGGAAGCCCCTCGCCGGTACACAGCGGGTCGATGATCCAGGGCGTTGAGGCACAAAAGGGAAATTTCCTGCTCTATGCCTACTATGGCGGCATCCTTGTTGGCAGAAACACGGCTCTCGATGCCAACGGCAAACTGATCGGATGGGGCTACGATGGCGGTTCTAATGTCCAGAACCGCACCATCCAGGAAGGCACCTTCGGCTGGATCCATACGTTGTGGAAAGACGGCAAATACGGCGCGCTGCAGTGGATGTTCCAGTACGCTTATTTCACCCGGAGTCCTTACAACTTCGTCACCGCCGGCACCCCCAACAACGCGCACGAACACGCGGTCTGGTTCAATCTGCGCTACGTTCTTCCGGGCACAGCTCCGACCATCAACTACTAAGGCTCGCGCGGCATCTTTCAACTGGATTTGGCGGGACTCTTCGATTCGCGGAGTCCCGCACTGTTTTAGGCAGACTCATTCGGCGATAATAGTTCAGTCCTGGATTGACTAGAGGAGAACGCATGCGAAAGAAAGAGTTCTTAGGCGTGGCTGGCACTATTGCGCTGGGCCTCATGACGGCCGGCCTGTTAGCGCAGGGCCCTCCGGGCGGCGGGCGAGGCGGTGGAAAAGGCGCTCCGAAAGCGGGCGCGACCGTCGAAAAGATCCGGCTCCTGAAGCCCAACCTCTATATGATCACCGGCGGCGGCGCGAACACCCTCATCCGGATCACTCCGGAAGGTTTGATCCTGGTCGACACCAAGAATCCCGGCGACGATAACTACAATCGTGTGATGGAGGAGATCAAGTCGGTCTCGGACCTCCCGGTAAAATACGTCCTGAATACGCATCATCATCCTGATCACGTCGGCACCAATCAGAAGTTCATCGATGCCGGGGCCACGGTCATCGCACTCGAAGCTCTGAAAACTGACATGGCCAGCGATGCCCGGACAAAAGATATTCCCGGCCGTCCGACCCAGACCTTCGCGAAGGACTATGTCCTGAAATTCGGCGGCGCGGAAGTCGACGCGCATTCCTACGGGCGGGGCCACACGGGCGACGACACCATGGTGTATTTTCCCGATCTCAAAGTCGTGATGGTCAGCGACCAGATGACCGACGCCAATCCCATTGTCGATTTCGCCAACGGTGGAAGTGCCGTCGAGTGGAACCGGAGTCTCGACGGCGTGCTGAAGCTGGATTTCGATATGGCGATTCCTGGCCGCGGCGAGCCTAAGACCAGGGCCGAGGTTCAGGCGTTTCGAGACAAGTTCGCCACTTTGCTCAGTCGCGCATCGGATGCGATCAAGGCGGGCGCCACCAGGGACGCGCTCGCCATGCAGGTGAAGACCGACGATCTCGGCTGGATGTTCAACGCAGCGTTTTACGGCTCGCTCTACGACGAACTGACCAAGAAGTAATCCCCAGGTCCTACTTCAGCGGCTCGTCGGTTTCAAAGTACTTCTTGTAGGCAGCGATCCAATCCGAGGAGATGTCCCGCTGCGCCGTGGCAAGATCCAGCCGGCCGTCGCAGACCAGATCGTGCAGGCGATCCTCCAGCGCATCTTTCACGCGAGCATTCCATACCGCCGCCGAATTCGACTGCGGCCACAGGTTTCGGATGTCGTCGGCGCCGCCTAAGGCCGGAGTGATTAAATAGTCCACTTCGTAGGCGCGGGGCTCTGCGCCCGAGATGCCGTATTCTTCGAAAACCCTGCGCTGCAGGGACGCCGGCACGATGCGATTCTTGGGATGCGTCGACCGGCAGAGCTGATCGCGGCTCACCGCGGCTGCCATTCCCGGAGTGAGACTCGGCTCCGGGAACGACACCGGCACGACGTGAAGACCCTGCCGCGATGGGAAGGCAGGACGAAAATATACCAGCAGCCCGAGAAGCGCCACGAACAGAGCCGCCCCGGCGTATCGAAACGTCGCGACCGGAGACCACTGGGCGCGCCAGCCTTGCTGCGCAGACGCCATCTCCGCCGTCATCTCCGCGATTTGCGCTTTGAGTAATGCCCGGAGACCCGCCGGGGGCGGCAGCAGCGGATCGAGATTCCCGCGATAGGTGTGGACAAAATTGCGGATCGATTCTTCGATCTCGCCTTTGCGGACCCGGCAGGTCCAGCACTCCGCTAAATGCGACGCAGCTTCCGCGGCCCGGCCAGGAGCCAATTCTCCGTCGGCCGCCAGCAGGAGCTCTTGATCAGACAAATGAGAATCTTTAGTCGACATACGTATCACCGTTCTTCCGCGCGAGCGAAACGCGCGAGGGATCTCCCTAACGAAAGAGCGACTGCGCCCAGGGACATATCGAGGACCTTGCCGATCTCGCGATAGGTGAGGCCTTCTGCGCGCAGCGAAAGGCATCGCCGGTCTTGTTCCGGCAAAGCTCGGAACACGCGCTGCAGGCGCGCCCGACTTTGATTGCTTGCCAGCTGATCTTCCGGGTTCGGATTTCGATCGATGAAAGAATCCTCCGCCGGCGCTTCCCCCAAGTCCACCAGGTTCTGACGGTCTCGCCGTATCGCGAGATAGCGTTTCACAGACAGGTTGTGAGCCACCTGAAACACCCATGCGCGGAGGTTTCGCCGCGATTTGCCGCGCTGCAAATGTTGGAACAGCGCCAGAAATACTTCCTGGACAATCTCTTCTCCATCGTGAACGGGAACTCCGCTGCTCAGCAGGTACCGCAGCAGCCGGTCTTGCATTTGGTCGAACAGCGCCACCACCTCTTCCTCGAGCGGAGTCGGCTTGAGCGCAGTCCCTTCAGCCGAGGAAATGCGGGCCGCGAGATCCGGAATGGCGTCGTCGTCGAACATTGTGAGAAAAGGGCTAGAAACTGAACCTGATGCCTCCCCAAGCGCCGATCGGAGCACCGGGCGCGAAAAAAGTCGAGGTGCGAATCGGGAAGTTTCCGTTCGCATCGGCGGGAAACGGCCGGGCGATGAAGTTCTGGTTGCTGTCGTACGGGGTGGGGCCGAGTTGTGCAGCCGTGTAGTAGCGCTTGTTGAGCAAGTTGTCGATCTGGATGAAGAACTGTGTCCGCTTCTGCACCTGGTAGTGCGCTCCCAGATTTACCACCGCATATCCCGGGGAAAATCCCTGACCGAGATAATAGATGCCATCCGGCTGATGCAGATTGTTCTCATTGCCGCGCGCGAACGACCGCCCGACCGCGTCGAAGTCGAGATCCGCAGATATTTTCGCCGTAGGCTGGTACTCGACGTACGCCTTGAAAATATTCCGCGGGACCTGCGGGATGCGGTCGCCAGGCTCCACGGTGATGTTGCCATCCAATCCCAAACCTCCATCATTGGCGCTATTCCTTCCGCCGTCAACCGTCTGAGGACTTTGATAGGTGGTGTCCAGAAAGGTGTAATTGCCTCCGATGGTGAACCGCTTGATCCGGCCGCTGACGTTGATTTCCAGTCCTTGACGGCGGGTCTGGCCGAAGTTGGTGAAGTAGCCGAAACCGGTCTGCTGGGATGCGACGAACAGAAGGTCGTTGTAGTTTTCTCCCCGGAACCAGCCGGCGCTCCAGCGAACATTGTTCTCCATGATCCCGCGCACGCCCGCTTCGAGAGTCCGGGTGACCACTTGCTGAAGCGGCGGATCGCTGACCAGGGCATTGGGGAAGTTGCAGGGCTCGTTGGGGTCGGCGCAACCCAGCTCGATGGACGTCGGCGCGCGGCTCGATTCGCTGTAGCTGAAATATGCGGTGGCAAAGCGCGACGCAATGTAGGTGAATCCCACTGCTGGATTGAAGCGGCCGAAAACATCGTGACCATCCAGGGAACCGCGCGATCCGTCCGTCACCGGAGGCAGACGGTCGGTATTGTCAAGCGTCGTCCGGTTGTAGCGGCCCGACGCGGTGAGTGCGAGCGATTTGCCCAGCGAAAGCGTATCGGAAGCATACAGGCTGAAGGTGTTGATCAGCCCGCGAAGATCCACGCGCGTATCGACGGGCACGCCGTCCTGCGTCGTGCTGCCGTCCGCAAATGCGTGGATCGGGGTGATCGTAAGATGGTCGGCGCTCAAGTAGCCGAATTGCGACGCTTGCTGGAAAATCGTGCTGCTCCGGTCCCAGGCCGCGCCCGCCGTGACACGATTGTGCGCCACCAGCCAGCTCATTTGCCCCGACAGACCGTAGTTGTGCTGCTTGTTGAAAGTATTCGTGATCAAGCCCGTGCAATTCGCAGCCGGTTCGCTCTGCCCGAGACCCTGCGCAATGCAGCGCCAGACCGGGAACGGCTCGCTGGCCGCGCTCCCGGTAGTCGGGAAACCCGTATATCCGGCGGCAGTCAGGGCGGCGATGTCGGCGGGGCTCAGATTGTACAGCGACTGGTCGAACGAGTTCGAATTGATATCGCCGTTGGTTGTGTCCGCGCGGATATAGCGAAAGTAGGCATTACCTGTGAACGTGAGATTGCCGCTCGCATCGTGCCGCAGGCTTAGGTTCAACGACGGCGATCGATTCCAGGTGATGTCCGGAACGCTGTACACGCTGGAATAATGCTGAGCCAGAAAGCGCGTGTCCTGAAGGCCGTTGCCGGTCAGCCAGTTGTCGGCATAGGCCCCGCTGAGATAAATAGAAGTCTTGCGGTGCTGCCATCCGACCTTGGCAAATGACTGGCGAACCTCCGAAGGCGAGAATTGGCGCCAGCCGTCCTCCCGGAACAAGTTGCCGGCGACATACCAGCTCAGCCCTTTGGGATTCGATCCGCCATGCTCGAATTCCCCCGCCCTGCGCCCGAAACTGCCGCCGCTGATCTGCATCGTGGTGCCGGGTTGGCTCAAGCCGGTCTTGGTGTCGATCGAGATCGCTCCGCCCAGCGTGTTGAGCCCGAACAGCGGATTTGAACCCGGCATCAGCGCCAGCTCGGAGATTGCGATTTTGGGAATCAGATCCCAGGCGACAATATCGCCGAAAGGCTGGTTCTGCCTGACGCCATCCATGTAAACCGAGATCCCTTGCGGCGTTCCCAGCAGCGGTGACGCGGTGTATCCCCGATAGCTCACGTCGGGCTGGTAAGGATTCTCCTGATTCTGATTGATGTGGACGCCGCTCAGACGGGTATTCAACAGATCGGACAAATCGAGCGCTCCGCTCTGCTCCAGATCGCGCGCGCTGGCCGTCTGAACCGGTGCGGCGATCTCGTCTATCGGCAGGTCGGTTCCGGGAAGCGGAGTCGCCGCGACCACGTCGATCCTGGAAGCCTGCGCCGCGAGCGCCATCATCACTGTGCGCGAGACCGGCGTCCCCGCTTCCACGTCGATCAAGACAGACTGGGTGGCGAATCCGGCTTTCGATATTTCCAGACGGTATCGGCCCGGAGAAAGGCTCGAAAAAGTGTACGTGCCCTGAGAGTCTGTCTGAAAGCTGAGATCTGTTTTGCCGGCGGGGCTCTCCAGCTTGCCCGAGGCCTCCATGGCGAGACCCGAGGCATCCTGAACCTGAATCCGGAGTTCACTCGGCTGGGATTGGCTGAATACGAGCGCCGTGACGCACAAGAACAGACACACCTGGCGCCTGAAGTTCTTGCGAGAGCGAGGCATATACGTTAATCCCATTGTCGGAGGTTCTGTTCAGCCTTTTTGCTTGCATATGCGAATTTTGTTATCCTCCCCGGCATGCCCCGCATGAGTCGTGCAATTCGCGTCCGCGGCGCCGCTGCCGTGCTGGCGCTGCTCGGAGCTTGGGTCGCTTACACGCAAACTCAAACCCCACCGCGCCCCGCGACCACCCAGAAAGTTAAAGACGGCCTCTACATGATTTCGGGCGAAGGCGGGAACGTCGCCGCGCTGGTCACCGATGAAGGGCTGATCCTGGTCGACGACATGTACGATCGCAACTATGCCGCCGTCATGGGGCAAGTGAAAATGCTCAGCGGCAAGCCGGTACGCTATGTTCTCAACACCCACCAGCATGACGATCATTCCGGCGGCAACGCCCAGATGCTGGCAGCGTCGGTGGAAGTGATCGCGCACCGCAACGCGCGCATCAACATGATCGCGCTGAAGCAGCCGGGAGCGCCGCGCATCACCTTCGACGAAGAGATGGACGTGCACCTGGGCGGGCAGGAAGTCCGCACCCGGCACTACGGACGCGGTCATACCGGGGGCGACGCCGTCATCTATTTCCCCCAGCAGAAGGTGATCCACACCGGCGACCTGTTTCTCACTCGGCCCACGCAGCCGTATATCGATTACGCCAACGGCGGCAGCGCCATCGAATGGACCAGTGCTCTCGATGAGGTCCTGAAGCTCGATTTCGACACCATCATTCCAGGCCACGGTCCGCTTTCTGATCGCGCCGGCTTACTGAAATGGCGTGCCGATTTCGAAACGATGCGCAACCGGATCCAAGGCATGGTTCGCCAGGGCAAAAGCAAAGACGAAGTCTCGCAGACGCTGATCAAGGATTTCGGCTGGCCCGTGGGAGGCCTGGCGATAGCGCAGGTGGACGCGTTTATTTCAGAGATGAAGAGCGTGAAATGAAGCAGTAGCCTCGCGCGACCGGCGCTTCGGCGCGCCCGTGATAGCATACTATGAGCAAACGCTAGCCAGGGGCTCCGTGCCAAGGAACGAATGGCAAAAATCTGCCCGGCGCAGTGCGAATAAAAGCTGAGGGGGAACACCATGCGGCGTGGGTCTCGCGGTCGGAAGGCAGGAGTTTGTGCGCTGGTTTTTGGATTCGCGGCTTGGACCGCTGTGGCCCAGCAACCCCGCAAAGTGGATGACGCGGCTCTCCGCGACGCAAGCCGGACCGGCGAAGAGTGGATCAGCTACAACCTGGGCTGGTCCGAGCAGCGCTTCAGCCAGCTCAACCAGATCACTTCGCAGAACGCGAACCGGCTGGGCCTCGCCTGGTACACCGACATCCCCTCCGCGCGCGGCAATCCGCAAACCCGCCAGGAAGGTACTCCATTGGTTTCAAACGGCATGATCTATAGCATTGCGCCGTGGAGCGTGGTGTACGCCGTCGACGCGCGCACCGGCAAGGAGGCCTGGCATTCGGATCCGGACGTCAACCAGCAGGTCTGGCAATCGCGAATCTGCTGCGGCGTCGTCAATCGCGGCATTGCGATGTATGAGGATAAAATCATCGCCCCGGTGGTCGACGGCAGGCTGCGCGCACTCGACGCGGCCACGGGCAAGCTGGTGTGGGAATCGCGAGTTTCGCCCGCAAACATGGCCTACACGATCACCATGGCCCCGCGCGTCATCAAGGGCGGCAAGGTCATCATCGGCGTGAGCGGCGGCGAGTATGGCGTGCGCGGCTTCTTCGACGCCTACGACGTGGAAACCGGCAAGCGCGCCTGGCGCTTCTATACGGTTCCCGGAGATCCTTCTAAACCCTTCGAGCAGCCCGAGCTGGCCGATTGGGCCAAGACCTGGTCCGGCGAATGGTGGAAGATCGGCGGCGGCGGTCCGGTGTGGAACGGCATGGCTTACGATCCGGACTCCGATATTCTTTACGTGGGCACCGGCCAGCCTGGCCCCTGGACAGAAGTTTCCCGCGGCAAGGGCGACAACCTCTGCACCGATTGCATCATCGCCGTTCGGGGCGCCACAGGGAAATATATCTGGCACTACCAGACCACTCCCGGCGACGATTGGGATTTCGATTCCATCGCCGACATCATGCTGGCCGACCTCAACATCAATGGACGGCAACGCCAGGTGGTCATGCACGCGCCCAAGAACGGATTCTTTTACGTTCTGGATCGCAGGACTGGAGAACTTCTTTCCGCCGATCCATGGGTGACTGTGAACTGGGCTTCTGGGGTTGATTTAAAGACGGGCCGGCCCAGAGTGAATCCGGAGGCTCGCTATGGAACAGAATCCATCAGCATCACTCCTGGTCCCGGCGGCGGTCACGTGTGGCCGCCCTGGTCCTTCAACCCGAATACCGGATTGGTCTATATCCCCAGCACGATCGGCGGCGGCTACACGTTCCAGGCGAATCCGGATTTCGTGCCTCTGCCCACGGACATCGGTCCGGAAGGGCGCGGGCAGATGAACATGGGTACAGGACGCGCTGGCGGAGGTCGCGGTGGCGCGGCGGCCGGTGCTGGCGGCGGACGAGGCGGCCCTGGACTCGCCCCAGGATTGGATGCAACCGCTGTCGCTGCGGCAGGCGGAGCCGGTCGTGGCGCGGGAGCACCTCCCGCGGGCGGACCTGGTGGAGGAGCTGGTGGACGGGGTCCCGCTGGCCCGCCTCCTCCGTCACCTCCTTCGATAGGACCGGAGGGGCGCGGTAACATTCTGGTCGCCTGGGATCCGATCGCGGGAAAAGAGCGCTGGCGCGGACTGTCCGCCGGCTTTAACCAAGGCGGCACGCTTTCGACTGCGGGGAATCTGGTGTTCGCGAGCGTGAACACGCGGCTGATTATTTATCGCGCCGATAACGGCGATCAGCTCATGGACATCACCACGGGACTCTCCCAGATGGGTCCGCCGATGACGTTCCTGCTGGATGGCAAACAGTACGTCGCGATCGCTGGTGGACCGCCGCAAACAGGCGGCGGACGCGGTCGGGGTGCGGCACCGGCTGCTGGCGCAGCTCCTACGGCTCCCGCGGGTCCCGCGCAACCACCGCAACCTTCGAGATTATTGGTGTACGCGCTGGACGGAAAGGCGACTCTGCCCGCACCGCCGGCGGCCCCTGCCCCACCGGCGGGACGATAAAATTATTGCGGGAGGGGACTTCTGATGAAGACCTTGGTGAATCCGTTCGCGGCTGCAATCGTTTTAGCAGCGCTTCCGGTCGTTCAGAGTATCGCTCAGTGGCCGGATTACGCCGCGAAAGGAGTTCCCCGCGAGCCTGACGGCAAGGTGAAACTCGACGCGCCCGCGCCTAAGGCGCCCGATGGCCATCCGGATCTCTCCGGCGTCTGGGATCTTCGCGGTACCGGCGGCCGCGGCGGACCCGGTGGCCGGGGCGGACCCGGTGCGGCAAAGGGTAAGGCTCCGGAGCTGCCCCCTGGAACTCCTCCCAACGCCACATTCAAGAACATAGGTTCCGGATTTAAGGAAGGCCTGCCGCTGACGTCGTGGGCCGCGGATCTGTTGCAGAAGCGGCGGTCGGAAAACAGCAAGGACAACCCCGACGCACACTGTCTGCCGCTGGGCCTGATGCAGCTCCACATGCATCCGCAGCCTCGGAAGATTATCCAGACTCCGGGTCTGATCGTCATTCTCTATGAAGCCCAGGGAGGCATCCGTCAGATCTTCACCGATGGCCGGCCTCTGCCGAAGGACGTCGAACCCTGGTGGTACGGTTACTCGGTCGGACACTGGGAAGACGATACGCTGGTTGTCGAGACGACTGGCTTCCGCGATGACGTCTGGCTGGATATCGACGGCAGCCCGCTCACGGAATCCGGCAAGATGACCGAGCGGATGAAGCGATTAAATTACGGAACGCTGCAAACCGACGTGACCATTGAGGATCCGAAAGCCTACACTAAGCCATTCACGGTGCGGGTGACCCATCGTCTTCTGCCCGATACCGATTTAATCGAGTTCATCTGCACGGAAAACGATCGCAGCGGGCCGCACCTGGTAGGAAAGTAGGACAGGCGATCTCGTCGCCTGTCAAACTAAGGCAGCGCGAACACGACCACGGTATCGGAAGCCGTCACCGCCACGTATTGTTTGCCGTTCTTGGCTTGATACGTCATCGGCACCGCGTTGCCCTGCCGGTCGAGCTGTCCGGCCCACAGCTCTTTGCCGGTTTTCGAATCGAACGCCCGGAAACGGTTGTCGGTAGCCGCGCCGATAAACACCAGGCCGCCCGCAGTGACCATCGGCCCCGCGCTGCCCGATCCACCCACGTTCCTCTTGCCTTCCGGAAGCGACTGGTTGGTGCCGAGCGTTGTCTGCCATGCAATGTCGCCGGTGTTGGCGTTCACCGCGAGGATGCGGCTCCACGGCGGCTTGTAACACGGCAGGCCGCCGACGGCGAATGCGCCCACGGTCCCATTGACACGGTCGTAAGGGAGATTCGCATTCTCATATCGCGTACCTTCCTTCTTCTTTTCGATCCAACCGGTCAGTGGACTGTCCTTGGTCTGCACGAAAATGTAGCCCGACTTCGGATCGGACGCCATGCCGCCCCAGCTCGCGCCTCCGGTGGCTCCCGGAAACGAAATGGTCACACGCGGCGGAGCGCCATCCTCGTGAAACAGCCACGGCGTGAACGGACCGTTGTTGTAGAACTGATTCTTCTCCCACAGTTCCAGACACGCTTTGGCATGTTCGGGCGTCGTGTCGGCGGCGGTGACCAGGTCCTCGCGCTTGAGACTTGTTCTTGCCAAAGCAGGCGGCTTCAATGGAAACGGCTGGGTCGGCGAATACCACTCTCCTGGAACGTCCCCTTTGGGGACGCTACGCTCCTCGACACCGAAGACCGGCTTACCGGTGACGCGATCGAGGATAAACATCCAGCCCGACTTTCCCATCGCCGCCAACGCGGGAATCTTCTTGCCGTCTTTGACGATATCGACCAGCCCCGGCGCGGGCGGCATATCGTAATCCCATAGATCGTGATGGACCACCTGGAAATGCCACTTGTACTTTCCGGTATTGGCGTCGACCGCGACAACCGAATTGCCGAACAGGTTCGCGCCCGGGCGATCGCCACCGTAGTAGTTCGCGGCCGCCGCGCCGAAAGGCATGTAGAGGATGCCTCGCTCCTCATCGGCGGTCATGTACCAGCCCCAGATGTTGGCGCCGGAGCGATCCTTCCAGCCGTCACTTAGCCAGCTTTCATGGCCGACTTGACCAGGGCCGGGTATGGATTGAAACTCCCACAGCTTCACACCTGTGCGGGCATCGTACGCGCGCGAATTTCCCGGCGGACCGTTTTCCTTCTCTCCGGTGCTTGCGCCCACCAGCACGAGATTCTTGAAAATCGTCGGGACGCCGTTATACGGCACCACCATATCCAGGACGCCTTCGTTGGCGAATCCGGGATCGAGCTTTCCGGTGCCCGCGTTTAACGCGATCAGACTGCGCCCCGCAGTAAACATGACGCGCGCGGGATTCTGCTTGTCGCCGGGCCAATAGGCAACGCCACGCGGCGAGGCTTGTCCACCCGCTACTTCGTAGCTCCAAACTTCCTTCCCGGTTTCCGGATTCAGCGCGACCACGCGCGTTTGGGTGGAGATATACATCACGCCGTTCACGACAATCGGGACAACTTCGGCCGCGCCGCCCGCCGTGGCAAAGCGGAAATTCGACGGCTGCAAGCGATACGACCACATCTGTCTAAGGTTCGCGACATTCGCCGTCGTGATCTGCGTAAGCGGAGAGTAGCGCGTGCTCGCCAGGTCGCGATTGAACATCGGCCAGTCGGCCGCGGGCGTTTTGCTTTGGGCTCCTAATTCGGACACAAGGAGAGCGGGCGCAAGAATAACCAGGCATCCTACAAGGCGGGTTCTCATCACGGCCTTAGTGAGCGTACAGCTTATCGTAATAAGCCTGGAACACCGCGAGCTTCGCGTCGTCCGGCGCGGGACCCATGCCCGCTGTATCGCCGAACTCCATCGCGCTCTTGTTCTTGTCGCCATAGGCGATCCACTTCGGAAGACCCTTGCCGTTGGGATCTCCGGTCGCGGCGAAGTTCACCCAGTAGGACGACATGGTGTCCGCCACCTGGCGATCCACATCGGTCCAGGCGCGAGGTCCACGCAGGTTGTTGAACACGTACGGAAGCTCCGAAGTGTGCACAGCGCTGCCGTGCGGTCCGGGCCCGAATTTCCCGGCCTTGGCGTTGGGCAGCACCGGCGGCTGGTGCGTGAAGAAGAAGACGTAGGCCTTCGATTTTCCGGTTTTCGATTCCATGTGGGCCCAGTTGCGCATGACGAACGCCATCTCGTCGCGGCCCGCGAAGAATGCGGAATCCTTGGCCTGCTCGTCCGTCGCCCCCGGATACACCTTCAGGAAGTTGTCCGCGAGATCGCCGTAGCGCTTGCGGGACTGCTCGGCGTACTGCGCGGCATTGGCGGGAGTAGCGCCGAAGGACTCGTCGCGATTCGATCCCACCAGCACCGGCACGTCATTCTGCTTGCCCTGCGCGAACACCGTCCCGGGATCTTCTGGGATCGACCAGCCGTCGACAATCGGTCCTGCGCCGCGGCCGGCTTTGAGTATCTGATCGGCCGGTTTCGCGCGCAACTCGGCCAGCGACTTGGCGCCCAGACCATCCGCATATTTCACGCCGGCCTGTTCTGCGTCTGCTAAAGTGCTTAGCCGTCCAATAGTCGCCGTGGTCCAGGAGCTGCTCTCTCCGATCGCACGATGAAACAGTCCTTTGGCTTGCGGCGAAACCATCAGATTGGCAACCAGGCCCGCGCCCGCGGATTCTCCGAAGATCGTGACCCGCTTCGGATCGCCTCCGAAGGCCGCGATGTTCTTCTGCACCCACTGGAGCGCGGCGATCGAGTCGAGCAGACCGAAATTTCCTGCACCTCGGCGATCAGACTCGCGGGTCAGCTCCGGATAGGAGAAGAAACCAAACACTCCCAAGCGATAATTTATGGTGACGACCACTGCGCCCTTCTTGGCCAGCGCCTCTCCGTCATAATCGGGCTGCGAACCTGAACCGGTGTTGTAACCGCCGCCGTAGATCCAAACCATCACCGGACGCTTCTCACCGGCCGATTTGGCTCCGGTCCAGACGTTCAGGTAGAGGCAATCCTCGCTCACCTTCTGACCCCCGCCGCCATTCTGCATGCACACCGGACCGAATGCGTCAGCCTGACGAACGCCATCCCAGTGAGCCGCGGGTTGCGGAGCACGCCAGCGCAGGTTTCCTACCGGGGGAGCAGCGAACGGAATCCCTTTGTAAATGCGCATTTCCGGCGTTGCGCCGGCGATGCCGGCAACCTGTCCGGTATCAAATCTGACAATATCGTTGGCCGCCGCAAACGCGCTCACGGCCGCGGCGAACAGGAACAGGCGTTTCACTTTTTGGCCTTTTCATCCGCCCGTGCGCCGCTCAGGATGTCGAACATCGCATAGTTTCCTTCGTGGCAGGCGTATTCAGCCATCTGATAATCGTCGTTGCGTTCAAGCTGGATCAAGATGGTCCAGGGCTTCACCCAGGTCTTCTCGTCGATCACCGTGATCCGGTAGTCCATCGTCTTGTCGCTGGTCCGCGTGAAGCGCTCGATCACTTTCAGTTGGCCGCTGTGATATCCGGGGTCGCCTGGATATCCCGCGCCGTTCGAGCCGATGGCGTCTTTGTCGGTGAAGTTCGTGGTCTCGACCACCAGATCGTTGCCTTCCCAGTGGCCGCGTGAATCTCCCATGACCATCTTGATCGCGGGGTTGACGTGCGGACGGCCGTCCATTGGAATCACCCGGCTTTCATGGATCATTTCATTGCGAAACGCCACGTATCCCGGACCTTGCACGATCTGATTGCCGTTGTTGTACACCACCGGAATCACCGATCCCAGCAGTCCGCGCGAAATGCAGCGATAGTAGATGTTCAGGTCGTCGTAGCTGTCCGCTTCGCCCTTCCATTCGCCCGGCATCCCTTTCCCGCCGCGAGCTTCTTTGCGATACTTCACCGCTTCAGCCGTCAGATCCGGCAGCCGGCCGTTAGGCGGGTCGACGATGAGCGACGTCTGGCGGCTCGGCTTCCCGCGCTCGGTCCAATACGACGGAGGGCCGATGCCGACGCGTGTGTCGCTGGTGGCCACCGATTCGCTGTCGGCCTGCGCTTGCTTCTTCGCCGCCGCCTCTTTCGCCGCGAACTCTGCGTCGTTCAGTGTCGCCCGTTCCCCGAGGTTTGCCGGACGCTGCATGGGCACGCCCATATTGCCCGGCCAGACACCCTCCAGATCGGGATCGCCCCAGGGAGTCTTGGGAGGAGTGTATGCCTTACCTGTTTTGATTTGCTTGGCTTTCGCAGCCGACTGGCCCGCCATGGGTGCCGACACGAGTGCGATCATGCACGCAAGCGCACCGAGAGAAACGAGATAGCGATAGCGCATTCTGCCTCCGGCCAAGCCGTGTTGGCCAGATACAGTTGTACAACGTCTGGACCCGGCGTTCCAGGGGGATGCCGCGGCTCACACGCCGCTGCTAACCGCCGGCGATCGCCCCGACAACCAGATAGGGCTCCGCGCCCGAGGCGACCGCATCCGGCAGAGGAGCATCCAGCGATTCGTGCGATAAATCCTCTTCGCACGCAAAGAATCGCACAAATGGCCGGCGCTCTTTGGTGACGTGATCGCGGATCGTCCCCTGGAGAGTCGGATACCGCGCCTCCAGTGCGTCGAGGACCGATCGTTGCGTGACCGGACCGTCGACTGTGAGCTGCACTTCGCCGCTGACTTTCGCCAGCGTTCGCAGATGCGCCGGGAGGACGACCCGGATAATCCGCCCGCTCATGCCAACGTCTGGACCTCCACGGACAGCACCGCCGGAAGATCCCGCACGATCGGATTCCAACTGTCGCCGGCGTCGGCCGACGCGTACACCTGGCCGCCGGTGGTGCCGAAGTACACGCCGCATGAATCGAGGGAATCGACCGCCATCGCGTCGCGCAGCACGTTCACGTAGCAGTCGCTCTGCGGAAGTCCCTTGGTGAGAGGCTCCCAATCGTTTCCGCCCGTGCGGCTGCGAAATACGCGCAGCTTTCCCTCATGAGGAAAATGCTGCGAGTCACTCTTGATCGGGACCACGTAAATGGTTTCCGGCTCGTGCGCGTGAACGTCGATCACAAAGCCGAACCCGCGTTTGCCCGCGTCGTCGGGCAGGTTGCCGTTGACTTCCTTCCACAAGTCACCGGCGTTGTCGCTGCGCAGGACGTCCCAGTGTTTCTGCATGAACAGCACGCCTGGACGCGAAGGGTGCATCGCCATGTGATGCACGCAGTGGCCAACGTCGGCATCCGGATCGGGGATGTATTCCGACCGCAGCCCTCGGTTGATAGCCTTCCACGTGGCGCCGGCGTCCTCTGAGCGGAAGGCGCCCGCGGCCGAGATGGCGATGAAGATCCGCTTCGGGTCTTTCGGGTCGAGGATGATGGTGTGCAAGCCCAGCCCGCCCGCTCCCGGCTGCCAACCGGATCCGGTACCGTGGCCGCGCATTCCCGGTAGCTCCTGCCAGGATTTGCCGCCATCCGTGGTGCGGAAGAGCGCGGCGTCCTCCACGCCCGCATAAACCGTATCCGGATCGGTAAGCGCGGGCTCCAGGTGCCAGACGCGCTTGAATTCCCATGGGTGTGGCGTGCCGTCGTACCATTTGTGCGTGCCCGGGACGCCGTCGTAGACGAACTTGTTATCCATCGGCTCCCAGGTCTTGCCGCCGTCGTTCGAGCGCTGGATCAACTGTCCGAACCAGCCGCTGCACTGAGATGCGTACAGCCGGTTCGGATCGGCGGGCGATCCCTTCACGTGGTACAGCTCCCAGCCCGCAAAATGTGGACCGCTGACGTCCCACTTCTGCCGCTTTCCATCCGACTCCAGAACGAATGCGCCTTTGCGCGTGCCGACCAACACTCGTACCTTGCTCATCGTTTTCTCCTTCCGGTTTTCCTTCCGGTCTCCTTTTTTTTGTTCTTAAATTCAGGGAGCAATGGAGTCAGGTCCCGTTCTTGCCATCTTCGCCGGGTTTCATGCAGGACCGTTTCGCGGTTTTTCTCCATATTATCGATCACAGCGCAGGGCGCTCCCGTTTCCTCATGCCGCGCGCCCCAAATCAGCAACTCGAGGAGCACCGGCGCAAGATCGATCCCCTTCTCCGTCAAGCGGTAATTCACCCGCCGTCCATCTGCCTGCTCGGCCTCCGCGGCGATGATCCCCGCAGCTTCGAGCTTCCGCAGCCGGTCCGCCAGAATGTTCGTGGCGATACCCTCCGACGAGCCCTGGAAGTCCTTGAACGACCGGTACCCGCGGACCATCAGATCCCGGACGATCAGCAGCGACCAGCGGTCCCCCAGCATTTCGAGGGAGATGCTGACCGGGCAGCCCGACCGGCGTTTGGACGGTTTTCGGGGCACTGGGACAGATTACAACGATCACTTGCAGATTGCAAGGTATTTGCTGGATCCTTTTCGAGCGTCACCAACTCGTAGGGGGGAAGAAAAGCAAAGGGATTTGGTGCGGTCGAGAGGACTTGAACCTCCACGAGCTTGCGCCCGCTAGCACCTCAAGCTAGTGCGTCTGCCAATTCCGCCACGACCGCACATCTGAAAAATCCAACCGTTAGCAGATCGGTTGGAAGGGCACTGCAAGATCTACTTCTGTTGCGGCTGAGGAGCCGGCGCCGGCGCCACGGGCACGGGAATCGTCACCGGCGCGCCCTGCTGACCGCCTGCCGGTCCACCCTGCACCGTGATTGGAACTGTACTACCGGGTGCCGGCGCTTGCGATTGGGCCGGGGCCGGAGCGGTCTGTCCCGCGGCCGGGATGGTTTTCTTGAGGATATTCGGCGTCGAGCTTCCCGCGCGGGTCGCCATAATCGAAAGCGTCAGCGAAGTCAGCATGAACAGCACTGCCGAGATCGTAGTGGCCTTCGACAGCATGGTGGCCGATCCGCGGGGGCCGAAAACGGTTTGCGATCCCATGCCGCCAAACGCTCCGGCCAAGTCAGCGGCCTTGCCGCTTTGCAGCAATACCACGACTGCGAGGAACACGCACACAATGACATGCAGAATTGTGATTAGAATGACCATACAGCTACCTGAGGCGCTTCGATTTATGTTACCACGCCCCTACTTATAGGCGGCGATCCCCGTCACCCGCTCGCCGATCACCAGGGCGTGGATATGGTCGGTGCCCTCATAGGTTTTGACCGTCTCTAAGTTGCACATGTGCCGCATGATCGGATACTCGTCCATGATTCCGTTGGCCCCCAGCAGATCGCGAGATTCGCGAGCGCAATCGAGGGCCATGGCCACGTTGTTCCGCTTCAGCATCGAAACATGCGCCGCATCCGCCTGCCCCTGATCTTTCAACTTTCCGACGTGCAAAGCCAGTAATTGCGCCTTGGTGATTTCGGTGATCATGGCCGCCAGTTTCGCCTGCACCAACTGGTGTGAAGCGATTGGCCGCCCATCGAACTGCTTGCGCGACACCGAATATGCTCGCGCGGTTTCATAACAATCCATGGCCGCGCCGATTACACCCCATCCAATCCCGTAGCGGGCCTGCGTCAGACAGCTCAGGGGGGCTTTTAGCCCCTTTGCTTCCGGCAGCATGGCAGTCGATGGCAGGCGGCAGTCGTCCAGCTTCAGACTCGCGGTCACCGATGCCCGCATCGACAGCTTCCCGTGGATCTCGGACGCACTGAATCCGGGAGTGTCTCGCTCCACTAGGAAACCGCGGATGCCGTCCTCGGCGCGGGCCCATACCACGGCCACATCCGCCACCGAGCCATTCGTAATCCAGGTCTTTTCACCGGAGAGCACCCAATCGCCGCCGTCGCGCTTAGCCCGGCTCAGCATCCCCGCGGGATTCGACCCGAACCCCGGCTCGGTCAGACCGAAGCAGCCGATCGCGGCGCCGGATTGCAATCTTGGCAGCCAATGCTGCTTCTGCTCCTCGCTGCCGAAGGTGAGGATCGGATACATCACCAGCGCGCCTTGCACGCTCACAAAGCTGCGCAGTCCCGAATCGCCGCGCTCCAGCTCCTGCATGATCAGCCCGTACTCGACGTTGCTCATGCCGGCGCAGCCGTAGCCTTCGAGGTTCGCGCCCAGGAGTCCCAGACTGGCCATTTCGGGGATCAGCTCTTTAGGGAATCGAGCGTCGCGAAAGCAGTCGCGGATCAGCGGAATCACCCGCTCGTCGACGAAACGCCGCGCGGTCTCGCGCACCAGAAGCTCCTGCTCACTGAACAGCGAATCGATCCGCAAATAGTCGACGCCGGGGAAACGGGCCATAGCAGGCTCATTTTACCCCGGCGTGTGTCGACAGCTACTTTTTGTGGATCAGGATTCGCCCGTTGAACGTGGTGAACTGCATCTCCGGACCGCCGCCGTTGATGGTGCCGGACTGCGTTCCGTCCACCCGGACGCGACGTCTGGGCCTGCCTTTATTATCCTTTTCCTCTTCGACGACGGGCGCGGCGTTGGCTTCCATTTTCACGTCGAAGTCCGTAAAGATATCGCCATTGTCGGTCCGCATCTTGAAGCGAGCCTTGGTATCGGCGGGCAGCGTCACGTCTACATCTCCATTGAAGGTGGAAAAGCTCATGCTCTTGTCCGGGGGAACCCGACTCAACGACACCGTGATTTTTCCGTTCATGGAGTGCGCCACAACCGAACCCGAGGCATTGGTAATGGTCACCTGACCGTTAAAATTCTCGGCTTCGATGTCGCCCGCGATGTTCTCGATGGTCATGTTCCCGCCGAACATGGTCTTCACATTCACCGAGGTCTGCGCCGGCACCTGGATGACCATGTCGCGCGCCATGCCGCCAAAAATACCCCGGCTGTTCACCCGAACGGTGTTGCTGTCTTCCGTGATATCCAGCCCGCGCGATCCGCCGATACGATGCATGCCGTCCGGCGGCTCATTACGCCCGCTCCGGCCGCGGTTATTGGCGCCCGGAATTTCCCGGCCGGTGTATTCGATGAGTGCGTCTTGTCCCTCGTAGGCGCGGATGGTTACGCTCCCGGTCCCGCCCTCAACCACCAGTTTCCGCGGCATGGATGGGTCGCGGAACGGCATGGTGATCTGTTGCCGTCCTTCTTGCGCGCCGAGCTGCGCTGCAGCGAGCGCGGCAAGCCCCATCCCCAGGAGTAATCTGCGAATCATGTTTATTGCATCCTTTCCAGAGCCCATTCAGCGCGCTTCCGAACCCCCGAATCGATGTCGGGATCGGAAACTAACCGGCGCAATTCCGGCGCCGCATTTCTTTCTTTCAATTCCGCCAAAAAATCGATCAGTGCGACCTGCACAATCGGAGTCGTTTGCCTCGGCAGCGCCTGGACCACCGCGTTTCTCGCGATCAGATGCGTGGCCGGACTTCCCGTGAAGGGACGCAGCGCATCCACCGCCGCCAGCCGCACGTTCACGTTCGGATCGTGATTGACAGTGGTCACGAGCGCGTTCAGAACCTCTTCGTCCGAAGGCTCTACCTGGTACGACCAGCTCACGCCTCGCAACCGGTCGTTCGCCGATTGCTGCTGCAACAATGACAACGCCACCAACTGCCGCATACTCGCTACCTCCTCCCTGAGCTGCACCAACTCAGGACGCGATCTGTCGTCGCGCACTCCGTATCCGATACCCAACCCCACCGCTACCAGTCCGGCCGCCGCCGCGGCCTGCCACACCGGCATGGTCCACCAGCGCCTTACCGGACGCGCTTCGGCCGCTGCCAGTCCTTGCCGGTAAGCGCCCAGCATTTCGTAAAACCGCTCGCGAACTTTGCCGCTCGGCTCCTCCAGCGGCAACAGATCCAGACTCTGCCACAGCGCGCCGATGCGGGATAATTCGCTCCGGCACGTCTCGCAGGAAGCTAGATGCGCCGTTAAATCCTGGCTCTCGCCCTCGCTCAGCATTTGGAGCCTCGCCTGTTCGCAGGTCATGACACTTTTTCCTTTTCGAGCGCGAAATAGATTTGCTCCAGGGCGCGAATCGCCCGATACACGCGCACTTTCACGGTTCCCACTTCGCATCCCAGCACTTCCGCGATGTCTTCATGCTTCATTCCCTGGAACCGGCTCAGCACCAGGATTTCGCGCTTGTCTTCGGGCAACTGCCCGATGGCGCGGCGCAGCAGCGTCAGATCCTGGCCGCGCGATGCGCTTTCTTCCGGCCCCGGCGACGATGACACCAGCTCCGCGCGCCGATCTACATACGTATCGATATCCACCACCTGTGCCGAGCCTCGCTTCCTCGCCTGATCCACTCCCGCGTTGCGCGCGATCTGATACATCCACGCCGTGAACGATTGCGCCGGATCGTAACTGGTCCGGTAACGCAGCATGCGGAAGAAGACTTCCTGCACCAGATCCTCGGCCTGCTCGCGGTCGCCGTTCATCGATACGAAATAGCGAAATAACGCCCGGTGGTAGCGCTCGAACAGGACGGCGAGCCGGGCGACCTGGCCTGCGCTCACTTCGGCCATCAGCGTGTTATCTTTCGCGTTCACAAGCGTGTTCACGGTTTCCATACGAGAATACTCGCGACTTCAGGAAAGGTTACGCTACCATTAACCGACAAGCATGATCTTCTGGGCTCTGCCGCTATTCTGGCTGGCCTGCGCGACGGCGGGATATTTCTATGGCCTGCAACGGGGCATCCCCAATTCCGTGGTGCTGGCCGCTCTTCCGGCGTTTCTGCTGGAAGCGACGCTGTTCCTGACCCTGGGGGTCGAAACCTGGCGCAAGAAGCTTGAGAAACTGCGGCCCGCGGGCGTGGCCGCGCTCCTGGTTTTGGCGGCCATCGGCCCCTACTGCGCTGCGTCCCTGGCCTTCGGATCGTTCCGGTGGCAATCCCTGGTGGGGATCGCCCTGCTATCCGGGCTGGTCTCTTTCTGGTACGTCGTGCTGCCGCAGAAGCCTGCCGCGGACCTGCTGCTGCTCGCGCTGATGGCGGCGGTGGTTCTGGCCAAGGTGTTCGCGACCCTGTACATCCGTCCCGACCCCCGCCTGCCGCTCGAGTCCCTGGGGCAAGCCATGTGGATCCGTACCGGCGCCTTCGCTCTCCTGAGCGTCCGCCGCGTGCAAGGCGTCGGGTTTGGATTTTGGCCCTCGGCTCGCGAATGGAAGATCGGGGCGCTTTTTTTCCTGCTGATGCTGCCGGTGGTGGCCGCGCTGGCCTGGGGGATCGGATGGGGCAAGTTCCACCCGCCGACGACGTCCTGGATCAAAACCCCACTGATCGCCGTGTTCTATTTTTTCGGCGGGATGTGGGTTCTGTCGCTGGGCGAGGAGTTCTTCTTCCGCGGATTGCTGCAACAGTGGATGACCGGTTGGCTGCGCAACGAATGGGCCGGCCTGATCGTCACAGCGCTGCTATTTGGAGCGGTACACCTGCCGTATCAAGTGTTCCCCAACTGGCGTTTCGCGCTGCTCGCAGCGGTGGCCGGGATCTTCTATGGTTTGGCGTTTCGCCAGGCCAGCAGTATCCGCGCCTCGATGGTGACCCACGCCCTCACGTTCACTACTCTGCGGGTTTTCTTCTCTTGACTGGAATCTCAATGAGGGAGTACTACGGCTCTATTTTGTACAGACGCAGGATGCCGTTACCTCCCTCGGCCACGTACTCGCCATCCGGTGAGATCGCGAACACAAACGGCTCCTTGGCGGGCTTCCCGCCGAGCAGACTGTAGGTTTGCATCTCCGGCTTCCACGACGCGATCTCGGTATTCTTCCTGAAATCCCAAACGACCCGCCGCTTAAGAGCGGTGTCGTACTCCCGGAAACGCAGATTAAATGTGCTGCTGTGATCCGACGCCACCACACGGCTCCCGTGTTCCGCCGCCGCAAAAGGGGCCCCCCCTACGATCCCGCGAGCTTCGGCAATCTTCTCGCCAGTATCGACATCCATGCAGCGCGGGGGGACCTTTCTGTTTTCGTAGAGATCAGCGCCGCCATCACCGACGCAGAGCACATGCCCGTTATCTGCGAAGCGCGACTCGTAACCGCTCTGGGCGGCCGGCCAGCTCTGGATGACCTTTCGCGCGATGGGGTCAAGTATCTCGATTTCGCGGGGCGCGTCCGGGCGCAGGCCATTCCTGTAAACCATGCTGACGAACCCCCGTTCGGGTGACACGTCGGTTATGCCCCAGTCGGGATATTCCGGATCCCACTCGCCGCCCGACTTGCACTCGGAGTCAAAGAACTCAATCCGGCTGCGGGCAACCCCGTGGTCGATGCCGAGCAAAACGCCAGCTACGATACGATTCGGTCCTAGGGAGCCCCATCCGCTGCTGTTAGGAATCCCACAGGAAGCCCCATCGCGGAGACCGACAATGCTGCGCCCGGCAAGAATGAAATCCTCTGCGGGAGACCACGCGACCGCGGGCGGACCTCCTGGGCCGAAGAACTCCGAATCGGATGCAAACTCTATGCCGAACCGCTGAATATTCTCTCGCGGGCTCGAGACCTGCACCACAATCAATCGGCTCATGGCGGGCTGACCGAACCGGTAGGGGTTGCCGGCCACGGCGATCCTTTTTCCGTCAGGTGAGAACCGCACAGCGAGGATACCGGGCTGGATGCCTTCGCTCGCAAGCGGCCCCTTAATTTGCGCCCCAAGATCTAGCTCCCAGACCTTGCGCAGGCTCCCGCTCCGGGCGCTGGCATCCAGCCCCGTCATCAACAAGACAATTGAAAGGATTCTCCGCATTCGCATCTTCTCGCCCGGACGCCCTCGTCCGCGTACTCTATTGATGCGCCAGTCTATATGCAACTCACGACGTAAGCAAGACCGTCGCTTGGCCGGTCAATCTGATCGGCCCCGTGGCCGCGTCCGCGTA
This sequence comes from Bryobacteraceae bacterium, assembly GCA_036003585.1. Lineage (GTDB taxonomy): Bacteria > Acidobacteriota > Terriglobia > Bryobacterales > Bryobacteraceae > Palsa-187. The sequence goes on along the minus strand of DASYSG010000074.1, from coordinate 67,344 downwards.
CCAAGCCTCGCCTGCCTTGGTCGGCTGGCCGTCGATCTTCAGGTTTCCTTCGAGAATTACGATCATGCTTGCATTGCTGGATGCGCTGCCATCCACACGTATTTTTTTGGTCGTGAAGAATGGACAAGAAACCAGCACGCCTTCGCGAGCGCTTTGCCGCGCAGGATGTGGACCGAGCCGGCTCACGCGCGCGCCCTCGTCGAGATGCAGCTCGCGCGGGCGGCCGTAATCGAACAGCCGGTACGTCACGTCGGACCACTGCTGGATTTCGCAGAGGGTTAATCCGGCGCCGATAGCGTGTACCGTTCCCGCGGGGATGAAGAATGTGTCACCGGGACGCGCCTCGTGCCATTCCAGCAGCCGTTCGATTTCGCCCGAGAGCGCGGACGCTCGTAGCCGCTCTTCTGTGATCGGCGAGCGAAACCCAGCGGCGATTTTCGCGCCCGGCTCGGCCGCGAGAATGTGCCACATCTCCGTCTTGCCTTCGGGATGCACCTGCACTGACAAAGGTTCTGTCGTGAACAGGAACTTGATGAGCAGCGGGTGATCCGGCAGCCCTTCGAACCACACTTCGCCGATCTTTTCTTCGCTATCCGCGAACAACGGGTCCAGACTTTTTGAACCCCAGACCTTCGGTACGAAGCGCGGAGTGAGCCGCGTCAACATCTCTTTTCGTTCACGAGACCCGTGCTTTAATGAACCGCTCGATCCGATCCAGCCCGCGCTCCAGTTCCTTCATCGACGTCGCATAAGAAAGGCGAATATGTTCGGCCGTCCCGAACGCTTCCCCGGGAACTACCGCCACGTGCTCTTCCGCTAGCAGTTTTTCCGAAAATTCGAGCGAGTTTGAAAAGCCGTTGCGGAACGCCGCGCTCACATTGGGATAGGCGTAGAACGCGCCGCGAGGCTCCTGCGCCTTCACGCCCGGTATCTTGCGCAGGCGGCCGATCACATAATCCCGCCGCCGGCGATACTCAGCCAGCATGATGCCGACCGATTCCTGCGGTCCGTTCAGCGCTTCAATCGCCGCTTTCTGCGTGATCGAAGTTGGATTCGATGTCGTATGGCTTTGCAATTTGTTGATGCCCGCCACTACTGCCGCGGGACCCAGCACGAACCCCATGCGCCACCCGGTCATCGCATACGTCTTCGACAGCGACCCGGCCACTACCACCGTCTCTTTGGCATCCGGCAAAGAAGCCAGCGAAAACAGTTCGCTGTCGTAGAGGAACCGTTCGTAGCACTCGTCGGTCATGATCCAGATGCCGCGATCCTTGGCGATCCGGAAAATCTTCTCCATCTCCGCCCGTTCATACACCGCACCGCTGGGATTGCAGGGCGAGTTGAGGATGATCATCCGCGTCTTGGGCGTCAAATGACGCTCCACCTGCGCGGCGGAGAGAACGAAGCCTTCCTGCTCGTCCGTGTCCACGAACACGCACTTGCCCGCGGCGAAATTGACCACGTCCTTGTACGTCACCCAATAAGGGACCGGGATGATCACTTCATCGCCTGGATCGATCAGCGCCTGCACCAGGTTGAAGATCGCGTGCTTGCCGCCGATGCAGCCGATACACTCTTTCGGTGAATACGACGTGCCGTAACTGCGCTTGTGATGATCGCAGATGGCCTGTTTGAGCTCGACTGTGCCGCTCACCGGCGTGTACTTGGTGAAGTTCTTATTCAGCGCGTCGATAGCCGCGTTCTTGATGTTGTCGGGGGTCGGGAAATCCGGCTCGCCCGCGCTGAAGTCGACGACGTCCACGCCTTCACGGCGCTGGCGATCCGCCTCGGCAGCCACCTTCATGGTGGACGATTCACTGATCCACGAAATTCTCTCGGCTAATTCCTGCACTGTCGGCATCCTCTACTCCTAACCCTTTTTCGCTGCAATTCTCTTCTTCAAGCGCTGTTCCACCAGCGGCGGAACTACGTCGCTCACGTTCCCGCCCAGCGCGGCCACTTCCTTCACCAGGTGCGAGCTGATGAAGGAATACTCTTCGCCCGCCATCAGGAACACCGTCTCGATTTCCGGCTTCAGCCGCCGGTTCATCAGCGCCATCTCCCACTCCAGTTCGTAGTCGGAGACGGCCCGCATGCCGCGCACAATCATGGTCGCCCCGCGCGAAGCCGCGAAATCCACCAGCAATCCCTCAAACGCCGCGACCTCCACGTTCGCGAACGGCTTGACAACCTCCGAGATCATTTCCAGCCGCTCTTCCACGCTGAAGAGGGGGTGCTTGGATTGATTCCGGAGCACCGCGACGATCAGGCGTCCCGCCAGGCGGCTCCCCCTGGCGATGAGATCCAGGTGCCCGTTGGTGATCGGGTCAAACGATCCGGGGTAAATAGCAACCAGACTGGACGGCAAAACTGATTTTATCGTACTCAGGCTACCTGGTCCATCGCCAGAAACTCCTTGATGTGCGGATGCTCCGACTTCTCAAGATCCGCTACCGGCCCGAAGTAAATTGCCCGGCCTTCAAACAGCACTACCACCTTGTCCGCTACCCGCCGCATCAGGTCCAAATCGTGAGTGACCACCACTGCCGTCAGCCGGAGTTGATTCTTCAGACGGAGCATCAAGCCGATCAGGTGGTCGCTCATGATCGGATCCACCATGGTGGTGGGCTCGTCGTAGAGGATACATTCCGGTTGCGCGGCGAGTGCTCTGGCGATCGCGACAGCGCGTTTGTGCCCGGTGGAAAGGTCGGTCGGGTAGATGTTCTCGGCGTCTCCCAGGTCCACTAAGTTCAGCAACCCTCGCACCACATCTTCCTTGTTCTGCTCGTTGTAATCGTCCCGGGTCTCCAGAGAAAACAGGATGTTCTCCCCCACCGTGAGCGAATCGAACAGCGCCCCGGATTGAAACACCATGGTGACTTTCTTGCGTATCCGCCGAAGCTCCGATTCGGGCATATCCGTAATGTCGGCATAGGACACGAACACGCGGCCCTGATCCGGCTTCAAAAAACCCATTATGTGTCCCAGGCTCACCGACTTACCGACTCCGCTCCGCCCGATAATGGCGAGCGTCTCACCGGCATCCACGTGAAAGGTCACATCGACTAAAACTGGCTTATCGAACGTCTTATAGACGTCGACGAACTCGATGTAATGCGAAGAGGTCTCGCTCATCGTGCTTCCGAAAGCTCCTGTGGAGTGTTGATGTTGCGGAAGACGTCCGGGTCCGGGGCGGGCCACAGGCGGGCTTGAATGGCGGAGACGAAGTCATGCATTTTGAGAAGCTTGGAATGAATCGCGGATTCGACAGCGGGCAACAATCGGGCGTGATACACGGCGCAAATCAAGCTCACATTCCGGACCGCGTTGAAAACCTCGCGGGCGACCGATTGAATCAGAGTGGACCCTTTCCAGGGCAGCAGCGCTTTGTCCTGTCCCATCCGGGAGCTCCGGCCACCGGCCAGCACAAAACCGGCTCTGCTGCTGCGCCTCCGGTCTTCCATGAAGCGCCTGCGGCTCGGCATGAGATGATGGTAACAATCGCAGCCAGCATGTTGACAAACAAAAAGGTGTATATTTGTTTCATATCGGTGCTTGCCATGCTGGCCGCCTCCCCCTACAAGCTGGCCGCTGCGGATTCGACATCGCAGAAGGCCTTGATCGTTCGCGCCGACCGCCGCACTGGAAGACTGGTACGCAGCGTGGTTCCGGTGAAGGGACCCGCCACGGACGCACTCACGACCCGCCAGGAACCCGCGATCGATATTTCCGGAATGGTAGAAAAGGCCGCGCGCGACAATAATGTCGATCCCCTTCTGGTGCATTCCATCATTCAGGTGGAGAGCAACTATAACCCGTACGCTGTTTCGCCCAAAGGCGCGCAGGGGCTGATGCAGTTGATGCCCCCCACGGCGCGCGACCTGGGCGTAAGCAACAGTTTCGATCCGCGCCAGAACATCGAGGCCGGAGTACGCTATCTTAAGTATTTACAGGATCTGTACAAGGACGATCGTCTGGCACTGGCGGCTTATAACGCCGGGCCGGGCGCTGTGCAGAAGTACAAATGGATTCCGCCGTATCCGGAGACACAGGATTACGTAAACCGGGTCGGTGAGCAGTACGGAGCAGCGAAAAAGGCAGCCGCGCAGCACTTGGCGGAGCCTGCCGCTCCGCCAGTTGGGGTGACGGAGGAAAAACGCCCAAAACTGGAGCCGTTTGTCGATGCCGAAGGTAGGTTGCATCTCAGGACCACGCAGCAGTAACCGGTTGCGCGCGATCCTTTTCATCGTCCTGGCGGTCGCGCCCGTGGTGTGTTTGGGGCAAGCCTCGAACAAGGTCACCGCGGTCCGCTTCTGGTCCACTGGGGACTCCACGCGCATTGCTGTGGAGGTTTCCGGCGAATTCAAATACAAGTTCGACAACCTGGAGACTCCGCCGCGCCTGTTCTTTGACGTGCAAGGGTCCCGCCCATCCATGGCGCAAAAGACCATCGCCGTGGGCGACCATCTGCTCAAACAAATCCGCATAGCGGAGACTCAGCCGGGGACCACGCGAATCGTGCTCGATCTGGAGCAGGCGGCCGATTTCACCGCTTCGCAACTGTCCAATCCCGAGCGGCTCATGGTGGAACTGCACGCCAAGGGCACGAAGGCTGCAGCTTCGACGCAGCCAGCCGTGGCGGATCCGCCGCAAACTCCCAAGGCTTCGACGGAGGTTCCCGTGGTCGCGAAGACTTTGCCCACTCCGGCCCTGCTCACCCCGGTAAGCCGTCCGGTCGCAGGCCCACCGGCGGTGACGGCTTCCCGAAAGCCCGATCTGCCGGAGCCGAAAGCGGCGGCGCGCAATTCCAACGGGGATCGGTCTCTTACGCGCGCGTTGGGCTTGAAGTTGGGACGCGTGGTGCTCGACCCCGGGCACGGCGGCCACGACGTCGGCACGCATGGGCCTTCCGGTCTTTATGAAAAGGATCTGGTGCTCGACGTATCGCAGCGGCTGGCGGCCCTTCTTGAGGACCGGTTGGGTACCGAGGTCTTGCTCACCCGCGCTGACGACACCTACGTTCCGCTCGAGGGCCGGACTAAAATCGCCAACGATGCCAAGGCGGACCTGTTCCTTTCGATTCACGCTAACTCTTCGCCCGTGAAATCGGTAACCGGCGTCGAAACCTACTATCTGAACTTCACGACATCCCGGGGCGCGCTGGACCTGGCTGCGCGCGAGAACGCGACAGCCGAGAGTTCTATTTTCGACTTGAAAGACGTGCTCGAAAAGATCGCCTTAAAAGACAAGATCGATGAATCGCGCGAGTTCGCTTCGCGCCTGCAAACGTCGTTATTTACGTTGACCAAGTCGACCACGCCCGCCAAGAATCGCGGCATCAAGAAAGCTCCCTTCGTGGTGCTGATCGGCGCGCAGATGCCGAGCGTTTTGGCGGAAATCGGGTTCCTGACGAACGCCACCGATGAAGCGCTGATGCGCAAAACGGAGCACAGGCAGAAGATCGCCGAGGCGCTGTATAAGGGTATCGCCGCCTACGCGGACTCGCTCAGCCAGCTCCAGGTCGCCAAACGGGAATAACGCGAAACATTCCTTGTCCGCAGGTATCTCCGGTCGAGGAGACTTTTTCCATGATGAAAACTTTTGTGCTGATAGCCCTTGGTTCGGCATCCATGTACGGCGCCAGTTGGACCGGAGAAATTTCCGATAGCGCATGCGGGACCAGTCACGCCAAAATGATGGCCGAGCATAAGAACCTGAAGACCGACAAGGATTGCACCTTGGCCTGTGTGAAGGCTGGAAGCAAATACGTTCTGGTGAGCGATGGGAAGGTATACCAGATTGAAAATCAATCGCTGCCCGCGCTCCAACAACGCGCAGGTCAAATGGTCGCGGTCACCGGCGACTTAAAGGGCGACAGCATCACTGTAACCAAGATCAGCGCCGCCGGCAAGAAAAAGTAGCGCCCGGAGTCAGGCTGCCGTTGCACGGCGGACGATATCCTCGGCACGGTACCAATTTTCGTCGTCCGTGCCCTCGGGTTTTCCGGCAAGTTCCCACCGCAATTCGGCGACCGCTCTCACGCGGTCCGAATCTGACGCGGGAAACTGCATCGCCGGCCGTTGCGCGGAACTCAGTAGCTCCTGGGCGAGCTTGTCGCGCTGATCATTGTAGTTTACGCGCGCCCTCTCCAGTTCCAAAAGGGACTGATCGATAGCCTGCCAGTCGGCATTGGAAACCGCCATCAACGCACGGGCTTCCCGAGTCCTCCTGGCAAACTCGGCAAACGCACTTCGATAATCAGAGATTGTTCTCACCGAAACGGGCATATTTATTAGACGTAATCCGTACCCAAAGGGTTCGAGCCTGGCACAAAAATTTCCGGTGTCTAAGCCGTTAACTACGTTTAGTCGTGCCGTTATGGGATTGAAATACCACCTATCGCCCGCGGAGCACCCCTAAGCCGATCTGGCCGTGAAGACCTTGGTCGGGCCGCGCGACGTCGCCCCCGCCGAACCAGACGCGAATCGTGCCGTCGGGCATCTGCTCCAGGCTGGGATCGCAAATCACCTGGCTATCCCATTTATTCGATCCGGCTAGGACGACATTGGGAAGACGTTTCCAGCGGACGCCGTCGGCGGAATGCGCCAGGCCCATGCGGCGCTGTTCCTTCTTGTCACGGCCGGTGTAGAGCATCCACCACTGGCCGCCGGAGGTCCACACGGCGGGCTCGCCCAGGCCGTTTTCGTCGAACTCCCCGGGCCCACCGGGTTCGAGAATCGGATTGATTCGCAGTTTCTCCCACACGACGCCATCGGTGGAACGCGCGATGCCCAGGCTCTGGCGGCGGGCGCGGTCCTGGCCCAGATAAAACATATAGAAGTTCCCACCCGCGCGGATGACGTACGGATCGGCAACCGCCCGCTCATCGAAACTGCCGCGCGGCCCGACCGGGACGACGGGTTCGCCCTGCCGAGTCCAATTCTTACCGTCGCGCGAGCGGGCCAGCGCGATGCGTAACGGATCGCCGGTCTCATACCAGTAGAGAATCTCGTCTCCCACAATAAGCGCGGAGCCATTCGCAGCAATGGAAGACGAGGCTTCAGGGGAAAGCACCCGCCCGAGTTTCGTCCAGGCGAGTCCATCGGAAGAAGTCGCGGCGGCGGTGTGCCAGCTCTGCCCATCGTACTCGGAATAGAAGTTCCAGTAAGCTCCTTGAAATCGGACCACCGAGGGGTTCAGGACATCGGAGGAGTCGCCGCGAGCGATGACCGGTTCCGGATTCGCCTCCCATGTGAACGGCGCGCGAGGGCCTGTGGTTTCGGGAGCAGGCAATGCGAAATCGGCATAGCGGCCGCAGCCCGCGAGGAGCACCAGGAACCCGGAAACGCAGGCGATCCGCATCTTAGAGCGGCACGCGGATAGCGAGCTTCGAGCCCCGGCCCGGCCCGGATTCGAGCGACAAGTCGCCTTCGAGCACTTTTACGCGGCGCTTGATGCTGGTGGGACCGAGGCGCAGCAGCTCCAGTTCTTCCAGAGAAAACGATCCCGTAAAAGGGAAGCCTTCCCCGTTATCCTCCACGGAGATCTGCAGATTGTGATCGACGCGCGCAGCCGTGATCGCCACGCGGGTTGCCCCGGAATGCTTCAGGATGTTGTTCAGCGCCTCACGGACAATCTGCAGCACTTCGAGCGAAACCTGGGTATCGGCGGGATCGTGCAGTTCGCCCCCCGAAAACGTGGTCGCAATTCCCGAGTCGCGCTGAAATAATTCGGCCATGCGGCTGAGCGATGCCGCCAATCCCATACCCTCGTCGGCCGGCCGCATGCTGCGCACGAAGCTGCGAAGATCTGCCACCTGCGACTGGCACAGTTCCTGCAGCTGGTGAAGCTCCCGCACGCCCGCCTCGGGATCGCGCTGCATCAATTTGCGGATGATCTCCAACCGCATCTGAAAGCTGATGAAGCTTTGCAACGGGCCGTCGTGAAAATCCGCGGCGATGCGCTGGCGCTCGGCTTCCCGGGCCAGCTGCGATTGCGACCGGATCATGACGTTATGGCGAAGCGTGGTGGACATGCGTTCCTCCAGATAGCGCTTATAGAGGCCTACAGCCGCTGCGGCGCCGCCCGTGGCCAGCACCGTCCACACCAGGTTTCCGTTGCGCCCCGGCGGAAGAATCAGCGCGATGAAAACGGCCGCCACGAAAGTAATCGCGGCCCGCGCCAGATCGTGCAGCAGCACGGTGGATCCCAGCAGATACCCGCAGGCCAGCGCAGGCTGCCAGTCGCCCGGAGCCTGCCAGGTCCAGATCGCGAAGTTGGTGGCGTCGGCTATGATCGCGGTGGCCGCGCGCACCGGCGTTTCGTAACGCACGGCGAACACCGCGCCCAGCGAATAAACCGTATAGGCCGCGATGAGCGCCGTAACCCAGTTTTGCCCGAACCCCGCGGTTCGAACGTAGGCCGCCGCGCACGCCACCGCCAGCACCAGGCGCGCGATGCGGAGAGCCAGCCGCCCATGATACGGAACCATCTCGACTTAGACCATCTCGATTTAGACCATCTTGGCTGGAATCATCTCAACGCCGGTACAGATACAGATGGTGGCTGCGCCCTTCGCCGTCGTCTTCGATACTCAGGCTCTGAACCGGCGTCCACGCGGCGAACTCGAAATCGTGCGCCACGATGCGCGCGCCCTTCTTAAGCTGTTTTTCGAGAATCGGCGTCACCAGCTCATTGCCTACCGGCAGCAAATACACGGTCAGAAGATCGGCGGACGAGTAATTCTGCTGTAGAAGATCGCCGTGAATCACGCGCGCGGTGGACGCCAGGCCCAGAGTTTTGATGCGATCCATGCTCTGGCGGAATAGGGAATCGTTCAGCTCCACTCCCGTCGCGTCGGCTTTGTATTTCTGAGCCGCCATGATCACGATGCGCCCGTCGCCCGAACCCAGGTCGAACATCTTCTCACCGGCTTTCAGGCCGCCCAACTGCAGCATCTTGTCGACGACAATCTGGGGAGTGGGATAGTAAGGCGCTAGCTGATCGTCTTTAGGCTGCTGTCCGGGAAGTAGAATCAGGCAGGAGATGAGAAGGATTATAAGGACGAGGGCAACGCGCATTAAGGTTCAATATATACCCTGACGCGATTGCTCGGCTGGCCATCCACTTCGAGATATAATTCCGCGGGCCCGTAATTGACGATGTTAGGGATTTCGATTTCCACCAGATACATGCCTACGAAACCCGGATCCAGCATCGCGCGCGTGACTGTCACGGGTGATCGATCGAGCAGTACGCGAACGGGAGCGGCCACTGTGTGGGGAACGTCGGCCGGAGCCGGCAGGCCAGTCGGCCAGCTCGGCTGCACCTGGCCGAGCCCGGTGGCCAGGATCTGAATGCGCGCGTGCGAATGCGCCGGATGCATGGCATCCAGCAGCACGCCGTTATCGGCATCGAGCAGAAGCGGCGCACCGTCGCTGGGATCCAGTTGAATGGCGGGCGCAGCCGAAACCAGCGGCACCGGCGGCAGCATGCGCGCTCCAGCCGGGCCATCGATAGCCAGCGCCAGCGAATCGCCGCGTACTTCGAACGGGATTTGAACCTGCGATCCCTGGTCGGTCGCGAAAAGTACCGGAACAGGAAGTCCGCCGGCATTGGCGGAATTCACACGGGCGCCTTCGACGCTGAATAGTGTCCCTGGAGCGGCGGCCCGGGCTATCAAGCCGGCGGAAGTGATCAGCCGGGGATCGCCTGCGCGATGGGGCGCCATGGTTTGGTACAGTCCGTACCCTTCGAGAGCAACCCACAACTGAATCGCACTCGAATCGAGCCTCACGTCGGTGGCTGGTGTCGTCAACAAGCCCGGCAGCGCCGTCCAGGCTGGAGGCACAACGCTCAAGACGGTGAGATTTGTCTGCGCGAAGAACACGCCCTGATCGGTGGCGATGTAGATGGCGTTTCCGGCCGGATCGGCGGTGACCCCGTGAACCGTGACGTCCGGTAGATTCGCGGAAATATCGTCCCACGAAAGGCCGCCGTCGATGGTGTGCAGTACGCGCGGAGGAATTCCTTCCGGTCCGTGGGTGCGGGAGGCAAGGACCGCGAGAGCAACCCGCGGATCGGCGGGATTCACCCAGAAGGCGGTCACGGCGCCGCTCTGTCCGATGCGCCTCTCGGGCTGCCAGTTGACTCCGCTATCGGCCGAGACGATGATGCGGCCGTCCGCCATCCCGGAGTATACGTACGGCTGGACGATGTCTATGGCCGTAACTGCAGCGCCGCGGGTCTGACCCAACGACTGGCGATACAACAGGTCATTCGCCACTGCGGTGTTGTACGCAGGCCGCCAGGCCTGTCGTTCGCCCGGCTGCCATTCGACGACCAATGCGCCGGGCAGCTCGACTTGGGTACCCTGAGGGCCTTCAGGAAGGCTTCGGATGCGAGCCGGGGGCAGATTCGGAAGGTTCTCATTGATGCTGCTCCAGGACCGGCCTCCATCCAGCGAACGAAAGACTCCAGCCGATCCGGCCACGGCAATTTCATCTTCATTGGAGGGCGAAATCGCCAGATCCCGGATGTACTCGCCGACAATGGACAGCCCATGAAACGCAGTCAGATTCTCCCAGTGCTTGCCGCCATCGTCGGAGCGGTACACGAACTGGCCAAAGGCGTAAACTCGCGGACTTGCCACCGGCGGACTACGAACCTGCGCGCCATTTTCGGGGAGAGGAATCGACCTGCCTTCCGGTACCGGCGGCATCAGGGTGTCGGGCGGAGTCGCGGACCATCTGTCGAAGTCGCTGGTTACAAATAACTTACCAGACCAGGATCGAATTGACATCTGATCGCCCGCCGGCGAATACCACACCCGCTCGACAGGTCCTGTGGCCAGACCTGCCAACTCCAGATCCATGGCGGCATTGCCGACACGCCTCCAATCGGGTATTTGCTGTATGCCTGTTTGGGCACTACCCTGGCCCTGAGCCGACGCCGCCAGCGCGAGCGTCAGGAGCCCGAGGCCCAGTGTGGCTTTGCTACCCATGGAACGTGTCCATTGTACCCTTAACCTATCGGCAGACGCGGCCGGAACCTGCTGATTCCAGTGATCCCAGAACGACACAAATCGTTCCGGAGCCGCACTTGCAAGTGCATTTTTGATGTTAGACTAACTCCATACCCGAGCCTGGCATTCCAGGTTGAGGGGTGGGGTTTCTCCGTTTTTTGCCGATGCTTTTTTAGCCGGGGCTTTTTTAGCGGTTTTTTAAGATGACGAGGGTCCTGAGATCCACGACGGCGAGGTTGTCGCTTTTGCTGGTGCTGACAGCCGTCGTGTGTCTGGGCCAATTCCTCCCCTCTGATGCAGGAACTTACGCCGCAAGGGTGGTCACGCTAACCGGACAGGTTTCGGTTATGAGAGATTTCCAGCCTTGGGCGCTTTCGGCGGGCGATAGCATCCAGGTGACGCAGAGGATCGTCACCGGTCCGGACGGACACGCGCTACTACAGGTGTCGGACGGCAGCACCATTGAGGTCTATCCGAATTCCACGTTCGTGTTCCGGCAGAATCCGGGCAATTGGCGGGATCTGATCGATGTGTTTCTCGGCAAGGTGCGGGTGCACATCGAACATCTGGGAACAACTCCCAATCCGAATCGAGTATTGACTCCGGTCGCGGTCATCTCAGTGCGCGGCACCACGTTCGATGTCACGGTGAACGACGACGACGAGAGCACCATTGTAGAAGTGGAAGACGGCACGGTGGAAGTGCGGCACGCTCTCCTCAGCGGGAACACCGCCGTCCTCAACGCCGGCGAGGTCTTCCGGATCTATCGCGACGAGCCGATCGCGCAACGGATGGACAAGGGCAATGCGGCGCGGCAGGCGCTGCGAATTGTGGTCAACGTGATCGCGATCGTGGGCCGTTCGAGCGGAGGCAGGATCACCCTGCCGGGCGGCGGCACCGGTTCCGTGGGCGATACAGGCGGCAAGACTCCGCCTCCGCCGGCTCCTCCGCCACCGCCTCCTCCACCGCCAACAGCGCTGCCTTCGCTTCCGTAGGTTCTCGATTTTCCCGCGACGATTTAGAGGCTTCTGCTGCATGCGACACTAGCGTGTAGGCTTATGAAGTCGCTCCTACTGTGCTTTCCGCTGGTTTCGATTTCTTTGTGGGGGCAAGCGGCGCCCAGCGTTCCCGCCCCTTGGGATGTTTCCAAGAGCGTCAGTGAGCTGGCCGCACAAGTGGCCAAGCTCAAGCCGGTTCTGGCGCAATTGACACCGCAGGCCTGGGTGGAACAAGGTGCTCCGTCCGCGTACGTCGCGCAGTGGCAGAGCGCGCAGCAGGAGCTCGATTATCTGGCTCAGACCGCTCGCGCCCTGGAGAAACAGCCGGAGAAAATGACCGTGGCGCTGGACTTGTATTTCCGGATCCAGGGAGTCGAGTGGCGGCTGCAGTCCCTTTCCGAAGGCGCGCGGAAGTATCAGAGTGCAGCGGCCGGCGATCAAATCGCAGAAGCCGTGGGCGTACATGCCACCCAGCGCGATCAGCTGCGCCAGTACATCACCGATTTAGCCGCCCAGAAGGAGCAGGAGCTGGCGGTGATGGATAAAGAAGCTCAGCGCTGCCGGGAAGAGCAGAACGCGTCGCGTCCGCCGGCGGCTGCGCCCGCCAAGCGAAATGCCAAGTCGAAGTAGGAGACTAGAACTGTGAGTGAGACGATCACCTTCGCGTGCAGCATCTGTGGGGAGCCTTCCACCGAGATCTGCGTGTACTGCACCAAAGACACCTGCGAGAATCATCGCTGCACAAAATGCCAGCGGTGCAGCGACTGCTGCCAGTGCGAGCAGCGGCGGACGCAGGACTGATCGCTGTCCTCTTTTTCAGCAACGCCCTAGCGTTTCTTTTTTGCCGCTGCGATCACCGAGTCGCGATCTCCGCGCGTCCAGGCGGACTGGATGTCCGGTTCGGCCATCCCGGCGACACGGCCGAGCAGGACGAAAGCCGGCAGGGCATGGCTGAGCGTTTTCCAGCGGGCCATGTCGATCAACGCATCGAGCGCGCGAGTGCGCAACTGATCCAGAACCAGCGGTTCCCGGCTATCCGTCAGCGTCTGGAGAGCCCACAGCGCGCGGTGGCGATCGGACCAGGACAGCGAATTCAGCATCTCGATGAACCAGGTCGGTGAAACGCTGATTTCCGAGGACGGGTCGAGCTTGGCGAGCACGCTCAGCGCGACCAGGCTGCGCGCAGCGTTGTTGCGAACGCCCGCATCGGCGTCCTTGAGCGCATTCTGAAGATCGTTGACAACGCCGCTCTTGCGGGTGGCATAGACCAAAACATAGGCGGCGATCGCCCGCTGCGATTCGTCGCTGGAGTTGCGCAGCACCTCGCGGAGCTGAGACAGATCTTTGTCCGCCAGCGCCGGGAACATCTCCTGTATCGCGCGCGCGGAACCGTCCGCCATCAGGGGATGGCCGTGAGTCAGGTCCTCTTCGGTGGAACCGCGGCGGGAAGCGGCCTCGGCGGCCTCCAGGAACCGGTTGTAGGCGCTGACGATCTCATCGGGAAGAGCGATCTCACTCTCGGGCGGCTCGCGCAGATCGAAATGCGGAGCGCCGCGCTCCTCGATCCCGACGTAGAGAATGGTCTGGCCGCTATCGCAACACACTGCTTCCAGATGGGATTCGACCACGCCCGGGATCTGGTCCAGTTTCGTCTCGGCGTCGCCCTTGGAGGGCGGCATCCAATCGCCTTCGCGGACGCCCAAGGCTTTGCGAATCTGGGATTCCGAAACTTTGCGAAGACCGTAGAAATCGAGAACGTCGATCTTCAGGTCCTGCGCGTCGATTGCCGTGACAGCCAGAAAAAGGAAAATCGGAAGCGTACGGCGAAAGTGCATACTTGATAGACGCGCGCGGGCGCTTACGATTGCGCTTGTTTTTCAGCCAACGCGCCGATGACGGGTAGAACGAATCGCTCCTTGTTGTACGCCTTGTACATTAAGAACAACCACAGCCCCAGGACTCCCAGCGAAAAGACCGTCCACAACAGGATGTAGATCAGCCAGCCGATGAAGGGGATCGCCACGAAGACGTAGGAGATCATCGACAACACCATTCCGATGACGATCGCCGCGATCCAGGCGAATATCGACTGGAAGGCATGGAAACGGATCACCCGGTTGCGGCTGTAGGGCTCGATGACCAGGAACAGAATGCCCGTGAGCACTCCGAGCAGGTAACACAGCGCCGCCGCGACGTTCTCCTCAATTCCCGAAGATGCGCCTGCGGAGGCGGACGCCGTGGGTCCCGGCGTGTATGTCGGTCCCGGCGGTGGAGGACTAGCAGTACCGGCGGCCGCAGCCCCGGACGGCGCCCCACACTTCGCGCAGAATTTCCCTTGAACTTCCGCCCCGCAACTAGCGCAAAAAGCCATGCCTTCAACTGTACTGGAAAAATCGCCTGGCGTGGAAGCCGGTATGGCGGAGAGGGGGAGATTCGAACTCCCGGAACCCGTAAAGGTTCAACGGTTTTCGAGACCGCCGCAATCGACCACTCTGCCACCTCTCCGTGACCACCATTGTAGCTTAGAGCTCGATCAAGCCTCTTTCGATCAGCTTAGACAGAATCCGCCGGGCTGCGGCTTCCGGCGCCTCCGTGTCTCCGCGCACGAGCACGTCAGGATTTAGAGGAGGTTCGTAAGGGTCCTGAAGACCGGGCACGAGCTTCGCCGCTCCCTCACGACCCGCCCGGTAGATTCCTTTCGGGTCCCGGCTCATGCAGACCTCCAACGGGCAGTCAACGTAGATCTCGAGAAATTGCGGAATCTGTTGGCGCGCCGCGTCCCGATACTTGCGCAGATTGGCCGTGGCGTCGAAGATCACCGGCACGCCGTGCTTGGTTAGCAGAGTGCCTACAAAAGCCAGTTGCCGGTAGAACGTATTCCGCTCTTCCCCGTCATAGCGCGGATGGGGCGTGAAAACTGTGCGCAAGACGTCGGATTCCAACACCGCGACATCCACTCCCCGAGCGGCGAGCATGCCGGATAGAGCCTTGACAATCGTGGATTTTCCGGACGCCGGGAGTCCCGTCACCCATATCGCGAATGCGTTCGGGCTATTCCCCACAGTATGCATTGACCTCTTGCGGATCGAACCTTTCCCTATCGAGCACGGTCAGAATAAACGTGAGCAGGCGCTGGCGAACCTCGTCGTGAAGCTGGGGATACCAGACGGGGCTCGCCATCACCAGTCCTCGGAAGGCGAAGTAGGGAGCCGCCACTTCCAGCATTTCCTGGTCTTGGCTTGCGCTCAAATAGCGCTCCCAGAACCGGCGAAACAGCACCTCAAAAGCGCCTTCCAAACGACCGCTTCGCTGCAGCGAGAAAAACAAATAGTTCGCGGTGAGACATACAACGTCATCCGCAGGATCGCCCCACTCGCCCCGCGAACGATCCAGCACCCGGAAACCGGTTCCCGGCCCGAACAGGATGTTCCAGGGGTGAAAATCTCCGTGAACCTGCCGAAGACGATGACTCAGAGGTTTGAGCTTCCAGCGCCACTTGACGCAGCGCTGTTCGATTTCTTCGAGCAGGCTCGCGGGAATCAGCGGATGCGGCGGATACGAATCGGTCAGACCCATGATGCACTCACCGTGCCCGATGAGTTCGCGGATGCGCCGCGTGTACAGCCCCGGATCGCCGCCTTTGGTGCGGTGAATCCGTACCAGGTAGTCGCAGAGCGCGTCAGAGCGAGCCACATCCAGATCGGAGAGAGCCCCGAAATCGCGCAGGCGTTCGAGATCCAGATGGTAGCCCTCGCCTCCCACGTATTCCGTCAACAGGCAAAACTCCTCGGCCTTGCCCAGAGAGATGAGGGTTGCGTCCGATTGGAAGGCCCCTACATCGAGGGACCTCGCGTGGCCGGGCAAGGAATTGAAGGCACGATGTGCCCAAAGAAGATTCTGGGCGCGGTCCGACATATGCTCATGCCCGAACGGGCTCGGGCTCATGGTATGAAACACCACGCTGCCGCTGTTTCCACCGGCGACCTGGTAATCGATTCGCACGGGCTTGCCGTAGCCGTAGGTCTTGATCGAATCGGTCCTGGCGTTCTCGCCCAGGGGAACCATCCTGATAATGGAGACGGGCGCTTCGAATATCGCGCTCAGATACCGCTCCATCATTTGCCGCCCGAGTTCCGGCATGCCGATCACTCCGGCTTGCGGACCAGTTCGACGTCGATGGTGATATCGACTTCGTCGCCCACCACAAACCCGCCGCTCTCGAGCACCGCGTTCCAGGTGAGTCCGAAATCTTTACGCGCGATTCGCGTCGTCGCGCTGGCGCCCAGGCGCAGCATTCCGTCGGGATCCTTAATTTCGGGCGTCACTGAGTCCACATGCAGCGTTACCTCGCGGGTGACGCCGCGGATGGTCAGGTCGCCGATCAGTCTGTAGCTGTCCCGGCCGGTCGCGACGATTCCGGTGGAACGGAAGGTAATGAAGGGGTGTCTGAGGACGTCCAGGAAATCCGAACTCTTGAGGTGGCTGTCGCGTTGAGGTTCGCGGGTGTTGACACTGGCGGATTCGATGGTTGCTTCCACGTGCGCGGACGCCATGTTCGCAGGATCGAACTCGACCGATCCCTTGATGCGGCTGAACTCGCCCTTGACGTTCGAGATCATCATATGCCGGACTTTGAAATGCGCGCCGGTGTGCTGGGTATCTATCTGATAGGTGGCCATTCGGGAGTTTTGAGAGACGGTCCACTACTCTACGTCATCGCGGACGCTGGTCCGCTGGCGGTGCGTCTTGGCTGACGGACCATTTTGAGCCAGGTCACTCATCAGCCCGAAGGCCTTGGAAGACCCCGTGCTCTCGGCCGTCACCACGCTTTTGACGAGCTGCCAGGGGATCATCAACTCCAGCCCCGGCACGGTGACCGGAGAGATCCAGATCCCGGCGCCGTGATTCGCCTCCGCGAGCCGCCCCGTCATGGCAAAGCCTCCGGCCTCTTCGGCGGATCGGATGTATTCATCCAGGTCGTCTTGGGGCGGAACAAAGATGGAGGCTTCCGTGAAGAGTTGAATCATCCCCGAGGATTTTAGAAACTCGGGCGACACCCATATCAGGACATGCCGTCGCGGCTCGCTCATGGAAGCTCCTCCAGAGCTAAGCGTAGCGAACTCGGCGGCGGGGGGTTCGCTTAAGCAGCCGTATCGAAGAGCGTCCCGGTCGCCTGCGTTTCGGCTTCCATCGCCGATTGGCAGTGCACGCACATGCGGGCCCAGGGTAGCGCGTCCAGGCGCTTCGCCGGAATCGGTTCTTCACAGCGTTCGCACAAGCCGTAGCTGCCAGCCTCGATCCGGGCCAGGGCGGACTGAATATCGTGAATCAAACGCGCCCGCTGGTTCAGGGTTTCGACGGCCATGTCCCGGTCGGTGCTCGAACGGACTTGATCCAGCGGATCCGCCAGTTGTTCGATCTCGAGACCTTCCCGGTCTCCACCGGACCTGAGCAAATCTTCAAGCTTGGATTCGAGCGTCGCCTTGCGCCGCCTGGCTCCTGAGTCGATGCTGGTAATTTTCGTGTTCATAATCACTCCGTTCTGAAGCTGAAGCAGTAAGAGCACGCAAACTGCCAAACCAGGTCGACCTTCAAAAACTTGGTGCTTCAGCGCGGGAACGCGCCGCAATGGTCAATTCGCTGGGGCAAACGACGCAGAAATTACCTGCGATGAGGCATCCACGCTGCTGAATAACGGCCCGCACCGTGCTCTTCTTTTGGTGTGACCTCGCAGTATCTAGGCCGGCTGGTGCTGAGTATGGTCACGATCGGCAGCGCTGTCTCGCTCCCAGCGCAGGCTGTCGATGGCTCGACATCGGAAGAATATCGGCGCACTCTGGGCGCGCTTGAGCGCTACCGGGTTCTGGCGTCCGAAGACGACGGCGAAATCCTGCCGGCGATCAAGAAACCCGTCGAACCTGGCGGACGCTATGCCGGCGTCCCGCGTTTGACTCGCTTGCTGTCACGGGTCGGCGATCTTGTCCCCGAAAGTCCTTCGGCGGATTCGGACTTGTATACTGGCTGGCTGGTGGCCGCCCTAAGGCGCTTTCAAGCCCGTCACGGACTCGAACCCGATGGGCGGCTCGGCCAAGGGACGCTCGCCCAACTCAATACGCCGCTGAGCGTCCGCGTTCGCCAACTGGAGCTCGCTTTGGAACGCTGGCGTCGGATGCCCTACGACCCTTCGCGTCCGGCGATCCTGCTGAATCTTCCCGAATTCCGATTGCGGGCCTTCGATACCGGCCACCAGCCCGCGCTCGAAATGAAAATCGTGATCGGGCGCCGCAAGCTCAAGACTCCGCTCTTGTCGTCGGAAGTCGATACAGTCATCTTCCGGCCATACTGGAACGTGCCCATCAGCATTCAACGCAATGAACTGATCGGCGACATCAGGCGCGACCCTTCCTATATCTCCAAGAACGAGTTCGAGCTGGTCACTCCGCGGGATGCCGTGGTCGCGCAGGACACGGTTGCGGACACATTATTAGCACAACTTCGCTCCGGCAAACTCCACTTGCGCCAGCGCCCCGGGCCCAAGAACGCGCTGGGGCCGGTGAAGTTCGTATTTCCCAACGAGTACAACGTCTACATGCACGATACCCCCGCAAAGTCGTTATTTGCCCGGGCGCGCCGCGACTTCAGCCACGGCTGCATTCGCCTGGAAAAAGCCACGGACTTGGCGGAGTGGGTGCTAAGCCGGGAATCCGGATGGCCCCGGGATCGGATCAAGGCAGCAATGCAAGGGACAGAAACCTTTTCGGTAAAACTAAAGCACGCCATTCCGGTGGCGACAGTCTACGTTACTGCCGTGGTACTGGAAAACGGTGAGGTTCGTTTCTTTGAGGACATCTACGGTCAGGACGCCGTCCTCGAAAAGGAACTGGATGCGGCCTCGGCGGAGGCTGAGGCTACCAGTGCCGAACCCGGCCCACGTCCACGTGAATGAAATCCGACGCGGGGTAATAGCCCACGCCGCCGCGCCCCAGGGCCAGGGCCGCGTTTCGAAACGTCAAGGTCGGCGTGCCGGGAAGGCGAATATCGATCGCCTCCGCCTGCATATGAAGACTGTTCTTCGCCACGCCCACGGTGTGCGTGCGAAGGTACTCGTTGCTCTTCGGCGTGCGATATCCGCAGATGATGGAAATCTCCGCATCGGGTCGGCCAACGGCCCGGGCCGCATCCGCCACTACATCGAAAACCCGCGGATCGTAGTGATGCACTTCTCCGGTCCGGGAGTCGCGTAGGAAATGGTCGAGCTTCGCCAGGGCCTCGGGCAGGTAAGTATCGCCGTGGCGATAAACGACATCCAGATGTTCCCCGGTATGAGTGTGGTAAAGCCGCAGATGGCCGTCTTGAATCGCGGGGGCGGTACCGGATACTGCAACCAGGGGAAGAATCGCCAGCAGGGCAACAACGAAAATACGCAAAACGTGTACCTCTGTAGATTAATCGGGCGGTTCCTCCAGTTTAGCAGGGTTCTGCGAGCTCTCACGCGCATTTCGTTGCCGGCCGCTTGGGGCGATCTGATCGTTGCTCGTCACCTTAGGCGGCCGTCACTCGCCCGGATCGACGATCTCCGACTCGGCTTGATCGAATTCGGTCCGCAGCATCTCAAACTTGCCGCAGTCCGGACAGGTCACTTCGACCCGGGTATGCTCGCTATCGGTAAAAATCCATTCCGCGGGCGCGCCGCAGCGCGCGCAAATGGTGTCGCGTTCGCCTCGCTCTGGATCGATGGTGCGTGCGTTTTCCATGCCCTTCATCTTGCACGCGAAAGACCAACCCGGATCGCAGCGGCGACGAGCCTAGAAATCGGCTAGCCGCCGATAGTAAAAGGCGACGCGCAGGGCGTTCAGCACGGCAGCGACGTCGATCGCCTCCTGGGCGATTGCCCCGGCCACGGGTGATAACCATCCAGCGGCGGCGATCCCCATGCCAACCGTGCTCAATACCATGCCTCCCACTGCGCTTTCCAGAGCGATCCGGCGCATCCGGCGGCTGATGTGGATCAGCTCATCGGTCTTTTCAAGTGAAGAATCGAGCACGACGGCATCCGCGGCTTCCGAAGTGATGTCGCTATTCGATCCCAGGGCAACCCCCACGGTCGCGAGCAGCATCGCGGGCGCGTCGTTGATTCCGTCGCCTACGAACATCGTCTTCTCCAGCTTCGTGGCTTCTGCGACGAAAGCAACTTTTTCCTCGGGACTCTTACTGAAGAGCGCTTCGCTGATTCCTACCTGTCCCGCCAAATAGCGGACTTCTTCCTCGCGATCGCCGGAAAGCAAGACCACCCGCCGGGCGCCGTGTCTGGCCTTCAAATGCGCGATGAACGGTCGACTGTCTGCGCGTGGCGTATCGCGAAAACGGAGAACCGCAGCGAGGCGTTCATTGAACAGGACGATGCACTCCAGACCGGTAGTGGCTTCCGGCAGTACAATTCCCGGCAACTGAGAGCGGCCGGTGATTCGTATAGGAACACCGTCTACGATCCCTTCCAACCCGGCGCCGGGCTTTTCACTGATCGAACTCGCCTGCGCGAGGGGCTGGCCCGCCGCACGCGCAGCGTTCAACACTGCGGCAGCCAGCGGATGCTTGGAGTATTGCTCCACGCTCGCTGCCTTGGACAAGACGTCCTCGCGTGAAACCCCCTCTGCGCATAAGACATCGGTCAGCACCGGCTTGCCGTAAGTCAACGTACCGGTCTTATCGAAGATCAACGTGCGGCAGTTATCGATCTGCTCCAGAGCCGCGGGATTCTTGAGAATAATGCCGCGCTTGGCGGCCAGCGAAATCGCGCCGATGATCGCCACTGGAATGGCGATCAGCAGCGGGCAGGGGGTCGCAATCACGACAACCGCCAGAAATCGGAGTGAATCACCGCTCCACAGCCATGCACCTGCAGCGATGGCCACCGCGATCGGGGTGTACCACGCTGCCAGCTTATCGCCGAGTCGCCGCATTCGGGGACGATTGGCTTCGGTTTCCTGCAGCAGCCGGACGATCTGGGCGTGCCGGGAATCGGCCGGCAACTTGGATGCCTCAATCACCAACATTTGTTCTTTGTTGATGGCTCCAGACAGCACGGCAGAGCCGGGAGCCTTGGAGATCTCGAAAGGTTCGCCGGTCAGATAGGATTCATCCATGCGGCCGTGGCCTTCGATCACTATTCCATCCACAGGAACAATTTCGTGCGGCAGAATGACCACCGCATCGCCGATTCTAAGCGCGTCGAGGTCGATATCCACATGCCCCGATTGGGTCCTGCGGTGCGCGATCCTGGGCGTTCGTTTGTGAAGGGCGGCCAGGACCGAGTTAGCCCGCTCGGTGGCGTACGATTCCAGCGCGCCGCCGCCGGAAAGCATCAGGACGATAATCGCGCCTACCAGGTACTGGCCCGTGATGGCCGCCGCCACGATCGACAGCCCGGCGAGAAGGTCCGAGCCGAATTCCAAATGAATCAAGCGCCGCCCCAATTCCCAAAGCAGCGGCAGACCGCCCGCTGCGACAGCGATATATAACGGGATCTCCGAAACGTGAGCCGGAGCGTGGACCAGGTAGCGCAGGCCCAGATGAGCCAGAATCGCCGCGGCAGAAAGTAGAGCGATCCAAGCCTGGGACAGGGCCTGGGACAGGTGGGCAACCCGCCGGGAAGCGTCCCTCAAAGTGTAAACACTCCGTGAACGACACCGTCCTCGACGTGCTTCAAATCGAATCCAAGGAAACGGCACACTTCGAGCATCTGACGGTTCGCGCCCAGGATCTCGACCGTCACGCGGTCCAGCTTTTCGTCTCGCGCGATCTCGATCAGGCGCCGCGAGAGTTCGGTCCCCAATCCGCGGCCCTGATTTTCATCCGTAATCAAGACCGCCAGTTCAGCCTCGTTCTCCAGATGCGCCTTGCTGAGCCGGCCCACGGCGAGAATCTCGGGCTGGCGCGTGGCGGGTTCCAGGTATTCGGCCACTAAAGCGATTTCACGGTTGTAATCGCCAAAGCAAACTCTCACCAGCCGGTCGTGCGATACCCTCTGGTCCAGCGAGAGCAAGTGAAAATATCGCTGATAGATGCTGCGTTCGGAAAGCTTCGCGTGGAACCTGGCGATCGAGCCCTCGTCTTCGGGACGAATGGGGCGAATCATCACTTCTGTGCCGTCCTCAAAACGCCACGGTTTGACATACTGCACCGGGTACGGCCGGATCGCCGGCAAAGGAGGATCGAGGACCTCTCTGGAATGCAGGACCACGCGCGCATCCAGCGCCAGCAGTCCATCGGGCGACGCCAGCAGCGGGTTAATGTCGATTTCCTTGATCCACTTTTGTTCGGTAGCCAGATAACTGAATCGCACCAGCAGCTTCTCGAGTTCCACCAGGTTCACGGGCTTGCGTCCACGAACTCCCCCGAGCGCAGAATAGATCCTGGTCCGCTGCATCAGCAAACGCGCCAGCGTGGTGTTCAACGGAGGCAAGCCGATCGCACGGTCCTTGTAAACCTCAACCAACTGGCCTCCACTCCCGAAGAGCAACACCGGCCCGAATTGCGAATCGATGCTCGACCCGAGGATCAGTTCGTAACCGTCGGGCCGCACCATGGGCTGGACTGTCACCCCCAGAAAATGTTCCGCGCCGGCCGCTCGTGTAACCGATTCCTGGATGCTCTGGTAGGCCGCTCGAACCGCGGCTTCGCTCGAGAGGTTCAGTTGGACGCCGCCGACATCGGTCTTATGCGTGATCGTCTCGGAATGAAGTTTGAGAACTACCGGATATCCGATTCGTCCCGCGGCATCTACGGCTTGATCCGCCGTGGCAGCGATTTCCGTCGCGACAGTCGGAATGCCGTAAAGTGCAAGCAGACTCTTGGATTCGGCCTCAGTCAAGAGCGTGCGCCCTTTGGCGCGGACGCTATCGATCAGCCCGGCGGCTTGGGTGCGCGACCCGGTCTCCTCCGGTTCGAACGCTTCCGGGGTTTCGTAGAGCGCCTTGAGATTCGCGCTGTAGCTCCACATCAACTGGAACACACGCGCTGCCGCATCCGGATAGCCGTAGGTGGGAATGCCGGCCTGATTGAGAATCGCATCCGCGTTCGCGATATCGCGGCCACCCATCCAACTCGCAATCACCGGCTTGCCGGGAAGCTTGGCGTAGCGCGACAACTCCTGCGCAATGGCCGCGGGATCCGCCAGGCCGGTGGGCGCCAGGATGACCAGAAGCCCGTCCGTGGCGGGATCTTTGACGGCAAGATCCACGGTTTTCGCGTAGCGTTCCGCGTTGGCGTCGCCGATGATGTCGATGGGATTCTGATGGCTCCAGTGCCGGGGCAGGAATCCGTTCAACTGCTCGATCGTGCCCGCAGCAAGCTCCGCCAGTTGGCCGCCGTCGCCCAACAAAGCGTCAGTAGCCAGGACCGCGGGTCCGCCGGCATTGGTGACGATGGTCAGACGAGGCCCCTTTGGCCGCGGTTGCTTGTCCAGCGCTTCGGAGAGATAGAAAAGTTCGGCGATCGTATTCACTCGAACCACCCCGCACCGTCGAAAGGCCGCATCGAGAACGTCGTCCTGACCGGTGAGCGCGCCGGTGTGCGAGGCGGCCACTTTCGCGGCGGCAGCGGTTCGGCCCGGCTTGATCACAATGATGGGTTTCGATAACGCGACTTCCCGTGCCGCGGATAAGAACGCGCGCGCGTCTCCCACTGATTCCATGTAGATCACGATGCTCCGTGTTTTCGGATCGTCCCCCAGGTACTGGATCAGATCCGCCCATCCGACGTCGAGCATGGAGCCTACCGAGACAAACGCGCTGAATCCGACCATTTCACGCTGGCTCCAGTCGAGGATGGCCGTGCACAGCGCGCCGCTCTGGCTGATGAAACCGAGGTGCCCGGGGCGAGCCATCGAGCTGGCAAACGTCGCATTCAGACCGCTGTGCGGGCTCATGATGCCTAGGCAGTTCGGCCCGACAATCCGGATCCCGCTTATCCGCGCTTCGGCGAGAATTTCTCGTTCGAGGGCTGCCCCGCGCTCGCCGATTTCCTTGAAACCGGCAGAGATGACGATCGCACCGTGCACGCCCGCGGCCGAGCACTCGCGGACGACTCCAGGAACCGTGCGGGCGGGCGTCGCGATAAGGGCTAAGTCGACGTGTTCCGGTATTTCACGAATGCTCGGGTAGCAAGGCAGGCCCAGGACCTCGGGGTGTTTGGGATTTACCGGATAAATCGTCCCGCCAAACGAGGTCTGCTTGAGGTTCGATACCAGCGAGCGCCCGACGCCCGCCAAGTCTTCCGTAGCGCCGATGACCGCCACATTGCGGGGCCGGAAGAAAACGTCCAGCGACGCGCGGCGCTCCGGTATGGGTGTCGATGAAACTACGGCCATGCTCAATCAAACCACATGCAATCGCGACGCCAGAAGGAAGGCGCGCCTGTTTGGACCTTGCACTGCTCTATAAATGGCAAATGGAAAGCCACACTCGATATCTGGATGGAAAGAAGTTTGAGACCACCGTCGGCAGGCACAGAATCATTACGGACCAGCCAGTCTCCGGAGGTGGTGCAGACGCAGGAGCTTCGCCTCCCGAGCTGCTGCTAGCCTCGCTCGGCGCCTGTGCCGGTCACTATGCGGTCGAGTATCTGCATGCCCGGTCCTTGTCTGCGGCAGATCTCGAAATCCGCGTTTCTGCGGCAAAAGGCACAAACCCTGCGCGACTTGCCACATTCCGAGTCGAGGTCAATGTTCCTGGAATCGACGAACGCCATCAACAGGGCCTCCTGCGCGCAGTCAAAACCTGTCTGATTCACAACACGCTCATAACTGGTCCCGCTCTGGAAGTCGTGGTGACCACGGCGCAGCCTGTTTCGGTGTAGGCGTTCAGGCCGTCGCCCGCACCAGCAACACGGAACACGGGGCGTTCCATGCCACCTTACTGGATACACTCCCCAGCATCTGGTGCTTCAGATCGAGCGCGCCGCTAGCGCCCATGACCACCAGGTCGTAGTCGCCGGTTTCGGCTTCACCGAGGATTTCTTCCGCCGGAATTCCCCGATAGATGAGCGTGTTCACCTCGGTTCGAACAGGCAGTCTTTCCCGGGCGCTCTCGAGAATCTCATCGCCTTCCCGCTCGAATTCCCGCTCGAACTGCGCCTGCGCGTCGATTTCTTCTTCCTTCTCCTCTTCGTAGCCGATCCACTCCTGATCGGAACCGGCGTGCAGCCAGGGCGTTTCGACAACGTGGACCAGGGTTATCTCGGCAGCAGACAGATCTACCCACGCCGCGATTGTATCCAGCGCAAGCACGGACCCCTGCGACCCATCCACAGGCACCAGAATCTTAATGCCTGCATCGCTGTGCAGCTCACGGCCAATCAAAACGGCGCTGTTGGCATGCTCGACCACGCGGCTCGCGACGGGTCCCAGCCCGGCAGGAGTTCGGTTCTTATGGCTCTTGGCGCCCACCACCGTCAGGTCGTAGTCCAGTGATGCCGCAACCAGGACCCGTGCTGCCGAGCCGGGCTGAACGATTGGCTTCGCGCTGATGCCATCCTGCCTCAAAGGGGCAACGGCGGCCTCCAGAATGCGCTTGGCGCGGCGGCACAGCTTCGCTCGATGAGCGTGGTGCTTCGCCCCAACGACCGGCGCTACGCACAGCAAATCGATTTCGCGATCTTGGGGTGACAGAATCCGGCAGGCGGTTGTCAACGCGTGACTTGCATTCTTCGATCCGTCAGTGGCCATCAGGACTTTCATTGCAATTTCTCCAGTGGATTGGTCTCCGCAGAGGTTGCTTGCACGGGCGGGTCCAATCCGGGAGTAGCCGATCTTGGCGCCATTCGAGCTCGGACGACAAAGCGCCGCGGGGCTGGCCCGATATAGTCGAAGAGAAAGCAGGTGATCAGAGTGAGCGACTTGGCGGATATATCTTGCTTGAAGGAGAGCGACTCATCGGACGGAACAACCTGGATGCAATCGACGATATATTGAAACGAACCACTCCGCGTTTGCACCCGAATCGGGTCACCCTGTGCGATGCCGCGCAGCGGGCGGAAGAATGTATCGCGATGGCCCAATACGACGACGTTCCAGGCCTCTCCCGGGAGCGGACTCGAGGGCAAATGTCCGACGGCTTTGCGAAGGCTGGTCGTGTCGACGCCCTCGCGCACCATCGCCGTGAGCTGGATGCTTGGAATTTCAAGGCGGCCCAGCAGCAAGGGATCTCGCCGGGACAGCGCCGGCGCAATCCAACTGGAAACGCCGGGCTGCGGGCTAACTTCAGGAATCGCTGGATTTCCCGCAATCCCGGCCTCACCACTCCCCGATGCTTGGGTGCAACACGTGCCTAGTAGCGCAGGATGGCGGCCAGCGGGTCAGCCGCCGCCATTTTGTCCTGCGGCAGCATGAAGACCTCGCCTCCGGTACGCAGTGTCTCGACGACCGCCGCATTGATCAGATCTTCGCCGTCCGGGCCTGCAACCTCCGCGCCTGTTCGCACGCACAGACGATGCACTCGGCCTTCTCCCGCGGCGCGTGCCACGGCCGGAACATCGGCCAGCGTACGAGCGCGGTCCGGCATCTCGCGATATTCGGCCAGAACCCGCTCCCCGATCCGTTGATGATGCTCCCGGCATGCTTTAGCGGCGCGGGCGGCGACATCCGGCAGCGTCAGAACGTCGATACTGCCCAGACAATCGACCGTCAGGATATGAGCGTACTTCGCTGCTCGCCGGTAAGCAGCCACTTCTTCGTGAACTCCCATGAGCAATAAAGGCTTGCCGTCCAATGCCGGCTTCAATTCGCGGTCGACGGTTTCGAAGAAATGATGCAGATACTCGGGAAACTTCTCGCGATCCGATAGCGTTCCGACGCGAATCCCAAGCATTGCGCCGGTGGATGGTCCGCTGGCGGACCGGTTCTCCAATCGATGGTCGGGTTGGTCGAAGGCGCCGGCGGCGTCCAGGCCCGCAGGCACCCCGGCCGGCAGGGCCAATTCCTGGCACTCGCCGTTCAAAAAGTGGAACAACCGCAATTGCTTGGTGCTCAGCCCGAGCACGAAGAAGTCGTGCGGCGCCAGGGCGTCGGCGACGAACGGAGTCAGGTAGAAGTGGCCGGCGATCACCAGTTTTTCAACCGGGTTATTTCCAGGTGTGTTGGGCAGATAATAGCGCGCAGTGTACTCGGGGGAACGGAAGATGGCGAATCCATCTCCGCCCGCTTCGGTTCCCGATTCCCGAGCGATCTCTTCCAGCGGCGCCAGCAGTTCGTCAACCTGGACAGTGCCCGCGGGTTTGCCGTGCGTCAGCCGTTCGCCGGACGTACGGACCAGCGCGTGAACCAGAGCCTTGCGCGAACCTTCCTGCGCGCCCGGACGATGAGCGGGGAGGATGATGGTGATACATGGACCCTGGCATCCAGCCAGGAACTTCATGGCGTGGCCGTCCAGAATCCCGGAGATAGCGCTTAATGTCGACGTTGTCATGTTGGGTCTCTCTAGCCATCCCTTCATGCACGGGAAGTGCCGGACCGGAAAACGCGATTAAAAAGGCGCGGATCGCGAGGTTGACCCGTTTATGTGCGAGAGAGCGCAGGCGAGGTGGGTCCTTTTACGCAGGAGCGTCGCCTTGTTTGCTTCGGCCAGTTCCAGACTAGTTCAAGCGACCTTGGAAAGCATTCTCGAGCAACTGGCGAACTCCCCTGCGCGTGACCGGGCGCGGATTGTAGTAGGGATTCTGGACGGCCAGATCGGCCGCCTGATCCAGTTGCTGACGCCGCATCCCCAAAGATTCGAGTGAAACGGGCGCGCCGAGGGATACAGCCAGGTCGTATAGGCCTGGCGCGGCCGAAGGAGCGCCTAGAGCGCGAGCAATGCGTTCCAGCGCTTCAGGAGCCGCGGAAGCGTTATACGCCACGGCGTGCGGCAGCACCACCGTATGCGTTTCCGCGTGCGGCAGACGGAAAGATCCGCCCAGCGTGTGGCACAACTTGTGATGCAGCGCCATGCCGACCGCGCCCAGGGATACGCCCCCCAGCCATGCTCCGTAAAGCACTCGGGAGCGCGCGTCCACATTCCCCGGTTGCTTCGCAACCTCCCGAAGACCGCCGGCGAGTGCCCGAATTCCTTCCTCGGCGATCAGCGAGATGATCGGATTGGCTTCGCGCGAGTACAGCGCCTCGACGCAATGCGCGATGGCATTGATGCCGCTAGTGACCGACAGCGCCACGGGCAGCGATGTCGTCAGAGCAGGATCGTAGATCACGGTCTTGGGCAGGACCAGAACGTCGCGGCCGGTCTTCTTGACGCCGCCTTCGGTGATCCCCCAAATGGGCGTCATCTCCGATCCGGCATAGGTCGTCGGGATCGCGAGAATCGGCAGGCGTGAGGTGAGCGCGATGGCTTTTGCGAGCCCGGTCGTGGAGCCGCCGCCGATCGCCACGCAACAATCGGCTCTCACCCGCCTGGCTTTGTCGCGAGCGGCATCTGCAACTTGGGCCGGCACATGCATCGCCGCATTGTCGAACACACCCGCGGACCGGACGCCGAGCATCATGACCACATCCGCGGCAATCGCACGCTGCTCGGGAGTGCACAGCACCAGCGCACGCGCGGCGCCTAGTTTGTCGATTTCTTCCGGAAGCTTTTGGAGCGATCCCGCGCCAAACACCACACGGGATGGAAGAGCTTCATAGACGAACGGCGGGAACATTATTTTTTGCGGCGACGTAGGCGTTCACCTGATTTTCCAAGACCTGCAACGGCACGCTCCCCGCGCGCAGCACGACATTGTGGAACTCGCGCAGCGCGAAGCGATCGCCCAGCGCCTTTTGGGCTTTGTCGCGAAGTTCCAAAATTCTCAGCTCGCCAATCATGTAAGAGCACGCTTGGCCCGGAAACACAGTGTAGCGCTCCACCTCGCTCGCTTCGATCCCGTAGTCGATGGCCTGCTGCCGGGTCCAGCGCTTGGCGTGCAAGCCGGTATCGATCACCAGGCGCCGCGCGCGCATCAGTTCGTAATCCAGTTGCCCCAGCCGGCCCTCGATATCGTCGCCGTACCAGCCGGATTCCGCGGCCAGGCGCTCGGCGTACAGCCCCCAGCCCTCGGTGATCGCCGAAATGCCACCCAGCGCGCGGACCTGCATGAATCGCGGCAAGTCGTGATTCTCCACTTGCAGAGCGATATGAAAATGGTGTCCGGGAACCGTTTCGTGATACACCACGCTGCGCAGCCCAAACCGGGTCATCCACTCGATTCGGCGCGGAAACTGGAACGTGCCCGGCCGCGACCCGTCAGGCGCCGGGGCATTGTAGTTGGCCGCGGCGTTGGCTTCGCGGAAACGCGGGAACGGCTGCGCGACTACAGGCGCCTTCGGGCGGAGATCGAACAACAACGCGGCGCGTTTTTCGGCGTCGCGAATGATCGCGTCGATGTCGCGCATGATCTGCGCGCGACTCTCGTCAGAGGTTGGATTGGGATATTGCAGATCGAGCTTGAGCTTCGCGATGCGCTCTTTCACCGGCCCCGCGGTGCGGCCCAACTGCCGCAAAAGACCATCCATCTGCGCTTCGATGCGCGCCACTTGCTCTAATCCGATCTCGTGAATCTGTTCCGCCGTGAGGCTCGTGGTGGTGTAACGCTTGAGAAAAAACGCATACGCTTCCGGGCCGCCCTTCAGCCGCCACAGGCCCGCGTCATTTGTCGAACGCGGAAGCTGGGCCTGCAGCGTGGCAGCCGCCTTTTTCCACGCCGGATAAATCTGCGTACCCACGACCCTCTCGGCTTCCGCCCGAAGCTGCTCGCGCTGCGCGGCGGGAATCGCTGGCGCTGCGGCCATCTTGTCCGCAA
Source organism: Bryobacteraceae bacterium (assembly GCA_036003585.1). Classification (GTDB taxonomy): domain Bacteria; phylum Acidobacteriota; class Terriglobia; order Bryobacterales; family Bryobacteraceae; genus Palsa-187. The sequence continues at coordinate 37,497 of DASYSG010000074.1, read as the reverse complement.
ACGCCGTGACGAACGGATTCTGGCCCGGCGACGGATCCACGAAGCTCTGGATCTGCTTGATCGTGGCCTCCAGGATAAAGCGCGGAGGGATCACGTTCTTCGCGGCAAGACGGCGCGACTCGGCGATAGCTTCTTCCATCCGCGTGCTCACCTGCGCCAGTGCGGCGACGTAGTTTTCGGCGTCCCTGGGCTTCGCTAGCGGACGCGCCACGGTGAATCGTTCTACCGAGGCGACGTTCCAGCCATTCATCTGCTCCAGCGGAAAGCTGTAATCCCAGTACGGCTCTTCGGCGGCCACCATCTCCAGTTGCCAGGCCATGACTTCCGCCGAAATCCGTTGGGTATCTGTCATTCCGGCCCGATCGAACTTGCGAAGTTCCGCCAGGCCCTTACGAGCAAGCTGGAGCCGCTGGCGAGCTGACGCGATCGTCAAGGGTGTAAGCTGCCGTTCGAGAACGTCTTGCTCCGCGCCGGTGAAATAACGCAGGGAAGTCGCCAGATTGGGATTAATGCGGATCCATTCATCGGTGAACTCACGGAAGAAATCATCGATGGTCCGGGGAGGTTGCGCGAAAGTAGACTTCGACGCAGCTCCTGCCGCGACCAGCGCCAGACAAGCCGTTCTGCGGGTGAGCATCGGACCCCCTGTCTTGAGTTTATGCCTGGCCGGCGTGGGCCCGTGCGGTGCGTTCGTTCAAATCTCTCAGAACTCGGAGCTCAGCCGCATTGGGAGCCGCGGTGGTCTCCAGATTCGACGCGACCTTCAGCGGCCAGCCCGTGGCGGCGACCACCTGCTCCACAGTAACGCCCGGATGCAGGCTGGTCAACGTCAGTTCTTTGGTTTCGGGATCGGGAGTGAGAATGCCCAGGTCGGTGATCACGTTGGTCGGGCCCTTCCCCGGCAATCCGAGCTTCTGCCTGCTGTCGCCGCCCTCGAAATAGCCCCCCGACGTAAGAAAGTCCAGTTTCTTCACGAACGCCCGATTGTTCTGGCGCAGCGTGATCAGCACCTCGCCGCAAAACCCGGCGATTTCCTGCGCGCCGCCCGATCCCGGCAGCCGCACCTTGGGCTTGTTGTAATCGCCGATGACGGTGCTGTTGATGTTGGCGTACTTGTCGATCTGCGCCGCGCCCAGAAATCCGAGCCCAATCCGGCCGCCCTGCAGCCAGTAGGAAAATATCTCCGGGATCGAGACCACGGCATCGGCTGTTTCCGACAGCTCGCCGTCGCCGATTGAGAGCGGCAGCACCGTGGGCTTCGCGCCGATCGTTCCCGACTCGTAGATCAACACCGTATCGGGAGCATGCGTCAGCCGGGCCAGATTGGCGGCCGCGCTCGGCAGTCCGATGCCGACAAACAGGGTCACACCGTTGCGGATCATGCGCGCTGCCTGGATGGTCATCATCTCATCGGATGTATAGGCTGCGTCAGGCATGACTGGTCGCCCCTTCCAGACTGCGTTTGTACTCGGCGAAATCCTTGGTGCCGAGTACGTGCCGGTCGATCCATGTTTGAAACGTCGCCCGATCCCGCGCGATCACGTCCCAAGCCTTGTAGAAAGCGTTGTCGCGCTGATAGTAACCCTGCGCGTAAGAGGGGAACGCGCCACCTTTCACTTCGCACACGGCGCTCAGGACCCACGAGGGCAGCACCACCGAATTGGGCGGGGCGTGCAGATCGTCGACGATCTCTTCCACCGTCACGATGGCGCGCTGGGCGGCGAGCACGGCTTCCTTCTGCACCCCCACGACGCCCCACATCAGCACGTTGCCTTTTCGGTCGGCCTTCTGCGCATGAATGATCGTCACGTCCGGCCGATGCGCGGGGATCGCGGCCAGCTTCGCTCCGGTAAACGGGCAGTCTATAAATTTGATGCGCTGGTTGTATTTCACCAGGTCGGTTCCGACGTAGCCGCGCAGCATCCCGAACGGCAGATTGGAGGCACCGGCGCTATAGGCCGCGGCCATGCCGGCGTGCGCGTGCTCCTCGATCTCGATGGGCTGGGGCCAACCGTTTTCGACCGCATCCCGCAGGCGGTGCAGCGATCCGACGCCGGGATTGCCGCCCCAGGAAAAAATAATCTTCTTCACGCAGCCGGCGCCGATGAGCTGATCGTAGATCAGGTCCGGAGTCATGCGGATCACGGTGAGATCGCGCTTGCCCTGCCGGATGATCTCGTGTCCGGCGGCGAACGGGATCAAATGGGTGAACCCTTCCAGGGCCACCGTGTCGCCGTCGCGAACCGTTTCGCGAATCGCTTCTGAGAGTGAAGTTATGTGCGCCAGAGCTTCCATTTTGACACGCGGGGCCGCTCCATCGCTGTTGCGGTTCGGAACAAAAGCTATTTGCTATAATCGCGCCGGAGGGACGGACATGTCCTTAGTACGAGGATTACATCACATCACTGTTTGCGCCGGCGGCGCCCAGGAAGACATCGATTTCATGACCCAGGTTTGCGGACAACGTCTGATCAAGCAGACCGTGTTGTTCGACGGCCGCTTCGCTCACTATCATCTGTATTACGCGAACGCGGATTGCGAACCCGGTTCGGTTTATACCACCTTCCCGTACAACCGCGTGAAGGGCCGGCCCGGTTCGGGTCAGATCCAGTCCACCGCCTACAGTGTGCCCAAGGGATCCATAAAATTCTGGGACGAACACGTCAAGCGCCATAAGGTGCCGAATGAAGGCGTCAAGGAACGCTTCGGGCAGAAATATCTCCGCTTCAGTCATCCCTCCGGCTTACAGCTCGAAGTAATCGAAGCCGATTCCGACAAGCGCCGCGGCTGGACCACCGATCAGGTCAGCGGCGACGTGACCATGCGCGGCTTCCATGGACCGGTCCTCTCGGTGCGGGAGATTGCCGAGACCGAACGCTTCTTCGTAGACGCGCTGGGATTCAAGAAAACCGGCACGGAAGGTGGCTTCCACCGCTTTGAGGTCGCCGGCGGCGGTCCTGCGAAAACCATCACCTTGCTGCACGAGCCCGACCGTCCCTCCGGTAGCTGGACCTTCGGGGCCGGCACGGCGCACCACGTCGCCATGGACCTGGAGAGCGATGAAAAGCTGGCCGAGCAGAAGGGCATCTACGAAGAGCTGGGCTACACCGATTGCTCGGAAATCAAGGACCGCAACTACTTCCACTCGATCTACTGCCGCTGCCCCGGCGGGATTCTGGTGGAGTGCGCGGCCACCGCCCAGGGCGCCTTCGCCCGCGACGAGGCCGAATCGGAGCTGGGCACGCACATGCTGCTGCCGCCGTGGTTCGAAGAAAAACGCGCCGAAATCATGGCCATGCTCGATCCGATCCGCGTTCCGGAAGGCAATATTCCCAAGGACGCCAAGAAGGTCGCCGCTGCCACCCTGCCCGATGCGGGCCCGGTTGATACCAGCGCCGCGGGCATTTCTCGCCGCAAGGCCGAATTCATCGGCGGCGACAAGTCCAAGTAAGCAGGTGCCAATCAACACCCCCGTGGTTCGCCTGCGCGAAGCGGGCAAGCCGCGGGGTTTGGCAAGGCGCGCCGGGATTCTGCTGCACGGCCGCTCGCGCACGAAACAGGAAATGCTCGACCTCGCCACGGGTCTGGAAATCGGCGGCACCCGCTGGATCGCACCCTATGCGGATCAGGGCTTATGGTACCCAGGGCGGTTCATGGAGCCGCTGGAATCCAACGAGCCATTCCTGACGCGTTCGGTCGATCGGTGCCACCGGCTTGTAGTGGACGCCAGCGATGGCGGCCGCCTGGATCCGCGGCAGCTCTTCATCGTGGGCTTTTCGCAGGGAGCCTGTATCGCCGTCGAGTATGCACTTCGTCATCCGGATGCCTGTGGGACGATTGTGGTCTTCAGCGGCTGCCTGATGGGTCCTGCGGGAACGGACTGGCGCCCGGCAAATGGCAAAACGCTGCGGGGTCTCAGGGTGTTCCTCACCGGCAGCGATATGGACGAATGGATTCCGGAGGACCGCACACGTCAGACCGCTGAGGTTCTGACGCGCCTGGGAGCCGGCGTGGAAATGCGCATCTATCCATCGCGGCCGCATATCGTCAGCAATTTGGAACTGGCGGAAGCGAGAACATTCCTGCAAGCGCGAATTCCCGAGGCGCGAGCTTAACCGACGAGAGAGATTTATTGAGAGTTCTCGTCCTTTGCGCGTCGGTACAATCCCGCCCAGCGCTAAGGTTTTTTTCTAGGTTCCAGGACTTCAAGAATTTTCGCGGGCGTGATACCATGGCAACTTCTGAACATGAATCCCGAAGTTGTGCTGCCTCTGTGCATCCTGATTCCGTTTATCTTTGCGGGATTGTACACGCTTACCGATCCCGCAAGCTCCATACGCAAAGTAAACAAACTAATGGCCGAAGCTCATCGGATCGAGGCCAACACGATTCTGGGCGATTTGTTCGCGGAACCTACGCCGATTGCCGATAGCCTGGCAGCTCGCTCGTGGTTGCGGGTCGCAGGTTTGGCCATGATGGCGGCCGGGTTGTTCCGCCTATACCTTCTCTAACACAACGGCCATTCCCTGACCCACGCCCACGCACATGGCGGCGATCGCCCGCCGAGCCCCCGTGCGCTTGAGTTGCATCGCGGAAGTGAGCACCAGGCGAGCGCCACTCATTCCTAGCGGGTGACCGAGCGCGATGGCGCCGCCGTTGGGATTTACCTTTTCGCTGTCGTCCGCCAGCCCGAACGCGCGGGTACAGGCCAGCGCCTGCGCGGCGAAGGCTTCGTTCAGCTCGAGATAATCGACGTCGTCCATCTTCAGGTTGAGTCGCGCCATCAGCTTTTGGACCGCGGGAATCGGTCCGATCCCCATATAATTTGGATCGACGCCGGCGGCCGCCGCACCCACGAATCGCGCAATCGGGGTCAGCCCGAATTTCGCGGCAGCTTGCTCGGAGGCCACGAACATCGCCACCGCGCCATCGTTAATTCCCGATGCGTTCCCGGCCGTCACGGTGCCGCCTTTGCGAAACGGCGTAGGAAGCTTGGCAAGACCCTCCAGTGTGGTGTCGGCGCGAGGATGCTCATCATCGCGTATCACGGTCGCCGGGGCGGACGGCCCTTTCTTGCCGGGGATGGTCACCGGCTCGATCTCTTCGGCGAATACGCCCGCAGCTTTGGCTTTCGCGGCCTTCTGCTGCGAGGCCAGCGCGAATCGATCCTGCGATGCGCGGTCGACGTTGTACTTCTCGGCCACGTTTTCCGCGGTCTCCGCCATCGAGATGGTGCCGTACTTTTCTTCCATCAGTGGATTAACGAAGCGCCAGCCAAGCGTGGTATCGAAAATCTGCGGATCGCGCTGGAACGCCGCGGAGGGCTTGGGCATCACCCAGGGCGAGCGGCTCATGCTTTCGACGCCCCCGGCAATCGCCAGCGACATTTCGCCCATGCCGATACCGCGCGCCGCCACCGCGACCGCCTCCATGCTGGATGCGCACAGCCGGTTCACGGTGACGCCCGGCACACTCATCGGAAGATCGGCCAGCAGCAAGGCCATGCGCGCGACGTTGCGATTGTCCTCGCCCGCCTGGGTAACGCAGCCGTAGTAAACCTCGTCAATGGACTCCCAATCGCTGTTCGCGAACCGGCGCTTCAGAGCGATTAGAGGATGCGCGGCCAGATCGTCGGTGCGGACCGCCGCCAGCGCTCCTCCGTAACGGCCGATGGGTGTGCGAACACCTTGGCAAATGTAGGCAGTGGGCATGTGTTTCCTATTTTACGAAGTGGCTTTGGGCGCAGCAGCCGCACGGGCTCTTCGGGCCACTGCGTAAACCTCGGTGAACTCCGCGCCGAACAGGAAGATCTGCGCGGAGTAATACACCCAGAGCAGGAAAATGACCACGGATCCGGCTGCGCCGAACGGAGAGCCCGTGGTGGTGTGTCCCAGATACAGCCCGATCAGGGCTTTTCCAATCGAAAAAAGAAGTGCGGTGATGGCGGCTCCCGTCCACACATCCCGCCAGGCGACCCAGGAATCCGGCAGCACGCGATAGAGCAACGCAAACAACACCGTGACCAAGGCGAATGAAACCGTGAAATTCGCGGTTTGCAACAGGAACTCCGTCGCGGGCAAGGCTTGCGGCATGAATTTTCCGGCAGCCGAAATGACGGCGTCCGTCAGGAGGGAGATCAGGAGCAGCACGCCCACAATCATCACCGCGACAAAAGACACCAGCCGTTTGAAGAAGAACTGTTTGATGTAACCGCGATCCGGCGGTGGAACTTCCCAAACCAGGTTCAAGGCATCCTGTAGCGCTCCAAAGACCACGGTAGCGCCGTAGGCGAGCGAGATGATTCCAGCGATGGTCGCGAAGGAACCACCGCGGCCGCGATCCAGAACTTCTCCGATTAAGCTGGCCCCGTTAGAGCCGAGCATCTGGATAGCCCAGGCGATCACCTCGCCGCGCGCCGCGCGCCGCCCTATGACCACTCCCGCCGCGGCCACCACAAAATAGATCGCCGGAGCCAGGGACAGCAGGCCGTAAAACGCCAGAGCGGCCGAAAGAAGCGAGGTGTTGTGCTTAAAGCAGCGTTCGAAGGCCTCGCGGAACAACCCGGCCGTCGTCAGGATTCTGCGCTGCACCCTGCAACCATCATGACAGGCCGGCCCGCTATTAAGAAAATCCGAACAACCGCATCGCATTTTCCTTCAAAATCAACGGCCGGACTTCATCTTTAATATTGATGGCTGCGAAGTCCGCAAGCCAGCGATCCGGAGTAATCAGAGGATAATCCGAGCCGAACAGCATCTTCTTCTTGAGCAGAGTATTGGCGTACTGAATCAGCACCGGCGAAAAATATTTCGGCGACCAGCCTGAGAGATCGATATACACCTGCGGCTTGTGCAGGCAAACTGAGATCGCCTCATCCTGCCACGGGAACGACGGATGCGCCAGGATGATCGGCATGTCCGGAAAATCCACCGCGACATCGTCCATGTCCATCGGATTGCCGTACTTCAGGCGAACTCCGCCGCCGCCCGGCATGTTGGTGCCGATCCCGCTGTGCCCGGTATGAAAGATCACGGGCAGCTTGGCTTCGTTCACCACCTCGTAAAACGGATACGCAACTTTATCGTTGGCGTGGAACTCCTGCAGCGGCGGATGCAGCTTGAACCCGCGAATTCCGCCTGCGTTGATCAGGCGCCGCGCTTCATCCACGGCTTCTTTCCCGCGCATCGGATTCACGCTGGCGAAAGCAATCATGAAGTCGCTGTTCTCTGCGGCGAACGCCGCCACTTCCTCGTTGGGCACGGGCGGACGGCCGGTAAGTTTCTCATCCACCGAAAACACCACGCATCCGATGTTTCGGGAGCGGTAGTATTCGGCCAGATCCTTGCGGCTGTAAGAAACCCCGCTGTTGCCGAAGTATTTGCGGGCGGCTTCGCCCGCCGCATTATTAGGAACTTCGGATTCCACATGCACGTGCGTATCGATGGCGATCAGATTCTGCGTTTTCACTAGGCACCTTTCTGTATGGAGATGACTCGTGCAGACGGACGCGGAGAGTATAGATCTACCACCAACGCCGCACGATTTTTCAGCACCGCGCCCTGGTTAATGGACCCCTTGTCAGTCACCTCGTGGGCGTCGATCGCGGGAGGCTCAGGCATGAGGATCGCACGAGCGATGCGGTTGGAGCTGCCGGTCGCATCGGCCGCGAGCTCATTGAGCAACGCTTGAAATTTAGCATGGACGGCCGGATGCGCGACGGTCTCGGCGGCGGATGCTGTCACGGGGAGCTCCGCCAATTCGCGGCAAGCGTCGAGCGCCGGGAACACCAGTGCCGTCACGAAATCACGATCGTGGCCCGCGATCACCGCATCGTGCGCGTAGGGCGCGCAATGGCTTAGAAACCTTCCACGCATCGGCCCCGCGCTGACAAACGTTCCGGTGGACAGCTTGAAGTCCTCCACCATGCGTCCGTCGAAAATGAATCCGCGCATGATGTCCTGGGGATCGACAAACCGCAGCGCGTCGCCGATGCGGTAGAACCCTTCATCGTCGAACGCCAGGCGAGTGAGATCGGGCTGGCGCCAGTAGCCGGTAGTGACGCTCGGGCTGCGCAGCCGGGCTTCCAGCTTGTCGCCGACCGGAACCAGTTTCAGCTCGACGCCCGGCGCGGGCAGGCCGACTTCCCCGGCGCGGCGGAGATCTTTGCCCGGAAACAGCGCCGCGGGACCGGTTTCGGTCGACCCCAGGCCGGTGAACATCATGATGCGCTCGCCGCAGGTTTCGATCGCCAGCTGGTCGAGCTCGTCCCACACCGGCTGCAGCAAGCCGGCGCCAGCGTAGTAAAACATCTTCAAACGGCTGAAGAAACGTTCGCGAAAGCCGCGGCGCTCGCGCAGGAACGGAATCAGCGCTTCAAAACCCTTGGGAACGTTCAGATAGACGTTCGGGCAGACGTCGTGCAGGTTCCGTACCGAGGCCGCCATTCCCGCGGGCGTCGGACGGCCTTCGTCGATATAAAATGACCCGCCGTTGTACAGGACGAACCCGACATCGTGATTGCCGCCGAAGGTATGGTTCCACGGGAGCCAATCGCAGATCACCGGCGGCTCATCGTCCACCCAAGCCAGCACGCTGCGGACGATTTCCTGGTTGCTGGTGAGCATGCGTTGCGTATTCTCGACGCCCTTGGGCGTACCGGTGGAACCCGAAGTGAACAGAATTTTCGCGACAGTGTCCGGCGTCACCAGATCGTGCGCGCGGTCGACTTCCGCTGTGGCCGCGGTCGAGGAGAGGGTCGAAAACGACGTGACGATTTCCGCGTCAGAAGGTTGCACTGCTTCGAGCGCCTTGCGAAAGGGCGCAGCGTCATTTATAAAGATCAACCCTGGCGTCAGCAAGTCAAAAATGTAGCGCAGCTTTCCGAAATCGGAGGAAACCAGCGAGTACGCCGTCGAAATCGGCGCGTAAGGGATGCCGGCGTAATAGGCAGCGAAACCGAGCACCGCGTGCTCAAGATCATTCCCCGACAGGATGGCAATGGGGCGCTCCGCCGAAAGATTGCGATGGAGCAGCGACTGCGCCACGTTACGCGCCGCCGAACGAAATTCCGCGTAGGTTAGCGTGCGCCAGTTGCCTGATCCGTCACGCTGGGCCATGAACACGCGATCCGGACTCTTCTGCGCCCAATGGTCGAGTTTCTCCGTCAGCTTCTCCGGATAACTCCCGAGCGGGTGCACCGGACGCACGTAGATCACACCATGCTCGTCACGATTCATCGAGACATCGCGTGGTCCGAAACGCACGTCACGCTGCGTCGTTGTCATCCTTTGGCTTGATCCCAATCTGCGAATGATCTTCCTTCCTCAGCCAGTTTCTTAAGCAACGGCGCGGGCTCCCATAGATGGCCGTACTGCTTGTGAAACTCCTGCACGCGAGCGTAGACGCTCTTCAGCCCCACCGTGTCGGCGTACCACATCGGACCACCGCGATACCCGGGGAACCCATACCCGGTGCAGTAGATCACGTCGATATCGGCTGCGCGCTGCGCGTGTCCTTCTTCCAGTATGCGTGCGCCTTCATTGATCATGATGTAGACGCAGCGCTCGATAATTTCTTGTGGAGTTACTGTACGGCGGGCGATTCCAGCTTCATTTGCGGTCTTCTCGATCAATGCATCCACTTCGGGATCGGGAATGGGCGCGCGGCCTTCGTCATACCGGTACCAGCCCCTGCCGCGCTTCTGGCCCAAGCGGCCCATTTCGTAAAGTTTGTCCAGCACCAGCGGCACGCGCTCGCCCGGCTTCCGCAGGTGCGCGTACTCCTGCTTCACCCGATACGCCAGGTCGATCCCGCCCATATCGTCCACGGCGAAGATGCCCATGGCCATGCCGAAATCGGTGAGCGCCTTGTCCACCTGCTCCGGCGTAGAACCTTCTTCCACCAGGAATTGAGCCTCGCGCATATACGGCAGCATCATGCGGTTGCCGACGAAGCCCCGGCAATTTCCCACCACCACGCCGATCTTGCCCAGCTTCTTGGCGACCGCCAGCGACGTCGCCACCACTTCATTGCTCGGGTGCTTGCCGCGCACGATCTCCACCAGCCGCATCACATGCGCGGGACTGAAGAAGTGTAAGCCGATCACCATGTGCGGCCGCGAAGTCGCGGCGGCGATCTCGTCGATATCGAGCGTCGACGTGTTCGACGCCAGCACACAGTCCGGCTTGGCGATCTTGTCGATCTCGCCGAAGACCTGCTTCTTGAGCGGCATGCTCTCGAACACTGCTTCGATGATGAGGTCGGCTCGATTGAATCCGTCGTACGTGAGCTGCGGATGAATCAGAGCCATCCTCTGATCCATCACGGCCTGCGAAAATCGGCCTTTCTTGACCGAGCTTTCGTAGTTCTTGCGAATCGCCGCCAACCCGCGATCGAGCGCCGCCTGTTCGGTTTCCTTGAGCGATACGGAAATTCCTGCGTTGGCGCAAGCCATCGCGATGCCGCCGCCCATGGTCCCCGCTCCGATAATGCCGACGTTGGCAATGGGGTACGTCGCGGTGTCCTTGGGGATCCCAGGAACGCGGGCCACCGCGCGCTCGGCGAAGAAGATGTGGATCATCGCCTTGGCCTGGTCCCCTGCGAGAACCCGGCGAACGATCTCGCGCTCTTTCTTGCAGCCTTGTTCGAACGGCAGGGTCGTCGCGGCCTCCAGCGCTTCGAGCGCCGCCAGCGGAGCGGTCTGATTCCGACATATCTTGCCTGCCTGGACCCGTCCGGCCGCGAAAATAGCTGCGTTCTCCGACGCTGACCCCGACACGTTCCTTTCGCGGGTCTTTCTTACAGGCAGACCCGCAACTTCACGTGCGAACGTTTCTGCTCCGGACAGCAGATCACCATCTATCACGCGATCGATCAAACCCATCTGCAAGGCTTGCGGAGCTTTGATCGGCCTGCCGGACACGCACATATCTACCGCCGCGGCCACACCAACGAGTCGCGGCAGGCGCTGCGTCCCCTCGGCGCCCGGGATAATGCCGAGATTCACCTCGGGCGCGCCCAGCGAGGCGTCCGCAACGGCCACGCGATAGTGGCCCGCCATGGCGAGTTCGAGGCCGCCACCCAAGGCCATCCCGTGGATCGCCATGATCACGGGCTTGGCGCAATCCTCGATCCGGGTCAGCAAAGGATGCAGATCCGGGCCGCCGGAAGCGGGATTCCGGGCGGCTTGTTCCAGTTCCTTGATATCGGCGCCGGAGATGAACGTCCGGCCCGCGCAGATCAGCACAATGGCGCGAATAGAGGCGTCGCGCTCGGCGGTTTCGAGGGCCGTCAGGATGCCTTCAGGCACTCCCGGGCTGAGGGCGTTGACGGGCGGATTGTCGACAGTAATGATTGCTACGCCGTCACGCGTGGAGAGAGTTACAGGCTGAGTCATCAAAAATCTGTTACGCTTTCATACGGCGCGGAAGCAACCGCAATTTCTGATGATACCCCGCACAGCGAGCGATCGTCCCGCGAACGAGGCGGCAACCGGCCTCGGGTATGCCTGGTGGGTGGTGATCGCGCTGACGGGGGTCTACACGCTCTCCTTTGTCGACCGCACGATTCTAAGCCTGCTGGTCCCGTCCATCAAGCGCGATCTGGGCGTGAGCGATACGCAGATCGGCTTGCTGCAGGGCCTGGCGTTCTCGCTGTTCTACACTCTGATGGGCCTGCCGATCGGACGCATCGCGGATCGCAGCAACCGCCGCAACCTGATCGTCGCGGGAATCCTGGTGTGGAGCTTTTTCACCACCATGAGCAGCGTGGCGAAGAGTTTCGTGCTGCTGTTCTTGACGCGCATCGGCGTGGGCGTGGGCGAAGCCAGCCTTTCCCCCGCCGGATATTCGATGCTGTCGGATTATTTCCCCAAGCAAAAACTGGGAGCCGCGATCAGCGTGTTCTACATGGGCGTGTTCATCGGATCGGCCCTGGCACAACTGGTGGGTGGAACCACCATCGACATGCTGGCTCGCACGCCGTTCGTCACTGTGCCGATACTCGGGACCATGGCGTCCTGGCGGCTGACCTTTGTCATCGTGGGCTTGCCCGGCGTTCTGTTCGCGGCCCTGGCGTGGACCATCCGGGAGCCGGTTCGCCGCAACCTGTTGGCGTCGGCCGACGGACGTCCCAGGCAACTCAGCTTCGGCGAGGCCGTCGCGCAGATTCGGATGCGGTGGCAATCCGTGGCAGGCATCTCGCTGGCCATGGTCTGCCAGGGCATGATCACCTATGGCTTGCTCGCCTGGATCCCGACATTTTTCCAGCGCGTACACCATTGGTCTCCCGGCCAATCCGGACGAGCTTTGGCCGCGATCCTGTTGACCTTCGGTTGCGCGGGAATGTACTTCGGCGGCAGGCTGAGCGATCACTGGCAGAAGCGCGGGGTGCCGGAAGGGCCGCTCAAGGTCGCGGTCATCAGCGCGATTGGAACGTTATTGCTGATGCCGGTGGCCACGCTGGTATCGAACCCGGCATGGACGCTGGCGCTGCTCGCGCCGGCTCTATTCTTCGATGCGCTGGCGATGGGCACTTCGACCGCGGCGTTGCAGCACATCTTTCCGAATCAAGTCCGTGGGCAGGTCTCGGCGCTCTATCTGTTCCTCTTGAATCTGGGCGGCGGCAGCCTGGGTCCGCTGCTGCCGGGCGTATTTAACGATTATCTGTTTCACAATCCCAACATGGTGGGATATTCGCTCGCAATTACGGTCGCGATCGGCGCAATCGGCATGCTGGTCGCGATCACCTCGACCTTCGGGGCGTACCGCATCCATTACGACATGATGAAGACGGCGTAAGGACGCCGCCCTGGAGCCGGCACCACCATTTTGTACAGCCGCGATACCATGTTGTTACTCCGCATGGTGGGAATCGTCAAATGGATTGGTGTGTGTTCCTTTGCCGGGATGGTCGCGGCACAGGACACACCCGTTGTGCGCGTCAACACCCGGATGGTTGAAGTGGACGTGATTGTCCACCATAAAGGTGAGGCCGTCACGGATCTGAATCAGGACGATTTCACGGTTTTCGATAGCGGCAAGCCGCAAAAAATTGCAGCCTTTAATGTTATTTCGTCCCGAGCAACCGCCAGCCCGTCCGTCCCGCTCCCGCCAGGCACGGTCTCAAACCGCCTGAATATCGGCGGCCAGGAGCCCGCCGGCACTACCGTCGTTCTATACGACATGCTGAACACCGCCCCGGAGGATCAGTCCTGGGCGCGCCAGGCGCTGTTCGAGTATCTGGGAACCCTCGAAAAGGGAGATCATTTCGCGCTGTATTCGCTCGGGAAGACCCTGGGCGTGATCCAGGACTTTACAGACGATCCTGACCGTTTGATCAAAGCCGCGCGGCGTATAGGTCCCGAGGCCTCGCCGGATCAAACCGCCGACGATTTGGCGGCGGACCTGCTGGCTTCCGCGCCCGATCTGGGCGACCCCATCGCGAATGCGATGCAGCAAAACTCCATCATGACCATGCAGGACATGGCGCAGATAAACCGCGCCGTGATCACTACCAAGGCCATGGAGCTCATTGCACGCCATCTGCAGGGACTCCCCGGACGAAAGAAGCTGATCTGGATCTCGTCGAGCTTCGCCGCGCAGACCACCGACATACGTTCGCATAACGGCCACGACACAATTGAGCACAAAGAGTTCGGCAACGAAATCAATGCGGCCGTGCGCACGCTCAACGATGCGAATGTGGCTGTCTATCCCATCGATCCCAAACCGATTGACTCGGTAGCTTTTCTGCGACCGGGCATCGACGCCATGAACTTGTTCGCCGGGGGCACCGGCGGGCGTGCATTTTATGTGATCAACGATCTCGCCACAGCCGTCAAGACCGCGGTGGACGACAGCGAGGTCACCTATGCGCTGGGCTTTTATCCCGGCGATATCAAGCTTGACGGCAGTTATCATTCCCTCTCCGTGAAGGTCGCGCGCCAGGGGGTGGATCTTCGCCATCGCAAGGGTTACTTCGCCACCGATCTGAAGCAAGCCACCGAAAAGCAAAACCAGCAGTCGCTCCTGGATATCTTCGCGACTCCTCTGGAGGCCACCGGCCTCGGGATGATGGCCCGCCTGGATCCTTTCCCGCACCAAGCCGGGATATACCAGCTCACCATTGCCTTCAACCTTCAGGAATTGCACCTGGAAAGGGAGAAAGATAAATGGGTCGGGCTGATCCGTATCGCAACCTTCTTCCCAAAGGCCGCAAAACCCAACGGAACAGAGGAATCCATCAAAATCACTCTGACCGAGCAACGTCTGCGCGAATCGCTGGCCAAAGGCTACACGATTCAGCATTTGGTGTTCGCAGGAAACCGGACGGGCGATCTCCGGGTCGCGGTCGAAGATCGCGCCACCGGCGCAGCGGGCTCTGTAAAGCTGCCATTGCCCGGACCCGGGCCAGCAAATCCCAAGAATGAACAGTAACCAGCCCTTTTATTTTCAGTAGTTAGATATTTCGAGGGAGCCGTGCGGCTATTTGCGTGCTTAAAATGGTCGCCATTCGGAACTTTTCGGACGTTCTTCCGTCTGTTTATCAACAAGAAGGTGGTATGTGGCGTCTTTCAATGGACGACTATAAGGTGGAACTTTGAGCACACTGTGGCAGGACCTCCTCTACGGCTTACGGATGCTGCTCAAGAAGCCGGGATTCACGTTGGTAGCGGCGCTATCGTTAGGCCTGGGAATCGGCGCCAACGCAACCATCTTCAGCATCATCAATGCCACGCTGCTGAGCGATCTCCCGTATCCGGAAGCGAACCGCCTGATGGTCCTGTGGACCGCCCCGCTCAACCGTCCGGGCATTCGTAACAACGTGACTGCCAGGAACTATCTGGCCTGGAAGGATCGCAGCCAGTCGTTTCAGTCGATGGGCGGTCTGAACGGTTTCCCCAGCAACCTGGGCGCGGAGCGCGACGGTTCTCCCGCTGAGCGGCTGGACGGCGAACACTTCAGCTACTCGATGTGGGACGTTCTGGGCGTCCAGCCTGCGCTGGGGCGTGTTTTCACCAAGGATGAGGATCAGGACGGGAACCCAGCTCCCGTGATGGTATTGAGCTACCCCTTCTGGCAGCGCCGGTTCGCGGGAGATCCGAACGTTTTAGGACGGAAAGTGCTGCTCGATAACCAGGAAACCACCATCATCGGCGTAATGCCGAAAGGTTTCGACTTCGCCAACAGCACCACCGACTTCTGGGCGCCGCTCGGAATTACGCCGCAGCAAATGACCAGCACCGCCAGTTTCCTCTTGATCTCGGGCCGGCTGAAACCCGGCGTTTCCATGCAGCAAGCCCAAGCCGAGATGGATTCGATCGCGCAGGGGCTGGTGGGCGTATTTCCGGGTAACACCAAGGACACCGGCGTTCGGGTGGAAGCCATGCAGGGAGCGTTTTTCCAGGGGCTCAAACAACCGTTGACGGTGTTGCAGGGCGCCGTGGGGTTCGTGCTTCTGATCGCCTGCGCCAACGTAGCGGGATTGCTGCTGGCGCGCGCTGCCTCGCGTCGCACCGAAATGGCCGTGCGATCTTCTCTCGGCGCGGGCCGGGGCCGGATCGTCCGCCAACTACTGACCGAAAGCGTATTGCTGGCGATTCTTGGCGGCATCCTCGGCGGCATTTTCGCCTGGGGCGGCCTGAAGGCGATCATCGCGAGCCTACCTGTCGGCTCTCTGCCGGACGTTACCGTAAGCAGCCGTGTTCTGGGATTCACGGCGCTGGTTTCGATCGCGACAGGGCTCTTCTTCGGCCTGATTCCCGCGCTGCAAACCTCGAAAATCGATCTGTCCACAGCGATCAAAGACTCCACGCGGGGCGGTTCCGAGGGTCTGACCAAGCAGCGGCTGCGCGGCGCGCTGGTGACCGCGCAGATCGGTCTGGCACTGGTGCTGCTGATCGGCGCCGGCCTGATGATGAACAGCTTTCTGCGCATCGAGCGCAACGACCTGGGCGGCGACCCCAAGGGCCTGTTGACCTTCGACTTCCGCTTTCCTCAGAGCCAGCTGATGAAACCAGTTGGCCAGCAGTATCGCGGCGTTGGGCTTTGGGACATCAGCCCGAATGTCTCGCTAACCTACGACCGCTTATTCGAGCGGCTGCGGGGGCTGCCAGGCGTGATTTCTGCCGCCGGCGCGAGCCGTCCGCCGTTCGCCGGGGCGATGGGAATGCAATTCCGGATCCTGGGACGGCCGGCAGCTGAACCGGGGCCGCAGGGCAGCAGCATGAATGCCGCCTACATGCCGATCACGCCGAACTATTTTTCCACGGTGCGAATTCCGGTGCTGCAGGGCCGGGACTTCACCGCAACGGACACTGCATCCGCACCACTGGTGGTGATCATCAGCAAAGCCATGGCGCAACGCTGGTGGGCCAATGACAATCCCCTCGGGCAGCGAATTGTTTTCGACTTCGTTCCGGACGAACAGCCTCGCGAGATCGTAGGCGTGGTCGGCGACGTGCGCATGAGCCAGACGCAAACGCAGCCCGGACCCGTCGTGTATCTTCCGCACGGACAACAATCGCAACGCTGGCTGGGTCCTTCGTGGAATTATCGTTCCGCGATGTTCTATATTCTTCGGACCAGCGGAAACCCGACCGGCATCGCGGGCGCCGTCCGCAGCGCCGTGGCGGAAATAGATCCCAGCAAGCCCGTCGGAAACCTCCAAACGGTGGAACAAAACCTGCGGGATCAGGTCAGCGGGCAGCGTGTCTACATGCTGCTGTTGACGGTCTTCGGCGCAATCGCCGCCGTGCTCGCCGCCGTAGGAATCTATGGTGTGATGGCGTACGCCGTGACACAGCGCACGCGCGAGATCGGCATCCGCATGGCGCTGGGCGCGACATCTTCCAGCGTGATGACGCTGGTCGTGAAACAAGCCTTGATCCTGGTGTTCAGCGGTTTGATTCTGGGAATAGCCGGGGCATTCGGGCTGACACGCTTCCTGGCAAACCAGCTGTACGGTGTGACGGCCACGGATCCGGCCACATTCGTCGAGGTCTCTTTAGGACTGGTGCTGGTCGCGGTGCTGGCCAGTCTGATTCCCACGCGCCGTGCGGTTTCGGTCGACCCGACGGTGGCATTGCGGCACGAATAACAGCGCAGGATCCGGATGGCGGGATTCAGCGGGCGGGCTTAGGCTGGATGTATGAGCCGTACGGCGATCCGGCAGGCGGCAGAATACATTCAAGCGAACTGGCAGCGTGAGCTGCCTCTCAGCCTGCTTAGTAAAGAAACGGGACTCAGTCCCTTCCACTTTCAGCGATCGTTCAAAGCCCTGGTTGGTGTGACTCCCAGGCAGTTTCAGGAAGCTTGCCGTCTGCGGGCTCTCAAACAGGAATTGCGCGCCGGCGAAGACGTTTTGCAGGCCATCTTCGCAGTCGGATTCGGATCTCCCAGCCGCGTTTACGAACGTGTGAGGACACGCATGGGCATGACGCCTTCGCCGCGACGCTGCTTCCCAGGAGGATCATAGCTCCAATTCGAAGCATCGTGAACCGGGATCCCCCGGCCGATCCTAAAGCCACCGCTGAAATCGGTCGATTTGTGAGTGATGAGGAAAGGCTCGCGTCTGTGGTCACGATGGATTCTTCCTTCGATTGCGGTCGCCGCTTTCCTTTTCGTCTTGAACCACACTGCGGTGATCTCAGGCGCGCTGGCGCCTCCGCCCGGCTATGTTCCGCAGTATGTTGTGCGCAACACCGACATGACGGTGTATCTCAATTCCATGCAGGCCACCCGGCACGCGTGGCTTGCGCCTAACTTCAGCGCACCCTGGCTCACGTCGAACGAATTGCTCACGCCAATTCTGGCGCTGATGGGGCACATGAGCAATTTCATGCCGTGGCCGGTCCTGGTCGACTATTACGTGATCCATTTTCTTGCGACCGTCGGCGCCACTCTCCTGCTGATCGGGGCGCTCCGATATTTCCTGCCTTCGGGACGGCAGCGCCTGGCGGCGATCGCCGTCATTTTTTGCTCGGTCCCTTTCCTGAGCATCTGGTACGCGATCGCGAAGGCGCTGGGCGGATCACCCGGGCTGTCCTCCTTGGGACTTATCGAATACGCCTACACCACCGCGGATGGGCTCGTGCGCGGCGGCGCATCCAACTCGATAACACTCACGTTCGGCACCGCTTCCGTGCTTGCGGCGGTACTCCTTCTGGCGAAGCGAATCGAAACCGGCGGCACAGGATGGCTGTGGGCCGCGGCGGGCGTTAACTTTGTATCCGCTTTCTTTCATCCTTTCGAGTTCTCCGTGATCACCGGCACCGGTTGCGTCTTATTCGGGTTGGAGGGATATCGAACACAAAATTGGAACCGGGCGATCCGGCACTCGCTGGTGATGATTGCAACCGGCGTGGCGGGACTCAGTCCTTACCTCATTCAACTGAGCCGGGTCGGATGGCTGCGAGACATGTCTGCGGCTGACCCCGCCATGCCGATGAACATCGCTTCGGTTCTGCTCATGTGGGGCCTGCCGGCATTCCTGTCGGTATACGCTCCGTTAATGCGATTCCGCCCCAGGACAGCGAAGGACGAGGTGCTCGCCGCGTGGTGTTTGGTGGCCGTTTTGCTGCTGTTTGCGCACCCGCCTTCTCCGTTCCACCTGCTCGACGGTTTCACATATATCAACGCGATGTTACTGGTGCGCATCGGCGCCTCCGATCCCAAGGCTCGCACGATTCTGGAACGAAACCGCCGTCCGCTGGTGGCCTGCTGCTGCCTCTGGTTTGTACTCTGTGCCGGCGCGCAGGCTGCAACCATCCTCCAACTGGCGCGTGACGGCCGGTCGGCGGATCCGGACGTGCTGCTCTCCGCCGTCGCACCCCAGAGCGAACAGTCGCTTCGGCAATGGCTGCATTCAAACGCGAGCCCTGACGAAGTGGTTTTGGCCCCTGGACTCATGTCGGCCTGGCTGACCACGATTCCGATGCACGGGTTTGCCGCGCAAGACAATTTCAGTATTAGCTACGAGCGCCAGTCCAAGCAGTCGGCGTCATTCTACGCCGGCGAATGGTCCCCGGAGCAGGCCAATCAGTTCCTTCACCAGTACGGCATCGGGTGGGTGGTGGTGCCGCTCAAATCCAGCGCGCACCAGTATTTGGCGCAGCGCGCTCCGGCAGCTTTGTTCGGCGATTTGGCACTCTATCGATTGCCCGGGAATCACCCGCGCGAGTATCCCGGACGCGCGGAGGTGGAAGTCGCAGCTCTGCTTCCGAAATAGTCGATTAGGCGAACACCTTGCGGCTGGCGTCGATCTTCAGATACAGGACCGCAGCGATCAGGCACAGTCCGGCGGTCATCAGAAACGGCACATTCCAGCCGTAGCGAGCGGCGGTGTAGGTGACGACAGTCGCCGCGACCGCGCCGCCGATGTTACCGAGCATATTCATGACAGCGGAAACCGACCCGGCATAATCGCCGCCGATATCCAGCGTCACCGCCCAGGAAATTCCGACCGTCCATTCCAGTCCAAAAAAAGCCACGCAGTAGCACGCTACCGATACTTTGGGGTCGTGCGCCAGCACCGCCGGAACCGTCGCGGCCGCCGACAGCACGAAGCCCGCAATGGCCACCCAGCGCCGCGCCAGATTTACGTTGCCTGTGCGGCGAAGCACGATATCGGAGAACCATCCTCCCGCCAGATCGCCGATGACGCCGGCCATCAGGGGAAGGCTTGCGTAGATTCCCATCTGCGCCAGCGTCATGCCCTTGGATTGGCGCAGATAGGTCGGAAACCAGTCCTGATAAACGTTCAGGTTGTAGTTGTAGAAGAAATACATCACCGACAAAACCCACAGGTTCCCGTGCGAAAGAATCTGCCGCCAGGGGACCTTGCCCATGCTCTTACGCTTGATGCCGCCGGCGATCAGCTCACGTTCGGCATCGTTGGTCCCGGCATGTTCTTCGGGGGTATCGCGATAGTAAAAGAACCAGACGGCCGACCACACCACGCCCAGAACACCGAACGCATAGAATGCGGCGCGCCATCCGAAGAACGGCACGATCGCAAGGGCCACGATGGGAGGCGTGATGGCTCCGCCCAGGCGCGATCCCGCGTGAGTAATGCCCTGCGCGAACCCGCGTTCTGTGGGTCGCATCCAGCGCGAAAGCGAGCGCGTGGCGATGGGGAACGCGCCGGCTTCGCCCAGGCCGAAAAAAACCTGAATCACGATCATCGACGCGGCGCTCCAGGCCAGCGCGGTCAGCGCGGTGAATACGCTCCACCAGCTCACCACCATCGTCAGCGCGCGTCGTGCTCCAATGGTGTCTCCCAGCCATCCTCCGGGAATCTGAAATAAGGCGTATGCCATGCGAAAGGCGAACGTCACCCAGCCCATGGCCACCAGCGAAATTCCCAATTCCTCCATGATCGCGGGCCGCGTGGTCGCCAGGACCTGGCGATCCATATAAGTGATCATGTAAGCCGCGACCGTCAGCCCCAGGACAACATGGCGCACATGCGTGGGAGGGGAGCTTGACGAGGCTTGCACAGGTTGAGCCATTCTACTTCATCACGTTATTGCAGCAGGTCGCGAATCAGTACCGCGGGGTGCCTCGCCTCGGCACTACTCAGGTCCGCGACCTGGTGACGGCACGACGTGCCGGGCGCCGCGAGGACATCGCCCGGCCGCATCGCCTTCACCGCCGGAAGCAGCTTGCGATTGGCGATCGCGACCGAAACATCGTAATGCTCACGTGTGTAGCCGAAGGAACCCGCCATTCCGCAGCAGCCTGCGTCCAGGTCCACCACGGTCGCGCCGGGGATCTTGGCCAGCAGGGATTTGGAGGCGTCGAGCAGTCCCATCGATTTCTGATGGCAGTGGCCGTGGAGCAGAACGCGCTGCGGACCGGAGCGCAGTTGAAGATTGAGACCGCTCGCGAATTCTTCGAACAGCACGCATGCTCCGGCGACCGCGCGTGCGCGGGTCTGCCGCTCACCGCGCAGCAGCGATGGAACATCTTCTTTCACAGAGGAGAGGCAGCTCGGTTCCAGGAACAGAATCTTGCCGCCGCCGTTGGCGATGGGCCATAGGCCGTCCACTAGCTTCGCGGCTTGCGCGCGAGCCCCTTCGAGTAGCCCCTGCGAGATGAGCGGACGTCCGCAGCATCCGGGACGAACCACGTCCACCGAACATCCGCCGCGTTCCAGAACTTCCACCGCGGCGATGCCGATTTCGGGGTCGTAGTGGTTGGTGAAGGTGTCGTTAAAGAGGGTGACTTGCTGGGCTGAAGCGGCGTTACTGCGTCCAGCGCGCCATCGCGAAAAAGTCTGGCGCTTCCATGCGGGCAGCTTGCGCCGCGGGTCGATGCCGATGATACCTGAGACCGCGCGCGCGACCCAGTTCGACGCGGGCGCAAAGCGCGATCCCCAAATGGACGCATCCGCGATTCCACCTAAAGCCCGAGCCCGCAGCGGCGTGCCATGACGAGACCAATAATCCGCAAGAAACTCGCTCTTGAAACGCGCCACGTCCACGCCGACGGGACACTCGGCCTTGCAGGCGCGGCATTCCAGGCACAAGTCGAGAACATCATAAACGCCCAGATCGCCCAGCCCGGATTCTCCCAGCCTCCCAGCCATGGCCAGGCGCAGCGTATTGGCGCGTCCGCGCGTCGAATCTTTTTCGTCGCGCGTCGCCATGTAGGACGGGCACATGGTTCCGGAAAGTTTCTTGCGGCATGCGCCCACGCCGCTGCACATTTCGACCGCGCCGCCGAAGCCGCCGAAGTCCGAGTAGTCGAAGAACGTGACAGGTTTTGGCGTCTGGTAACCCGCGCCAAATCGTAAGTTCGATGTCAGCGGCGGCGAGTCGACAATCTTGCCGGGATTGAAGATTCCGTGCGGGTCGAACGTTTGCTTGATCTCGCGGAAGGCTTCGTACAGCGTGTCGCCGAACATCTGACGCATGAAGGGACCGCGCACCAGGCCATCGCCATGCTCGCCCGAGAGAGCCCCGCCGAATTCGAGTACCAGATTCGCTACGGCCTTGGCCAGGCTTTCGAACTTGGCGACGCCTTCTTCGGTCTTCATGTTCACGACGGGCCGGACGTGGAGACATCCCACGGAAGCATGCGCGTAGACGCCGGCCGTAGTCCCGTGGTCGTGAACGATCTGCAAAAACCGGCCGATGTATTCGCTGAGTTTTTCGGGCGCGACGGCGGTGTCTTCGACGAAGGAAATCGACTTGGCGTCTTCCTTCATCGCCATCGACAAACCCAGCGCTGCTTCGCGCAGACTCCAGATCCGCGCCTGGCTGATCGGATCCGTGTCGCAGTGATAGCGATAGCCCAGTTTGCGCTCGCGCAGATCTTGCTCCAGCGCGGCGAGCCTCGGCGGCAGATCTTCTTTCTTGTCGCCGTAGAACTCCACGCACAGCGTCGCGGCCGGATCGCCTTCAATGAACGATGCCCGAATGCGATCGAGGTTCGCGTTCTGGCGAGTATTATCCAGAATCGACTTGTCCATCACCTCGACCGCCGACGGCCCATGGCTGACGATCACCGGTGCCGCACTTAGCGCTTCGAGAAGATCGGCGAACTCGATCACCATTACGGCCTTGGCCTTCGGCAGCGGGACCAGGCGCAGCTTCGCTTCAAGTACCACGCCCAGCGTGCCTTCGGAACCGACCAACATCTTGGCTAAGTTGACCGGTTTCGCCCGATCCACAAATTCATTCAGGTTGTAGCCGCCCACGCGGCGCAGGACCTTGGGATAGCGGCGGTCAATCTCATCGGCATGCTCGGCCGCAAGACGCAGCACCGTCTGGTAACAGCGAGCTTCCATGTTGGCATCCCCTTGGGGGACGTCATCGCGCGGGATCTCGCGAAACTCGGCGATGCTTCCGTCAGCGAGCACCACGGTCTGCTCCAGGACGTGATCGATGGTCTTGCCGTACAGCACGCTGCGCGCGCCGGCCGAGTTGTTCGCCATCATGCCGCCGATGGTGGCGCGGCTGGCGGTGGAAATATCCGGAGCGAAACGCAGGCCCAGCGGAGCAAGCTGGGCGTTCAGTTCATCCAGAACTACGCCTGGTTCGACGCGCGCCCAACGCTCTTCCGCGTTCACTTCGAGCACGCGATTGAAGTACTTCGAAGTATCGACCTGCAGCCCTTCGCCGATCGCCTGCCCGGCTTGCGAGGTTCCGCCGCCGCGCATGGTCAGGGGGCACCGCATGCGCCCGCAGATCTGGACGATGCGGATGACATCCTCACGGTTCTTGGGGATCACCACGCCCAGCGGCCGGATCATGTAGACGCTGGCGTCGGTGGAATAGAGCGCACGGGTGATCGTGTCGAAGCGGACTTCGCCCTGGATCTGGCGTTCGAGTTCTTTCTGAAGAGCCGCAGCGTCAGTTATCTCTGACCGAGCCGGCTCTGACGGGGCCTCTAACTGCACAAGTTTCAACGAATCGAGAATAGCATTTTGCATAATGGGCTGGTGCTCACCAAGCAGCAGTTACCTACGCCCGCGCTTCTCCTGGACCTGGACAAGTTCGAGGCCAACCTCGCGCGCATGGCCGCCCGCATTAAGGAATCCGGTAAATCCTTGCGGCCGCACGCGAAGGCCCATAAGTGCGTGGAAATCGCCAAACGGCAGATCGCGGCGGGTGCCATCGGCGTATGTGTGGCCACGGTTGCCGAAGCCGAGCTTATGGCCGCCGCGGGGATTCCCGGATTGCTGCTGACATCGCCTGTTGGCGATCCACTGAAAATGGCGAGGATCGTCAAAACCGGCGCGATGGTGGTGGTCGATCATCTCCAGCAGGTCGCTTGGTACAACGAAGCTGCCGGGGCGGCCAAGCGGAAACTGGACGTCCTGGTGGATCTCGACGTCGGCGATCACCGTACCGGTGCGCGCTCGCCGGAAGATGCCGCCGAGATCGCCGAGGCCGTGGATCAGGCAGCCCATTTGGAACTGCGCGGCCTCCAGGCTTATTCTGTGCTCGGATCGCACGCAGGTGGACTTGACGAGCGCAAGCGCGTTTCAAAGGAATCGTTTCAGGTGGCCTCGCGGGCGCTCGGAATCATGCTGCGGCGCGGACTTTCGACCGAGATCGTCACCGGAGGCAGCACGGGAACCTGGGAGATCGACACGGTAGTGGCGGATCTTACAGAGCTTCAGGCTGGATCCTACGTGCTCATGGACCTGGCGTATCGCCGCGAGGGTCTCGACTTCGCGAACGCGCTTACGGTACTCGCGACGGTCGTCAGCGCGAATCACCCCGGGTTCGTCACCGTGGATGCCGGTTTTAAAGCCTTCGCCACGGACCGGGGCTACGGCCCTGAAGCGCTGGACTTGCCCGGTTCCACGTACCGCTGGGGCGGGGACGAATTCGGCTATGTGGACCTGCCGGAAGGACTACCGAAGCTCGGCAGCCGCCTGGAATTTATCCCGCCGCATTGCGATCCCACAACCAATCTTTACGATAGAATCTATGCTTGCCGCGGCGAGCAGGTGGAAGCCGTTTGGCCCGTGAAAGGCGCTAGTATTCGAGAGGACATATGAACACACGTATGCTGCGGATTTGGGCAGTTGCTTCTTTGTTACTCAGTACCTCAGTGTTTGCTCAAGAGCACTGGGTAGCTACCTGGGCGGCTTCGCCTATCGCCACGAACATCCCCGCGGCTCCAGCGAAACCTGTTGCGGCCGGAGCTCCGGCGGCCGCGCCCGCAAAACCAGGTCCGGCACCGCTGAGAAGCTTCAACAACCAGACCATCCGGATGGTGGTCGACACCAGCATCGGCGGACGCAGCGTGCGCGTGGAGCTGGCCAACACGTTCGGCGCGGAGCGGCTCAAGATTGGCTCGGCTCACATCGCCCTCAGGGATCACGGTTCCGCGATCATACCCGCCTCGGATCGCAAGCTCACTTTCAGCGGCCTGGCGTCGGCGACCATTCCTCCCGGCGCGTCGATGATCAGCGATCCCGTCGACTTGTCCGTGCCCGCCGTCGGCGATCTGGTGGTCAGCGTCTACCTTCCCGGCGACTCCGGCCCTCCCACGCAGCACGCCACGGGACTGCACACGACCTATATCTCGTCTGAAGGCGACTTCACGGCCGTTCCCGATTTTACGGCCGCCCGCACCAGCAACTCCTGGTATTTCCTGTCGGGCGTCCAGGTGCTTGCGCCCGCGGATACGGGAGTCATCGTGGCCTTCGGAGACTCCATCACCGACGGCGCTACGTCCACCAACGATGCCAATGCTTCCTGGCCCAGCGTCCTCGCCAGCCGTTTGCATGATGCCGGCGCCACTAATCTGGCAGTGATCAATGAGGGCATCTCCGGCAACCGCGTGCTGGGCGACGGAGCCGGCGTCAGCGTGCTGGCCCGCTTCGAAAGGGATGTGCTGGCGCAACCAGGAATCAAGTATCTGGTCTTCATGGAAGCCATCAACGACATCGGGGGAGCTTCGCGTGCCGGCGCGACACCCGTCACCACCGAAGAAATCATCGCTATCTACAAACAGATGATCGCGCGGGCGCACATGCGCGGCATCAAGGTGATCGGCGCCACACTCACGCCTTACGAGGGCGCGGCTTACTATAGCGAACCGGGAGAGGGAATCCGCACCGCGGTGAATCAGTGGATCCGCACCACGGGCATGCTCGACGGCGTGGTGGATTTCGATCTGGTGACGCGCGATCCGGAGCATCCCGGCAAGTTCCGTCCCGGATTTAATATCCGCGATAACCTGCATCCCAACGATGCCGGGTACAGGGCTATGGCGGAGTCGATCGATTTGTCGCTGTTCGGGGTGAAGCGTTAGGCAGGTCGGGCGTGCCCGACCCCTACGACGCGGTCCAGCCGAGCGTGCTCAGTTCGGCCTCGAGGTATGCCAGCCCGTCCGATAGGGTCTTACGATAGCGCTCATCGCGGCAATTCTCAAGGTCGTGCATCACGCGCGTGCGGTGGAGCAACAGGGAGTCGCATTTTTTAGCGACTGCGAGCTGTTCAGGGGTGGGCCGGGGCTTGGCGTCGCCTTCGCGGACCCGAGCCGCTGCTATCTGCTCTTGGACCGACTTACTTTCCCAACCGCGAGCCACGTTTCCAGCTTAACGCATTTTGCCGATCCGTGCGCGGACAGGACGTAAACCACTGTTATAAGTCGACTTATTATTCTCCCAAACATCTTGGCGGCATGCCGGGAAGAATTCTGATAGCATGGCCCTGTCGTAGGCCAAGAGAAGTACCTGCGTCCCTCTGGGAGGTCCAATGACTCAGCTCGCTCGCTGCCTCGTGCCACTCCTCCTGGCCGGACTCTGGAGCAATTCAGCGTCCGCCCAAACCAAAATTCCGCCGGTCAAGTTCAGCGATACGCGCCTGAGTAACGGCCTGCGCGTGATCATCGCCGAGGATCATTACGCGCCGGTTTTTGCCATCGCCGTCAGTTATGAGGTCGGCTCCAAGGACGAGCGCGCGGGGCGGACCGGCTTTGCGCACCTGTTCGAGCACATGATGTTCAAAGGCTCGGAGAACGTGGGATCCGGCGAGCATTTCTTCCTCATCTTCAATTACGGCGGCAACATGAACGGGACCACCAATACGGATCGAACGGTCTATTACGAGGTGCTTCCGAAGAACCAGCTCGATCTCGGGCTGTTCCTCGAGTCCGACCGCATGCGTTCCCTGGCGATCACCAAGGACAACCTGGATAACCAGCGGAACGCGGTGCAGGAAGAGCGCCGCCTGCGACTGGACGACCAGCCCTACGGCAAGGCGCAGGAACGTTTCGACGAGCTGGCGTTCGATAACTTCGCCTATCATCATTCGGTGATTGGATCGATGACGGATCTCGACGCAGCCTCGGTCAGCGATGTACAGGCCTTCTTCCGCACTTATTACGCCCCCAATAACGCGGTCCTCGCGCTGGTGGGAGATCTGGATACGAAGGCCACGCTCGCCAAGGTGGAGAAGTATTTCAGCAGTATTCCGAAGCAGGAAGCGCCGCAGAGAGTAGATCTGACGGAACCGGAAATGAAAGGGGAGCGTCGTGAGACGGTGGACGACAAGCTCGCGCGCCTGGCGCAATTGACGATCGCCTATAAGATCCCGCCTGCCACCAGCGCCGATGCGCCGCCGCTTTCGGCACTCGGCCAGATTCTGGGTGGCGGTGAAAGTTCGCGGCTTTATCAAAAGCTGGTAAAGGAGAAGCAACTGTGCTCCTCCATCGGCTCGGGGGCCGCCTCACGGATGGGAGCCGGGCTGTTCCGGATTACCTGCACAGTTCGGCCGGGGCAGAAGATCGAAGAGGCCGAATCCCTGATTTCCGAAGAGATCGCCAAGCTCCATTCCGCGCCCGTGACCGACAAAGAGCTGAAGCGTGTCAGAACGTCCGCGCGCCGTTCCGCCGTGGCCGTTCGGGAAAGCGCGCTGAGCCGGGCCATGTCGCTGGCCGACAATGCCGCCAATTACAACGATCCCAGCCGGATCAACACCCTGACCGACAAAATGACGGCCGTGACCGCCGCGGATGTGGAGCGCGTGACCAAAGCGTATCTCCGCAACGACAATCGGGTGGTGATGTACACGCTTCCGGCCGCGGCGAAGCCCAAGGCGCAGTAACTCCGGGAGAATCGTCATGCTACGAAAAGTGCTTTTAACTTCTCTCATTTCCCTGGCTACAATCGCCGCGATGCTTGCGCAGGACTCACCGCAAGCGCAGCAGGCGACCGACTTCAAGGGCGTCACGCTCAAAAACCGCGCGCCCATTTCGAACGAAGTCTTGAAGGTGAAATTTCCCAAGCCGGTGGAGAGCAAACTGAAGAACGGCATGGAGCTGATGGTGCTCGAGGACCATCGCTCCCCAACCATTAGCGTCGAGATCTACATGCCCGGTTCCACCCTGAACGATCCTCCGGCGCTCGAAGGAATCGGCGAAGCCACGGCGTCCATCATGCGTTTAGGGACCAAGACCAAGGATTCCAAGCAGATCGCCGAAACGCTGGCCGAGCTGGGCGCGAACATCAGCGCCGGCGCGGGGGATCGCAACTTTTCCCTGCGCTTTTCCACGCTGACCGAAAACCTGGACGCCGTACTCGACTTGGCCGCCGATATCCTGTTTAACCCCTCTTTCCCGCAGGACGAGGTGGACAAATGGAAGAACCAGCAGCTCAGCTCGCTGCAGCAGATTCGCGCACAACCTGGCTTTCTGGCGGCCGAGCGATTCGCGGCGGTTCTGTATCCCGGCGATCACCGTTCGTTCGTGGCGCCCACCCCCGATTCCATCAAAAAGATCACGCGGGATTTATTGGTCGACTACTACAACCAGAACTTTCGTCCCGATGGCGGCTATGTGGCCGTAGTCGGGGACATCAACACGCGCCAGATCGCGGCAAAACTGGACAAGGTGATCGGCAACTGGAAGGGCTCCGCGCCCAAGGCGCCGGAGCTTCCGATGCCCGGCGCTATCGCCGAGAAGAAGATTTACCTGATCCACCGCGACAACTCTGTGCAGACGACCTTCTATATGGGCAACCACGCCATCGACCGGCTCAGCCCGGATTTCTTCGCCGTGACCGTCATGAATCGGATCCTGGGCGGCGGTCCTGCCTCCCGGCTGTTTCGAAATATTCGCGAAGACAAAGGCTATACCTACGGGATCAGCAGCGGTTTTGCCGCCACCCACTACTTCAATCATTTCGCGGTGCAAACTTCGGTGCGCACCGAGGTGACCGGTCCGGCGCTGGAAGAGACGCTTAAGGAATTCCGCGATATTCGCGACCGGCTGGTCCCCGCCGAGGAGCTCACGAACGCCAAGCGGGCGCTGGTCGCCAGCTTCGCCTTGAGCACGGAAAGCGCGTCCACCGCATTGCGCAATGCGATCACCATCAAGGACTACGGCTTCCCCGCCGATTATTGGGACACGTACTCGGAGAAGATCTCAGCCGTGACCGCGGAGGACGTTCAACGCGTGGCGCGCAAATACGTACCGGCCGACAATCTCCAGATCGTAGTGGTGGGCGACGCCGCCAAGATTCGCGACGTGCTATCCAAGTTCGGGCCGATCGAGGAGTGGGACTCCGACGGGCACAAAAAGTAGCTTGAAGGACGCAGTGCTTAGGTAGCGCGGATTACTGCTTGCCCGAACCCTTCGAACCCAGCTCCGCCGCTTTTTTCATGTGCGCTGGATCGGGATTATTCTCGATGCACTCGTACTCCTCGACATGTACACCGATGGGAGCCCGCAGCACGCCTCCGGTGACATAGGGCTTGGCCAGCGCGCCTGGATCGTCCACGGTGGCTTCCCAGCTCATACTGCCGTCATCGTTGAGCGTATAGCGCTCCACCACGTGCATCTGCTCGGTGTGCGTGGTCCCGGTGCCGGAAATCCAGGTCTTGTCGTTGAAACCGATGGTGTCGATGACCAAAGTGTCGCCTTCCCACTTGCCGACGGAATCGCCCATCCAGGTGGGCGTAACGTCGTCGGAGTGCTTCAGGTCGTTGCCGATCGGGATGCGGCGCCACGCGCGGAAAGATTCATACAGGATCGCAAGCAGCTTGGGAGTCTGGACGAATTCCATGGGCATCGGCATTCCGACGATACGCGGGATGCCGGGAAGCAGGCAATATAGCGTGGGATCGTCCACCGTGGTGTAGTTCTTGGCCTTGCGGGCGGCGTCGAACTCCGGCTTATAGGTCAGGGGTTGGCGATTGACGGGATGAGCGTCGATCGGCGGCAGAGGATACAGCGGCGGAGCGCCGGCTTCACCATTGATACTGACGCCGCCGCCCTGCCAGGTGCCGCTAAGATCCGGCTTGCCGTCGGGAGTCCGCGGAATGGGCTTGTGCGTCACCGGACCCGTCGGCCCTTTGGGAGCACCGCCCTTGCCCTTGCCTTGGCCTTGCCCGGGAGCAGCAAGGGTTAGCAACGCGACGGCGACCGAAGCTGCAATCGTGAGCGAACTAACGAACCGTTTTGTCATGGGGAACCTCGGCTGGGAGCAGGGTTAGTTTCCGACCGGACCTGCGAACTTCTTCGTGCCATCCGGGAACGTCACCTGGCGTCCGGCGCCGGTATTGGTGGCATCCTTCGCTTTATAAGCCGTGATCGTGATGGTGTCGCCTTCCTTCAGCAGATTACGCGAGAACCCCGTTCGCTTGAGCGTATTCGGCGGATACCCTTCGAGCGCCCAGGAAGTGACTTTGCCACCTTCCGCGACATCGATATGAATGTAAATGTGGGGATTGGTCCACTCGACTTTCGTGATTTTGCCCGTGAGCGTGATCTCCTGGCTCGAATCGTATTCGGCTGCGAAGGAGTGGTGGGCCCAGATTGGCGTTGCGATAAACAATGCCCCGACGCAGGCCAGCGCCACACCCAGATATCCTTTTTTCATAAAAGCGCACGTCCCCCTTATAAGGATTGCATCGCCGGTATAGTAGCGCGCTCGAACTGGGAAGTCAAACACGAAGACAGCGCCCCGTAAGACGGCCCGGCGCGCAAAACGCAGCGACAAAACGAACCCAAGAATCTGTTGAAACCGCGGAGGCTTGGACACCAGTTCCAGGTTTACGGTTTAGAGGAGCCGAAGCCGGGGCGATGAAGGTGCAAAACGCTGCAAACATGAGCGGAAGTTTTGGAGAAAGACTGGGGAACCGCTGGCAGGCGAATCTCTGCGTCGCCGACGACGCGCGAAAAATTAACTTCGGGTTCCCGACAACTCAGGAGCTATCGGTAAACCCAGATCCGATACACAGAGTACTGTTCGGCGATATCGCAAGAGGCCAGCGCACGCTTTTCCCTAGGCGTAAATTTCCCCGGAGCCCAGCGGCGGTCCGCAGAGCGAACCGTAGCATGAGCTTCATTTCACCGGTATCGCGAACACAAATTGCTCGCCGGTCGCAGTGACGTTCTTCCAGTTGTCCCTGTCGATCGATAGTGGACCGGGTAGCTTGAAGAGAACTTTCGGAGTGCTCGCCTGGAAAACGGGGGTTGTGGTTACGTCGACCGCCGCAACTTCCCAAGCGCGGGTTAGAAAATACATTTCCTTGCCGTCCCGGCGCCAGCTAACAACCCGAGTACCATTCTTCGACACGCGCACAGGCGAGCCTGGTCCTGGAGAATCGGGCTTGCTCGCATCGAATGGACGAACATAGAGATCCAGGACGTCGATATCGGCTTCATTCGACTGATAAGCGAGATAGCGCATGTCGGGAGAAAACACTCCCTGGATCTCGTCGAACTCGTCTCGTAACCAGTAGATCGCTTTCCGATCCGGGGCTTTCTGGCCCGGGCGCAGCGCCACCATTGAAATTGCGCCTGTGGAGAAGGTTAAGAACTTCCCGTCCGGAGACCAATCGCTGAGGCCCATGCCCGCGCCCGGAGTGTTGCGGAACAGGAGTTCCTCCTCGCCGGTCCCGTCCCAGGCCTTGCGATAAATCCCGGTGTATTGATCGCGGATCGAATTGTACGCTATCTGCGTCCCATCCGGGCTCCAAATGGGATCGCTTTCCCGCCAGGCATCGTTAGTCACTTGGTAGGCTTTACCCGTTCTCACATCCAGAGTCCAGATGTCCTCATTTCCAGTCTTGGGGTCTCTTCTTAGGACCACCAAGCGGGTTCCGTCGGGAGAGAACCCGGGGTCGGAGTAATAGTCCGGCTCACCCACGGTCTTCACGACTTTGCCTTGCCTGTCGAAGATCGTTATCTGCCGGAGCTTATTCGGAGGCACCTCCATTGCGATTCGCTCGCCGTCGCGGCTGATCGCGAACGCTACAAGCCCTGGGAGCCCCCGTTCCATGAACCCCATCGCTTCCGGAGGGCGGAATAGCAGCCTCGGCTTGCCGGCTTTGAAAACGGGCCGGGTGCTGACGTCGACAGCCATGATTCCCCGATCCGCAGCCTGATAATACAACTCCTTGCCGTCCCTGCGCCAAAAGCGGGCAAAACCGCCGTGGTCTGAAACCTTCCACGCTCCGGAGCCGGGCGCGGCGCTGGCTACTTCGCGCGGGCGCACATAAACTTCATTAGTTCCGGATTCGTTGGAAGTGTACGCGATAAATCGGCTGTCAGGAGAAAGCCATCCGCAACATATCTGTTTCGCGCTGCTAAAGACTTCCACAGGCTTGCGCCCGGGCGCCTCCAACGGCAGAACGTATAACGTGCCTCCGGTAGTAAAGAAACTCAGAAAGCGCCCATCCAGGGACCAATCCACGAGGATGTTGGGAGAGTTATAGAGAAGTTCCTCGGGCCCCTGCCCGCTAGATGCCTTTCGGTACAGACCAGAGTGTCCTCCCCCGGCACCGACAAACGCAATTTGGCTTCCATCCGGAGACCACACGGGCTGCCTGGCCCTCTCGCCTCGCTGGCTGGAGGTGATCCGGGTAGTGGCGCCCGTTACTAAGTCGATCACCCAAATGTCACTGGATTCGTTTTCAAGATCGAGTTTGACCACTGCGAGGCGTTTTCCGTCGGGTGAGAACTCCAATCCGTCGTACATCGCACGTGGTCCCAAGGTGCTGAGCTTTTTGCCGTGGCGATCAAACACCGTGAGCGTGGTGGCATTCATCTCGAAGTTTTCGGCGATGTTCTGCGCTCTGGCGGCGGATATTCTTCTAGCCTTGAGGGCTTCTTTTTCCGCGTTTTGGGCTCGCACACGAACGGGCGTCAGAATAACGACGCCAAACATTGTGGCTGCCGCGACGAGCAGCACTGTCCTTTGAAATGTTTTCATGAGGCGCTCCGTGCTCAACAATTCTGCGTTCAACAATTCTGCGGGCAGGCCGACACCATCCTCGAGAAACGTTCGGCGGAAACCTTCACGCCAAGTCGCGATTGAGGCGCGTGTCTCAGGCGCGATGAACCTCTCCCATGACCCTGGGCTCTGTATTGCCGCCCCGCCGGTGGGAGCAAGGATTTCGTAAGGACCGAGCTTGTCGCCCACAGAAAGCGGCGTATGTTTGAATCAGTATAGTTTATCCGATCAAGCGGTGGTTTGTGCCTGGATTACGGCGTATGCGGAAGTTATCCACTTGGTCGTCTAACGCCTTAAACCGGAAACTGACTCCTGGCTCAGAACTGGGACGATTCACGCGGATCGCTTACAATGAAGGCTTGGAAAGGCCGGATTTTAGGGGCTGATGGCGACACCGGTACCTGTTTTAGAGTTCAAAAACGTATCCAAGTACTTCTACCGGCATGGCGGGCAGATGCTGCTGCGCGACCGGCTGGCGCACCTGCTGCGGCCTGAGTCGCGGGAACGCTTTTATGCGCTCACTGGCGTGTCGTTCACACTCGATCACGGCGAAAGTATGGCGGTGGTCGGCTCGAACGGCGCGGGCAAGAGCACTCTGCTCAACATCGCCACCAGCCTGTGCGATCCGAGTGCCGGACGCGTCAGCATCGGCGGCCGCGTGGAGGCGTTGCTGGAGCTGGGGTCAGGATTCCATCCCGATCTAACGGGCGCCGAAAACCTTCGCATCAAAGCCAGCCTGCTGGGGCTCACCCGGCGGCAGGTAAGGGAACGATTCGACCAGATTGTGGAGTTCTCCGAGCTGGGCTCGTTTATCGACGAGCCGCTCCGAACCTATTCCTCCGGAATGTGGATGAGGCTGGCCTTTTCAGTGGCGATCAACGTGGATCCGGATCTGTTGATCATCGACGAGGTCCTGGGCGTCGGGGATCAAAACTTCTTCAACAAGTGCGTCGACAAGATTATGGAGTTCCGGCACGCGGGTAAATCGATCCTGTGCGTGTCGCATGCCCTGGATACTCTGGAGCGCATGTGCGACCGCGGCTTGTGGCTGGATCACGGCCGCGTCGTCAAGCAGGGAAGTGTGTCGGAAGTGCTCAGGGCCTACCGCGATTCCGCATCGAAACACGCCGGCGTTACCGCGCACACCGGCTGACCTGGTCCGCTATTTGTGACCGCTGTGATCGGTTGCGGTAGCCGTTCCCGCTTTGGCCGCCGCGCCGATTTTGACGGAATGCGCAAGGTTGGTTTTGCTGCCTTCAGGAACGTCGACCACTACGCGGACGCCGGCTTTGAGATCGGCCGCTTGGGCGGGATGATCGCCGCGGGTAATCTCGGTCTTGGCGTCCAGAGTGACCGGCACGTCTCCCTTGGCGGTCTTCACGGTTAAAACTCTGTTCTCGAGTTTCACCACGGTTCCAGTGACGTGGTCGAAGCCGCCGTGCGCGAATACCGGGGCCGCGCAGGCCAGCAATAGCGTCAGCGAACTAATGATGATGATGTTCGGGTGTTGGTTCATGGGTTGTTTCATGAGCATCCTCTCCTCGTAGAAATCGTTCTTCTTCCTCTTCTTCGCGAAGATCGTCCGGGCTCTTAGGATTCAACTTCTCCATGGCCTTCTTCTCTTCCAAGGTAACCTGCGGAAGATGACGGATGAAGTGTACCAGCTTCCAGGAATCCTCTTCGTCATGATCCGATCCCGTTCCCCATGCGGGCATCCCGGTGAGACGAATCCCGTTCTGAATGATGTAGAACAGCTCTCCATCGGTGAGCTGCTGGGTCGCGGGCAGGCGCATGTCGGGCGCGGGCGGATAGAGATTCTTTCCGACGACGGTCTCCCCGCTGCCATCATTGGCGTGACAGGAGGCGCAATGGTCGGCCCAATGCGCGCGGCCGTCGGCGATCACTTCAGGGCTGTTCGCGACGGGATTCCTCCGGGATTTTGCATCGCCCGGCATAGCGATTTCCCGCGCTTTACGGGCTACCCAGCGCTCCATCGGGGTCGCTTGCTCGCGAGTACTGAAGCCCCGGGACTGCCGGATGAGGGCCAAGCCGGTGACGATGGCCACAACAAACACGAATAAGATCCCCAGGAAGAACCCGCGCACGGCTTCTATATTACTCCGCAGAGCTACCTAGAACGTGAACTTGGCCGCCAGCTGCATCAACCGTGGAGCCGCTGCCTTTACCACCTGACCGAACAGATTGTTATCGAAGTCCCCGTTCACCGCGGAAGGACCAAAGAATTGCGCGTGATTGAATGTGTTGAACGTCTCCCAACGGAGTTGCAGCGTCTTTGTCTCTGAGAACTTGAACGATTTCATCAGCGAAATGTCGAAGTTCATCATGCCCGGGCCGTGGATCGTCCGCCGGGATGCAGAGCCGGGAGTTCCCAGAACGGCCGTCGTAAAGAGGCCGGTGTTGAAATAAGGAAGCCCGTTCCGCGGGTTTCCATTCAGATTGAGATTCCCGGGATTGTAGTCCGGCAAATCGATAAGGTGGTTATTCACGCCGTTGGGCGAGCTCCCTTGCAGAGAGGTGTCCACGTCGCTCGAAATCGTCACGGGAAAGCCGGAGCTGATCCGGGTGATGCCGGAGACCTGCCATCCCCGCGTCAACGGTTTCCTGTGGCTTGAGAAGCGTTCGAACGGAAACTGATACGAGTACGTCGCCACCAGGTTATGCGTTAGATCCCAGGCCGAAAGGGCGCGCGTCCGGGCATAGTTGAAGGGGTCGACAACATCGGAAATACTCGAAGCCTGATCGATGGATTTGCTGTAAGTGTAAGCAACCATCACATCCAGACCCTTCGCGGAATGGCGAATGCTCGCTTGCAGGGAATTGTAGTTGGAATTTCCGAAGCTGCCTTGAAAATCGTTGTTGCTGAAGTTGGGACCGAACGGCCCGCGAGTCCCCTGGATGACGCTGCCATCCACTGGATAGTAGGTGGTGTCCTCCCCGCCGGGTCCGCACGTGGGCGTGCCCGGAAGCACAGCACTGGGTTTGCTCAGCGCCGCGCAGAGGGCCGGATTGCCAGGGTTCGCCGAATAAACCAGCAGTAAGTGATGCGCCTGGGAACCCACATAGCTCACACTCGCCAGCGTGTTCATCCCCAATTGCCGTTCGACCGAGAAAAAGTAGTTTTCGTTATACGGATAAGTGTTGCCGCGATACGGCGTGGTCATGCCTGCCTGCGGAAGGAAGGGCGAGAAATCGATACCCGTGGTCGGATTCGACGCAGTGGTGTTCAACGGCGGGAAGGCCATCGGAAACGGCTGCGGGTGAACCGAACCGTCCGAAGCAGTGATGAACGGCGTCGCGAAGAGGGTGCCATTGCCGGTATAACTCAGGCCATACGGCGGCTGAGGCTCGTCGATCGCAATGGTGTTGCCCTGAATCACGGTATAAAACATTCCGTAGCCGGCTCGAACACTGGTCTTCCCCGGGCCGCCGATAATCTTGCCCAGAAGCCCGTCGGATTTGGACGGCGAGTACGCGATCCCGAATCGCGGCGCAAACTTATTACCCTGCGGAACCAATGTATTGGGAACACCCGCATCGGTCGGATACACCAAGCCCGTGGGAGCGTCGGGGAAGACCTTCGATTGTTGTCCCAAATTGAAGGTTGGGATCTGGTTGTACTTCTCCGACCAGTACTGCATCAGGTCCCATCGGAGCCCGAAGTTGAGCGTCAAATTTGAAGTTGCCCGCCAGCTGTCCTGGTAAAACGCGGACGCATATTTGTGGCGTCCATAATACGTCTGCGAATCCGCCTGGTTGTAGAACGTAGAAACTCCGATCAGGAAGTCGGCGAAATCCGAACCCGTTTCGGTTCCGTAGAATGTGAACGCGCCATTGAAGGTGGGGTTCGGATTCACGTTTACCTGCTCATAGCTCATCTGGAAGCCGGTCTTCATAGTGTGGCCGCCCAGAACTTTTGAAAAGTTGTCGTAGGCCGAGTAGGTGTTGTTGGCCTGGGTCAAATTTGTGATCGGTGTTCCGAAGGTAACTGCGTTTAAGGTGATGTTCTCGATTCCCTGGATGTCCGGCGCGAGGGGCACAATTCCGGGGGTGCCTGGTCCCGTGACGAAGCCCTGAGAGGCCAGGCTCGGGCCGACTCCACCGACCGGTTGACCCACGTTGTTGAAGCTGCGCATGAAGCTCAGGCGAAGTTCGTTCACAGCGGTCGCTCCAAAGGTTTTCGTCTGCGAAAGGTTGATGAGTTGCGAGCGTCCCGCGTTCACGGCCGAGAATCCCGGGACATTCGCGCCGCCCTGCCCGGTCGGATAGGGGTTGTTCAAGTTGTAGTTGTCGAGGTAGTAGTAAGCCGACAATGCGCCCCAACGGTCGCTGTTGACATCTATCCGGCCGCTGCCTTTGTTATCGTGCAGAATCTTTCCATCCGCGCCCGTGGAAAAACTGGAATCCCCGGTGTTAGGAAGCGGAATGTATTGCAGTAGGTGTTTGGCGGGCTCCGACCAGACCCGCTGCGGAATAACGCCCCCGGGGAAGACGCTGGAGTACGGCTCATTGGCGGCGACGGTGTATCCGAGTTTTTGACTGAGGAGGTTTGCCAGATACGGACCGCTCACTTCCCCCGTCAAGTCGCCGACGATGCCGTTTCGATTATCCAGCGTCGGCACGGCAATGAGTCCGGTGTCGATTCCCTGGCTTTGCCTCGTCCCCTGGTAGTCGCCGAAGAAGAAAATTTTGTTCTGCTTGATGGGACCACCAACGGTCCCGCCAAACTGATTCTGCCGGTAGAAGCTGCGCTCAGGCGAAAAGAAGTTGCGCGCG
>DASYSG010000073.1:0-90890 GCA_036003585.1 Bryobacteraceae bacterium | reverse complement strand
AACGATCGCAGGCCGGCTCCTCCGCTCCGGCGACGAGGACGCGTTGCTGCTCACCGCCGGATTTTTCGAACGGCGTTTCGGCAGCGATCCGCGGGTGATCGGCAGCACGGTCACTTTGGAGGGCCGGCCCGTGACGATCGTCGGGGTACTTGTCCCCGGCTTCCGATTTTCGTTGCCCATGCAGCAATCGTCTAACGACCGGAGGGAGATCGAGGCATACACGCCGCTCGATATCACTCCAGAAACGGAGATCCGCGGGGGGCCTACGGCGGTGATCCACGTGGCCGGAAAGCTGAAGCCGGG
The DNA here is from genome assembly GCA_036003585.1 of Bryobacteraceae bacterium. Lineage (GTDB taxonomy): Bacteria > Acidobacteriota > Terriglobia > Bryobacterales > Bryobacteraceae > Palsa-187. Next base: position 90,587 of record DASYSG010000073.1, on the reverse strand, counting down.
CGTATCTCTGGAACAAGCGCGCGTGGAGATCGAAACGATCCAGGCGCGTATCGCGAAAGCCCACCCTGAGGTGTTTTACGGCGACTTCCAAGTGCGCGTCGATCCGCTTCAGGAGAAGCTGGTCGGTGGCTCGCGGCTGGCGCTCCTGGTGCTGTCCGCGGCAGCCGCACTGGTGTTGCTGATCGCGTGCGCCAACGTCATCAGCCTGCTGCTGGCCCGTGCTAGCGCTCGCCGCCGGGAAGTGGCGATTCGAGCCGCGGCCGGCGCGGGGAAGGGAAGAGTCTTCCGGCAGTTCTTCGCGGAGGGCATGTTGCTTGCTGCGATGGGCGGGGCGGCAGGCTTGCTCGTCGCATACGGAGCTATGGTGACGATTCTCCGTCTGAGCTGGAACGCCGTGCCCCGAATCGGCGAAGCGGTTATAGATGCCAGAGTGCTCGCCTTTACCGCTGCGATCTCACTTGGCGTCGCGATATTTTTCGGATTTGCTCCGGTGATCTCTCTATGGAAGACGAATCTGCACAGCACGCTCAAAGACGGCGCCAGAACATTCTCAGCGAGTTCCGCCAGCCTCAGATTTCGCGGGCTGCTGGTGGCGGGCGAACTGGCGATGGCCGTGATCTTACTCGTAGGAGCAGGACTTCTGGTGAAAAGTTTCCGGCTCATGAACGCGCATCCGCCGGGCTTCGCGCCAGAGCGCGTCCTGGTCATGACAGTGGTGCTCTCGGGTCCGGGATATGCGGGCAGGCCAGCGCAGGAAGCTTACATGACAGAGGTGCTGCGCCGGATCGAATCCGTACCGGGTGTGGAGGCCGCCGGCATCTCAAACCCGTTTATGCAAGGCGTAGCCAAGGTCGAAGGCTTGCCTGCACCATCGCGGGGTCAACCGCCTCAGATTGTCACGTTCAGCATGGCTTCCGCGGCATATGGAAAGGCCATTGGCATGCAATTGGTGAAAGGCCGCTGGACCACCGACGGCGAGCCCACGCCGGTACTCGTCATTAACCGAAGCTTCGCCCGCCGGATATTCGACAGCGAAGATCCGCTTGGAAGGCGAATTCAAGTGCCAGGTGCGCTAGGCCAGGAGGAAGCATACGCGACGGTGGTAGGAATCGTTGAGGACTTGAAACATTCCAAACTCGATGCGGAACCCCAGCCGGAAGTGCTGGTTCCGTACAAACAAGCGCCCTTCTTGCGCGGCGCAAACGTGACGGTACGCGTCGCCGGCGATCCGCTTGTAGTGGCTCCGGCGCTTCGCAAACTGATTTCGGAAATCGATAAGAGCCAGCCCGTTTACGACGTTAAGACTCTGCAGGAAGCCCTGGCGGATTCGATCGCGCCACGGCGGTTCAGCCTATACCTGCTTGGAACGCTTGCGACGGTTGCCTTGCTGTTGGGAGTGATCGGCGTGTATGGCGTCATCGCGCATTCGGTGGCGCAGCGCACTCACGAGATCGGCGTGCGAATGGCCCTGGGAGCCACACGCGCCGAGGTCATCGGTATGGTGGTTCGGCAGGGCTTGGGCGTGGCTCTGGCCGGAATCGGTATAGGAGTGGCCGGAGCCTTCCTGCTGACGCGGATGATGGAGAGCTTACTGTACCAAGTGAAGCCCACCGATCCGCCGACGTTCTGGGCCGTGGCAATCGCGCTGGCGCTGACGGCTCTCATCGCCAGTTGGGGGCCTGCCCTCAAGGCTGCCCTGGTAGATCCGGTTATCGCGCTCCGCTGCGAGTAGCGTCCGACATTACTCCACCGCATAAACCCACACGGTGCCGCCTTCCGGAACTTCCGGATACTCACCGGGGAACGCTCCGTTGAGCGTCGCTTGCATCCCTCGGGAGTCGCCGCCCCAGCCGGAGAGTACTGCCACGTACTGTTTTCCATCGACCGTGAACGTCGTCGGCGGAGCGAGGATTCCCGAAGCCGTCGGCGACTCCCACAGAAGTTTTCCGCTGGTCGCGTCGAAGGCGTGGAATTTACGATCGTTCGTACCACCGGTGAACACCAGACCGCCGGCTGTGGCGAGCATCGCTCCCCAGTTCGGCGATTTCGCGTAGTTGTAGGTCCACACCTTCTTGCCGGTGTCGACGTTCCACGCCTGCACTTCGCCGAAATGATCGGCGCCGGGATTAATCGGTGAAGGAGCGTTCCGGACCTGTGTGGTGCCGGTATAGCCGCGGCCCGGAACGTAAGGCACGTCCTCCGCGCCCATCGAAGTGCCGCAGAGATTGTTGTTTGCGGGAACGTAGATCATTCGGGTCTTCGGGCTGAAGGCGATGGGAGGCCAGTTCTTGCCGCCGTGCAGGTTGGGGCAGAAATCGGCCTGTTTGCCGGTGCCGGGTTTATGCGCGGGGTCGACGTCCGGACGGCCGGTCTCGGGATCCAGCGACTTGAAAACGTTCTGGTTCACGAAAGGCTTGCCTTCGACGAATTTGAGGCGCCCGTCGCGGCCCACCACGCTGCGATCGATGAACCACAGGTAGCCGTCGCGAGCCACATCGATCAGGCCCTTGATGGTCCGGCCGTTGCGCTGAAAATCCACCAGGATCGGCGGCGAAACTTCATCCCAATCCCAGGAATCGTTGGGATGGTATTGATAGTGACCTTTGATCTTACCGGTGGCCACGTCCAGCGCGATGGTGGAAGAGGTGTAGAGATTATCGCCGGGCCGCTTGTCGCCCATCCAGGGACCGCCGTTGCCGACGCCCCAGTAGGCCGTGTTCGTATCCACATCGTAATTCCCGGTGACCCAGACGGAGCCGCCGCCGTTCTTCCACTGATCGCCCTTGGGCCAGGTTTCGCTGCCGGGTTCCCCAGGGGCCGGGATGGTGTACGTGCGCCACTGCTCCTTGCCGGTTTCGATATCGAATGCCGCGACAAATCCGCGGATTCCAAATTCGCCGCCGGATGCACCGACCATCACCTTTCCTCCTGCGATCAGCGGAGCCAGTGAAATGTAGTAGCCCGATTTGTTGTCGGCGACGTCGGTGGTCCAGACTTCGCGCCCGGTTTTGGCATCCAGAGCCACCAGGACGGCTTCGCCCGCGGCGAAGTAAACACGATCGCCGAACAGCGCGACACCGCGGCTGGTATCGTGCGGAACATTCGAACCAGTGGGACGCGGACGGCGGTAGCGCCACAGGACGTTCCCGCTTTTGGCGTCGATGGCGATCACCTGATTGTTCGGCGTGGAGACGAACATCACGCCGTTGTTGACCAGCGGGGCGGCCTCATGCACCCGGGGCTCGCCCGTGGCGAACACCCAGACGGGCTTCAACCTCGCGACGTTGGCCGGCGTGATCTGATCGAGCGGGCTGTAGCCCCAGCCATCATAGGTGCGGCGGATCATGAGCCAGTTGCCGGCTTCAGGATTCTTGAGACGCTCGGCTGTGACGGGCGCGTAGTTCTGAAGGATGGCCGGCACGGGCTGTGGCGGTGCACCGCCCCGTCCTTGGGCAAAAACAGTAATTCTGATCGAGGCGAGCGCAACCGCACCCGCAATAGGCAACATGGTCCTCATGGTCGGCATTAAAACAGTGCTCCGGTCGTTTATGATACATCGGATCGGGGATCGGGTATCGAGGGCTGGGCGTGCCCAGCCCCTACAGAATGTCGTGTGGGATATACTGGCCCCACACAGGAGGCATCATGCGCCGACGCGATTTAATCTGCATGCTGGGTGCGGGCGCCATTGCCGTGCGTCGGGCCGTGGCAGCGGATACTCCCGCGTTGCGCTTCACGGCGCTCGATCACGTGGAGTTTCTGGTGTCGGATGTAGAGAAATCCGCGGCGTTCTATGCCCGCGTTTTCGGTAATACCGTGCTCAAGAACAACAAGACCACTCGCCGGTACGTGAAGATCGGCGCCAGTTACCTGGCTATGGATAAAGGCGAGATGCGCGTGGATCACTTTTGCGCCGGAATTCCAGGATTCCAGGTGGCCAGCGTGCACAGTTTTCTCGATGCGAAAAGCATCGCTTATCGCGACTTCCCCAGCGGCAAGGATCTGGCCGTGGCGGATCTCGATGGGACTCGGCTGCAACTCGCGACCGACAACGGCTGGGCGCAGTTGTTGACCGGCACGGCGTCACCTGAGACGATCTCGTCCGGCGGCGAGGCGATCTTCCATCCTACCGGCATCGATCACATTTTGCTCAACGTGACGGATCCCGAAACGTCGGTGGCGTTCTACGAGAAGATTCTGGGTCCCGTGACGCAGCGCAACAACAACCGGATCTGGTTCCAGGCCGGAACCGGGCGCATCGGGCTGTTGAAGACGCCGGCCGGCGAGAAAGCCGGCGTGAATCATTATTGTGTTGCGGTCGAGAAGTTCGATTACGATACTGCCGTCAAAAAGCTACAGCAGGCGGGCGTGAAGCTCGACATGCCCGAGATCGCGGGGGCTCCCGATCTCCGCGATCCGGATGGATATCGCGTACAGGTGATGGGTCCGCGCGCGTAAACAGCTACTTCTTCGCGCTCTTCATCCACTTCAGGATCGGAGCGGTGACGCTATCGTCGGCCGTGTTGGGCGAGAACACCTCCGACATGTGGCTGTGATCCTTGAACACCATCACCGTCGGACAATGTCCCGCCATGCAGAGCTGATCCTTAAGAATGCCATTGAACTCGGCCATGCCGGCAGGATCGAGCTCGCCGGAAGCCAGGAAGATCGGTATGTTCACCTTGAGAAGCCCGGGCAGGTTCGATCGCGCAAGCTGAGTGGCCGGATCGAGCGGCGCGCCGCGACCGCCACCTTTACCCTTGCCGCCGCCTTTGCCATCAGGAGGAGGTCCACCTTTCGGAGGACCCCCGGGGCCGCCGCGACCAGGCACCACCACCGGCGCGATGTTGAAACTCGGAGCGGCCATGAAGATCACGCCCTTTACGCCGACGCCTTTGGGCCCGTAAAGTTCGGGATGGCCGATATACGTGGACACCGGAATGTTGCCGGCCGAGTGACACCAGATGAACATGCGATTCGGGTTGCCCTTGTACTTCGAAATGTTCTGCTGGGCCCATTCGATCACGCGTCCGATGTCCTTGGCGGGTTCGTCCCATTCCAGGCCCTGGCCGCCTCGGCGCTGCACGTTCACGCCGGTCATACCGTTCTTCACGGCCCATAGCATGATGTTGTCGTAGAAGGCGTCGCCATCGGGCACCGGCTCGATTTTGTTGCCCGCGCCGCCGGAGACGTAGATCAGCACGGGACGCGATCCGCCGCCTTTTTCAGGAGAGAAGACGTCGAGCACGGTGCGGTCATCGGTGAAATATTTGATATCGCGATCGACTTTGACTCCAGGGTAGGGAGCCTTGGGCTGCAAGGGCCGGTATAGCTTGGCCGTGCCCGCGGGATTGACGACCCGCCCCATTTCCTTGAGCTGAGTGGCGATGTCGGGCGGTACCGCGGCAAAACATGCGGTGGTGAGCAGGCACGTGAGGAGCAGGTGGTGAATGCGCATGACGGAAATCGAGTTTATCACGCTAGCGCACGGCCTGGCGAACGGGCTAGCGCACGGGCCTGATCACGACAGTGGTCCGGCAACTTCCTCCTCCGCTGCCGTACACGCGCGGCGAGAGATCCTTGTTGAGCGCGATGCGCACTTCCTCCAGTTCGGCGTCGCGATAACACGATACGCGGAAGGCTCCGCGCGGGAAAGTTGGATTGGCAGCGGCCATCCGGGCCTCGATCTCTTCCGGATTTAATCGCAACTCCCGAGTTGGGGATTGCAGGCTCCCGGGAATCTTGACTGCATCGCGCGCCCGGCGCACGAAGGTGAAGTAATCCGATGCGCTCAAGCCGGTGCATGTGCCGTGGGTCGCCCATTCGTGCTGGATCAGCGATTCGGTGGGGATGTAATCCAAGGTGGCTCGCACGATGTCTTGCGAGACGGGCCTCGCCGGTCCGCAATTCTCGGGACCTCGGCCGCCTTCGACTTGCGGCCAGAGTCCGTGGACGACGAAGCCGATGTGGCGGCCTGTACCGCACTCGCGAGCGTCCTTATTGCCTGTGGGTTGGGCGCAGAAGTCGGGCGCATAGGAGAGCGCAAGCAAATAGTAGGAAAACGTGGCCGTCGTCTGCTGCGATTTCTTGTGGGATCGAGCAGCGGCCGCAGTCGCCGCAAACAGGCAAATCAAGGCGGCCGAGACCGGCCATCGAAGATGTCGTTGCATAGCCGTATCTTACAATCGAACATGCTTCTGGTCTGCCCCGTGCGCGGCTGCCGTCTGGCGTTGGCGCGCGAAGAAAAGCGAGTGGTGTGTCTGCGGAGACACTCCTTCGATATCGCACGAAGCGGGTATATCAACCTGCTGCAGCCGCAGGAGCGCCGGTCCAAGAACCCTGGGGACACCGCGGACGCCGTGGCAGCGCGGCGGCGATTACACGATCGCGGCGTGACCGAGCCGTTGATGCGCGGAATCGCGGAGATGATTAACGCGGTTTCGAACGACGTTGTTCTGGATGCCGGGTGCGGCGACGGTTTCTATCTGGGCAGCATCGCTCGCGAGAATGGTTTCGATGCGCAGGGCGTCGACATTTCGATTCCGGCGATCGACGCGGCGGCGAAGCGTTATCCCGAATGCGAGTGGGTGGTTGCGAATGCGGATCGCTTCTTGCCGTACGCGGGTCGGTCTTTCTCAGTCGTTTTATCGATCACGGGTCGGATGAATGCGGACGAGTTCCGGCGCGTCCTGCGCGACGACGGACGAGTGTTGATCGCCTTGGCGGCTCCCGATGACCTGATCGAGCTGCGAGGTCACAATGGACAACCCGGCCGCGATCGTGCGGAGCGGACCATCCAGACATTCGCGAAAGACTTTACGCTGGCCGAGCAGCGCCGAGTCACCACCGCCGCCGTTCTCGACGCGGCTGCCGTTCACGACGTCCTGCTGTCGATCTATCGGCCCATGCGGGCGCAGCAGGTGGAAGCAATGCGGGTGACGTTTAGCCTGGATTTGTTGCTGTTTCGCCCGCGTTAGACTGGGTCCAATGGAACGAAAGGTCTTCTGGCTCACGTTCGGCGTCCTGGGCCTGATCGCCGATTTCGTTCTGCCGTTCTGGTGGGGGCTGTTATCCACCATTCCGATCTTCGCAGTTAGTTGGTGGATCGCCTACCGCAGCGACTGGTTCTAGGTTTACTCGAGAATACTTGCCTCAAAGTCCACCACCTCGCCATCTTCAAACGAGTAGCGTATCTGGATCGGGTGGCAGCACACCTCGCAGTCCTCGACGTAGGTTTGACTCCTCACCGCGGGATCGAGGACCATCGAGATTTCCTGCCAGCAGTACGGACACGAGAAGAAGTGTTCCATATGACTTGTAAGAAGTGCAGAATTCCTATGAAAGAGCTCAAAGGACACATCTACCACAAGAAGAGAAAGTGGAAGTGTCCTAAATGCGGCCGAGCCCGCATGCAGGCACAGAAGGCTTGACACGCAACGCCAAAACCCATACTATATCCGTAACGGATACAGTATGCCCAAGCCATCGGATCTGTTGCCCTTAACGCCTCCAGTGTTCCACATCCTGCTGGCCCTGGCGGACGAGGAGCGCCACGGTTACGGCATCATGCAGGACGTCGCGCGGCAGACCAACGATGCCCTTCAACTCGGTCCGGGCACCCTTTACGGCTGTCTCAAGCGAATGCTGGCGGCGGGGCTGGTCGAGGAATCGGATGAGCGGCCGGATCCTGAACTCGACGACGAAAGACGCCGCTATTACCGTATGACAGCTTTGGGAAGAAAGACCGTGCGTGCCGAAGCCAGTAGGCTCGCCGGTGCGGTTTCGGCCGCGAATGCCCGACTGGGCTTGGCAGGAGGCAAATCATGATCGGACTATTATGCAGAATCTACTCGGCGATGCTCTACGCGTATCCCCGCGAATTTCGCCTCCAGTACGGCGTGGAGATGCAACAGTGCTTCCGCGACCGCTGCCGCGAGCTAGCCGGTGCCCACGCCGCATCCGGAGCGTGGTTCCGCTTCGGTCTGCGCACCGTGATGGATTGGATGGCCAGCATCGTGCGCGAGAGGCAGGCCCGCAAGCTGGTCCAGGAGTGGGCCGTCACGCTGCTGCTGTTCCTCTTCGTCACCACCACGATGGTCCAGGCGTACGTGGTGCCGACGGGCTCGATGGAAAACAACATCCTGGTCGGGGATCATATGCTGGTCGACAAGGTTGGCTTCGAGAACGGCGGAAACAACTGGTCAAGCTACGTGCTTCCGCGCCGCGAAGTGAAGCGCGGCGACATCGTCGCGTTCCGCTATCCCGAGGATGTCCGGCAAACTTTCGTTAAACGCGTGATCGGACTGCCGGGCGATCGCATTCGCGTGGAGAACAAGCAGGTGGTTCGCAACGGGCAGAAGCTCGTCGAGCCGTACGCGCGATATAGCACTTCCGGTATCGACAACTATCGCGATAATTTTCCGACGGCTCCGGATTTTTACACTCTGGGCGGCGGACGCGAGATGTTCGCTCACCATGTGCAGGGCGGAGAAGCGATCGTGCCTCCGAATACGTTATTCGTGCTGGGGGATAATCGCGACGATTCCCTGGACAGCCGGTATTGGGGATTCGTGCCGAACAATTATCTGGTCGGCAAGCCGCTGGTGATCTATTGGTCCTTCGATGCTCCCACCAGCGACTATGTGGGATGGACCTTCCACCACGTCGAGGACGTGGCGTTTCACTTTTTCAGCAAGACACGTTGGAACAGGACGCTCAAAGTGCCGGAGTCGCAATAAACTTCTACTTGCGAGGCGGCGCCGGCAAGGTCTCGATTTCTTCCACCTTTTCGCCGTCGCGATTCCGGAGGGCCACGGCATCCTTGGGATCGATGGCGAGCGCCTGGTTGAAGTACTCGGCCGCTTTTGTGCGCTTACCTAGCTTCAGGTAAAGCTCGCCTAATTCGTCGCGAACCTGGGCGTCGCGAGGAAATTGCTGGATGATCTGGCCATAGATCCAGATCGCTTCGTCATACTTCCCGGCCCGGGCCAGCGCCCGCGCGAGGTTATAGCGCGCGGTTACGTAATCCGGCCGCAGGCGAACAGCAGCGCGGAACTGCTCAATCGCCTCGGTGTTGCGGCCTACTGCTGCCAAAGCCGATCCCAGAAGATTGCGGGCCTCCGGGTCGCCAGATTGAATGCGGACCGCCGTTTCGATCATCGGCAACGCTTGCGCCGGATCGAGCCGCGCCAGCCTCAGCGCGCCGATTTCGAAGGATGCTTCGAAGTCGCCGGGATATTTTTCAAGACGGTGGCGCATCAGGGCTTCCTGAAGCTCCATTCGCCGGTCGCCTCTTGCGCTGATCATGTCGGGCTTGGGCAATACCTGAAGCCAGAGGTGCCCCATCTCATCGGTGGCTTGATTGCCCGCAACCACGCGGCGCGGAGGCTGATTGGGATTCCGAGGATTCGCCGCCGAATTGTCATAGTGATAACGCATCGAAATTACAGTGCCTTTGGGAAGGAACACTGCTTGCCGATAGTGGTATGCGCCCTGCCAATTAGGATCCCAGTCGGGAATGCGGATCAACCATTTGCGCTGGCCGTTGGGCAGCGTCGCGTAGCCTTCGAGCAAATGTCCCAGATAATGCGCGTGCGGATAAACCGCGAGAACGTCGACGTCCATGGGTAGGCGGAAATCGTCGGAGACCAGAAAGTCGCTGTTCCCCGGCGGGATATCGAGCGCGCCATCGTGCTCGAGGTTGACCAGCATCGGGAATTTCTCCTGAGGCTGGTCGGTGAAATAGAGGCCGATCGTCGGCCGCACCTGCTCCGGCTTGCCGGTGGGCCGCAGGTGCGCGTTGAGCACCAGGTCATTGCCTGGATCGAGGCGCCATGCGAAGCCTTCGGGCTCGACGTAGGGAGCGCCGCCGGGCTTCCAGAACAGGAAATGCCCGTCATCGGGTTCGGACAAAGGGCGATCGATCACGACATCCATCCCGGGGAAGCCTTGGCCCGCGGCAATCTCCTGGCGGCGCGCCGAGCGCGCGCGGTCCACGTACAGGTTCGCGTGATGCACAATGCGCTTGTCGCCAGGCCGGATCTCGACGGCGCGTACGTAGCGCATTTTCTCCAGGGCGACCGGAATTACGAAATTCCAGTACACGTCGGGGCCGGACGCCGGCAGGGTGTACGCCTTCGGCGCGTCCACGATCAGGTCTGGGGGACCGAGCTGCCAGCCCTCGGCGAACTTCGGGAGCGGCGGAGTCTCGGACGGATTTCCCTCGGGTGCGCCCTGGCTGACCCAATCTTTTATCAACTGGATCTCCGCGGCGGTGAGCCGGCGTTCGTCTGAAAAATCGCCATAGCCAGCCTCGGGAGCCCAGGGCGGCATGACGCGGCGGGTCGTGACCTCGGAGATCTCCGGGGCGTGCTTCTTCACGTCCTGATAACTGAGGAGAGGAAACGGTCCAGCTTCGCCCGGGCGATGGCACGGAGCGCAGTTGCGATAGACAATCGGCGCGATGTCGCGCGCGAAGGTCAGGGGTGGCTGAGCGTACGCGGTCACGGCGAAGAAAACGCCGAATGCCGCAGCGGCTCTCATGCTTCCAGACTACGTTACTTTAGCGAGCCAGTCGCGAACCACCGCGAAAACTTCGTGGTTATTTTTCTCCATCAGCATCAGGTTGCCGTTGCCGTATATTCCGTAGTTCCGCAGGCGCAGCATCTCGGCGTTGCAGCCGGCTTGCTTGAGGAAGGCGACATTCGAGATGGGCGATCCGCCGCCACCGAATTCGCTGGTGACCCAGGTAATCGGGATGCCTTGCAGGTTTTTCCACTTGTGCGCGGGCTCGGCTTGCAGCTTGAACGGCGAAACCACAGGACGTGGCGAATCGGGCGGCGAAGTCTGATCTCGAAGTTTGAACTGCGAGAGTTCCGTGACGGGAGGTTCATATGTCATCGGGCTCGCGGTCAATCCCCATCGAAGCTGCGCGGCAAATGGATTGCCGTTGATCTCCATGGCGACGATGGCCTTGACCAGATTCGGGCGCCGATCGGCGACGCCCCAAGCGAAGAATCCGCCGAAAGCGTGAACGAACAGGATCGAGGGGCCGATTTTGTCGAGCAGCTCGGCGCCACCCGGCCAGACCAGATCGCTATGGAACGCTTCGTCGCTGACATTGCCCTGTTCGCAAGCCATGAACTGGTCGATCAGCGGATCGTTCATGCCGCCGGGTCCCGGCCACTGGGCGGTGTTGAAGACGGCGGTGCTGCCGATGAGCCCTTCGAACGCGGGAACGTTGGGCAGATGACTCGGCCCTAACGCATCCGGGTGATACGGCGACCGCCCGTAACTGGGGCGATCGAGCCAGTAGACGCTGTAGCCGGCCTGGACGAAATAGTGAACCCAGCCGGGCCGGCCGCCGATGCCCATCATGTGCGTGCCCTGTCCGCCGCCGCCGTGGACCATCACCACCGGGAGCGCGTGGCGCTTCTCAGCGGGGATCATGTACTGCACGAACATCTGGCCCTGAGCGATTGTTCCGTAAGGCATTTGCTTGCGCTGGATGCCGATCCAGAAGCCGCCCTGATCGGCGAGATTCAAGGCGGTCGATTCGCGGTTGGGATGTGGATCGGGCGTGGGCGCCACAGGCTCAGCCGGAAACGTTCGATCGAGCCACGCCAGGACCGCAGGCAGCGATTCAGGTTCCCGGCTGCTCGCTGTAGTCGTGGACATCTTGAAGGCAACGCCCGCGGGCGGGGAGACGGCAACCACTCCTTTAACCAACGCCGGACGCTCTTCGGCAGTCACCCGCGCGAATATTGCGCCGTCGCCGTCGGTGACCAGGATCGACGGGCCGATGTCGTCGAGCAGCATCGCGCCGCGCGTGCGCCAGACAGCTTGGGTCTGGGCGTTGTTGGGCGGCATCGGCTGGCCCATCGCCGCGACGGCCTGAGCGATTCTCGGGTCGGATATCGGCAGGTTCAGTGTCTTCGCGGCTGCCTCGAACGTGGGCGCCTGAGCGGCGAACGCCCCATGCACGAACGGCTGATACGGATTGCGGCCCTGGCCCGGCCGATCGAGCACGTAAACCTTGTAGCCTTGCTCAAGAAACAGCGTCGCCCAGCCGCGGCGGCCGTCGGGCGTCGTGAACCAGTCCGAGCCTTGCCCGAAGCCGCCATGAATCAGCACGACCGGGTAGGGATGGCGAACCTGGACGGGGATCCAGTGCTCGACGTACATCTGCATCCCGTTGCAGACGGTGCCGCGGGCGAGCAGTGCGTGCTCCACGCCGTACCAGTGGTAGGACCATTCGGCGATATCGAGCGGGGGGGCCGGTTTCTGCGCTTCGAGTTTCGACGCCGCGAGCGCTGCGGCCATGAGCGCGCCCAGTTCGCGGCGGGTGAATTGGTCTTGCACGATGCAATATTACACTGCCCGGTTGGGGAGGTGCCGGCCTGCCCGATCATCCGGTGTGCGAAGGGGCTTCGCGGGCGCATGCTGAGGTCAGGGAGAAACAACAGTGGCAAATTCATTAGTCGCGCTTTCCGAACAGATCGCTTCCACGGTGGAGCAGGCGGCGCAGTCGGTCGTGTCGGTTCATGCGCGCCACCGGTTCGATTCGAGCGGGGTGCACTGGAGTCCCGAGATCGTCGTCACAGCGGATCATGCGCTTCGTCGCGACGAAGGAATCCGCGTGACGCTGCCGGACGGTTCCAAGGCCGATGCGGAGCTGGTGGGTCGCGATCCTGGAACGGATCTGGCTGTGTTGCGCGTGAAGGGACTGGGTATTCCCGTGCTCGCGAAAGATGAAAGCCCAGTGACCATCCCCGGAAGCATCGTGCTCGCAGTGGGCCGGTCGAAAGACAGCGCCGTCGCGGCGTTTGGCGTGATCAGCAACACCTCGGGTCCGTCGCAGACCTGGCGCGGAGGGAAGCTGGACCAGGTAGTGCGGCTCGATCTTTCGCTCCATCCGGCGGGAGCGGGCAGCGCCGTGGTGGGTGCGTCAGGCAAACTTTTGGGCATCGCAACCCCTGCGTTGTCGCGGGTTTCGGTGTTCGCGATTCCTTTGTCCACCGTGGGTCGGGTGACCGATAACCTGGTCGCGCACGGCAGGGTCCCGCGAGGATATCTGGGGGTCGGGTTACAACCGATCGCGATCCCGGAGCATCTAAGGAGCAAGTTGAATCTCGCCAACTCCACGGGACTGATCGCGATCAGTGTCGAAAACGAGGGTCCCGCGGGCAAGGCGGGGATGTCGATCGGCGATGTGCTGCTCGAATTAGGCGGACGTCCGACGCAGCGGACGGAAAACGTTCAGGAAGTCCTGAGCTCGGAGTCAGTCGGGAAGAAAATCGGGGCAAAAATCCTGCGGGGAGGGAATGCAGTCGCGCTAGAAATCACGATTGCCGAGCGGCCGCGGAGGGCGTGAGTATGCTTCCGGAAGGCTTCGGCGAAGTTGCCGAAAAACTACGCCGCTCCACGGTACAAGTGCTCAGCGGGAACCGGGCGTCGGGTGGCAGCGGGTCGGGGATCATCTGGGACGCGAATGGCACCGTGATTACGAACGCGCATGTGGTCCGCGATGAACAAGTCCGGGTCGAGATGTGGGATGGCCGCTCGTTATCCGCGGACGTCGCCGGGCGCGACGCGTATGCGGATCTGGTGAAGCTGCGGCTGCGCGCGTCGAGTCTGGCGGCGATCGCGTGGCGCGAATCCTCCTCGCTGCGGTCCGGCGAACTGGCGGTCGCGGTGGGAAACCCGCTGGGATTCGTCGGCGCACTGACCACTGGCGTGGTCCACGGGGCCGGTCCGATTCGCGGGCTCGGAAGGAGACCCTGGGTGCATGCGGCGATCCGGCTCGCGCCGGGCAATTCCGGTGGGCCGCTGGCGGATGCGGCAGGGAACGTGATCGGTGTAAACACGATGGTGGTGGCAGGGGGTCTCGCGCTGGCGATCCCCAGTGAGCGGGTGGTGCGTTTTCTGGAGCAGGGAAGCCGCCCGACGCTGGGGATCGCGATCCGGCCGGTCGAGGAAGGGTTACTGGTTCTGCAGGTGAATCCAACCAGTGCAGCCGAACAGGCATCGTTGATGGCGGGGGATCTGCTTCTGGGGCTCACGCCGGACGACTTGAGTGAAGCCATCGGCCAAGCTGCCGGTTCCGTATTGAAGCTTCAATTCCGGCGCGGCGACCGGCGTGTCCAGCGCGAGGTTTCTGTCGCGGTGCCCGTGCCGCGGCGGGAGGCGGCTTGATCCGAGTCTATATCGACGCCCCCTCCGCCATCGTGCGTAGCGGACTGGAATCGATGCTCTCAGTCGACCCGGCCATCGAGATCGTTCACGACCTTTCCTATGCGGACGTCGTGGTCGGCGCACGCCGAACTTCTTCACAGGACGTCACTGCCGACCAAATCCTAGCCGCCGTGCACGCAGCCGCGGCGGGTCTACATGTGATGCCCGTTGCGGACGAGATGGCGTTTCTTCCGCACTCTATAACCCACCAGGCCGTCGAGGAGATCGTCGAGCCGCTGACGCCGCGCGAAATGGACGTGCTGGAGATGCTCGCGGAAGGCTTGAGCAACAAGATGATCGCGCATCGGTTATCGATCTCCGATCACACCGCCAAGTTTCATGTGAACTCGATCCTGGCCAAGCTGAATGCCGGCACACGAACCGGGGCCGTCACCCGCGGCATTCGCCTGGGGCTGATTAAGATTTAAGCCCGCAAGTACTTGTTGAAGTGATCCAGCGTGCGCTGCCAGGACAATTCCGCCGCGGCCTTATCGTAACGCGGCGTCGTATCGTTGTGGAAGCCGTGCTGACAGCCTTGATAGATATACGCTGCGTAAGTCACGCCGGCGGCTTTCAAGGCGGTTTCGTAGGCGGGCCAACCGCCGGTGATGCGCGCGTCTTCCGATGCGTAGTGCAGCACCAGAGGAGCCTTGATGTGGGCGACATCTTCGGCTTTAGGCTGGGCGCCATAATACGGAACACCCGCGGCCAGGTCCGCGCCCATCTTCACCGCGAGTGTGTTAACCACGCCTCCGCCGAAGCAGAAACCCACGGTTCCGACTTTACCCGTGCAATCGGAGCGCGCTTTGAGCCAGCGCGCCGAGGCGTGGAAATCCTCGCCCATTTTCTGCCCGTCGACCTTGCGGAAGTTCGCCGCGCCCGCTTCTTCGTCGCCCGGATAGCCGCCGACGCTGGTGAGACCGTCGGGAGCAAACGCCATGAAGTTCGCGGTTCCTAAACGGCGCGCGACATCTTCGATATAAGGATTCAGGCCGCGATTTTCGTGCACCACCAGCACGCCGGGAAGTTTTCCGGTCGCGTTGGCGGGACGAACCAGGTATCCCTTTACGGTGCCATTGCCCTGCGGCGAGGGGACGGTGACGTAGTCGGCCTTGATGCGTTTATCGTCCTTGGGAACCTGCTGCGCCCAGGCGTAATTGGGGCGAAGGCTCTCCCAGATCATGGCGGCAGTCACGCCGCCGACGGCGAACTTCTGCGCGCCATCCAGAAAAGATCGGCGGTCGATCTCGCCGTGGACGTATTTGTCGAAGAGATTGAGCAACTCCTGCGGGTAGTCGGACGCCTTTTTCCGTTCCATGTGGGTGAGCGTGGCTCCTTTCCATGCCAAGTAGACCAGGCAAAGGATATCACAGGGAGATCTCAGAAGGACTTGACAAATACTTTAGTTGTAACTAAAGTATATCCATGGCGCTGCAACCGGCCATTCTGAACGCGCTAGCGTCCCCCAGGCGGCAGGAAATTCTGCGGCTGATCTGGCGCGACGAGCAAACCGCGGGCGCGATTCATCGGGCCATGCCCGACGTCACGTTCGGGGCCGTATCCTTGCAGTTGAAGAGTTTGCTCGAGGCCGGATTGGTCGAGACGCGGGTGCATTCGGAGGACGACCAGCGCAATCGCTATTACAGGGCCAAGCGCGAGGCGCTGGGTCCGATGGCCGAAATGCTGGAGCGCATGTGGGACGACGCACTTTGGAAATTGAAATTGGCCGCCGAGCTGGAGGAAAGCCGCCGGGGACCGCATTCCAACAGAAAGACCAGCAGAAAGAAGAGAGGAAAGAAGAAATGATGACACCACTGCCATACGCCATGGACCGCACGGTTGTGATTCACGCTGCGCCCGAAACCGTCTTCCGGTTTTTCACCGATAGCGCTCGCTGGGCCAAATGGTGGGGCGCAGGCTCGACCATTGATCCGCAGCTTGGCGGGAAAGTCTATATCCGCTATCCGGGCGCGGTGGAAGTGCAGGGCGAAGTCCTGGCAGTGAGCCCCCCGGAGCGAATCGTGTTCAGCTACGGCTACGCCACCGGCAAGCCTATTCCGGCGGGGGCCTCGCGCGTGACGATCCGCCTGGAGCCTGTTCCCGACGGCACGCGTCTTCACTTGCTGCATGAGTTCGCCGAAACGGCGCCGCGCGATGAACACATCCAGGGCTGGCGCTTTCAGTTATCTCTATTCAGCAACGTCGTGGCGAACGAAGCGTTCGCGAACGCGGCCAGCGTGGTGGATCAATGGTTTGCGGCATGGATCGAGCGCGATGGTCAGGTGCGCGAGGAGAATCTGGCGCAGTTCGTTACGCCCGCGATTCGTTTTCGCGATCGATTCAGTTTGCTGGATAGCATCGGCGATCTGAGCGCACACATCGGCGCATCGCAGCGATTCATGCCCGGAATGAGTCTGGAGCGCAAGGGCGATGTCCGGCATTGCCAGGGAACTGTGCTGGCCGATTGGGTGGCGCGTTCCAGCCAAGACGGGCAGGCGAAAATGAGCGGGACCAGCGTATTCGTATTCTCGCCAGACCTCAAGATTGAGTCGGTGACGAGTGTCGCGAATATTGCCTAGGAGATTCTAACTCTGGACTCCTGAAACGGTAGATGCAATAGCGCCGCGTGGACTTAAGGGTCTTCCAATGCCCAGGATCCACCACGGCAGCGAGTTCGGGATACAGGATCATCATGACGACATCCCTAGCGGACCTCTCTACCGATTCCCGTATGTGGTGTAAAACCCGGCGCATTACATCGGGCCCGAATGGATTGAATAATGCAATCACGAGATTGTCTTCAGGAAATTCGTAGTCCGTGGCGTCCAGATTGATGGATTCAATCTTGAGACATCGTTTCTTGCGATTGCGGTATCGGGAGATATTCTGCTGAGCCTCCGAATGCAGTTCCATTGCGAATTCGACGCCTTCAACTTTGCGAAATGGATACTCAGCAGCCAGGAAGAGCATTCGGCCCTTTCCGGACCCCAAATCCACAAAAGTGTAGTTTTGATGTTCGGTGATGGGAAGATTGCGCAAAACGCGCCGCACGGCAGCCGACCGCGCCGGCAGATACATAAACCCCCTCTTGCCGTCTCCGGCTAAGGTGAGTCCCTCCAATTGAACGGCGCCGCAAGTCGACACATGGCGTGTGCGATCGAACCACCAGCCTTCCAGGCGGGCGATATAGCTGCGAAGTTGTCGCATGCGTGGTAACCCCGAGACTAGATGGCTTCCTGATTAGGTGCGTTCGGTGCGATCCAACGAAGATGATTGGCCAGCGGCATCGGCGCCCAAGAGACCAAATTCTCGATCACGCGGCGGATCGTCCGCCAAAAAAAACTGGGACGGTCAATGCAGACGCAAATGGTGCTCACTAACTCGCTCTGTGCCAGGTAGGGCTCTCCCACTCCGGCCCAGAATAAAAGGACGGGAACCTCTTGTCCGATCAGTTCTTCGATGAGATAGGCTCGGAGCACAACGCTCAGCGACATCTTGGCGTGGGCGCGATCGTCGTTGAGCTGGACGAAGACCGTGGTCCTGTCAGGTTCGTGCCATCCGCCCAGAACGCTCACGTATTCTCCATTCATTCGCAAGCCGGTGAGCAAGGGCCGCCTCGCCGTCGCCAGCATACACAGGGCCCGATCCAAGCCCGCGGCGTTTGCACCTACGACATCTTTGGAGCCTAACCGCAAAGCTGCGAGTCGGAACTCCTCAAGGGTCATTTCGCCCGTGTACTCGCCGCCAGCTGCCGCAAACGCGCGTCGATAATATCGGAAATTTCGACGCTTATGCCTGCCGAACTGTTGCAGGAAGAGCTCGTAGCTCGCCGGAAGGCGCAAGAAGGCGTGGTGATTGATTACGGCAGAAGATGCATCGAACGCTTTTGAAGCTATTACTGATCGCACGGCGCGATGCTCGGCTCGGTCTGGAGGTATGAAGAGCCGAAGCCCGTGGATGCGCCGATTCGCAAACAATCGGTTCAAGGCTTTCTCAACCAGTTCCTCCCTGCTTAGGGAGTCATCGCTCAGAAGAGTGTCTAAAACAGTATCGATGAAGATCAGGCCGGTGGGAATTCCGGCGACTTTGCGCTCTTTTGCATAAACGATCCCGGCGACGTCCTGGTCACGAAAGATAACCACTACCTTGGGACTCCAGGAATGGGGCGAAATCGATGCCAGGTAGAACCTTGGATCGAGCATATCGCGACCTTTTAATAAGTGCTGGACACGATTGGAGAGAAGATTGATGTCCTGCGCTGAGCTATAGATGCGCTCGTGCGTAAGAACGCACGCTTCGAATACTTTGGCGTGTGCTGCGTCCCCCATACCGGCAGTACTCCTTTATCCGTTGCTCGACCAGGAGCACCGGATGGTCGCAGAAGCTCGTCAGTAGCTCCCTGACCCTGAATCTAGTGGTCAAGCTTAACAAAGATTCATCTCCGGGTGTGGATGTTACGCTTACCCCCCAAAAACTAAGAGATTTCGTCTCCAGCGCCCAGTGATAGGAGCGAGGCACGGGGGTCTGAAAAAGAGGGCCTACTTTCGAAAATTGGTGAGATCCTTCACCTGTTCCATCCAGTTGTAGACGATGGGGCAGTAGGTGGCCCGATCGACGTAGGCCCACATCTTGTGCTGGATCGAACCCATGCCGCGCAGCAAGTGCGGGAATCCTTCGCAGGTCTTGGGGCGGAATTCGTAGATGGTGCAGTCGTTGCCGTCGAGAAACACGCATCCGGCCTCCTCGGTCCGCTTCAGGATCAGCTCGCCATCGGTTCCTTTTTGCGTGTACTGTTCCAGGAACTGCTTGCGCGAAATCCCCAGGTTCTTTGAGAGGCTGATGACGTCCTTTTCGAAGATCTCGGCTTCGGTCACGCGGCAGCACTCGGCGCATTGCCGGCAATCGATCGCGGCGTGGACTTCGTGCGCGGCGGCGCGGAACTGGCGCTCGACGAAATTGTGGGATTTGATCCAGCGCCGGAACTTCTCGTTCTCCGGACGCTTCTTCTCGCCCAGGCGGCTGATCTGGATCAAGTCTGTTATCACCTCTCCAGGATACAATCGAGGTGAAATGAGCGACCGGCTGTATCTGTCCTGTTGGGTGCGGGGATTCTCGGACTCGAACCTTTTGCGGCACTTTGCGAAGATGCTGGACGTGTTTCCGTTCTCGAGACTTTCGAAGACCGGGCCGGTAGTGCGCGTCTATGCGATCTCCTACGTGGAGCCGCCGGTCTTCGAGCGGGTCTTCGATCCGGGATCGTCTGTCGCGGACCTGATTGCCGCGGCGCGCGACTTCGCTCAACCCGATTGCTGCGTCGAAATCGAGGCAGCCTGGGATCTATGGCAGCATCACGACGACTGGAAGCTGTGGCCCTCCGCCGTCACACTCTCCTGTTTCGGTTCGGCATTCGAATTCGAACACGATGACAATTTGCGCATCGACTTCGGGCTCGATTCCAAATTTCTGCCGGCCGAGGATATCGAGGGGTCGCTGCGGATTCAGCAGTCGAATCTGCGGAGCCTGCTGCACCTGGTGAGCGAGATTGACAAAGCACTGCCGATTGAGCGGCGCCTGCTCTGGTCGGAGAGTGGCGCGAACTTCGCGGCGGTGGTAGAAGAAGCGCTGGAGAAATTCGGCCCGGGCTAACGAATCAGTGCTTTAGCGGCTGCGCCCAGGATGGTTCCCAGGGCGGCGCCGGCCAGGACGTCGCTCAGGAAGTGCATACCCAGTACGATCCGTGAAGCCGCGATGCTGACCGCGAAGAACAATAGGCCGGGAAGCATCTCGGGATAAAATCCTCCCAGTGAAATCGCCGCAGCGAACGCCGTGATGGTGTGGCCCGACGGGAACGAAAATTGGTCGGGCGGCAGCAAGTCCACCCAGCAGTGGGGTACGAGCCCGCAGGGGCGTCCACGCCGGAAAGCGTGTTTCAAGGTGACGAACAGTGCGACGCCCATTACGACCGCCAGGGTGGCCGCGAGAAGAGCGTGAGATCGCTGTGGCCCGCCGTAGAGCGCCACGGCCAGACCCAGCGCGCACCACAAACCGCCGTCGCCGCCGCGGGTGGCGGCCAGCATCCACATCCGCAGCCATTTTGGAGGCCGCCAGTGGTTCATCCGGACCATGACCCGATGATCGCGGGACGCGACCCAGGACAGGGTGATCTGAAGAACCGCCATAATACACACATACCCCCGCGTCGTTACATGCCCGTGACGCGCCGATAAAACATTTGTGACGAAAGTTGATTTCCTATACTTCGATGCGGGCGGAGGCCATCGTGCGGCCGCTACCGCGCTTAAAGCCGTCATCGACGAACAGAAGCGGTCCCCGGATGATGAATGGGATGTCCGGCTGGTCAACTTACAGGAGATCCTCGGGCCCCTGGATGTGTTTCGCAAGGTAACCGGATTGGAATTGCAGGAGATCTACAACCAGATGCTGGCGCGCGGCTGGACATTGGGGTCGGCGCAGGGATTGAAGTTCATGCACGGTGTCATCCGGTTGTATCATCGGCCGGCGGTCAGGATGCTCGAGAAGTACTGGGCGGGCGCGCGGCCGGATCTGGTCGTAGCGCTGGTGCCGAACTTCAACCGGGCTTTGTTTGAAAGCGTGCGAAGCACGCTTCCCGATGTCCCCTACGTAACGATCCTCACTGACATCGCCGATTATCCGCCGCACTTCTGGATGGAGAAACAGGAGCAATTCCTGATCTGCGGCAGCGATAAGGCTGTCGCGCAGGCGCGGGCGCTGGGGTATGCCGATGACCGGGTTTTCCGCGCCTCGGGTATGATTCTGCGGCCTACGTTCTATCAACCTGTGACCGTGGACCGCGCGGCCGAGCGGCGGCGGATTGGCCTGGACCCAGATCGTCCAACGGGTCTGGTGCTGTTCGGCGGGCAAGGTTCGAAGGTGATGCTGGAGATCGCCGAGCGGCTTTCGGACACGCAGTTAATTTTGATTTGCGGCAAGAACGCAGGGCTGGCAGACCGGCTGCGCGCGCTGCCTGCGAAAGCTCCTCGTTACGTCGAAGGATTCACCTCGGAGATCCCGCATTACATGAGCCTGGCCGATTTCTTCATCGGCAAGCCGGGCCCGGGAAGTATCAGTGAAGCGGTGGCGATGGGGCTGCCGGTGATCGTCGAACGTAACATCTGGACGCTGCCGCAGGAGCGCTACAACGCCGACTGGGTTTTGGAGCGGAACGCCGGAATAGTGCTGCCGAATTTCCGGGGAATTGGCGAGGCGGTGGATGCGCTATTGCAGGATCTGCCTCGGTATCGAGAGGCCGTGGGGCAGATTCATAATCGCGCGGTGTTTGAAATCCCGGATATACTCGAAAAAATTCTTAAGACCGCGTCTTGATATAGCGGCTGGCGAACGTGATGAATGTCGGCCAATTCGGCGTCGGAGTATGTCCGCCGCTGTGCTGCCGGAAGGCGACATCGCCGTCGATCAGCGGAGTTTCAATCGCCGGGAACTCGGTGGTCCCCAGGTCTCTTTTACCAAGCAGTTTATAAACAAGTCCTGCGCCGACTCCCGCCAGGAACGTGCCCTTCGCATCCACCCAGCCATCGCCATTGGTCGCCCCCGCGCTCAGGAACACCGGCCGGGGAGCGCACATCGCCACCAGTTCATGCGAATCGACGGGCAGGTCGTTCCAATTGAGCGGGCCGGCATACTTAAGGAAATTCCCGGCCATCCAGTGATACTCGCTGATGGCGGCGACGTTTTCCACCAGTTCGCCCCAGTTGCGGCGATGCACTTTCGCGCCGCCTTCGCCCGACGAGCTGACGTAGGCGACCGCGAACCGCTGGTCGTAAGCCATTGCGACGATGGTTGCCTTTCCGTAGCGCGAGTGGCCCTCGATGCCGACTTGCTTTGCGTCGACGGCTTTGTCGGTCTCGAAATAGTCGAGAGCGCGGCTCGCTCCCCAGGCCCAGGCGCGCAGTGCGCCCCAATCGTCGGGCTGGCGGGGCTGCCCTTTGTTGACCAAACCGATGATTCCCTGCGTCAGGCCCGCGCCGTTGTCCGCTTGAATGGTGCTGGTGTAGATCTCCGCGTAACCCCAGCCCTTCGCGAGAACCTGCTGCTGCCAGGTCGGACCCGCCTGTTGTTTCGCAGCTTTGCCAGCGCCGCCGAAACCACGCCCCGTTCCTGGCGGATTTCCGCCGAATTCCATGATCACCGGCACGGGCCCTTTCGCATTGGCCGGGGTACTCAGCGAAACCCGCATATCCACGGTGATTTCGGGATAAGCAGAGTTGTCGACGTGGCCGGCCAGCTCCTTGGTGATCACCGGCACGTCGCCGTTCATTTCATTCTTGGTGCTGGCGACTTCCCATTTCACTTTGGGGACGTTCTTAGGAACGCGACCGTAAATTTCGCGATCGAACAGCTCGACGATCTCCGGACGGCGCTGGTTCCACCACATCTTGGCCGACGTGACCTTCTTCCCGTTATTCAATACCAACGGATCCGGCAAATTGGGATAAGGATTGGCCTTGGATTCATCATAATTAGCCGCGTTGGGGGCCTGAGGATTGTTGCCGTTCGCGCCTTGCCGGAGCGAATCGATATGCAGCAGGTCCAGCATTTTCTGGCGATCGGCCTGCGCGGCGACTTGTGCAGGAGAAAGTGAAGCGGGCGGGGGCGGCGGAGCGGTTTGTTGATAAGCCCGAATCGCCAACGGCAACAGGAGAAAGAACAACCAACAGGCACAGCGCTTCATTGCGAACTCCTGTCGTTGATTATAGTGCCGATTATAGTGCCGATTTCAGGAACCTCATGCCCGTCGCGGCGTCTGACGATTTATAGAGTAAACTCGGGAAAGGAGTCGTTGTCGATGCACGTGTTCAGGCTGGTACCAGCATTCTTGGCGATAGCAGCCACGGCCGGCGCTCTGGCAGCCCAACCCGCGGCCGAGCCGGATCGCAAGACTTTCCTGATCGAAACCGGCACGCGCATTCCCCTGAGCATGGTGAACAGCGTCAGCACGAAGACCACCGGCGAAGGCGACCGGGTGTACCTGGAGACGACGTTTCCCATCGCGGTCAATGGCAAAATCGTGATTCCGGCGGGAAGCTACGTGCTCGGTACCGTTACGGCGTCTAAACGTCCGGGGAAAGTGAAAGGCCGGGGTGAGTTTCGCCTGCGGTTTGATTCGCTGATGCTGCCCAACGGCGTGACGCGCGACTTTCGCGCTCAAGTAGCGGGTCTGGACGGCCGCGCTGCCGAGGATCTGGATAAAAAAGAAGGAACCATCCGCAGCGAGGGCAGTAAAGCGGACGATGCCCGGGTCATCGCCGAGACGGCCACCACAGGAGCCGCGGTGGGCGGCCTGGCAGGCCTGGGACGAGCGCCCGGCCTGGGCGCAGGCATCGGAGCTGCCGCGGGAGCGACCGCGGCTATGATCGGGGTCCTGGTCACCCGCGGGCCGGATGCGGTGCTGGCCAAGGGGACCACCGTCGAAATGGTCCTCGACCGCCAGCTTAGCTACGATGAGGCCGAGCTGAATTTCAGCAATCTGCCTCCGCGCTATAACTCAAATGATGGCGGCGGTCCTTTGCCTAGCCGTAAGGGACAGGCAGCACGGCACTTCCCATAGACGCTTCGCCGGTAGATCTGCCGTACTAAGTGCTTTTCCCGGGTGCCTCATGCGGAGTTTCGCTGAGCGTAATTGACGGAAGGCTCTGTTAAGTTGGACCTGTGAAGAGCCTGCATCTCCCCGTGAATCGAGGCGCCACAGCCGGTACTGTAAAGGCGTTCGAGTTCCTGGGTGTGCCCGTCAGGCTGCACTTTACCTTCGTTCTGCTCCTGTTATTCCTGGTAGTCACGGCACTGGGCTACGACTCCACCGCCGTGTTTGCGATCTTCATCCTGGGATTGTTCGCCAGCGTTTTGCTGCACGAAGTAGCTCACGCCGCTATTGGGGCGTGGTTCAAAATTCGCACGGTCGAAATCGTGATGTTCCCCATTGGAGGCCTCTCGCGCATGGAGCGCCGGCTGCGCCCGGTGGAGGAACTCTGGATTTCCCTCGCCGGACCCCTGGCGAACCTGGTCGTGGCGTTTGGCATTTTCTGGTACGTGGCCTCCACCAAACAGTCCATCAGCGTGCAGCCGTCCGACCTGCTGCATCCATCGGACGGAAAACTGCTGCCCCTGCTTGGTTTCGCCAATTTTCTGCTGGCTGGATTCAACCTGGTCCCGGCATTTCCCATGGACGGGGGACGCCTGCTGCGGGCCCTGCTCACGTTCATGCGTCCCGAGGACGAAGCCACCCGCATCGCGGCTTGGATGGGCCGGGTGGTGGCGTTTAGCATGGGACTCTACGGCTTAGTGACGGGTGAATTCATGCTGGTGTTTTTTGCGTTCTTCATCTGGCTGGGCGCGGCCCAGGAAAGCGCTGCCGCAACCGGGCGGACGCTGACCAACGGGATTCCGGTCCGCGCCGCGATGATCACGGAATTTCACCATCTGGAACATGGCGATACCGTGCGCGATGCCGCCAATCTTCTGTTGTCGACGTCACAGCAGGATTTCCCGGTGATGCATGGCGAAGAAGTCATCGGCCTGCTGGACCGCAACCGGCTTCTGCGGGCTTTGGCGTCAGAAGGTCCGGATGCCTACGTTTCCGGCGTCATGGATCGCGAGTTCCTGGCGCTGGAGCCCGCGGCCGATCTGGCCGAGACGCTGCCCTTAATGGCTCGCGGCCGGTGTGCCCTGGTGCAAGACGGACAGCACCTGGTAGGCCTGCTCACCACGGACAATCTGTCGGAGTTCCTGCTGCTGCGCCGGTTCGGGATGGAGCCGGTAGTTTAAAGACACACGCGGACCGTGACGCGGTCAAATCCCAGTATCAAGGCGCATACAAATAGGAGTTCCAGGTCCAGAATCGCCCCCGCGATGAAGTAGTGGCGCGTCACGTCAACGGCGTCCGCTAAGGCCGCGACCAGCATTTCGGTTAGTCCCATCCCGGCAAGCGCATAGACGCCAGCTAGCAGCACACTCGATAAAGTTCTTCGTTTCGCCGTTGCGATCGCGCAAATAAGAGCCGCCATCGCCATGTAACAGTTCAGGTACCGGACGCCTCTCCCATCAAAAAGGGCCCGTTTAGTGTTGCTCCAGATCGCAAATGCCTGACTCTCTTGAAAGGCCGGTAATCCGGCGCTGCGAGCGAAGTTGCCCATGGGAGGACGCTGCCGCCCGCCTTGCTCGAGGGACATCCGGATTGCCAGGTATGCGTCTCGCGGATGGCTAAGGAAATACCGGCCCAAACGTGAATAGGAGGTTCGCTGCATAAATGTACGTACGAACGCAGGATCCTTCATACCCGATTCCGCGGAATAAGCATGCGTTCCAATTAGCTTCTCGTAAGATTCATCCAATCCGAGAGCCGCGAGGTCACCTTTCACGTTTTGGGAGTGCGGAAGAACTTGAAAGAAAATCACCGAATAGTATCCACGAGCCGCGTAATCAAACGGCGACGCCTCCGCGCTCAGAATTGCGGCGCCGGCTACGATCGCGCTGGAGACGATCGCGAACCACCGTCCATTACGAGCCCACAAGCTGCCGCCAAACCCGCCGAATAGAGGCGAGAGCCATAAGCCGAGTATCGCGTGCTGAGATTTTGAAAGAAGCAGGAGAGCAACACAGATTACCAGCCCAATCGCATCCAGCTTCTTACGCCACGCCACGGCACGCAGAAACAGAACGACAGACAGCATCAGGAACAGATACGCCGCCGCGTCCGTGTAGAACGAATTGAAATAACTCACGTACATGACGTCGCCCAAAAAGACCACCAACGCCGTCCATAAGAGAAGGCGGCGATAACCACCCACCTCGGCGAGGAGACTCTCCAATAGATAAACGGCGAAAAGGAACAGCAGCCCGTGGATTAGCCCGATCCACCGCAGATCGAAAGATCCGTCTTTCGAGAAGATCTTGCTTAAGCCGATGGCGGCGGCCGCCGGGAGCACCTCGGAGGAATAGAATCGCGACTTGTAGCCGTAACGAGGCTCAAACCAGTATTTCGAGTCGACGTACGCGTATGCGTCCGCAATCGGTGCGCCGAGATTAAAAACGCCGATGACCTTGGCGAAATCGTCATTGTTTGCCAATCCCACGGCCGGCGGTATAAACAGCTGGTATCCGATGATTGCGGCGAGTACCAGGCTCGGCGCATGCCGTAGCGTGCGAAACCGATCTAGGCCCATGTTGTAAGCGCTCCGCGCCCGGCGATGCAATTCAAGTCTTCAGTTCAGCCGTGATCTCCCTGGCCGCTTGCCGGGCCTGCTCGATCGCTCCGACCTCAAAGCTGATCGCTCCTACACGGGGGTGCCCGCCACCGCCGTAACGCTCGCAGATGGTCGCCAGGTTGTGATCCACCGGCACCTCGGCCCAGGGGTTCGATCCCACCGAAACCTTGGTGCGGAAACTCGAAGTCAGAACGGAGACCGTATACACCGAATGCGGGAACAGGTAGTAAGGAATGAACTTGTTATAGCCTTCTAACTTTTGGTCCACCAGGTCGAAATACACCACTCCATTTTCGCAGCGGGCCTGCCGCCGGATGATGTCGAGCGACTGCAGGTGCTGTTGGTAGAGAGGCTGATAGACTGCCTGGATCCCGGGATCGGCGTCAATTTCCGCGAGCGATTGATTCCGCATCATGCGGATGATCTTCTGCACGGTGTCCGATCCCTTGCTTCCCTCGATGACCAGAGTGAGGCGCATGGCCGGTTCACGCAGCTCCACCGCTTCTTGCGCGTTCGCGTATTGCGCGCCGTCTATGATGTCCGCCCAGGAAACCAGTTCGGCCAAATCGGGCGCCGCGAAGCCGAAGCGCTCGCGCGCCACCGTGGCGATATACATCGTGCAGGATTTGAAGCTGGGATCGTACATCTTCCGGCCGCTGGTGTCGTGGCGAAAATGCTCGGCGTCTTCGGGAGTGAGGAAGGCGCTCTGATGATGATCGAACCACCACGTCAGGCGGGGATCGGTCGAGTACTTGAAGTCCACGATGGCATTGACATCGCCGTCAAACAGGCTCGGCTCAAACAACTGTGAGGCCTTGTGCGCCAGCCCCGTAAACTCGAATTGCGCGCCGGGATGAAACTTGCCTTCGAGGAACCGGCTGAAGAAGGCCGCGCACGCCGCGCCGTCGAAACAATGGTCGTGATAGAGAATTCGAGCGCGCATTTAGATTTATCGACCGGGAAAACTTGTTAGTGTCGCGCAAATCGGGAGCTTAACGCAAGGGGCCTGGAATTATCCGCCAGGTGGGGCGGGTTTTCAACCTGCTCAGAGGATTCAAATCCTGCAACATTGTGCGTTACGCTCAACTTATGATCCGGTAGGACAACGTGCATTCCGAACTCCTCCTCGAACATTTCCGCAATCCCCGCAACATCGGCCAGCTCCCGCCGCCCGCGATCATCGTGGATGTGAGCAATCCGGCCTGCGGAGACCTGCTGCGCCTGTCCGCGCTCTTTGAAGACGGAAAGGTGGTCGAGGCGCGTTTTCAGGTCCGCGGCTGCACGGCGTCGATCGCCGCGGGCTCGGCCCTTTCCGAATGGATGATCGGCAAGACACGCGCGGAATTGCAAGCGCTCACCGCGGAAACCATCGATCAAGCTCTCGGCGGCCTGGAGCCGGCTTCGAAGCATGCCGCGGTCCTGTGCGTGGATGGCGCAAGGACCATCGCTCGTGCAAGCTCTTAGGGGAAAAAAGGGGACACCTCCTGGTGTTCGCTCCGCTACTAGCTTTGCGGAAGTTAGGAGGTGTCCCCTTTTTTCCACGTGCAGCGCTAAAAGGGAACAGCCTGTCAGATTGATAGCAGACCCGCTGACCGGACCAGAGTGGCTGTCCCCTTTTAGCTACCATAACTTCAAGTGACCCCTTTCGACTTTCGGCCCCGTACCCGAGTGGTGTTCGGCGCAGGCGAATTCGCGCGGCTGGGCGAAGTTGCCCGGGAGTTGGGCGGCACGCGTTGCCTGCTGGTCTCCGATCCCGGCATCGTGAATGCGGGCTACGCTCCGGAAGCCATGCGTTCGCTCAAGGCGCGGCGTATGACCGTGCACGGGTTCCACGACTTTCAGGCCAATCCGACCTCGGCCATGGCGGAAGCAGGCGGAGCTTATGCCGCGCCACTGGGTATCGATCTGATCGTGGCCGTGGGCGGCGGAAGCTCGCTCGATTGCGCCAAAGCGATTAACTTCCTTCTCAGCAATGGCGGCAAGATGCGGGATTACTGGGGTTACGGGAAAGCCTCGCGTCCCATGCTTCCGATGATCGCGATTCCCACCACCGCCGGTACGGGGAGCGAAGCGCAAACCTCCGCCATGCTGATCGATTCTGAAAGCGGCGCGCGAATGTCTTGCGGCGACGGAAAAGGATCGTTCCGGGTGGCCATTCTGGATCCTAAGCTGACCACTTCGCAGCCCGCGGCTCTGGCGGCCGCGACGGGATACGACGCGCTGTCGCACGCGCTCGAAACACTGGTGACCACGCGCCAGACGGCGCTTTCCGAATGCTTCTCGCGGTCAGCCTGGCGGCTGATCTCGGCGGCCTTCGAGCGGACCGTGCGGCATCCCGAGGATCTGGAAGCGCGTGGAGCGATGCTGCTGGGCGCGCACTTCGCCGGTCTGGCGATCGAAAACTCGAACCTGGGCGCTGCCCACGCCTGCGCCTATCCGCTGACCGACCAGTTCGGTTTGTCCCATGGAGCGGCAGTCGCGACCGTGCTCGCCCAGGTCGTCGAATGGAATAGTGAGGTTGCGGGAGCACGCTATCGCGAGCTGTTTCCCGGCGATCTGCCGGCGCGGCTGCGCGAGCTGGCCGAAATGGCCGGGCTACCGGCGAATCTCCGCGACGCCGGGATTCCCGAAGAAACGCTTCCTCGCCTGGCCGAAGAAGCGGCGAAGCAGTGGACCGGCAAGTTCAATCCGCAGACGTTCAACGCGGCCACGGCGCTCGAAATATACCAAGCCGCGTACTAAGAAGCTCCCGTTAATTTTCAGCGCTCGGCGTGGGGACGTTGGTGAGAACGCTATACTGACATTTTGATGCGAATTTCAGTTGACGCGCACGCGATCGGCTGTCGCCTGACGGGTAACGAAGTCTATATTCGAAACCTCCTCAAGCAGTTCGCTCGTCTGGACGAAGACAGCGAACTGATCGCCTATATCTCCAAGGAGGGTGTCAAGGCGGATCTGCCCGCTCGCATTCGAACTCGCGGCGTCTCGCAGAATCCCTACAAGCGCCTGGGTCTGGACCTGCCTCAGCATCTTTTGCGCGATCGTCCGGATCTGCTGCACGTACAGTATACGGGTCCGCTGTTCAGCGCGGCGCCGCTTGTCGTCAGCGTCCACGACGTCAGCTTTCTGGAGTATCCGCAGTACTTCACCAGGTTTCGTTCCCTCCAGTTGCGCCTGACGGTCCAGCAGACAGTGCAGCGGGCGGCACGCGTGCTCACGCCCAGCGAATATTCGCGCCGCGCGATCCTGAAGCATTACCGCATTCCGGAAGACAAGGTGGTGGTGGTGCCGAACGCCGTGGCCGGCCAGTTCCGCCCGATTGAGCGTGAAGTGGCGCGTGCGGCGATCCAAAGAAAATTCGGCATCCGGCGTCCGTTTGTGCTGACCGTCGGCGATTTGCAGCCCCGCAAAAATCACGTTGGACTGCTGCATGCGTTCGAGGACGTGCTGCAGGCGGAGCCGAAGCTGCCGCATGATCTGGTGTTCGTCGGCAAGGAGACCTGGTATTCGCGCGAGCTGCATCGGGCGGTGGATCGTTCTGGAGTCCAGGACCGCGTGCATTTTGCCGGATTCGTGGAAGATTCCGATTTGGTGAAGTTCTACGGCGCGTGCGATTTGTTCGCGTTCCCGTCGTTTTACGAAGGGTTCGGCCTGCCCATTCTGGAAGCGATGGCGTGCGGTCGCGCCGTGGTGTGCTCGCGAACTACGGCGATGCCGGAAGTCGCCAATGCCGCCGGCATCCTGTTCGATCCGGGCTCGAAAGAAGAGATCGCGCGAGCCATGCTGGACGTACTGCTGAATTGCGAACTGCGCGCTCGCCTGGAACGGCTCGGACTGCACCGCGCGGCTGGATTCAGCTGGGAGAAGTCGGCGGCCCAGACGCTGGACGTGTACTACGACGTGGCGGGCCGGCGTCCCCGGCGCGTGGCTGCTCTCGCCGCGCGTGTTTCATGAAGTACTTCTTATTCCTTTGCGCTGCGTGTTTCGCCTCCGGAGAGACGCTGCATTACAGCATCAACTGGCCCAGCGGCTTGAGCCTCGGAGAAGCGACCCTGCATTCGGACAAGACCGCCGGAGGCACCGAGTCCGCGCCCGGCTGGGAATTCGATTTCGACCTGGACGCCAGCGTGCCCGGGTTCGCCATTCGCGATCAGTATCGTTCCACGGCGAATCCGGATTATTGCTCCTGGCAACTGGATAAGAAGGTCGCGCGCGGGGCTCGCAATAGCGAAGAGCAGGTGATTTTCGATCCCGCCAGCAATACCGCAACGCGCGAAACGGTTCGCGGCGGCGGCATCGCCGGAACCAGCCAATTAAGCGTGCCCATCTGCGCGCGCGACGCCCTGACGCTGCTCCAGTTTGTGCGCAGGGAACTGGCGCAAGGGCGGCTGCCCTCCCCGCAACCGGCGATTCTGGGCGCGGCATATCAGGTGCGGCTGGAATACCTGGGGACCGCAGCGGTTCGCCTCGGAAATCGGGAAATAGACGCAGACCGGTTCCGTACGTCGATCAAAGGTCCTGCGTCGGATCTTACACTGGAGGTGTTTTTCAGGCGCGATGCCGCTCGCACACCTGTGATGATCAAGATTCCTTTGTCGCTGGCGATCTTTACCGTGGAATTAATTCCCTGAAGCATGCGGGTAGCTTTCTTTTCTCCTCTGCCGCCGGCCAAAAGCGGTATCGCCGACTATTCGGCGGCGCTGCTGGAACACTTGCAGGGCTCGATCGAGGTGGAAAGGTTTGCCGCCAAGCCCGCCGCGTTTGACGCATCGCGATACGACGTCTGCGTCTACCAGTTGGGAAATAATCCGTATCACGATTTTGTCTACGAAGCCGCTCTGAAAGATCCCGGCGTGGTGGTGATGCACGAAGCCAATTTGCACCACCTGGTTGCCGATCTCACCATCAATCGCAACGATTGGGACGGCTATCTGCGCGAGGTCGGGCGCAATCACGGACCCGAGGCACAGGAATATGCCGAGCGCGACGTGCGGACGCGCCGGAAGGCTCCGGACTACAGCCTGCCGATGATGCGGACGGTGCTGGCAGGCTCGCGCGGGGCTATTGTCCATAGCGATGCGGTGGGCGTGGAGCTTCGCGCACAGGGATTCGAGGGTCCCATGGCCCGGATTCCTCATGGCGCCTGGACCGAGCCGGTCGATCGCATGAGCTATCGCGCGCGGCTGGGTTCATTCACGAGCGTTGAGGAAAGTACTCCTCTGATCGGCGTGTTCGGATTCCTCAAGCCCTACAAGCGCATCGCCGAATCGCTGCGGGCGTTTCGGAGGCTGGTGCGCGCGCTTCCCGAGGCGCGCATGATCCTGGTGGGCGAGGCGCATCCGGAGCTTCCGGTCCAGTCCCTGATCGCATCCATGGGTTTGAGGGAGCAGGTGCGCCATCTGGATTTCGTTCCCATGGAAGACTTCAACGGTTACCTGGGCGCCTGCGACATCGTCCTGAACCTGCGCTATCCGACCGTCGGCGAGAGCTCCGGAACACTCCAGCGGGCGCTGGGGATGGGCAAGGCCGTGATTGTGTCCGATGTGGGATCTTTCCGCGAGCTTCCTGACGATATTTGCCTGAAGGCTCCGGTCGATGCCACCGAGGAGAAGCATCTTTTCGAATATCTGGCGCTGCTGTCCACTCGTCCGGCGGTCCGTAACGCGCTGGGCGAACGTGCGGGAGCGTGGGCCGAACGGGAATGCAGTTGGGACGCGGTCGCACGGCGCTACGTCGAGTTTCTAGAGGCAGTTGTGCAGGGACGTGAACTGCAAGCGCAGGCCGCCGCCGCATCTGCTCCTGTGAGCACGCATGTTCCGAGCGAGTACATCGCTTCCTGGGTCCCGGCTCAGAACGGGTCGCGGGATTATGTCGAGATCCATCGAACGCGCTTAGAGCGCACTCTGGGGCTCACACCGCCGGGTGGCCCAGCCGACCGAATTCTCGAAATGGGCGCCTATCTCCAGATCACTCCCGCGCTCCAGACGCGGCTTGGATATGGCGAGGTGCGCGGCTGTTACTACGGCCCGCGCGGCCAGACGGATCATCGCGGTGTCACTTCGGAAAACGGCGAGGAGTTTCGCTGCGACATCGATCTCTTCGATGCCGAGCTGGATAAATTCCCATACGACGACGGGTACTTCTCGACCGTGCTCTGCTGCGAGCTCATCGAGCACCTGGCATGCGATCCGATGCACATGATGTGCGAGATCAATCGCATCCTCATACCCGGCGGAGCGCTCGTGCTGACCACGCCCAACATCGCTTCCGCCCGCGCGGTGTCGGCGATCCTGCAGGGATTTCACCCGATGCTGTTTCCGGCCTACATTCGCCCGAATCCGCAGGGCGAAGGCGGGGCTCGTCACAATCGCGAATACTCACCGCATGAAGTGAAGGATTTGCTGGAAAATTCCGGGTTCGAGGTCACGGCGCTCGAAACCGGGCCATTTCGCGAAGAGCCCAAGCCCGAGCAGGCCTGGGTGGAGCACCTCCTCGACCGCTACATCCTGCCAAAGGAGCATCGCGGCGAAGGGATCTACGCCGTAGCCCGCAAACGCCGTGGCGTGCGCGATCGCTATCCGGCATGGTTGTATGCGTGAGCTCGAGATCGTCGAAGCGGTGGCGGATGGTCCCGCCATCCATCTTCGTTTCCGGATCGATCAGCCCGGCGTGATCGGCTGGCAGCTCTACGACCCGGCCACTGGGGCGTTTCTTCAGGAAGGCGAATGGTCCGAAGTGAGCGGCCGCGAGGCGGATCTGCGCATCCCTTTGCCGGCGGAAGAAGGCGCTTACAGCGTGCAGATCGCTCCGGTGAAGGACCGCGACCGGTTTATTGAGATCCCCGCGCAGGTGGGGATCGCAGGAAAGCTTGAGATAGGCACGCCGCGCGTTCTGACGGCTTCATCCGTGCGCCGCGCGCGGTTGCTGCGAGCCGTCCCCAAGGCGTTTGTGTTGCCTACGCGCACCGTCTGGCGGCATCGGAAGCTGATCGGGTCGATGGTCCGCCGCGACATCCTGTCGCGCTACCGGGGCAGTTTCGGCGGCACGCTGTGGACGTTTCTGAATCCGCTGCTGCTGATGGCGACGTATTTCTTCGTGTTCGGCGTCGTGCTGCGCACGCGCTTCGGGAACGACACGAGCCGCACGGGATTCGTCCTGTATTTTCTCGCCGGGATGCTGCCGTGGCTGGCGTTCTCGGAAGCCGTGGGCCGCTCGCCATACGTGATCCTGGAATATCGCAGCTTCGTCAAGAAGATTGTCTTCCCTCTGGAGACGCTGCCGGTGAACCTGGTGATCTCGGGCGCGGTGACCGAGGCGTTCGGGTTGGTGATTTTCGTGATCGGACTCCTTGCTGTCCGTGGAGCGATCCCGTTCAGCGTGGTCTGGTTGCCGATGCTGCTGATTCCCCAGATCCTGTTCACGGCGGGATTCGCCTGGATCCTGGCAGCGACCGGCGTCTACGTGCGCGATCTGGGCCAGGTCACCGGCTACCTGCTGACGCTGTGGTTCTTCCTGACGCCGATCTGCTATCCCGAGACATCGCTTGACCAGCTTCCCGCGGGCGCGATCACGCTGCTGCGCTTCAATCCGCTGTTCGTGCTGGTGCGGGCGTACCGCGCGGTCTTTCTGGAGAATCAGGCTCCATCGACGCGGGGATTAATTGGGTTGTGGATAGTATCGGTCGCGGTCGCTGTGATCGGATATGCCTGGTTCCACCGGCTGCGCAAGAGTTTCGCGGATGTGATTTAATTCGCTACCGCGTAATACCCTTTGCGAGCCTGGACCTTGTAATCTTTATTCGCCATCTTGAAGTCGAGCTTCCGGTAGGTCCCATCTTTCTTCGGATTCGTAGGCGAGTAGGCGATCGCGTATTGGCTGCGCATTTCTTCCTGGATCTGCTTGAAAATATCGTCCAGCGAGTTTTTGCGATCCACCTTGAACACCCGGCCGCCGGTTTCATCCGACATCTTCTTCAAGTCGCCTTCCCCGCCGCCGCCGAACACGAAGCCTCCGCCATAGGCGGCAGGGTCGCTGTAGTCGATGCTGTAGACCACGGTGTCCGCCAATTGGGCCTCGCGAATCGCCTGCTCGCGAGTCTTCTTGCTGCCGGTGTCGACGCCGTCCGTGATCACCACGATGACCTTGCGGCCGGCTTCGCTCTTGAGCCGCTCATTCGCGGCCAGGTACACGGCATCCCATAGAACCGTGCCGGCCTGGTTCTGCTGCGTTGGGACCGGGCCGGGGTGCAGCCCGCCCACCGGAACGTTCAGGCGAAGCTGCTTCAGCCCGTCCTCGAGGAGCGTGGGTGAACTGGTGGAATCCTGGAGCAGCTCCGAGTCCTTGCCGAAGCTGATGAGAAACGCCAGGTCCTTGGGACGGAGC
Source organism: Bryobacteraceae bacterium (assembly GCA_036003585.1). Classification (GTDB taxonomy): domain Bacteria; phylum Acidobacteriota; class Terriglobia; order Bryobacterales; family Bryobacteraceae; genus Palsa-187. Next base: position 55,713 of record DASYSG010000073.1, on the reverse strand, counting down.
ACCGAGCGGAAGAACGCGCTCGCGGCCCGGTGTTCGGTGTCGATCAGGCGCTCCTGACTACCGCTCACGTCGACCAGCAGGCCGATGGTCAGCGGCAGGTCGGTCTCGCGTGTGAAGTATTTGATCTCCTGTTCTTTGGCATCCTCGAACAGGTGGAAGTCGGCTTTCTCCAGGCCGCCGATCAGGGCGTTGTTCTTCCCGTGGACGGTGCACAGGACATTGACCAGGTCCACGTCCACCTTGATCGTATTGTCCTGGGCCATCAGACCCAGCACCACCAACACTGCCATCCCGGGCACGCACAGATAGAGACGACGCATACTTATACTGTAAGACTGCCCCCAGCGCGATGGGGTTTCATTCGACTTTCAAGATGAAAAGAGCGCTTCAACACCTGAAGGCTGCGGACCCGGTTCTGGGAACCATCATCCAGCGCGTCGGTCCCTACCGGATGCAATTCCGCGACCCGAACTTTCATACCCTGGTCCGGTCCATCGTATACCAGCAGTTGAGCGGAAAGGCCGCGCTGACCATCTTCAACCGTTTGATCGCGGCGGCCAAAGCGGATCCGCTGACGCCGGAATCGATCCTGAAACTGCGGCCGGCCAGGATGCGCACTTTGGGCCTCTCGAAACAAAAACTTACGTATATCCGCGAGCTGGCGCGAATGACTCGCGACGGGCAGGTGCGTTTCGATGGCGTGCATGCCCTGGAAGACGCCGCGATCATCGAACACTTTACCCAGGTCAAGGGCATCGGAGTCTGGACCGCGCAGATGTTCCTGATCTTTGCCCTGCGGCGCCTGGACGTGCTCCCCACGGGCGACCTGGGCGTGCGTGCGGCCATCAAGAAGGCCTACAATCTGGCGGAATTGCCCACGCCGGCCGAGATGGAAAAGATCGCGGCGTCCTGGCGGCCCTATTGTTCGGTGGCGTCCTGGTATCTGTGGCGCAGCCTGGACAATCAGGGTGCGATGTAAGCCTGCTGAAAAAGGGGACACCTCCTAACTTCAGCAAAGCCCGTAGCGGAGCGAACACCAGGAGGTGTCCCCTTTTTCTACGTTCGGGGGCGCATGATATCTTTAGGATTGTATGTCTGGACATTCAAAGTGGGCGACCATCAAGCACAAGAAGGGCGCGCTGGACGCCAAACGCGGGAAAATCTTCACCCGTTGCATCAAGGAAATCATGATCGCCGCCCGCAGCGGAGGCGACCCGGGGATGAATCCGCGCCTGCGGACGGCCGTCGCCGCCGCGAAGGCAGTCAGTATGCCCGCCGATAACATCAAGCGCGCCATCATGCGCGGCACAGGTGAGCTCGAAGGCGGCCAGATCGACGAGATCATGTTCGAGGGCTACGGCCCCGGCGGAGCGGCCGTCCTGGTGATGGTGGCCACCGATAATCGCAACCGCACCGTGAGCGACATCCGCCACATCTTCTCGAAACAGGGTGGGAACCTGGGCGAGCAGGGCAGCGTCGCGTGGATGTTCGAGCGCAAAAGTGAGATCGTGATCGATGGCGAGAAGGCCACCGAGGATCAGCTCATGAGCTTAGCGCTGGACGCGGGCGCCGAAGACTTGCGCAACGATGGAGGCAATTGGGTCGTGGTCTCCCCGCCGGAGTCCCACGATGCCGTGCTCGAAGCGATTCAGAAAGCCGGCATCTCCACGGAATCCGCGGAAATCGGCATGGTGCCCAAGAATCTCATGAAGCTCGAAGGCAAGAACGCCGGCGCCATGCTTCGGTTGAGCGAGGCTTTGGAAGAGAACGACGACGTGCAAAACGTGTATTCCAACTTCGATATCGACGAAAAGGAGATGGAGGCCCTCGCTTCCTAAACTGTGCGTGTTCTGGGGATCGACTGTGGAACCGAACGCACCGGCTGGGGCGTCATCGAAAGCGACGGCCGTAGCCATCGCGTGCTCGCGCATGGTGTGATCCGTACCGCGGTTAAGAGTCCTCTAGAGCAGCGCCTGGCTACGATCGCCCAGGGACTGCGAGCCGTGCTGCAAAGTCATCAGCCCGATTCGGCCGCTGTCGAAGAAGTCTTCTATTCGCAGAACGTCAAGACCGCGCTGAAGCTGGCTCACGTGCGGGGCGTCGCTTTGCTGGCGATCGCCGAGGCTCAAATTTCGCTGGGCGAGTATTCTCCGCTGGCCATCAAGGTCAGCGTGGTGGGCTACGGCCGGGCCGAAAAGCAACAGGTGCAGATGATGGTGCGCACCCTCACCGGACTCCAGGGAGTCATCGAAACCGAGGACGCGTCGGACGCGCTGGCGGTCGCCATTTGTCACGCGACTACCAGTTCCCGGCTGGCGCTAGGGGTCGGTTCGTGAAGCGCATCCTGTTGTTCGCCGCGACTGCCGGTCTGGCGCTCTGCGCCGATGGTCCTAGCGTTTCCTATACCAAGAGCTTCCCCGGGTCCGATCCTGCCTACATGGCCGTCACGGTCGACAAAGACGGCGGCGTTACTTACCGGGAGGCCAAGGACGAGGATCCGGAGACGTTCAAGCTGGAACCGGCGGCAGTGCAGGCGATCTTCGATCTGGCGGATAAACTGGATCACTTCAAGCGGCCTCTTGAAAGTGGTTTGAAGGTGGCTAAGACCGGCGATAAAAGCTTTCGCTGGGAGGGCGGCGGGGATGCCGGCGAAGTAAAGTTCAATTATTCCCTGGACGACAACGCCCGGCTGTTGCAGGACTGGTTCGAGCGCATCTCGGAGAGCGAGCGGGCCATGATGAACCTGCGCCGCGCCATTCGCTTTGACAAGCTGGGCGTCAACGATGCCGTGCTGCGCGTGGACACAGCCTGGTCGCAGAAACGTCTGCTGGGGCGCGAGCAGTTCCTGCCGCTGCTGGACCGGGTGGCCAAGAATGAGGGATTCGTCAATCTGGCGCGGGATCGGGCCGCGCGGTTGGCCGCCATAATGCGCGCGGACGGAAAGACCGCCGTGGAATGAAGCTTGCGGCGATTATCCTGCTGTCTTCGTGGACCATGCTGGCCCAGCAACCCGGGCCTTCCGTCGAAGAGCAGCAGGACCTGATGCGCGCCGTCAACGAAGGCACCAGCCCGGTGGACCTGATCCGCGGCCTGGAAGCGCACCTCGCCAAATATCCGAACAGCTCGCAGCGCCTGGACATCGAACGTTCGCTCGCCAAGGCCGCCATCGAGGATAACGACGTTCCCCGGATCGCCAAGTATGGGGAATCGGCCGTGGCGACATCCTCGGCTGATTTCCAGTTACTGGACCGCCTGGCCTACGCCTTTCTGACGCTGGGAGGCGAAGAAAATGCCGCTAAGGCCTACAAATACGCCCGCGCCTTCGAGGATTTAGTCGACAAGATGCCCGTCGCGACGGGCAGGGACGCCGCGCATCAGCAGGACGAGCAGGAGCGAGCGATGGGCCGCGCGCTGATGTATCAGGCTCGCGCCCGCACCATCGAGAAGGACACCCCGGACGCGCTGCGGCTGGCGGCTCGCGCATTCTCTGCCTATCCCGGCGAGGAGACGGCTCGCGAATGGGCTGAGGTGCTGCTGCGAGGGGGCCAACCGGCGGATGCCATTGAACATCTGGCCGAGGCATTCGTGATCCCCGATCCGCATGCTACCGACGAGCAGCGTCAGGGGGACCGCTTGCTGTTGGGCGAGCTTTACGCCAAGGTTCACGGCTCGGAAATGGGCCTGGGCGATCTGGTCCTTTCCACCTACGACCGCGTTTCTACAATCGTCGAGAGCCGGCGCAAGAAACTGCTGGCGCTGGAGCCGAATTCCTCCTTGGCGAATCCCATGGAGTTCACGGTGACCGGACTGGATGGCAAGAAGCTCCAGCTCGCCAGCCTCAAGGGCAAGCTGCTGATCCTGGATTTCTGGGCCACCTGGTGCGTGCCCTGCCGCGTGCAGCATCCTCTGTACGAGACCCTGCGCGAGCGATTCGGCTCGCGCGGCGACGTCGCGTTTCTGGAAATGAACGCCGATGAGGACCACTCCGTCGTCGAGCCGTTTCTGACCGCCGAGATGTGGGACAAGACCGTGTATTTCGAAGACGGCTTAGCCCGGCTGCTGAACGTCATGAACATTCCGACCACCATCCTGATCGACAAGAGCGGGAGCATTGTCAGCCGGATGGACGGCTTCGATCCGTCCACATTTCTGGATCAAATGACCAGCCGGATTCAAGCAATTATTGATGCGAAATGAGTTTCGAGCGCGTCATCTGGATCGTCCTTGACAGTGTCGGCATCGGCGAGATGCCCGACGCCGCGCAGTATGGCGACGCCGGCAGCGATACACTCGGGCATATCGCGCAAAGCCGCAAGCTGCACCTGAATAATCTTTGCCGGCTGGGACTGGGGAATATCCGGCCGTTCGAACGGCTCCCCGCCGATCCGGCGCCGATAGGCGCTTATGGAAAGTGCGCGCTGGCTTCGCCCGGCAAGGACACGACCACGGGCCACTGGGAAATGGCGGGCATTCATCTGGCGAAACCGTTTCCGGTTTACCCCCACGGGTTCCCGCCCGAAGTCATGGACGAATTCGAGCGCCGGATCGGGCGCGCCACGCTCGGCAACAAGGCCGCGTCGGGGACCGAGATCATCGAAGAATTGGGCGAGGAGCATATACGCACCGGCTCGCCCATCGTGTACACTTCCGCCGACAGCGTCTTTCAGGTGGCGGCGCACGAGGAAGTGATCCCGCTGTACGAGCTGTACAAGATCTGCGAGACCGCGCGCGAGATTCTGCGCGGCAAAAATGAAGTCGGACGCGTGATCGCCAGGCCGTTCCTGGGATCGCCTGGCGCGTTCACACGCACTCCCAACCGCCACGATTATGCCGTTCCACCGCCCAAAGGAATGCTCCTCGACCAGTTACATGCCAAGGGCGTCGAAGTGTTCGCCGTGGGCAAGATTTTCGACGTGTTTCTGGGGCGGGGCATTCGCGATTACGAAAAGACGAAATCGAACGCGGACGGAATGGAGAAAACTCTACAGGCGATGGACTCCCTCGCCAGTGGGATGATTTTCGTCAACCTGGTGGACTTTGACCAGTTGTACGGCCATCGCAATGACGTGGAAGGCTACGCCCGAGCGCTCGAGGCGGTGGACGATTGGCTCCCGTCGATCGAATCCCGCTTGCGCCCCGGCGATCTGCTGATCCTGACCGCGGATCACGGCTGCGATCCCACGACGAAATCCACCGATCACAGCCGGGAGTACGTGCCGCTGCTGGTTCATGGCAAGAAAGCTCGCGCGGGCGTCGATTTGGGCACGCGGAAGACGCTGTCCGATATCGGCCAGACCGTAGCAGAGAACTTCGGGACGAAAATCGCTGCGGGCGAGAGCTTCTTGCCGGCGATTACGGTTTAGCAGAAATAAGGGGACAGCCGTTTAACTGCTGGATCGTATCAGCCATTCACAAGCCATGGCGGCTGTCCCTTTTTTTCTAGGGCTTAGCGATTTCGGCAGCAGGTTTTGCTTTGTCCGGCTGGCATTTGCCCTTGCACAGGGTCTCCGAGACCTTCTGCAGATCCCCGAGGCGGTTCGGATCGGACACCGCAGGCCTTCGAACGCTCACGATTTCGACCACGGAACCGTCCGGATTCGCGCGCCGCTGCAGGATTTCCTGTTCCTTCACGCGCAGGCCCCCGCTGCTGTCCTGGACGTTTCCTGCGACGGTTTTCGCGAATACGTTGGTCTCCGTTCGCTGTGTCCCGTCAGGCTGTTTACTGGTGGTGGATTCGGTCTGCGAATCGAGCTGAAGCTGTCCGTTCAGGCCGGGCTCATAGATTGCAGTCGATTCCTTGGTCGCATCGTTCACGGTGGACGCCGTGCTCACCAGGCGCACGCTTTCCTTGAAACCGCCCGACACGTCGCGGCTGTAAACCGATTCCGTCGTGTGCTGATTGGCGGCCGGACCCTCGGTAACCGCCGACCGCTTCTCCACGGTTTCGAAAGAACCGCTCATGCCCGGCCGGTCGATCGTGGTGCTGGAAGTGGTGGTCGATCCGCTCACGCGGGTTTCGGTGGTCTTCCGCTCGGCCTCGCGCAGGCCTCCGTTGGTGTCGTTGCGATAGGTAGTTTCGCGAACGGTGGAACCGCCGCCGGGCAGTTTGTTCTCCTCGATCATGACGCGCTCCGTCAAGGCAGGCTGGCCGGTCGGGTCGAATTTCCGCACGATCCGTTCGGTGACCTTGCCGTTCGCGTCCTGGCTGACAACGCGCTCCGTCACCTGCTCGACGGGCACCTGGCGGCCGTTCATGGACTGAAAGCGCTCGGTGACCTCGCCGCTGGGGGAGGTGTTCAGCAATTTCCCTTCAACACGGTTACCGTTGAGATCCTTGGAATACGTGGTGCTGGCGCTTTGCGCGGACGCAAATGCGCCAATAAATGCCAGGCAAAGAACGAGTTTCAGGCGTCGTTTCACATTTATAGGCTAAGCGGAAGCCTGAGCCGCTGCAATAGAGGGAACGCCTTAGGCAGCCGGTTCCCTTACAATGAAAATAGAGTGAAGACCTTCTACATCGAGACCTTCGGGTGCCAGATGAATGCCCACGATTCGGAGAAGGTCGTCGGCACGCTGCTGCATCAGGGATACCAAAAGGTCGAAACCCCCGAGGAAGCCGAGCTGGTCTTCTACAACACCTGCAGCATCCGCGATAAGGCCGAACAGAAGGTGTTCAACCGGCTGAACCAGTTCAAGAAAGAACATGGCAAGGGAAAAACGTTTGCCGTGCTTGGCTGCGTCGCCCAGCAGGAAGGCGAGAAGATCTTCGACAAGGCGCCGCACGTCAGCCTGGTGTGCGGATCGGCCAGCTACAACCAGCTTCCTCAGATGCTGGTGCAGCTCGAAACCGGGAATCGCCGCGTTACCGGGTTGAGCCTCGATACCGAGGACACCTTCGAGACGCCGGTCACGCGCCGCGATAATCCGCACCGGGCGTATCTGACGATCATCGAGGGCTGCGATAAGTCGTGTGCCTATTGCGTGGTTCCGTTCACCCGCGGTCCCGAGCGCAGCCGCACCAGCGCCTCGGTCATCGCCGAAACCCTGGAGCTTGCGCGTTCAGGATACAGCGAGATCCAGTTGCTCGGACAGAACGTGAACAGCTATCGCGATCCGTCGCCAGCGGGCTGGGATTTCGCCACGCTGCTCGACAACGTGGGGAAGGTTCCCGGAATCCGCCGCGTGCGATTCACGACGTCGCATCCTCGCGACTTCCGCAAAAGCATTGTCGATGCCATCGAGTCGAACACGGCGCTCTGCAATCATGTGCACCTGCCGGTGCAGTCGGGATCGAGCCGCGTTCTAGCCGCGATGCAGCGGCTTTACACGCGCGAGGAGTATATGGAGCGGATCGGCTGGATGAAAGCGGCCCGCCGTCCGATCGCGATCACCAGCGATATTATCGTGGGGTTCCCGGGCGAGACCGAGGAGGACCTGGAGGCGACCCTGGGTCTGCTCGACGAAGTGCAGTTCGATTCCATTTTCGGCTTCAAATACTCGCGCCGGCCGAATACGTCCGCCTTGCTGCTTGGCGATCACATTGCCGAGGAAGAGAAGACCAGGCGGCTGACGATCGTGCAGGAACATCAGCGCAATATCCAGATCCGCAACAACGCGGCGTATGTCGGGATCGTGGAGGAGTGCCTGGTGGAAGGCTTCAACAAAGCCACCAGCCAGTGGATCGGGCGCACGTCGCAGCATAAGACCTTGAACTTCCTGCGGCCCGGCAGCGACGAAGATTTGGCGGGGAAGTACGTAGAGGTTCGGGTGACCCGCGCGGGTCCGAATTCTCTGGCTGGCGAAGCTGTAAATTAAAGCTAAGCAGTTAACTAGAACGAAAAGGAGGGACGCGAACATGGAAGTCGAAATGAAGATCCGGGGATTGATGATGGACCCCAGCACGAATCTTCCGATTGTCGTGCTCAAGGACGTCAACGGCGGCGCAGTCCTTCCCATCTGGGTAGGAATTTACGAGGCCAATGCGATTGCGCTGGAGATCGAGAAGATCCCCACGGCGCGGCCCATGACCCACGACCTGATCCGCAACCTGCTGTTCGGTCTGGAAACCGGGGTCAAGAAGGTGGTCGTGAGCGACCTTAAGGAAGACACCTACTACGCCGTGATCTGGCTTGAGCGCGACGGCCAGCTTATTTCCGTGGATTCCCGGCCCAGCGACGCGCTGGCGATTGCCCTGCGTCTGGATTGTCCGATCTACGTGGAAGAGACCGTGCTGAAAACTTCGAAAACCGCGGCCGCCGTGGCCGAGGTCGGCAGCAACGAGGAAATCCGCAAATGGCTCGAGGGCCTCAATGATGAGGACCTCGGCCGTTATAAGATGTGATCGTTACTTCGCTTTGCCTTTTGCGCCGCCCTTGGCAGGTCCCTTTGCCGGGCCTTTAGCCGGACCCTTCGTGCCCTTGGGGTTCGTTCCGGTCCACCCGGTGAGCTGTTCCGGCGTCACCAGGAAGGTCACCATGAAGGGGTCCTTCGTGTAGGAATCGGGGACGCCTTCGAACTCGAGCATTGCGCCCGGTTCCATATTTCCGGCCAGAGGCTCCTCAAAAGTCAGAGTCACGTCCGGGATGTCGGGCTTTTCCAAGGCCAGTACCAAAGATTTTGGTTTGTTTGCCGGCGTCATGGAGATGAGTCTGGCCTTGAACTTTTCAAAACCTTTCGCCTTGCCAGGATCGCCCGGCAGAAGAGCGCCTTTCATGTTAGCGAAGTAAGTGTCGCCATCTTTCAGGATGGGTTCTTTCACTAAGTCCCGCCAGAACGCGAAAATCGGGTTCGCGGCGTCCGCGGCAGCCTGTTCCTTGGCCTTGTCAAGCGCGATATCGCTCTTGCTCTTGATGGTGAACCCTTCCGGCGGGAATGGGTTCGTTTTTGCCATGGCCAGCAGATTCTGGAGCCCTTCATCGGAGCCATGATAGGCGGTGTACGTCCGCGTGATGTAGTCAACCGCCTGCTTCTGCGCAGCCGCAGGTAAAGCGCCAGGCCCGGTGTAAGCGGCAGCGCGGGCGAAATGATACAAGGCTGCCGGCTGTTTTTCGGGATGCTGCTGATTCTGCGCGAGCATCGCACCGGCCAGCGTGTAGGAAGTGGACGCCTGGGTTGGATCCTTCTTCAGGTAAGCAGTCAGTTCGGTCTCGGCTCGCGGCTGATCTTTGCGCGCCGTGATCGTATAGAGGTAGGCATTGTGGGCCGCCGTCTTCATCGCCGGTTTGATGGCCGGCCAGTCTGCCTCTTTTATGGTCTCCGGCCTGTTTCCAGCCGCGAAAGCGGTATCGGCGTTATCCAGGATATACATGGAAATCCTGCTGGCATTGTCGAGGTCGGCCGGAGTGGGAGGCATCAAAGCCTGAATGAAGGAAACAATGGCTCGCAAGGAGTAAAAGTGATTCGGTTTCGTCTTGAGAATCTGGAGCGCCTGGTCGAATGCCTGGCGGCTCATGTTGGCTTCCTGATAGACGAACAAATATTGTTCGTCGCGAACGTCCGCGTAGTCGCTCTCCGGGAAGGCTTGCTTCCACTTGTCGAGGGCGGCTAGCCGGCCCTTCGCGTCCGCCGCCTTGCTGATGGCCTGCGCCAGTTGAAACTCTTCCTGGCCGCCGTCCTTGCCCTTCCACTTCTTTTCAGAGGCCTTGGCGTCCTGCGCCTTGATCTGCTGCGTACCTAGTCCCCAACCGAGGGCCAAGCCAATCCCAACCGCCGTGATCGTCGTCAGCGTGCGAAATCTCAATGTCACAGCAACCCTCCAGCGCAATCGAGTTTAATAATATACAGTGCGCAGTACTCTGCGGAGTATACCCAAACGTAGCGTCCGCAGGCAACCCCGTCCGGGTACTAGGGCGCTGGGCGCGGTACAACAACCGGTTATTGCTTGGCTTTGGCTTTCGCTTTGCCCTTGCCTGCCGAAGAACGTGCGGGTGTGGCGTTCTTGCCGGTCCAGCCTTCGATCTGGTTCGGCTCGACGTCGAACACCACCATGAACGGCTGCTTCGTGTACGACTTTGCGACGCCTTCAAATTGCAGTTCCTCGCCCGGCTCCATCTTGCCCGGCAACGCTTGAGACAGCTCCAGGGTGACGTCGGGAACGTTGGGTTGCTCCAGAGCGAGCACGATCTCTTTGGGCTTGGTCGCGGGCGTCATGGACACGATCTTGGCTCTGAATTTCTGCACGCCATTGGCACCGCCCGGCAGGAGCGCGCCCTTTACATTCATCTCGAAGTAGGCTTCGCCGCCATCCTTCGTCAGCGGGTCCTTGATGGCTGTCTGCCAAAGACCCAGTTCAGGGTGCGTCTTGATGAAGTTCTCCTGATCGGCAGCTTTCTTGGTGGCGATCTGCTGGGCGCTTTCGATAGTGAAGCCCTCCGGCGGGAACGGGTTGTTCTTCGCCGAGGCCAGGAGCTTGTCCAAACCTTCGTTCGAGCCGTGATACGTCGTGTAGGTCTTGGTCAGATAATCGCGAGCCTGCTGGCGCGCCGCCGCGGGAAGGCTGTTCTGGCCCTCATAGCTCGCGGCGCGAGCGAACTGATACAACCCTAACGGAATCTTTTCCGGATGCTCCTGATTCTGCGCCAGAATCTCGCCTCCGAGCGATAGAGAAGACGCGGCCTGAGTCGGATCCAGGTGCAGGTACTTGGTTAACTCGGTTTCGGCTTTGGGATGGTCCTTGCGCTGCACGTACACCCAAGCCAGAGTCGCCTGCGCGGCGTTCTTCATGGCCGGCTTGTAGGTGGTCCAATCGGCGTCCTTGACATCCATGGGCTTGTTCGACGCGGCGAAAACGGTGTCCAGATTGTCGAGAAGGTATTTTGAGACGCGTTCCGCCGTATCCAGATCGGCTGGCTTGGGTGGAGGCGGAAGGGTGTAAATCAAGCGCTCGATCGCCGATAGCGAGTAGAAATGGTTGGGCCGGGTTTTCAGAATTTCGGCGGCTTTGTCGAAAGCCTCGCGATTCATGTTCGTCTGCTGATAGACGAACAGGTACTGCTCTTCGCGCTCCTGGGCGAAATCGCTGGCCGGAAACGCTGCCTTCCATTTGTCGAGCGCCTCGATTTTACCCTTGGGGTCGGCCTTCTGAAAAGCCTGGAAAAGATTGTATTCTTCCTGACCCTTCCAGTCCTTCTTGGCCGTATCGGCGGGTTTAGGTTCCTGCGCGGCCAGGACCCAGCCAATACTCAAACCTAACCCAACACTCGTAATCAGCTTCAGGATTGAATTCTTCATAGTTACAACGTCCTCGTTACAAAAACTGCTTACCTTCAGGGTACACCCTGCGTTTTCGCACCCTGGCCGCAACACTACCTGCCGGTTAGACACCGCTGGGCGCCATCAGGTTTCGTGGAGCGGGCTTTCAAGCCTGCAACGGGGACTTCAGTCCCCGATCCGACCCTCCACCACTCCGCTTTCGCGTATCCTGAACTCTTGCCCATGCGCTGGCTCGATTTCGGGGTAATCGCGGCATATCTGGTGGGGATCACCTGGTTTGGATCGCGTTTCCGGAGCTCGCAAAATTCGCTGAAAGACTACTTCCTGGGAGGGAGGCGGGCCCCCTGGTGGGCCATCTCGCTTTCCATTGTTTCCGCCGAGACGAGCACGCTGACCGTGATCGGTACTCCATCGCTCTCGTTCGCCGGGAATTTCGGATTTCTGCAACTGGTTTTCGGATATCTGCTGGCCCGCCTGGTGATCGCCACGCTGTTTTTGCCGGCTTATTTCCGAGGAGAGATGTTCACGGCTTACGAGCTGATGCGCATCCGATTCGGGACGCGTATTCGCCGGCTCACCGCCGGCACATTTTTGATTCTCAGGGCGCTGGCCGAAGGCGTGCGCGTGTTCGCGATCTCCATCGTCATTTCCGTGGTCCTCGGCACCGGCGAGATGGCCTCCATCGCGGCCATCTTGTGCCTGACGCTTCTTTACACTTACGAGGGGGGCATGACGGCGGTCATCTGGACCGATGTCATACAGATGACGCTCTACGTTGCCGGGGCCGTGGTCAGCCTGTTTCTGGTGCTGCGCGAGATCCCCGGCGGATGGGGACACGTTATTGCAACCGCGGAACCCCTCGGAAAGCTCCAAGTCTTCGATTTCCGAATCGGCCCGCTGGGGGAGTTTTTCACGCGGACGTACAGTTTTTGGGCCGGGATCATCGGGGGATGCTTTCTCACCACCGCCAGCCATGGCACCGAACAGCTTCTGGTGCAGCGGCTTCTTTCGGCAAAGGATGAGCGCCAGAGCCGCGCGGCGCTGTTCTCCAGTTGGGTGGTGATTTTCGTCCAGTTCACGCTGTTTCTGACCGTGGGGGTGTGCCTGTTCACGCTGTACAAAGACCACGGATGGACGCCGCCGGCGGTAACCGACAGCATCTATCCGCGCTTTATCTGGGACCGGCTTCCGCCGGGTTTGTCCGGCTTGGCAATTGCCGCGATTCTCGCGGCCGCCATGTCCAACCTGAGCGCGGCCCTCAATTCGCTGGCATCTACGACGGTGATGGACTTTCTGCGGCCCATGGGCGGAGCGGAACGCGGCGACGAATCGGCCTGGTTGAAGCGCGCGCGCCTGGCGACCGTGGCGTGGGGTATCGTTCTTGCGGGCGTGGCCCTGCTCGCGCGGAACTGGGGTGGGGTGCTGCAGGCCGGGCTCTCGATCGCGTCGATCATCTACGGCTCGCTGCTGGGCGTGTTTCTACTCGGACTGCTGACCCGGCGCGTGGGTGAGATGGCCGCGATGTTCGGCATGGTCGCCGGACTCGCGTTGATGCTGTACGTGCGCTTCGCGACGCCCATAGCGTTCACCTGGTATGTCTTGATCGGAACGTCGATGACGTTTGGCGCAGGCATCCTGGCATCCTTCGTGTTTCAGGAGAAACGCTCCCGTGCAGTCCTCTAAAACTTACGATCCCGAAGCTCATCAACCATCCTTGCGGCGGGCCTTGGGCCTCTGGTCGACCGTCGCGATCATCATGGGCACGGTGATCGGAAGCGGGATTTTTCTGGTTCCCACCGACATGGTGAAGGCCGTGGGAACACCCGGCAGGGTATTCGCGGTCTGGGTTTTCGGCGGAATACTGTCGCTGTTCGGCGCGTTGACTTATGCCGAATTGTCGGCGGCTCTGCCGGCGGCCGGAGGCGAGTACGCCTATCTGACGGCGGCTTACGGACCGTTTTGGGGATTTCTCTACGCGTGGACGCAAACCTGGGTTGCAAAAAGCGCTTCGATTGCGGCCCTCGCGACCGCCTTTTACTCCTATCTGGCGGATTTTCTGCCTGGTTTGCAAGCGCCGTTGTACGTCGTCTCGTGGCCCATCGGGCCCGGCGGCGGGCCGCTCGAAATTCGATACGGCCAGCTGCTGGCCATCTTTCTGATACTGTTTTTGTCGGCCGTCAATTACCGTGGTGTCAGAGTCGGGGGGCGGGTACAGGTAGGCGTCACCGCGCTGAAAGTGATTCTGATTGGCGGCGTGATCGCTGTCGGATTGCTCTCGCGCCAGGCCCACGTCCTCAATCTCTCCACTTCTACGACCCCCATACCAGGTGGTCCCGCCGGGTTCTTTGTCGCGTTAGTCGCCGCGCTCTGGGCGTATGACGGATGGAACAACGCCGGGATGCTGGGTTCGGAAGTCGAGAATCCGCAACGAACATTTCCCCTGGCCCTGATTGCCGGCGTCACGGCCATTATCGGCGTGTATCTGCTCACCAATCTCGCGTATTTTTCGGTGTTGAATGCGGGAGAAGTCGCCTCCAGCGATCGCGTCGCCGCGGACATGATGCGGCGCATTGCGGGTCCGCACGGCGCGGGAGCGGTGAGCGTGGCCGCGATGATTTCGATATTCGCTGCGTTGAACGGCTCGATTCTGTCCGGATCCAGAGTTCCTTATGCGATGGCGCGAGACGGCTATTTCTTTCGGCATATCGGGAAAGTGCATCCCATCTTTCGGACTCCTTCCGCCAGTATCCTGTTATTGGGAGTTTGGTCTTCTTTATTTGTCTTGAGTGGCCATTACACCGATTTGTACAACGCGGTGATCTTTCCCAGTTGGATTCTTTACGGGATGACCGCTGCGGCCGTGATTGTTTTGCGCCGGAAACGTCCCGATTTGACGCGCCCTTATCACACCTGGGGGTACCCCTGGGTCCCGCTCGCGTTTGTAGGCGTAACTCTATTGCTTCTTTATCAGACTCTCGTCTCATCCCCGCGTGCATCAGGGATCGGCTTGGTCGTGATTGCACTGGGAGTGCCCTTCTTTTTTTACTGGAAGCGACACGGAAAGATTCCGGAATGAGTTAAGTATGTAAACTTTGCATCCGGAAGTGTTGAAAGTTTCAGAAATGTTTCGGTACACTCAAGCTAAACGACCGACCGATTCTGGCTCTTCCCGGCAGTGATCCGGAGGGATTCAGCTATCCGGTGTTGGGGTCGGAGATTAACGGGAGATTTGGAGAGTTAAATGGACGTTATTAAGATGCTGGCGGAACTACGCCAGGAACGTGATCAACTGGAAGAGGCCATCCTGACCCTGGAGCGCTTGGCGCGGGGCCGGGGGCGCCGCAGAGGCCGCCCGCCAGCCTGGATGACCGAGCTGAAGCGCCGAGGCCGCCCGCCCGGCAGCAAGAACAAGGCTAAGGAGTCCGCGGCAGCTTAGCGGCCCAGAGAACCGCCATTGCCTGCATCCGGTTCCGACCGTCTAGCCGACCGCTTAATCGTCGCGCTCGACGTAGAAACGGCAGTCGAAGCCAGAGCGCTTGTGGCTGCGCTCGGCGACGCGGCTCATTTCTACAAAGTCGGCCTGGAGATGTTCGCCGCCTCGGGGATGGATTTCGTCCGCGAGCTGAAAGCGGAGGGCCATCGTGTATTCGTCGATCTGAAGCTGTACGACATCGGCGAGACCGTGAAGCGGGCTGTCGCGCAGGTGGCCAAAGTTGGCGCCGACTTTCTGACAGTTCACGGAAGCCGTGCCGTGATGGCTGCGGCCGTGGCGGGCCGCGGTGACTCCTCTCTTAAATTGCTGGCGGTCACGGTGCTCACCAGCTTCGACGAGACCGATCTGCGCCAGATGGGATATTCCTGCGACCTGGCGACGCTGGTCGAACTGCGGGTGCGCAACGCCATGGACGCAGGCATCGACGGTGTGGTGTGCTCGCCGCTGGAAGCAGGGCGGGTACGGTCCATCGCCGGGCCGCGCGCGATTCTGGTGACGCCCGGCGTACGTTCCGCGGGCGCATCCCTGGGAGATCAGAAGCGCGTGGCGACGCCCGCGGAGGCGATCGCTAACGGGGCGGATTACCTGGTTATCGGACGACAAGTCACGCGGGCCGCCAATCCGCGCGCGGAGCTTCTCAAGATCCGCGAAGAGATCGATCTTACGGCAAACTAAACCCCAGCACGAACACGTTCAGGTTGCTGTCGGGAGCCGCATTATGTGCACCGTTACCTCCAAAGACATCGCCCAGAACGGTGCCGGTAACGTAGACGATGCCGTTCGTATCCACGTCAACCCCGTATGCGACCTGATATCCAGGACTAGTGAGGTAGCTCGAGTAGACCAGGGCCTTAAGCGGCGTGGCGGCGGGATCGATCACCGCGACGAACCCATCGAGAGCGCCTAATTCAGACACCGGCGCGAGCGCGTTTTGAACCGGCAAATCCAGGGACAAAGTATAGCCGCAGAGATAATACTTGCCCGCGGCGTCCCGGCGGAGGTCATAAGGGACGTCGCCGTCGCTTCCGCCGAAGTAGGTTGAATAGACCAGCGCCTTCGTGAAATCCGGAGCGCCGGGATCGAGGATGGTCAGAAACGCGTCACCGTTTCCGCCTTGTTTGCTCTGCAGCGCACCGGGTGTCACCGGGAAATCGTTGGACAAGGTGTAGCCGGTGACCGCCAGGTGACCGGTTGGGTCCACCAGAATCTTGGTGGCCTGATCCTGACCGGATCCGCCCAGGAAGGTCGAATACGTAAGGGTCATGGCGTTCAGATCCAGCCTGGAGAGGAAAGCGTCTCCGCCGCCGGAATAGAAGGGCCGGAAGGAATTCGGCGTAGTCGGAAAATCGCTCGAGCGCGTGTAGCCTGCCACCCAAACCTGGCCGTCGGCGGCAACAGCGATCGATCGCGGAGAATCCAGTCCGGCGCCCCCCAAGTAGGTGCTCGCCACCAAACTCGCCGAGCCGCTTTGCGACGGATCGAACTCCGCGACCCATCCATCGAAGCTTCCACCGGGGAGTGTGCTCTGATAGGCATTCGTCGTGACAGGATAGTCTTTGGAACTGGTGTACCCGGTGACGTAGATCTTCCCCTTCGCGGCCGCGATTCCCGTGGGGATATCCATGGTGGTGCCGGCGAAGAAAGTAGAGTAAGTCAGGCCGGCCGTGCCGGGCAGTTTGGTGTCGATGACGGATACAAAAGCGCGCCGGACGCCGCCATTGCTGCTCAGATACGCGTTGGGCGTAACCGGGTAGAAGAAATCGTCCGTATAGCCGGCGAGATAAAAGACTCCCTCGCTGTCCACCGCCATGGCCTTCAGGAAGTTCCCAAAATTGCCGCTGACGAATCCCGAATAAGTGATGAGATTGCCGTTCGGATCGAACGGCGACATCACCGTGGTGAAGGCCTGCTGATTGGTGTTGAGAAAGAAGCCGGAATATGCCGAGCCTACAGTCGGAAAGTCCGGCGAATAGGTGTACCCGGCGATATAGATCAAGTTGTTCTTATCGTGGCCGATGCCGATCGGAACGTCTGCACTGGTCCCCGCCAGGTAATCGGTGAACACGATGGTGGGGTCGACTACCAGCGGGCGGCCTGTATCGTAGGAGCCCAGCGTGATGCCGATGGAACCGTCCTGGTTCATCGCGTAGGAGGAGGGCACCTGGACCATCTCGCGCTCCGCGCGGCGCTGGTAAACGACGGGAGGATTCTGCCTAATCTGACGGTCGCCCAGTTCGAGAAGCACTTGTCCCTGAGGGCCCAGCCGAATGTTGTCGGCGCCCGCGAAGCGCATGCGAATCCGGGAAGGATCGGCGCCGGGAGCCAGCTCAAAATCGTACTCCAGCGCCTGACCTTTCCCGTAATAGACCATGTCGATGCCAGGATAGACACCGGTCTGCCGCAATTTGCCGAAGGCGTCCACGCTGCGGGAGTCCCGTCCGAAGTAATTGCTGGGGACGGCTGACTTGTCGAGGCCTTCGAAATGCCCCTGGTTCCCGCGCGCTTCACGGCCTTCGAGAGTCAACCGCAGGCCGCGGTCTCCGAACCTGAAGAATGTCCCATCCTGGCTGAACCCGACGCCAAAACCAGGACCATGGGCAATCCACTTACCGGCGCCGGCGGGTTCGAAGCGTAAGGGCATCCGCGAATAGACGGCGGCGGCGTCATTTGAGGATGATGGGCCGGCTTGGGCCGACAAGCCGACAAGACACAGTCCGGCGGACAAGCCTGCAAGTGACAGACGCATGAAGATGAGACGTACTCCCTGAACCGTTCGGTTCCGTTGATTCTGAGATATAGGATAAACCACTTGGGCGGATCCTGGCGGAGCCTTGGCCGCAGTCGACCGCGTGAACCTGCCGAGCGCCAACTGAGCTAACGGTCACGGACGTGTCCTTCCGTTTCGGCGGTTTGCACGGTATCAAGTTCGTCTTCGTCTAGTGCTCTTTGGGGAGCGGTTTCCGATGTCGATGTCTGAGGAGCCTGGAAAATGGTGTTTAGAGCACTGGTGCTGATTGGAATTGCTCTCGCCGAGCTTCCGGCGTCCGCGCAACAATTCGAAGTGGTTTCCATCCGGCCAAACACCGTAGAAGATATCAACCAGCGATCGGTTCAGGGTCAACCCGGCGGTCGAATGCGCTTTGTTGGCATGCCGTTATCAACCTTCATCATGCCTGCGTACGACGTATGGTCCTTCCAGATTATCGGTGGACCAAGTTGGATCGACACCGACGGTTGGGACATTACCGCGCAGGCAGAGGGCATCCAGGGTCGGCTCACGAGGGAACAATTGAGCCCCAGGCTGCGGGCCATGCTGGAAGATCGATTTCAGCTGAAGACTCACAGGGAGACTAAGCAGTTGCCGGGCTACAGTCTAGCCGCTGACGATCATGGACCAAAGCTGCAACCGAACACCGACGGTAAAGTCTCTACGGGCAGTAGCAAGGACACGCTCAACGCGAAAAAGGTGAACATGCAGTGGTTCGCCGCGTTTCTGATCCAGAAGCTCGGGGTCACCGTGCTCGACGAGACCGGACTGAAAGGCGAATATGATTTCATTCTGCATTGGTCCCCTGAATCCACACAGCTCGCACCATCGGACGACCCATTTGGCTCGAAATATCCATCGATTTTTACTGCAGTTAGGGAACAGCTTGGCCTTCGCCTGATCAAACGGACCGTGCCCACGGAGCTGCTTGTGATCGATAGTGCCCAGCGGCCATCCCCCAATTGATGGGCTTCGCCCGGATTCTCATCCTCGGAGAAAGCGTCATCCGGTACAGACTACAATAAAGGACTGTGGACGGAGAACTTTCTTGAGGAGACAACACGAATGAAGATGAATAGAATCCAAAGAGCTACGCTTTCCGCGGTTGCCGTGATGGCATCCTGTGCGATGGTCATGGCGCAGGCGCCCGGTGGAGCAAAAGGCGGCGGCAAAGGGCCGGGCGGTCCGCCGCGGCCGGTGCTTTCGGTCACCTCGCCGGCGTGGGCGGATGGCGGCGAAGTTCCCATGCGGAATGCCGGCCGGGGCGAGAACAAGTCGCCGGAGTTCGAGTTCCACTGGAGCCTTGGTAACAACCCGGCCGCCGCTCCCGACGGATTGCAAACTTACGCGATCATTTTCCACGATATCGAGAATTCGTCCAACAAAACGACCGTGGATACACTGCACTGGTCGGCGTTCAACATCCCCGGCACCACCAAGAGCCTGCCCGAAGGACTGGGTTCGGGGGATCTGCCCGACGGGACCCGTAATGGTCCTGGCATTGCCGCAGGCCGGGGCGCACCGGCTTATTTCGGACCAGGCGCTGGACCCGGCCCGTTCCATCACTACGTGTTCGAGTTCTACGCTCTGGATACGAAGCTGGATCTGCCGGCCAACACCACACGCGATGAGCTGATGAAAGCGATGGATGGCCACGTCATCGGCAAAGCGGCGTATGTCGGCCGCTTCCACGCGCCGCCGCAGTAAATCGGCGGTGACCAGGCTACTGTTTAGTGTCAGCTTCGCGATCTCGGTTGTCTGCGGACAGCCGAGATTCGAAGTGGCTTCGGTCAAGCCGGGTCCGCCTGACGCCATTGGTTCGATGAATGGGGGGCCATTACCCATAGGCCCGTTCAACCAAACGAGTCACGATCCAGGGCGGATCACATGGACCAACGTCCGGCTCGGACGTGTGATCCAAGTGGCGTATAATCTGCCGGCCGCTCGAATTTCGGGACCCGACTGGCTCCGCGACGACGTGGTCACCATCGTGGCGCCCGTTCCCACGGGCACCAGCGTGGGCGATTTCCGGTTGATGGTGCAGAGCCTTCTGGCGGATCGATTCAAGCTCGGGGTGCATCGCGAGACGAAGCAAGTTTCGGGGTACGCGTTGGAAGTCGCCAGGAACGGGCCGAAGCTCAAAGAATCGGGCCAGGAACCGGCCACGCAGTCCAAGGGTGACACCAAACCCGCAAACAGGCGCGACGAGGCTTGCCGGGGCTGCAATGTCATCGTGATCCAGGACGATTGGTTCGCCGGTAGAAGATCGGACTGGATTGAGTGGAATCTATGACGTCCACCTGGAATTCGTACCGGGCCCTTCTGGGACGGACCCTAATGCGACGGCTGCGGCGGCGGAACCCGGCACGGGCATATTCGACGCCGTCCAGTCGCAACTCGGATTGAAGCTGACGCCGCAAAAGGTGCCGGTGGAAACGCTGGTCATCGACCACGTGGAGAAGGTCCCGACGGAAAACTAAGCTCGCCGGCGGAGCCAGATCGCGGCCAGCGCTCCGGCGAAACCCAAAAAGCTGAACAGCGCGCCCCAGTAAACCGAGGCCGGAACATACCTGAGCTCCACGCGGCTGCGTCCTCGCGGGACGATGACGCCCCGCAATCCGCTATCCACGCGGTAAATGGGTGCGCTTTGGCCGTCGATCGTGGCGCGCCAGCCGGGATAGTAGTTTTCGCTGAGCACGAGCAGCCCGCGGCTCTGGGCATTCACCTCCAGCTCTATTTGGTTGGGCGCGATGGCTGAAACTTGCGCTGTTTCCTGGGCACTGGCGGCGAGCGGTTCAAGCGCCACGGGAACCTCGGTAAGCGCGGTTCGGCGGGCATCGAACCCGGGCATCCCAAGTTGGGCGGCCGCAAGCTGAGCCGAGGGCTCCGCCCGCGTTTCGTGCACCAGCCAGGCTCGCGGATAGCCGCTGGGATTTTCGTAGACTTTCCAGGCTGCATCCTGATAGACCGCGCCAGGTTTCTGCTCAGTCGCGGGAGTGACAATATAGCGGACGTTCAGCAGATCGGGGTAAGGCATCATGCGCTCAAAGTCGAACGGAAGGGTCACGCCGCCGACGAGGTTAATGGTGGGAATCGAGAACAGGTCGCCGATATTGGGCAGGGGATCGGCCTCGATTTGAACGCGGAACGTGCCCTTCCGGGCTTTCAGGAATTGCGCCGCACCGCGAGCGCTCAGGGTGCGCTCCATGTAGTCGACACCGGACTTCGCTTTGGCGATGCGGTTGACGGCGGTCCAATCGCACGCACTCAGATCGAACAGAATCAGGGCGACCATCATCAGCCGAACGCCTCCGCCGCGATTCCCATGCTCCAGGTAGCGGAACAAGCCATAGGAAGCGAAAATAACGACGATGGAAAGCATCGTCCAGGGATTGAGGTCGGGTTTCCCGAAGATCGCCGGGACAAATAAGGCCGCGGCGCAGGCGGTAACGATCGCGAGAAGAGTACGATCCAGTCCTACCCAGCCGGCCCTGGCGCCTCCGGGTTCACCCGCCTTCACCACCAGAGCCTCGATGCCATAGGCGGCCAGGATCGCCAGCGCGAAATCCTCGACGAAGACCATGCGGCTGGCTTCGCGCATGCTCCACAACTGCGGGATCAGCGCGTAAAGCAGGCCATGGAGCCACGAGTAGTTTCCCAGGGTATAGAGGAACGCGGCTACGGCCAGTCCTGTCAGATAGCGCACCCAACGCTCCCGCCAGTACCTGCGGATGCCAATGACGACGGCCAATAGCGGCAAGGCTCCGATATACGGGTTGGTGGCTTCGCCGAGCCCGGCGGTCCCGTTAAAGGCGAAGGGCGAAATTAGAAGGCCAATGGACTGAGGCAGGAACTCGTCGTTCATATCCGCATAGGGGATTTTCTGGTTGGCAGGAAGAGCGCCGGCAGGGCCGATAAACCGGAGCACGCGGCTGCTGTACTCGATCGAAGGGAGTAACTGAACGGCGCCGGCGGCCGATCCCACGATGCCAATGACGGCAATCACCAGAGCCGCGCGGAAAACAGAAGACCTGCGGGCTTTGGAAGTGCAGGCGTGAAAAATACCCGCCGAGACGATCACCAAAGCTTCCATGAGAATCACGTGTAGCCCGCCCGCGAGCACCGACAATCCCAGGAAGGCGCCGGCGATGGTAGCGTCCAGCGCCGCCAAACGGGCGCCGGCTGCCCGCAAAGCGCGCAGCAAAAACAAAAACACCAGAGGCATCCAAATGGCGCTTTCGAGTAAATGCGGCCACGTGACGCGCGCGACGAACCCGCCGAACGAGAAGCAGATTCCGGCGATGAATGCGGAGAATCGGGACAAGCCCAACTCGCGGATAAGAGCGAACATGAAGCCCGCAGCCAGGACGTGCGTGACGGCGAACCATATGTGGTATGTGATGGGAGACAGGTGGGAAGCGGAATCGAACGGAATCAGCGCCAGCAGCAGATGGACTGGATAGAACGCCGCCGTCTGCATCTCTCCCAGGAAACTGTGCCCGGCCAGCGTGTAGGGATCCCACATCGGCAGGATGCCCTGGCGGACGCTGGTGATCGCGAATTGCATCCACGAGTACGCTTGATTGACCGACTCTCTTTCCGTCAGAAGGGAAAACTGGCGGGTGAGGAGGATCTTCCAATAAAACAGCGTCGTCAGGGGAAGGAAAAGCAACAGCCAGCGGAGCGTCGCGCGTGGGTGCATGATTTCTATCCGGCTTTCTCTTCCAGTTCCGCCCAACGTGCGTATAGCAGGTCGACTTCCTGCTGCGCGGCTTCGATTTCTTTGTAGAGCTTCTCGAGCAGGCGCGGCTCTTTGAGCGCGACCTCTTCAACCGACATGTGCTTGGCGTGGAGGGAGTCTTCCAATACCGCGATTCGTTCTTCGATGGATTCGTACTCGCGGCTTTCCATGTAAGAAAGTTTCTTCTTCTGAGGTGCAACCGCAGGCACACGCGCAGCCGCCGTTTTTTGTTTTGCCGGGCGGGGCGCATTTTGGGCTTCTTTCAGTTCGGAGGCCCATTGGGAATAGTCGGCGAAGGCCTGGGCTTTGCCGCTGCCGTCGAGACCCAGGACGATAGTCGAGACGCGATCCAGCAAATAGCGATCGTGCGTTACCAGAACCAGCGCGCCTTTGAATTCGAGCAGGCTCTCCTCCAGGATTTCGAGCGTGGGGATGTCGAGATCGTTGGTGGGCTCGTCGAGAAGGAGGAGATCGGCGGGCTCCAGCATCAGGTTGGCGATCAGCACGCGCGCGCGTTCGCCGCCCGACAGCTTGTTGACCGGCTGGTCTAGCTGGTCACTGGTGAACAGGAAACGGGCGGCCCAGGAAGCGACGTGAATCACGCGGTCGCGATAAATCACCGAATCGCTGTCGGGAGCGAGCGCCCGCCGCAGACTCAGATCGGGATTGATCTGGCGGCGCTGGTCGAAGTACACGATGCGCAGGTTCTCGGCGCGCTCGATCTTTCCCTGAAGCGGCGCGATATCGCCGCGCAGGAGTTGAAGAAGCGTGGTCTTGCCGCTGCCGTTCGAGCCGACCAGGCCTACTCGCATGCAGGCGGTGATGGTAAAGGTGAGGTCGTCGAACAGGGTCTTATCTTCGAACCCGAACCGGACTTTTTCCAGATGTATCAAGCGCTTTGTTTTTTGGCCGGTGGCGACGAAATCGAAATTGGCGTCCGCCGTGCGGCTTCTGGACTTGAGGTCGGATAATTCGGCGATCAGCTCGCCGGCGTTATCGATGCGCGCCTTGGCCTTGGTCGCGCGAGCCTTGGGACCTCGCCGCAGCCACTCCATTTCGATGCGGACGCGATTCTCGAGGGCGCTTTGGTGCTGGGCCTGAGCGTGCAGGAACTCGCCTTTCTGTTCCAGGAAGGCGCTGTAATTGCCGGCGACATAGAACATGCCGTCGGGATAGATGCGGCTCAGTTCGGCCATCCGGGTGGGCACGTTTTCGAGGAAATAGCGGTCGTGGCTAACGATCACGCAGGCGAAAGGCGCGCCTTGGAGAAGTTTCTCCAGCCACTCAATGCCGGCCAGGTCGAGATGATTGGTGGGTTCGTCGAGCAGGACGATTTCCGGCTTCTGCACCAGAGCTTCGGCGATGGACAGCCGCTTGCGCCAGCCTCCGGAGAGCGTTTCGGCTGCGGCATCGAAATCGCGAAAGCCGGAGCGGCCCAGGGTTTCGGCCTCGCGAGCCTGCCATTCCGATTCCGGCAATTTGACGGAGCGCATGGCCCGCCGCATGACACCGCGGATGGTCTCGCCGGGTTCGAAGTGCGAGTCCTGAGGGACGTAGGCAAGCCGCGTGCCGCTGCGAAGCACCAGATCGCCGGAATCAGGCTCGATTCGTCCGGCGAGGATTTGCAGCAAAGTGGACTTGCCGGAGCCGTTGGGTCCGATCAGGCCGAGGCGGTCGCCTTCCTGAATGCTGAGCGAGACGCCGCGGAACAATGGCGCCGCGCCGAAGGATTTCGAAATCTTGTTGGTATTGAGTAAGAGCGCCACTGACGGTTCTTACTATTGTCGGCGATGGCGCCTTTCAAGAAAAAGGGGACAGCAGAGAGGGATGAAGCTGACGCTTGGAAAAAAGGGGCACCTCCTAACTTCCGCAAAGCTAGTAGCGGAGCGAACACCAGGAGGTGTCCCCTTTTTTCCGACTATTGTCCGCTAGTTTTCGGAAGGCTTTTCCAGGCGGTCGATGACCATCACGTCGACCGGGGCCTTGGTATTTTCCAGCTTCAGTCCCAATTGCTGCTGGAATGCCGCGAAGATATCCGGGGGCGCGTCGGCAGGATCAGCCGCGGCAGGCGGAGCATTCGGCGGCGGGGGACCGCCAAACTGGGCCTGAGACGGATCGGGCGTCCACTTCAGCTGGAAGTCGTAGCGGGTAGCGCCGAGTCCGGTCTGATCGACGACCGGTTGCTCCAGGATCTGCATCTGCAACATGTGAGCCCACTCATCCATGGTCGAATTCCTGACAATTAAGGTCCGAGGTCCCCCGCCAAAGCCGGGAAGGTTGCCGCCGCTGTCGTTTTTGGTGAGTTTCGATCCGGTCTTTGAAACTGTAATCGCGTATACGGACAGCTCTTTCTTCTCCGTATGGAAGGTGAGCTGGAAACGATCCTTCAGCAGCTGCTGGACCATCGTCTTCAACTGCTTGCCATTGGGCACACCGGCCGTGTCGGGCTTCGCCGTGATGTCGAACTTCTCCGATTCAAGCCATGCCGGTCCTTTCGTGATCTGCCGGGGGTGCAAGTCGTAGGCGAACTTAATCAGATCGCTCACGGTGGTACTGGTCGTGTTCAGCATGCCGCTTCGGTTCACCAGAAGTGAGAAACGCCCGTCCGGTCTGGCGGGCTTGATCGTGGCGACCTCGAACCCCGGATTCGCGTCGGCAGCCATCGGCTTCGGCGGTGGCGGAGGTTCTGGAATGGTCCAGGCGGTTTCGCGAGTAGCTTTCGTCAGGACGAGGGGGATCACGGGCCCACCCTGGGTCCAGGTCCCATCGATGGTGTTTCCGTCGGCGTTCACTTTTCCTTCGTAGGTGCCGTTCAAGGCCGTGATGGTCATTTTCACGGCGGAGCCGTTTCGGGTGAATGTAGTAGCCGGGATTGCGGGCGATTGCTGGTCGATGCTGTAGAAAACCGCCGCAAGTTTGTCGTTATCGGTGGTTGAGATCTTGATCACCGTGCGCAGTTCTTGAGGACCCTGAGGGGTCTGAACCTTTAATGCTCCTTGCCAGGTGCCGGTTATGTTCTGTGCGGACAGTTGGGACCACGACGCGCCTCCCGACAATGCTGCCAGGGCGATTATCCAAAGCATTTTTTTCACGGAGCGACCTCCTGTGGAGCGATCTCCTCTAGAATACGCCCTTAAACACAATAAAGTTCCTGCAATGGGGTGTAGCATGGATTCTTGCGCTCCCCAAAAGCCGCCGCGCTGGCCTCCTTCGTTTTCACGTATGTATTCTTTTTCGAGTACATTCCGCCGGTCCGGTGGGCTCATATTCCATACGATCTCAACGGGTTTCACTATCCCTTGGCCGACTATGCGTTCCAGCGCTTGCGCCAGGGCCACTTCCCGCTATGGGACCCGACCATCTACTGCGGGATGAGCTTTGTCGGCAACATCCAGGCGGCGCTGTTCTATCCGCCGACCTGGATCATGTTTCTCTTCAATTGGGGACGGGAGCGGCTCTCCTACCAATCCATGGAAGACCTGCAGATCGCGCACGTCTGGCTGGGATTTTTTCTATGCTACCTGTGGCTGCGCGGGAAGCGGCTGGCGGGATTGGCCTGCGTTATGGGCGCTCTCGTCTTCGCCTTCAGCGGATACATGTGCACGCAGTTGCAGCACTTCGGCCTGGTGGCGGCTTACATCTGGATCCCGCTGGCTCTGTGGGGAATCGATCAGGCGGTGGAGCGGCGATCCTGGCTGCCTTTGTGGAAGGTCGCGGCCGCCTCGGCGCTGGCCTTTCTGGCGGGATATCCGCCCACTTGGGTCGCGTTCGCGTTGGTGGTGGTGGTTTATTCGCTGGCAGGAGCATGGCGCGCAAAGGCTGCCACGGGAACCATCGCGGCCATAGCGTTTTCACTGGTCCTGTGCGCGGTTCAATTGTTGCCGACCTGGGAAACAACCGCTCTCCGCTCGCCGGAATTGCGGTATGGCGACGGTATCCGGCACTGGGATATCGTTCTCTCCTACGTTCTGCCGAACTATTTCAACTTCGGCTTGAACATGCCGGTGGACACGAATTCCGGGAAGGATTATTTTTATCTTGGCGTTCCGGTGCTGCTTGGTTTGCCGTTTCTGGTTCTGCGACGGCGTTTTCGAGAGCTGGTCCCATCGCTGGCGATGCTAGCCGCGACCCTGGTGGCGGCAGGCAACCCGTTCGATCTGGTCTGGAACGTGATCCGCCATTCGACCTTGTTGTCGGACATCATGCGCGACTGGTACTTACTGGCCGGCGTGACGCTGGCGTTCGCGCCGCTTACGGCGTACGCGCTTGACGAATTCCTGTCCAGGAAAACGCGACCGGCGCCGGCATGGCTGATGCCATTGAGCGCGGCGCTGATGGCGCTGTGGGGGCTCTATGAGTTATATCGATGGAAGAGTCAAAGCTTCGCCGCGGGATGGCGCAGCGGGATCTACTTGCTGGTCACGCTGGCGATCTTCCTGGCAGGGATGTACGCGTTCCGCGCCGGGCAGGGCCGCAGGCGAATGTGGATGGCGGTCGCGCTGATTCTGTTTGTGGGCGTCGATTACAAGGCGTTCGGGACCAGCAAACGATTCGATGCGGGGAGCGGGGACGCACAGAGATGGTCGTTCACGTCGCTGCCCGGAATGAGCCCGGACGTCTACCGGCAACTTCGCGCCAACTCTGACTATCGCATCGTTTCCGATTTCGATGCCGGGCCGCTTCCCGATGACTTCCGGCACATCGGCCTGACAACGCCGCAGGGATTCGATCCGCTGCTCACCACCTCGCTCCGGAAGATGGTGGAGGCGTACGGGCGCTTTCGGACCGACCGGATGTTTGAGATCGATCCCAAAAACTACGACGCCATGCGCCTGTTCGGGGCAAAATACGTGATCAGTTCCGAGTACAGCAAGCAATTTCCCGAATTCAAGGACAATCCGCAGTACCGGCTGTTGGGATCGACCTCGACGTTTTACAAAGTGTATGAGTATCTGGATGCGCAGCCGCCGTACAGCTGGGAAGGAAGTGCCGCTGACACGGTGGAGCGCCGCGCCTGGGAGCCGGAAGATCGAACGTTCCAGGTGCGCACGGCGTCCGGCGGGAAGCTGGCCTTGCACGAACAATTCTTTCCCGGCTGGGAGGTAACCATTGACGGCAAGAACGCGGCTTTAGAGCCTTGGGGGGGCGCGTTCCAGGCCGTGGCGGTGCCCGCCGGGGAGCACACCGTGGAGTTTCACTATCGCTCGCGCCTGCTGGCATTGGGCGGCGGGATCAGCCTGCTCGCGCTGGTCGGCTTGTTCTTCTGGATAAGGGCTAATTCAAGAAGTACGTCCGATACAGCGTATCGCGCTGTTTCGGGATGAAGCCGGCGTCGCGGATCAGGCGGCGCAATTCTTCTTCCGTGGCTTGATGGTGTGTGCCGGCCGCGCTCACCACATTTTCCTCGATCATGATGCTGCCAACGTCGTTGCCGCCGAAGCGCAGGCCGATCTGGCAGGTCTTGAGTCCCGGCGTCACCCAGGATGACTGGATGTTGAGGATATTTTCGAGATAAACCCGTGACAATGCCAGCATCTTCAGATACTCGACGGCAGTGGCTTCTTCCTTGACGAATCGTCCCAGTGAGGTCAGCTCGCGTTGGAAGCTCCAGGGAATAAACGCCGTGAATCCGCCGGTGTCTTCCTGAATCTGGCGCACGATGTCGAAGTGGTTCATGCGCTGCTCGATGGTCTCCCCGGTGCCGAACATCATGGTCGCAGTCGACCGAAGCCCGACGGCATGACAGGTCCGGTGCACGTCGATCCAATCCTGCGTTCCGCATTTGAGGCGGCTGATGCGGTGGCGAACCTGTTCGTCGAGAATTTCGGCGCCGCCGCCGGGCAGGGAATCGAGACCGGCATCGCGCAGCCGCGAGAGCGTGTCATATAGATTCAGCCCGCTGACCTCGGCGATGTTCATGATCTCCGGGGCGGAAAAGCAGTGGCACCAGATATCGAAGCGCTTCTTGATGGAGCGCAGCAGGTCTTCGTACCATTCGATCTTGAGATCGGGATGGAGGCCGCCCTGCATCAGGATGCCGGTGCCGCCCAGGTCGATGGTTTCCTGAATCTTGTTGAAGATGGTTTCGTGCGGAAGGATGTAGCCTTCGGCGTGCCCCATGGGCCGGTAGAAGGCGCAGAAGCTGCAATATTCCGTGCAGAAATTGGTGTAGTTGATGTTGCGGTCAATGATGTAGCTGACCACGTTTTCAGGATGCAGCTTGCGGCGAACGGCGTCGGCGGCCATGCCGATGCCGATCAGGTCGTCACTGCGGAACATGTCGATCGCTTCGGCGCGGGTCATCATTACTTGGAAGTTATCATAACGCGGTCCCGATCGCGCTCCAGACGCAACGCGTGTTTAATGTAAAGCCGCATGCCTTCGTAGTCCTTCTCGCCGAGTTCGAAGACGATGTGATGCGTCAGATACCGCCGGACTACGTCCGGGCTGAACTGGCGCGCGGGCGCTTCGGCGGCGACGATTTCTTCCATGTGCGCGAGGCCATAGCGCAACGACTCGAGGAACACCTGGCCATGAGCCTCGCGAATGATTTCCTTGCGGCTCATCCAGTCCCTTCGCCCCGCCCACACGGCGAAGACCATAGGGAGGCCGGTCATCGCGACCCATTCCTCGCCCAGATCGAGGGTTTCAAACGGCAGGGTTGCCGGATCCACGCGGAGGGCGGCGTCGCCGATCAGCAAGGCTGCATCGGCCCGCTCCAACATTTCCGCGAGATTGGCGGGATGCGAAAAAACCTGCGGTCTGACGCCGAACTTTTCGGCCAGGATCACCTGCGACAGCATGGCGGAGGTGCGCGAGCCGGAGTCGGTCGCCAGCGTCCGGATTTCCTTGAACGGAACTTTGGAAATCAGCAGAATGCTGCGCACCGGACCGTGGCAGGCGATTCCGGTGCCGGGAAAATAGTCGAGACCCTGGCGCGCCATCTCGATCACCGGGACGATCCCGATATCGGCTTGGCCCGACGCGAGCTGGTCGGCGCATTCCGAGGGCAGGGCGAAGCGAAGGTCGAAGGCGTCGCCAAGTTCGCCGGAATGCTGAAGCCCCCAAACCAGGGGCACCGTATTCAGGTAGCTGACGGCGCACACGCGGGGCTTCGACGAGGACTGGGGAGAACGATCCAAGCGTTCATTCTAACACTCGATATTCCCGAGGATGGCCGCAGAGGACGAATGCCCAAAACGGATGAGAATGTTCCAGTACCGATGGTACATGTTACGATTTTCCGGCTGTGGTATCTTCTGTGGGAAGGGGCGGCATCCCGCGTTCCCACCCTATCGGAGAATCCTGAAAATGAAGCTCTTATGGCGTTTCGTGTTGATCGCGAGTGTTCCTGTTTGGGCCCAGATTTCGCCCACCATTAACGAACTTCCTTCACGCGAGTTCGGGCACGCAAAACTCTTCAACCCGCCTACATCCGGCGCGCCGAACCTGATTGAGGGCCGTGAGTTCAATACCCCTTTGGCCATCGCATTTGCTCCGTCCGGTGGTGCGATGTACGTGGCGGACACCAGCAACCACCGTATTCTGGCGTGGCGCAATCCAGCCAGCCTTACCAAGGGAAATCAAGCCGACAAAGTGATCGGACAACGGGATTTTTATTCCAACCCGATTCAGGGACCGGGCCACGACTTATCCTCGGGGATGACGCTTCCTTCCGGCGTGGCTGTAGATGCCAATGGAAACCTTTACGTGCTGGACACCGGAAACAATCGCATTCTGCGCTTTCCCAACCCCTTCAACCAGACCACCGATCCGCTGCAGGTTGACCTGGTCATCGGGCAAAAGACGCAGAGCAGCGGGAACAGTGCCAATGAGGGCCAGGCCAAGCCGAGCGCCTCGACCCTATCGCTGAGCCCGGGCGGGGCATTTCTGCGCGCCGGGATCGCTCTCGATGCCCAGGGAAACTTGTGGGTAACCGATGCGGGAAATAATCGTGTATTGCGATTTCCCGTCAGCCAGCTCGCGCCGGGTACCGTCGAGCCGGTTGCCGATCTCAAGCTCGGGCAACCGGATTTCATTTCGAATGGGGCGCCTGTCTGCGGCGCCTGCCAGACCAATCTGTCCGTGCTGCTTCAGCCGCAGAGTCTGGCGTTCGATGGCCTGGGGGGCCTGTACGTAGCCGATGGCTACGCCCGAGTGCTGTATTATCCGGCTCCCAATCAGGGGAGTTCCGCGTCTCAAGTGTTGGGAGTGGTTCCGCCTCCGACCTCGGGGCAGGTGACCTTTCCCAACGATTACGGCCTGGGAAACAACTTTCAGAACGCCCCGCTCTCGGTGTTCGCGACAAAAACCACGACCGGAAACCAGGTATTTGTGGCGGATGGGGTGGCCAACCGCGTGGTGCGTTATGCCAGCCCGCCGAAGGCAGGCTCACCATCGCCCAGGATCGATGGCGTGATCGGGCAGGCCGACCTTTTCAGCGGTAAGGTCAACCGCGGGCAGATCGAGCCGGACGCGACCACGCTGTCTTCGCCCGGCGGCGGAGCGCTGGACTCGGGAGGCAATCTCTGGATTGTGGACACCAACAACAACCGCGTCCTTTCCTATCCGGCGGATGTAAATTTCAACTTCGGTGCGGCGGGTATTGTCGTCGGCCAGATCGATTTTCCCTTTAACGCTCCCAATCTGATTGAGGGCCGGGAGGTGTGGTTCGTCACCAGCACTGCGCCCGGCGGCGGGATCGCGGTGGATAAGAACTCGAATCCTCCGCACCTGTACGTTGCCGATACCTACAATAATCGGATTCTGGCATTCCAGGATGCGCGGGCAGTCGGAACTGACTCGCGATCGTTGCTCACACAGAAGGCCGATCTGGTGATCGGACAGGCCGATTTATTCCGTGCCATCGTGAACTATCCCACTGGCGATCCGGATATCCCGACCCAGACTGGATTGTCCCGGCCGGTGGGACTCGCGGTCGACGCCAGCGGCAATCTATGGGTAGCCGATTCGGGCAATGGGCGGGTTCTGCGATTCCCCGCGCCTTTCAGCGTTGCGGCGGGAACCGGCCAGAAGGCGGATTTGGTGCTGGGCCAAAGCAACTTCAGCCAAAAGGTCCAGCTCGCCTCAGCGCAGAATATGAACACCCCCTACGGAGTGGCTCTTTATCCCGATGGGCACCTGGCGGTTTCCGATCCGGTCCTCAACCGCGTGCTGGTGTTCCAGAAGCCTTTCGTCAACGGACAATCGGCGTTCACGGTGGTCGGCCAGCCGGACTTTGCATCGGGAGCGGCTTCCGGTACATTAGCCGGCCTGAACAGCCCGCGGCAGGTGGCCACGGATACCTCTGGCCGTCTGTATGTCGCCGATTCCGGAAATGGCCGGCTGGTGGTTTTCCGCGACACCTCGAACATCGCTCAAACCGGTCCTGCGGCGGCTTTCAATTTCGCCGGGTTTTCCCCTCCCCAGGGGATCGTGGTCAGCGCGGTCAGCGGAGAAATGTGGCTCGCCGCGGGCAACGCGATCTACCACCTGCCCGAAGTAACCACTTTCCAGAATACGAGCACCATTCTGCAGCAGATCGGATCCAATGGTCCGCTTGCCATTGCTTTAGATTCGTCCGAAAACCCCATTGTGGCGGAAGCGCTGAATCGTGTCACGTTCTACTTCGCCAAACTGCTGGTCAGAAATGCGTTCACATTTACCTCAACCAGGCCGATGACTCCGGGGATGTGGGCGCAAGCTGCGCCGATCGGCAAAACGTTCCACGCGGATGACGAAGTTCACGGGACTCCGCCGTATCCCACCACCGCCGCAGGTCTGCAACTGCTGGTGAACGGGACGCCCTCGGGAATCTACTCCTGGGAGCAGAACGCGTATATCAATTTTGTGATCCCCTGGGAAGCCCCAGTCTCTGGAAGCGCGGAATTCCTGTTGTACAATCCGGCAACACATGAAATCGTGGCGGCAGGAACCGTTCTGATGACCCTGGCCGATCCAGCATTCAGGACGACGAATTTCCAAGGCTGGGGACAGGTGATGGCGATCAATATTAAGGCGGATGGCACTCCGTACGGCCTGAACGGCCCCCAAAACCCGGTTAGCCTGGGAGACACGCTGCAACTGGCGCTCACCGGACAGGGCCTGGTGGCCAATCCGCCGGCGGATGGCGCCGCACCTTCCGGCCTGACGCCGACAAATCCGGCCGACCTTAAGGTCTTTATAAACGGTCTGCCGGTTCCATCGGGAAACATCCTGGCCTCCGATTTGGACCCGACTTATCCAGGATCGTGGACCATTAATGTGCGTGTTCCCACTACTGCCCAAGGAGGCCCGGGTCCTTGCAATGCGGTTGCGATCCTGGTGACGATGCACGATGTGCCGAGCAACTGGGGTTACGATCCGAGCAATGGCTACAACGATGTCCTGCTCCAGTCGGGATCCTCAACATGTCCTCCATCGAGCGGGAACGGACGCATCACCACGTTCGCGGTGAAATAGTGTCGCGGCCGGAAGGGAATGCCTGGCCTTTCCCTTAATCGTCGCTATTGAAGATGCCGGAGATGATATCCAGGCCTTTGTGCTCGTCTCCGCCGGTACGGTAAGGCGCCAGTTCGCGGCGCATTTTCTGGAGCGTGAGGCTCT
Source organism: Bryobacteraceae bacterium (assembly GCA_036003585.1). Lineage (GTDB taxonomy): Bacteria > Acidobacteriota > Terriglobia > Bryobacterales > Bryobacteraceae > Palsa-187. The sequence goes on along the minus strand of DASYSG010000073.1, from coordinate 22,896 downwards.
GCACGATCACGCGACCCGGGCCGGTTAGGGTGGCCAGGAAAAGGCCTTCGCCTCCGAACAGAGCGGTGCGGATGCCGCCCGCGAGCTGGATGTCGTAATCCACGGTCTCTTCGAACGCCACGATGCAGCCGGTATCGATTTGAAGGGACTCGCCCGGGCCCAGGGTAAACTCCACGAAATCGCCGCCTGCATGAATGAATACGGTTCCCGGCCCGGTGAGCTGCTCGAGGATGAAGCCTTCACCGCCGAAGAATCCCGCGCCCAGCCGCTTCACCATCGCGATGTTGAGCTGGATGCTGGACTGCGCGACGACGAAGGCATCGCGCTGCACGAAGATGTTTTGGCCGGGTTTCAGCTCGAACGCCTGCACTCGGCCCGGATAGCTGCCGGCGAAGCCGACTTCGCCCGGTACGGAGGCGCGGAAATAGGTAAGGAACAGCGACTCGCCCATGAGTTTGCGCTTCACGGCGCCCCACAGCTTATCGCCGAGAGTTTCGCCGCTCATGCGCGTCTCCCAGGCCACCTGGGGCTGCTTGTAAACCATTTTTCCGGCTTCGGCATACAGCTCCTGGCCGGGCTGCAGGCGGATGCGAATGACTTGAAGATTATCGCCCTGAATGGTGTAGTCCAGCGGCTGGTGTACGGGTGGCGGGGGCGGGCCGCCGGCCGGGGTACCGCCGGAGACTGACGATCCGCAATTCGTGCAGAATCGCCCGGTATCGGGAAGCTGACCGCCGCAATTTACACAGAAAGCCATGGTTTTATGTCCTTAATTGAGTAAGAAGCTATGTCCCCTGGAGGGTTGCTGCACGTCGAGCTTGAATTCCTTGCGGATGACTTCCGCCAGCGCGGCGCCTTGCGCGAGCTCCCCGTGGACCAGAAAAACTTTCTTCAGACCCGGCGCCAGCGGACGCATCCATTCGATCAGCTCGCTCTGGTCGGCGTGGCCGCTCAACGCGTCGAGCGAGACCACTTCCGCGCGGAGCTGCATGGGCTCGCCGAAGATAGGAACCTCGCGATCGCCGTTGAGGATCTTGCGGCCGAGCGTATATTCGGCCTGGAACCCGGTGAACAGCACGGTATTCCGGGGATCCTCGATGTTGTTCCGCAGGTGATGCAGGATGCGCCCCCCTTCGCACATCCCGGAGGCGGACAAAACCAGGAACGGGCCATGCAGGTCATTCAGCGCCTTTGACTCGCTGGCCTCACGAATGTAGCGCAGCCGCGAGAAACCGAAAGGATCGTCGCCCTCGGCGAGAAACTTGCGCGTCTCTTCGTCGTAGCATTCCGGATGCTTGCGAAAAACCTCGGTGGCGTTCACCGCCAGGGGGCTGTCGACAAAGATGGGGATGGATGGAATCCGGTGCGCGTCCATCAACTGATGCAGGATCATCACTAGCTGCTGGGTACGTCCCACGGCGAAACACGGAACGATGATTTTCCCGCCGCGCCCGGCCGTCCGATTGACCACATCCGCCAGGGTTCCAGCGACATCGGCAACCGGCTTATGAAACCGGTCTCCGTAGGTACTCTCCATGATCAGATAGTCGACCGGCTCGGGTGTGACGGGATCGCGGAGGATCGGCAGATGCTTGCGGCCGACGTCGCCGGAAAAGGCCAGGCGCACGCCATCGGCTTCGATGACCATTGAAGTTGCGCCGAGCATGTGTCCGGCTTCGTAGGTCCCGTAGCGGAATCCGGGAGCCACTTCCTTGCATTGGCCCAACGGGACCGGGGAGAAGAGGGGATACACTCGTTCGGCGTCTTCGGGAAGATAAAGCGGGTCGCACTCGCGGTCGTCGCGGCCGATGCGGCGTCGATGTTCCCGCCGCCGGTTGCAGAACTCGACGTCTTTCTGCTGGAGGAAGGCCGAATCGGCCAGCATCGGAACACACAGGTCGATGGTCGCTGGAGTCGTATAGATCGGGCCGGAGTAGCCGTTGTGGACCAGCGTGGGAAGATTTCCGCTGTGATCGATGTGGGCGTGGGAAAGAATCACTCCATCGATGCCGGTGACGGGAAACGGAAAATGACTGTTCCGCTCAAACGCGTCGCGGCGGCGTCCCTGATATAGGCCGCAGTCGAGAAGGAATCGCTTGCCGGCCGCCTCAATGTGATGCATGGACCCGGTAACCGTCTGGGCGGCGCCCCAAAAAGTTACTCTCATTCAGTCACGATCCGCATTAAACTTACAATCAGGATACGATGAGATCGGCGTTTTTGTTCCTTGCGGGTACCTGTGGGACAGGTTTTCAACCTGCGCGCCGATTTGAAATCGGCGTTGGACGCGGCTCGCGATCCCGCGCGCAGGATGCAGTCCTGCCCCACAACAAATTCTGGGGAGCAGCAGTCTTGTTCCTCACGTGCGCCGCTCTCGTATGGGCGCAGAAAAAGCCGATCACGCTCGAAACGATGGAGGAAGCCTCTCGGCTTGCTCCGCAGGGTCCTGGAAATCCGCTGGCATGGTCGCCCGAGGGACAACGTTTTCTGTATCGGCAGGGCCGCAGGCTGGTCATCTACGATCCGGCTACGGGCTCGTCGAAGGACCTGGCCGATACGTCGGCGATGGATTCCGCGGCGGTGCGCGCCGAATCCGTGGAATCGCGACCATTCGCCTGGGAGAATCGGCGGGTGCGTGAGACCCCCGTGCAATGGGCGGCCGGCGAGGTCCTCTATTCCACGGGTGGGGATGTCTTTCTCATTCGGGTCGACACGGGCAAGTGGACGCAGCTCACCAAGACGCCGGTGGCGGAGCGCGATCCGAAGCTTTCGCCCGATGGGACGTCGGTGGCGTTTCGCCGCGGCTGGGATTTGTACAACCTCGACATCGCCTCCAAGCGCGAAACCCGACTGACCACGGGCGGTTCCGAGACTCTGCGCAACGGCGGGTTGGACTGGGTGTATCCGGAAGAACTCGACCTCGGCACGGCCTACTGGTGGTCGCCGGATTCGAAATCGATTGTCTATCTGCAATCCGATCTCAGCCACGAGCCGATTTATCCTCACGAAGATTTGCGGGGGCCGCGGCCAATCTATGAGCCCCAGCGCTATCCGCAGGCGGGCGAGAACAATCCGGATGTCCGCGTGGGAGTGGTGGGCGTTCGCGGCGGGAATACCCGCTGGATGGATGTGCGGGGCACGCACGACGACACTCTGATCGCGCGGGTCGGCTGGACGCCGGACTCCAGGAACGTATATCTGGTGCGAACGAATCGCGTGCAGAACAAGCTCGATTTGCTTTTGGCCGAGGCGGGGTCGGGGAAGACATCGCGAATGCTGGAAGAGTCGGACAAATACTGGGTCAACGTGCCGGATAATCCGGTGTTCGTGAACGGCGGACGACAATTCCTGTGGCTGAGCGAGCGCGACGGTTTCCGGCATCTGTATTTGTACTCGGTCAACGGCAAAGAATCCCGGCAACTGACGCGCGGGTCATGGGAAGTGACCGGCATCGCGGGCGTCGACGAGCCGGCCGGCAAGGTGTACTACACCGCGAGCGAGACCAGCCCGCTGGAGCGGCAGATCTACAGCATCGGAATGACGGGCGAGGGGAAACAGCAGCTCAGTTCCGGCGCGGGCACGCACAGCATTGCGATGGGACCGGGCGGACATTTCTATCTCGATACGTTTTCGAGCCTATCACCTGTAGCAGCGCCTCCGCGGACGACGGTTTATTCCGGCGATGGCCGCGAGATCGGCGTTTATCGCGAACAGAATCGGAGCCTTGAAGAGTACGAGATCTTGCCGACCGAACTGGTCAACTTCAAGGCTGCGGACGGGACGTTGTTGTATGCGCGGCTGATCAAGCCGAAGGGATTCGAGCCCGGCAAAACATATCCGGCGGTGGTGCTGGTTTATGGCGGTCCGGATTCGCAGGGAGTGCGCAACGCCTGGATGGGAGTGGACCTCGACCAGGTACTGGCGAGCAGGGGTTTCGTGGTCTGGCAGGTAGACAATCGCGGATCTTCGGGGCGCGGGCATGCGTTTGAGACACCGGTGTATCACAAGCTCGGCGAAATAGAGCTGGCCGATCAGGTGGCTGGCGTCGAGCACCTGGTGTCACTGGGATTCGTCGATCGTTCTCGGATCGGGATTCGCGGGTGGAGTTACGGCGGATTTATGACTCTTAATGCGATGCTGAATGCTTCCGGCGTTTTTCGCGCCGGAATCGCCGGTGCTCCTGTAACCGATTGGCGCAATTACGACACCATCTATACGGAGCGCTACATGGGTTTGCCGAAGGACAATCCGGAAGGCTATCGGAGCACGGCCTTGCCTGCAAAGGCGAAGAACCTGAAGGGGAAACTGATGGTCGCGCATAACGTTGAGGACGACAACGTCCTCTTTCAGAACACGGTGCAACTTGTCGATGCGCTGGAGCGCGAAGGCAAACCGTTCGAGATGCAAGTGTACACGCAGAAGACCCATGCGGTGACCGGCGCGGAGGCTCGCCAGTTGAACGCCACGATGGTGGATTTTTTCGAACGGACGCTGAGATAGGGCTATAATCGGACTAAACGTGCATTCACACGCCAAATCCTGGGTACACGGGCTTCTGTTCCTGGCTGCGGCCGGCAGCGGGCTTGCGGCATCGACCCACGATCTTCCCAGCGCGCTGGATTCCCCGGCGGTGTCGGGTTGGGTGCTTGCCGATCTCAATGGCGACCAGAACGTGGATCTGGCGACGGCCCGATCCGGGCGTCACGACGCAAGTGGCTATGCCCAGGAAGTCCGTGTCACGCTGGGCGCTTTCCAGCAGACCTCTTTTCACTTCCTGAGTCCAGGCGCGACCGTCGAGCTGAGCAGCCAGGACGTGGACGGCGACGACGACGGAGACCTGATCGTATTCGAGCCGTTATCGAGCCAGCCGATTGGTGTGTGGATTAATGACGGCGCCGGCACGTTTCACGAAGGCCGGCTAGCGGATTTCCGGAAGCTTTGGAGCGAGCGCCCGGGATCGGTTTGGCGGGCACGCCTCGCGCAGCTCCCGTTATTCGCGATCTCCGAAGAGCGAACGCAGTCCCTGGCGCCCTCGGCGGCGATCTTAGCGCCGGAATCCGTCGTCGTCGGACGCATCTACCAGTACCAGTCGTATTCGGCGGACGCAGGTTGTTCTGATTCTCGCCCGCGCGGCCCTCCCCGCAACTCCTGATTCCAACAAAAACTAAAAAGTGAACCGATCAGCCCGTTCCCGGCTGAGAGGTGTTGGTGTTTGTCAGGAGGTTGGTGATTCCCGTGAAGCTATTAGTGTTTTGTTCGATGGCGGCTGTGGTGTTCGCCCAGGCGCCACAGAGCATAACGATCGAACAAGCGGTTCAGGAAGCCCTGCGGAACAACCCTGGATTGCTGGCGGAAAAACTTGGCATTCCGGTAGCGGAAACGGCAGTCATCACCGCCCGTCTGCGTCCGAATCCCGTGGTGAGCGCGTCCTCGGATCATCTGGACTGGCTCGGCACCGGTTTCAGCGAGGTCAACGGCGCAGGGCCCACGGAGACGGCCTTGCGCGTCGATTTCCCGTGGGAGCGCGGGCACAAGCGCGAATACCGGGTGGACACCGCCGGCTACGCACAGAAGATCGCCCAGGCGCGCGTGGCCGACTCGATTCGCCGGCTGAGGCTGGACGTGACCCTGGCGTGCATCGATGTCATCGAGGCCAAAGCTCGCCTGGACTTGGCCAACGACAATCTGAAATCGCTGCAGGGAGTGGTCCAGCTCAATGAGACGCGGCTGCAAGGCGGGGCGATCCCTCCAATCGAACTGACGCGTTCGCGCGTGGCCATGCTGCAGTTCCGCAGCAACGTCAAGACCGCGGAACTGGCGCTCACCACTGCTCGTGTCCGGCTCCAGACGCTGCTGGGACGCGCTGGCGGACAGACGGTCGACGTCAGCGATCCGCTGAAGATTCCGATTCCGCCGGCGACGCCCGCGCTCGACCAGATTCAGACGCGCGCGATTGCCGTGCGGCCCGACATTCAAGCCGCGCGGCTGGATCAGGCGCGTTCCCAGGCCGAACTGCGGCTTCAACTGGCGAACGGCAAGGTGGATTACACCGCGGGTGCGGAGTATCGCCGCCAGCAGGGCGTGAATGGGACCGGCAATTCGGTCGGATTCTTTTTTAGCGTGCCGCTGCCGGTGTTCAACCGGAATCAGGGCGAAATCGCTCGCGTGACTTCCGAAGAGGTGCAGTTACAGAAACAGATTGACGCGCTGCAGTCCCAGGTATCGGGCGAAGTGACCGGGGCCTACCGCGAGTATGAAACCGCGCGCCAACTGATCGGCGATATCGAGAGCGATCTGCTGGGCCTGTCTCAGGAAGCGCGCAATACGACCAGTTACGTTTATCAGGCGGGAGCCGGCTCGCTGCTGGACGTCCTGGATGCGCAGAGAGCTTTCAACGAAACCATGTCGACGTACTACGAGGCGCAAGCGGATTACCGCCGGGCCGTGAGCCGCCTGACGTCGGTGGTCGGCGACGAGGTGATTCCATGAAACTGACGTTGATTTCGTGTGCCGTACTGATCGCGCTGGCGATCACGGGATGCCAGAAGACCGGGATAAGCGAAGCTGCCGCGGCCGCGCCCGATACGGCGAATCCGGCCGCGAAGAAAGTGCTTCCGAACGATGTCGAGCTGGACCCCGCCATGCTGGCGAACATCAAAATCGAAGCGGTTCGCGCGGAGTCAGGACGCAACAATCTTAGCGGCACGGGCAAAGTGCAATTCAATGACGACCGCACGGTTCGTATCCTGGCGCCCCTGCCTGGCCAAGTGGTCGATTTTCACGCCGGCGTTGGCGATCCCATTGAAAAGGATCAGGTGCTGTTTTCGATAAAGAGCCGCGAGGTGGCTTCGCTGGTCTCGGATTACCTGCAAAGCCAGCGCGACCTGGATCTTGCCCAAAAGACCTACAACATGAACAAGGATCTGTTCGAGCACCAGGCGGCCTCCCGCATTTCCTTCCAGCAGGCGGAGAACGATCTGGCCAAGGCCAACACCCAGGTGGCTCGAAGCGAGGAAGGGCTGCGCGTTTTGGGCATCGATCCGAAAGAAGCGGTTAAAGACGGAGGCTTGCGATCCCTGGTTCCGGTGCGGGCTCCCATGAGCGGGACGCTGATCGAGCGAAATCTTACGCCGGGTCAGTTCGTGCAGGCCGACAGCACTGCTCTGCTGACCATCGCCGATCTCAGCACGGTCTGGGTGCTGGTGGATGTTTTCGAGCGCGATATTCATCTGGTCCATGTGGGCCAAAAAGTACAAGTGGTGGCAGCGGCCTATCCCGACCGCCGCTTCCCCGCCACCATAGAACGCATCAGCGATAAGGTCGACGCCGACAGCAGGACCCTGAAGGTCCGTCTGCTGGTTTCGAATCCCAAGTTTTTGCTCAAGCCGGAAATGTTCATTACCTCCTCGCTCGAACTGAGCGGGGGAGGCGCCGCGATCTCGGTCCCAGCCAGCGCGGTGTTTACAGAGGACGGCAAGAGCTACGTGTTCGCGGCGATAAACGACCGGCGCTTCGAGCGGCGCCTGATCGTTGCCGCGCCCGACGCCGAGGGCCGCTTGAGGGTGACAAGCGGCCTCCGCGTTGGTGACCGGATCGTAACGGACGGAGCCATGCTCCTGGATTATCGCCGCAAACAGAAACAGGACTAGCTTTCGCAATGATCAAGCGCTTAGTCTCGTTCGCCCTGCATCAGCCGCTGTTCGTGTTCCTGCTGACGGGCCTGTTCCTGCTCGGCGGCATCGTGGCGTTCGAGAATCTGCCCATCGAAGCGTTTCCCGATGTCACCGACATTCAAGTGACCGTGATCACGCTCTATCCGGGCTACGCCGCCGAAGAAGTCGAGAAACAGGTCACCACGCCTCTCGAGATCGGCCTGAGCGGCCTGCCCAACGCGGTGCGTATGTTTTCGCACACGCAGTTCGGCTTATCGTTCCTGATTGTGACGTTCGACGACCGCGCCGACGATTATCAAGCGCGCCAACTGGTACTGGAGCGCCTGCGCGGCGTCGACCTTCCCGACAAAGCCCAGGTTCAGCTTGCGCCCTTGTCCACGCCCATCGGCGAGCTGTTTCGCTACCGTGTGACCGGCAACGGCCAGGACTTGAGCGAGCTGCGTTCGATTCAGGATTGGACGATCACGCGCTACCTGAAGCTCGCGCCCGGCGTCGCGGACGTCGTCAGCCTGGGAGGCTTCCTGAAGCAGTATCAGGTGAGCCTGGATCTGGCCAAGCTGAAGTCCAACAATATTCCGATGCAGCAGGTGCTGACCGCGCTGGGGCAGGGAAATGCGAACGCGGGCGGAAGCTATCTGGAACAGGGAGCCCAACAGTATCTGATCCGCGGAATCGGGCTGCTGCGCTCCCCCGACGACATCGGAAACATTATTTTGGCCGAGCATGGTGGAACACCCTTGCTGGTGCGCGACATCGCCACCGTGGACGTCAGTTCCGTTCCGCGGCAGGGCACGGTGGGGATGAACGACGACAACGAAATCGTCACCGGCATCATCCTCATGCGCAAGGGCGAGAATCCGTCGGAGGTGCTGAAAGCGGTCAAGTCGCGCGTGAAGGAACTGAACGACTCGATCCTTCCCAAGGGCGTGTCCATCGTTCCATACTATGACCGGACGTTCCTGATCGATACGACGCTGCACACCGTCTTCAAGAACCTGCTGGAAGGCGCGGTCCTGGTGATGATCGTGCTGTACCTGTTCCTGGGGAACCTGCGCGCAGCGGCGATCGTGGCGGCAATCATCCCGCTGGCGCTGCTCTCCACGTTCATGGGTCTTCGCCTGCGGGGTCTTCCCGCGAATCTGCTGTCGCTGGGCGCGATGGACTTCGGCATCATCGTAGACGGAGCGGTGATCGTCCTCGAAAACATCTTCCGCGAGCTCTCCGAGCATCAGTACGCATCGCATGTGTCAACCACCGTCAATAAGGTTCGGGGGAATGTTCGGGATGTAATCATCGAAGCCGCGGCGCACGTCGGACGGCCCACCATGTTCTCGATGTTGATCATCATCATCGCGCACATTCCGATCTTCACCTTGCAGCGGCAGGAGGGGCGTATTTTCGCGCCCATGGCTTATACGATAGTGTCGGCGCTGCTCGGCTCGCTGCTGTTCTCATTGACGCTGGTGCCGGTGATGGCGTACTTTCTCCTGCGTCGCGGGGTGCCGCACGGCGAGAATCGCCTGGTCAGATTTTGTAAGAAACTCTATCGTCCGGTGCTAACTCATGCGGTTCGATGGCCGGTGCTGGTATTGGCGGCAGCCGTCATGGCGCTCGCGGGAAGTCTGCTGCTGGCGACGCAACTGGGCAGCGAATTCCTGCCGGAGCTGAACGAAGGTTCCGTATGGGTGAATCTCACGCTGCCGCCGGGGATTTCCGTGAGCGAAGCGGTGAAGGAATGTGCCCGCGTGCGGTCCATTCTCAAACAATTCCCGGAGGTCCGCTCGGTGATCTCCAAGGCCGGCCGCCCCGAGGACGGCACGGATCCCAAGCAGATCAACATGGCCGAATTCCTGGTGGACACGTATCCGCAGGAGGAATGGAAGAGCAAACTCAGCAAGGAGGAGCTGCTCAAGCGCTTCGACGACGCACTGTCCCAGGTTCCGGGTTTCGAGCCGAGCTTTTCGCAGCCTATTCGCGACAACATCCTGGAAAGCATCTCGCAGATCGACGGCCAGATCGTCATCAAGGTTTTCGGCGACGACCTGGACGAAATCAAGAAAACAGCGCAGCAGGTTCTGGATCAGGTCTCGACGGTCCGCGGAGTGGCGCGTGCGTTTATCGACCGCGAGGGCAGCGTGCCGCAGTTGCAGATCGAAATCGACCGGGCTCGCGCGGCGCGATACGGGCTAAACGTGGTCGACGTGCAGAATGTGATCGAAACAGCGGTCGGCGGCAAGGAGGCTACCGAGATCTGGGAGGGCGAACGCAAATATCCCGTCGTGGTTCGGCTCAAAGAAGACCAGCGGCGCGATATTTCGACAATCGGCAAGATCCTGGTGGAGACGCCCCGCGGGCTTCGTGTGCCGCTGGAGGACGTCGCCACGCTCAGCATCGGGTCAGGCAGCATGAACATCGCGCATGAATCCGGCAAGCGCCTGAACGCGATCGGGGTGTTCCTGCGCGGGCGCGACATGGGTAGCGCAGTCGAGGAAATGCAGCAGCGCGTCAAGCAGAACGTGACGCTTCCGCAAGGCTACTACCTGCAATGGGGCGGCGAATTCGAGAATCAGCAACGCGCCATGGGGCGGCTGCGCATCATCGTGCCCATCAGCATCTTCCTGATCTTTTTACTTCTGTTCAATGCGTTCGGCTCGGTGAAGAGCGCTCTGCTGATTCTTTCGAATATTCCGTTTGCGCTGGTGGGCGGAATCCTGGCTCTGCTGATCACCGGAATCCCGCTGAGTGTGTCCGCCGCTATCGGATTCATCGCCTTATTCGGCCAGGCAGTATTGAACGGCGTCGTGATCGTGAGCTACTTCAACGCTCTGCGCGCGGAGGGGCTGGACGCGCGCCAAGCCGCGATTGAAGGCTCGCTGGTGCGATTCCGAACCGTGCTGATGACGGCGCTGCTCGCCATGTTGGGCCTGCTGCCGATGGCGCTTTCGCACGGCATCGGCTCGGAGGTGCAGAAACCGCTGGCGGTGGTCATCATCGGCGGCCTGGTATCGGCGACGGCGCTTACGCTGATCGTGCTTCCGGCGCTTTACACGCTGGTCGAGCGGAAGTCTACACCCCGAGCAGATACGCCCGTGCTGGCAAGCCAGTCAGGCGACTGAGAGCGCTCGCGTACCACTGAAGCTGGCGGTTGTATTGATTGCGAACGGCCGACATATCCGCGTCGGTCTTGAAGTCGACGATCACCCAGGCGCCGTTCTCGACGAACGCGAGATCGATGATGCCTTCCATAACGCGTCCGCCGTCTACCTGCAACATGACGGGATACTCGCGATGCCTGCGTTCGGCTGCACGGGCGCGATCGAGAAGCGGATGAGCAAGGGCGGCTACGACGCGGGAACAAGCGGCCTCGACTTCTTCCGCGGGCGCGCCGAGAATACGCCCGTTGAGCTGCGCCCATTGGCGGATGGTCGCGGGGCTGGCGTCCAGCGGCACATCGCGCAGGACGGAGTGGACCAGCGTGCCGAAACGTCGTCCAGTGGGACCGGCCTCCAGGCGGGCCGGTAGCAGTTCAACAGCAATAGGATCGGTGGGAGCATCGGGAGCCTGGCTCGCCAGAAATACTGCGAACTCCGGGTGTGATGCGGAAGCGATGACTTGGGCGCGTTGCTCCTGCCATGCATGGTAGGCGGCGCCACTCGTGCCTCCGTCGTCTTTCAATAGCTCTTCCTGTCGCAGGCCGTGGTCGCCTTCCTCCCCGAGCTTCAATTTGGACGGATCCCACCAGACCAGTTCATGCGAGCCCTGCTGCGCCGAAATGAGTCCGGGACGCACGGAGAACTCGGCCTCGCGGTCGTAATCCATAGGACGCGAGACGACACTGGCGCCGCCGAACTCCGGACACCCTGGGGCCGGGCGCGATTTCCGCCAGTTCTCGCGCGACGGATACAGCGCCTTATTGAGCGGACTCAGCCAGTTGTCCTGCGGAAACGGCTCATCGCCGCACGCGGGGACGACCAGAAGGTCCCGTGCGCGAGTTGCGGCCACGTAGGCGACACGCACGCCTTCCGCCCGCTCGCGAGCCGCTTCGTCGGCCTCGTGATCCAGCAGTTCCCACGGCGCGCAGCGCAGCAGCCGCGTGGCGCTGATTCGTTTGTTACCGTCCACATATTGGTCGGGCTCACGCGCGCACAAATTCGCCGTCAGATCGGCCAGGACCACCACCGGGAACTCGAGACCCTTGGCCCCATGGACGGTCATCAGGCGGACCCCGTCGGAATCCTCTTCGAGCACCGGAGCCTCGGAGGCCTCTTCCTTCTCGGCCTGCTCGGTGAGCTCTTCAACGAATCCGCGGAACGACACGCCCCCGGTCATTTCAAACGTGCGAGCCAGATCCGCCACGCGAGCCACGTTCGCCAGAATCTGGTTTCCTCCGGGACGCAGCAGGAAGCCCGCGTGGGCCCGTGTGGCTTCGAGCAGCGCGTGGACGGTCGCGGCGAACGGCTGGTAGTTGCGCGTGCGATGCAGCTCGGCCAGCAAGGCTAACGCGTCCGCAACAGGCTGTTCGGCGCCGTCGCGGCGATAGGGATGAAGCCTTCCCAGCTTATGCTTGTGCAGCAGCAGCATTTCATCGGGAATGGCGAACAGAGAACCCTTTAGCGTGGCGAAGACGCTGAGCTCGTCGTCAGGCCATTCGATCGCGGTCAGCGCGGCTCGCAGCGTTTCCACTTCCTCGCGATGGTGGAACGACTTCGACCCGGCCAGCAGGTGATCGACATTGCGCGCTTCGAGCGCCCGCGCATACTCGCGCGTCAGGTCCTGCCCGGCCTGGGTGCGGCGGCGGAACAGGATCGCGATATCACGAGCTTTAAATCCCCAACCGCTTTCCTGCACCAGCCAGGCGACGAACGCGGCGATCGCGTCGGGCAGCGACCGGTTCACTGCGTCCTTGGACAGGCGCGTCTTGTAGGGACGCGGCACTGGCAGGGCGATCAGGCTCGGACGGCCGGCGATCTCTTCCCGATCCCGTTCCAAAGGGATCCATTCGGCGTGACCATCGCCATCCATCTCTGTTTCAAACGCCGTGTTGACGAATTGTTGCAGATTCGGAACGGAGCGGAAGCTCTTGCGCAGTGCCACCAGCCCACAGCCGCGCTCGACCATCGCATCGCGAATCTCGCGGTAAAGCAGGATGTCCGCGCGCCGGAACTTGTAAATCGATTGCTTCGGATCGCCCACCACGAACAACTTGCCGGGGACCGGCCGTATCTTGAGCCAGTCCGATTCGGCGGGGTCGTCGGCGCCCAGCAGCAGCAGGATTTCCGCCTGCAATGGGTCGGTATCCTGGAATTCGTCGATAAAAAGGTGGCTGAAGCGATTCTGTAGATATTCGCGTACAACTCGTTGATCGCGAACAAGATCACGTGTGCAAACCAGCAGATCGACGAAGTCCAGCTTGCCCTGCCGCCGCTTGCGCTGGTTGTACTCCTCCACCAGGCCCGACATCTCTTCGCGAAGCTCGGCCGCGAGGTCTGCATCGGCCCGGCGACGGAATTCTTCGATCCAGCGAAGCAACTCGTCGCGGCGGTTCAGGAGATCTTCCCGGCCGACGCCGCCGCCGTAATCGCCGGAGCCTTTCTTCAAATCGCGGCGCAGGTCCCGGCCCAGTTTCAACACGGCGGCCTCGAGCGCGTCGGGATCGTGAGCTGCCGCGCCTTGCACCATCAGCCGCACGGGTTGGAGGCCGATGTACAGGTTGTCGGTTACCCGGCGCGGGCGTGAGCTAAGCTCCGCCAGCTCGCGAGCTTGGCGCAGAAGCGTGCCAATTTCTTCGTCGCGTGCGAACGGCTCACGGCGCCAGGGGGCGGGGTAGTCGCGCCACTCGACCAGCTTTCGGCCGGCGTACTGCAACTGTTCGAGGGGCGGAGAATCGTCCCAGGAATCGCGCCAGGCCAGGCGGGCGAACGCGCGCCGCAATCCCGGCGACGGCTCGGCCAGCCTGCGTTCCAGCCATGTTCGGAAAGCCCGTTGATAGAGCCGGCTGGCCTCCTGCTCGCTCAGCTCCTGAAAGGCCGGGTCGACTCGAGCTTCTACCGGCCGCTCGCGAAGAAGCTGCGCACAGAAAGAATGAATCGTCCCGATGGATGCTTCCTCCAGATGTTCCAGGGCATGATCGAGTTGAGCGCTGGACTGCTGCTGCCGCGCCTTGTCAAGTTGCTCGCGGAGGCGAAGCTTCAATTCGCCGGCCGCCTTGTGCGTGAACGTTACGGCCGCGATCTTGTCGATGGTCGTCCGGCCGTTCTCAAGCACCGCGACGATCCTGCCTACCAGCGCCGTAGTCTTGCCGGTGCCCGCCGACGCTTCGACGATCAGGCTCTCGTGGAGAGATTCCCGAATTCTGCGCCGCGCCTCGGCGTCAGACACCGCGCGTGCGGACGTGCTCACGCCATCCCTCGAATCTCGGTCAGCGGTTCGAGCCGGACGTCCTGGCGGTCTTTCTTGCCGAGCCGGTGCTCTTCATATGGCCCGCACACGATCCGGTAGTCGCAAATCTTGCAGGCGTCTGCGGCGGGCGCGGGCGGCAGGAATCCGCCCTCAATCGATGCGTCGATGTCGCCGAGCAGCTTCTGCAAAAAGAGCCTGGCGCGATCGTCCAATTTGATCTCGACAGGCGTGTACCCGCCGCGCTGCGTGGCATATAGAAGCCGCCCGCCTTCGACAGGCGATCCCAACAATTGCTCCGCGGCGAGCGCATAGAGAAGCGGCTGCAAGCTCCGGCCGCCGCCCACCCAACGCGGGATCGTGTCGGGACGCTTGCCGGTCTTGTGGTCCGTTACGCGATACGCGTCACGCGAAACGTGCTTTTCGAGAAGGTCGATTTTCCCCCGCAGGTGGACGCCTTCGAGCGCCAGTGGCTCATCCTTTCCAAATTCCAGTTCGAACTTCACCGGCAGCCAATCGTCGTCATTACGCGCGACGTGCTGGAGCCACCCGCGCAGATCCGTCCTCAGGTCTTCGATCTCCGACTTCCACACGCGCGGAATCGCGGGAGCGAGTTTCTCCTGATACTTGGCCGCGACGCGGTCGAGCATCGCATCTCCGCGCTTCAGCGCTTCAGGGAGTCTTTCGTCATTCACGGGCAGCAGGGCGGCGCGCTGCAGATCCTGAAACAGCTCGAATTGGATTTCGTGAAACAAAGCGCCGCGGGTTCGCGGGTCCATTTGCTGCAGCTGCTCGGATTCGTCGCGTGGTTTCAGCCGGTAGATTCCATGCAGCGCGAACTTGTAGGGGCACACCGCGAAATTCTCGAGCGCGGAAGGCGACCACGCCCGGGCTGCTAACCGCTGGTCTCGCAGTGCCGCCAGTGCGGCGGAATCGTCAGTGACCAAGCCGTCGGCGGGTTGCCATGACCGCTTCCATCGGGTCCAGCGTCCGCGAAGAGAGCGCGCGACATGCGGATTGGCCTCCACTAAATAGCGCAGACCTTGTCCTCCCGCGATCGTAACCAGGTCGAATTCGGCGTCGTCGATCGCGCTGGCGGCTTCTTTGGGGGCGGGCCAGTTCAGGCGGCCGGGAGCGGCTTCCCGCGCGCGATCCTCGAAAGCCGTCAGCTCCGGAAGCGAGCCCTCTATCGCGCGAGGCAGCTCCAGCGCGTAGAAGCTGGGCACACGGGGACGCGCTTCCGCCACTTCCATGCGCGGGTAAGAAACCACCAGCCGGTCGCGCGCGGCTGCCACGGCGATATGCAAAAGCATTCTCTCGTCACTTACGCGTTGCTTTCGCAACGGAAGATCCCCGCAGACGGCTTCCCGCAACCCGTCCAGCAGCAGAGGATCTTCGAGCATCCTCTGCGGGAACAAACCTTCGGCAAGTCCCGGCAGAAACACCACGCCGAACTCGCGACCACGCGCTTCCTCGATCGCCCCGACAAATACGCGGCCCCAGCGGTGAGCGGGCGGCTCCCCGCGCAGGAATCGCAAACGTTCGCTCAAGACTTCGGCGACCTCTTCGAGCCCAACCGGTCCCACGTCCCCCATCGGCGCCAGTTCCGTCAGGACCGCGAGTACGGGATTGGGGTCGCGCAACGACAAGCGGGCGAGTTCGGCAAGCTGTTCCAGCCAGACGCTCCAGACGGCCGTGGGCGGCAGCGCGTCCAGCAGGCCGATCAACGGAAGCGCGAACTGTTTCAGGTTTTGAAGCTCGGCCATCCGGACTTGGTCCGAGGGTTTCTCCTGCAAGACGAATTCGGCCTCCAGGCCGTTCAGTCTGCGCTCCCAGCGGGCTTTGCCGCCTATGACAGCGGCGTCGACCAGCAATCGCTCCCAGCGGCGCGGGGTCGGACGATCGGCTTCGGCGGGTGGCTGCGCCGCGTTGTTATCCAGCGTGCTATCAAGCGTGTCATCCAGCCTGCCGAGCAGTTCGTCTTCGGGCGCGACCCACGCGGGCGCCCTGGGGGTTTCAGGAACCTGACCAAGCGACAGGTATTCCGCGAAGCGCGAGGCCGAAAGCCGTTCCGCGGCGCACAGCAACAGTGCGAGAAATGCGCGGCCCGAAGGGTGCGGACGTGCACTCCCCCGGCTAAACCATGCCGGGACCCGCGCCCGCCGCAATGCATCCTCGATCATAGGCTGGTAGCGATCCGGGTTGCGAAGCAGAATCGCGACCTTATCGAACGCTATACCCTTTTGCGCTAATCCGATGATTTGGCGAGCGATTTCCACCGCCTCCAGTCCTTCGCCGGGAGCGGAAAAGAAAGCGAAGCGATCGTCATTCCTGGTAAATCGGCGAGGTTTCTGCGCAAACAAGTATCTTTGGAGATGTTCCAGCGAATTGGCAGCGTCCGGACCGGAGCCCGGCCCTGCTTCCCCGAGTTCGGCCTCCAGGACCTCCCGAGCGCGCACCGCCAGGCTTTTGAAAAACTCCTGGTGAGCGCGCGACTCGAGGTTGGCGTTCAGGCGGGCCAGCGGCAGCCCGACCCAGGGGTGCGTTTGGTGGGTTGCTGCCTCCGTGGCAAGTGTCAGCAGGCCTGGCAGATCTACGAGGGATCGCTCTTTGAGCTCAGTATTGTAGAGGTTCAGCAGTCTTGCCAAATCGGCTGCGGGCAACCCGGCGGACGCCAGGCGTTCGGCCTCCACCCCTGCTGACCTTAGGTCCACAATGGTCCGAGCCAGGGCTCTTGCGAACCCGGGGAGCGTAGCTACCGGGTGAAAATAGGCGAGTTCGCCCCGGGCCAGCGCCTTTTGGGTGATCCTGGCGGCTACGGCCTCCCGGCCGAGCCCGGTCAATGGTGCCAGGCCCCTCTCGGCCATGGCCGATCGAGCCAGTTCCGCGGCGGCTTGGACCAGCGTCACCCGATGGGCTCCGGCAGATCCCTGGCGACCCGGTACCATCCCTTCCCCTGCCAGATGGCGGGGGCCAATGATTACAATTTCGGCAAAACGCGCGGCAAAGGATTCAACCGCCTGGAGTAATGCCCCGTTGGACCATGACCTGACCACACTGCCAGTCTACACGCAAAAATTTTTCACGCCTCCGGTAACCACGGGTGGGTCCGGAGCGTTTTTACAGATAACTTAAATCCCCGTTACGACAGCGGGCGCTACTAACCCCTTTTCACCCAAAAGAAGCGCCCGCTTTACTACTTCCGGTCCCCGCAAAACGCCCGTTCTTCCTAGTCACCCAAACCATCGAACAGCACTGAACTAAGATACCTCTCTCCGGAATCCGGCAGAATCACGACGAAGGTCTTGCCTTTCATCTCGGGCTCGCGCGCGATCCGCACCGCGGCAGCCACGGCCGCTCCGCAGGATATGCCGGAAAGGATCCCTTCCTCTTTCGCGAGCCGCCGGGCCATGGCGATCGATTCTTCGTCGCTCGCCAGTTCCACGCGATCCACCATCTTGAGGTCCAGCGTGTCCGGGATGAAACCCGCACCGATTCCCTGGATGCCGGTCGGGCCTGGATGGATGGGGTCTCCCGCGCGTGTCTGCGTGATCACCGGACTGGATTCGGGTTCCACGCCCACGCATAGAATCTTCTTCTTTTTTTCCAGCTTGAGGTAGCGCGAGATTCCGGTGATGGTGCCGCCGGTGCCGATTCCGGCCACCAGAACATCCACGTTGCCCTTGGTATCGTTCCAGATCTCGGGACCGGTGGTCTTGAAATGAATCTCGGGATTAGCCGGATTTTTGAACTGCTGCAGCAGCACGTAGTGATCCGGGTCCGACGCGACGATTTCTTCCGCCCGCACGATGGAGGCCGCCATCCCCTGCGAGCCGTCTGTGAGAATGAGTTTCGCCCCTAGCGCTTTCAGGACTTTTCGGCGCTCGATTGACATGGTCTCCGGCATTAGAAGGGTCACTTCGTAACCCCGCGCCGCGCCGACGAACGCCAATGCGATGCCGGTGTTGCCGCTGGTGGGTTCGATCAGTTCTTTGCCGGGCTTGAGGATGCCGCGCCGCTCGGCGTCCCAGATCATGGATGCGCCGATCCTGCATTTGACGGAGAACGCAGGATTGCGCGCTTCGATTTTCGCCAGCATGGTGACCGGCGCGCCGTCCGTCACGCGGTTCAGCTTTACCAGCGGCGTGTTGCCGATGCTCAGCGAATTGTCGGAGAAGATCACGTTTAGATATCCCAGTTGGGCACAAAGCGCGTCTGCGCTTCTTTCCAGCGGCGCGCGAGCTCGGCGAAGGTGGTGGTGTCGACCAGCGCGCCGATCCCCGCGTCTACGCGCTTCCATAGATCTGTGAAGGCATCGGGAGTGCGCCGGGTCTTCTTGGACTGCTCCACATACCGAAGGACCTGGCCTACGGTGATCTGGTCGGCCGGCCTCGCCAGGCGGTACCCGCCTTCTGCGCCGCGCCGCGATTCGACGAAGCCACCCTGCTTGAGGCTCGAAAGAATCAACTCCAGGAATTTTTGCGGGATTTTTTGACGGCGGGCGATCTCGGCGATCTTCACGGGCTCGCCCTGGGGCTGGACCGCGAGATCGAAGATTGCATGGAGGGCGTACTCGGTTTTGACCGAGATATTCATCGGGTATAGCGATTGTAGGAGACCCCGATGGACTTTGTCTAGTGGGGAACGGGAGATTGCTGATTCAACTCTATTGCCCCGCCGAGTTCAAATCGTAGTGGATGGTGGAATTCACCACTTCTTTCAGGCTCGCCAGGTCGATGGACCCGACCACGTGGACGACGGTCAGTTCCTTTGGCTCCGCGGCAATCAAGAGAAATCCCGCCGGCTTGCCATCCTGAGTCAGCATATAAATCTCGACGGTTTCTTTCGCGTCCTTGATGTTGATCAGGCGGGGCCAGTTCGAGACCTGCTTACGAATGGCTTCCAGGTCGGTGTCGGAATATTGCCCGGGCTGGTCGAATTCATAATGGCGGAGGACCACGCGGGTCACGTTGGCGGCCGCGACTTTGACCTTGTCGGGCGCCATCTGGAGCGCCTGGGCAAGCAGGGCGCCTTCGAGCGTGACCTCGGCCTTCTGCTTCGCCTTGGCGGCCACCGCGTCCAGATTGAAATTGAGGGTCTGCGCGCTGGCAACAGCCGAAGCCAGAACCAGACTGAATGCCGCAGTCAGCAACGTTCTCATTCTTGTTTCCCCTTTTTGCCCGAGTCTTTGGGCTGATCCTTCGACTGCCCTGGAACTGGAATCGCCGGAACGCCCAGGCCGCCGAGCTTCGACAGATCCTGGAGGTTAATGGCCCCTTCGATGGCGACCACTGTCAGTTCCTTCGGCTCCGCGGCAATGATCGCAAATCCGGCGACTTTGCCCTGATCGGTTCGCATGTAGATCTCGCTCATCTCCCCCTTGCTTTGCGAGGAGAGGACCTTGCTCCATCCAGGAGTACGAAGCTGGGCCCGAATCGGTTCCAGATCTTCCATCCGGTATTGACTGGTTTCTGTGAATTTGTAACTCTTGACCGTGATTGCCTTGAGCCCGGCGATGAGGCTCTTGACATCGCTTCCGTCTTTACCACCGCCGGCAAGAAACGCACCCGCCATTTGCAGCATGGCCGGGTCCAGTGTGATATCCACCGATTCCTTGGCTTTGGAGGCCAAGCCGTCGAGCCCGGTGATCCGCAACTGGGCTGGTAGCTGCGCGATCGTCCCGGCGGCTATGAGGACGGCCCATAAGATTCTTCGCATTTAATTCTCCCGTCTGCTGACCTTGTCTCTGGCGATATTCAACTTGTCCGCCGCGATCCGCAGCGCGATCACCGCGTCGCGGCCGGCACGCTCCGCTTGCACCTGACGATACTGATACACGCCAGCCAACCCGACGATCACCATCGCTGCGATGGCCGCGGCCCACGCCATCCGAAAGATCGGACGATTTGATCGGGGGGTAACCTTGGTACGCGCTACTACGCGCTGGGCGAAGCCCGATGACGGATCTTCGCGCCGCAAGGCTGCTCTCAACTCGTCTTCTAAATTCATAAGCCAACTCCCTTTTGGCGGGACAACTTATCCCGCAGCAAAGCCAGCGAGCGCTGCAGATGGCTTTTGACCGTCGCGATCGGCATGTCCAGCGCCTGCGCAATGTCCATCGGATCCAGATCTTCCTGGTAGCGCAGAATCATCACCACGCGAGCGTTTTCCGGCAGTGCTGCGACCAGATCCCGCAGCATATCGGAAAGCAGAGGATCGCCACTGTTCGCGGGAACTGCTGGCTCCGGCGCTTCCTCGAGCGGCGATTGCGGCCGGCGTTTCTCATGCCGCGAATGATCGATCAGCCTGTGCGCCGTTACCCATCGGAGCCAGTGAACCACATGGTCCTGCGATTCGAGCGACGGCAACTTCCGGTAGAGTTGCAAAAACACATCCTGCGCGATTTCTTCCGCCAGCGCCCGGTTGCGCAAGTACCGGCACGCCATGCTGAACACCATGGCCTGGTGCTCCCGCACCAGTTCCTCGAAACGTTCCGGGTCGTCTGTAATGACTTTCGGTATCGCAGCGATACTCTGTGTCAACATGAGCTCACTTATTAATACGCCACGAGGGCTCGTGCAGGAGGCAAACTTTTACTTCAATTCGATTTGAATCTCCACAGCGGTCCGATCTCCCACGTTTTCAGTAGTATGGCGATAGGCGTCGCGCCAGGCCACGTCGCCGGGGTGGCGCGGATTATCGACCTGCTTGCCGTCGGCCAGGGTCATGGTGGTGTGCAATTCCGTCAGGTAGACGACCACGTACGAGGGATGATCGTGCGTCGGACCTTTGAGATGCGGCTCGAGAATGGTCCGCAGCACGCGCACGCGGGCGTTCTCAAACGGCACCTGCTCATGGTCGGGTTCGAGCTTGACTGGATCCAGCTCGACCGGCCAGCCTTTGGCCTTGGGCGCTCCCATTTTCAGTTCCACAAGGATGTACTCAACCGGGTGATCGGAAGGATTCTCCTGGGCGTCCTGGGCTGCCGGGAGCCAGGCGACGTCGCCGGCCTTGTGGCTGCCGAGATCGGTAAGGTATACGGCGACCGAATCGGGATGCTGCTGCGCGGGCGACTTCTGATGTGGACCCTGCTTTACGCGCAGCACGCGAACCCAGGCGTTATTGATTTCGATCGTGGTCTGCGCCAGCGAGGAAGCCGCAAAGAACGCCAGACACAGTCCCAAGCATAAGCATTGAACCATACTGTGATAATAAAGGCAGAGGAGGCGCTTTGAAACTGGCCGGATTCTTTTCCGTTATGCTCGCGATGGGCGCCTGGGCGCAATCCGCCCAGTACGGAACGCGCATTGGCCAGGTTCAGACCGTATACCTTCGAGACATTCCGGTTACGCCTGGCCCCACGGTGCCTTTCGCCGGCCCCGCGCGCATTGGCGAGCTCCCGGAAGGGGCCGGGCCGACAAGTGGGACTCCAGCGGTTACTCCCAAGGTGGAATTCGAGACTTGGGCAGAGCAAAAATCCAGGGACTACGCCGAAAGCGTCCTGACAGGTTCCACGGACATCGAGCGAGCGCCTGAGAAGGCGACTATTCATCGCTTCGTGCGCGATAATTTCCGGAACCTCTACCTTACCTACACCCTAACGTTTGAACCCATCGCCAGGACCGATACATTTCGCGTTACCTTTAACGACTCGACTGTTCCCTATCCGGTCCCGCAGATTCTTCGCGATGGAGAGACGATCGCGCTGGTATTAGCGAACGATGACCGCATCGGCAGAAGACTGGTGGATTACATCCGTGTGGGTACGGGAGTCCTGAAACCCCGCAAGGGCGTCCCCCGCGATATTTACGCCGACGACGCCGAGTTGACCATCGCGCAGCCTCTTCTGCGGACCAACGGGGTCGAGCAGCCGGTGGCCAAGCTTCCAGCCACGTTAAGCGCTCCCGTGATCTGGGTCGACATTCCGGGGCAGGGACGATTCGACCTGTCCTACAGACCGCGCGCAGAGGAAGGATTTGAAAGGGCGGGGGAGGTCTCGGAGAATTCTCTGGTGTTTTCCCTGGGCGGGAATATCTTTCGCATCGACTGCGCAGATCGCATCGCGACCGGCTCGGCGACCTATAACATCTATGCGCGGAAGGAGCCGGGAGAAGTCCCGCCGGTGGATCCCGCGCGCGTGACGTTTGGAAAGCAACGTTAACGCTTGACTCCGATCCATTCAAAGCTCATGATGACCTGTTATGAAGATTCGCTCTTATCTTTCGGTCCTGTTTGTGGTGCTCCCGTTAACCTTGCCCGCACAGCAAAAGGCCAGCCCCAAAGCTGCATCGGCGCCCGCGCCTCGTAAGGCCAACGGCAAGCCGGATTTCGGCGGAGTCTGGCAGACCCCGCGCATGGCCGACGTCACCAAGGACGAAGCCTGCTGCAAGGGCGTGAAGGATCTGCCCTTCACCGCCTGGGGCAAGCAGCAGTGGGAATCCTACGATGCCACCAACAACGGGGACTACGCCGGAGCATGCCTCCCGTTCGGGCTGCTGCGCTCGGTGGGCGGGCCGCATCCGGTCCAGATTATCCAGGACGACAAGTACATCGCGATGCTGTACGAGCAAAATAGCTGGTTCCACGTCACGCCCATTGACGGGCGGCCGCATCCCAAGGATTTCGACCCGACCTGGTTCGGGAACTCGGTCGGCCGCTGGGACGGCGATACCCTGGTGATCGACACCATCGGCTTCAACGGGCGCACCAGGATCGATACGATCGGACATCCGCATAGCGACCAGCTCCACACCATTGAGCGCTTCCGCCGCACGGATCGGGATCACATCGATTACGTGCTCACCATCGACGATCCCAAGACCTACAC
>DASYSG010000072.1:0-148818 GCA_036003585.1 Bryobacteraceae bacterium | reverse complement strand
GTACTGAGCCTGGGGAATGAGCCGCAGGCCTACGCAGAAGGGATTCTCAACGTTTGCAAAATCTATTTGGAATCTCCCTTGCGCTGCGTTTCCGGCGTCACCGGGTCTGATTTGAAAAAGCGAATCCAAGCGATCCTGACGCGGCGCGTGGCCAGTGAACTGAACTCTGCCAAGAAGGTTGCTCTCGCACTTGCAGGAGTCGCCGCTGTAGCACTGCCCGTCATCGTTGGCATCATGAATTCGCCCGCCATTCGAGCCCAATCCTCGGCTGCCACGCCAAAATTCGAAGTCGCATCCATCAAGCCTGATCTGGAGCAGGGACTATCGATGGCGGTGCGGCCGCTTCCAGGCCGGCTTATCGCCGACGCGTCCGTGCGGCTGCTCATGCAGAACGCGTACGCGCTCCCGCGGTTTCGAATCGAGGGTGGCCCGGCTTGGATCGATGCCGAGTGGTATTCAGTGGACGCCAAAGCCGGCGAAAACGCCAGCCGCGCTCAGATCTTTCTCATGCTCCAGTCGCTCCTCGATGAGCGCTTCCAGTTAAAGACCCATCGCGAAACCAGGGAGCTCCCGGTCTATACGCTGGTCGCCGCCAGAAATGGACTCAAGCTGACGCCTCCGAAGGAAGGGGCTTGCTCGAACCCTACCGCGGGCGAGCCTCCGGAGTGGGCTGAAGGCACAATGGAGGGCAGAATGCCACCGCCCGTACAGGGTCAGATGCCAGCCGCTCATTGCGGCACTGTCAACGTGATGTTGGGACCTTCAGGTGCGCGAATGCAGGGCGGAAAGGTACCGATGCCGGAGTTTATCCGAGTCCTCTCAATGGTGCTGGGCCGCGCGGTGATCGACAAGAGTGGTTTCACCGGACTCTTCGATGTCCGGCTCGATTTCCTGCCAGACGCAGCCACGCCAGCACTGCCTCCTCCTCCGCCCGATCCTGCCGGCGCATCCCTCGGCTCGTCCATTTTTGGCGCCATCCAGCAGCAGCTCGGACTGCGACTCGAGTCGTCCAAAGGCCCTGTTGAGATCATCATTATCGACCGCGTCGAACGGCCGTCCGCGAACTGACGGACGAGCGTTATAGTCGACCGGGAGTGCCGCCCCACGTCGTCGGATCGACGTCGGCAATGGTCTGTGTGAAGTCCCAGCGGCGCCCGGCGAAATCTTCGACGCTGTACTGCCGCTCGCCGTATGGGTAGTCGGCTGGCGGCCTGAGGACTCGGGCTCCGTGCCGGATCGCGCGCTCGTGGTGACGGTCTACATTTTCAACTCGCACCATCACAGAGTGTCCCATGTCGCATCGCTGGCCCTCAGCCAGTTCCGTAAGAACGACAGCGCCGTCGCCCACGTTCATCTGCGCGCGGTGGTTGGCGATCCGTATGCGGAGAGTGAAGCCGAACGCATCGCCGAGCCAGTCGATAGCTTTTCCGATGTCGGGATAGGCAAGTTGCGGAATTACGGTGCAGCGGGGTACGGACCGGTTTTCGAGCATCGTCAGTAAGTCAATATGATTTGGCGACGACGACGCGGCGATCCACGGGCTCGCCAGTGACAATACATTTGCCGCCGCCGTCGTATTCGTCGACCTGAGGAATGTTGCGGACGGTGGCTTTGAACGACTTCAGCCGCGCGTCGCAGGCCGGATCGTCCTTAAGGTGCGCCATGACGAATTTACCGCCGCCCTTCTCGGCCGTGACGTCGCGCAGGATCGACTCGATCTCTTCCATCGAATTCGCCAGGACGGTGTTGGCTTTGAGTCGCTGCTTGGCGGCTGCGAACAGGTCTTTCTGGATGGTGTCCAATGTGGCTTCGACGCGCGCCTTCAATTCCGCTTGCGGAATGGGTTCCTTGGTGCCCGTGTCCCGACGCTTCAAAACGATGGTCCCCGCCGCCAGGTCGCGCGGGCCCAGTTCCAGGACGATGGGCACACCACGGCGCTCCCAATGGAAGAACTTCGCGCCCGGATTTTGCCCCTCGCGATCGTCCACTTCCGCGCCCACATCTTTCGCCATACGATGCGCGGCTTCGCGCACCGGACCCTTCTCGTCATCCTTCCGATAGATCGGGACCAACACGCTCTTCACAGGCGCAAGCTTGGGCGGAATCACCAGACCTTTGTCGTCGGAATGGGTCATTGTCAGTCCACCGATCAGGCGAGTGGTCACGCCCCAGCTCGTCTGCCACACGTAGTCGAGCTGGCCTTCCTTGTTCTGGAACTTCACGTCGAACGCTTTGCCGAAGTTCTGGCCCAAGTCGTGGCTGGTGCCGGCCTGCAGCGCGAGGCCGTTCTGCATCATCGCCTCGATCGAATAGCTGTGCAGCGCCCCCGCGAACTTCTCGGAGTGCGTTTTCCTGCCCTTGATCACGGGCATCGCCATCACGTTTTCGGCGACCTCGGCATAGACGTCGAGCATCCGCAGCACTTCTTCCTGAGCCTCCTCGTGAGTTGCGTGCGCAGTGTGGCCCTCCTGCCAGAGGAACTCAGTAGTCCGCAGGAACATGCGGGTACGCAGCTCCCAGCGGATCACGTTGGCCCATTGATTGACCAGCATGGGAAGGTCGCGCCAGCTCTGGATCCACTTGGCGAAAAAATGCCCGATGATGGTCTCCGACGTGGGACGAATCACGTAAGGCTCTTCGAGCTTCTTGCCGCCGGCGATGGTCACCACAGCCAGCTCGGGAGAAAATCCTTCCACGTGTTCGGCTTCCTTCTTCAGAAAACTCTCGGGAATCAGGAGCGGGAAATACATGTTCTTGTGGCCGGTGGCCTTAAAACGCGTATCCAGCTCGCGCTGCAAAATCTCCCAGATGGCATAGCCGTTGGGTTTGATGACCATGCAGCCTTTGACGATTTCCGCCGGTTCCGCCAGGTCGCCCTGAAGCACTACGTCCTGATACCAGGCCGCGAAATCGGCGCTGCGAAGCGTGATGGGTGATTGAGCCATTGATTATGTTAGTGTCTCATTCCCGGTACACTGAGGGCAGATGGCGGTCCGACCATTTTCCAACGAACCAGTAGCCGATTTCAGGCGCGAAGAGAGCGCGAACGCGATGCGCGCGGCGCTTGAGAAGGTCCGCGGCGAACTCGGCCGCGAGTACGATCTGGTGATCGGCGGACAGCACCACAAGACTTCCGACAAAATTCGGTCTCTCAATCCCGCGCGACCCTCCGAAGTTGTCGGCGTGCATCAAAAAGCGGGTATCGACCACGTCGAGCCGGCTATGCAAGCCGCGCTCGCGGCGTTCGAATCCTGGAAAAACGTGGCGGTGGAGGAGCGCGCGGGGCTCCTGTTCCGCACGGCCGAAATCATTCGCAAACGGAAACCCGAGTTTAATGCATGGATGGTCCTGGAGGTCGGCAAGAACTGGGATGAGGCCGAAGCCGACACTTGCGAAGCCATCGACTTCCTGGAATTTTACGCCCGCCTGGCCTTGCACCTGGCCCAAGCCGAGCCGGCCGTACAGCTTTCCGGCGAGCGCGATCGGCTTCGGTACATCGCACTGGGCGTGGGCGCGGTGATTCCTCCGTGGAATTTCCCGCTGGCGATCCTGTGCGGAATGACAGCGGCGTCGGTGGTGTGCGGCAACACGGTGGTCCTCAAGCCGTCCAGCGATTCCCCGACCGTCGCGGTCAAATTCTTCGAGGCACTGGAGGAGGCTGGCCTCCCTCCCGGTGTGGTCAACTTCTGCCCCGGCTCCGGTGCGACCTTCGGAAACGGACTGGTGGAGCATCCCCGGACGCGCTTCATCGCGTTTACCGGCTCGCGCGATGTGGGACTCGATATCAACGTGCGCGCCGCCCAGCACAAGCCGGGCCAGCTATGGATCAAGCGGACGATTCTCGAGATGGGCGGTAAGGACTCGATCCTCGTGGCCGCGGATGCCGATCTGGACGCCGCGGTCGAGGGCGTGGCGGTTTCGGCGTTCGGGTTTCAGGGGCAAAAGTGTTCGGCTTGCTCGCGGGCCATCGTGGATGCCAGCTTGTACGATCGTTTTCTGGAGAAACTCCAAGCCCGCGTGGCCAAAATTCGCATCGGCGATCCGGCGGAGAATGCTCCCTCGGGACCTGTGGTCAATGCAGGCGCGTTGCAGTCGATTTGCAAATACATTGAGATCGGCGCGAAAGAAGGCCGAGTCGTCGCTGGCGGAAGACTTGCCGCGCTATCCGGACATGACGACGGATACTTTCTGGAGCCCACGGTGATCGCCGATATCGCGCCCACGGCACGTCTCGCCCAGGAAGAAATTTTCGGGCCCGTGCTGGCCGTCATCCGGGCCCGCGACTTCGATGACGCGCTGGCCATCGCTAACAATACCGAGTACGGACTCACCGGCTCGATCTATAGCGCCTCGCCGCGGCAGATCGAACGAGCCCGGAATGAATTCCACGTGGGGAATCTTTACATCAACCGCAAGTGCACCGGAGCGATCGTCGGTGCACACCCGTTTGGAGGATTCAACATGTCGGGAACGGATTCAAAGGCGGGAGGGTCGGATTACCTGTACCTGTTCAGCCAGGCCAAATCGATTGCAGAGAAGGTGGGTTAGACCTACTGCTTGGCAGGCGGAATCTCGTAAAGATAGATGGGGTGCTCGCGGCGTCCCTCGATCTTCTCAACCAGCGTGGCCTTCCAGCCGGGGACGGGATAGTCGTAGGACACCACGCGAGCGCCGTGCTTCAGAAACTTCTCGAGCCGGGGCCGGAGTTTCGAATTCGACTGCGTGTCCAGATAAATAGTGACCACGTCCGCGCCGGACAGGTCGGCCTGAAATACATCGCCTTGAATCACGCGCGCCTGGTCGGATAGCTTGGCTCGCTCGATTTCGGCGGTCGCTGAAGCCACCAGCTTGGGAGAAATCTCAATACCGATCGCTTTAGCCTTGTACTTCCCGGCAGCCGCGATGACAATGCGGCCATCCCCACTTCCCAGATCGTAGACGGTTTCCCCCGGCTTGATCTTGGCCATTTCCAGCATCAAGTCCACTGCCTTGGCAGGCGAGGCCACGTATGGCGATAGTTTGTTGGTATACGGACGAGGATTCTGGCTGAATGCCGGAAACACGGCTATCGCAAGCAGAACACCGACGGAGGACCGCATAGCAAAACCTCTTTTACTGCCCCTGGTGGGCCGGGACCACAGCGTTCCCGCCTTGATTTGATTTTACTATACGGGAAACCACCTCCGAGACCGCAAACCACAAATCGCGCGGGCGGCTGATGCTGAACTCGGTGCCGCGGAAGTTCCGGATCGCCTTCCCTATCGCGTCCTTCCAGGGGACGGCCTGCGGGTTCAGGTTGTAATTCATATAAAACACGGGGTATGTCACGTCTGACGCCAGAGGCTTCAGGTCCTCTTCCGGGACCGAATCATCCAGCAGGACCTTGGGACCCACGAAGATCAGCGCGTCGGGATGGCCGTTGGCGATCTCCTTCTTGATCAAGTCCGACAGGAAACTCACCTCGCCGTGCTTCTGAGAAAGCTGTTTCAGGTCCACTTTCCCAGGCTCCACGCCCTGGATGGCGCGGCCCAGCGCCGGGAAATCGATACGTTCGGCACTCGACTGGCGGTATAGGACCCGTTGCTCCTGAACGTTGAAGGCGACTACCGAAAACTTGCCGAACTGCGGCTCCCGCGACAGCCGCCGCAACACCGTCACCAGCGCCAGCGTATCGATCGGCCGCAGGCTGGACAGGCTCGAGTTCTGGGGTGCGAAGTTGACCAGGATTTTAATATTCAGCGGCTTATCGGAGGTGCGTTCGACCGGAGGCTCTTCGTTGAATTGCTCATATTCCGCCCGTTCCACCGCTCCGGCGGCGATGTCGGGCCGAATCTCTTTGTCGCGGTCCGCCAGCGCCGCTTCCGCGTCCCAATAAAACGAGCACACCCGCTCGGACCGGTCCTTCATCAGCAGATCGATATGGTATTTTCCCTCCCCGAGATCGAACAGTCCGCCCAGAACAGCCTCGCCCTTGGCATCGTCGGGAAGCTTTGGCACGTTGATCCGTTGGACGAAATACGCGGGATTGTCTTTGCGCGAATCCGGAGTCACCCGAACCAGCACAGAAAGCAGATTCTCATTCCCGGCGACATCTCGCAGAGGCAGGTTGATATCGTAGCCGCCGTGAAATCGCAGGTCGAAACCCAGAACCGGCTTTACCGGTTCCACCGAGCAGGCCAGGTCCTTGCGAACTTCCTGGGCCTCCAGAACCGCCAGATCGGAGCCGTTGAGCTGGAGTTGCGTTCCGACGCCGGCTAGCGGGACTTGTGCCCGAACAACGCCCAGCAAGCAGCAGCTAAAGATGAATGCGCGGGCTACGGCACGCTGTTTTGCGCGCACCGAATTGTGAGAGGACCGGGCCAACGGTCATCGCTCCGTAACTCATTAGAGCACTAAACCGAGGCGGTTGTTACCGCCCCCATTCCGTCAGCTGCTGGAGGACGCCCTCGGCGGCTTTTTGCCCCGCCGCTTTCTTCGAGAGACCTTGTGCCCGGCCGGTCCATTCCTTGCCGACGCGCACTTCCACGGTGAAGGTCTTGGAGTGTTCCGGACCTTCCTCGCCCACGATAAAATAGCGCGGAGGCGGCAGCCTCAGCGCCTGCGCCATTTCCTGAAGCGCGCTCTTGTAATCCGCCACCGCGCCGTCCACGCTGCCCTCGGCGATGACGAAAGACCCCACTACGTGCGTTTCGATGAAGGTGCGCGCGGGGTCGATTCCGCCATCCAGGTACATGGCTGCGATCAGAGCTTCCATGGCGTCCGCCAGCAGAGCTTTCTTGGAGCGCCCGCCGCTCATCTCCTCGCCCCGGCCGAGAAACAGGAAGCCGCCCAGGTCGAGCGATTGCGCCACCTCGAAGAGCCGGGCGGCGCTCACCAGGTGAGCCTTGAGCTTGGACAACCGGCCCTCCGGAGCCGACGCAAAGCGGCGCACCAGGCACTCACTGACCACGAAACCCAGGATGGAGTCCCCCAGGAACTCCAGCTGTTCGTTATCGCCGGCCGCAGGAATCTCACCCGGCCGCTCATGCATTCGCGATTTGTGAGTCAGCGCCCGCTGGAACAGTTCCCGGTCGCGGAACACATGCCCGATGGCCGCTTCGAGAACCTCCATGTCAGCCGGCATATCAATGCTGGCTTCTATTTCGCGGTTTTCGCTTTTTGGGCGCGATCCTTTTCGGCCTGTGCCACCTTTTTGTATTGATCCGGAAGATTCGGCATGGCCAGCACCTTATCCAGTGTGGGGATCGCCTGGTCCGGCTGGCCCGCGTCGGTGTACGCTGCCGCCATACGGATATAGGTTGCGGGTTGGGGTTCCGCCGCGGTTTCAACGGCTAGCTTGTACTCGCTGGCAGCCACGTCGTACTTCTTTCGCGCGCCCGCGATCAATCCCAGGGCCTCATGCCCTCGCGCCATATCGTCTTTCTTCACCGCCTCCCATTGCGCGTCGGTGACTTGCGGATTCACCTTGGGCGCGCTGGGGATCAGGGCCATTCCCTCCTTGGCGTATTTCTCCGCCTTGCCGAGCTTCTCTTCCTTATCCAGATCGAACTCGCGCGTGGTTCGCGCGGTCTCGGCAGCCAGCATCAGCATGGCGTTGTAGTCCTTGGGATTCGCTTCGAGCGCCTGTTGATAGTAGATGATAGCCTTGCTGGAGTTCCCGCCCGCCTCATACGCTTCGGCCGCCATGGTCAGCGCGAAGTTCCGATATTCGCTCTTGGGGAAATTTTTCACAAAGCTGTCCACCGCGGCCACCCGGGTGTCCACGGTTTTGGAATTCGCGATCTCCTGTAAGGCCTTCAATTCGTCCGGTGCCGGCGGTTTCGGCTGCGCGTTCAGCAACACGGTTCCCATTCCCAGCAGCGCCATTGCGGCAAAAACTTTCTTCATCACTCCTGCTCCTTTGATTTAGGATTTCGTACGAAGGCGCCGGTCAGGCCCCTTTGCGCCTCCTGCCGCGCCAGGTCAGAGATTCCCTGAACCGCGAGCGCAGCTTTGTAACTCTCCTGGGCCGGATCCTTATCGCCCTGCGAATCGGCCAGCCTGCCGATATACACCAGCGCCCACGCTTTGGTGGCAGGGTCCGGTTCCAGCTCCAATATCTTGCGGAAGAAACGGTCGGCCGTCTCCAGGTCCCGGTCCAGTAAAGCGATCCGCGCCAAACCATAATACGCCTTGGCGTGCATCGGTTTCTCATCCGTCTCCTGCATTGCCTTCAGGAACAGCTCCTTGGCCTTGGCGGCGTTGCCGGGCGCTTTCTCACGGTCCAGAAACAACTGCTCGGCATCATCCAGGGTCTTGGCCGCGCCCGTCAGCTCGGGAGGCTTCACCTCCGATGTAACCCGGTACGTTCGCACCGGCCGCTCTTTGAGAAAATCGATGCGCGCGATCTGTTGCTGCGCCTTCTTGACGTCGATCTGGTTGACCATATCCGGGAAGTACAGCCGCATGGCGACTTCCTGGTGCTCGTATTGCTGCAATAGCTCCGCGAAGATCGGTGCCAGCACGAAGCCTTCGCGCGCCGCTTCCTCGGCCAGCGCGGACTTCCGGTCCAGCCGGCTTTCCACGGCCTTGATGAAGCACTCTGTAGCCAGCCGCACGAAATCCACCCGGTACTGTTCTCCGAGCAGGGGCGAATCCAGGGCGTGCTCGGCCAAACGCGCTTTCTTCTGAAGATCGTCGGCGAACCTGTAGCCCAGCGGATCCACCTGATAGCGCAGATAGGCGTGGCGGATGTCGAAAACAGGCAGTTCCACGGCCGGGGTGACCACCACGAAGTAGTCGTCAATGTAATCGCGGAATTGGACCTGATTGGGCGCGCCCAGCAGATCGACCAGAATCTGAAAACGTCCCCGCCGTATACCGCTGTCGACGAAGCGCAGGTACGCATTCACCTGCTGTACTGCCGATACGACCGGGTCATGGATTTGCGCCAGGGCGCGTTCGTAATCCGGCTGCGCCTCCTTCCACAGGACCCCTAGTTTGGCTTCCTGATAGAACGCAGCCAGTACCGGAGGGAAGTCGTACAGCGTATCGGCGTCGGCCGGCTGCGGCAGATCCGGATTGGCTGGAGTGAAATCGGGCTTGCCTTTGTTTACCAGCGCAAAAGAAATGTACTGGCCCAGTTCCGCGCCGGGATTCCTCGGCTTGTGATCCCGCACGTACCGCCGCAGCGGCGCGAGGCTCTGAAGATTCTGCTTGGCCAGGTAATCGCGCACTCTTCCGCGCAGGGGACTGTTCGTGGACGATTCGGCCTGTTCGTCATAACCCGCCGCGTTGATCGCGGCCAGCACGTAGAACAACGTTTCATTCGAATCGAGCTGGTTGTAGGGCTCCGGAGGCGGAGGAGCTTCCCGCGGAGGAGGCGTGTCGCTTCGCGCGGGCCGCTTCTGCGGCGAAGCCACAGCCGCCGTCAGCAGCAAGATCGACAAAAAATGCGCAAAGCGGCGCAATAATACCTCTAGTCTCCCAGTATATCCAGGGCCGCCTGGAGCTCGCTCAGCGCATGCGGGTCGCGCGTCGCGGCGATTCCCCGGCGGTATAAATCGCGAGCTTCGTCCAGTTTGCCCAGCTTTTCGAGAGCCTGTCCGCCATGGTAGTAGGCGGCGGAATACTTGGGATCGGTGGTGACAACGGCCTCGAACTCCCGGACCGCGCCGTCCAGATCGCCTGATCGGACGTGTTCCATCGCCAGGCCATAACGCGCAAAGGTATTGGCGGGATTATCGGCCAGCAGTTGCCGCAGCGTTTCGAGCCTGGGGTTCGTTTGGTCCAATCTGTTAGGATACAGCCTACTAGGTAGTTGCCGTGGCGTGCCCTTTCTTTGCACCTTCTCAACGTCTCGAAAACATTGTCTGGGTCCGCCCCCCCCGATACCCGTTAGGCGATCTGTTTAGCGGAACCTGCCACGCGTCCGCGTCTAATCTCACCGAAGGCCATCACGACGAATGCTGTAACTTTGGTTACGCTCGTGGGCGCTGCGACCGCTTTCCGGGTGACGACGCCGCGGACGCCGTGCGATTCTCCGTAACCGAAGATTCACCCGCCAGATTGGTAATCGTGTACGTGGTCGAAAAGGACCACGCCCCTGTCGAGTTCGGCACGCTCGAGTACGCTGTCGCCGACGCCCGCCTGGATGGATCGCCGATCAGCGATGTTCTGGTCCAGCAGGCGCGGGCGTTCCTGGAGAGCTATCTCCACCGGCGGGCGGGTAACGCGTCAGCTTGACCTCAGGGATCACCAGGGAATTTGGCCGCCCAGATCCGACATCGCAGATGGCTATAAGGTATTAATCAGGGGGAATTGCTTGGAACAGAGCTCTGACCGCCCGCGTAAAATAGTGTGATGATCGCCTACATATTTGGGATCGCTGCGTGCTGCCTGCTTCTGGAGCGCTTGGTCCCTGGCTGGAAACTCCCTCCCGTGCGGACGTGGCCGTATCGCGTTGTGCTCGTCAATGGTTGCCAATTTGGAGTGATCCTGTTGGCCGGCATCTCATGGGAGCGATGGCTCTCGTCCTCGTCGGTGTTTCATCTGCAAACGCGGATGTCACCGCTCGCGGGCGGCTGTCTAGCCTACTTCATCGGTACGTTCGTTTTCTATTGGTGGCATCGGTGGCGCCATCGCATAGACTTCCTGTGGCTGGGCTTCCATCAGATCCATCACAGCCCGCAACGAATCGAAGTGATCACCTCTTTCTACAAACACCCGCTAGAGATGATCGCGAATTCAATCATCGGTAGTGTGCTGGTCTATACGCTGTTAGGGCTTGATTTGCGTGGCGGAGCGGTGTTTACCGGCTGCTGCGCGGTAGGCGAGTTTTTCTATCACACGAATGTGAAGACGCCGCATTGGGTGGGCTACTTCTTTCAACGTCCAGAAATGCATCGCATCCACCACGAGTACGAAAAGCATCAGGACAACTACGGTGACATCACTTGGTGGGACATGCTATTTGGTACTTATCAGAACCCCAAAGAGTTCAGTAACCAATGTGGATTCGATCCTGAAAGGGAAGAACGGCTGGTTCCCATGCTAGCCTTCCGCGATGTGCATAAGTGAGGCCCGCGACTTCAAGTCAAGCACAAACCGGTGACAAGTACTTGAGTGGAATGGCTGACGTCGGCCCACACCTTATACATGTTCCTTGATGTTGGATTTGAAGATCAGCAGATTCGGCTCGCGGTCTGCGGGGTAACTTAGTTCGGAAATCGTCCACCGCCGCGCTTAGCGCCAGAGATCTCCGGTGCATCTGTTTCTGCGTCGTTATAGAATAAGGCCCTGAGCTTATTTCCGGTGAGACCACGAGATCGATATTAGCGGTGTGGAATCGCTGTAGCGGAGGTGATGGGAAATGGCCAACTTTTGTAGTAACTGCGGAGGCGCTCGGAGTGCCGCTAGTGCTTTCTGCGCTAATTGTGGGGCGCGCCAGGCATCTCCTGCCGGCCCTCCCACGCAGCCTGATCCTCAGCCGGCGGCCGCACTACCGCCAGCGGCAAAGGCGGGGTCGGGTTTAAAAATTCTTGCTGTCGTACTGGTCTTTTTGGTGTTGGCTGGGGCCGCAACGGTGGGCGGACTGTATTACGTCGCGCATAAAGTGAAGCAGGCTGTAGTCGAAAAAGCCGCGAGCGTTGGTGTAGACCTCAATTCGATTTCGTCTCCTGACGCTTCCAATAGTGCGTCGAAAATTCGCACCTATAAAGCCTGCGCCCTGCTTTCGAAAACGGACGCCGCAGATATGCTCGGCGAGCCCATCGATCGCATTGAGGACCAAGGAACCACGTGCCTTTACTATGGTCCCGCGGGCTTGAGTGGAAAGCTCGCCCAGCAGGGCACCGCGGATCTCTTGAAGCAACTTCAAAAACCGGGCGCGCAAGTCAGTGGAAACGACGTGGCCGATTCTTTGAGCAAGCTAGTGGGAGGCCTCGCCGCGGAAGCCGGCGCCGCCGGAGCCGGGGCAGCGCCGGGAAGTAATGGCGATGTTCCTCTTCTCATGTTGGTCATTGATGGTGAAGACGGCAAAACGCAGATGACCGCCCTCACCGCCACCAAAGCTATCTTCGGTGGCATTGGAAAAGCCGCCAGCGACGGAAAGGAAGGCTTCGGCGCTGACATTCCCGGCTTGGGTGACCGCGCCGTGCGCCTGGCGAATCTCGGCTTGAACGTTCTCCAGGGAAATACGCTCATTCGACTCGTTCCGGGTCCGGTTCCCGACGCGAATACCAAATCGATTGCCATCGCCCGAACGATTTTGCCGAAGCTCTAGAATTTGCTGGAAGGTCCCCCATGCGGATGCGCCCGCACCTAACGCCGGCTCTTCTCTAAAAGTGTTGCGATAGAATTGGCAGCCATGATGCGCAGATTCTCGCTGATCGCCGCGGCCGGGTTCGGACTCTCCGCACAAGCTTGGGCCCAAACGCCCGCTGGCACGATCGCCGGGTCCGTGTCCGATCCGGATGGCCGCCCCGTTTCGATGTTCCCCGTTCAGGCCGCAAACATCGCGACGAAAGCAGAGTTCTCCGCCACGCCCTCCGCAACCGGCGAGTACAAGCTTGGCCCGCTGCCGGCCGGAACGTATACCGTCCAGATCCAAACCCCGCTCATTTTCTTCCGCCCTTTCCTGCGGGAGAATGTCGCGGTCCCATCCGGGCAGACGGTCAAACTCGATATTAAATTGGCCGAAGGTGTCGCCCTCAACACGTTGGGCGACGGCCGCGACTTCTTTACCGATTTCGCCAAGAACAAGCCTCCCGCCCCCACGGGCCCAACGCCTCGCGGAACCGACGGGAAACCCGATTTCTCCGGCTTGTGGCTGGAAGAGAATACCGTCGATCCGGGCAAGCCGGAACTGACCGCCTCCGCAAAAGCCATCATGCAGGAAAGAATCGACAACAATTTCCGCGATTTTCCACAAGCTCGCTGCCTTCCTTTGGGCATCGCTCTGGCCGGGATGTTCGGACCACACCGGATTGTGCACACACCGAAATTTATGGTTATCGTTTTCGAAGTCAGCGCTCCGCCCGGTTACCGCCAGATTCCCATCGACGGGCGAAAGCTGCCCGCCGCGCCGGATCCCACCTGGATGGGGCATTCCACCGCGCACTGGGAAGGCGACACCTTGGTCGTTGAATCTGTGGGATTCAATGACAAGACTTGGCTGGATGACAGCCGCCCCCATTCCGACCAGATGCGCGTCACCGAACGGATCCGGCGCCCCGATCTCGGACACAGGGAAATTGAAATCACCATTGACGATCCGGGCGCCTATCTGCGCCCCTGGACCATCAAGAAGGTGTCGCAACTGGCTCCTCCGGGCGAAGACATCATCGAAAGCATCTGCACCGAGAATAACCGCGATTTGGAGCACCTAGTCGGCAAGTAGTTTGCGCCCCTCCACGCCGTGGGAGGAAAAAGCGCACGGCCACGGGCCCAAAAAGAACGAGTACCACGGTGGCGAACGCGTGACTTACTGCGGGAACCGCACCACCATCCCATCCACGGGCAGCTGATTTCGCCACGGCGTCGGTGCGGACGCCGGCTTGAATTTGAAGTCCTCCCCCTTCCCTTCCTCGACGAAGGATGGCAACAAATACGGCATTCCCTCGGAGGCCAACACGGAGGGGCCATCGGTAATCTGAAAATGGAGATGGGGAGCGTCGGAGTTCCCGGAATTCCCCAACAGCGCCAGAACCTGGCCGGGCTCGACACGGTCGCCGAGCTTCACGCGCATGCTTCCGGGCTGCAAATGCGCATAGTGCGCATAGCGGCCACCCCCGAGGTCCAGGCACACGTAGTTGCCCGCGATGGTCTCAAGTGTGATCGGCACGGCCAGGGACTCCGGCTTGTTCTCAGGAATTCCGTCTTTGATCCCGCACACGCGCCCGCTCGCCACCGCGAGTACCTCGGCGCCATACCCAAAGTAATCCCGATTCTCAGTGCCCCGGCCGGAACCGAGTTCGCCGTTCTTCCCGAATTGAATCCAGTCGATGGCGAACCGTTGGGCAAGATACACGCGACCGTCAACGGTAAGAAGAGCCCTGCGGTGCTCGCTCGACTCAGAAGGTCCATTCCCGGCGAGCCAGCCGCCGCCGCGCAACGGCTGCCCGATCACCAGCGGGCCCTCGCGTGGAATAGCCGTCTGGCAGCACTCGACGGTGTTGTCGCCGGCCACGCCTTCGATGGCGATCACAAACCGATGTTGGAGCGAAGCCGGGCGCGGTTCGCCCTCGCCCACCGACACCCAGGCGAATAGCACGGCCCGCCTTCCGGCGCCCAGGCGGCCCAGGTCCGGGGAACCTTCAGCAAGTCCTGGCTGCATCAGCTGCTTAATCAGGTCCCCGGCGCCGAAAGTGGCGAGAGGTTTCCCCTGATCGCTCAACACCTCGACTCTGGAAAGCGTCAGCGCGCGTCCACGACGGTCCAAGTTGGTGAGATGAATCTCGTAGACGTAGTGCAGCTTTCCTTTGCTGGCAAAGGGCGTGGGCGAAATCGGGATCTGGATATCCACCGGCACGGCCGATGGACTCTGGGCCAGTACGGAGGCGCACATGAGCCCTGCAACGGCTATGAACAACCGCATTCCTTGTGCAGTCTATCAAATGGGAACTGCCACGGCGGCCCGCTTACACCTTATACATGTACTTGATGTTGGATTTGAAGATCAGCAGATTCGGCTCGCCGTCGCGATTCACCTTCAGGCAGCCTTTGTCGTACCACTCGATAACGCCTTTCAGCGTTTCCCCGTCCTTAAGCACGATGGTCATCTGAGTCTTGGACTGCATCTGCTTCAGATAATAGAAGTTTTCCGCGTTGGTCTGGTCCGGCGGGGTGGCCTTCTTGGGTTGTACCTCTTTGCGAGCGGGTCTGGGATCTTTCATCTCGTTTATCGACGGCCGGATCAAACGCCGGTTTCCGGGTTCCACCTTGCGGGCTCCTTCTGTCAGAGGCAAACTAGCGGGGTTTTAGACCTGCTGGTCGTTTCCTTCGCCGGTCTACTTTCATGGATAACACAGCGCTAGCGGGATCGCAAACTAGCGGCGAATGCATCGAACGCAATCGATTTCTGAATGTTGCGCCGCCCTAATTCCACCAGCTCGTCCACGCGCGCGATGGCCCGGCGCAGCCATTCGAAGTCCACGCGGCCGGCCAGAGCCTCCAGCTCGCCGCGTATGTCATTGTTACGTAAAACCTTACGCGAGGCGTGGACTAGAAGCACGACGTCCTCCAGAAGCGAATACAGCACTTCCAGATAGGATTCGAGCTTCTCGGCACGCCGTGCGGCGACGGAATCGGCATGCTTCAGCCACGTATCGAACCCTGATAGCCCGCCTGCGACCTTGAGCAGCGCCAGCATGGCCGTCCGGCGGCGATCATACGTTTCGAGATCGATAGACACGGCCAGACCGGGAGCGCCCTCCGCCAGCGTCCGCCGACGCTCAGGTTCGTCCAGACCCCGAGCTTTAATGAAAGCTCGCATGTCATCTTCGCTCAGACGGCCGAGCTGGAACGGAACCGAGCGCGAGCGGATGGTCGGCAGCAAATCGTAGGGATTCCGAGCCGTCAGAATCAGGATCAGGTGCGGGGGCGGCTCTTCCAGCGTCTTTAGCAGCGAGTTGGCTGCCTGCGGATTGGCGCGGTCGATTCCATCGATCAGAAACACCCGCCAGGAGCCCTTCAGCGGCTTCAGCGATGCGCGCTCCTTGAGCGACCGCATCTGATGGATGGTGATCTGCCGCAGCGGCCCATCCGGCGGAAACGTCTGGAAATCCGGGTGCGAGCCGAACACCAGCGGGTCGTCGTTGCGCTTGTCGGAGGTCCATTTTTCGCGATCGGCGATAAGTGTTGCATTGGACTCCAGGCTCAGGTCATCCTGGTCGATTTTGGGTGCATCGTATTGCAGGAGCTCGGCCGCGAATCGGCGGGCCAAAGTAGCCTTCCCGACACCCTCGGGACCCGACAACAGCAGCGTCTGCGGGATACGCTCCCGCCGGATCATGTCGCTGAGGGTGGCGGCGGTCTCCGGGTTTCCAAAAAACTTTTCCAAGAATTAACGTTAGCATTGCGTCCACATTTGATGCCCGGAAAGCGTCAGAATAGGTGCAATGACGGCTCGAATCCTGATTTTCGGCCTGCTTGGCGCGGTTGTGACCCGTGTGGCCTCGGCACAAACAGTGGTTGTCGAGCTATTCACCTCCGAGGGATGTTCGAGCTGTCCACCAGCCGATCAGGTGCTTTCGCGGCTCGAGTTCCCGCGCTATGGAAACGCGGGGCGATCGAAACAGGTAGTGATGGTGGCCCCTGGCGTCGAAGTGATCGCTCTCGGCGAGCATGTCGACTATTGGGATCAGCTCGGCTGGAAGGACAAATTCTCCTCGCCGCTGTTTTCAGCGCGCCAGCAGGATTATGGAAAAGCGTTTCATCTCGAAAGCGTCTATACTCCCGAGATTGTCGTGAATGGTCAAAAAGAAGTGCTGGGTTCTGATTCGCGCGCGGTGCAAGAAGCCATCAATAAGGAAGTGAAGGAGCCGCAAGCCCAGGTGTCTATCGCGATGATGTCGCCCCAGACAGTTACCTTCAGCGTGTCCAAGCTCCCGCCCGGAAGCCACGACGCCGACATCCTGCTGGGCGTAACCGAAGACGGGCTGGTCACTTCCGTGTTTGGCGGGGAAAATAACGGACGCCAGTTGCGCCATGCGGCAGTGGTCCGCACTCTCAGCAGCTTGGGCCGGCTGGATCCCCAGCGTCCCGGAGAATATTCGGCCACGGCGCAGCTCAATCTGCGGCCGGATTGGAATCGCGCCAATCTCAAACTGGTGCTGTTCGTCCAGGACCGTGTCAACCGGCACATTTTGGGCGCAGCCTCCGTCAGACCGTAATGGCCGACTCCTTCCAGAACATTTTCGACGCGCTGAAGCCGCTATTCGAGGAGTACGAGGGGCGTCTGGCGATCCAAGTGGACAAGCCACGCGAGTACTATCTGGAGACCAGGTCGGCGATTTACAATGGCCGGCGCCTGCAATTCGGCGGCGTCAAGATCGGAAAGGCTTACGTTAGCTTCCACCTGATGCCGATTTATATGAACCCGAAGCTCCAGGCGACAATTTCTCCCGAACTAAAAAAGCGCATGCAGGGGAAATCCTGCTTTAATTTCACCAGCGTCGATCCCGGCCAAATCGCCGAGCTGAAGAAACTGACCAAGGCGGGCTTCGACGAGTTCAAGACCTGGGGCCAAAAGTTCGGATCATCTCCTGAGTAAACACCCGCAATACGGAGCGCGCTGGCAACTTGCCTGCCTTCATTGAGGGTGCCCGCGCGCCCTTTGCGGGCGAGCTATACTCGTTTACGTTGCCTGTGACTAACGCCGTCCGATAGCTCAACGCGGCCCTTCCCTTCCACCCAAGGTCACAGGAGAATCTCGCTTGAAGTCTGAATGGTTCGAAACTTTTTTTCAGGGTCCCGCGGTCGATTTCTGGACTCGCGCCATGACCCCGGCCTTTACTCTGGCAGATGTCGATTTTCTGGAGAAAGCACTTGAAGTCAACCCCGGTGCCAGGTTGCTGGATATACCGTGCGGCAACGGACGGCACTCGATCGAGCTCGGGCGGCGCGGTTATCGCACTACCGGCATCGATCTATCGGACGAGTTCCTGGCCGCCGCCCGGACTGAACTGGACGCGGACTGGCGCAAGGGCGATATGCGCGAGCTGGAAGTGGAACCTTCAGCGTTCGACGGCGCGTTCTGCTTCGGCAACAGCTTCGGGTATCTGGATCACACCGGCGTGGCAGCGTTCCTATCGGCTCTAGCCGGAGCGCTGAAACCCGGCGCGAAGCTGGTGATCGAAACCGGCATGACCGCGGAATCCATCCTGCCGACGCTGGTTCAAAAACGCTGGCATCGCTTCGGCGATCTCATCATTCTCAGCGAGAACCGCTACGATCCGTGGGAGAGCTGCCTGAACATTGATTACACCTTTGTTCGCGGCGGCGTTATCGAAACCCGGCCAACGGCACACTATGTTTTTACTTCCGCCGGACTCCGCCGGATGCTGGGCGCCGCGGGTTTCGAGACGCTCTCCTTTCACGGGGGAATGGCGGATGAGCCGTATCAGTTGGGTTCTCCCCGGCTCGTAATTATCGCCCGGCGGAGATAGCGGCTCGGCATGCGTGTGGGCAGGTTTTTCAACCTGCGCGCCGATTTCTTATCGGCGGCTCGTTTAGAAGGGGAGCGCGTTAGACGGCGCGACTTGCTAGAACGGAACGTCGTCGTCGCCGATGCCTTCAGACGACGGTGGAGCGGAGCGCGCCGCGGGGGCCGCCGCCTGTCGCGAGCGCGGTGCGCTGCGAGGTTCCTGCGACATCTCATCCGGACCGCCGCCCTCGCCGCGGCCGCCGAGCAGGATCACATCTTCCGCGACCACTTCAGTAGTCCACACCTTCTTGCCGTCCTTATCGTCGTAGCTCCGCGTCTGCAAACGACCCTCGACGTAAATCTGCTTGCCCTTGGTCAGATACGGCGCGACGTTCTCCCCGCGCCACAGGACCACGTTGGTCCAGTTGGTTTCTTCCTTCCACTCGCCGCTCGCCTGATCCTTCCAGCGGCGGTTAGTGGCGACGGAAAACTTGGTCACCGCCGTCTGCGAGGCGGTATAAGCGGTCTCGGCGTCCCGTCCGAGATGCCCGATGAGAGTGACTTTGTTGACGCTTCTGCTAGCCATAATTTAAGGATACCCTTTGCGCAATAGCATACCTGAGTCAGATTCATGTTTGCGTGCTAAGATCAGGAACAAATGCGAATGTTTTCCGCATTGTTCGCCCTGTCGGCGCTAACCGCGGGGTTCGTTATATCCGCCGCGGGCGACGATAACCGTTCCCTGGGCATGCGGACGCGCCAGTATCTCACGGACCTCATTCGCCTCGATACATCCAATCCTCCGGGCAACGAATCCAGGGTAGCCAGCTATCTGAAACAGGTCGCCGATGCAAGCGGCATCCCGGCCGAGCTTCTGGGCGACGATCCCAAGCGGTTGAATCTGGTCGCGCGGCTCAAGGGAAACGGGAAGAACAAGCCGCTGCTGCTGATGGCCCACAGCGATGTGGTCCCGGTCGAGCGCAAGCAGTGGACCGTGGATCCCTTCAAGGCGGAAGTACGCGACGATTTTCTATACGGGCGCGGCACTCTGGATACAAAATCGCTTCTCGCCGCGGAGCTGGCAGTGATGGTGGAGATCAGGCGCCGCAATATCAAGTTGAACCGCGACCTGATTCTGCTCTCGGAGGCCGACGAGGAGGCCGGCTCATTGGGGATCCAGTGGCTGATCAAGAACGCCTGGCCGAAGATCGATGCCGAATTCGCGTTTAATGAGGGCGGTTCGGTGTGGGAGTCGAAGAATGGAATCCGCGTGTTCCTGGTTCAAACCGCGGAGAAGATTCCGACGCGCGTGGTGCTGACCGCCAAGGGGCCGGCCGGGCATGGATCGCTGCCGCGGTCCGATAACGCCGTGCTGCGGCTGTCGCGAGCCCTGGTGAAGTTAGCCGATGCCGACCAGCCGGTCCGGCTAACCCCGCTTACCCGCCGTTATCTGCGCGAGCTGTCGGCTTTTCCTGAATACGACTGGCTCCCGCCGCTGCTGCCGCGCCTGGAGAATGCGGCTACAGTTCAAGCAGCCGCTGGCCAGATTCGGGCACGCGACCCGGAGCTGGATGCCGCCCTGCGCACGACCGTCACTCCTACCATGCTGAACGCCGGGATCAAGATCAACAGCATCCCCAGCACCGCGGAAGCTCAAGTGGATGTCCGCCGCTTGCCGAGCGAAACATCGGAAGACATTCTGGCGCGATTCCGGCAGATCGTCGGGGATCCGGCGGTTGAAATCACGCTGGCGCCGGGAGCGCAACTGCCCGCCACCGACGCCAGCCCCCGCATCAGCACCGCCTATCGTTCGCTGGAGCGGGCCATCGGGCTGATTTATCCGCGCCAGTCGGCGGTTGTGCCGTTCATGTCCCGCGGGGCCACCGACGGAAGCTTCCTGCGATCGCACGGCATGGCGGTCTACGGCGTGCCGGTTTTCCTGCGCGAGGCGGGCGAGAGCCGCGAGCACGGGAACGACGAAAGAATCTCCACTCAGAACATCGAGAATGGCGCTGAACTGCTGTGGCAGATGGTCCTGGAGACCGCCGGGGACAATTAGTCCAGCCGGCGACGTCCAAGTTCCGATCACCGATTCTTGGCCTTCGGATGTGAGCGATCGTAGACTGCCATCAGATCCGTCAGCGACACCTGCGTGTACTTCTGTGTGGTCGCCAGGCGCGCGTGTCCCAGCAGTTCCTGAATCGCGCGGAGATCTGCGCCGTCGGCTAGCAGATGGGTCGCGAAGGCGTGGCGCAGGCTGTGCGGATGCAGGGAAGCATCGCCCGAAATCAGGCGCGCGTACAGCTTCACGATGCCGCGCGCGCCCCGGTCGGAAAGCCGCGTGCCCAGATGATTCGCGAATAGTCCTTTCTCCCGAAGCTTGACGGATCGCACCTCGAGATACTTATCGAGCGCAGCGGCAGCGGTCGCCCCGTAGGGGACCTGGCGCTCCTTGCGTCCTTTGCCGCGGACGCGAATCCACTGCTCGCGGGTATCGAAATCGTCCAGATCGAGCCCGACCAGTTCGCTGATGCGCAGGCCGCATCCATACAGCAGCTCGAAAATAAGCCGGTCGCGTTCGGGAAAGGGACGCTCCAGGCGATCTTCGGCGACAGCGTTGATGAGTTGGTTGGTTTGCTCAGCGCTCGGAACGGCGGGCAGGCGCTGCGGAGCTTTGGGAGTCTTCACCAGACGCGCGACATTCGTCGGCACGCTGCCTTGCTTAGCGAGAAACTGAAACAGCGAACGGACCGACGCGAGCTTGCGCCGGACGGAAACGGGACTCATCCGGCGATGATAGAGGTCGCCCAGCCACTCGCGGATCTGGAGCACCGTGAATTCGGCGGGCGCGGGCGGATGCTGACCCGGAGGCGAAAAATAACCAGCGAACTGTTCAAGATCGCTCGCGTAGTTGCGTAGCGTGTGAGGGGAGGCGTTTTGCAGGCGCAGGTCGGCGAGGTAACGTTCGATCGCCTTCGTTAACGCGGAAGCCTGGGCGTCAGGCATGCGAGTATAAATGCTGCTCGAGCGCGGCCAGCGCTTTGCGGCAAACCTCAGCGTGCCTTAGTTTGCGATCGCGCGGCGGACTATCGAGCTTCGGCAGCAGATCGAAGGTGATGTTCGCGGGCTGATAGTTGGCCGCATCGGCTCCGGACACATATGCGCAGAGCGATCCAATGGCTGTTTCGCGGGGGAAGGTGCGGACTGGATCACCGGTTGCGAGGGCCGCCGCGCCGATCCCCGCGATTAGTCCCGTGGCGATGGATTCCACGTATCCTTCAACACCCGAAATCTGTCCCGCGAAGAAAATGCTCGGGCGAGTCCGCAGTTGAAGAGTTGGGGTCAACAAAGCAGGTCCGTTGATGTAGGTGTTGCGGTGCACCTGGCCAAATCGCAAAAACTCGGCGTTCTGGAGCCCCGGGATCATTCGCAGCACGCGCTGCTGTTCGCCGAAGCGCATGTGATTCTGGAATCCCACCAGGTTGAAGCTGCCCGAGCGCGCGTTTTCGCTGCGAAGCTGGACGACTGCATAGGGGCGCCGGCCGGTGCGTGGATCGATCAACCCCATCGGCTTCATCGGCCCGAAGCGCAGGGTGTCGCGGCCGCGCCGCGCGATCTCTTCGATCGGCAGGCAGGCTTCGAAGTATTTGACGTGGTCTTCTCCAATATGCGCCGGGACGTTGTC
The DNA here is from genome assembly GCA_036003585.1 of Bryobacteraceae bacterium. Lineage (GTDB taxonomy): Bacteria > Acidobacteriota > Terriglobia > Bryobacterales > Bryobacteraceae > Palsa-187. Next base: position 127,009 of record DASYSG010000072.1, on the reverse strand, counting down.
CGCTGCCAGCAAAGCATCCAGAAATGCCTCGTACTCGGCTTTGTCGAAGGGACAGTTCAGATAATCATCGGTCCCGTCGAGTGATTTGCCGTAGCGCGACGCCGCGAAGGCGATCGAGGTGTCGATGGACTCCGCATCCACAATCGGACTGATGCTGTCGTAAAAGAATAGCCGCTGCGATCCCGTGAGCCGCGCGATTTCACCCGCCAGCGCATCGGATGTCAGCGGCCCGCTGGCGACGATCGAGATCTGTTCCGGATCGAGGGCCGTAACTTCTTCGCGGCGAATCTCGATGGCAGGATCTGCTTCGAGTGCTCGCGTGACTTCGGCGGCGAACAGGTCGCGATCCACCGTGAGTGCTTGGCCCGCCGGGACCCGTGTTCGCGGGGCGATCTCCTTGATTAACAGCGATCCTAAGCGTCGCAGCTCTTCTTTAAGCAGCCACGGAGCACCGTTCTCCTGCTCGCTCTTGAGCGAATTGCTGCAAACCAGCTCTGATAGAGCGCTGGTCTTGTGGGCAGGAGTGGTCCGCACCGGCCGCATTTCGTGCAAGACTGCACGGCCGCCAGCGCGAGCAACCTGCCACGCCGCTTCGCAGCCTGCCAAGCCGCCGCCGATAATGTGAACCTCAGCCCTCACGATACTCGCCAAAAACCTTCCTCAGGCGATCCGAGATCTCGCCGACCGTTGCAAGCGCTTCGCAAGCCGCCATGATCTTCGGCATCAGATTGTCAGAGCTGCGCGCGGCTTCTTCCAGCGCGCCAAGGCGAGCCATTACTTCTGCCGGATCCCGCGACGCACGCACTTGCCGTAAGCGCTCCACTTGCCGAAGCTCCACATCGGAATCGATTCGCAAAGCCGTGAGAGGCTCATCGTTTTCCTGCTGAAACCGGTTGACGCCGACCACGATCTTTTCTCCCCGCTCCACCTGCTGCTGAAATTCGTAGGCGGCGTTCTGAATCTCCGCCTGAATCCAGCCTTTTTCGATCGCGGCCAATGTTCCCCCCAACCTGTCAATGCGCCCGAGATAGTCCTGAGCTCCGCGCTCGATCCTATCGGTCAGCTCTTCGATGTAGAAACTACCGCCCAGGGGATCGGCCACCTTGGCGATCCCGCTTTCATGAGCGATGATCTGCTGCGTGCGCAGCGCCAGACGCGCGGCCTCTTCCGTCGGCAGTCCCAGGGCTTCGTCGCGCGAATTGGTATGCAGCGATTGGGTGCCTCCCAGCACTGCGGAAAGGGCCTGCAATGCCACGCGCACAACATTCACGTCGGGCTGCTGCGCCGTGAGTGTCGATCCGGCCGTTTGAGTATGAAACCGCATCATCATCGACCTCGGGTCCTTCGCGCCGAAGCGTTCCTTCATGATGTGCGCGTACAATCGCCGGGCCGCGCGGTATTTGGCGATCTCCTCCAGAAAATCGCTGTGGGCGTTGAAGAAGAAAGACACGCGCGGAGCGAAGGCGTCGACGTCCAATCCTGCATGAACAGCCGCATCGATGTACGCGATGGCGTTCGCCAGCGTAAACGCCACTTCCTGGATCGCGGTCGAGCCGGCTTCGCGAATGTGATAACCGCTGATCGAGATGGTGTTCCACTCGGGCAACTCCGCGCCGGCCCACGCGAACAGGTCGGTGACGATCCGCATCGCCGGGCGGGGTGGATAGATGTAGGTCCCGCGCGCGATGTACTCCTTGAGAATGTCATTCTGCACGGTGCCCGAAAGCTTCTTGAGATCGGCTCCCTGGCGCCGGGCGGCCAGCGCATAAAGCGAAAGCAAAATCGCGGCGGTCGAGTTGATGGTCATCGACGTGGTGACCTGATCGAGCCGAATGCCTTCGAAGAGCCTCTCCATGTCCGCCAGCGAGCAGATCGCGACTCCTACCCGCCCGACCTCGCCCGCAGCCAGGGCGTGATCCGAATCCATGCCCATTTGCGTGGGAAGATCGAAAGCCACGGACAGCCCGGTGATTCCCTGCGAGAGCAGGAAGCGGTAGCGGCGGTTGCTCTCCTCGGCCGATCCGAAGCCCGCGTACTGCCGCATGGTCCAGAGACGTCCGCGGTACATGCCGGGATGGATGCCGCGCGTGAACGGATATTGGCCCGGCAGTTCCGCTGGGTTGTTCGACGTATCGCTCATGAACGCGAGGCTTTACGGGCTCGCAGGAAGGAGGTGATCCCGAAATATGCCATCAGGACCGGCAGGAAGAAGGACGCCGCCATCCGCAGCGGGCTGACTTCTTTGGTCCCCAACAGGTGGTAATTGCGGATCGCGGAGGATGCGAAAATTACCGCCAAAACAATGAATAGAAAGCCAATGACTTCGTGCCATAGTACCCGCATGGGTCGCACCACGCCGGGCACCACATGCTGGATAAATTTGCCCGCTTTGCTGCGCTTGTCGATTTTCATCGCCGGCACCCCTCATCCTAACAAACCACCTAACAGACCATGCCGCTGCTGCCGATATTTGGGGTAGAGGCAACCGTTCGACCTCCCGAAATACGGGTGGTATGCTGAAGGTGGCATGGAACCCGAGAGCGGGTTCGTACAGTAGAAACGAGGAATGAATTGGACGATCGCTTGCGAGATCTCATGCAAGAATTGGGAAACGCGATCAACGAGTCGCTTTCCGATTCCGACCGTATAGCCGCCGCGATTGGTGAGATCAAACGCGCCGGTTATGACGTCTTCCTGGTTCTGGAAGCCACCATCGGATTCAACAAACGGGCTGAAGGCGAAGACAATGACGAGTCCGAAGAAACGGTGGAACTGGAATCCCAACCCGAGACTGGACGACGGCGCCGGGTAGGGAAGATCCAACTCACTTCGCAGGATCAAAAATTCCTGCGCGCGCTGAAAATCGCCATCGACGACGACAGCCGCTGAAGGCGGTTCTTCTAAAGCCGGTGCGCGTTTTTCTGCTGGGCCTGGTTGTTTCTCTGAGTATGGGCTTCAGCGCCTTCGCCGCTGAAACCGTCGAAATCCTGCGCGACAATTTTGGGACTCCGCACATCTTTGCCCGGACATCCGCGGGAGCCGCCTTTGCCGCCGGCTATGCCCAGGCCGAAGACCGGAAGGACGCTCTTCTGCGGAATCTGCGCGGAGCGGGCAGTGACGATACGGTCCTCGCTCCCAAGCTCCAGGCAGTCATCAAGGCTTTCTGCGCTGGTATCAACCGGTATCTGAGCGAGCAAGGCGACAACAATTCCGTCGCTCCTGCAATGGTCGTGGCGTTCAGCCGCCGGGCGTTCTCGACCATCCATGGATCGAACGACGTGCTGATTGGTCCGGCCCGCAGCTCGACCGGGAACGTTATCGCGATCCTCGATCCGCTGGCCGGCTGGAATGACGACGGCCGTCCATATGAAATGCGGTGGTACGCATCCGACGAGCAGGTCGCGATTTCAGGTGTCGCGCCGCCGGGCGTTCCTTTCCCCCTGGTCGGCCACAGCGCGGCGGTCGCCATCGGATGGAGCGGCTCGCAGGATATCGCGGGCCCGCGGGCGATCGAGCAGGCCTGGGCGATGATTACCGCGCGCAGCCTGGCTGAGGTCGAAGCGGCGCGGCGCATGGGACAGATCCCCGGCGCGGCAATGGTGGCAACGGCGCACGGCGAAATCATCGACAGCTCCGGAACGGCACCCGATCAGGGTATTCTTGTGCGCCAGCGAAGCGTCCCGGCGGCGGATACGGGTATTCGTCAACTTTTAGCCGCGCAGAACACCTGGCCCTTTGGGCGCGCCGTGGATTTGGCTTTTTCGACGGTCGTATACAAGGCCGAAACCTGGCAAACGCGCCTGGTCAAGGTGGCGCCCGAGGTGCGCTTCGCCCGGACGCTCACGGGATGGGACCGCCGTAGCGATCCGACTTCGATAGAGGCTTTGGCCTTTTACCTATTTAAGATGGCGCTGGGCAAGCCCGAGTCCGAGGCGCTCGAACCGCCGGATTCTCTCAGTAACAATCGCATCCGCGCGGCGCTTCGCAGAGCCCAGGACCAGGTCGAGACGGAGCTGCCCTATCGTGCCGACTACGGCACCATCTTTCGCGTGGCCCGCCCCGGTTCGTCGCGGTCGAACCCTGCCGGCGGCGGAACGGTCACGGAAGCCGGCATGATCACGCCGCGCGCGATCACGTATCAAAGAGCGGGTGCTGTCGTTATGGGCTCCGGCGGCCAGACGGCGACACAAGTAATAGAATTGTCCGCTGCTCCCCACTCTGTATCTATCCTGATGCCGGGCGAGAGCGACAGCCCTCAGTCAGGGCACTTTGACGATCAGGCTCGCGACCTGTTCAGCAAGGGGATAGCCAAGTCCACCTATTTTGGGGACCGCAAGGAACTCGAAAAACATATCTCTTCGAAGAAAGAATTGATATTCTGACGGATATTTTTGGAGCACGGCTGCCACTAGTCTTCAGTGGTGAAAGACGAAATTGAGGCCTTCCTCAAGACCGCCGCCCAGCCGGTCCTGATGGAGCCTGGCGAAGATCCGCTGCCGATCCGGGCCGATCAATTCGTGCTCGGGGCTCGCGCAGGCGGCGCTTGCACCCTCGAATGCTGGGATGAGACTCGTAATCTGGTGCGCCGGATTCGCGGAGTCGGCAAAAACCGGCGAGGATTCCTGGAACTGGAAATCGAACGTTTTGGAGGCCGCACCGGCTCGCTCCTGATGATCGACCTGGCGCAGGCGGCGAACGCTTCCACCGCCCGGCACGGCGCGCGGCTCAAATATCGCGAGCGCTTCCGGATGTCGCTTCGCCGCCAGTTTAGCGGCTGGAAACTGGTGGAGCTGAGCACGGAGCAGGATCTGCACCACAGCTTGTCACGGGCGTATCCGCGGGCGTTCCTACGCCGTGGCAATCAGGCCATCGCCGCGATCGGCGCTGGCGAAGATGCCACGGACGTGGACGGCGTTCTGAGCTTCGGGCTGATTTGGCTCGATTATCTGCAGCGTCGCGAGACGCGTTTGGCGGTCGGCACGCTTGCGATATTCGTCCCCATCGGCGCGGAAAACACCACGTGCCACCGGGTTCGGTATCTAAACCGGACAGCCGCGCAGTATCGCGTGTTCGTCCACGGAGCCGGAATTCTGGAAGAACCGGTCGAGCCGCGCGACTACACGAACTTTTCGACCAGGCTGGATCCATTTTGCGCGACCGTGGCCGACGCCGAACTTGCGGCGTGGGTGGAGCGCCTGGGGGCCATCGACGGCGTTGAGCGCAGGCCCCGGCCGGATGGCTCGGTCAGCCTGGCGGTGCGAGGCTTGGAGTTCGCGCGAACTTCCGGCTCGGCCCTGCTTTTCGGGATCGACCAACGCCACCGTGCCGGCGCAAGCCAGTTTCCCGAGATCGAGGCATTGGCACGCGGGCTGGCTCGTCTTCGCGCCGCCGAGGCGGCCGACCGCACCAACCCTTTGTACCTGCGCCATCCCGAAGCCTGGCTCGAATCCCAGGTACGGGCCTCTATCAGCCGCCTGGACGCGACCATTCGCGATGCACCATCATACGGCCAGGCCCCGCAGTTCGCCGCTGGATCCCGTGGGATTTTGGACGTTCTGGCCGTCGGCGATGACGGCCGGCTGGTCGTAATCGAAGTCAAAGCCAGCGAGGACATCCATTTGCCTCTCCAGGCTCTGGATTACTGGATGCGCGTCAAGTGGCACCTGGAACGAGGCGAGTTCGAAGGCCGCGGATACTTCCCGGGCATCCCGCTGCGTCCGGACCCTCCGCGCCTGCTGCTGGTCGCCCCGGCACTCGAGTTCCATCCGGCCAATGAGACGGTACTGCGGTACTTTTCTTCCGAGATCCATGTGGAACGCATCGGCGTCGGGATACAATGGAGACAGGAGTTGCGGGTAATGTTCCGAGCTCCATCAGCCCTGTAGCAGCCATGGCCCTCGCAGTCTTCCGGCAGATACGACAAGCGCTCGTGAATCTGAATCCCGCGGAAGTGCGCGCGCAGGCCGACCGTCCGGTGCGTGTTGGATTGGTCGCCGCTTCCCGGGAAGCCCTGGGCAGCATGGAGACGTACTTTGCTCCGCACCATCTCTCTTCGGAGCGCCGGGCCGAAGCGGTTCAGATTCTGATTCGCGGCGGCGGCCCTTCCTGCGACGTGCAGATCTACGAATCGTCGCTCCTGCGGCCAGCGGATGCCTTCTCCTTCGATCCCGAGGCTCCCGAAGACTGTGTCCGGCGCATCGTGCGGAAGCGCGAGGAACTGATGCTGCCATTGGCGCGGCGTTTGGATCCTTTCCGCAAAGAAGTTTCGCACCACTTGATCCGCACGGTCGCCAAGGAGAATGCTTTATTCGCCCTGGTGACTGCTCTGCCGGATGTGGTTCCCAGCTTGGCATCTCTGCCGTGGGCCGTCGGGGAGTATGGCTCCGACGCGGCGTTTCTCACCATGAACCAGATCCGCATGGGATTCCTGCTGGCCGCGGCCAGCGACCGCGCGGTGGGATATCGTGAGCAGCGATCCGAAATCGCTTCCATCGCTATGGGCGCGTTCGGATGGCGAGCTTTGGCGCGTGAAGCGGTGGGGAAAATACCCTTCGGCGGCGGGCTGATTCCCAAGGCGGCTATCGCCTGGACCGGAACCTTCGTAGCCGGGCTGTCGCTGGAGCGGCTGTACCGCCTGGGATACGGTTTCACGCGCGTCGAACGGCGCAGGGTTTATGAGGATGCCTTCGAAAACGGGAAGCAGATCGCCGGGATGCTGCTCGAAGGCCTGACTCGCCAGCGCAAGGCCGTATAATTCCGATGGACATTACCGACGCTTCCGGCTACGCAGGCCGGGCCGATCAGGTTTTCAGCCCGCGCAACGAAGAAGAGATCGCCGCGATTCTCGTTCGCGCGTCCGCCGAAGGCGTTCCCGTGACGGTGATGGGCGCGCTCACCGGATTGGCGGGTGGCGCAGTGCCGAAAAGTGGATGGGCCATTTCCATGGCTCAGTTCCGAAAGTTAGATGTGTACCCTGGCAAGGCCAGGGTAGGCTCAGGTGTACTGCTGCGCGACGTCCAGGCTGCGGCGGCCGCTTCCGGACAGTTCTACGCGCCCGACCCAACCGAGAACACGTCGTCGATCGGTGGCAATATCGGAGCCAACGCCAGCGGCTCGCGCAGCTTCCGCTACGGGGCCACGCGTCAACATGTTCAGGCGCTGCGGGTGGTCCATATGGACGGAAGCATAGCGGAGTATCGCCGCGGCGATAAAGTCGACTTCGACGTCCCACGCATTCCTTTGCCCCGCACCCGCAAGCATTCCGCCGGATATCGGCTCGAGCCGGGCATGGATTTCGTGGACCTCTTCATCGGCAGCGAAGGCACCTTGGGTGTGGTGACCGAGGCCGAGCTTCAGCTGCTGCCCGCGCCCGGCGAGATCCTGGGCGGAGTGGTCTTCTTTCCGACCGAGGAAGCCGCGCTGGATGCGGTCGATCGCTGGCGTCCAACGCCGGGCCTACGGATGCTCGAATTTCTGGATTCGCACTCCATCAAGGTGATGGAGCAACCCCACGGCGCCGCGGTTTTGCTGGAGCTGGAAGGAGATGCCGGGCTGGACTCCGAACTGGATATGACCGGTGCGCTCGAAAGTGAATCCTGGTTCGGATCGTCCGCGGCCGACCGCGAGCGATTCCGGCAGTTCCGGCATCGTCTCCCGGAGCGCATTCATGAGCACCTGCGACGGGCCGGATTCGTGGTTCTGGCGACGGACTACGCGGTTCCACTGGAGCGCAATCGCGATATTCTTGCCGTCTATCGCAGCGTCCTCTCCAAGAATTTTGGCGACAAGTTTGTGATGTTCGGCCACATCGGCGACGCCCATGTCCACACCGAGATTTTGCCCGAAACGCGGCAGGAATGGGAGCGGGGCACCGAGGTCGCGGTCGAGCTCGCCCAGGAAGTGGTGGCTATGGGCGGCACCGTTGGGGCGGAGCACGGCTTGGGAAAGCGCAAGGCGCATCTTTTGTCGATTCAATACAATCCGGCTGAGATCGAGGCCATGCGCTCGGTCAAGCGCCGTTTCGATCCGCAGGGTTTACTGGGGCAAGGGAATTTGTTTTCATAAGCAGTGCCCTACTGGGAAGGGGCCTGGAAGGCCTCGCGCGCTATAATTTACTGGAAGCAGTATGCAAGAGCTCATCAAGAAGTTGCAGGACGAAATCGCGGCGCTCGAAAACGAGTTTCGTATCGAGCTTCCCCGAGAAATCCTGAAAGCGCGGGCTCACGGCGATCTCAAGGAGAATGCCGAATATCACGCGGCCAAGGAGCGGCAAGGCATGGTCAATGCCCGCCTCAATCAGCTCAACGCCCGCCTGCGCGAGCTCTCCATGATCGATATGTCCAAGATCCCGCACGACCGTGTCGGTCTGGGCTCAACCGTCGTCGTGCTGGACCTCGACAAGGACGAGAAGATCCGTTATAAGCTGGTGACGAGCGAAGACGTGGATGCCAAGAACGGAATGATTTCGACGACGTCTCCCATAGGCCGGGGCCTGCTGGGCAAGCACGTTGGCGATACCGTGAAAATCCAGATTCCCGGCGGCGCGCGGGAAATGGAGATCGTGGAGCTGATCACCATTCATCAGACGGAGGCCAAGTAGTCGATGAGCTACACTCACGCGATCGGCTGGGCATGCAACAAAGTCATCCGGCTGATTGTGCGCGGGCTGGCGCTCTCCAAGATCCATCCCAACGTGCTGACGTTTCTGGGCCTGGTGATCAACGTCGGTGCGGCGTTTCTGCTGGCCTCCGGACAATTCCGCTGGGCCGGCGTGGTGATCATCGGAGCGGGATTATTCGATATGGTGGATGGCCGCGTGGCACGCGAAACCAACCGCGTGACGCGCTTCGGCGGCTTCTTCGATTCGGTCCTCGACCGCTATTCGGATCTGGCCCTGCTCATGGGCTTGCTGGTCTGGTACGGGTCGATCAACCGGCCTTTCTATGTGGTGCTGACGGCGCTGGTCATGACCGCCTCCGTGATGATCAGCTACGCTCGCGCGCGCGCGGAAAACTCGATTCCCAAATGCAAGGTCGGATTCATGGAGCGTCCCGAGCGCGTGGTGCTGCTGATCATTGGCGCCCTATTCGATCGCATGGCCCCGGTGCTATGGGTGATCGCGGTTCTCGGGAACCTCACGGTGGTCCACCGTATGGTCTACACCTTCCAGCAGGCCAAGCTTCTGGAAGAAGCCCAGTTGCGGGCCGCCCCCGCCGTGCGCACCGCTGACCACGGCCGCTAAACGCCGGCAATCGACCCTGCGTCCGTGAGTTTCTCAAGCGCCTCCACTCTTTCCTCGATTCGCACCGCTGCCGCGCCCGCTGCGCTTCGGAAACGCGCGCGAATCTGATCGGGGGTCGCCGGGACCAGATCGGACATTTTCTTACGCAGCACTCTACCATCGCGTAAAGTGACGATCACTTCCGACCCCTGCAAGCGAGGATACGCTTGCGTGAGTTCCGGGTCTTCTTCCAATTTCGTGACGCCGATCAGCCGCGCAATTTCCAGGTCGTCGAGACGGCGGTAGTTGCTTTCTTCGATCGACTGGCGAGCCAGCGTCGCCGCAACACAGAAGTGAATGCTCATTTTGGCTTGTAAGACGCGCTCGAACGGACCCGGAGCGTTGCAGCCCGGATAGTGGATCGCCGCTGCAGTGCACCTGACTTGAACAGCGGCGATGTCCCGGCTCGGCACTCCGATGGCAAGTGCCGCCTGACAGGCCGTCTGCGCATAGTTACAAGCCGGCGCGGGCTTGTGATAGACGGAAAAGATTTCGAGGCTGTCGCCCCGGAAGGGTGTCACATGAGCCACACGATCGGCCCTGCGCAGCGCGGCGAACAATCCCGCGGGCCCATCCAGAGCCGTTTCCGATCCAAATGCCCCGAGTTCCGCGAGTTCCACCGAGGTGACCGCATTGCGCGCCGCGAACCCCGCGTGAAAGAACATATCGTCGGCGCCCGACGCGGGCCACTCATTCAAGCCCCCGGTGGCATTTGCCGCGAGTCCCAGCGCACTCACGCCCGCGTCTTCCGTGAACCCCAGCATCACGCTGCCGGCGACGGCTGCGCCCAGCGGTCCGGTGATCCCCGTCGGCCGGAAGATCCGCACCGTCTCCTGATCCATCAGCGCGCGGCCAACCGATGCGCCCACCTCGTAGCCGCACACTGCTGCTCGAATAAAATTCTGTCCGGTGATCTTGCGCGGTTGCGACAGCGCCAGCAAAGTCGGGAAAATCACGATTCCCAAGTGACTCACCGATCCTGTGTGCATGTCTTCGCGGACCAGCCCATGTCCCAGCACCGCGTTCGCGAAGGCAGCCTCCGCAGCCGATGCGCGCACGGACGTGCCGATCACCGACGCCGGCCCGCCGCCTGCGCCTCCCGCTACCTTGATCGCCTGCTTGCTCGGAGGAAGATCGAGGGATTCGAAGGCGCAGGAAAGGAAGTCCAGCAGCGCGATTTTGACTTTTGCGATCGCGTCGGGCGATAGATCGGTAAAGCTGCGCGCGGCGCGGACCACTTTGCGCGAAAGTGTCAGAAGGCCTCTACTTGCCCGGACCCGGATCTACGGGAGCGCCCGTGCCGGACGAGCCCAGGAATAGCTTCTTCCCGTCGGGATAAGTGATGTTCGAACCATTGGCACGATTCGATCCGTCCTTGGCCTGGAAGCCATCGATGGAGATCTTCTGGCCCTTTTCGAGTGAACCCTTATTGAAGCCCCGGCGCAGGAGAATGTTTGGACTGCCCCCTTCGATCATCCAACTGGTCACCTTTCCGTCCGGCTCGGTGACGTCGATATGAATCCAGGTGTGGGGGTTGATCCATTCCATCTGCGTGACCACTCCCTCCAGATGGACCTGCTTCTTGCCGTCGTATTCCGCCGCGAAGGCATGATGCGCGCGCATCGGCGAAACCGCCAGCAGGAAGCCCACCAGCGCGATTGAGACTGAGAGCGTTTTCCGCATGAATATCTCCTCTCTTGACTCTATTTCTTGCCGGCCTTGGCCGCTTCCTCGGCAGCCTTCTCTTCCGCGCGAGCGCCCTTGAGCATGTTGAACATCGCGTAATTGCCTTCATGGCAGGCGTATTCGTACAGCGGGAATTCCGGATTCAGCCGCAGCGGCATCCGGATGGTCCACGGCCTCACCCAGGTTTTCGGATCGTTGATAGTGGCTGTGTACTCCATCATGTCGGGCCCCGTGCGGGTCCACTTTTCGGTGAGAACCATGTCGGCGCTGTGGGGAGTGCCGCCGCCATTCAGCCCGATCCCGTTCTTGTCGCCCAGAAAATTCGTGGTCTCGATCACCAGCGTGTTGCCTTCCCAGTGGCCGCGCGAATCGCCCATGTAGGATTTGATGTTCGAACCCTCATGCGGGCGTCCATCGAGCGGGATGATCTTGGTCTCGTGAATCATTTCATAGCGGATCGCCACGTAGCCGGGGCCCTGCACGATCTGCGTTCCGTTGTTGTAAATCACCGGCAGGATGGACCCCATGACGCCGCGCGAGATGCACCGGTCGTACAAGCTCTGGTCTTCCCAGGTTTCATTGGTACCGTGCCCCTGCTTGGCTTGCTTGGCCTGCGCGGCCTTCTGCTTGGCCTGCTCCGTCAGCTCGGGGATTCTGCCATTCGGCGGATCGACAACCAGAGACGTGATCTTCTGCGGCTTTCCATGTTCCAGCCAATATCCCGGAGGATTGATGCCGACCTTGGAGTCCTTGGCAACGTAGGCGACCCTGTCATTCTCAGCAGTACGCTCCGCCTTGGCTTGCCGCTGGGCGAATTCTTCTGGCGTGACCTCGGTACGTTCGCCGGCTTTGGGATCGCGCTGTAAAGGCACCTCGATCAGATCGGTTCCAGGCCAGAGACCCTGGAGGTCCGGATCGCCCCAGGGCAGCTTCGGCGGTGTGTAAGCGCTCTTCTTGGTTTTACCGGCCGGAGCCTGGCCCGAAATGGGCATCGTGGCAGCGAGCACCGCTACGAGCACCGCAGCCAGCACCATGAGAGTAGTCAGTACACGCTGCCTCATAAAGACGCTCCTTCACTTGCTAGCCGGTTGCTTCTTATATTTTCCGTATAACAGTTCCTCGGCGAACTCCACGCATTTGAATTCGAGAATCTGGGCATTCTTATCGGCTCGCTTGTACAACGGCAGACTGATCTTCCAGGCCCGCGTAAACACGCTGGGATCCTCGATGGTAGCCTCATAATCCATGACGTCGCTACTGCGGCGCGTGTAACGCTCGACGACGTGCAGTTTATCGCTGGCGAAGTTTCCGGCGCGGTCGAACCAGCTAAGGCCGTTGAGCCCCGTGACATCCACTACCAGGGTATCGCCGTCCCAATGCCCGTTCGAGGTGCCCATCCAGGTATCGGACCCGGCTTCGATCGGTTTCCCCATGTTGATCAGCCGATTGGCGCTGGCGTATTCGTAGGCCATCAGGATGTCTTTGTTGGATTGGATGATCTGAAACGGAAACGGCATGTAGGTCGCGCGCGGGATGCCGGGCATATAGCACTTGGCTTCCGGATCCTCGGCCGGCCAGTTGGCTTTATTCTTCTTCTTCTGTTCGAGCGCCGCGGGCTTATAGGGGATTTCGTTGCCCTCGACCACGCCCTGGCCGGCTGGGATCGCTCCGATCGCGCCGAGCTGCCAGAACGGGCCAGGAGCGGCAGAGTGGTCCTGGATGTCCCAGTTGGCGGTCCCGATGTACTCCCACACGCCGTTCAGGTTGGGCTTGCCGTCAGACATCCGGCGGCCATTCGCTGGCGCCTTGGCAACGGCTTTCGCGGGAACTGCGGGAGCTTGGGCTTTGCCGGGAGTCAGTGTGAGCGTGATACAGACAACCGCGGCGGCGGCTGTGGACAGAAGAGTGAGAATTTTGCGCATATAGGGCGAAGATCGAGAACATCCGCGTCGGAGCGTGGGTTGCGCCGCCGGCATTCAATCGTACATTCCAAGCAATCTGGTGTCAATCGAGCAGCGCAGGCTTAAATCGGAGCCGTCGCCGGCAAGTTCGGATGGATGGCGGATTTGTAGGCGCCACAATATCCCGAAAGCGCGGGCTGAGCGCAGGCCTGGATCACCGTCGAGAGCATCGAATTCAGGCGTGCGGTGAATGATGCGTGGGGATCTGTAAGGTTGTCGAAATCGGGCGCCACAAGGCCGGATGTAGCCGTCATCGTGTTTAGTTTTGCCAGGGCGCCGGCGCTGCCGTAAGGATCGAACCCAGCCAGCGTCATCAGCGTGATTGCGAAAACATCCGCGTCCTGTTCCGCATCCGACGGAACTGACAGGTTTGCTCGATGCTGCGCCTGCGCGACGTGCGCCAACTCGTGCCCGACGATAAAGGCAAGTTCACTGGGAGAGTCGCTGATCAGTTGGGATACGCTCAAATCGATCTGGATGCCCCCCGGCTGCGCGGAAGCATTGATGATCTGTTCCGGACTGATGGTCAGATTGACGGCGCCCAAGGCATTCAGATCTACGTTGAATATTCCGAGAGCCGCCAGCGCGGACGGTGCGGCCCCGAGGAGTTTCCGATAGACCAGCCAGATCCGATCGACGTGCGAGATCGGCCATGCCAGGCGGCCGGACGGAAGCGATGCCACCAGGCCCCGGTCCACGTTGAGAGTCCAGGCCAGGAACTGATCGCTCACCGAAGTCGATGGGACGATTCGGATGGACCCCGTGAACGTTGATGACAAGCCGGGAATCCTGTCTATAAGGTCGAATGACAGATGTTCGCGAGCGGCGAGATTTACGACGGCTGTTCCGGCCCTGACCCCGCTGGAATCGAGCGCCGTAATCTGAAAACTCTTGGGCGTGTTGTAGATGTTGACGATCGCAATGCCCAGGTCGCGCGTCGCCGGAGAAACGTATTGCTGCGACGGAAGCGTCGCGGCGGCGGATATCTCGGCCTGCCCAACGCCGTTCATGATCCTTCTGAACAGCACGGTCGCCTGGACGGGAAGATCCGCGACAGCGGTTGCATAGCCTGTGACGGTCGTCTGGAATGAAATGGCGCTGCGAAGAGTCACCGAGCCCGAAGGCGGGACGGTAATCTGTTGAACTCGCGCTCCACCGCCGCCCAGATCCAGGCTGAGGGGCTGGCCGTCATTGCCGAATATCGACAACGTTACGGTCGAGGGAAGTGAAGGATGAGGATTGACGAATACGAAGGACGTCTCCCATTGGTCCTGGACAGGTCCGCCGACAGCCAGATGTGGAAAGTATAAATCCACGTGGGCGTTCTCGGGGTCAAACTGGGCAAAGCAGGAAACTGCTAGAAGGAAGAAACACGTCCGTCGCATCATGGGAACCTCTCTAGATGTTTTGGACGCGATAAACAGTATAGCGAACGCTAAAACGCGGTACTACCGGCCAGCGGCTTTCTTCTCGTCCGCGCGGGCGCCGGCCAGCATTCCTTCCATCGCGTAGTTGCCTTCATTGCAGGCATATTCGATGATGGGTCCCTCGGTCCGCTTCATGGGGATCTGCGCGGTCCACGGCCGCGAGAACGCCGAAGGATCGTCCACCGTGAATTCGTACGTGATCGTTTCGGGCGCCGTGCGCGTGAAGCGCTCGACCAGGCGCATGTTCGGACCCCCGCTCTGGAAGCGGGTCTTGTCGTTGAAGTTGGTGGTCTCGACCACGAGTGTATTGCCTTCCCAGTGTCCGCGGGAATCTCCCAACCACTCACGAATCTTGGAGTCGACGTGGGGGCGCGGGGCGTTCTGTGTATCGATGGGAATTACCCGCGCGTCGTGGATCATCTCGACCAGAATGACGACGTATCCCGGCCCCTGCACGATCTGATAGTTGTTGTTGTAGAAGCTCGGCATCATGGGCGGCCCGGCGGTCGGCCAAAGGATGCAGCGCTCAGGTAACGACCGGTCCTCGGGACCCTCGGGCGGTCTGCCAAACCCCGGAGGCGGGCCCGCGCGCCGGTCTCCCTTGCGCGGAATTTTTCCGTCCGGCGGATCGATCACCAGGGAAGTGCGCAGCGTCTCGACCACTTTGGTGCCGCGATCGTACCAGGCGTCGTTGTAAGCGCGGCTGAGGTCGGCCTGCGCCCCGCCGTCGCGCCGATCCGCATTATTCCGCTCGACGGTATCTTTCTCGTACTGGCGTGCTTCCGCCGGAGTAAAGAACTCCTTGCCGGCGAGATTCGCGGGACGCTCAAGCGGCGTGATGGTGACGTTGGTCCACACGCCTTCGAGATCGGGCTGGCCGTCGGGCGTGCGCGGAGGAACGTACTTGCCCTGAGAGGACTTACTTTGCGCGGCGAGCGAACCCGCCAAAATCACGATCGCCAGCGCGACTGCTTTAGCGCTCATTTCGCGTTCGGCTGTTCATCCGGATTCGATCCGCCCACGAACAGCTTCTTACCGTCGGCGAAGGTAATATCCCTGCCGTTGGCTCTATTGGACCCGTCCTTGGCCTGATAGCCGTCCACTGAAATTTCAGTTCCCTGCGGCAGGGCGTCCTTGTTCACGCCGCGGCGGAACAGGGCGTTGGGACTGCCGCCTTCCACCATCCAGCGGGTCACCTTGCCGTCCGCGTCCTTCACATCCATGTGAATCCAGGAGTGCGGGTTGATGAACTCCACCTTCACGACCGTCCCCTTCAGCTTCACGGGCTTTTGCGCATCGAATTCGGCGGCAAAAGCATGATGCGCCCATACCGGCGCAGCCGCGATCAGAAGGCTTGCTGCTCCCAAGGCCAGAACTAGTTTATTTCGCATTTTCGATTGCTCCTTCGCGCTTGCAACCATCGTACTCCTTCGGCTGCAGTTTCGCAGGCCGGTGGTGCGCTAAATCTATGCCCCTTGCTCATTCGCAAATGAAATCACCTGGTGGCTTGACGTACTTAGCCCTAAACGAGCCTTCCAGTTTCCGGCCATCGTCGAATACGATCTCGAAATTACCCGACATCTCCATGGTTCGCCACCAATGGCGAGACAGGTGAACTATTTGAAGCCGGCTGGACTGCGCATCGTCCTGGCGGGGCGAATCAACCCACTGATTCGCGTACAACTGGAGGCCGGATTCTCCTAAAACTTTGAACTCAATTGTTTTCTCCAGCCGATGCCCTTGATAGTTAGTAATTTCGAGAAGGTATTGATAGGGGAACCCACACTGCGGATGCAGGATCCCGATGGCATCGCTCCCGAACGAACGCACAGAACTGATCAATAGTGTGCAAAGTACTGCACTGATTCGTGCTGTTCCTCGACTCAACATGCCAGATTCATCTAAGAATACATCGACCGTTCCCAGATTTGCCGCTATCTACCCGCAGCCCGGAAATGAGAAAGGGCGGCCGCGTTTGCAGCCGCCCCGTAAATCCTGAAGACGCCGAACAGCGAAAGCTTATTTGGCGTCGCCGTTCGCGCCTGGAGCGGAGCCGCCCATGAACAGGCGCTTGCCGTCTTTGGCGTAGGTGAGATTGGCTCCCACAGCCCGGTTAGCCCCGTCCTTCGCCTGATACCCTTCGACGATGATCTCGGTTCCTTCCGGCAGCGATTCCTTGGTGAATCCATTGCGGAACAGCGAATTGGGACTTCCGCCCTCGACCATCCAGGGGGTGATCTTTCCGTCGGCGCCCTTTACGTCCAGATGGATCCAGGAATGAGGATTGACCAGCTCCCATTTAGTGACGACGCCCTGAAGTTTGAGCGGCGCCTTCTCATTGAATTCGGCGGCGAAAGCGTGATGCGCGCGAACCGGCGCTACGGCGACCATCATTCCTGCGCCAGCAAGGACCAGGGCTAGTTTGTTTCGCATTGTGACTTGCTCCTTACTTCACTTCTTTTCAGTGGCGCGAGCGCCGCTGAGGTTGTTGGCCATTCCGTAGTTGCCTTCGTGGCAGGCGTACTCGTACAGATTGCCGTCAATGTGGACCATGTTGTATTCGCCCGAGAAGGGCTTCGTCCAGGTCTTGGGATCGTCGACGGTGAATTGATAGGTAATCGTGTCGGCGTCGATCCGCGTGAAGCGTTCAGTGACCTTGGTGGCATCGCTGACCGGTCCGCCCTGGATCACCACAAGAGGATTGTAATTGACGGTTTCGACCACCAGGGTGTCGCCTTCCCAATGGCCAACGGAATCGCCCATCCAACGTTTAATTTCCGCCGGACCGTGCGGACGGCCATCGGTCGGAATCACGCGGGTATCGTGGATCATTTCCTGAATGATCCCGACGAAACCCTGACCCTGAACGATCTCGAGCGTCGAGTTGTAACCTACCGGCATCATCGGAGGACCTTCAAAGCCCCAAGTAATGCAGCGCTCGGCCAGCGGACGATTCTGGGCGCTGTCCCACTGGTGCGCCTGCTGGTATGCGCGGCGATCGGCGACCAGCTTCGCAGCTTCGGGCAACATCGGGGGTACGCGGCCTTCCGGACCGGTGATGATCGAGGTCCGCAGACTGGCGGCTCGTTTCACCGTGGGGCCACCGAGGCCGAACTGGCTGGTGTCATAGTGAACGGCGAGGCCATTGCCTTCGGGATCCGCGACAGCCGCGGGGCGCGGGGCGCCTCCACGTCCGCCTCGACCGGCGGGAGCAGCCTTCGCGGACTCCACTTTATCGGCCTCATCCGTGTAAAATTCTTTCGCTCCAAGGTAGGCGGGCCGCGCGACGGGAACCGTCGTGGCGTTCGAATATACGCCCTGCAAGTCCGGCTTGCCGTCCGGAGTGCGCGGCATGGTCCAGGCTTTGGCGGCCGGAGCAGGTTTTGCGGTTACCTGAGACTGTGCGGACACCGGCGCCGATACCAGCACCGCGGCGGCCAGAGCGATTAGCGAAGAGAGAAGGTGTCGTCTCATTTACTGTCTCCTTTTCCTTGAAGCGGCTGCTTTCGAAGGTGCCCGTACAGCACCTCTTCGGCGAATTCCACACACTTATATTCTAAGAGCTGCGCGTTCTTTTCCAAACGCCGGTAAAGCGGCATGCTCATCTTCCATTGGCGCGTGAACACTTTCGAATCGTCAATGGTGGCTTCGTACTGTAGCGCGTCCGGCCCGATGGGGGTATAGCGCTCGATCACGTGCAGCGCGTCGCTGTGCCAGTTGCCGGCGCGATCGAACCAGGTCGAATCGTTGAGGCTGGTGACATCGACCACCAGGGAATCGCCCTCCCAATGCCCGTTCGACCATCCCATCCAGCTATCGGCGGGGGCTTTCGTGGGCGCACCCATATTAATGACGCGCACCGCACCGGCGTATTCGTACACGATCATGACCGTGCCGGTTCCCTGAACGATCTGGAACGGATACGGCATGTAGGTGGATCGCGGCACTCCGCCCATGTAGCACTTGATCTCCGGATCCAGCTTCAGCCGATCCGTGAAATTCTGTTTCTGCTTGGCAGCCGCTTCCGGCTTATAGGGAATCTCGCCGCCCTCGACTATGCCCAGGCCCGCGGGAGTCGAATACGCCGCGCCCAGTACGGAGACCGGTCCGGCGTAAGCGGCATGTGGGCGGATGTCCCAATTGGCCTCATTCATGGCCTGCCAGATCCCGTTCAGATTCGCCTTTCCGTCCTTGGTTTTGGGGGCTTTATAGGCGGGCGCCTGGGCGGGGGTCGGCAGCACGGCCAGAGACAGAAGCGCCACTCCAGCGGTACCCGCCAATAACCAGCTTCCCCACCGACTCCGCATCTGGATTTGCACCTTGGCAGTCTCCTCTAAAGGCCCGCAGCGCTGCGGGTACACCACACCGGCATTGATCGTACATTCAAACACATACGAAGTCAAGGCGGCAATAAGGCCGTCGTGCGAACATCAATTATGGGCGATCGGTCATGAGTGCGAACAACCCATTCCAGATCCACCCCGCTTCGTCTATACCCAAACCTTCGGGTCCTAAAGTTAAGGACCCCGTTTGTGGCATGGATGTTACTCCTGAGACCGCCGCCGGGAGTTTTGAATACCAGGGCCAGACCTATTATTTCTGCGCCAAGAGCTGCCTGGCGAAATTTCAGGCCGACCCACTGAAATACCTTGCTCCCAAACCGGCGGAACTTCCGGCCAACTCGAAGGACGTCGAGTACACCTGCCCGATGCATCCCGAGGTGATTCAGATTGGTCCGGGGACCTGCCCGATCTGCGGCATGGCGCTGGAACCCAAGACGATTCAGGCGGATGAAGGGGCCAACCCCGAGCTGGTGGACATGCAAAGGCGCTTCTGGATCAGCGTCGCGTTGAGCGCACCCCTAGTCGTAATTTCGATGGCGATGCCAGGACCCCACCACGCGCTCCTATGGATCGAACTGGCTCTGGCGACTCCGGTGGTGCTGTGGGCGGGCTGGCCGTTTTTCGTGCGCGCCTGGCAGTCCCTGGTGAGCCGCAACCTTAATATGTTTACGCTGATCGGGCTGGGGGTGGGGGTGGCCTATGTGTACAGCGTTTTTGCCGCCGCTTTCGGGGATGGCTTGGAGGTGTACTTCGAGTCGGCTGCGGTGATCGTGACGCTGGTGCTGCTGGGCCAAGTGCTGGAACTTAAGGCCCGCGGCCGGACGGGAGCCGCCATCAAGGCGTTGCTGGGACTCGCTCCCAAGACCGCGCGCTTGATCGCACACGACGGCACGGAAACCGATGTCCCACTCGATCAAGTCGGTGTGGGAGACGTGCTGCGCGTCCGCCCGGGCGAGAAGGTTCCGGTGGATGGCGTGGTCGTCGAGGGCGCCAGCGCTGTCGACGAGTCCATGCTCACGGGCGAACCCCTGCCGGTCGAAAAAAAAACTGGCGATAAGGTTACAGGCGCGACGGTGAACGGCAACGGATCGCTGATCGTCAAGGCTGAGCGCGTGGGATCGGAAACGCTGCTGTCGCAAATCGTGCGCATGGTCTCGGACGCCCAGCGCAGCCGGGCCCCCATCCAGAAGCTGGCCGATCGGGTGGCCGCCTACTTCGTGCCGGCGGTCGCGGGCATCGCGGCTGTGACATTTTTCGTGTGGGCCATGTGGGGACCGCAGCCGCGCCTGACGCACGCGCTGGTGAATGCGGTGGCGGTCTTGATCATTGCCTGCCCGTGCGCGCTGGGGCTCGCGACGCCCATGTCGATCATGGTGGCGATGGGCAAAGGCGCGACTATGGGCGTGCTGTTCAAGAACGCCGAGGCGATCGAGCTGCTGCATCAGGCCGATACGCTGGTGGTCGACAAGACCGGGACGCTCACCGAAGGTAAGCCCAAACTGGTAGCCGTCGAACCGGCAGCAGGCCTCGACGAGAGACGCCTGCTGTATCTGGCCGCGAGTCTCGAACGCGGCAGCGAGCATCCCCTTGCACACGCTATTACGATGGGAGCACAGGATCGCGGCATTGCTCTGGGCGCGGTCGATGGATTTCAGGCGATTCCCGGCAAGGGCGCTCGCGGGCGCGTCGAGGGAGCCGACGTCGCCGTTGGGAATGTCGCGATGATGCAGGAAGCCGGCGTGGATGTCCAGGCATCCAGTGCGCTGTTGGTCGCGGTCGACGGCAAGTACGCTGGACGCCTTACCGTCGCCGACCCCATCAAAGCGACGAGCGCGGAAGCCATCCGGCAACTGCACGCCGAAGGTATGCGGATCGTGATGCTGACAGGGGACAACCGCGTGACGGCTGACGCAGTCGCGAAAGAGCTCGGGATTGACGAAGTGGTCGCCGAAGTATTGCCGCAGGACAAGCGCACGCATATCCAGCGGCTCCAGGAATCCGGCCGGTTTGTGGCCATGGCGGGCGACGGGATCAATGATGCCCCGGCGCTGGCGCAGGCTCAAGTCGGAATCGCCATGGGAACGGGAACAGACATTGCCATGCAAAGCGCCGGCGTGACGCTGGTCCAGGGGGATCTGCGCGGGATCGCGCGGGCCAGGCAGCTCAGCCGGGCCACCATGCGCAACATCCGCCAGAACCTGTTCTTCGCCTTTGTCTACAACTCCGTGGGTGTGCCGATTGCCGCAGGGGTCCTGTATCCTGTTTTCGGACTGCTACTCAGCCCCATGATAGCGGCGGCCGCGATGAGCTTCAGCTCGGTTTCGGTGATCAGCAATGCGCTGCGGTTGAGAACTGCTAAGGTGTGATCGGAAGTGCACGTGCTTAAGTCGTCTGGGAGAGCTGCCTATGAAAATACTCGTCGCGATCGACCATTCCGAAGCGAGCGAAGCCGTTATCAAGGAAATCGCCGCGCGGCCGTGGCCCCCGAATTCCCGCGTAGAAGTTTTGAATGTGTTGGAGTACGCCCATCTTTGGACGGTGTCGCAGACGTATGAAGAGGCCTGGCAGGATTCGACGGCCCTGATCGAACGGGCCGTGGAAGAACTTCGCGGGCGGGGGGTGGAAGCGAACCCTCTCATGCTTCCAGGCGATGCCAGGACGGTAATCCTGGACCGAGCCAAAGAGACGCAAGCGGATCTGGTCTTCGTCGGCTCGAACGGGGCTTCAGGACTGGCCAAATTTTTCCTGGGAAGAGTCGCGGCGTCGGTTGTGAGCCATGCTCCATGTTCGGTCGAGACTGTTCGGACTCATCGAAATGAGGCGGAAGGCAAGCTTCCAGGTGTGCATAGGATACTGCTGGCGACCGATGGATCGGAGTTTTCGGAGCGTGCCGCGCGATCCATCGCGGAGCGGCCGTGGCTTGCAGGGACCGAGATCGAAGTGCTCAGCGTAGTGGAGCTGCATCTGGGAGCCACGCAGGCCTTGTTCGAGCCGCCTTTTGTAGAGAACGATCAGTTGGAGCTACAGCGCGCGCAAAGCATGAAGCGTGCCGAGGAGGCAGTTGCGGCCGCAGTGGAGATCCTTGCGAAGGCCTTCCCCAAAGTCGAAGAATCGATCTCCGTTTTGTTGGACGGACCCAAAACCGTGATTATCAACGAGGCCGAAAGGTGGGACGCCGACTTGATTGTGCTCGGTTCGCACGGCCATCGGGGGATCGAAAGGTTCCTGCTGGGCAGCGTGTCGGAAGGCGTCGCCCTGCATGCGAAGTGTTCGGTTGAGGTGATCCGGTAGGCGAAGTATCGTCACGCTCAATACAGTAACGCCATGTTCCCTTGTGCTATATCTCAATGAAGCAAAGGAGACGCCGCAATGAGACCCTTTTTGAGTTTGTCCTTCGCCCTGGCCGCCACGGCTGCGATGGCGCCGTTCGCCTGGGCGCACTTTAAGCTATTGGAGCCGGCATCCTGGATTGAAGAGAACCAGTTGGGAGATCCGCAAAAGCTGGGCCCGTGCGGTGGGACTTCGGCCAACCAAGCCAAGGGAAAGGCCGCAAACCCCGGAACGCCAACCAACATGGTGACCCAGGCGAAAGGCGGACAGAAGCTGCACATCAAGCTTCAGGAGACCGTGTTTCATCCGGGACATTACCGGATCGCGCTGGCGGTAAACTCGCGCGCTGAGCTTCCCGAGGATCCGATGGTGACGACGCGGGATAGCGACAAGGGCCCCTGGTCGGTCTCGGCGCGCATCGATCCGAATCCGAAACCTCCCGTTTTGATGGACGGATTGTTCGCCCACACGTCGAAGCAGGCCGATCCATGGGAGACCGACGTCACATTGCCGAACATCAGCTGCGCGAAGTGCACGCTGCAGATCATCCAGTTCATGGCCGAACACGGCCGCAACTCGGATGGCGATTTTTCGTATCATCACTGCGCGGAGCTGCAGATCACGGCCGATCCCACGAAGCCGATCGACCGGGCCTGGATGACCACCGTCGGAGTTCCAGCGCGGCCGCCGTTAAAAGTCGTGAAATAGTTGGCTGGAAATTGAAAAAGGGCCGCCTGCCGGCGACCCTTTTATTCCTGGTTTACGAGCTGAATGTCTGGTGGGCCCGAACTAGGGGCGATTGACGTTCTCAGCCTGGAGTCCCTTCGGCCCCCGTTTCACCTCGAACTCCACTTCCGTGCCCTCCTCCAGCGTCCGGTAGCCGGACATCTGAATTGCCGAGAAGTGAACGAACACATCCTCGCCGCTGGCCCTCTGGATAAATCCATAGCCCTTGGCGGCGTTAAACCATTTGACGACACCCTTTTCTCTCACTACTTGATATCTCCTCTTTCACTCCCGGAAGGCCGGGATCGTGCTTAAAAACTCTGCCATTGTCGCATGTAATCCGTTCTATTGCAATCAGATAATTCGGAATTATGCACTTGACATACCCACTCCAAAGTACTAAAATCAAAGCATGTCAGGCATTCTTGCTCCGCAGTTCCAAAATGAGGAAGCCGCCAGAAAGCACTTAGAGGCGACTCTGTGGCCGGATGGCCCGGTCTGCCCGCACTGCGGAATCATCGGCGAAGCCTACGCCATGAAGGGCGAAACCACGCGAGACGGCCTGTACAAGTGCTCCGCGTGCCGTGAGCCGTTCACCGTGACGATTGGAACGATATTTGAGGACTCGCATATCCCGCTTCACAAGTGGCTGCTTGCGATCCATCTCATGTGCTCATCGAAGAAGGGCATCAGCGCGCACCAGCTTTGGCGCAATCTGTGGGGTGTCAACCCGGACACAGGCAAGCCGAATGGATCTTACCGCTCCGCGTGGTTTATGGCGCATCGTATTCGCTGGGCGCTGGGCCGTGAACCAGTTGCCAGCAAGCTAGCGGGCATCGTTGAAATCGACGAAGCATACATTGGCGGAAAGTTCCGTCACGTCGGAAGCTACATACAGAAGCACGGCGAACGTCCGAAGGATCGCCCGTCGCCGACAGCTAACAAGGCTCCGGTACTTTCAATCCTTCAGCGTGACGGGGAAGTGCGATCCATGCACATGCCGCGCGTCACGGCGGAGACGCTGAAGCCGGTCATCGAAGCGATGGTAGAAAAGTCTGCGCATCTGATGACCGACAGCGGTACGGCGCTGCAAGGCGCACCAATGGGCCGCAAGCAGAGCAAGGTGAATCACTCTGCCAAGGAATACGTTCGCCACGAAGACGGTGTGGTTATCACTACGAACACAGTCGAAGGATACTTCTCAATCCTGAAGCGCGGGAACTACGGCGTGTATCACCACTGGGGCCAGCAGTACACCGATCAGTACCTACGCGAGTTCGACTTCCGGTACAACATCCGCAAGCTGAACGACGATGCGCGGGCTATGGTTGCATTGAAGAAAACCAAGGGACGGCGACTGCTACTGAAAGATCCAAAGGCAGGCGTGCAATGAAAAACGCGGCGGGCTTGATATTAGTTGGCGCTAAAAACGAGAAGCCGCTAAGGGCGATCCAGCGCGCCAATAGCGGCTCCGGTTCATCAGGCAGCGATTTGCTTAAAGTTCTCGGATGCCATGATGTTGGAATAGGCCCACTGCCCGGAGATCTCAACGACAAGAATCCTGTCGTTGGTGTCCATGTAGGCTTGAAGGTCATTCCTAAGTTGCTCCGCACTCCACGTGGAGGTTAGAGCCCATTGCGACAAAAGCACACGGACTGCCCCGTGTGCCTGAAGGCGCGCGATAAGCCGGGGGTAATTCTGGCCCGGCTTGTCCAGGTCGTAGCTAATGAGATATGGCTTTGCCATAGGTTCCTATCTATTGCCCGCCTGGGACGTGGGCAATCGCTAAAAGTTGGCCCCTAAACCACGCCCCTAGACACATCCGATACACTAGTGGTGTGAGGTGTGGTACGGCGGACAGGATTTGCACCTGCACGGGCTCCCTGGAAGGTTCGCCCCGTGGGTCCCAAGCCCACTGTGTCTGCTGTTTCACCACCGCCGCATAAATGCGGGGGACAGAAATGCCCCCCGCAAGCCCATCCAAGCATTAGGCTTGGACACTTTGGGCTTGTGGTGGGCCCCTGTTTCTGATAAACTTACACATAGAGCTTCTGCATGGTTGTAGGTGCTCGATTTGTTAAAGCTGAGGGCCGGTCGCACGGCCCTTTTGCTTTTTAGCTAGCTATTGTTAGTCCCTGAACCCCTTTCGGTATTGCCAATCGCCATTTCCCGTTTCCAAGGCTCTCAACCGTGCCCCCTTTAGCCATTCCCATGAGAGTAAAGTGGGTTGACCGACCGGCATGAGTACCCCGGAAATCGCATCCGCGCTTGGCAGCAACACGAGCAATGGCTAATCCCGACCATACTTCTCCGTCCGCCAGCAATTCTTTAATAACATCCATCAAGACCGGAGTCTTTTCCCTATCCATCTCCGGCGAACCTCCAGGCGAATAACTCGGCCAACGACGCTGCTCAGCTTGGAGTAGGGAGAGCAGGGACTCTCGCTGCTCATCGAGAATTTCCAGCTGATGTTCCTGCTCAGAAATTTGGCGCTCAATAGCCTCTAACCGTTCTTTCAGATCCTGGCTGATATCACGCATAGACTAGCCCAGCTTCATTGTATCACCGTTTTGAATGATAAACTATACACTGTCACAACTGCTGTCACTGATGGCTGTTACCCCCTTGTGCCTTATAATTACCTAGAAAAGTACTAATGAGCATTGACTACTAACGGTACGTCCCTTACTATTGGGTTGTAGCGCATATGGCGTATAAATCACATGTAGCGAATATAGCACATAGCGCGTCCAATAGCCAGGGAGGATGATTGACACACATGAGCGGAGCAACGGCACACAAAGAAACCCCGTTGCAACCTAAAACAGGGCACGGGGTCCCGATCTCAGAAAACGATCGTAAGGAAGTTGAGCAACTGTATGAGGCCATTCGTCGGGGGAAGGCCAAGTTGGTCAGTCCCGACGGCGAAGCGAGAGTTCTACCGGACTCTCTACACTCGTTCCTCGTCGAACTGATTGGCCTTCTCAACGAAGGCAAATCGGTTTACGTAGTCCAAAATCAAGCGAAGTTAACGACCATCGAAGCGGCCGCCATGTTGGGAGTATCGAGGCAGTTCCTTGTCAACTTACTTAACAAGAACGAGATCCCCTATCACATGGTAGGCACGCATCGCCGAATCTATGCCCAAGACCTGCTTGCCTACAAGGCTAAGAGGGACGAGCATCGCCACAAAGTCCTCCGCGAACTGGCGCAAGCGGAGGCTAAAGCCGGATTGTATGACCGGATTCCCGCCACGATAGATGAGGATTAACCAGTACGTTGCCGTGTTAGACACGTGCGTGCTGGCTCCTATGCCTGTTGTGGATACGCTATTGAGGCTGGCTGAAGAGCCAGCCTCTTTTTACACGCCAAGATGGTCTGCGGATATCTTGAGAGAACTTCGCTCGACCCTCAAAAAGTTCAACTTCACCGAGGAAGAAACGGAGTCCCGAATCTCTTCGATGAGTGTGGCATTTCCGGAGGCTCTAGTGGATGGCTACGAAGACCTTATCTCCGCCATGAAGAACGACCCCAAAGATCGCCATGTTCTAGCCGCTGCCGTGAGATGCGGAGCCAATTGTATCGTGAGTGACAATAAGAAACACTTCCAAGAGGAATCGCTAAAGCCCTATGGCATCGAGTGCTCGACTGCCGCGGAATTTCTTGAACATCAATACCACCTGAATCCGGATCAGTTCATCGCGATCCTAAAGCAACAGGCCGAAGAAATCGGCTGGCCGCTGCCACACTTGCTATCGAGACATGTAAAGTCTCTCGCGAGCCTAATCGTTACCTAAACATCAAAAAGCGGTGCATACTGGAATCGTGGCAAAGCCCGCAACCAACATCCGCATCCCGCTTCGCACCGACGAAGCGATCTCGCTGATCGCCCGCGTCAAGCCCGACGCCACCATGCCCCGACCAGGGGCGCAGGCGACGAAGGCGAAGCCGAAACCGAAGCGCGGCAAGAAATCCTAGCTGACTGGCGGCTTGGGCGTTTTCTTTTTTCTCGGCACGCACTTCACTCCAAAGAGCACCACAAGCATTCCCGCCGCTAGCAGAAAAAACGAAGTAGGCATGTCAGTCTATCGGGCTTTCGGCTGTAAAAGTCCAGCGGGCGGCCACGGCATCTAGATTTAAGCAAACTCCGGCCTGTCACGCACTTACGGTAGCCCCGTCTATCGAGGTATGTCAAGTGCATAATTCCGAGATAATTAAATGCGCCGGACCCCATCGGGTGGGTTGGCTGGGGCCTCAAGTCCATGCCTCAAACTGACGATAAATGGATGGTGGCAAACATCTTGTTACGAATTTGGTTCCCGGTGCTGGCCTTTTTGGTACTGGCAGCCTGCGGAGGAGGGGGTTTCTCGCCCAATGCCGTCCTGGAATCGCGTCCTGTGCAGCTCGACGGGGAGCAGGTGGTTCTGGATCAGTCGCAGGTCGACTGCGGTGTCCGCGAGGACCTCTGGACACTCTCTCCGCTGGGTGATGGAAGGTCCGTCGGGAGACTCACGCAAAAAGGCCGCGACCTGCAGTTCAGCGATGATATTCAGATCGGCGACCCGGTGGTGGGTGCCCCGTATGCCCAGATTCACGGCACATTTCCAGTCAAGGTCTTCCAGGTAGGCTCGATCCGCGACCAGGGCGCATGGACCAAGCTGGCCGAGACCAAAGTCGCCGTCCGAATCGACCACGCCTGCTTCCAGAGCAACCCGCCTACCCTGATGGGGATCCGGCATGGACAATTCGATGCATCCGCAAGCCCGGTTTTCCGGTTCAAGCTGGACGGTGAGTGGGCGCTGGATCAGATTGTCCACTAAGCCGCACTCAGCCGCCATCCTCTCCGCGTTGACTTGCCGTTAAGACTATGAGTAGTATGGTCTCACTGAGGGGGCTCAGTGCGTAACTTCCGCGTTATAACCAGCGCCTAGTCATGTTGCGTAGCAACCCTCGGCCTGTGCTCCTTTTTTTCAAAGGAACACCAGGAGGAATTTTTAAACTTGACTAAACCAATCACTTCAA
Organism: Bryobacteraceae bacterium; assembly: GCA_036003585.1. Taxonomy (GTDB): domain Bacteria; phylum Acidobacteriota; class Terriglobia; order Bryobacterales; family Bryobacteraceae; genus Palsa-187. The sequence continues at coordinate 99,234 of DASYSG010000072.1, read as the reverse complement.
TTCTCACTGCGGCGGGCATATTTGTCGGCCTGTCCTTGCTCTCTGTTCCGGCTGCCGCCCAACGCGGCGGCGGAGCGCCTCAACCCGAGGGTTGTCCCGGTCCGCCCCAGTGGCAACTGGATCGCAACGCGGCTGCAGCCGCTGCCCGAGGGGCCGCAGCGCCCGGCGGCGCCCAAGCTCCGGGAGGCGGACGCGGAGCCGCTGGCGCAGGAGCCGGCCGAGGTGGCCGGGGTGGGCGAGGCGGAGCTCCCGCTGAGTTGCCTCCGGTACCGCGGTTCCCGAACGAGCCCCAATATGGCGTGCAGGCGGGTAAGCCGGATTTCGGCGGCCTGGACAAGGGAGTGTGGAACGTTCCCTACATCGTCAACCTGCAGATCAACGCGCATGACGAAAAAGGCTGTCAGTACATCAATCCGCCCTTCAAGCCCGCTGCCAAGGCGCTGTGGGAAGAGCGGTTCCTCAAGAACGACATGAAGGACGATCCGGAAGGCTTCTGCCTGCCTCCCGGCAATCCACGCATGTTCTATACTCCGTATCCCACGCAGATCTACCAGTTGCCGGATCGCATCCTGTTCGTCTATGAGGGAGGCGCGCACGTCTGGCGCGTAGTCTACATGGATGGAAGAAAACTTCCTAATCCGGACGATGTGAATCCCACCTATCTGGGTTATTCAGTCGCGCATTGGGACGGCGACACCCTGGTCATCGAATCGCTGGGCTATAACGATCGCACCTGGCTCGACGCTTCCGGCCATCCGCACGGTGAGAAGCTGAAGGTCACCGAGAAGCTGACCCGCACCGACTTCAACAACATTAAGGTGGAAGCCACCTTTGACGATCCCGACTATTACACCAAGCCGTGGACCGCTGTAACGGGCATCACCTGGACGCCGAACCGCACGGGTCCGTTCACCATGCGCGGCGGCGAGATCCTGGAATACATCTGCCAGGAAAATAACCGCGACCTGATCCACCTGGGCGCAGAGCGCGGCAAATAGCAGCGTCTATTTAGCACTTCTTACTTGCTAGGGGGCGGGGCCAATGAAGCCGGAAGCGGCCAGTTCCCGTCATACGGCGGCCAATTCGGCACAAACGCGTCCGGAGCCGGGTAGAACATCGCCGAGTAAATCGTGCGGATCTTCGCGTTGTCGATGAAGAACCACTCGCTGAAGACGTTTCTTCGCGTGGTCGCACCAGGGCGACGGACGAACACGCCGATCGACATTACGGCCTGCGCCTCCTCATCCACTACCGGATACCGCCGGGCCGCGACCATTGCGCTAAAGTTCGTCAAGCCCGAGGTACAGTCGCTCACAGCCTCTTGTCCCTTGCCGCCACCGCGCCCTGCTCGTCCGGTCACGGTGTTGCCGTTCTCCAGGCGGGTGCATCCGGGATGCGCGATGATGAGGGACCCGTCGCGTCCCGTGAGTCCATCGAAATAGCTATTGGTAATCGCCATTAGCGCCTCACGAGACAGCCGCTCGGCTTTCGGCACCGTTCGCTCCGGAGGCGGATTCGCGGCAAGGTTATCCGGCTCGAAGAAATTGCCGGCACGCTGCGTCGCGGTCGCGGGACCATTAAGCCCCGGATCGCCATCGCGCGCCATGAGCCATTCGGCTTCTGTGATTTTGCGATTCTCGACTCTCACCCGCACAGTAACGATCGCGAGTTTACTGCCCTCTTCCACCGTGCCGAAGTATCCGGCTTGCCCGCTGACCGGGTCCAGGTAGCGACGCTGTACCTTTCCGAGCCCTGTGACCGACTTCCATACTCCGGTACCGGGCCTCACAACCACGGCGTTCTCGGTCTGCCGGAAGCCGACAAACAAAGGAGCCGCGGTTGGATCGTGCTTGATCACTGCGGCCAGGTATTGATCGAGAGTCGTCTTAAGGCACCCGCGGTCGCAATCGCTCGCGGCGGCGAATAGCGGGGCACTCACCAGGGCGCATGACAGCAGGCGTACAATTCTTGAAGCCGTGGACATGGCAGCATTGTACATGATGTGGAGGAACATGATGATCCGGACCGTCGCCTTTTGTTGCCTGTGCCCGGCATTTGTACTGGCTCAAAATACACCCCACGTTCCGCCCTATCCGAGGGTCGACGCAACCATCGGGTACAAAGCCGATTCGAGCTGGCCGAAAGAAAAAGCACCCGGCGCCGAATGGGGCGCGATGTCGAGCGTCGCCGTGGGGCCGGACGGCAACATCTGGACTTTCAATCGCGGCAAAATCCCAGTTCAAGTATTCTCGCCGGCGGGCAAGCTGGTCAAGTTCTGGAATCCGGAAGACGGTCTGTTCAAGAACCCGCATACGATTCGTTTCGACAACGCGGGCGGGCTGTGGATTGTCGACAGCCAGACTCAAACCGTGCGCAAGTTCAGCACGGACGGCAAGGTTCTGATGACCATCGGCACGCCGAACGAGGCGGGAGCCGATTCGACCCACATGAATCAGCCCAACGACGTCGCGTTCGCTTCAAATGGCGACATTTATGTCAGCGACGGGTACGGGAACGACCGCGTGGTGGTGTTCGATAAGACTGGGAAATACCTGCGCTCCTGGGGCAAGCTCGGCTCGGGTCCTGGGGAATTCAGCCAGCCGCATTCTATTGCGCTCGATTCCAAGGATCGCGTTTATGTGGCGGATCGTAACAATGTTCGTATCCAGGTTTTCGATTCGAAAGGCAAGTTTCTCACCGAGTGGAAGAACATCATCACGCCGTGGGCCTTGGCGATTACGAAGAATGACGAAATCTACGTCTGCGGAAGCTCACCGATGTTATGGTCTGAAATTCCGGCGAACCAAGCCGCGCTGGCGACGCCTCCGAAGGATCAGCTCTTCATGAAGCTCGATACGGAAGGGCGGCTGAAGCAGCTGTGGATGATACCCGGGGAAATAGGCTGGATCCACTCGATCGCAGTGGCCAAGGACGGAAGCGTCTACGTCGGTGAAGTGCGTGGCAACCGTCCCCGGCGGTTTGTGCCAACGGGATCAGCGGCCAGCGCGCACTAGAGTACGTTCGCCTCGCGCATCACTTTTTCGCACTTGGTGCGGATCTGGGTCGCGACCTCCTGGGGATCGCCTGCCTGCAATTCGGGGATGAACAGTTCCACGGAGAGCGCACCGTCGTAGCCCTTTTCCGCGAGCTTCTTCAAAATGCGAACCATCGGCGCCACGCCATCGCCTGGAATGACCCGCGTCGGCTGCCCCAGCAGCTCCCGCGGAATATCTGGCGTGTCATTGAAATGCACGTGAGCGAGCTCGCCCGGTTTGAGCAGGTCCAGATCCTCGAACTTACCCATGCCGGACCAAAAATGGTAAGTATCCAGCATCGGCCGGACGTTCGGATGCCCCGCTTCGCGGATCACTTTGAGGGATGTGGTCAAAGTGGCAATCAGCGTCGAGCTGCGCGCGAACTCGATCATACCGATGAGGTTGTGTTGCTTGGCGACATCCCCGGCTTCGCGAATCGCATCCGGAACGCTCTTGTAGTCCTCTTCAGTAACCTTGCGGCTGGTGGTGCTGGGGCAATAAATCTTAGTGGACCCGAGCGTTGCGAACTGCTCGCAGCGCTTCTTCCAATTCTCCATCTGCGCGGAGAAGCCGGCATTCTTGTTCCAGAAATCCTGGAGCACGGTCGCGCCCGAGACCATCGTCAACCCGTTATCGGTGATCACGCTCTTCGCGGCGGCGATACTGTCGGTCTTGAGAAAGTCGTCCAGGATCCGGTCGCTGATCTCGACGTTCTTGATGCCCGCCTTGGCCCAGCCTTCCAGGCTCTTGCGGTATCCCGCGCGTTGCGAGGTGGTCTGGTGAATGCTCAGAACCATTTTCCCCGGGGCCGCCGACGCGGGGATCACGTCAACCAAGGGAGCCGCCAGAGGCGCAAGAAGCACTGTTCGTCGAGAGAGCATGAACTACACTATATCGCCAATTTGCGGTCACTTTTTCGCCGCTGCCGCCAGGCTTCGGTAGGCCGCTTCGACGAACGCATCCGACGGCCCGTACAAGGGATCGTAATCGCGCGTGAGCTTGGCCGCCTTCACCTGATCCAGCGTCATGCCTTTTTGCACTGCGTCCTGAATACGGCCGCGGAGGATCGTCATCGCGTCGCGATACTCCACCACGTCGGCTTCGTCGCACAGCCGCCCATGGCCGGGGATCACCATGGTGCCGCCTTCCTCTTTATCCGCCGGAACGGTCAGATCCAGGATGCGGTTCAAAGAGGCTACGACGCCGTTGAGGCTGCCGCCGTGGGCCACGTCGATCACAGGATAGCGGTCGGGCACGAAGATATCGCCGGCGCTCACCACGTCCGACCGGCGGAAGAACACCAGGCTGTCTCCGTCGCTGTGCGCCGCGGGCTGATGAAATACCTGGACCGCCTCGCCATTCACGAATAGATCCTTGCTATCGACGAAGTACGTATCCTGCGGCCAGCTTGCGGGCGGGGCGCCAGCTTCGCGCATGCGCGCGCCCACCTTCTCAAAAGCCACCATCGTCGCGGGGAATCCGGCGTTGAACCCTGCGACGTTGCCACCCGTGATAGTACGGCCGGCATCCGCTACCTTTTCGTTGCCGCCGGTTAAGTCCGCATCGGCGCTGGTATTGATCACATAACGGATCGGCTTGTCGGAAATCGTCCGGATCGCCGCGATGAGTTTGTCGGCCTGCGCCGCCAGCTTGGTGTCGACGACCAGCACGCCGTCCTTGCCCACCTGGACGGTGGTATTTCCGCCGCCGCCGACCAGCATGTAGACATTGCCTTGGACCGGCAAGACATGAATCTCGCCATCGTCTATCATGCTCGGCACCTGCACCGGCCGATTCGCCGCCGCAGGCGCACCACCGTGAGGATACATTGTATTCGCGCCGCCGCGCGCATCCTTCTCCGGTATCGCGTGCTTCATCGCGAATTCGCTGAGATAAGGATTTGTCCCGGGGAGAAAATTCGGCACCTCGCCTTTTGGCCGCGGCACTTCGGTCACGGATTCGCAGGGATACGGATCGATCCGCTGGTGCGGATCCAGTTCGAAGTCCGTCGAACGGATGAAGGGCTCGGTCAGATACACCGGATCGTTGACAATGCTGACCCATGTCAGCCGGTCACCGTGCCGGATCCAATGCTCGGTCAGCGTTGCGCGATCGCTGCGCGGGATGCCGTTGCGCCGGATCCAGCCGGTCTTAAGATGCGTGGTGGTGATGGTGAGAATGTCGCCGTCCCACTTGCCCGTCGAGAATCCCTGCCAGGTATGCGCTGCGTACTCCGGCGGATGCGGACGGCCATCCATGTAGATGGTTCGCTCGGGGGCCTGCCAGGACCCGTGAGTGTGCCAGGCGATGATCTGCTGGGTAGGCGTATCCACTTCTTTCCAGATGCGCAGATTGAACGGGCCGCGCGGCCCGTAGTCGGCCGGATGCGGCTTGCACTGATGTTCGGGCAGCGTGAGGATTTCCGCGTCCCAGCTGTCGCCGCGCATGCGAGCCGCATCGGTGATGGGGAGGCCCAGATAGTCGCCGATTTCGGGACCGGGAATGCGTTCCGGCTGATCCTCGTGGAAGACGGGATTCCATTCGCCCGATAGGTCGATCTGCGCGACCGCCGGAACCAGTGCCAATACCAAAATCAGAACACTGCGCATATCTCTCCTATTGCACCTTACAAGAAAAATTCGACGACTCGTCCGTGCTGCCCGAACCATTGTAAACAGCCACCTGCGGATAGGGGCACAGCGGACGCGTGCGATCGGTCTTCCCGGCGCGCACCCGCGACGCTTCGATGCGATCCGGCGCTTTGCCTTGCTCCACCCACTTGCTTATCGCGTCGATCATGCTGAATGTACTGGTGCCATCGCCACCCTGGCAGTGCCCCATCCCCGGGACCATGAACAGGCGGATCGAGTTCGACACCGCAGCCTTGCCCAGGGTTTCGATCACTCTGTCGTAGTAGTTGACGCTGTTCTGCGGAGCGATTCCGGGATCGGCCCAGCCGTGATACATCAGCACCTTGCCGCCGCGGCTGAACAACGGCTTCAGGTTGGGATCGATCGAGTTCATCAGCGCTCCCGCCGTCTTATCGCCTGTCGCGATATCGCGTTCGGCATTGAAATTCAGATAGTTCCAGCCGGCGTCCTGGAACACCAGGTATTTATAAGTCTCGTCCGCCAGCGCCATGGGTTTTGCGCCCGAAAGAGTCGCCCAGCCGGTTTCGCTGCCGCGCTCCAGGCCCGGAAACAACGACTTCCCCTGCGAATTTCTGGGACCCGCATAGATCTGCCGCGCGGCTTCCACCTGCGGCGCCGTCAGGCACGAAGGACCGTCGGCATCTTTGCAGAGCAGTTTTTGCGGATCGAAATGACACTTCACCGGGTTTTCGAGGACCCCGTCCTTCACGCGATCGAGTTCGTCGCAAGCCTCGAGCACGGACGCGTGCAGAACGGCATACTTCGACGGCGGAATGTAGCTGGCCTCGTCCTTGTGGACCACCTGCGCGCTCCACACTTGCGCGCCCTGAAGGTGCGTGGTGTTGATTGCCGCCGCGCCGGCGATGATCCCGTCATAGTCGTCGGCATAGCGCTGCGCCTCAGTCAGCGCCTGGCGCCCGCCGGTGGAACATCCGTTCCAATAAGAATATTTCGGATTGGCGCCATAGCGCGCATTGATGATCGCTTTCGCCGCGACCGTCATCTCATGCACGGCACGGTAGGAGAAATCGATCACTTTCTCCGGATGCCCCGGAACGAAGGTCGCCGGATCGCCGCCGGTGTGGCCCGTGTCGGTGCTCGCGGTCGCGTATCCTGCCGTGAGAGCGGTCCCCATGGCGGGATAGCTGATGGTCCCGGCCCAGGCGCCATTGCCGACCGATTGCAGGTTCCCGTTCCATCCCTTACCGGGGCCGGTCTCAGGCAGCCAGACCTCGATCTTGATTTCCGAATCGGCGACCGGTGTGAGCGTTGCGCCTACACGGCAGAACGCTGGCAGGTTCCGGAAAGACTGGGGTTGTTTGCCTTTGGGCGCGGGCAATGGTGAGCTGAACGCTCCTGCCGCTACCGTCTCCGCCATGGTGATGGTGGTGTTCTTCAGCTTCAGCGCGGTCAGGCTCTCGCAGGTGGAAGCAGCGCAAACGGGCGCGACCGCGCACGCGGCAATCGTCAGGAGCAACGTACGAGATCTGGTCATGGCAGCGGCTCCATACTAGCCTACTACCGCGTTCGATTCGACAGGAAAGGCCCCTGCCGCGGCCAGAGCTAGAAAGAGTACTTGAGCGCGAACTGAATCAGGCGCGGATTCCCCACCTGAGAGTTGATGACTCCGAACAGGTTGGTGGTATCCCTTGCGACACCCGGATTACCAAATACGGGGTGGTTAGCGATGTTAAAGAACTCCGCCCGGAATTGAAGATTCTGCCTTTCCGTGAGGCGCGTGTTCTTGAGGATGGAAACGTCGAAGTTGACCTGACCCGGACCCTGAACGATTCCCAATCCGGAGTTGCCGAACCCGGTGGCTCCGTCCGGCCCGATCACAGGCGCATTGCAAAAGGCCGATTTGTTGATGAAACCGGTGCCGCCACTGGCGCCGCCCAGCCTGGACTCGACGTTCCCCGAAGTGAGGATCCCGCCATAGGTCACGCCCGGGCAAAGCTGCGCGGTAACACTGCCTCCTTCGGCGCTACCGGGGTTCGCCCCGCCATAGTAGGCGGTGCCCCCGTTCTTATCGGTGAAGGTCAGAGGCGTGCCGACCTGCGCAATCACGTTCCCGGACACGTTCCATCCGGTCACCAGCTTGTTCAAGGGACCCTTGGGATCGCCGAAAGGCAGATCGTAAGCGTAACTTAATGAAAAACGATGCGGGTGGGAGAAAGGCGCCGGTCCATATTGAGAGCCCGTATTGTTGGCGTCGTTCACGTTGGTTTGTCCCTCGCCCGGCAGATTGCCGTTGCTCAGATTGGTGAGGTCCTTGCTCCAGGTGTAGGCCGCCTGCATGGAGAAACCGCGCGAAAACTGCTTCCGTAAAGTCGCCTGGAGGCTGTTGTAGTTGTAGATGGCGTCATACGCGGTGGCTTGCAGGCCGATTGGCTGGTAGCCCAGATAAGGCACGCGGTACGCAGCATTGGCCGTGGTATTCGTGGTCTGCCCGTTAATCGGATTGCTGGGGCTGGCCAGTTGGGCGAGATTGATGTTGTGGTTGTAGTTGGCCTGATTGATTCCGCTCGATCCCACATAGCCCACTTCAAGTAACCAGCGCTGCCCGAGTTCGTACTGAATGCCGAGGTTGAACTGGCGCGACAGCGGCGCGTGAACGCTTTCATAGAACGGCGTATTCAGCGCCGAGTTCGCCCCGGTTGCGGGATTAAACCAGCGCGGAACATAGCCGAGTGGCGTGGACGGGAAGGGGTTCGCCAGGCTATACGGAATCGACGCCCCTCCGGCATAGTCCAGCGTGAGCGCATAGGGAACTCCCTGTTCTACTGCATGGACGAATTTGCTGCTGCCGACCCGGTCGTAGAACATGCCGAACCCGCCGCGCACCACCAATCGTCCATTGACCTGAGGCTGCCACGCGAATCCGATGCGCGGGCCGTAATCGTTCGTGGGCACTCCGTTCTTGCTGGGGAACTCGGTGTTCAGCGTGGTGACGCCGGCGGGCGGCGGCGGATAGTGATTGGTATAGTTGCTGGGCACCACGTATCCCACCAATCCTGGGCCGGATGTCGTGGGCCCGGTGGGCGGAGTGGGCACTGTCGCCAGCAGGCTGGGCCAGACGTTGGTGAGGTTCCCATAATGATCGCCGAAGACTCCATCGTATTCCCAGCGCAGCCCGACGTTCACCGTAAGGTGTGAATTCACCTTCCAATCGTCCTGAACATACCAGCTCGCATTGCGCTCGCGATAGCCGTGAATGATGCCGTCGGGCCCGCTGCGCACGCAGAACAGACACTGGAAGAATGTGCCGAGTCCGCCGGTACCTCCCGCAGCCGGATCGCCGCCGGGACGCCCGATCAGAAAGTCGTTAAACCCGGGAGAAAAAAGGAACCCTCGCAGGAGCGATGCGAACGAGAGGTTCCACTGCAGAAACTCATATTCGAAGCCGGCCCGGATGGTGTGCTTTCCGTGCGACCAGGAGATGTGATCGGCGTACTGCATTTGATTGGCGGGGCCGTAGAAGGGCGATAGCGTTCCCCCGATATTCATCGCTCCTACAATGACCATGACCGGCGGCAGGGTTTCCTGCGGAACGATTCCAGTGATGCCCATCTGCTGGTTGGTATACGGGGCCGAATCGCTGCCATTGGCGATGTTGCGTTCCAGGGAGGCTTGTACCTCGTTAATGAACGATGGGCTGAACACCGTCGTCAGCTTCACACGTGAAATGGTGTTGGCGTAATACGAGGAGGCCGGGGTGCCCTGTATGTTGCTGATGCTGAAGGGTGTGGTCTGCGGGTCTTCGCTGAAGAAATACCGCATTGCCAGCGTATTCTTGCTATTGATCAGCCAGTCGGCATTCGCCAGGTACTGGTCGCCGGTATAGATGGAAGGAATGCTGTAGTTGGCCTGCTGGAAACCTCCGTTGGTGGAGCCGGGAATGTAATAAGCTCCGTTGGGAAGTTTCACGTTCAGTATATTCAGAGCCACGTTGCTGATGTTGGAGCCATCGCAAGCCATCTGCATCTGAGTGGGGTTGCCGAAGCCCGTCAGATACGCCGCGTTGCCGGGATGATTCGCGGGACACATGGCAGCGCCCAACGCCGCCCGGAAGCCCGGAGCCGAACGGTCGCCCGCCGGAATCGGCGGCAGGATGGGGCTGGCGCTTCCACCACCCGATACTCCATTGCGCTGGCGAGTTCCCTGATAGCTGCCAAAGAAGAATAGCTTGTCCTTCTTGACGGGCCCGCCGATGGTTCCGCCGAACTGGTTCTGCTTCAAAACCTGCTTGATCCCTTTTGTGCTGTTAGGGTTGTCGCGATTGTAGAAAAAACCGTTAGCGTTCAGAGCTTCATTGCGGAGAAATTCAAATAACGACCCGTGCAACTGATTACTTCCGGATCGGGTGACGATGTTGACGTTCGCGCCGGGATTGCGTCCGTAGCTCGCGTCATAGGTCGAGGTCTGGACTTTGAATTCCTGAATCGCATCCGGATTCGCAATGGCGACCCCGACGTAAATACCGGAATCCGCGTTGTTGCCGGCCCCAAACGCGTTGACGATGGTGGCGCCGTCCATCATGATGTTGTTCTGGTCCAATCCGGCGCCGTTCACGGCGATATCCGCGGTGGCCTTGCCGAGCGTGGTCGCGTTGCCTACGCCGCCGGCGGCTCCGGCTTCCAGCCCCATAATCGAGGTGTAGTTCCGGGTGGCCAGGGGCTGGTTGCTAAGCGTGGTGCCATCCACGACCCTTCCCAGCGTCGATTCAGAGGTTTGCAGGACTTCCGCATTCGCTTCCACGGTCACCTGCTCAGTCTGCGCGCCTACTTCCATCGCGCGATCCAGAACCGGGGTCTCCGTCACGTTAACGGTGAACGAGGAGACCTCGGAGGTCTTGAAACCCGGCGCCGCGAAACGAACCCGATACGTTCCCGGGGGGATCAGCGGAAACCGGTAACTGCCGTCCGTCCCGGTGGTCGCGGTGCGAGTCTGATTGGTTTGCGTACTCGTCAATGTGACGGTGGCATTAGGGACGCTTCCGCCAGAAGGATCCGTGACCGTCCCGGTCAGCGCCCCGGTACCCGCCGACTGACCGAGCAGTGACGGAATCCCAACGACTAACAAAACCGCGATCGCCAACAAAGGACGCAACAAGTTTCTGAAACTCATAGTTTTCCTTTCGTTTTCGGAGTGGTGGCGGAGATGGGAACGGCGCGAGCAAAGCAGGAGCGTCTGAGCGAACCCACGGCTAGCCTCTCAGGAAATTGTATGTTAGACTTCTTCGGTCGCGGGTCAAAATAGCGTCAAATCTGAGGTTAGTAATGGTGAGAGTCCCTGTCGAACCTATCCTTTTTGGCCCCTTCTCCCTGGACGCTGCGAATTCACGACTGCTGCGGGACGGTCAGGAGCTGGACGTCCGGCGTCAGGCGCTGCACGTCCTGCTGGTACTGGTTCAAAACAGCAGCCGGCACGTGAATTACGAGCAGATGATTGAGGAAGCCTGGAACGGCAACCTGGTATCCAAGCACACTGTCGCTGTGACCGTGGGGGAAGTGAAGAAGATCCTGGGCGAGTTCGGGCCGTGGATCAGTTACCGTCCCCGGATGGGCTATTGCTTCGAGGCCCCCAACGCCGACGATCTGGTCCGGCAAGGCTGGCATTGCTGGAATCGCGGCACGCGGGAAGGTTTCGAGAAAGCGTTATGTTACTTCCAGCGGGCGGCACTTGAAGGTAACGATCCCCGGGCGTTCGAGGGGGCCTCGCTGTGCTATATGATGCTGGGCACCTGCGGCATGCGTCCGGCTCGCGAGATGTACCAGGGTTTTCTCCAGGCGCATCGCCGGGCAGTGGCTCTGAGCGGCCTGACCCCGGATCTGCGCGCGGACCGCGCCCAGGGCTTGCACATTTTTGAGCACAAAACCGCGGAGGCCGAGTCGGATCTCTTGCAGGCGCTGCGGGAGAAGCCCCGGTGGGCGCCGGCTCATATACGTCTGACGATGCTGTACTCCGGGACGGGACGCCTGGATGAGGCTCTCGAGCAGGTGGAAGAGGCCCGCACGATCGATCCGCTATCGGTGTATCTTTCGTCTTCCGAAGTTTTTGTGCGTTTCTTCCGGCGTGAATTGAAAGAAGCTCTGGTGGCCGCCCGGCAGGCGCTCGAGCTGCATCCTTATCTGCCTTTGAGCCGGGCCCTGTACGCCCAGGCTCTCGAGTTCGCCGGTAACATCGAGGAAGCCCTCCAGCAGTATCGTATGGCGACAGTCCTGTGCCCCGACCTCCCGTGGTTGCGCGCCCTGGAAGCAATCTGCCTGATAAACAGCGGCCGGCGTTCCGAAGCCCTGGCGATCCTGCGGCAACTGGAACAACTCCGGAAGACCGAGTACGTGGACGCCTATTTCCAAGCCCAGCTCCAGCATGCGCTGGGGCGAAAGGATGAAGCTTTCCTGGAACTGCAGCGCGCGGCTGACGAAAGTTCCGCCGCGATGTTCGTACTCGACGTCGATCCGCGAATGGATCCCCTGCGGGCCGATCCACGCTTCGGGCGAATCAGGGATCGCGCGTTCAAAAACTTCACCCTAGCCGCTCAGGCCTAGAAAGCCAAAGCCGCTATTTGCATACGAAGTTGGCGGTATCGTCGGTGCTCCCCGACCCTTTGTAGCTCGCCACCTGCGGATACGGGCACAGCGGACGCGTCCGGTCCGTCTGCCCGTTGCGAACCCGGGATGCCTCAATGCGGTCCGGGGCTTTGCCGGTATCGACCCATTGTTCCAGCGCCGCAAGCATGTCGAAGTTCGCCGTCGCGTCGCCGCCTCCACAGTGCGCCATGCCCGGGATCATGAACAACCGGTAGTTGTCGTTGATCTTGCTGGAGCCGCCCATGGCCTTCGTCACGCTCTTGTAATAGTCCACGCTGCTGCGGGGGGAAATCTGCGGATCCGCCCAACCGTGATATTGGATGATCTTGCCTCCGCGAGCCAGGAACGGCTTCAGATTAGGATCCAGCGCATTGACGATCTTCCCCGTCTTTTGCTCGGTCTTTTCCATATCGCTATCGAAGTTGAGCGTCTTGTAATCCCAATTGGTGTCCTCGAACACCGCGTACTTAAAAGTATCCGTCGCGATCGTGAACACGTTGTTGCCGGCCATGGTGGTCCAGCCGTTTTCGCTGCCCGGCTCGTGGCCTTCAAAGATCACGCTCTTCGTGCGAGGATTGACGACGTCCGAATAAATCTTGCGAACCGTCTCCACCTGCGCGGCGGTTAAGCAGGTAGGAGCATCCGCGCCCTTGCATTCGAGCGTTTTCGGATCGAACTTGCACTTGGTGGGATCGTCCAGCACGCCATCTTTCACCCCATCCCCGGAGCGCCCGTCGCAGGCTTCCAGAGCCGCATCGTGAATCACCGCGAACTTGGCCTGCGGCAGCGCGCTCGATTCGTCTTTATGGGTGGCTTGACCGATCCACACCGCCTGCGCGGATCGTCCTGTGAAATTGATCGCGGGAGATCCGGCCACGATTGCATCGAAATCCTCCGGATAGCGCTGCGCTTCCATCAAGCCTTGCCGGCCGCCAGCCGAGCAGCCATTCCAGTAGGAATGCTTCGCATCGCGGCCATAGAAGGCCTTGATCAGGGTTTTGCCCGTGGTTGCCATCTCATGGACCGCCCGGTACCCAAAATCGATCACCTTCTCGGGATGTCCCATGGCGAAACTCGCGCTACCCCCTTCGTGGCCGGTATCGGTCATCGCTGCCGCGTAGCCGCGCTGCATTCCCGCGGCCAGGGTATTGGGCGTAATCGATCCGCTCCAGCCGCCGTTTCCGTTGGCCTCGAAATTTCCGTTCCACCCGGCCGCCGGCAGCCAGTATTCAATTTTGATATCGGAGTCGGCGGAAGGTTTGGAGGTCACCTGAACCCTGCAAAACGCGGCCAGATCGGCGAACGGGTTTCCACCGCCTTTCGCCTTGCCTTTTCCGGCAGCAGGCGCTGGTGGCGCGAACGCCCCTGCGGCCACGGACTCGGCAACGATGGTCGTGTGCGGAATCGAAAGCGAGCTCAGGCTCTCACAGGTCGCACCCATGGCGTAAGAACCGACGAAAATCAGCGCTGCGTATTTCAACATGAAACTCTCCCTTGCCCTGGTTATCGATCATATCCCAATAGCAGGACCCGTCTCCAGGCCGGTCAGGGCGCCTTGCAAACGAAATTCGACGATTCGTCCGTGCTGCCCGACCCTTTATAGCTCGCCGCTTGCGGATACGGGCACAGCGGACGAGTCCGATCGGTCTTCCCATCGCGCACCCGCGAAGCTTCGATGCGGTCGGGGGCTTTGCCCTGCTCCACCCACTGTTCGATCGCCTTCAGCATGTCGAAGGCGTCGGTCCCGTCGCCGCCATTGCAGTGGCCCATTCCCGGCACCATGAACAGCCGCAGGGAATCCTTCACGGCGCGAGATCCCAGCTTATTCACCACGCTTTTGTAGTAGTCGACCGCGAGCCGCGGCGGAATCCCCGCTTCGCTCCAACCTCCGTAAATGATCAGCTTCCCACCGCGCTCGATGTAGCCGCGGATATCGGGATCGTTGGCATTGATCACGGTGTTCTCCTTAGTGTCCGCCAGAGCCAGATCGCTGTCGAACTTGACCGGCCGTTTTAGAGGGTCCCAACTCGGATCCTTGAAGGCGAAGTACTTGAAAAAATCCGACGAGATCGACACCGGCGCCGGACCCGCCGACTGGGCCCACAACAGCTCGCTTCCGGGAAACAGCGGTCCGAAGATCTCCTTCTTGGTGCGCGGATCCGTCGCGGGCGTGTACAGTTTGCGCGCCGCTTCCACCTGAGCTTTGGTCAAGCACGACGGTCCGTCGGCGGTCTTGCATTCGAGCACCTTGGGATCGAACTTGCAGCGCGTGGGATCTTCCAGCACGCCGTCCTGCACGCCGTCGAGACGGTCGCAGGCCGCCAAGACCGCATTGTGAATCGCCGGAAATTTCTCCGGCGGGATGGTGCTCGCCGGGTCCAGATGGGTCGCCTGCCAGATCCAGATCTGTCCGAACACATGATGGGTCAGGTAAGTGGCCAGGCCACCCGCGACCAGGCCGTCGTAATCCGTCGGAAAACGTTGTGCGGCTTTCATCGCCGCCATGCTGCCGCCTCCGCATTCGACCATGTAGGAGTGCCGCGGACGATCGTTGTAGAACGCCTCCACGATCGCCTTGGCTTTGACGGTCATCTCATGCCCGGCGCGCTCGCCGAAATCGCGGATCTTTTCCGGATGCCCCATCATTAGGCTGGCGCCGCCATCGTGACCAGTATTGTTTCCAGCCACGGCATAACCGCCTCGCATGGCTGCCGCGATCCCATTGAAGTTCATGGATCCGCCCAATCCGCCGTTTCCGGTACCGCGGAATTTGCCGTTCCATCCCGATAAGGGCATCCAGACCTCGATCTTGATTTCGGAATCGGTTATGGGGCGGACCGTGGCCGCCACGCGGCAGAACGCCGGCAGATCGCGGAAAGCGTCGTTCTGCTTTCCCTGAGTAAAGCTGCCGGCCGCGACCGATTGCGCCATCGTAATGGTCGTGTTCTGTATGGTGAGCTGGGCGAGGCTTTCGCAGGTCGCCGCCGAGACCGGAAGCGCGATCGCCGCCAAAATCAGAGCTGTGGTGACTCGCATGTGGAAGAGTAATTGTATCCCTATAATAGGGGTGGTTATGAGGTGCTGCCTCCTCGTGCTCGCGGCGTGTTTCGTGGCTCAGGGCCACGACATCATCACCACCTCGATTACCTGGAGCCACGATATTTCCCGCATCGTGAACAACCACTGTGCTTCGTGCCATCATCCGGGAGGCACGGCCTTTTCCTTGATGACCTACGCGGAAGCTCGGCCCTGGGCGGTCGCGATCAAGGAAGAAATTCTTCGCCGCCGCATGCCCCCCTGGGGCGCGATCAAGGGATTCGGCGACTTCCGCAACGATACGGCCCTGACGCCCGAAGAGATGGAACGGATCGTGAGTTGGACCGATGGAGGCGTGCCGGAGGGCGAGGCGAAGGATCTGCCTCCGCCGCCCAAATCACTGGAGCCGGAAAAGTTCCACCACTCAAAAGGCGAGCTCAGTATCAGCGGCGACTTCGCCTTGACACGCGCGTTCACGTTAGACGGGCTGTGGCCGGAGCAGGTCCCCGAGAAAGGCTCGTTCCAGATCACAGCCCAGCTTCCCGATGGCACCATCCAGCCGCTGTTGTGGCTGCGGGACTACAAGGCCCAGTTCGGGCACCCGTTCCTGTTCCAGACGCCCGTAACCCTGCCGGCTCGCACAATAATCCACGGCATCCCTCCCGGCGCGAAGATCGCGCTCCTGCCGGCCAAGTAATCCCCCGTATTTGGAGCTATGATGAGGTCGTGCGAAGACGGTCGTTCGTATCGTCATCCCTGGCGATGCTGGTCGCCGCCGGCGACCTATGGCCGCAGGACCAGGTCTGGGTTTGCCCCATGGATCCGGACGTGCGCTCGAGCGTTGCCGGTGTCTGCCCACGCTGCGGCATGAAGCTGGCCGCGAATCTCCCCGAAGCCACCGAATATCACATGGAGCTGAGTACTCTGCCGCGAGCCCCCGAGCCCGGCCAACCGGTACAGCTAACATTCGCAATCCATGATCCGTGGAAGGGCCGCCCGGTCACGAATTTCCAGGTGGTGCACGAGAAGCTCTTCCACATGTTCGTGGTCAGCCAGGATCTGGAATTCTTTCTGCACAATCATCCGGTGTTCCAGCCCGACGGATCTTTCCGCTACGACAATCTCACGCTTCCCAAAGCCGGGATGTATCGCGTGCTGGGCGATTTCTATCCCGACGGCGCCACGCCGCAGTTGATCGCGAAGACTATGTTCGTGGCGGGGACGCCTCCCGCACCCGTGCATCTTTCGCGCGATTACTCACCCAAAGACGCAACCAACATGCAGGTCGATTTCAGGACCGATCCGCCTCAAGCCATCGCCGGACTCAAGACGCAGCTCCATTTCACCATCAAGCCCGCGGTTGGCTTTGAGAAATACCTGGGGGCTTGGGGACACATGCTGGCAGCCAGCGAGGATTTAATCGACCTGATCCACACGCACCCGTTCATTGCGGACGGCGGCCCGAATGTTCAGTTCAACCTGACGTTCCCGCGTCCCGGGAATTACCGTGTGTGGGTCCAGTTCCAGCGCCAGGGCGTGGTGAATACCGCGCACTTCGACATCCCGGTTCAGGAACTTGAGTAACTCAGCCTAGAACAGCAGCTTCAATGCAAACTGGAGCTGGCGTGAATCCTGCGCGCTGGAAATGCTGCCGAAGTTGGGCGTAAACGCAGTCCGGTTGGGAATATTGAAATTCGGGTGGTTCAGCAGGTTGTAAGCTTCGGCGCGAAACTGCAGCCGCACGGGCTCCTTCACCGCAATATCCTTCTGCAGCGAGAAGTCGAATTCTTCAAGACCCGGGCCGATCAGGGCATTGCGGGGCGCGTTTCCGAACGTATAGAGCGCGGGGAGCGAGAATGCCGACGTGTCGAACCATTGCTGCGGCGTGCGCGGGCCGTTATTCGGATCGCCGGAAACATTAGGACGCTGGGCTGGACCGGCGCCGATATTGGCCTGGTCGCTCGAGATGTTTACCGTAAACGGCGCTCCCGATTGCGCGGTGAAATAGCTTCCCGTCTGCCATTGGCCCAGCACCGCCTCTATCCAGCGCGTTTTCGAGGGCGCGGGGATCTGATACACCAGGCTCACCACCGCCCGGTGTCTGTGATCGAAACTCGAGGATGCTTTTTCCGACGTGGTGTCGTACACGTTCTGCGGAAGATTCGCCTCATTGAGCGTAGGCCCCGGATCGGACGCATCGTCGATGGAGTGGGACCACGTCCAGTTCACGTCGAAAGTGAGTCCCCGGCTTAATCGCCGCTTGATGTCGAGCGCCAGCGCGTGATAGGTCGCCCATCCGTCCCAGCGAATGGTGGTGAACTGGCTCAACTGAGGGATCGGGCGGCGGGCGCTGATGTTGCCGGGTCCGGGATCCGGCACGTTGAGCACGGTCGAGCTGTCGGCGTGTTCGGTGCGCGAGCCGATGTAGGCGATCGAAAGAACAGTGCCGCGGCCGAGTTCGCGCTCCAGATTCAGATTCCAGACTTCGTTGTACTCGATCTGGAAATCGTGATTCAAGTCGTTGCCGCCCACCGTACCCAGGTTCGTGGTGGTTAGCGCATTTTGAATCTGGAAGCTGGGCGGAGCCCCCGCGTTGGAACTCACCGTCTTGGTGACGAAGAAGGGCAGGTTCTGAGCAAAGGCTGTGACGATGCTGTACGAAGCCTGGTTGGGATAAATACCAAAACCCCCGCGCAGGACCGTATTCGAGTGTCCCGGCAGGGTCCACGCAAATCCGCCGCGCGGAGCCAGACGCAGAGGCCGGGATCGCAGCAGGCTGTTATTCCACCCCGCGGCCGCGGAGGTCACGTAGGGAATGGGTAGAAAGGGAAGCAGTGCGTTCGCCGCCGGCGAAATCATCCCCGAGCTGTCGCTGGCGATAACGAAACGCCCGCCGGGCACTGAGGGATCGATCGCCGACATCTGATTGTTCGCGTCCGTCATGTTCCGGTTGTATTCGTAACGAAGCCCGAGATCCAGTTTCAGACTGCGTGTGGCCTGCCAACTGTCCTGGATGTAGAAGTGCCCCCAATTCGCGTTGGCGTCCATCGCGGCGCGTCCCAGGCCCACTTGCGCGGTAGTCGGATCGCCCAGCAGGAAGTCGGCGAACGCATTCCCATCCCCCAGGCCGGCGGCTGACGACGTGAATCTCGGCGTGAAGGAAAAGATTCCGCGGGCTCCATTCGGATTCACCGGCCGCAGATCGTAATGCATCAGGTAGGCGCCGAACTTGATAGTGTGCGACCGCCAGTGCCGGCTGACATTGTCGAAGAATTCGAAATCCCGGTTGTCGCGAAACGTGAAGAGCGCCGGATCGCCCATGGTGGTGAACTGCCCTCCAAAGGACACTTGCGGAAAGCCCTGATCCAGCGGATTCGTGGTGACTCCCTGCAGCCCTGCATTCGCCGCGAACGGATTACCGGCATTGGGGCTGGTCTGGCCGCCGGCCACGTTGAGAAAAGCGAAGCGCGCCTCGTTCAGGAATTCAGGGGAGAAGACATGGGTCCAGCCGGTGACGCCGTTCAGCGCATGCGTGCTCAGATTCCGGCCGAATCCAGGCAACAGGCTTTCCTGCAAGACACCCGATCCGAAAGGATCGAACTGGCGCGCGTCGAATACCGAAAAGCGCGCGTATGTCGTGTCGTTCGCGGAGAACTGGTGATCCAGCTTGGCGCTGGCATTGTTGCTGTTGACGCGCTGGACTGCCGACGCCAGCAGGTTCCGACCGATCCCCGGCAAATTTGCCTTCGGAACATTTGCCAAAAGAGCCGTGGACACGCCGTTCAGGTCCTGAACGGGAATGCGATTGCCTACGAATGGCAGACGGCTGTACGGGTCATAGACCGCCGGCAAGCCTGAAAAGTCGCCCGCCCGCATCGCATCCGTGGGAACCGAGAATGTGCTCGTGAGCGACTTCCGGACGCGCTGGCCTTCGTAGTCGGCGAAAAAGAACGTTCGATTCTTGATCAGCGGTCCGCCCACGCTTCCGCCGAACTGGTTCTGGCGAAAAGGAGGGATGGGCGCCGTTTGTGCATCGAAAAAATTCTTCGCGTCGAAAACGTCGTTGCGCACGAACTCGAACAGGCTGCCGTGGAGGTCGTTCGTCCCGGACTTGGTGACCACATTGATCACCGCTCCCGACTTGCCGCCGAACTCAGGAGCATAGGACGTTTTCTGAATGTTGAATTCGCTGATGGCGTCGATGGAAGGCGCGACGACCATGTTGTTGAAGTGCTCGTCGGTCACGGTAGCGCCATCGATCAGGTACAGGTTGTGTCCGCTGCGCTGTCCCAGTACGTTCACCAGCGTCCCGGCCTGCTGCATCGCGTCGCCGCGAGTTCCGCCGGGCGGACGCACCACGCCCTCGCTCAACATCGCCAGATCCAGAAACTCGCGGGTCTTCAGAGGCAGGTTGACGATCTGGCGGCTCAGCACCACGTCCTTGATTTCGGCGGATTCCGGCTGGACTGTTCCGCTGCCGGCTTCCACGACCACCGTCTCATTAGCATTGCCGATCTGAAGGGTGACGTCATGCCGGAGGCTATCCCCGATATGCACTTCGATGTTCGATACCGCGGACTGCTTGAAATTCTCCGCATTCACTTTCAGGGAGTATGTTCCGATGGGAAGCTGGGTCAGCAGATACTGGCCGGAGCTGTTGGTTTTGGCGGTGAACGACTGGCCCGTCTGGGCTCGTTCGGCGACCACGGTGGCTCCAGGCAGCACCCCGCCGAGGGCGTCCTGCACACTGCCCGCGATCTCCCCGGTGTTCATCTGCCCAAACAGGCAGACTGCTCCCAGCATAAGAACCAGCGCCGGTTGTGAAGGCTTCGCCAATCTCTCATTGTTTCAGACAGGCGTCCGCGGGGCACCTGGGCCGCTGGTCATTTCGAGTGTTCAGCGATAGAATTTCTAGAACACTCGGGATAGGAGACCATGCCCATGCGCTCGGCGTTCGTAGCACTTGGCGCGATTGCGATTGTCGCCGCCATCGCGCTTAACGGTTCCCTGGCGCCCCATGCCGAGGCCGCCACCGGACCGATTCCGCTCAACTGCAACCGCGCCTGTCTCGAGAACCTGGTCGATCAGTATCTGTCCGCGCTGGTCGCTCACGATCCCAAGCGCCTGCCGCTTTCTAAAGACGTCAAGTACACCGAGAATAGTCAGGTTCTCGACCTCGGCGACGGCTTCTGGAAGACCGTAGAAGGCCACGGCAAGTATACCCACATCTGGGTCGACCCGGATTTCGGCCAGGTGGCCTACATGGGGACCATGCGGGAAGCCGGCGGCCCGCTCCTCATGAGCTTGCGGCTCCGTGTCGAACTGGGCCGCATCACGGAAATTGAAAGCGTTTACTTCAAGCCCGGCGGCGGGGGGCCGAACAACATCGCAGAAATGGACGCTCCCCACAAGCCCGAGGACTTCTGGTTCAAGTCAATTCCTCCGGCTCAACAGATGTCTCGCCAGGAATTGATCGCGGTTGCCGACGGGTACTTCACGGGTCTCCAGCATAATGACGGCAAAGGGATCAACGGAACGGGCACCTACCCCTTCACCAACGACTGTTCCCGCATCGAAAACGGCAGCCTCACCGCGAAGGCTCCGCCGCGCAATCCGCCGCCTCCCGATGGTATCGACGCCTTCGCGATGGACTGCATGGGGCAATTTAAGCTGGGCTATTACTTCGTGGTGCAGAACATCCATGGGCGCCGCTATCCCGTGGTCGACCGCGAGCGCGGCGTGGTCTGGTCTCAGGTCGTCTTTGACCAGGGGACCGTGAATAAGGGTATCCTGTCCGACGGCAGGCCATACCAGTTCAAGGGCTTCAATCGGCCTTCGAGCATCCTGGTGACGGAGGCCTTTCTGATCGAGAACGGCAAGATCCGCCGGGTAGAGATGGTCGGCACTACCACGGCCTATCACACGAATTCTCCATGGCCAGGCGGCTTAAGCGGAAATTAAAGGACAACACATGAAAAGATTTGTAATTCTACTAGGCTGCGTTGTAAATCTATGCGCTGCTCTATGTGCCCAGCGCCCGTCGAACCCGGCGTTGCTGGTGCCCCAGGAGGCGCCGCTCTTAGACTACGTGGCCGTGCCGAACCCGCTTCCCGTGCCCGACGCGGCCGCAATGGGAGCGTCTTCGGATGTGGCTTTCGATTCAAAGGGTCATCTTTATGTCCTGAGCCGCGGCGCCAAGCCGCTCACCGAATTCGACGAGAACGGAAAATTCGTTCGCGCCTTCGGCGATGGCTTGTTCACCCGAAGCCACGGAATCCGGATCGACAAGGACGGCAACATCTGGGCTACCGACGTCGGCGCACATACGGTCATGAAGCTGAGCCACGATGGGCAGGTCCTTCTGACGCTCGGTGAAAAGGGTCAAGCGGGCGCGTGGGACGATGCGACGCATCGCTTCAACGAACCGAACGACATCGTCATCGCAGCCAATGGCGACCTGTTCATCACTCAAGGCCATACGCCCGGAGCCGGACGCGGCGGCAGCCTGCAAGGCCAGAATCCGGGCGTGCTGAAGTTCGACAAGACCGGCAAGTTCATCAAGTTCTGGGGCGGCAAAGGAACCGAGCCTGGCAAGTTCGAGGTCGCGCATGGGATCGCCATCGACGCCAAAGGCTTGCTATGGGTGACGGACCGCGAGAACCAGAGAATCCAGATTTTCGACCAGGATGGCAAATACGTCCGCGAAGTGAAGTACGCGGGCTTGCCGTGCTCGCTGGATATCGGTAAGGAAAACATCTTTATGGTCAATGGGTTCGCGGGCCAGCTTCTCAAGCTCGATCTGGACGGGAAAGTTCTCGCCGCAGTCGGCAAGCCGGGACCCGCGGGGAGCTGGGGCGAGTTCGGCGAAGCGCACTTCATCGCGGTGGGTCCCAAGGGCGAGATTTACGTCGCCGATTCGGTGAATCGCGCGGTGCAAAAGTTCGTGAAGAAATAAGAACCGGGCCCTTTTGCGCCCATCGCGCACATGTGATGTTTTGAGCCGGTAAAATTGTCTTGAAACCTGGCCGGAGCCCGGCAACAAGGTGATCGCCGGAGGCTTTGCGCCGCATGGACGGACCGAAGACTTATTTTTCGTCGGTCTTCTTCTTTAACTTGTCCGCACCTTCTTCGACCTTCTCCGAGGTCTTGTTGACACCCTTCTTTACAGTTTTTTTGGTGGCGCTCCCCGTTTTTTTGGCCGCTTTGCCGGTGGCTTTGCCTGCTTTTTTCAGTTCCTTACCGGCGTCTTTAATGTCATCCTTGGGTCCTTCCTGCTGTCCCCAAACCGCCATTCCACCCGCCAGCAGGATGCCCAGAGTTAGTGAAGTGATTTTCAACATGCTCTGGTGAGTAGCAACTCGCCTTCCAAACACGCTCAGCCGCGCAGGCTGGCAGCCAATTCTTGGGACCGCTGCGATCCCACCACGACCGTGGCGCCATTTACCAATTTGAGCCGCACGCCCTGAGGGCCGTTGGCGATGTACGCCTTCCCTTCGCGGGTGGAGCGGACTCCGTAGCCGCCATAGTCGCGCTCCGGATCAAACGTGACAGCCTCAACCGACTGGATGTCGGCGACAGGAATCCGGCGCTTACGCCATAACCCGCGCATGGTCACCATCAGCGTCTTATCCTGAACTTCAGTGACCAATCGCACCGTGATGAGGCGAAGGTAGATAAGCCAGAGAAATATAGTCCAGCCAATCACGCTTGCGTTGGACATTGGTTTTTTTCCCCAGGGATGTCCCAGGACGACCTGCCAGATCAGCAGGCCGAGCATGATACAGGGCGGGACCAGCAAGGCGACGCCGACCCGGCGCAGGGGCAAACGCTGGTTCTCATAGAATCGCCGGACTGAGTTCGGGGGCACGGCTGTTATCCGCGGCTACCGCAGCAGGCCGACGGTGTATTGGAGCGCAAAGTATTGAGTCTGATAGTCGTACTTCGCGTTGAGACTCTCAATCTCGGCTTGGGTGAGATTCAATTGTGCTTGTGTCAGTTCCACGATCGACGACAAGCCGTTATCGTAACGCCCTTTCGCGAAATCTGAAGCCAGTGCTGCCTGGCGAAGAAACTGTGCCGTGACGTCTATCCGCTGAAACGCGTCGTTGGCGCTTGCCCATGCGGTGCGGACGTCCCGGGAGATCCGCTGTTGTTCGTCGCGGAGCCTTTGGTCGGATTCGAGCGCGCGCTGCGTTGCAGCCTCGCGGCGGGCGGAGAACAAATGTCCGTTGAATAAGGGGACGCTGACATTGGCGGCAATCCCTTCGTAACCGAGTGGGACGGGCACGGAAGAAGGATTGTTGATGAAGGGAATCATTCCGCCAACCGCAACCGCACTGACGGTCGGCCGCGACAAGTCCTTCTCGGCCTCCGCAAATTTATAAGCCGCCTCGCGAGAAAAACGGAGGCCCGCCAGTTCGGGACGGTTGCTGATCGCCTGCGCGACCAATTCATCGGGTGTTGCAGGCGGTGCGCTGGGAAGCGGCTCATCGGCAAGCTGATAGTTCGCCGGCTGGTCAGAACCCATGGCGCGGCCCAATTCGGCGAGCGCCTGCTGCACGCTGTCCTGCGCCCGAAGCAGCAGGAGCTTCGCTTCCGACACGTTCACGTCGGCAAAGCTGACATCGAGCTGCGACTTCAGATTGTTCCTGGCAAGCTCGGTTACCTGATCGCTCAGCAACTGGCGCGTGCTGACGGTTTCCTGCGCGACTTTCACCACGCCTTGAGCGTGGAGAACGTCAAAGTAGGCGCGATTCACCTGCAAGAGCACATCGTAGCGAGTGGCTTGGGCATTCTGAGTTGCCGCCTGGGATTGCAAGCGCGCGCTGCTTATAAGATTGGAAGTGCGGCCGGAATCGGTAATCAACTGGCGCGCCACCACGCCCGGGGCGAAGCGATTGAAAAGCCGGGAGGCCGAGAGATCGCCAGCTCCGATGCGCGATCCGTAATTGCCCTGCGACCCCGTTAAATCTCCGGTGAGGTTTGGGTAGTACGCCGCCCGATTCTCGATGATCTGCTGGTTCGAGTAGTTGATTTCGTTTTGGGCGGCCTGGATCTGCGGATGATTTTGGACCGCGATCGCTTCCGCCTGTTGCAGGGTTAGCTTCGGCAAGTTCTGAGGCGCCGGACTTTGCGCCGGAGGGGTCTGGGGCGGGGCTTGCGCGATGACGGCCTGCGTACCGACGGCCGCGGAGATCGCGAAGAGGATCAGAGTGTTATTGATTCTGAAGAGCATTTCGTTTTTCTCTGCCATAAGCCAGGAGACAAACCGTAAACCCGGAACGCGCCGAGCGTTGGGGCAGCGGCATGAGCGATCACGCGGCGGGCGACGGCGACGGCTGTGGCTTGTTGCGGTAGGCCAAAAGATAAGCGGCGGGCACGATGAACACTGTCAGCACCACCGAGACTGTCAAGCCGCCGATAATGGTACGCGCCAAGGGAGCGTATTGCTCGCTTCCCGTACCCAGCTTCAGCGCCATCGGCACCATTCCAATGATCGTCGCGAGAGAAGTCATCAAGATTGGCCGCAAGCGAACCCGGCAAGAAGTAATCACTGCGGATTCCACCGGCTGGCCCTGCTCTTCAAGGCGGTGCGCGAATTCCACGATTAGAATACTGTTCGATGCCGCGATGCCTACCAGCATCAGAACTCCCATCAGGGACATCACGTTCAGCGTCGTGTGGGTCAGCGGCAGAATCACCATCACGCCGATAAAGCCCATCGGGATCGCCAGCATGATCAAAAAGGGATCTTTGAAGGAGCGGAATTGGGCTACCAGGATCAGGAACAAAAGAACCACGGCAAGCGACAGGCCGGTCCCGAAGCTGTAGAACGATTTATTCATTTCATTCACCATTCCGCGCAGCGCAATGCGAATTCCAGGAATCTTCGTCTCGTCCACCAACTTGCCGATCTGGCTGGAAAGCTTGCCCAGGTCCTCACCTGAGGGTGTCACGTACACATCCGCCACGGGCTGGATCTGGTAGTGATCCACTTCCGTGGGGGTCTGGACGGCCTGGAGACTCGCCACGTTGGACAGCACGGTGATGGGACGCGGACTCCCATCGGCTCGGAACGGATTGGAACGATTCCCGTCCCCCTTGCTCTCCACGCCGCGCAAGGGGATTTGCTGCAGATCGATGGGATCGTGAATCGCCGGCTTGCCATTCTCGTAATATTGAACGGTCAAAAAGTAGTCGTTGCCGGTCTGATGGTCCACCCAATAATTCGGCGCAATCATCGTGTTCGAATTCAGCGAAGTAATCACGTTGTCCACGACTTCTTTTTCGGTTAAGCCGAGTTCGGAAGCGTGGACACGGTCGATGTTCAGCTGAAGTGCCGGGTAGTTGAGGTCCTGTGGGATATAGACTTCGCCGGTGCCGGGAAGCTTGCGGACGCGCGCCGCCAGATCCTGGGCGACACCGTAAGCGCGATCGAGATCCCGGCTGCTGACCTGGATGTCGATCGGCGCCGCCAAACCGGAATTCAGGACGGCATCCACCATCGATCCGCTGGAGAAGAACGTCCGGAGGTTGGGATATTTGTCGGCGATGGCGCGGCGTACGCGATCCATGTACTCAAAGCTGCTGGTTTTGTGTGACTCTTTCAGCTCCACTTGCACCGTTGCGGTGTAAGGACCGGCATTGCTGCTATACAGAGCGGAAAAGTCCGGCACGATCCCGATGTTCGAAACCACCATATTGAAGTCCGCCGGACCGACCACCTGCTTGATCAGATCCTCAACTTTGGCTACATAACCTTCTGTAACTTCAATCCGCGACCCGGTCGGAGCCTTGAGTGTGATGGTGAATTGGCCCGCGTCAGTGCGCGGGAAGAAAGCGACGCCCAAGTAGGGATAGATCAACAGGCTAGCCAAGAATAAGCCGATCAAGGCCAGAACCGTGAGTACAGGAAACCGCAAAGCAGCCCGAACAGACCGCTCGTAGACATTCAACAGGCCCTGGAATCCCCGGTTGAACCAGGCATTGAACCCGCGAGCGTGTTCGGCATCGTGCCCATGAGGCGCCTGCTTGAGAAATCTTGAACAGAACAGGGGGATGACGGTCATCGCCACGAAATAGGAGACGAACAACGAAAGAACCACCGACAAGGCCAGCGCGGTGAACAGGAATTTACTGACGCCGCTGAGAGTTGTCACGGGAAAGAACACGACCACAGTGGTAAGAGTGGCGGCCAGAACGGCCAAGCTCACTTCGGCGCCGCCTTGTTCCGCCGCCGCCTCGGGGGACGCACCCATCTCAAGATGGCGATAAATGTTCTCGAGTGAGATGACCGAATTGTCGATCACGCGCGAAAACGCCAGCGCCAGGCCGCCTAGGATCATTGTATTGATGGTGCTGCCCATCAGGTAGAGAATCACGAAAGTGGCCAGTGCTGAAAGTGGGATCGAGAGAAATACCGCCACTGTGGCGCGCAGGCTGCCGAGAAAAATGAGAATCATCAGGCTGGTCAGCACCAAGCCGATGGTACCCTCGTCCGCGAGAGTCCGCATGGCTTCCTTCACGAAGGCCGACTGGTCGAAGACCACGTTCATGGAAAGCTGTTTAGGAAGGTTCAGTAGATTCGGGAGCATATCCCGGATGCCGTTGACGACGCTGATGGTATTGGTGTCGCCCCCCTGCTTCAGGATGGGCAGGTACACGGAGCGCTGCCCGTCCACGCGAACTACGTTGTACTGGATTTGGTTGGCGTCCTTGGCCTCGCCGATGTCGCCAATGGTAACCGATCGCTTGTCGATCGTTTTGATCGGAAGCTGGTTGATATCCTCGACTTTGTCCACCAGGCTGTTCGAATAAAGGTAGTAGTCGTAGGGCCCCATCTTCACGTCACCCGCCGGAAGAATCAGATTGCTGCTGTTGAGCGCGCCGACGACATCCATGGGGCTCAACTGGCGGGAAAGCAGCTTGATCGGATCCACATACACCATCACCTGCCGGTACTCGCCGCCGAAGGGAGGCGGAATCGCCGAGCCCGGCACGACCACGATTTGATTGCGAATCGTGAACTGCCCGATGTCGTGAAGCTGCGTCTGACTGAGACCCTCACCCTTCAGAGTGACCAGGCACACCGGCAAGCTGGATGCGTCCATCTTGAGCACTACCGGCGGAAGCGTCCCCGGCGGCAGACGTTTCAGATCCGCCAGAGCGAGGTTCGAAAGCTGGGTGACGTCCGCGTCTGCGTTCGTCCCCGGCTGGAAGAAAACCTTGATCATGCTGATGCCGAGCATGGATCGCGATTCCATGTGATCGATACCGGACGCGAGGGTAAAGAAGCGCTCCAGTGGATTGGTGATATCGGTTTCCACGTCCTGCGGCGGCATTCCAGAATAGAAAGTCGCCACCACCACCACCGGAATATTGATTGGGGGGAACAGGTCGACCGGCATCTTAAGCGCGCTGGTGACTCCGATGAGCACCAGGACCAGGCAGATCACCACGATAAAATACGGATTACGAATGGAGAAGCGGGACATGGCTTAATTCTTTCGATTGTTGCTATTTCTTCTGTTGCTGTCCCTGATCCCCGGCCGGCTCGATGATCTTGGGCTGCACTTCCTGGCCGGCCTTCAGGCCGCTGCGATCGCTGATTACGATCGATTCGCCTTCCTTTAAACCGGAAAGGATCTCGGCGTCGTCCGCGGTCTGAATGCCGAGCGTCACAGGGCGAACTTCGATCTTGTTGGACGAATTTACCACGTACACCGTGTTCTGATCGCCTTGATTCACCGCCTGGATGGGAACCACCAGAGTGTTGTTCTTTTTTTCAAGCGTGATCGTAGCTTGCGCGTACAGACCGGGAAGTAACGTGTGGTTGGGGTTCAGCACATCCACTTCCGTATGCATGGTACGAGTGTCGGACTGGACGTCGACGGAGAAGCGAGCCACCTTGCCGGGAAATGTCCGGTTTAGCGAAGGTACCAGAACGCTCACGGGATCACCCTCGTGGATCGAATGGACGTAAGACTCGGGCACTGGGATCACCAATCGGAAACGATCGTCCTGTGACAGCCGGACCAGCGGCATCGCCTGGGTGCTCGAATTCGTGCCGGCCTGCATCAACGTGCCCTGATTCGCGTAACGCTGGGTGATCACGCCTGCAAAGGGAGCCGTGATCTTCGAATAATCGAAGAGCACCTGATCGTGCTCCCTTTTGGCTCGCGCCGACTCGAGCTGGCTTTGCGTCACCTCCAAGTTCGATTGGGAAGCCTCCACCTGTGCGTCGGCGGCCAGATCTTTGCCTTGCGCATCATCCACTTCCTGCTGCGCCACCAATCCCGGTTTGCTTTGTGAGACCTTGTTCAACCGGTCGTACTGCAGATGCAAAGCCGTGTACTGAGCCTTTACCCGGGTCAGTTCGTTCTGCGCGTGGGTCACCTGATTCTGCGCCGTCCTGATGGCTGCATCGTCCTGCAGCAATTGCGACTGCAATTCCGGGATGTCCAGCGTTGCCATCACCTGGTCTTTCTGTACATGCGATCCATAGTCGACGTTCAGTTCCTTGACATAGCCGGATTCCTTCGCGTACACGTCGATGACCTGATAGGGAACAAGCTCGGAAGACAGCGCCAGAGTCCGCTGCAAGGTCTTCCTTCCGACCTTTGTAACGCCCACGGAAACCGCGGCCGTGCCTGGACCGCCGGGATCATTAGCCTGGACTTTTTCGGAATTCCCGCAGGACGCCAGAAGGCCTGCGACTAACGGGATCACGCCAAGAAGGAACCGCGTATATCTTCTGGATCGCATTAAGACTCGCCTCATTGCGATCTCCAGGGCAAGTCGCAGTTTGCGCTCACGGTTCGTATTCGCTCCGCTAAACCTTCCAAGGCAAACTGCCGGGATCGGCAGTATTGGATAAGATCACGTTCCTCTTCCAGAATTTTGGACGCCTCCTCCGGTATTTGGTTTGCGATCGACAACGGGATCGTCAATAGCCCGTGACGATCCCCGTGAATCAGATCGCCGGAGGAAATCTTCAAGCCGTCGATCTCCACAGGTTCACCAAACTCGATGATGTGCGCGTACGAATGAGAGACGGAGACGTTGCCCGCGAAAAGCTGAAAACCCATCGCTTCGACAGCGGGAAGATCGCGCACGGCGCCATTTGTAACGCAGCCGACGCACTTTAACGCGACTCCGATCGTCGCGTGGATTTCGCCCACAAAAGCTCCCACGCCGGGCTTCGGATCAGCGTCCTGCAGCACCATCACCTTGGGTTCCGGCAGAGACGCCACATAATTCCACCAATCCATCCGGTCGTAATAGCAGCGATGGGTCATGGGCGGAGTCGCCGTCCGGATCCGGCCGGTGGCTGCATATCCCACCATCTGGCCAAGACCGGGAAACTGGCACTTCGTGACACCGGAAGCGAAGCCTTCATTGCGCAGGCGTACGTCGAGTCTCTCAATGGCGTTCGATACCGTACAGGTATCCAGGGTGCGCAGCTTCTCCAGGTCGGCAGCCAACAGAGTACTTTGACGAGTCATCTTCTATTTGACAGTACGAGTGTTTAGTGCCTCAGCGCCGGCTGCGCGTGAGCGCAAATCAACTAAGGATAATCTATATCAATAAGATATGCCGGGAACAGCCTCCTACCCATACCAGGAGGCTGGTATTTTTGGGACAAAATCCCGGTAGCCTGCTCCAGGGGGCTAAGTGCTCGGTTAGCATGGAATTAAATGACGGCAAGTAAGATCGGCCTGCCGGGCACCGGTCAAGCTGGTTCGGACCGGATGTTCTTCAGTTCACGCTTGGCTTTACTGGTGGGGTTTGGCGGTCTGCTGTTAATCATGGCCCTGGCTGGAATCGACGCCCTGCGGGTGCTCCAGCAGTTTCGACGCAGCGACGAACAAATCCGACAGCGGTATCTCTCTCAGAATCACGTCTTGAACGAAATCCGATCCGACGTGTACGTTTCGGGTACATATGTTCGGGATTATCTTCTCGAGCCCGATCCGGACAGAGCGGCGGTGTATCGCACGAACCTTGAAGACGTTCGAACGCACATGGAATCCGCGCTCGAAGTCTATGGTCGTCAGGCAACCCCGGCGGAGTCGCAGCACTATTCAGCGCTGCGGGCCCAGTTAATGAACTACTGGGCGATCCTGGCCCCGATTGTGAAATGGGACCCGGCGGAAAGGCGCCGCTCGGGATACGCCTTTTTGCGGGATGAAGTTTTCCCGCGCAGGCAAAACATGCTCCAGATCGCCGACCAGATTGCTGCGATCAACGAACAGCAGCTCACTGCCGGGAACGACCAGGTGGTTTCGCTGCTGCTCCGCTTTCAGACGCGCCTGCTGGGGACGCTGGTGGCCGCTCTGGTGATCGGCCTTGGAATGGCCTCTTTCAGCACGCGCAAGATCCTGAAGCTGGAGGGCCAGGCCCGCTCGCGATATGAGGAAGTCGCCGAGGCTCGCGGCCAGCTCACGGATCTGTCCGCACGTTTGGTCCAGGCGCAGGAAACCGAGCGGCGGGCCCTCTCTCGCGAATTGCACGATGAGGTGGGCCAGTCGCTCTCGGCGGTGCTGATGGAGTTGCGGAACCTTTCGGCCGGCCTGAAGGTGCGGTCCGAAGATCAGTCGCTCAGTCACGTGGAAACCATCAAGGGTCTGGTGGAGAACACCGTGCGCGTCGTTCGCAACATGGCTTTGCTGTTGCGGCCTTCCATGCTGGACGACCTGGGATTGATTCCAGCCCTGAAGTGGCAGGCTCGAGAGTCCGCCAAGCACACATCCATGGATGTGACGGTGGCAACCGAACTTGACTCCGACAACCTTCCGGACGAATACAAGACGTGCATTTATCGGGTGGTCCAGGAAGCGTTGCACAATTGTGCGCGTCATTCTCACGCCACTACCGTGCGCATCCGGGTGGAACAGCGTCCCGACGGGCTGATGCTGATCATCCAGGACGATGGGCAGGGCTTTGACGTCCGGCATATGAAGGGGCTCGGCCTGCTCGGCGTTCAGGAACGGGTGGCCCGGCTGGGAGGCAAATGCAGCATTCATTCAAAGCCTGGACGCGGAACCATCCTCACCGTGGAACTGCCATTCACCGACCAGAACCGGAGCCTCTCCATCCGTGAAACCAATTCGCATCCTGTTAGCTGACGATCACACCGTCATGCGCCGCGGCATCCGGCTTCTACTGGAGAGCCAGCCGGAATTTAGCGTGGTCGCCGAGGCGTCGGATGGCCGGCAGGCGGTTCAGCAGGCCGAAGAGACCCAACCGGATGTCGCGGTCGTGGATATCGCCATGCCCAATTTGAGCGGCATCGAAGCGGCGCAGCGTATCGTGACGGCCCTGCCCAACACCGCGATCGTGATCCTCAGCATGCACTCCGACGAAGGATACGTTTTGCGGGCCTTGAAGGCCGGCGCCAAGGGTTACCTGCTAAAGGATTCCGCGGAAGGCGATTTGATCGAAGCGATCAAAGCCGTGCACCAGGGCAAGACGTTCTTCAGCCCGGAAATCAGCAAGATGCTGGTGGAAGACTATGTCCGGGAGATCCGCACCCGCGGAGCCGAAGACAGCTACGATCTGC
Source organism: Bryobacteraceae bacterium (assembly GCA_036003585.1). Classification (GTDB taxonomy): domain Bacteria; phylum Acidobacteriota; class Terriglobia; order Bryobacterales; family Bryobacteraceae; genus Palsa-187. The sequence goes on along the minus strand of DASYSG010000072.1, from coordinate 67,358 downwards.
TGACGCCCCGCGAACGGGAGATTCTACAGCTGTTGGCGGAACGCAAATCGAACAAGGAAATTGCCCTGGCACTGAATCTCAGTCCCTACACCGTTGAAACGCATCGCAGGAACCTTCAGGAAAAACTCAATCTGCACAGTCTAGCCGAGTTGATCCTCTACGCGGTGAGAAAGGGCGTGATCTCCTGAGTAAGCCGCGTCAGCTACCGCCGGCCTCCTCCGCCGTGTCCCCCGCCGCCTCCCGCATGCCCGCCTCCAGAGGAACTCGTGTGTCCGCCGGAGGATCCGCCGCCTGAGGATCGTGGAGCCGAGAAAGACGGCGGAGCGGAAAAGCTCCGGCTGGGCGCTGAGTAGGATCGCGCGGGGGCGGAAAAGCTCCGGCTGGGAGAAGCGTTGAATCGCTGGGCGGAATAGTTCTGACCGCGCGGCGCCGAGTACGCCGAAGAGCGGTTGTACGACGGCTGGCTGCGGACACTTTGCGTGGATCCGGAGCCGCGATTATACTGCCCGGCAGACTGGGAATTTCCCCGGGTGATGTTCGGGGACGCCTGCCGGGAAACCCCGGCACTCCTGTTGGCTGCAGCGCTGTTATTGCCGTTGAACGTCCGCCAGCCCCCATTCGTTCCGCCACCTACGGCGCCTCTATTCGACTGCCCGCCGACTTGGCTGGCATTGGAACGGGCTCCCATAATCGGGGCTGTATTCCCCCTGCTGATGTTACTGAATTGGCGGTTACCGGCTCCACTGCCCGCTTGGCGATTGCCCCCGCCCGCTTGACGGTTGAACCCGCTTCCGGCTTGGCGGCCGTTCGCCCCATTACCGGCAAAACGGGACGAATTGAACCGGCCCGCGACCGTGCGGTTCGGATAGGGGACGCCCATCCTATGGCCTGGATCGTGTGCCCAGGATCCGCGGCCTCCGAAGCCACGGCCGCCAAAGCGCCCGCCGAAGCCCCCGCCAAAACCGCCGCGGTATCCGTAACGATTGAAGAAGCCGGTATTCACGAACAGGCCGTTCCCGAACCAGCCATAGCCCCAACCCCAGCCGCCCCAACCACCCCAGCCGGGGAAAAAGCTGCTCATGTAAATGCCTGGTCCGAATCCGAACCCGAATCCAAACCCGTCGGGATACCACAGATCCGGGTAAGCGCCCCAGACAGGGGGACCCCAGACATATGCCGGATTGTAGGTGGGGACGTAGACGACTTGCGGATCGGCTGGCTGTATCTCGATTGCGCTTTGATTATCTTGAGTGTCGGTGGTGACTACCTGCTGCGGGGTGGTCGCCAGCCTGCCGTTCGCCTCGGCCCGGGCTCTCATGGTTTGCACCGAGCTCATCACATCGGACTGCTGGGCCAGAAACGCATTGCCCAAGTCCGTGGTCCACCGGATGTCGCTGTTCAGGAGCCTTAACGCATCTGGAAACGCCACCAGCGCCTGGACGCTGGGATCCCAGTTCTGCCGCTTCGCGGCGTCCATCAGTTGTGCGCCTTGAAGATTTGTGTTCAGTTGAAGCCATTGCTGGGCTTCCACCACCTCCAGCGGATACGTGCTGGCCGCCAGCACTTCGCTGAGAAGGGGATCGGGATAGAGCGCGACCGGCGCGACCAGGGTATCCAACTGATCCGGCGACAATAGCGGCGGCGCATCCTGCTGCGCGCCAGGCGGCACCTGAGCAGGTCCGGGGGGAGCCTGGGCAAATCCTAGTGAAACGGGAATCAGCACAGCGCAACATAGCGCCACTGCTCTCTGACTTGACCATCCGGCGCGATTCATCATTGTGCGCCTCCGCTATTTTGGACGTGGGAGCCTGCCGCCCGGGTCCATCATTATTCTACCTTCTGCATTCTACGATCTGCGCGCGGGCGCGGTGGGCTTAGCCGCATCGGTCCATGCCGCGCTGGTCCAATAAGATAGAGCCAGTCTGATAACCCGCGAAACATTCTCCGCTCGCAGCGGCTTCGGAAGAACATCGTACCCGTTCCGCCGGATGAGTTCCTGCCGCAAGTAATCGTCGGCCACGCCAGACATCAAAATGACGCAAGCCCGGTGCGGCGAGGCCGCCAGACTCCTCACGGCCGCCCTCCACTCTGTTGCCGGCCAGTCGCGGTCAAACAGGATAACCGGCGCGGTTAACCGGTTCGACACAGTGGAGGCTTCATCACACGACTCAACGAAGTGCACGTCCAGGGGTTCTTGATCGGAGACATTCGCCAGAACGTGACGATCATGCTCGCTGACGACAAGAGCGACAACGGGGACTCGAGAAGGGAGAGCTTTGCGTCTGAAAGCGTCGCCCCTGAAGACCGAATAAAGGAGTTGCCGGACGTTAGGCATTCGAAGACCGGAGCAGGGGCGCGCCAAAGGGGTCAGCGCGCCAGGAATCTCTGTTTCTATTTCTTATTCGAGCTTACCGTCGAACCGAGACTCCCGGAATACCACATGGATGGTATTCACAGCCGAAAAATCCAGGTAGGGACGAGCCGGAGGTGAAACAAGTCTCAAAAACTAGCCCGAATTCAAATGAATATTGGTCTGTGGTCTTCAGGGCGGGAACATTGCCAACCGGCGGGCCATTGGGGGAAGCGGAGATAAACTGCACCTTGTTCCGACGTGGATCATTCGATTGCTATCGAGAAAGTAACTGACGTTGGCCAGTCCGTACCCACTCCATCCGCACGGGCATGGCCCGCGCCCACGCCAAAGTAGGCGTTGTGATGGTGTTAGGCTCCGCGATTCGCGACGCCAATACCAGCCGCTCGCTATTTTAGGCCGTCATTCCCTGGTAACCGTCCGGCGACGGAAGACCGTGGCAACGGAAGACCTTGAGGTTCTCACTTTTGACGCCGTAACTAGCGGTGGCGGAGAAGGAGGCCGTGGCCGCTAGCTCCTCTGCGCTGCGCCAATCTGTTCAGCCAGGAAATCGACCACTCTTTCGAAGGGATCGAAGCCAAAGGCTTTCCCGATCGGCGCCCGCAGATTGGAGTTCGCATTGATGTCGTAGAACACCAGGCGGCCGTCCGGAGCCTCCAGGTACTCGATGCCGCCGACGTCCAGCTGGCCGGCGGCCATCAATCTCTTGCCCGCATCCACGGCGGACGCGGGCACCTCCTTGTAAGGATGGAACTCAACCGGAGCCGCGGGCCTGGTCTCCGGAATTTCACAATGCGAATCGCCCGTCAGCGGATTGCAGACTTCCGACGGACAAAGGTTGAACGAGCCGTAAGAAATGACTCGCATGGCATAGAGGAGTTCGCCGCCCAGAAACTCCATGCGTACGATGCCCTGCGATGGATCCAGCGGATAATACTCCTGAAGCAGCAGCAGATGGTCGGGAAGCCAAAGATCGGGCCGGTCGCGCAACAGGCGCACGAGTTCATCGGAGGAGTTCAGCAAGTACATCCGCGCTCCACTGCCGCCCTGTTCCGGCTTCAGTAGAGCGGGCCAGCCTCCGGTCCACTGCGCGAGCGCCGAATCTACGTCGTTAAACGCCAGGGTCCGCGGGTGCGCGATATTCAGGCGGTGCATCCAGGCTGCTTGCGCGGATTTGCTGAGTTCGAGCGAAAACGCGTGCGAGCCGTTGAGTACCTTGGCACCGCCGAGTTCGAGCGACCGAATCAGCGCAAGCGCCAGAGGCACGGCGCGCGTGTTGCCGCGTACATACGCGCTGGGGCTCGCCTGATTGAAGTACAGCGGTGCATCCGGGACACGATCGGGATCGAAGGCTCCGCGCTTCAGGTCGAACGCTCCGTACCGGATAGAACGGCGATCCAGCGCCGCAAATAAGGGCTTTTGCCATTCCGGATGCTCGAAGAGGACGACCAGATCGTAGCGCATGTCTCGCGGAATACTATCACAGGTATTCCGCGCGCTGCCAGTTCAGCCAGTCCTTCGAGCTCTGGCGGCCTGACGGCTGTGCCGCGCGATTGATTTCTTCGATGCGGCCTGGCTGCTTTCGCGCTTTAACGCCGTGCGGGTGGCTCGCGATCGTGTGGCAGATGGCTTCCGGCCAGTGCGTCCCGCTTCCATGTCCTGTTGAGCCTTCTCTTTTGTTTCTTTAGACGAGCGTCCGCCTTTCGGCGGAGGCAGTTTTACTCCAGCCCGCCGCGCTTTCGACAGTCCAATGGCGATCGCTTGTTCTGTGGAACGCGCACCATGCTTGCCTTCGCGAATATGGTCCATCTCCTCGCGCACGAACTCGCCGGCTTGGGTGCTGGGGGATTTACCTTCCCGGGCGTCCTTTTGGGCTCGTTCAAGCGTCTTCTTTTCCGGCATGTGATCTCCCTTCTTGAATCGCGCATGCTCCGCGAATGAAATCTTCGATGCGCGCGCGAAGATTGTGGTCCGAAACGCAGTTTAATGCCTGCCCGGCCATCTCCAGGTTGAGAGCGTACTCGGCCGGCATCGCTCCAACCAGAGAGACCCGGGCGCTTTCCAGGTGTTCCCGGAGCAACTCACACGGAGCTTCGGATTCCTGGCTGAGTGCTTCCAGGATTTCGTCCAGCCGGGCGAGATCCTGAGTCTGAACATTTTCCATATTTCCAGCTTTGCCAGCGCCTCCGTAACCAAGCACGCAGAATTCCACGGTGCAGGGCCACACGCCGACGATGGCAGTCGACTTGCTCCTTCAACCGGGGGGCTCTCTATGCGGCAACCGAAGCCATCACACCTGATGTTCTGGGGAGGTGTTCTCGTGGCGACACTCGCCTACATCATCAAGCACAATTGTCCCCGTCGAAAAGACCTAAGACTTTCGGGAGAAACGATGGATATCGTGGACATCGCGTCAGAGCAGTCTTTTCCGGCGAGCGATCCGCCTGCCTATTGATTGCTTTTCTCTCAACGAGGAATACTTATGATTCGCAAACTCAAATCCGGACAATACCGGCTGTACTCGCGAAAACAAGACCCTAAAACAGGCCGCCGGCGCAATCTGGGGACCTTCGGATCTCGGGAAGCCGCTCAACGGCATGAGCGAGAAGTCCAATACTTCAAAAAGCACTCAGCCTAGAGCCGCCAGCGCTGCGGGACCGGTCGCTGCGGCGGGTGGCTTCGCGACGCGCCAATTCCTGACCCACGCCGGTTCCGCGACCTCGCAGGAAACGGCGGCCAAGGCCCGATCGCAATCGCCCAGATCATTCCAAGTCACAGGTCCAAGCCGCTGCACAATCAGCCTCTGAGTTTCTGCCGCCAGAATTTCCCGCGAAAAATCGATGCAAGGGATGGTTTTGTACAGGGCGTCTGAAATCCGAAGCTCCTCGCCGGGAGCCGGCAGCGCGGGGAAATCCTGAAATGTCTTCAGTAAGCCAGGCATGGCCGAACAAATCATCTCCAGAAATGCGAAGACCTTACCGACCATGACAAACGTGTTCCACAGCGCGCCCTGGTCGAACAGGTATCGGGCCACCAGCGGTGCCGGTTTCTCGTGAAATCCCCGGACCAGGAATGAATCCGGCCGCCCCATTATAGGCGAGCCGACTTGGATCCAGCCGTATTCCACCTCCGCGCCGTACGGTTTCGCGCCCAACAGGATCACCGAATCCGGCTCGCGGCGCGACAACTCGAAAGCGCTTTCCACGGCTTCGGCAATCGCATTCTCATCGGAGTAGTGATGGTCCGATGGAAACACCGCAACGGTGGCGTTCTGGTCTTTGCGGGCGATCGACAGCAAACTCGAAAGAATGGCCGGCGCGGTGCCCCGGTTCCGCGGCTGAACCACGCGCTGCGACGGACAATCCAGCAGCTCGCGAAGATAGAAGTCCTCATGCTCGCGGTTCAGCGAAAAAAGAATCTGCTCTGGCCGGATGCTCCGTTGCGCCCGCAGCCTGGTTTGCTCCAGCAGCGTCCTGGTTCCGTAGAGACGGCAAAACTGTTTGGGACGATCATCCCCGGAAATCAGACGCGTCAAGGGCTTGAGCCGGACGCCGTCGCCGCCCGCCAAAACGATGCCCCAGCGCTTTCTCCGATCGCTCAAATTTCTCATCTCGGCTCTCCTGCTTCACTCTTTCCGCGCTCTCCAGCCGGACGGAAACGCGTGTGCGACGCATCCCCATCCGGCCGCGCGCCTCCTCCGAGGCGGGGCCTCCGAATGTTTGAACGCCGGGAAAGGCGGTGATCCCGCGCAGCCAGTAACTATCAACTCGCGGGTTGGATTGGCATGGACCACCTAAAGGAAGCAGGATGAGGACCAACACAAATTATTGATTCGACAAGATGGCCGTTCCGGCCGGCAGTAGAAGAACTTGCAGACTCTGCACAAAATCTGCGGAGCGCCGGGGGCTTCAGTCCGCCACGCGGCTATGCAGTGTCCGTTCGCCGATTCCGAGAATTTTGGCGGCGCGGCGTTTGTTATTGCCTATTTGATTGAGTGTGAACTGGATATAGGCGCGTTCCACCTCGTCCAGAGTCGCACCCTCGCGAAACTTGAACATCCCCGCCGTCTGCGGCTCCGGAGCCGGAAGGTTCATCTGAGGAATACCCAGAGTAGGCGGGAGCTGCGGGATCTGCAAAGTGCCTTCGCGAGCCACAATGACCATCCGCTCCAGCACATTGCGCAATTCCCGAACGTTGCCGGGCCAGGCATGGCACGTGAGCTTCGCCAACACTTCGGGGTCGATGCCGTCTACCTTGCAGTCGTGCTTCGCGTTTATTTCCCGAATCAAGGCATCCACCAGGCTCGCAATATCCTCCTTGCGATGCCTCAAGGCTGGCAGCGGGATCTGGAAGACATTGAGACGGTAGTACAAATCCTCGCGCAGTTGCTTTTCCTCGATGGCCTTCTGAGGTACCCGGTTGGTTGCGGCCACGATGCGCACGTCAACCAGCGTCTCGGAAATTCCTCCCAAGCGGCGGATCTTGCCGTCCTGAAGCACGCGGAGTAGCTTGGCTTGGGTCCCCACCGGCATCTCTGTGATTTCGTCCAGGAACAGGGTACCGCGGTGCGCTTGCTCGAAACAGCCTATTCTGCGCGCCAGAGCCCCGGTGAACGCCCCGCGCTCATGGCCGAACAGTTCGCTCTCGATGAGATTTTCCGGTAGCGCGGCGCAATTGATGGCCACAAAAGGCGCGCTCGCACGCGGGCTAAGCTTGTGGATGGCTCGAGCGGCCAATTCCTTGCCCGTTCCGCTTTCGCCGTGGATGAGCACCGAGGCTGCGCTGGGGGCCACTCGCTGAATCAGCGCGAACACCTGCTGCATGGCCTGCGATTCCCCGACCATGTCCAGCAGGGTTCCGTGGTAGCCGGCCTGGCGCTGCAACAGGGCAGCTTCCCTGGCCATACTTTCATGCCGCACCGCGCGCTCCAGCAGCGCGTGAAGAACCGGAGGCTGCACGGGCTTTTCCAAGAACCAGAACGCACGTAAGTCATGCACGATGGAGACGGCATGGCCGATGTCGCCGAAACCGGTGAGAACGATGGCCGGTGTCAGATCGCCGCGCTCCAGCAAGGTTCTCAGAAGTTGCGCGCCGTCGAGAACCGGCATGAACAGATCCGTTACGATGGCGTTAAATGACCCCGTGCCAAGTTTCTCCAGGGCTTCTTCGCCATTCTGCGCCTGTTCCGGAACGTAACCCTTGGCGGAAACCATGGCCGCAACCGCATCGCGCTGCTCGCGATCGTCATCCACTACCAGGATTCGAATCGGCTCTAACTCCGCCATTTCAATACCTCGATTTTCGCCCAACCGGCGAAAGACTCAAATCGCAATGGTATACGGAATGCTTCCGGATCGACAACCGGGACTTCGATCATGGCAGGTTCGCGGGTGAGAGTCTAAGCTCCGCGGCCGCCGCCCGTCGAAAATGCGGCAGTGTTCGCGGAATCCTCCGCCGACGTCAAGGAGCCAGCCAGCGCGGGCAGCGTGAAGTGGAAAGCAGCGCCGGTACCGGGACCAGCCTCCGCCCAGATCCGGCCGCCGTGTATTTCGATAATGCGGCTGCAAATTGCCAGACCAATTCCTGTTCCGGGATACGCATCCTTTCCGTGAAGCCGCTGGAAGGCGCCAAAGATTTTCTTGGCGTACTTGGGGTCGAAGCCGATGCCGCTGTCCCGCACCGATATGCGCCATTCGCAGCCTTCCTGCTGGGCCTCGATCCGGATATTTGGCTGCCCTCCGGGCTGGCGGAACTTGATGGCATTGGAAAAAACGTTCTGAAAGACCAGGCTCAGTTTGAGCGGATCCACCTCTACCTCCGGAAGCGGGCCTACGACGATCTCCGCGCCGGATTCCCGGATACTTGTCAGCAGCGCATAGCGCGCCTGGCTAACCACCTCATTTAGCCGGGTCCGCACCAGAACCGGCGTCTGCGTGCTGGCCTGCGCATAGGCCAGGAGATCCCGAATCAGCGCCTGCATCCGGGTGGCGCCCTCAACCGCGAACGCAATATATTTTTCGGCCTCAGCGTCGAGCTTGCCCTGACAGACTTTCGACAACAACCCGAGGTAACTCGACACCATTCGCAGCGGCTCCTGCAAGTCGTGACTGGCGAACGACGCGAACTGCTGCAGATCCTGATTGGAACGCTCCAGACCCAAGGTTCTCTCTTTCACCCGTTCTTCCAATTCATGGTTCAACCGGTCCAACTGATCGATCTTCTCCTGCAGCTGGTGGTTGGCTTCGCGAACCTCGGATTCGGCGCGATCGCGCGCGGCTGCATATTGGCGCAGGATGCGGGAGGCCCATAACAGCAACAATATGGTCGCAACACTGCCTGCCAGCAGAAACCCGCCGGATTCGACGTCGGCCCTGGCCATCGCCTGCTTTCGTAAGTCGAGTACCCGGCTCTCTTCGGCTATCATTCCGGATGCCACTTTGCTCAGCTCGGCGGAGTCAGCCAGGCCGCTTCGCCGCTCTTCCTGAAGCGCGGCATCCTGCCCGCGGAATTGGGAAGTCTGCTTAAGCAGATTTAGCCGGTCATCTACGATTCGTCCCAGTTTTTCTAGGCTCGCGTGCTGCACAGGATTATCCCGAGTGAGATCGTTTAGACGACTCATCATCGCGGAAGATTTCGTTGCGGCTCCTTCCACCGCTGCCAGATATTTTGCATCGCCCGTAAGAATGTAACCGCGCCGGGCGGTCTCGGCGTCCGTGAGGGACACCAGGAGATCCTGAATCGTCGCCTGTACTTCGCGCGTGTGGTCCACCATGCCGATGAGTTCGCGATAGTTCGCGCGTCTCCACACCGACGCCCCCAAGAGGATGATCGGGATCGCCGCGATCCAGATAAACAACGGCTTGGTCCGGCGGTATGCCACGCTTATGTATGCCGCCCTGAGAGCGGGAAGCCTCCTGATCTAAATTAAACTACCAGTTTCGCATTTCCAAACGAAGGGCCCTACTGCTTTCAAGTCTTGGACTTTTCACCCGCCTGGAGCAATTCCGCAATCTTCGCGCCGACATCGCGCATAAAAGACTCAAAATCCACGGGTTTGGTGATCAGACAACTCGCACCCAACTCAAGGGCGTGAGCCAGCTCGTCGGCCTGCAAGAAAGAAGTCACGATCACTTTAGGAACGGCCGCGAGCCTGGGATTGTGGCCCGCGGCCTCCAGAATGTCGCTGCCATTGCCCCGAGGCAGGTTATAGTCCAGCATCATCAGATCCGGCACCGGGCTGCCTGTACTCCCGCATTGCTCGGCTGCATGAATTGCTTCTTCCGCCGTCGCATAGTGGTCGATGTCGCAAACCAGCGATTGGCGTTTGAGAGCTTCCTCAATGAGGAACACATCTCCCAGGTTGTCTTCGGCAAGAAAGATTCGCATTTTATAAGCCTTCATCACGTCGGTAGAGACACGTAAAACGTGGAACCCGATCCAGGCGCTGATTCCACCCAGATCCGGCCCCCTAGCCGCTCCACCGCAGCGCGGCAAATCGCCAGGCCGATCCCGGTTCCGGACTGCTGCGCACCATGCAGCCGCCGGAACACGCCAAAAATGTAATCGAAGTATTTGGGATCGATGCCGATCCCGTTATCCTGAACGGAAAAAATCCACGAATTCTCGTCTTGCCGCGCGGAGACCCGGATATGCGGGGGCTCTTCCGACCGGTACTTGATCGCGTTGCTGATCAGATTCTGGAACAGTTGCACCAGCGGAAGCTCAAGCGAAGAAAGGGTGGGCAACCTGTCGCATTCAAGCGATGCTCCGTTTTCCTGGATCATTGCCTGCAGGTTCCAGGCCGCGGCCTTGATCACCGCGTTGCAATCTACAGTAGTCCTGGCCTGTTGTCCCGAATCGCTGACCTGGATGTACTGCCGCAACGCTGCCAGCAGTTGATTAAGCCGCGCCGCATGCTGCTCAATCGTAGCCAGCATCTTGGACTCCCGGGAGCCAAGGTTGCCGTTCATGATCTGGGCGAGCCACTGCGAGTAGGTGACCACCGTCCGGATCGGCTCCTGCAGGTCATGACTGGCGGCCCAGGCAAACTGCCGCAGCGCCTCGTTGGAATAGCGCAGGGCGGCGGTCCTCTCCGTAACTCTCTTTTCCAGCTCCAGATTGGTCTTCTGAATCTGGGCCTCCGCATGGGCTTGGTCCGTGGCGTCGCGAATTGCCGTTGTGACCAGGAGGCCGTCCGGCGTGTGGAACGAATTGCGTGTGATCTCGGCCGGGAACGATGATCCGTCGTCGCGAAAAGCCGTTAATCTTTGTTCCGGCGTGGGTTGCGGGCGCGCCGTCGCCGCCCGATCTTCATCGCTGCCTTCCCAGGTTGGGAGGAGCGAATGAATATTACGCCCGATCAGGGCTTCGCGCGAGCGCCCGAAGAGAGTGTCGGCCCGGGAATTCGCCAGCTCGATGGTGCCGGCCTGATTCGTGATCACCATCGCATCCGGGGCCGCTTCCAGCACCGCCCGAAACCGCTGTTCCGCCCGCGCCAGCTCTTCCGCTTTTCGGCGCAGAAGCTGTTCCGTCCGCCGGAGCTCGACAAACACGCTGACTTTGCTTTGCAGGATCTCCGGCACAATGGGTTTGAACAAAAAATCTACGGCGCCGAGATTATACCCGCGAAACAGTTGCTCGTCGCTGCGATAGGCGGTAACGAACAGGATAGGCGTTTGCAAGGATCGCTTGCGGGCGCGAATCATCTCCGCCGTCTCGAATCCGTCCATGTCCGGCATGCGGACATCCAGGAGAATCGCCGCGAAATCGTGTTCCAGGCACATTCGCAGCGCTTCGGTTCCGTTCTGCGCCAGCATTAGTTCCTGGCCCAGGGGCTCGAGGATCGCCTGCAGCGCCAGCAGGTTGCTTTGATCGTCGTCGACCAGCAGAAGCTTGACTCGCCGGTGTTCTTCCGGAAGGGTCTGGGTCGCAAAGCTCACGGTTGTGCCCATGCCTGTCATGCAAGCGGCATTCCGGCAGGCTGCGTTGACCCGGCGCTCGCCGAGAGGCCGGATGCCACGCCCACTCCCGCCATCCAGATTCGCATCACCGAAAACAGGTAGCCGAGATCCACAGGCTTGGCGACGTAATCGGAAGCCCCGGCTTGCAGGCATTTTTCCCGATCGCCTTTCATGGCTTTGGCCGTCAGCGCGATGATGGGCAGCGATCCGATGCCCGGCAGCTTGCGAATGGCCTTGGTGGTCTCATACCCATCCATCTCCGGCATCATGATATCCATCAGCACCAGATCCGTGTCGGGATTCCTTTGCAGCACCTCGATCCCGCTTTTTCCCGTCTCCGCGTGGATCACGTGAACATTGTGATGCTCCAGCGCGCTGGTCAATGCAAAGATATTGCGGAGATCGTCGTCGACAATCAGAACCTTGCGGCCGGCCAAATGGGGGTCCATCTGGCGGACATTGGCCAGCACGCTCTTCTGAACGGCGCTGAGATTTTCCTCGACTCGATGCAGCAGGATCACTGTTTCGTCGAGCAAACGCTCCAAAGAAGGAGCATACCGGATGCTGCTGATCCTCGAAAGACGGCGCAGCGCAGCCGCCCGCGCTGGATCCAGCTGAGCGGGTCCGAAAGCGATGATGCCCGGCACGTACGGCAGGAACTGAGCCTGCACCCTCTCAATGAACTCGATTCCAGCAACCTCGGACACCGCCCAGTCCATGATAATGCCATCCAGCCGGTTGCCGGCCTGGCTCGCGGCCGAAATGATCTCGATCGCTTCGTCCACACGAGTCGCCTCGGAAAACTCCAGGTCGGAGGCGTCCAGGAATGTGACGATCTTCTTGCGCATCGGCTCGGAGCCGCCCAGCACCAGGATCTTCTTCGCTCCCGGCCGGATGGAACGCGCCACGGCGGGCAGAACCAGATCCAGCGCGCCCTCGTCCGGGGATTTCTGTGTGCAAGTGGTTGCGCCGATCGTGAAGCCGTCCCGCAAGGTTTCAGTAAGCGAGAGAACGTGAACCGGAATGTGGCGCGTCGACGGCTCATGCTTCAGATGGTCCAGAACCGTCCAGCCGCTCATATCCGGCAGCCGGACGTCCAGCGTGATGGCGTGTGGTTTGAAGTTCTTGGCAAGAGTAAGCGCTGAGCTTCCCCGCAGGGCTACCAGGGCTTTAAGCCCCTGCTGGCGCGCCTTTTCCATGAGAATTCCGGCAAACGTCGGATCGTCCTCAACGATCAGCAGCACGGAGTCGCCGGATTGAATATTGTTGCGATCGTCATCCAGTCTGGCTTCGTGCTCCTCCAGCCAATTCGGGAGGGCAACCACGCCGTGCTCGAACTTATTGTCGATATCCCGCGCCATCCAAACGCGCATGACCGAGAACAGGAGGTCCAGGTCGACCGGTTTAGTGACGTAGTCGGAAGCGCCGGCGCGGAGGCATTTCTCGCGGTCGCCTTTCATCGCCTTGGCGGTCAGAGCAATGATCGGCAGCTTCTGAAACGCCGGAATCTTGCGGATCGCCCGCATGGTCTCATAGCCGTCCATTTCCGGCATCATGATGTCCATCAGCACGATGTCCACGTCCGGCGTGTTCTGCAACAGCTCGATCCCCGCACGGCCGTTTTCCGCGTGCAGAGTCTTCAGCTCTCTCTGCTCCAGGACACTGGTCAATGCGAAGATGTTCCGCAGGTCATCGTCGATAACCAGGACTTTCCGGCCCACCAGCATCGGATCGGTTTGCCGAAGTTCCATAAGCGCGCGTTTCTGATCCGGCGAAAGCCGATCTTCTTCGCGATGCAGAAGAAGAACGGATTCTTCCAGCAGGCGTTCGATCGTCGAAGCGTACCGGACCGGCCCCACCCTAGCGCAATGATGAATCTTCGAGACCTGGTCGTCGGAGAGACGTTGAATGCCCGAGACGACGATCGCGGGCACCTGGAGCTCCGACCTGGCCTGGACGGACTCAATAAATTCGAGTCCAGGCGCTTCAGGCACGCAATCGAGGACAATGGCGTCCACCTGGCGGGAATCGACGATCGCAGTGGCGGCCGGCAAATCCCCCGCTGGTACGATCTCCAGATCGGCGCCGGCCAGCAGATTCGATATGTCGGCTGCTCGCACCTCATTTTCAGCGACCACGACGAGCGTCTTCTTGCGCCGCTCCATGGACTGCTGGATCACGTCAAAGATCGCGCCGTGCGATTCTTTACTCGCGTCTTTCGGCATGCAGGTCATGGCGCCCAGCGCGAAACCGCGCTTGTTGTTTTCGTGACCCGAGAGGATATGCACCGGGATGTGCGCCGTTCGGGCATCGTGCTTGAGGCGGTCGAGCAAGGTCCAGCCGCTCATGTCCGGCAGCCGCACATCCAGGGTGATGGCGCTGGGCTGAAATTCGCGCGCCAGGGAGATGGCAGTGGCGCCGCGCAGCGCCACCACGACTTTCATTCCCCGGCCGTGGGCCAGATCCACCATGATGCGCGCGAATGTGGCGTCGTCCTCCACAATCAGAAGCACATGGTCTTCGCGGGTCACAAGATTGCGGTCGTCGTCGACCACCATCTCCTCCACCATTTCCACCGGCACCGTGTCGTCAGCGGGCGGCAGGATCATATCCAGCGATCCCGTGGACCGTTCACCCGCCTTGAGCGCCAGAGGGGCGTCACTGAGTTCGGATTTCGGTACGGCCGAAATATAGACTTGCGGGAGATATAGCGTAAAGCTGCTGCCCTGGGACACGACGCTCTGGAGGCGAATCTCGCCTCCCAGCAAGCGCGCCAGCTCGCGGCTGATCGAAAGGCCCAGGCCGGTCCCGCCATACTTTCGGCTGGTGGTTCCGTCCGCCTGCTGGAATGCTTCGAAGATGATGCGCTGCTTTTCCTGCGCGATGCCGATGCCGGTGTCCGTCACCGAGAAGGCGACCACGCTCTGCGCGCGATTCAACACCGGATGCGTCGGGCTCCAACCGGACGTGGCCTGCACAATATTGAGCTTCACCGACCCCAGCTCGGTGAACTTGAGGGCGTTCGACAACAGATTCTTGAGCACCTGCTGCAGGCGCTTCACGTCGGTCCGCATCACCTGCGCCGAAAGCTCGGGCTCGACTTCCACCGCGAAGCCAATGCCCTTTCCTTCCGCCACGTGCCGGAACGTCCGCACGCAGTAGTCTTCCATTTCCTCGAACCGGACGCTGCCGACTTCGACGTCCATTTTCCCGGATTCGATCTTCGACAAATCCAGAATGTCGTTGATGAGCGCCAGCAAATCCGTGCCCGAGGAATGAATTGTTTCGGCGAACTTGATCTGCTTGGGGCTGAGATTGCCTTCCGTGTTGTCGGCCAGCACGCGCGCCAGGATGAGCAGGTTGTTGAGCGGCGTACGCAGCTCGTGAGACATGTTGGCCAGGAATTCGCTCTTGTACTTCGACGTGAGGGCGAGCTGCTCGGCTTTTTCTTCCAGAGCGTGCTTGGCCTGTTCGATCTCGCGATTCTTGGCCTCCACTTCCGTGTTCTGCTCGGCCAGAAGCTTGGCTTTTTCCTGCAGCTGCGCGTTGGTCTCCTGCAATTCCTCGGCCAGCGCCTGGCTCTGTTGCAGGAGCTGTTCGGTGCGCATGGTCGCAGCGATGGTGTTCAGTACGATTCCGATACTCTCCGTGAGCTGATCGAGGAAGGCGACGTGAATCTCAGAGAGCTGCTGGAAGGACGCCAGTTCCACGACGGCCTTTACCTCGCCCTCGAACAAGACCGGCAGAACGACGATAGTCATCGGCGTACCCGAGCCCAGGCTGGAGCGGATCCGGATGTAATTCTCCGGAACGTCGCGCACCAGAATGCGCTGCTTCTCTCTCGCGCACTGTCCCACCAGGCCCTGGCCAAGGCTGAACTGTGCGGGAGCCTCGTCCCGGTCGTCGAAGGCGTAGCCGGCCATAAACTTCAGGGCCGACCCGTCCTCCGTGCTTTCGGCCGTGTAGAACGTGCCCCGCTGCGCGCTGACCAGCGGAGCCAGCTCGGAGAGCAGCAGCTTGGCGACAGTGAGCAGGTCGCGCTGGCCCTGCACCATGCGTGTGAATTTGGCGATGTTGGTCTTGAGCCAATCCTGATCCGTATTCTTGCGCGTGGTCGCCGCAAGATTCTCGATCATCTCGTTGAGATTGTCCTTGAGCGCAGCCACTTCGCCCAGCGCTTCCACGGAAATCGACCGCGTCAGGTCGCCTTTGGTAACCGCCGTGGCGACTTCCGCAATCGCGCGCACCTGGGTTGTAAGATTCTGCGCGAGCTGATTGACGTTATCCGTCAAGTCGCGCCAGATGCCGGCCGCGCCGGGTACACGAGCCTGGCCGCCCAGCTTTCCTTCGATACCGACTTCGCGAGCCACGGTACTGACCTGATCGGCAAACGTCGCCAGTGTATCGATCATCGCGTTGATCGTATCCGCCAGCTCCGCGATCTCGCCCTTGGTTTCGAGCACCAGTTTGCGCTTCAAGTCTCCGTTGGCAACCGCGGTCACCACTTTGGCGATGCCGCGCACCTGTGTCGTGAGGTTCGCGGCCATCAGGTTCACGTTGTCGGTGAGATCCTTCCACGTTCCGGCCACGCCGCGGACTTCCGCCTGCCCGCCGAGCTTGCCTTCCGTACCCACTTCGCGAGCCACGCGCGTCACCTCGCTCGCAAATGAGTTCAACTGGTCCACCATCGTGTTGATGGTGTTCTTGAGCTCCAGAATCTCGCCGCGGACGTCCACGGTGATCTTGCGCGACAGGTCGCCCATGGCGACCGCCGTGGTCACCTGTGCGATGTTGCGGACCTGATTCGTCAGGTTCGACGCCATCGAATTCACGGACTCCGTAAGATCCTTCCACGTTCCGGCCACGCCGTATACGTCAGCCTGCCCGCCGAGCCGCCCCTCCGTTCCCACCTCGCGAGCCACGCGCGTCACCTCACTGGCGAACGAGCTGAGCTGATCCACCATCGTGTTGATAGTGTCTTTGAGCGCCAGGATCTCGCCGCGCGCATCTACTGTGATTTTTCGCGAAAGGTCGCCTTTCGCCACCGCCGTGGTCACGTCCGCAATGTTTCGCACTTGGGCGGTCAGGTTGGATGCCATCGAGTTCACCGACTCGGTGAGATCTTTCCACGTACCGGCCACGCCGCGAACGTCGGCCTGGCCGCCCAGTTTTCCTTCGGTTCCTACTTCGCGCGCGACGCGGGTCACCTCGCTCGCAAACGCGTTCAGCTGGTCCACCATCGTGTTGATGGTGTTCTTCAACTCCAGAATTTCGCCGCGCGCGTCGACCGTGATCTTGGTTGTGAGGTCGCCTTTGGCCACCGCCGTGGTCACGCCCGCGATGTTGCGGACCTGATTGGTCAGGTTCGATGCCATCGAGTTGACCGAATCCGTCAGATCCTTCCAGGTGCCCGCGACACCGCGCACATCCGCCTGGCCGCCCAGTTTCCCTTCCGTACCCACTTCGCGGGCCACGCGCGTCACTTCGCTGGCGAATGAGCTGAGCTGGTCCACCATCGTATTGATGGTGTTCTTGAGCTCCAGAATCTCGCCGCGCACGTCCACGGTGATCTTGCGCGACAAATCGCCGCGCGCCACCGCCGTGGTCACTTCGGCGATGTTGCGAACCTGAGCCGTCAGGTTGCCGGCCATGGAATTGACCGATTCCGTCAGGTCGCGCCACGTCCCTGCCACGCCGCGCACATCCGCCTGCCCGCCTAACTTCCCTTCCGTGCCCACTTCGCGGGCCACACGCGTCACTTCGCTGGCGAACGCGTTGAGCTGATCGACCATCGTGTTGATGGTGTTCTTCAGCTCCAGAATTTCGCCGCGCACGTCCACGGTAATCTTGCGGGACAAGTCACCGCGCGCCACGGCCGTAGTCACTTCGGCGATATTACGAACCTGAGCCGTCAGGTTGCCCGCCATGGAGTTCACCGACTCAGTAAGATCGCGCCACGTGCCCGCCACGCCGCGCACGTCGGCCTGTCCTCCAAGTTTGCCCTCCGTGCCGACCTCGCGAGCCACGCGCGTCACCTCGCTCGCAAACGCGTTCAGCTGGTCCACCATCGTGTTGATCGTGTTTTTCAGCTCCAGAATCTCGCCGCGAACTTCCACCGTGATGGTTCGCGACAAGTCTCCGCGCGCGACGGCCGTAGTTACTTCCGCGATATTGCGAACCTGATTGGTAAGATTCGAGGCCATGGAGTTGACCGAATCCGTCAGATCCTTCCACACGCCGCCCACGCCCTTCACCATCGCCTGCCCGCCGAGCTTTCCTTCGGTGCCCACCTCGCGAGCCACGCGCGTCACTTCGCTGGCGAAGGAGCTCAGCTGGTCCACCATGGTGTTGATGGTGTTCTTCAGCTCGAGAATTTCTCCGCGCACGTCCACCGTGATTTTGCGCGACAAGTCGCCGTTGGCTACCGCCGTGGTCACCTCAGCGATGTTGCGGACCTGCGCCGTGAGATTGACCGCCATGGAGTTGACGGAATCCGTCAAATCCTTCCACACGCCGCCGACGCCTTTCACTTCGGCCTGTCCGCCCAGCTCGCCTTCCGTTCCCACTTCGCGAGCCACGCGCGTCACTTCGCGCGCGAATGAGTTGAGCTGATCCACCATGGTGTTGATGGTGTTCTTCAGCTCCAGAATTTCTCCGCGGACGTCTACCGTGATTTTGCGCGACAAATCGCCGTTGGCCACGGCCGTGGTCACTTCAGCAATGTTGCGAACCTGTGCCGTCAGGTTGCCGGCCATCGAATTGACCGAGTCCGTCAAGTCCTTCCACACGCCGCCCACGCCCTTCACTTCAGCCTGGCCGCCCAGTTCGCCTTCGGTTCCCACTTCGCGAGCCACGCGCGTCACTTCGCTGGCGAACGAGCTGAGCTGGTCGACCATCGTGTTGATCGTGTTCTTCAGTTCCAGGATTTCTCCGCGAACGTCCACTGTAATCTTGCGCGAGAGATCGCCATTGGCGACAGCCGTGGTCACCTCGGCGATATTGCGGACTTGCGCGGTCAAATTGCCGGCCATGAAGTTCACGGAGTCGGTCAAATCTTTCCAGACGCCGCCCACGCCCTTCACTTCGGCCTGACCGCCGAGCTCGCCCTCGGTTCCCACTTCGCGAGCCACACGGGTCACTTCGCTGGCAAATGAGCTGAGCTGGTCGACCATCGTGTTGAACGTGTTTTTGAGCTCCAGGATCTCTCCCAGCACATCGACTGTAATTTTTCGGGAAAGATCGCCCTTCGCGACCGCAGTGGTCACTTCCGCGATGTTGCGAACCTGAGACGTCAGGTTCGAGGCCATCGAATTCACCGAGTCCGTCAGATCCTTCCAGGTGCCTGCCACGCCCGTCACCACCGCCTGGCCGCCCAACTTTCCTTCCGTGCCGACTTCGCGCGCCACGCGCGTCACTTCACTGGCGAATGACCCGAGCTGATCCACCATCGTGTTGATGGTGTCCTTCAGCTCGAGGATTTCGCCCTGCACGCTGACCGTAATCTTACGGGATAGATCGCCTTTGGCCACCGCCGTGGTCACTTCCGCGATGTTGCGGACCTGGTTGGTCAGGTTCGAGGCCATGGAGTTGACGGAATCGGTCAAATCCTTCCAGGTGCCCGCGACTCCCGTCACCACGGCCTGTCCGCCGAGCTTTCCCTCCGTTCCCACTTCGCGCGCCACGCGCGTCACTTCGCTCGAAAACGAATTGAGCTGGTCCACCATCGTGTTGACGACGCGGGCCGTGCGGATAAATTCGCCCTGCAGCGGACGCCCTTCGACCTCCAGAGACATCTTTTGAGACAGGTCGCCTTGGGCCACGGCTCCGATTACGCGGGCGATTTCTGTCGATGGCTGCACCAGGTCGGAAATCAGACTGTTGACGGATTCCATGCTGGCGGCCCAGCTTCCGGATCCGGCATTTAACGAGGCTCGCTGGCCGATTCGGCCTTCCTTGCCGACCGCTGTGCTCACTCGCGCGAGCTCGTTGGCCATGTTTTCGTTCAACTCGAAGATGTCGTTCAGGACGTCCGCGATCTTCCCGGCCAGGCCCACCTGGTTAACCGGCAGCCGGACGGAAAAGTCGCCCTTCTTGAAGGCGAAGAGCGCCGCCAGGACCTCATTCGCGTCCAGAATCTTCGCAACCGGCACCTGGCGCATGTGGTGCTCCTTGTCCCTGCAAAAGCTCACACTCTGAGTGCGTTTCCGGTAGGCCGGGAGGGCTCGTCCTTAGCTTGCAGGATACCTGACCGGGCAACTCGTGCTCCAGATGTAAATCATTGAAGGATAAGGATATCTAAGCTTTGTTAAACGCGCAAAAATTACCGGGTACGCCGAAAAAGTTGCTGACGGACGTACCCGGTTAGTACTGGTCGTTGGGAAAGAAGTGGGCCTAGCCGGCCGTGACCTTTAACAGGTTTCGGACGCGCTTCACGCCTTCGGTGTCCTTGGCCACACGATCGGCCTCGTCTTTGGCGGTCCCCGAATTCACTTCGCCTCGTAAGGTAACAATGCCATCGACTACGTCGATGTTGATCTTGCGGGCGGGCGTATCTTTGTCGCCGATCAGCTTCGAGGTGATCTTGGTGTGGATCCAGGCGTCATTGATCGAATTTCCGAGCTTGTCGCCGGACGTCTTGGCTCGTTCGCGGGCATCACGGGCCATCGATTCGGTGTACTCGCTGCGCGGGATATCCGCCGGTTTGACATCGATTTTGTCGGTGACCTCCAGACTCGGGCGTACGGCCTTCGCGAGCTCGACGGCTCGCAGGCGCATCGTTTCTGTGGGTACCGTACCCGATAAGGTTACCTTGTTGTCCTTCGCATGGGCGTCGACATCAATCTTTGCTGAACTCACTTGCGGATCCGCATTGAATCCGGATTGGATGGCCTGCTTCAGATCCGAATCCGTCATTCCGGCCGGAGCGTTGGCGGAGGTGGTAGTCCCGCTTTGCGAGCATCCGGCCAAGACCAGAAATCCTAGACTGAGAAGTATTGTAGGCGTTCGCATTACTGCCTCCTGATCAGGAGATCCACCCTCTTTGACGGACGTTTCCCCCTCAAATCGGCCGGCGTCCCTGGATCACGCGAATCAGCAGAACCGCGATCGCGATGATCAGCAAGATGTGGATGTATCCGTAAAGCGTGTAGGACGTAACCATTCCCAGAAACCACATCACCAGCAGAATCACGAAAATTGTCATCAGCATAGGTGAGTCCTCCAGATAGTCAGTGCTGCAACCTGAACGCCAGGAGTGAAAACTCTACGCGGCCCGGCTTACGACGCAGGCTTAATGCGCCCAAACCCAATACAAGGAAGCCCCAGGACGATGGCTCCGGGACGGCTACGGGGGCGGTGGTCAGTAGTCCCGCTGGGTTCGTGGAGAGGAGGTAACCCAATTCGACACTTGACACACCGGCCTCGGTTAGGGTCGCTGAAGTAGTCACGGATTGCGTGGCGGCGATCGAGGCGCCGCCGGATTCATGGCCCGACGACAAAGCAAAGTTCGTGCCTGGCGTGTTCGCGATGCTGAGTTCTCCTGCCGATCCCGCGGAGAAGTCCGCCAGGTCGTTTAGGCCCACGATCTGGGAAGACCCGGAGGTTATTGTGTTGGTGAACGTGAAATGCGTCAAAACGCCTGCATCGGACATCGGAGCGAGCATGACGCGGTACTCCCCGCCGTTGCCGGCCATTTGGAAGTTAACGGAGACCTTCGCCGGGTCAACGTTACCCGAATAGGTAAAATTGCTGAACATCGCATCGCCCAGCATGCATGGGTTGCCAATCATCGTACTGACCGCGCTCGGGGCGCAGGTGCCAATTGAAGAAGCCATGGCACACGCAGAAAAAATCCCCGACAGCACGATGAATCGTCCCACCACGAGTCGTCGTCTCACAAATTTCCTCCTGGCACGTAGATGCCCTATGAATGGAGAACGCTACAAAAAATAAACCGGCCAGAAACCGCGAAACACTTGTCGAAGCCGGTGAATTTTCTGCAGGCATCGAAACACAAAATGCCGGGCCCCAGCCGCCCGGCATGGTTCCTGGCGTTCCTCAGAAGCTGGCCAGGCCGCTAGTGGCGATCGTGGCCGCGATCCCGATCGAAGTCCCGAACGCGGTCCCGATCCCAGCGATGGTCGTGGTCAAAGCGGCCCCGGTCGCCTTCCCAGTAGCCCTCAAAGAACTGGCCCCCGTCATAGCGCGGTCCGATCCAACGGGCTCCGCCGTAGGGTGGACGGGTCCAATATCCGTTATGCCAGCGGTAACGGCCGCCTGCTGGATACCAATAGCCGTCCACCCAAAAGTACTCTGGCCCCGGCGCCCGCGGACGGGCATGAATCACCCGCGGGGGCGGAGGCGGCCCAATTCTTACGCCAACTGACAACTGTGCAAAACTCGATCCCCCTGCCAAAAGCAGTATCGCTAAGAGTGTTTTCTTCATACCTCTCGGTTCTGCACGGGGCTTGCCAAATGGCGGATATAGCGGAGTCAGCCCACAATGGCGATCGCCGCATGCAGTTCCTGCAGCCACCATGAAAAACCTGCGGACGGAGTTTGTCTGTAACTTATTGATCCTACGGAACAGACTGTGGATGCCCGCGTGCACTGTCTGAGACCGTGCTCGGAAACAGGGCAGCAGGAGAAGGAATGACACGGGAAGAATACGGAGACATCTACAAGACCGGCCGGGAACGAACCATTCGGTTCCTCCTCTCGCGCGGCACTGCACCAGGATTAGCACCGGACATTGCACAATCGGCTTGGCTACGAGGATGGGAAAGGTTATCGCAACTCCGCGATCCCCAGATGATTGTGACCTGGATCAATTCGATCGCTCTCAATCAGTACCGGCGCGTAATCCGGAATGAGCGCTTGCACCAGGATCTTCAGCAGTCCGTCCAGGGGAAGACCTGCCTGGATTTAGCCGCTATTGACGTCGCACGAATCCTGCGCGTGTGCCGGCCCCCGGACCGGGCTCTCCTGGAAGCACAAATGAACGGGGTAACAGCCAAAGAGATGGCTCGTAAGGAGGGACTTACGGAGACGGCGGTTCGAATCCGTTTTTTGAGAGCTCGCCGGTCTGCGCGGAAGGCTTTGGAGACTCATAGCAGGAAGCTGAGTATGGACCTTGCGGCCAAGCAGCTCGCCGCTTGAACGTGGCGGGGGCTCGGTTTTAACGAAGTCCAACGGAAGGGAAACATTATGCTGAGCTGGACCTTGATGTTTTTGGTTATCGCTCTGATAGCCGCAGTATTCGGATTCGGTGGAATCGCAGTTGCTGCGGCGGGTATCGCGAAAGTCCTCTTTTATCTGTTCCTGGTGCTTTTCCTGGTTTCTCTGATTGCCGGGTTGGCGAAAAGGGCTTAAAGACATCCTCCGACCGTTCGGCCGCGGGTCCTGAAGGGGGCCCGCGGCCATTTTGTTTTTAGTGCCGCCCCGCGTGCTCACGCGAGGGCTCGCCGGCGGTTTTGCACCACTCGTCGGCTTTACGTTGAGCGTCCTCCTTGGCGTAACCGTAGCGCTCCTGGAGCTTGCCAATCAACTTATCCCGCTGTCCGGCGATCACATCCAGGTCGTCATCGGTGAGCTTGCCCCACTGTTGTTTGAGCGAGCCCTTCGCCTGCTTCCATTTGCCTTCCATCTGATCCCAATTCATAAAGCACCTCTCTCTTTTGTGTGTGATTCAGCCAACTCTCTTACTAACTCCGTGCCGCGCGCCGCGAGGCATTGCCTCCCTGCGTTACCTTCCGGCTACGGCCGGCTTCTTCTTCGTCTGACGCAATTTCGCCATCGAACTGGCCCATCAGATCGATGGCGATATCGGACAATTTGCTGTCGGCCGCTTTTTCTTCTTCTTCGGTTTCCTCGAGCAGAGATGCCACGGTATCCTGCCCCAGCTGCTGGGCGATGGCCCGGGCAGTTCCGTAGGCGGAAATCTCGTAATGCTCAACTCTCTGCGCCGCAGCGATGATCGCCAAATCGGTGAGTGGCGAATTGCCATCCACAGCTTCGCTGCCCTCTTCCACCAAGCCTTTCATCGCCTTGCAGGGCTTGGTTTTTGCCGGCCTGGAGAGTTCTTCGAATACGCGCTCCAGCCGCGACACTTGATTCTTGGTCTCTTCCAGATGGCTCTGAATGGCCTGCTGCAGATCCTCCGAGCTGACAGCCCGCGCCATCTTGGGCAGCGCGCGAACAAGTTGTTTTTCCGCGTCGTAAAGATCGCGGACCTGTTCCACTAATAGATCTTCGAGCGTGTTCATGGGCATGGGAAACTCCTTTGGTGTACTTCGGACTTCACTTGGGACGTGTTGTAGGCGGACATCGTGTAGATCGCCGCAACTGGAGAGTGTTTCCGCCAGAGGCGTGGAACTCTGAATGCGTAAAACGCTCATGCGACGCGACCCCGGGCAACATCCAGACCGCCCCTATTGCCGATCACTTCGACCGTAAGTTTCTTGCTCCTAGGAATGCAGAGCCTGTTTCCCGGCGTCGACGGCCGCCTTGACCGCTTCTGTTCCTTGGTTGATTTTGCGCGCGCCTTCGCGAACTGCCTCCGCGGCTGCTTCCCGCACCTCGGTGCCGCGATCCCGGAGATAAGCCGCGCCATCCGCCGCTTTTTTCGCGACCATGGAGCGCGTTTGTTTCCCCGGCCTCGGGGCAAGCAACATCGCCATTGCCGCGCCCGCGCCGAATCCCGCTAGAAAACCGTTAATATTTCGAGTCATAAGATCCTTTCCTGTTAGTTTGGCGTTCGCGCCACATACGGAACCTCGTCTGAAACGAAGCAATTGGAGCGCCACAGGCCGTGATCGTCCTAAATGCAAACAGCCACGGAGGCAGCGTTCTCAAGACGAGCAAAATGTTCCCGGTGGCCCTGAAAGAAGCGTGTGCTCGTAGGATTTTGGACGCCGGGCCCGAGCATTGAAACGGACTGCCCCGCAGACGCATCTTCCCGCTATGTCAGGATTGACTCAGGTACGAGTGTTGATTGTCGACGACGACGAGTTTCAGCGAACTGCGTTAGTTAAGATGACGGAGTCACTGGGATTCGCCGTGGCGACCGCGTCGGATGGCGAAGAAGCCCTGGAACGGCACACTGCGCTGGCCGCCGACGTCATCCTGACCGACCTGATGATGCCGCGGATGGACGGTTTCGAACTCCTGAGAACGCTGGAGTCCGCCGGGGACCGTACCCCGACGATCGTTTTAACCGGTGTAGGGGGTATCGAGCAAGGCCTCTCTGTCATCCACGATTTGAAGGCCTTCTGGTTCCTGGAAAAACCGGTTCATCCGAACATTCTTCGAGCCCTGCTCGAGCGGGCCGCCGCGCAGAAACATTTGATCAATGAAACCGACATACTGAATCGGCAGTTGAGCCATCAGGGCATTCTCGGCGATATCGTGGGCGGTTCTGCGGTGATGCGCCAGTTGTACTCCTTGATCAGCCAGGTTGCGCCCACTTCGGCATCCGTTCTCATCACAGGCGAAAGCGGCACAGGCAAGGAACTGGTGGCCCGCGAGGTGCATCGTCTGAGTTCCCGGTCCGGGAATCCGTTCATCGCAATCAATTGCGCGGCCATGCCCGAGACGTTGATTGAAAGTGAGCTCTTCGGTCATGAGAAGGGCGCCTTTACGGGAGCCGTCGAACGGCATCCTGGATGTTTCGAGCAGGCTCACAACGGAACCGTTCTGCTGGATGAAATCGCCGACATGCCGATCGGCACTCAGGCGAAGTTATTGCGGGTATTGGAAGATGGCAAGGTTCGGCGCCTGGGCGGCAAGAGCGAGCTGCCGGTGGATGTGCGTGTGATCGCCGCGACCAATCGCGCTCCGGAACAGGCCCTCAAGGAAAATCGTCTGCGCGAAGATCTTTTCTATCGGCTGAACGTTTTTCACGTGCCCCTGCCCCCGCTTCGTGAGCGGAAAGAGGACATCCCCGCGATCTGCGATGCGATCCTGTCGAATCTCAATAACAAGCACAACTGCCATGTCTCCGGTCTGCACCCGGAGGTTCTGGAAAGCTTTCAGAATGCGTCGTGGCCGGGAAATGTGCGGCAGCTTCGGAACGTGCTGGAACGTGCCGTGATCGTCGCCGGCCAGGGCACGATTTTACCCCGGCACGTGCCTGCCGATCCCACGGTTCCCGGCAGTACATCGCCTGCTCCCCAGTCTGTTGACGATGAGTCTATTCGAATCCGGGTTGGTCCGCGGATGAGCGAAATCGAGCAGGCCTACATCGATCTGGTTTTGAAGCATACCAATAACAATAAGACGCGCGCGGCGCAAATACTTGGCCTCAGCCTTCGAACCCTCCACAATCGAGTCCGGGCGTCCGAACCCGGTTCTGATAAGGATGCGGTGAAGGGTGCGACTGCCGATTGTCTGGTCTGAAGCGGGAATACGCACAGCGGATCTTCGCTTCCAATTTAAACTCAAGTCAGCGGAGGGCGCCATAAAGCGAGAGCGCCCGTCCGCTGTGCATATTTGCGTTGTTCCCTGGTCTTCTACTGCATACGGTAGCGTCTTACCGAAGCGATCAATATGGCCAACGCCAGGGAAATCAGCCCGACCAAGCCGATCAAGGGCATGTAACTGGCGGTCTGCGGAAGAGTCGTGTTCTGCGAATTCGAATTTGAAGCGGCAGCCGAATTGGACTGTGAGTTGTCCGTGACCGGCGCGGGTTGGGGTGAAGGCGGCGGTGTATTCTGCGCAATTACTCGGTTAGGCGCAGGCGAGGGGGCAGGCGCCGGTGTGGTTACAGGCTCGGCGGCACTGGCGGTGAAGGGTTTGGGCGCCGGCTTGCTTTCATCGCGGCTTTGCAGGGTCAATCCGTTTGCGTTGTCGGGGGTCAGGGACTGGCCGCTCTCTGCCACCGTGGGGAGCTTGCCTTCGGCAACTTTATCCCCTGTATTCGCCGCTATTCTGGCTGCCTGATCTTTGGGATAAAGGAACTGCTGGCCATTCGTATCTCCGGGCCAGAACCACTTCCGCATGGCCCTAGGTTGGCCATTCTTTTCTTCATAGAACGTCAGGATCTGTTTATTCTGCTTATCTGTTAAAGGTCCCACGCGCTCGGCGGCGACGGTGAAAGTGAGCGCGTAAAGATGGTTCATCCGTTCATTCATGATTTCGGCGATGTGCCGATTGGACGACGAATTGAGCAGCTTGATCACGTACGTGCCGGGCTGTAGAACGATGCCCGGCGCCTCCGTGGGCTGATCCAAAGTCACGATGGTCTTCTTGTCGTAGTCGTCGGCTTTTATGACGGGCGGAGCGAGGCAAACCCCGACCGCAATCAAAGCTCCTACTTGCATTACCGAAAAACGTTTCATGTTTTTCTCCTATCAACGCCCTATAGGGGCGCACAGGCTTACTTGCAAGCCGTGTGCCGGTCGCGGAGCTTTTGTAAAACCAATAGGATGAACGATACGGCGGAGTCCAACTGGTAGGATGGCGCGCAATTCTTACGATCCGCAGATGGCACCGCACGCAGCAAACGAATCGAAACTGCAAAATCTTCCTCTCCAAAGACTCCGATGTGGGTGGCAACCTGCTTACTTGAATCACTCCGGCGCCAAAGGTCGCAACTCATCGCGAGAAAGGTAGTTTATGGCTGAAAACAGGGCGGTGTTCGGCATCTTTACAAACTCTTGCCAGGCCGACAAGACGGTCAGCCGCCTGACCTCGGCGGGATTCTCGAATTCTGACATTTCTGTGCTCTCGGCAATTATCGATGGCTTGCTGGCAGGTCTGGGTTTT
Source organism: Bryobacteraceae bacterium (assembly GCA_036003585.1). GTDB lineage: Bacteria > Acidobacteriota > Terriglobia > Bryobacterales > Bryobacteraceae > Palsa-187. Next base: position 40,265 of record DASYSG010000072.1, on the reverse strand, counting down.
CCCGACAGCCGAGCCGAGGCCTACGAAGCACGTGTGAAAAAGGGATGCATCCTGGTCTCAGTGCACTGTGCTAACTCGCTCGAAACCGGTCGGGCGAATATCATCCTGGAAGAAAACGGCGCGGAAGATATTTTCGCCATCAGTGAGCGGGCGTCTGAGAGTTCCAGGGTGATCCCCAGTCGATGAACTTTCATGGCCCGCTGCGAGAAACTCTGGAGCCAACAGGAGATCTAATTCACAGGAGGCAGTATGAAGAGTATCTCGTTAGCTTCAGGGATCGGACTATTAATGATAGGTGCGCTCAGCGCGCAAGAAACGCCGAGGGTAGCGTTTAACGTGGGAGGCGGGTTCACTCAGGGCGTGGGAGGCTCGGGCCGGCGATTAGACACCGGTTGGGACTTCGACGGCGGCATCGGGTTCAACTTCAGCTCGTATGTCGGCCTGATGGGACAGTTTAACTACAACCAGTTTGGAATCAATTCAACGGAGCTGAACGCGTTGGGTTTTCCAGGGGGCGATGTCAGTTTGTGGTCGGTCACGCTTGACCCGGTGATCCACACCAATCCGCGCGGGCCAGTGGATGTCTATTTCATAGGCGGCGGCGGACTATATCACCGCCGGCAGGAATTTACCCAACCCACCACGCAAATCTTCACCGGTTTCGATCCATATTTTGGATTCTTTCCAGTGGCAGTGCCTGCGACCCAAGTGTTGACTTCTTATTCGCTCAATAAGCCTGGGGTGAATGGCGGAATGGGAATCGCATTCGGCACGAAATGGCACGTTAAATTCTATGGTGAAGCTCGTTATCACCGAATGTTTATAGGCGACAGACACACGGACATCCTTCCCGTCACTTTTGGTATCCGTTGGTAAGTCTCCGTTAGAAGCGATCTGCGCTGAACACGCCGTCGAAAGTTCGCCGCCTGGGGCTCGAATGCCCGGCAGGAACTTCGACGGCGTTTTCTTTTTGTCACCCACGCAAATGAGATCGCTGTTCATGTGATCCGTGGCTATTCAATTGCAATTTGCCTGGTTAAGAGGTGCAGGGAGTTATGAGGAGTGGAGGATTTAGATGTCCCTGCCGTGCACTGTCTGCCGAGTGCTGCTTTTTCTAACATGCAGCTTGTGCGTTCCTGGCCAAAATCCGTTTGATATCGCCAGTAACTCCGATGTTGCGAATATGAGTTCCGCTGGTCCTCTTGCGGGGCCACCGGGCAGTGAGCTTGGGGACAGGCCGCGCACCGCTATTGAACGTACCCAATGGGCCTTGGCGAATACTCCCACCTTTCCATCGGATCGCGAGCCCCGCGCGGCGCCCGGCACGGTGTCCGTCGCGGAACTGCGCTACCCGGCTCTTAAAACGGAGCTGACTCTGATGCAGCAAGCCCTGCGCTTCGCGAATTCCGGCGATCATGCGGCTGCCATTCAAGTGTTGAAGCGCGGGCTCGCCGAAGGCTCGTCCATGGCGCACGCTCGCGGGATGCTGGCTGCAGAATACTTGAAAGCCGGTAAAATCCGCTCGGCGATTTCACAATTACAAATCGCCATCGAATTGGCGCCGTTAGCGGCGGCGAATTACGCCAATCTGGGTTTTGCCCTGTGCCGCCTGGGTGACACAGAAAATGGCGAGCGGCAGGTGCGGGAAGCCATCAGGCTTGACAAGAATCAGCCGAAGTCTCACTACCTGCTGGGGCTCATCCTGTTGGATCGGGGGACTCCGGAAGCGCGCGATGAATTACTCCGGGCGCGGAACGAGCTGAGCGCCGCGCGATTGGCATTGGCCGTCTACCACGAGCACCATGGCCAGATGGATGAAGCAGAACGCCAGATTCAGGCGTTTCTTCGCATGAGCCCCTCAGCCGATCCAACCGGAACGGAGATTTGGGTGGCGGCGACCGCGGCTCTTGAGCGGCCTGCCTCGGCTTTCGGGCTTCGGACCTCACAGATCCAGTAAGCTTACTTCCGGAAAGTCAGCCGCCGCTTGATGCCGATGTCGAGCCCGAAGGAAGGCGAGTCTCTGGTGCCGCTAATCTTGATCGGCAGCACCGCTCCTTTCGTGCCTTTGGTGAAGAAAGGGTCCACGGCTTTCAGTAAGAGCGATTTGAAACCGGTGGTGGTCTGTGACAACTTCGCATCCATAGCGGCGGTTCCGCGGAAATCGATTTGGCCGCCTTCCAGTTCGTAGGTTCCGTTCAGAGACAGATACAAACCGGGCAGCCGGAATCCCAGGCTATTGAGAGTCATAACGCCGTTCTTCAGCACGAAACGTCCTCGAAAGTCCGACGCGACCGAATCGCCTTTCTCGTCTGGCACATTCCCGCTCGCACGGCGGCTCAGCTTGTCGATCTTTTCCTGCACGGTGGTGCTTAAAAAGCGCGCGCTGGCCACTTGAAATTGCCCCGCAAGCTGAAGCTTCCTGGCGATGTCGATATCGCCCCGAGGAATCACCAGCTTGGTACGGAATCCAATGGCCCCCGTCATGAAAGGATCCGTGCCCTTCACACCCAGCCGCAGAACGTCTTCTAACCTGCCCTCCGTGAATGCCACGTTGAGCGTGATTGTTTTTCCTTTGACACCTTCCCGTCCTTCAACGCTTCCTTCCGCGACCAGCGATGAGTGTCCAAACTGCGCGCGGACCGGCTGGAGATAGGTATCGCCGTCGGTACCGTCGACAATCGCGTGAAACTGTGTCGTCAGGTGAACCGGGTTGCCGCTGACTTTCAAGACAAATTCGGGTGTATCGGTCTGCCCGTCGACCTCTAACCGCCCGAGTTCGCCATGGAAACCGCCTGTCGAAGAGAGAATGCCCCGTATACCGTCGAATACCGATAAATCCGCATTCTGAAACGTATAATCTCCCGATACCGGAGTCGCCCCAGGCTCGTCGCGGTCCAGGGGGCCGAAGGTTCCTTTGGTTTCGATTTCACCCGGTGGCTTGGCGTTGGTTAACGACGATTCGAACGTCATGCCGGTATTGGGACCAGCCGAGCGCAGCGTCAAACGTTTCAGATCGTATTCAAGCGGCGGCTTGTTGGGTTTCTTTCCGTGTATTGTGAGCTCGGCGCCGTCAGCGACGATTTCATCGATCACGAAATCGGGAATGGAATGCTTTCCCGCCTTTTGAGAAGGGCCGTCCCCATGCTGCTTGGGAGGGACGTGAATTCGAAGCCCCGTTATTCGGACCACACGAATATGAGGTGTGGATTCGAGCAGGCCAAAGAGATTCGCTTCCGCAGCGAACTGGTCCATGTACAGGAAGGGAGGCAGTTCGCCCACGTCGGCCCGTCGCAGGACAACTTGCTCGCCGACGATGCCGGCTTTCGGCCACAGCGACACTGTGATGCTCTTGTAATCCAAGTTGCTCCCAAAGTGATTCTTGAGCGCTTCGGCCGCTTTGTGCTCCAGGGCGCGCGACAGGCGGCCCACGAAATAGGGAGTGGCGACCGCCATCAGTAACGCGATGACGGCCACACCGGTGAGCCAACGGAGTCGGGGGGACATGGCGGGTTTCATCGGAGAGGCGCGAGCACGAACAGGGCCATTTCGCATGTCTCTCGCGATCTTCTTTGGTAGAAAGTACCAACCAGGCTTAGGCTGCTCGAGCGCAACTTGTTGACTAGCATGCATCGATTAACGGCACGTGAACTGCAGTTCGATTAACGGGCATCATCGGATGTGGAGGACTCTCACTGTATTTTTCTGGATCGTGGGCGTTTTGAGCCTGGGTTACTGCGCAGAGGTCGGCCTGAAGGCGAAATGGAGCCAGAGCTGGGGAGTTCACGAGCTTGACCGCTCAGCGGCGCTCGCTCCCTCGCCAGTCGCTGGGGAGGTTGTCGGGCTCCTGGAAATCCCACGGTTGAATCTTTCGACGATCGTATTCGAAGGGGCCGATCAAGACATCCTGGAGCGTGGCGCAGGCCACCTTCCGGGCTCTGCGCTGCCGGGGGACCGCGGAAACACAGTGCTGGCTGCGCATCGCGATACTTTCTTTCGTCCCTTGCGCGGCATTCGGATCGGAGATCGCGTGAAAATCCACCGGCCCCATGGGGATGAGTTTTACATCGTAAAATCCGCCCGGGTTGTACAGCCGAATGAAGTGGACGTACTCAAGCCTACCGCCGAGCCATCGCTCACCTTGATCACCTGCTACCCGTTCCGGTTCATAGGTCCGGCGCCGGAGCGCTTCGTAGTGCGAGCCGTGCTGACCCCGTGATGAACATGTAACCAATACAGTCTTCAGGGGATGTAACGAAAGGCTCCTGACACGCATCAGCCAACGAGCAGGCACTGGTGTGCCCGGCCGATCTATATATGCGCCTTGCCTTTCGCCTAAACCTTCTACTGATTGCGGGTGTTGCCGCGGTGGCGATGGGGTTCGCCTATTACCAGGTTCGATCCGAGCGGCGGGGCCTGGAGCGCGATCTCCAGAGACAGGCCTTGGACCTGGCGGAGAGCCAGGCCAAAGCCGTGGAACCGTTGCTGGCCGCGCATTCTTATCGCAGTCTCCAGACCATGGTGGACCGCTTCACCGGACGCGAGCGCCTGGCGGGCATGATGGTATCCGACGCTGCCGGAAAGCCGGTGGCGATTACCTCCGACCTGGTTACACGGCTGAACGGAAATCCACCCGCCATTCTTCAAGAGGATGGAGCGCAAGAGGCTCGAGGAGAATTCATCCGGCTCGGCCGGGTCCGCATGCATGCGGCGATCGTGCCGGTGCGGGCCGGCGACGCCTATCTGGGATCATTGGCGATCTTTCACGATGCGGCGTATATCGACGCTCGTGTGGGAGACGCATGGCGCCGCACGCTGGCTAGCGTAGCGTTCCAGACACTATTGATCGCGGCGGTCACGCTGCTCACCGTACGATGGGGTCTGGGAAGACCGATGCAGCAGATGGCGCATTGGCTGCGCGAGTTGCGTACCTCTTCCGCCGCGACCGCTCCGGCCTTGCCCGGCAGCGGCGAATTTGAGTCGTTCACGCGGGAAGTCTCGCATTTGGCCTCCAGCTTTACGGCTGCGCGCGCCGCGGCCGAGGAAGAGGCCCGCCTGCGCGAGTCTGCTGAATCCCAGTGGACCAAGGACCGCCTCAGGATCTTCGTGCAGGGCCGCCTGGGAGACAGCCGCCTGGTGGTGGTCTCCAATCGCGAACCTTACGAGCACTTTCACCGCGCCTCGGGCATCGAGTGGACCGTGCCTGCGAGCGGACTGGTCACCGCACAGGAGCCGATTCTCAGGGCGTGCGCAGGAACCTGGATCGCTCAGGCTACCGGTGACGCGGATCGGGAATCCAGCGACGCACGCGGATGTCTGCGCGTGCCGCCCGACAACCCTCAATACACGCTGCGCCGCGTCTGGCTGACGGAAGAGGAAATCAAGGGATTCTACCTGGGCTTCGCGAACGAAGGGTTGTGGCCGCTGTGTCACATCGCGCACACGCGTCCCACGTTTCGAGCCGAGGACTGGAAGCAGTACGAAGCGGTGAATCGCAAGTTCGCCGCCGCAGTCTTACGCGAAATCCGCGGCGAAGAAAACCCGGTGGTGCTCGTTCAGGACTACCACTTCGCGCTGATGCCGAAACTCATCAAAAAAGCGCGGCCCGACGCGCGCGTCGCAATTTTCTGGCACATCCCCTGGCCGAATCCGGAGGCCTTCGGCATCTGTCCGTGGCAGCGCGAGCTTCTGGAAGGTCTCCTGGGAGCAGATCTGGTGGGTTTCCATATTCAGGCGCATTGCAACAACTTCCTGGAGACCGTCGATCGTGTATTGGAATCGCGCATCGAATGGGACCGCAACGCGGTCATGCGGCACGGGCATCTTACGGCGGTTCGCAGGTTCCCCATCAGTGTGGCGATGGAACCCGAGCAGAACGGCGGCCCCGCCTCATCCGAGCTGCAATATCTGGAGCGGGCCGAACTGTTGGCCAAGCATGGCGTGCGCGCGGCCTTCATGGGCATCGGCGTCGATCGTGTCGACTACACCAAGGGATTGCTGGAACGCTTCCGCGGGCTGGAGCGATTCTTCGAAAAGTATCCGGCGTATCGCGGAGAGTTCACCTTCGTGCAAATCGGCGCGCCGAGCCGTTCGGAAATTCGCCGCTACCACGATTTCATGCTGGAAGTGGAGCAGGAAGCCGAGCGGATCAATCGCCGCTTTCAGACCAGCGAGTGGAAGCCGATTATTCTATTGACCCGGCACCACCGGCGCGAGGAGATTTTGCCGTACTATCGCACCGCCGATCTGTGCATGGTCACGTCGCTGCACGACGGCATGAATCTGGTGGCCAAGGAATATGTTGCTGCCCGCAGCGATGGCCACGGAGTCCTGATTCTGAGCCGCTTCACGGGCGCGTCCCACGAGCTGGTCGACGCATTGGTGGTGAATCCGTACGATACCGAAGAGGTGGCCACAGCCATTCATCGCGCGTTAGAGATGCCTCCCGAAAAATCCCGCCTTCGCATGAGCCGGATGCGCGCCGTGGTCAAAGAGCACAATATTTACCGCTGGGCCGGAAACCTGATCGCGGAGTTGTGCGAGATCCGCACATCCGCGACTCCGGCCGAGCAGGACGCGGCGGACGCGGTGTTGAAGAGTTGAATGCCCGCCGCCCCGCGCCACTTGTTTGCATGCTGGAACGAAGTGGCACAGCGGCTCCGGACGGCTCCGGCGATCGCTCTGTTTCTGGATTTCGACGGCACCCTCAGTCCGCTTTGCCCGCGGCCGGAGGATGTCCAGTTGAGCGGAGCCATGCGGCACATCGTCTCGACGCTGGCGCGAAATCCGCGCGTTCGCGTGTGGGTCATCAGCGGCCGCCGAAGAGACGACGTGCGTGGCCGGATCCGCATCGCGGGCGTGCATTACCTGGGCTTACACGGATGGGAGGGACCCCAGGGGGTCTCGATTAAGGATGAAACCCGGCGGCTTCTTGAGGACCTGAAGACGCAGGCTCGCCAGACAGTGCAGGCCACGCCGTCGACCTGGCTCGAGGATAAAGGCGTCGTCGTGGCAATTCATCATGCGAATGCTTCGGCGCACGACGTGCAGCGCGTGCGGCGGGAGATGACCCGCGCGCTGCTGCCGCTAAACGGGCTCTTCCGCGGGATAGCCGGCGAACGTACCTTCGAGCTGGCTCCGGCGGAGATGGGCGACAAAGGATCGGCGGTGCGGCACGAGTTGGCTGTGGATTGCCGGGAAGCACTGCCGGTGTTCGTCGGTGACGACACCGTGGACGAGCCTGCTTTCGCGGCGCTGACCAGAGGGATCACGATTCGCGTCGGCCATCCTGAACACACGCGGGCCCATTTCCGGCTGGAGGGCGTCAAACAAGTGCGGATGTTCCTGGAACGTCTCAGCCACGAACGTTAAGGTTGGTTGCCGCCGATCACGCGCACGACGGTTCCGGAGGTGAGGGAATCCGACGGGCTCTCGATGACCTGGTCGCTTGCTGTGATCCCGGAGGTGATCTCGACCTCATTGCCGAAATCCTTGCCGAGCGTGACGGGCCGCATCTCAACCGTGCTCTCGCCGTTTTTACCCGCGCGCACCACGCCCACACGCAGACCCTCGCTGCGGAACAGCACCGAGCTAACCGGAATGATCAGCGCTCGTCCACCCGGCAGTGCCATGTGGACTTCCGCATAGGATCCGGGCTTGAGTTCGCCGGACGTGTTATCGACGTCGATTTCGGTCAGTAACGTTCGTGTCGCGGAGTCCATCGCGTCCGCAGTGCGGACCAGTTTGCCATGAAACTTGCGTCCCGGGTATTCGGCCAGAATCAGTTCAGCGTCAACCCCCGGAACGGCGGCGCGCGAGGATACCTCGGGAACGTTGACGAAAAGCCGAAGCCGATCCGACGCTGCCATGCGGAACAGTTCTTGCGCTGTTCCCCCATTTCCTGCGTTGATCAGATACCCGACGTCGGTACTGCGGGCCGTGATGACTCCGTCGAAGGGCGCCTTCACGATCCGGTAATCCTGCAACTGTTCGAGCAAGCCGATGTTCGCGTCCTGTGCGGAGACGTTGCTGCGCGCCGCGGCGATGGCTTTGTCGAGCGCCTGGCTGTTGGCGACCAGCGCCTGGTATTGCGACTGCTTCTGGTCGTTGTCCTGATTGGAAACCACGCCTTCCGCCGTCAGTTGTTTCCAACGATCCGCGGTTATCTTGGCGTATTCCTCGTTGGCCTTGCTCTGCTGGCGATTGGCCAGTGCCTGCTCCAGCGCAGCCTGAGCCTGCTGCAGATTGGCTTTGGCCTGGCGCAGTTGCTGGTCCAGCTCCGGAGCGTCGATTTCCGCCAGCACTTGCCCGGCCTTCACTCGGGCGCCGATGTCGAAATACCATTTCTTCAGGTAGCCGCTGGTGCGCGCGTAAATCGGAGCGAAGCTGAACGCCTGTAAATTCCCCGGCAGCACAAGTTCCTGCTTCGACTCTCCCAGCCGGGGATGGATGACGGAAACGGCCGGGATCGCCAGGTCCGCGGTTTCCTGTTTCACGATCGAGGCGGCTTTGATCCGCGAGTTGATGCCGCGGTTGACGACGGTGGCCAGCAGCACCACGATCACCAGGATGAAGATCCACTTCAGTATGCGGCTGCTTACCGGCGAGTTCACTCGTTCTTTTTCGGTCTGCATCATTTCTCGAATTTCATTCGGCGTTTACTCTTATCGGCTGCCTGCGATTCCGGTGCAAGAAGCTGAATACGGCGGGCACGAAGAACAGAGTGGCGATGGTGGCGAAGATCAATCCGCCGATTACCGTTCGTCCCAGAGGCGCGTTTTGCTCGCCTCCCTCGCCCAGCCCGAGAGCCATCGGCACCATACCGATGATCATCGCCAGTGCCGTCATCAGCACCGGCCGGAAACGGGTCCCTCCGGCTTCGAGAGCCGCCAGCGCCGCGTCCCCGTGATCCGCCAAGCGGTCTTTCGCGAAGCTCACGACGAGAATACTATTGGCCGTCGCGACGCCGACACTCATGATGGCTCCCATCAGCGCGGGCACGCTCATGGTGGTGTGGGTAACGAATAGAAACAGCACGATTCCCGCAAGAGCCGCCGGCAGGGCGGTGATGATGATGAACGGATCCAGCCAGGATTGGAAATTCACCACGATCAGCATGTAAACCAGCACCACAGCCAGAACCAATCCGCCCAGCAACCCCTGGAAGGAAGACTGCATCGTCTCAATCTGCCCGCGGACGATCAGTTGAGACCCGCGCGGAAGATCCTTGCGATTTGCATCGACAATGCGATTCAGGTCGCCAGCCACCCCGCCCAGGTCGCGATCCTGCACGGAGCCGAAGATATCGATGGTGCGCTGAATGTTGTAGTGCGAGAGCACGGCCATTCCGCTCGAGCGGCTGGTGCTGGCGACATCCCCGAGGATTTCTGGACGCTTTGCGTCGGGAGACGTGAGTGAGATGTTGCGCAGATCGTTGAACGACGAGATCTGGTGTTGCGGCGTTTGCGTGACGACGCTGTAACTCACTCCGTTGCGCGGGTCGAGCCAAAAGGAAGGAGTCGTCTGGAAGCTGCCGCTCAAAGACACCAGCACATTACTGGCGATATTGAACTGCGTGAAGCCGCTTTCCAAAGCCTTGGTGCGGTCTACATCGATCTTGATCCTGGGCTCGTCAAATACCTGGTGAATTCGCAAGTCGACAACGCCGGGCACCTTGGCCACCTGGCGCAGAAGGTTCGACGCGAATGCATGGTTGCCTTCGAGATTGGGCCCAGAGACCTGGATATCGATGGGCGCGGGCAATCCGAAGTTCAGGATCTGGCTAATGATGTCGGCCGGCAGGAAATAAAATAACACGCCCGAAAATTCGCCCGGCAGCTTTTGCCGCAACGCGTGCACGTATTCGTCGGTTGGACGATGACCGGGTTTCAGCGTGACCATGACGTCGGCGTCCATGGTTCCAATGGGTGCGGACGTGCTATAGGCCGTATTAATGGCGCTGTAGGGAACTCCGATGTTATCGGTGATCCCCGCCAGCTCGTCCGCGGGAATTACTTTTCTTATGGACGTCTCGATCAGATCCGCCAGCCGCGCTGTTTCCTCGATGCGGGTTCCGGTTTTGGCTCGAAAGTGAAGATTGAACTGGCCCCCATCGGTGGAAGGGAAGAAATCCTGCCCCAGCCACGGAAATAACAAGAACGTCAGGCAACACAGCGCCAGGAACGAAGGAAGAAATAAATTCCGGTGGCGCACGCATCCGGCCAGCGTATTCTGATACCCGGCGCGCAGCGAATCAAACCCCTTCTCGAACGCCCATTGCATCCTGGCGAGGATATTCCAGGTCGCCGGCTTGTGCGCGTGATGTGTCCCGGGCTTGAGCAGATACATGCACAGCGTCGGAACCAGCGTTCGCGAAAGGATGTACGAAGCCAGCATGGCAAAAACAACCGCCTCCGCCAGCGGAACAAATAGGTAGCGCGCCACGCCTGTCAGGAAGAACATCGGGATAAACACGATGCAGATGCACAGCGTTGAGACAAACGCGGGCATGGCGATTTGCGCCGCTCCGTCCATAATGCCCGATCGGAGATTCTTCCCCTGGTCCAGATTCCGGTCGATGTTCTCGATGGTCACAGTGGCGTCGTCGACCAGGATGCCGACCGCCAGCGCGAGCCCACCCAATGTCATGATGTTGATGCTTTCGCCGAGGGCGCTCAGGACGCAGATAGACGTGAGAATCGATAGCGGTATGGAGATGCCGATGATCAGGGTGCTGCGCCAGCTGCCGAGAAACAGAAGAATCATCACCGCGGTGAGACATGCGGCAATAATCGCTTCGCGGACCACTCCATTCACGGCGGCGCGCACAAACAGCGACTGATCCTGCACGATATCGATCTTGAGCGCCGGGGGAAGGGTAGACGCGATCCGAGGGATCAGGTCCTTCACCTGGCGCACGATATCGAGCGTCGAGGCCGACCCGGTCTTCATCACTGTAACCAGCGCGCCCCGTTGACCGTCGCGCCGGACGATGTTGGTTTGCGGCGAAAATCCATCGCGCACGTTCGCCACGTCCCGTACGTAAACGGTGTTGGTCCCCGTGGTCCTTACCGGAATACTGTTGAGTTCCTGAACGGTTTCAGGACTGGCGTTCAGCTGCACCTCATATTCGAACTGGCCGATTTTGGAAGTTCCGGTGGGCAGAATGAGGTTCTGGTTGCCGATGGCTGTGACGATATCGGCCGGCGACAGACCTTTTGCCTGTAGAAGAGACGGATCCAGGTCCACCATGATTTGGCGCTGTTTGCCGCCATAGGGATTCGGAACGCCAGAACCAGGAACCGTCGCGAGCTGCGTCCGAATGGAAGTCGCGGCATAGTCGAAAAGTTGCTGTTCGGATAAGCCTTCGCCCGAGAGCCCCAGTTGCAAGATGGGAACGCTGGACGCGCTGTACACGATCATGAACGCGGGAACGGTTCCAGGCGGCATCTGGCGGGTAGTGCTCTGCGCCACCGCCGTCAATTCGGCCATCGCCATTTCCACGCGCGCGCCGGGGTGAAAGAAAACCTTCGTGATGCTACGGCCGTTCGTGGTCTGGGACTCCATGTGTTCGATGTCGTTGACGGTGGTGGTCAACGAGCGCTCGTATTGAGTCCCGATCCGCTCCTCCATGTCCTCCGCGGGCAGCCCGTTGTAATTCCACAGGGCCGCGATCACCGGAATATTGACGTTGGGGAAAACGTCGGTGGGCGTCCGCAGAATCACCAGCGGACTGACAATCAGGATCAGCAAGGCCAGAACAATGAACGTGTAGGGCCGATCCAGGGCTACTTTAACGATCCACACTGAACTTGGAGGTTCTCCTCCTTTAGGATATCGTTCGGTCCGGAGGCGACACATATGCTGGATGGGTAGGGTCCTGATTCAGCGGGTCCGGTTGGCCCATGCAGTTTTTGCATTCACAATGGACTAGCTTAAATCCACGTAAGTTATTGATCAATAGCAAGTTAGTGGAGTAACGCGGAACGGCCATCGATCTGCCCCCAAGTGACAGGTCATGTCTGACAGCGTCCAAACCGCGCCCCCCGAGGTCGAATCGTCGATCGGATGGCAAATCATTGGTCCGGTTGTCGCCGTGGCCACCGCGGTTTTCATCCTGCGTTATGCGGCTGCGGTCTTCGTCCCGGTAATTCTCGCTGTGCTGGTGGGCTACGCGCTCGACCCGGCGGTAACTCAGCTGGCTCGCTGGCGCATTCCGCGCCCGCTTGGCGCCATGGTGGTAGTCGTGGGCGTGCTGAGTGGATTGGGCGGCACAGCCTACTTCCTGCGCGATCACGTTATTGCCGTGGTAGAAACTCTGCCGGACACGGCGAGGAGAGTGCGGACCATCCTTCAAGAGCGCCTGGAGGATGGTGATGGTTCCAGCGCATTGGACCGGATTAAACAGGCTGCTTCGGAGATCGAGAAGACCGCGGATGCCACGGCGACCGCTCCCCCGGCCAAGGCCGGCGTGACCAAGGTGCAAATCGAGCCGTCCCGATTCCGGGTAAGCGATTATTTCCTGGTGGGATCCAGAGGTTTGGCGGAGTTCGCGGCTCAGGTCACCGTGATCCTGTTCCTGGTTTATTTTCTGCTGGCTTCCGGCGACCTATATAAGCGCAAACTGGTCCGCATCGTGGGAAGCGATTTTTCCAAAAAGAGAATCACGGTCGAAGCCCTTCACGAAATCGACCGGCAGATCGAACGCTTCCTCGCCGTACAAATATGGATGAGCGTGTTCGTCGGTGTGACCACCTGGCTGGGACTGGCGATCATCGGCGTGGCCCACGCGGGAATCTGGGGCGCAGCAGCCGGGGTTCTGAACTTCATTCCCTACTTCGGAGCCGTGATCGCCTCAGTAGGACTCGGAATCGTCGCGTTTGTGCAATTCGGCACCGTCGCAGCAGGATTCGAAGCCGGCTCGGTCGCACTCTTTATTCGCGTACTCGAGGGCGGACTGCTCAGTCCGATGCTCATGGGCCGGGCCGCCGGAATCAATGGAGTCGCACTGTTCGTCTCACTGTTGTTTTGGGGCTGGCTGTGGGGGATCATCGGCACGCTGGTGGCAGTGCCCATCATGATGATTGTCAAGACCATCTGTGAGCGAATCGACGGGCTTCAGGCGGTCGCCGAGCTTCTCAGCGAAAAGTAATCGCAGGCCCCGTTCCGGGCAACTTCCTTTTCCGATAAAGTAGCTAGTTGGCAACAGGAGTTCGCATGCGACGAAACAGGGCTTATCCGATCTTGGGTCATTTGCTGGCGTGCGGGTTGGCCGCCCTGCCCGCGGCCGCGCAGCAAGGCGCGAAAAACGGCGAGTGGCGGACCTATGGCGGCGATCTCGGCAATACGCACTACTCCCCGCTCGACCAGATCAGCGCGGCTAACTTCGACAAACTCGAAGTGGCCTGGCGATTCAAGACCTCGAACCTGGGTCCGCGCCCCGAATTCAATCTCGAATCGACGCCTCTCATGGCCAACGGCATTCTTTATGCGGCGGCAGGCACGCGGCGGTCGATCGTCGCCCTCGACGCAGCCACGGGTGAGCTTCTCTGGGTGCATGGCGAAAAAGAAGGCCCGCGAGGCAGTGCGGCTCCCCGTCAGTTATCCGGCCGCGGCCTGGCCTACTGGACTGATGGTCGAGAGGAAAGGATTTTGTACGTCACTCCCGGCTACCGCCTGGTCGCGCTGAACGCCAAGACCGGCTTGCCTGTTCCGGGCTTCGGACAAAACGGAGTTGTCGATTTGAAACTCGATGACGACCAGCAGATCGATCTGGTCACCGGCGAAGTCGGGTTGCACGCGACGCCTGTGGTCGCGGGAGACACCGTGATTGTCGGCGCCGCGCACCGTTCGGGCGGTGTTCCGCGCAGCAAGACCAATGTCAAAGGCTACGTCCGCGGGTTCGATGTGAAGACCGGCAAGCGACTCTGGATCTTCCACACCATCCCGCGCCCGGGCGAGTTCGGCTACAACACCTGGGAGAAGGATTCCGCCGATTACACAGGAAATGCCGGCGTCTGGGGACAGATCAGCGTGGACGAAGAACTGGGAATGGTGTACCTTCCCGTGGAACTCCCCACCGGCGACTATTACGGCGGCCATCGCCCCGGAAATGGCCTGTTCGGCGAGAGCCTGGTCGCGGTGGATCTGAAAACCGGCCAGCGCAAGTGGCATTACCAGTTGGTGCACCACGGCATCTGGGACATGGATATTCCGTGTGCGCCGATCCTGGTCGACCTAACCATCAACGGCCAGACCGTCAAAGCGGTCGCGCAGCCCACCAAGCAGGCATTCTTGTATGTGTTCAACCGCGTAACCGGCCAGCCAATCTGGCCCATCGACGAAAAGCCGGTGGAGAAAGGAAGTGTGCCGGGTGAGTGGTATTCGCCCACGCAGCCGTTCCCGTCCAAGCCCCCTGCCTACGATCTTCAGGGATTTCAGCTCAAAGACCTGATCGATTTCACACCCGCCCTTCGCGCCCAGGCCGAGAAGATCGTGTCGCAGTATAAGCTCGGCCCGGTCTTCACCCCGCCGGTGGTGAGCAAGGCGGAGGGTCCGCTGGCGACGCTGGCGCTGGCCACTTCAGGCGGCGGCACCAACTGGCCGGGCGGCTCCTACGATCCTGAAACGCACATCGCGTACGTGTTTTCGCAACGATCCATGAGCATCCTGGGGCTGGTTCCCAGCGACCCGAGAGTGACCGATGAGGCCTACATCCAGGGCACGGCGAAGACGGGTGCCCGGACCGTAGGAGGCTCGGGCGCGGACGCCGCTGCCGGGACAAAATCAGCGAACGATGTGGCCGCCGAAGCCGGGGGCTTGACCGCTCAGGGGTTGCCGCTGGTCAAACCGCCGTATGCGAGCATCAACGCCATCGATCTGAATCGCGGCGAGATCCTGTGGCAGGTGGCGCACGGGGAAACTCCAGACAACATCCGCAATCATCCGGCACTGAAGGGGTTGACGATTCCGCGCACGGGCCGCGCCGGGGTGATCGGCACGCTGGTCACCAAGACGCTGGTGATCGCCGGCGAAAGGGACACGTTCACGCTGCCCTCCGGACAAAAGGGAGCGATGCTGCGCGCCTACGACAAGGCATCCGGCAAAGATGCGGGTGCCGTCTACATGCCCGCAGGCCAAACCGGCACGCCGATGACTTATATCCTGGGCGGAAAGCAGTACATCGTGGTCGCGATCGGCGGCACCGGGTACGAGGCCGAATTTATGGCCTTCCGTCTGCCGAACTAGCGAAGGTAGATCCCCCGTCCTGACGGACGGGGCCCCGCCGGTTACGGCGGGGGATCAATCTTGAGAGAAATCCAGCCCTCGGACAACACACTCAGTGTGGTGTATCTGATCACGTTCACCTGCTATGGCTCTCATCTTCCGGCCTTCGGCCGGCGAACGATGAAACAGGATGAATACCTTCTTGGCTCTCCCGAATCGCGAGCGATTGTAAGGGACGCGATTGTGAACGTTTGCGAATTCCGGGGCTGGTTCCTGTACGCCCTGCATGTAAGGACGAACCACGTCCACGGCATCGTGGATGCGGACGTCGCCGCAAGCCGGATCTTCAATGACTGGAAGGCGTATGCTACGCGAGCACTGAATAATCCGGGTCGAATTCACTGGAGCCGCGGAGGCAGCGCGCGCAAGATTCACGCCGGGCAGCTTAGCTCGCGCGATGCAGTACGTCCTATACGGGCAAGGCGATCCGATGGAGATCTATCCCCCGTCCTGACAGACGGGGCTGGAGTTCTACTTCTTCACCTGATCGACGTCCACATCCAGGGTGTGGCCGATCCGGAACCCGATCACCCCGTCCGCGTGGACCTTGCTCTTGGGCTGGCGCGCTACTTCCTTGCCGTTGACGCTGAAGATTACGTTATCGCCCTGAACCTGAACGGCCAACGTATTCTGCTGTTTCCCGTCCGGGCCCTCCTTGACGATCGCCGGGTTCGCGGTCCAATCCACTACCGTCTTGGGCGATGCTCCCTCCCAGTTGGAGATGAAATACTCGCCCGATTGGCGGACCAGGAAATAGGTGTAGGTCGGCGAGGGGCCCATATTGCTTCCGCCGATCACCAGGCCGTAGGAAACCGGATGCGAGGCCTTCTTCATCTGGGTCAGGCGCGCCGAGTAGGTATAGTTGCCGGACTTCGTCCAGTCGCTGCGCCACATGGTCCCGGTGGTCCCCATCTGGAAATGGTAGACATCGCCAGTTTCGGAAAATTTGATGCCGGTGGGCGCGCCACGATCGGGGCGTGCGCTCCAGCCTGCGGGAAATTGGCCGCCAGTGACGGCTCTATCCGGGTCACCCTTCCCGCCTTCCTGCTGGGCAAATGCCACAACCGAGGCCGTCAAGGCGAGCGTGAGAACGAACGTGCGAGGTTTAAAGTGATTGATCATAACGGAGACCTATCGACGAGTATAACAATAGGGGCTTTGTTATACACTACGTGGTGGTATGAACCGCACAAAATCATCGGTGATGCTGGCCCTGGGCGTGGCCGCGTTCGCCATCTGGAACCTGACGCCTGCACGCGCGCAACAGGGAACTCCGGCCTCGGGCGAGTGGCGCGTGAACGGAGGCGACGCCGGCAGCACGCGGTACTCGCCGCTCGATAAGATCGACGCGAGCAACGTCAAGAATCTGCAAGTTGTCTGGCGCTGGAAAGCCCAGAATATGGGGCCTGCTCCGCAAGCAGCTTGGGAAGTGACGCCGCTGATGGCGGGGGGCAAACTCTACTTCACCGCCGGGACCGGACGCACCGTGGTCGCTGCCGATGCCGCTACCGGCGAGACCCTCTGGACGTATCGCGGCGACGATACCGCCGAGCGCGGAGCCGTGCGGGCAAACAATCGCGGCGTCAGCTACTGGAGCGATGGCCGCGGCGACGACCGCATCCTCTTCATTACTCCCGGCTATCAGCTGGTGGCCCTGAACGCCAAGACTGGCGCTCCGATCGCGAATTTCGGCAAAGACAGCCACGTCGATCTCTGGCTGGGCTTGGATCGGCCCGTTGTTCAGAACGGAACCATCGGCGCTACGTCGCCTCCCATCATCATTCGCGATGTCGCGGTAGTGGGCGCGTCTCTGAAAGTAGGTGTCGCGCTGCCCACGCGGCTGAACACGCCCGGCTACATTCGCGGGTACGACGTCCGCACGGGCAAGCTTCTGTGGACCTTCCACACGGTTCCTCAGCCCGGCGAATTTGGGGCCGATACCTGGGGCAAAGACGACCGGGGCAAGGATTCCAACACCTTCACCGGCAACACCGGCGCATGGGGACCGCTGACGGGCGATGAGGAGCTCGGCTATGTCTACATTCCCGTCGAAGCGCCCAGCGGCGATACCTACGGCGGCCAGCGTCCTGGTGCGAATTTGTTCTCCGACAGCATCGTGTGCCTCGATGCGAAAACCGGGAAGCGCGTGTGGCACTACCAGTTAATTCACCACGAGATGTGGGATTACGATATTCCCGCCGCGCCCATTCTGCTCGACCTCACCATCAACGGGAAGAAGATCAAGGCTCTGGCGCAGGTCAACAAGTCGGCGTTCACGTTCGTGTTCGATCGCACCAACGGCCAACCCGTGTGGCCCATTGAAGAGCGCCCCGTTCCCAAAGGCAGCGCCCCTGGTGAATGGTATTCGCCTACGCAGCCTTATCCCACTAAGCCCGCAGCGTTCGATCGCCAGGGAGTGACCGAGGCCGATCTAGCCGATTACACACCCGCGATCAAAGCCGAGGCGTTGAAGGTCGCTTCGAATTATGTACTCGGGCCGATCTACACGCCGCCGATCGTGAAGGACACCGGCGGCAAGCTGGGGACGATCCAGCTTCCGGGTGCGGGTGGCGGAGCCAACTGGATGGGCGGCGCGGTCGATCCGGAAACCGGGATGCTGTATATCCCGTCGACTACCAGCCCTTATATTTCGTCGCTGGTTCCCGGTGGCGAACGGTCGGAGATGCCCTACATCGCCGGCGGCGGAGGCGGGAACACCAACGTCGCGGGCAACCTCCCGCTGATCAAAGGACCCTACGGCCGCATCACGGCATTCAATCTCAATACCGGCGATCAGGCTTGGATGATTCCCAACGGAAAACCCTCGGACGCGATTGTGAACAACCCGGCGCTCAAGGCAGCGGGGATCGATGCCAGCAATTGGGGCGGCGGCCAGCGCTCGCCTATTCTGATCACGAAGACTCTCCTTGTTGAAGGCAGTGCTGATTTACGATTTATCGATAAAAAATCCGGAGCGGTCATCTATGAAATGCCGCTGGGTTCCAGTGTTGGTCCCACCATGACGTATCTGGACAACGGACGGCAGTTCATCGTGGCCGTGGTGAACGGCACGCCTGGCAATGGCGCGGAACTGGTCGGGCTGGCCGTCGGGCAACCTGCCGGACCGGGCGGCCGTGGCGGTCGCGGTGGACGTGGCGGAGCAGGCGGTCGCGGTGCGGCGGCAGCTCCAGAAAACTAAACGTTGCATGGTCCTTACTAAAGAAGAACTCATCAGCTCGCTACAGAACGAGGTTCGAATTCTCCTCCATCTGGCGAGCAAGGTCGATCGCAACCAGCTTGACTATCGTCCGACGCCGAAACAGCGCAGTACCATTGAGCTGCTTCGCTACCTGACCATCATGGGACCCAGCCTGATCCCGGCGATCAAGACTGGGGTTTTCGATGGCGCGGCATTTGGAGCCGCCCAGGCGGCGGCTAATGCCATGAACTTCGATCAGGTTGTCGCCGCGATCGAAAAACAGAGCAGTGATTATGCCCAACAGCTCGGTGGTTGGTCGGACGCCGATTTCCGCGACGAGATCGACGTGTTCGGCAAGAAAGCCAGCCGTGGTTCGCACGTCGTGTTTGTGGTGCTCTGCGGGTTTGCGGCCTATCGTACGCAGTTGTTCCTGTACTTGAAAGCCTGTGGCCGCGATGAGCTGAACACCATGAATCTCTGGGGCGGCATGGATGCCCCGATGCAGGGCTGAGGAGGAGCTGAATCGTGCGAAAAATCCTGTTTGCGATTCTATTTGCGGTGCCGTTCGTCTGCGCCCAGACCAACCGTCCCGCAAGCCCGGAGGAGTGGACCCGGTACGGACTCACTCCCGGCGAGACGCGCTACAGCCCTCTCAATCAGATCGACACAACGAACGTAAGTCGCCTGGGCCTGAACTGGTCTTTCGATATCGGCCGCGGCGGCGGAAACCAGGAAGCCACGCCTTTATTCGCCAACAACACGCTCTATAGCATCACTAACTGGAGCATCGTGTTCGCGGTGGACGCGCGCACCGGCAAAGAAAAATGGCGCTGGGATCCGGAAGTCAATCAGGATAAAACCCGCCCCCAGATCTGCTGCGGCGTTGTGAATCGCGGCCTGGCTTTTTATAAAGATTCGACACAGAACCTGATCATCGCGCCCATCATTGATGGCCGCCTGATCGCTCTCAATGCCGAAACCGGGAAGCCGGTCTGGGAATCTCGTGTGTCGTATTCGAACGAAGGCTACACGGTGACCATGGCGCCGCGCATCGCGAAAGGGAAAGTGATTATCGGTGTTGCCGGTGCGGAACTCCCCATTCGCGGATTCTTCTCCGCCTTCGACGCCGCTACCGGCAAATTCGCCTGGAAATTTTACACGGTCCCGGGCGATCCCTCAAAACCCTTCGAGAATCCCGCTCTCAAGAAAGCCGCGGAAACCTGGTCGGGCGACTATTGGAAACTCGGCGGCGGCGGATCGGTCTGGGACGGCATGGCCTACGATCCCGACGCCGACCTCCTCTACGTCGGCACGGGCAACGGCGGGCCCTGGCCCGAAGAATTGCGCAAGTCCAAGGGAAAGGAGAATCTCTACCTGGCGTCGATTCTCGCCGTGAAGCCCGATACCGGCGAACTCAAATGGTACTTCCAGGTCGTGCCCGGCGATTCCTGGGATTACGACAGCGTGCAGCAGCTTCTACTTGCGGATGTGACGATCAGGGGCCAGCAACGCAAAGTCCTGATGCAAGCGAACAAGGACGGGTTCTACTACGTGATCGACCGCGTCTCCGGCCAGTTCATCTCCGGCCAACCTTTCGCCAAAGTCACATGGGCTAAGGGATTGGACGAGCGCACCGGACGTCCCTTCATCAATCCCGAGGCACACTACGGCGCCGAGACGATTCAGATCTCGCCCGGCCCCGGCGGCGGGCACAACTGGTCACCGATGTCGTTCAATCCAACCACCGGATTGGTTTACGTTCCCACTTCCATGGTGAGCAGCTCCAACTTCGCGATCGACCCCGCTTTCGAATATCAGCCCGGTCGCAGCAACATCGGCGTGAAGCGTGGTGCGCCACCGGCGAATGGACAGGGCGTTGCGCCGCCACCGCCGCCTTCGCTTCCGCCGCCGCCGGCCATAGGTCCCGAAGCTCCTCCCGCGGGTCAGACCAATGTTCTGGTCGCATGGGACCCGGTGGCGCAAAAGGAACGCTGGCGGACTCAGGGCGGCGGATCGATCGGCGGTGGCACGGTGACCACGGCGGGCAATCTGGTTTTCCAGGTGATTCCCGATGGACGCCTGGTAGCCTACAGCGCCGATAAAGGCGAAAAGCTCCTGGATATCCAGACCGGTCTCCGCGGCGGTATGGGTCCCCCGATCACGTATCAGTTGGACGGCAAACAGTACGTCGCACTGATGGGCGGTCAGGGAATCGTGGTGGCTCGCAACGCCGAGCCGGGCGCACCGCCGCCGCCGTCGTCGGCTCAGACAGTGTTTCCGAAGCTCCTGACGTTTGTTCTGGACGGGAAGCCGCTGCCGTAATCCCTTACTGCACGGCCAGAGCCAGCAACACATTGCCGGGGATTCCCTGGCGGACGCCGACGTAGCCGGACGGCACGAACAATGTGCCGCCTGCTATGACGGGGCCCGCGGCGCCCATGGATCCACCCCTCGCAGGGACTCCGTTCACGGTGGTGAAATCCTGAATGGTGTTGTACTCCCAGATCACCTTTCCGTCGGCAGACGAGAGCGCACGCAGGACGCCATCCCACGCGCCCGAAAACACCACACCCGGGATCGCCGTCAGAGGACCCTCGTGCCCGGGATGCTGGGCCATCGCCGGCGCGAGCTCCGGCTTGGTGAACCATTTCCGTTCGCCGTCTCGAAGCTGCACTGCGGCGATTCCTCCTGGTCCGAGACCGAAGTAGGCATTCTGGTCGTCGGCCGCACCGCCCCAGACGATCTTTCCGCCGAACTCAGAAGTGTTGTTCACCAGCGCCGTTTTCCAGATCACGGCGCCTTTGTTATCCGGATCGTGAGCCCAGACGTTGCCGCTCTTCTGCCCGGCGACCAGGATCGTCCTTCCGTTCAGTAAACTCTTCAAGATCGGCGAAGCCCCGAAATCGTGATCCGGACCCAGCTCCTTCGGGCAATTCTCTGGAGGCGTCGCACCGTTGCAGCCGGCCAGCCAGATATCCTTCGGTGTGTCCTGCACCGCCCACAGGATCTTGCCGGTGTTCAGGTCCATTGCCAGGATTGCGTCGGTGGTGTCGGCCACTGGATCGGTGTAGGCATCGCCCGTGCCGACGTAGAGCGCGTGACGAGCCGGATCGATGGTGGGCGAATTCCACACTCCCGCGCCCGCGGGGCCGAATCGCTGCACGCCGTTGGAGTTTTTGCCGGCCGGCTTGGGCTCCTCGGCTATCGTGTAGGTTTTCCAGACTTGCTTGCCTGTTGCGGCATCCAGCGCGACCACGCTGCCACGAAACGTGCAGCAGGGATAGTTGCGGTTGGGCCCCGCGCCTTCCTCGCCCGATGCGACCGGCACGTATACCCGGCCTTCGAAGACCTTGGGAGCGCCCGTGATCCTGGCCGAGGCATGATCCTCCACGTGGACCTTCCAGATCTGCTGCCCGGTAGCCGCATCCACGGCGTATACATTGGCTTTGCCGTCACCGAAGTACGCGGCGTATCTCGCTCCGGCGCGTTCGATGGTAACCGCGGAGCGGACTCCTGATTCGGCCTGGAACGTCCAATACACGCAACCCGTCGCGGCATCGAGCGAATAGACGGCGCCGGTATCGACACCGACATACACGCGTCCCGCCACCACGGATGGCTCGCCGTACACGGATTTAACTCCCGGAAATCCGAAGGCCCATTTCAGCTTGAGCCTGGGCACGTCGGCGGCTGCGATTCCCGCACTCTTCTGATCTTGAAAGCGGGTGTTGGCCCCACCCGCGCCCCATCCATTCCAGGACGGATTGGCCGCCGGATCGGCGAAGCGGGTGTTGGCCGGGCAAGGGTTTGTTTGCGCGGTCAATACATTTGCGAACCACAACAGACTCGCGCAGGACGCCACGAAGAACAATTTCATGCTTCTGCTAGGATACTTCGACTCGTTCTGACGTGGGCGAGGCTTGCGTGGGCCCCTCTAGATGGACTAGACTTAGTCTAGTCCATGAAAGTGACCAATATTCACGAAGCCAAGACGCACTTCTCGAAACTGGTGGAGCGCGCCGCGGCCGGCGAAGAGATCGTCATCGGCAAAGCGGGCAAGCCGGTGGCGCGATTGGGGCCGTTGGCGGCTCCCGCGCACCCGAAACGCAAGCCGGGCTCGCTGAAGGGAAAGATCAGAATCCTTCCAGGATTCGACGAGATGGACAAGGAAATCGAAAAGCTGTTCTCTGGTGAATCCGATTGAGGCTGTTGCTGGACGCTCACGTCCTGTTGTGGTGGCTTTCCTCCAGCCCCAGACTCCCCAAGAATATACGCGCCGAGATTGAGGTATGCGAGGTGGCATACGTGAGCGCCGCCACAGTTTGGGAGATCGCGATTAAGGTGGCCGCGCGAAAGCTGGAGTTTCGCGGCGACATGGAGGAACAACTCGCTCTAAACAACTTCCATCCGCTGCCGATCACCGTCATCCACGCGCTATTGGCAGCAAAACTCCCGCGTCATCATGCCGATCCATTCGATCGGATGCTGGTCGCTCAGGCGACTATCGAATCACTGACGCTGGTTACCGCGGACCCGCACCTCGCAATGTACGGAGTGCCCATCCTCCGAGCCTGACTACTCCTCGCTCGACCCGCCGACCTTCAGCACCGCCAGAAACGCCTCCTGCGGGATGTCCACTTTTCCGACGCGTTTCATGCGGCGCTTGCCTTCCTTCTGTTTCTCGAGCAATTTGCGCTTGCGCGAGATATCGCCGCCGTAGCACTTCGCCAGCACGTTCTTGCGCATGCCCGAAATGGTCTCGCGCGCGATAATCTTGCTGCCGATGGCCGCCTGCAGCGCCACTTCGAACATCTGCCGGGGAATCAGCTTGCGCAGCCGCTCGATCAGCATCTTGCCGCGCTCATAGGCAAAGTCCGTGTGCACGATCATGGACAACGCGTCCACCGGTTCGCCAGCCACCAGCACGTCCATGCGCACCATCTTCGAGACGCGATAGCCGGCCAGGTGATAATCGAGCGAAGCATACCCGCGCGATGCCGACTTCAAGCGGTCGTAGAAATCCATGACGATTTCGTTCAGCGGCATTTCGTAAACCAGCATCACGCGGCCGCCGCCGATGTACTCGAACTTCTTCTGCGTGCCGCGCTTCTCTTCCAGCAGCTTGAGGATCTCGCCGATGTACTCCTCGCGCGTGATCACCGAGGCTTCGATAATGGGCTCCTCGATTTTTTCAATGCCCGAAGGATCCGGAAATTTGGATGGGTTGTCCACCTGCGCTACCGTGCCGTCTGTGAGCGTGATCTTGTAGCGCACGCCAGGAGCCGTGGTGATGAGGTCGATATTGAACTCGCGCTCCAGACGTTCCTGTACGATTTCCAGGTGCAGCAGACCCAGGAATCCGCAGCGGAAGCCGAATCCCAGCGCGGCCGAGTTTTCGGGCTCGAAGCTGAAGGCGCTGTCGTTCAGTCTGAGCTTCTCCAAGGCATCTCTAAGAGCCCCGTGCTCGTGCGATTCCACCGGATACAGGCCCGCGAACACCATCGCCTTCAGCGGCTCGAAGCCCGGCAGCGGCTCGGATGCAGGATTCGCGTGATCGATGATTGTGTCGCCGATCTGTGCATCCGAAACGGTCTTGATGTTGGCGAAAAGAAAACCCACTTCGCCGGCGGACAGTTCATCGCATGGAATTGGCTTCGGCGATTGATACCCCAGCCCGTCCACCTCAAATACTTTTTCGCTCGACCACAACCGGACCTTCTGGCCCTTATAGAGCCGGCCTTCCAGCACCCGCGTCAGAATGATTACGCCGCGGTACGGATCGAACCAGGAATCGAAAATCAGCGCGCGCAAAGGCGCATCCGGTGAGCCTTCGGGAGGCGGGATCAAGTGGACCACTGCTTCGAGCACATCCTCGATGCCGACGCCCTGCTTGGCGCTGACCAGAATCGCATCCTTGGCGTCCAGGCCGATCAATTGTTCGATCTGTTCGCGAATCCGCTCGGGCTCGGCCGACGGCAGATCGATCTTGTTGATCACCGGAATGATTTCGAGATTGTGGTGCAGCGCCAGGTACGTGTTGGCGAGCGTTTGGGCTTCCACGCCCTGGGACGCATCCACCACCAGCAGCGCGCCTTCGCAGGCTTGCAGGCTGCGCGATACTTCGTACGAAAAATCGACGTGGCCCGGTGTGTCGATCAGGTTGAGTTGATAATCGATACCGTCCTTGGCTCGATAATTCAGCCGCACCGCGTGGGCTTTGATAGTGATGCCGCGCTCGCGCTCCAGATCCATCGAATCCAGCACCTGCGCCATCATCTCGCGCTGGCTGAGCGCGCCCGTCACTTCGAGCAGACGGTCGGCCAGAGTGGACTTGCCGTGGTCGATATGCGCAATGATGCTGAAATTCCGGATTCTCTGGGGATCCATGCTTACTTACTGTCGTATGAGCGCGGTATGATTGAAGCCGAACCGGTTCTCCTGATTATCCCACGATGTCTCGTGAAACCCCACACTTTACCGCCGACGCCCGCGGCTTAAAATTCGCTGTAGTGGTGGCGCGCTTCAACTCCGGCATCACCGAAAAACTATTGGAGGGAGCCCGGGAAGCGCTCGCCAAGGCCGGTGCGGACGGTATCGAGGTGTTCCACGTTCCGGGCGCATTTGAGCTGCCGCTGGCCGCGAAATGGCTCGCCCACGGCGGTTACAGCGCCATTATCGCCCTGGGCGCCGTGATCCGGGGCGAGACTCCTCACTTCGATTTTGTCGCCGGCGAGGCTGCGCGCGGGTTGCAGCAGGTTGCGCTCGAGTGCAGCATCCCCGTCGCCTTCGGCGTCCTGACCACGGACACGCTGGAACAGGCCGAAGCGCGCGCCGGGGGCAAGCACGGCAACAAGGGACATGACGCCGCCATGACCGCGATCGAGATGGCCCGCTTCGGTCATGCGCCCGGCAAGGCCGCCGGAAAGTAAGCATGCCCGCCCGTCATCGCTCCCGCCAGCGCGCCCTCCAGGTCCTGTTTTCCTGCGACCTGCGCCAACAGCCAGTGGATGACGCGATCGCCGCGTTCTACAAGACATTGGACTCGGAAGACGAGGATCCCAATCCCGGGCAACCGGACGAATTTATGGAAGCGCTGGTTCGGGGCGCCACCGAACAGGCCGCCGCGATCGATCAGCGCATCACCGCCAAGTCCGATCACTGGCGCTTGGATCGCATGGCTGCCGTCGACCGTAACATCCTGCGCCTCGCCATCTATGAAATGACCCACGCCGGCACGCCGGCTCCGGTGGTGATCGATGAAGCGCTGGAGCTTGCGCGAAAATTCTCCACAGACGAGTCGGTCGCGTTCATCAACGGCGTGCTCGACGCCGTGCGCCGCGATGGAGCATAAGAATCCGTTACGCGTGGTTCTGGTGTCCCCGCGCAATCCACTGAACATTGGCGCGGCCGCGCGGGCCATGAGCAATTTCGGATGCACCGAACTGCGGCTGGTCAATCCGTACGAAGTGGCTTTTCGGGAAGCGCGTTCCGCCGTCAAGGCTCAAAAGGTTCTCGAAAAGGCGAAAGAATATCCCACGCTAGGCGAAGCCGTGGCCGATTGCAGCCTGGTGGTGGGGACCACCTCCATCGGTCATCGCGCTCTGGAGCATCCCCTGAAGCGGCTGGAGCTGGGCGGCAAGCTCATCGCACGGAAGCTTGCGAGCGCGCCGGTCGCGCTACTCTTCGGATCGGAAAAATTCGGGCTGTCGAATGCCGATATGAGCCACTGCCACTGGTTAATGCGCATTCCTACGCGCGAGGAGCACGGGTCGATGAACCTGGGCCAAGCCGTGGCGGTGTGCCTGTATGAGATCGTTCGCAGTCCCGCGGCCGCGAAGGCCGAGCCCGAAACGAAGCGGGCCGCCCGGGCGGGAGATGTCGAGCGAATCACGATGATGCTGGAAGAGATTCTGGAAAAATCCGGCTACGTCCATGAGCGCGTGGAAGGCTCTACCGAACTGAAGCTCCGCCGCCTGATCCGCCGCATGAAACTCAACGCGCACGACGCCGAGGTGTGGCTGGGAATCCTGCGGCAGATTCGCTGGAAGCTGTTATCCTGAATTTTCCAACAAAAATGACCAAGGTCACACTCCACTACGATCTCGAACGCAAGCTCACCGAGGAAGAAGACTACACCCACATTGCTGCCATTCATAGCGTGTATGGGATGGTGCGGGTCCAGTTGGCCCCCTCGCTCGACAAGATCACCGTGGATTACGACGCGTCGCGGCTGATGAAGAAGGACGTGGAGGCCGCGCTGGCTCGCTATGGTATCCCGCTTGTGAGTTCAGCGGTAGCCTAAGCCGCCTCGAATCATTACTCGGTACAACCGCCGAACCACACTGTTGCCGTGCAGTAAAGAACGGCTCCAACTGTCTCGATGACTCGAAACGGAATTATGACGGACGCCCCCAGTGTCCTAATCCATACCGGTTTCGGTTCGCCCGAACGAATCTCAGAGACGTCCTGAAACAAGTACGTGCTTGCAGATCCGCTTCCGGGGTTTAGCGGTTCCAGGCTGAGTTGTGTTTCCGTTACTTCTCCCAGCCGTCCCCCTACAAGCCGGCCTGTCTTCAGATGGACTTGGATACGGGAACCGCGTGATATCCGGTTCGCCTGATCCTGAGGTGTCCGTTGCTGAGCCGAGGCTGTCACAACCAGTACCAGAGTGAGCATGCAAGCAACGATAGGTTTCATGACGCAAGTAGAATAACTGCGTCCGAAGCCAGACGCGCCCCGCGTTAGGACACTTTCTGATCTGTCACAAGTGCCAGGAACCGGCGCAGTTCGGCGATCGAATCGTCCGACACCACTCGAAACACGCGAGCTGTACAGTTGCCGGGTAGCCGGCGCGCGGTCACGACGTCGGTAATCACGAATTGGCATGCATTCAGACCCCGCCGCCAGCCAGTTTCGCGGGCGTCGCGAAATGCTAGACCGTCCGGGTCGAGTCCCGCCGCGGCCAGGATCGTGCGAATCCTCCGCAGAATCTCGGGCGAGGACGACGCCACGCCTATCAGAGCATCGGCCGCGGGTCTGGTCTGACCTTGCAGATACTCGGGAACCGAACGCATCCGCAACAAGTGATGCGGAACACCCGGCGGCAGCAAGTGCGCCCGGCTCATCAATGCAACTGCGGCTGAGCCCTCAAGAACTCCTGTCGTGACCGGCAGGGCTATGTGTTCCCGTAACTCGGCAGTGAGGATGCCGCAGAGCTCTGGCTCGGGCTCGATCAGCGTGATCTGTCGAACAGGTGCTGCTCCCAGCGCGCGAGTCAGGCTTGTACGAACCTCGGAGGCCGAAAATCCCCGGCGGCGAGTTTCTTCAAGAAACCCCTCGATCACTTCATCGAGCGAGGACTTCTCAGTCGTCTGGCGAATCTCACGCACATAGACGCCACTGCCTTTGCGAACCTCCAGCCATCCACGACCTTCCACGTCGCGATAAGCCGCGCTCACGGTGTTGGAGTGGATCTCGTATCGCCGGGCCAGCTCGCGCACGCTGGGCAGCTTCTCTCCCGGTTTGAGATCGCCGCTGATGACTCCCAGAGTCAGTTGTGTGCCGAGCTGCTCACGCAAACTTGCCGCAGAATTCTTCGACAGCCAGAGGCGCATCACGCCTTAAGCCCAGGTATCCCGCCCAGGGTCCGCGCCTCACGTACCGCGCGAAGGATCGCTTCCGCGGTAGCTTCCGCGGCCGCGACTCCCAGCGCATCCACCGGCGCAGCCATGTTGCCGATCGACAAAGCGATGGTCACGTCGCCATCCGACATCGTATTCACCGGGTCGATGGCCCGCGCGACACCCAACTGCGCCAGTTGCGAAAGCTTCGTCGCTTCTACCTTGTTCAGACGTGCGTTGGTCGCGACCACCACCAGCGTCGTGTTGGCGCGCGAAAATCCCGACTGCAAGCCGTTTTTCATCGCCCGGGCGCTATCGGCGAATTCCATTGAGTTGCGGGCGATGCGCGCACCCGAGATTATCTTGCGCATAGCCGGATCGCGAACGTCGCCCACCGCGTTTACGGCCGCCAGAGCGGACACTTTGACGCCCGTGTAGGACCCTGTCAGCTCCACCGTCCACGAACCGACGCCCGATTTCATGGCGCGCTCCAGGCCGAACAATTTTCCAACCGTCGCGCCCGTGCCCACTCCTACACAGCCTTCGACTACATCCTCATCGGTCGCTGCCGATGCCGCAGCTTCGCCCATTTCGCGTGTCGGCCGGGCGCTGGACTTTCCTACATTGAGGTCGTAAAGAATTGCGCAAGGAACCAGTGGCACGCGCGCCGCGCCGGTCTCGAATCCGACGCCTTTGTGCTCCAGATAACGGCGAACGCCGCTGGCGGATTCCAGTCCGAAGGCGCTTCCGCCTGCCAGGACCACCGCGTGAATTCGTTCGGTGACGTGGTGCGGATGCAGCAGGTCCCACTCTTCGGTACCCGTCGCCGAGCCGCGGATATCGCCTCCGGCCGCCGCCCCGGCTTCGCACAAAATGGCCGTGCAGCCGGTTAATCCGTCATAATCGGAAGCATGGCCGACCAGGATGCCGGGAATGTCGGTCAAACCCTTCATCGCGCGAACCTAATGTTAGCATCTACTTTATCGGGGGATCGGGATTGCTCGACATCCTAAAACCGCCCATCGAGGCGTTTCAGGAATTTGTGTTGCTGAGTATCCGGGCGGTCCGGAATATCTTCCGGAGCCCGCACTACGCCGACGACATTTTTGTCCAGATGGACGTGATCGGCGTCGGTTCGCTGTTCATCGTTTCCCTGATCGGGTTGTTCAGCGGCATCGTCATGGCCTTGCAGCTGTCGCGCACCCTGACGCAATATGGCGCGCAGGGCCAGGTCGGCGTCGCCGTCGCCGTTACGCTGGTTCGAGAGCTGGGTCCGGTGCTGACTGCCATCCTGGTGGCCGGCCGCAATGCCAGCGGAATCGCCAGCGAACTCGGCTCCATGAAGGTTACCGAGCAGATCGACGCCATGCGCGCGCTGGGTACCGATCCCATCCAAAAACTGGTGACGCCCCGCCTGATCGCCTTGGCCACTGTCCTGCCTTTGCTGACCATCATTTCGGATTTCATCGGACTGGCTGGCGGCTACTTCATCGCCAGCACCATGCTCGGTCTGACCTTTTCCGAATACTGGACCACGGCATGGCAGGCCCTGGAATACAACGATTTGTTTCAGGGTTTGCTCAAGCCCCTGGTCTTCGCTGTGGTCATTGCCCTGGTGGGATGCTTCTACGGCATGCGCACCACCGGCGGCACCCAGGGCGTGGGACGGGCCACCACCAGCGCCGTAGTCAGTTCGTCGGTCTGGATCTTTGTGCTGACGGCGTTCATCACATACGTCTGGAACCGTGCTTTCGTAAAACAGTGAAACCGTACACGTGACACCAGGCGATTCCACCATCCTGCGCTTCGAAGACGTCAGCCTGCATTTCGACGCCACGGTAGCTCTCGATCACGTATCGTTCGAGATACACCCCGGCGAGACCCGTGTCGTCCTGGGCGCCGCGGGCAGTGGAAAAACCATGCTGCTCAAGGTCGCCGTGGGTCTGGTGAAACCCGATTCGGGGAAAGTGTGGTTGTTCGGGCAGGAGATCACTCAGCTTCGCGAGCAGGACCTGTTAGACATGCGTGCGCGCGTTGGAATCCTGTTTCAGGAGGGAGGCTTGTTCGACTCGCTTACGGTCGCCGAAAACGTGGCGTACCCGCTGATCAATCACCGCGTCCTGCGGCAAGCCATCGCGGAGGGCGGCAATGGCACCGCACGCAGCGTGGAGGATCGCGTGCGTGAATCCTTACGTTTCGTCGAATTGGAGCAAACCCTCGACAAGTTCCCCGCGGAGCTGTCGGGAGGGATGCGCCGCCGCGTCGGGATTGCCCGGGCTGTGGTGTCCGAACCCGCCCTGCTGCTGTACGATTCGCCCACCGCCGGTCTGGATCCGATCACCGCCAACACCATCGTGGCGCTGATCCTCAAGGAACGCGATCTGCGCAATACCGCCACCATCATGGTCACCCATCGCTATCAGGACGGGCATCTCATGGCGAACTTTCGCTACAATCCCAACAGTGGGCAGATTGAACGCGCTGGCGGCGGAGGGGACGTCAGCCAGGTGAGTACCAAATTCCTGGTCATGGAGGGCGGCCGCCTGGTCTTCGAGGGAGCCGAAGCTGAGCTGCAAGCCAGCCAGGACCCCTATGTCCGTAAGTTCCTGCGAGTGGGAGGGGCCTGAGCGCGATGCCTACAACCAGTAGATCGAAGTGGGCGCAGCTTAAGGTCGGCCTCATGGCCATCTTCGCGCTGCTCCTTCTGGCCTTCCTGATCATCCTCATGTCGGGCAGCAATCCCCTGTTCCAGAGGACCACGGATGTTTACACCTATCTGCCCGATTCCGTCGCCATGACCGAGGGCGCGACGCCCGTCCGTCTGAACGGCATCCTGATCGGCAAGTTAAAAAAGATAGAACTGTCCGGGTCGACCGATCCGAACCGGATCGTGAAGCTCACTCTGAGCATTTATGACAGTGACCTGGCGCGGGTGCCTGTGGATTCGCGGGCCAAGCTGGCGCAGCAGAATCTGCTCGGCAGCCGCTACGTGAACATCAACAAGGGAACCAGTTCGCAAACCATTCAAGCCGGCGCGGAAATTCCCAGCTCCGACACGCCCGAGATCGAGGATCTGTTCCAGCAGGGCTCCTCGACACTGGCCGCCCTGCAGAAAATCATGGAGCGGATCAATGGGATCATCGACGACATCCAGGGCGGTAAGGGCACCATTGGTGCGCTCCTGGTGGATAAGACGCTCTACAATCGCGCCGTCGAAATCGTGGACGACGTAAAGAGGCTGACTACGGCCCTGAACGCGTCCGACAGCACCATAGGACACCTGATCCACGACGACGTCCTGTATCAGGATGTCCGGGGCACGGTCACTAAGATCGACACCATGCTCGACAACCTGAACGCAGGCCAGGGGACCGCCGGCAAGCTCCTCAAGGACGAGGCCCTGTACGACGAATTGCGTGCCACCATCGGCGATGTGCGCGAAACCATCGGGAAGATCAACAAGGGCGATGGAACGGTCGGCAAGCTGCTCAACAGCAGCGAATTGCACGATCAGTTGGTGACTTCCATGGGTAAACTCGACAGCGTCCTGGATAAAGTCAATAACGGCGATGGGACCATCGGACGGCTCATGAACGATCCATCGCTGTTTGAAAACCTGGATGGAACTACGCGCGACTTGCAGGGTTTCCTCAAAGAGTTCCGTGCCAATCCCAAGAAGTTCCTGACCATCACGGTCAAGTTCTGGTAGTAGGCAGTTGCGATAACGTGTGAAATTACTGGTTGTCAACGCTGACGATTTCGGATTTACCCGAGACGTCAATGCCGGCATCGTCGAAGCACATCACAATGGCATTCTGACCGCGACCACGCTGATGGCGACCGGCGATGCATTCGAGGACGCCGTACGGCTGGCTCGCGAAACCCCGTCGCTCGATATCGGCTGCCATTTGGTCCTGGTTCAAGCGCCAGGATTCCCGGACACCGTCGGGCAGCTGGTTCGCGCCGTCGCGCTCGGACGCATTCGCATCTACGACGAACTGGTCAAACAAGTCCGTCGCATCCTAGACGCGGGAATAAGCCCGACCCACCTGGACACCCACAAGCACACGCACCTGCTCCCTCCCGTACTCGAAGCCGTGGCGCGGATCTCCGAGGAGCTTCGCATCCCCTGGGTTCGACGACCCTTCGATTTTCCACTGCAGCCGGGCGGCGTCGGATGGAAAAACACGCTCATGCGGTTGATGAACGGGCGTTTCCATCACAGGCTCACCCGTCATCATTGCCGCTCGACGGACTGGTTTGCTGGATTCCGGCTTACCGGCCGGTATCGCAGCGGCGATCTCGTCGAACTCATCCGCGCCCTGCCGGAGGGCGTGACCGAGTTCATGTGTCATCCCGGCCGCTGTGACGACGAGCTTCGTTCAGCGCGCACCCGCCTCAAGGAAAGCCGCGAAGAAGAGCTGCGCGCGCTCACCGCACCCGAGGTTCGCACGGCGCTGGCAGAGGCGGGCGTAAAACTCGTCAGCTACCGCGACCTGCAGTAACCGCAGCCACTGTGCCCGGTATCTATTCGCACGGAACCGCGAACGTTAGTGAGCGGCCAGACCCTACCGCGTCTGAATCAGGTATCCCACGAAGAACGTGAGGTTGTAGCCGCCGTGCAGCAGCGCGCCCGCCGCGGTGGAGCCGGTCTTGTACCGCGCGTATCCGAACGCCACGCCCGCCAAACCGACCACCAGGAGCTGCTGCCAGGCCCACTGGTATTCCTTGCCGTGCAGAAGCGCGAATCCGGCAGCCGCCAGGATGATCGCGAGCCAGGCGCCCAGTGCGCGTTCCAGCAGCGGCTGAAAAAATCCGCGAAACAACAGTTCCTCGAATATAGGACCCAGCACCACCGCAAAGACAGCCACCAGCAGGAGTGAGCCGCGTCCGGAAATCAGACTTTCCACGGGTGTGGGAATCGGCGGGGCGCGCAGCACCACGCCCAATATCGAGAGTCCAATGGCCAAGGCCGGTCCGCCCAGGATGCACCACCACTTGCCCCGCTGCGGCGCCACCCAGCCGATCGATTGCCAAAACGGTTTCCTATATCGGAAGGCGATCACCATGTAGAGCGCACTCACCAGAAGCGCATAGATCGCGCTCTGGAACGCTAGCTGCCGAATCGCATTGTTCGAAAACGCCGCCGGCGCGAAGGTCTGCCCGAATCGGACCAACAACGTCCCCACCAGCCAGGACGGAAGAACGGCGCCCAAAAACAGCGCCAGATCCTCGAAGCCCCAGAACGCGCGGCTGTCGCGAGACGGCGTCATCGATTCAGCTCAATTCTACTAACGCCGCCGCCAGCAGCGGGATCATGATCTCGTGATGGCCCGTAATCGCGAATCCATATCCGCCTGAACGGGCGTGCGGCCGTTCGACTACGTTGACCTTCGGCCGGTAATGCTGCAGAAAATCGAAATTGACCGTCGTAAAATCGGCCAGCGGGTGCCCCAGATTGCGTACCACGGAAACGGCCTTCAGGAAAACTTCCGGCAGCACCACGGCCGATCCAAGATTCAGGTAAACGCCTCCCTGGTCCAGGCCGCGCACCAGCGAGCAGAGCAGGCGGAAATCGCGATGCGTCGTCGCTCCGATAGCTGCCGGATCGGCCAGGGGATGCGTGTGCGGTGTGTCCGTGCCGATCGCCACGTGGACGGTCACCGGCAGCGCGGCCTGGCTGGCGCCCAGCAGCACACTGTGCGGCGCGAACGCGGGCTTCGCAAGGATTTCGAGATGTTGCCCCAGCGCCTCCCCCATGCCAAGCTCGCGACGATTCCCTTCGGCGATCGCCAGATTCATCTCGCGACCCGTCTCCTCCGACGCTCCAAAGCGCCCGTCCGGCAGGACCGCTTCCACGTCTTCGCTGGTTTGCCCCGCAATGGCGATTTCGAAATCGTGAATCGAGGCCGCGCCGTTCATCACGAAACCGCTCACCCATCCGCGCCGCATCAGGTCCAGCAGAACATCGCCCAGCCCGCATTTAATGACGTGGCCGCCCATGCCCCACAGGATCGCGCGCGATTCGGCCCGGGCTCTCTTGAGCGCGTCCAGCACGCCCCGAAATGACTGCCCGGCGAGAATCTCCGGAAAACAATCGACCAGTTGCGAGACGCCGCCGCCCTTCTGGAATGGCCGTGCGAACTGGCTCACTTGCACCTTGCCGCCGCGCTCGGCGATCGGGACAGTCTTCAGTCCATCGAACGACAACGGTTTTTCCGAGTATCGACTCACTACGCCGCTCGTCCTTTGGCGAGCATCTTACGCAGCGCCTGGGCCGTATAGCTCTTGTTATTTCGCAGGATCTGCTCCGGTGTGCCGGACGCGACCACGGTCCCGCCCCGCTCCCCGCCTTCCGGTCCCAGGTCGATGATCCAGTCGGCCGTCTTGATCACGTCCAATTGATGCTCGATCACCACTACGGTATTTCCCAGGTCCACCAGGGTCTGGAGCACCTGCAGCAACTTGTTGATGTCCTCGAAATGCAGGCCCGTGGTCGGCTCATCCAGAATATAGAGTGTCTTGCCGGTCTGCCGCTTGCTAAGCTCCTTGGCCAGCTTGATGCGCTGGGCTTCGCCGCCCGAAAGCGTGGTCGAGGACTGGCCCAGGTGCAGATACCCGAGACCCACTCGAACCAGCGTTTCCAGCTTGGCTTTGATCTGTGGAATATTCTCCAGCACTTTCAGCGCGTCTTCCACCGGCATTTCGAGCACGTCCGCAATCGACATTCCCTTATACTTCACCTGCAGCGTTTCATGGTTGTAGCGCCGGCCGCGGCACACGTCGCAGGTCACGTAGACATCCGGCAGAAAATTCATTTCGATGCGCTTCAGCCCGTCTCCCTGGCAGGCCTCGCAGCGCCCACCCTTGACGTTGAAACTGAACCGGCCCGGCTTGTAACCGCGCTCGCGGGATTCCGGCAGCCGCGCGAACAGATCGCGGATCAGCGTGAACACCTGCGTGTACGTCGCCGGATTCGACCGCGGCGTCCGGCCGATGGGAGCCTGATCAATTTCTATTACCTTGTCAATTAGTTCCAGGCCGCTGATGGAGCTATGCGCGCCCGGCTCGGCGCGCGATCCATACACAACCTTCGCCGCCGCGCGATATAGGATGTCATTGATCAGGGTCGACTTGCCGCTTCCGGAGACGCCCGTCACCAGGATGAACAAGCCCAGCGGAAACTCCACGTCGATATTTCGCAGATTGTGTTCCGTCGCGCCGCGGATGATCACACTCCCGGCGCTGCTCTTGCGGCGTTTGTCGGGCGTGCTGATTTCGCGCGTCCCGGTGAGATACTGGCCGGTGAGCGAGTTCGGATTTCTGGCGATTTCAGCCGGCGTGCCATGCGCCACCAGCTCGCCTCCCAGGCGTCCTGCGCCGGGCCCCAGATCGATCACGTAATCCGCGCGCTCGATGGTGTCGGCATCGTGCTCCACCACCAGAACCGTGTTCCCCAGATCGCGCAGCTTGCTCAGCGAGTTCAGCAGACGATCATTATCGCGCGGATGCAGGCCAATAGAGGGCTCGTCCAGCACATACAGCACCCCGCGCAGCCGCGAGCCGATTTGCGTGGCTAAACGGATGCGCTGCGCTTCCCCGCCCGAGAGCGTCGCGGCCGAGCGCTCCAGACTCAGGTACTCCAGACCCACTTCCATCAGAAACTCCAGCCGGTCGCGGATTTCATCCGCCGGTCTGCCGCCAATGATCTTCTCCCGCCCGGTGAAGTTCCAGGTCTTCACGGTTTCGAGCGCCTGGCGGATGGACATCCGCGTCAGCTCGCCGATGGTCCGGTCCTTTACCTTCACCGCCAGGCTGGATGGCTTCAGACGATGGCCGCCGCAAGCCTCGCAGGTGTGCGGGGACATGTATCCCATGAACCAGTCGTGATAGGCTTCACTCGCGATTTCCTTCTTGTAGAACTTGTCCAAGATTCCCAGCACGCCCGGCTTTCCGGGTAGCCCCTCCAGCAACACGGTCTGCTGCTTCCGGGAAAGGTCTTCGAACGGTTTGTGGATCGGAATCTTCTGCAGCGCGGCCAGCGCGTTGACCGCGTGGATCACATAGCTGTGCCCGCCGCCGGGACCCAGTCCGCCATCGAGCAGCGGCCGCGAAGGATCCACGATGATCTTCACCGGATCGAA
Organism: Bryobacteraceae bacterium; assembly: GCA_036003585.1. GTDB lineage: Bacteria > Acidobacteriota > Terriglobia > Bryobacterales > Bryobacteraceae > Palsa-187. Next base: position 4,020 of record DASYSG010000072.1, on the reverse strand, counting down.
CGTCCAGCGATTCCCCAAGCCGTTGCAGGTTTCGCACGCCCCAAACGGGCTGTTGAACGAAAACGATCGCGGTTCCAGCTGCGGCACGCTCGATCCGCAATCCGGGCAAGCCAGCTTACTCGAATACAGCCGCTCCGGACCATTCACGACCGCCACCAGTACTAATCCGGCGGCCAGCTTCGTGGCGGTCACAATGGACGCTTCCAGGCGTTTCTCGATCTCCGGTTTGATCAGCAGCCGGTCGACCACGACCTCGATGGTGTGGTTCTTGCGCCGGTCGAGCGTGATCTCCTCGTCGAGCTGTCGCAGCACCCCATCGATCCGCGCCCGCACGAATCCTTGCCGGGCGAGTTTGTCCAGCTCCTTCTTGTACTCGCCCTTGCGGCCCCTGACAATCGGCGCCAGGATCATCACCCGCTCCTGAGATCCGAGCGCGAGTACTTGCTCGAGGATCTGGTCGGTGGACTGCCGCGATATTTCGATGCCGCAGTTGGGACAGTGCGGCACTCCGATGGCCGCATACAGCACGCGCAGGTAGTCGTAGATCTCCGTGATCGTTCCCACGGTCGATCGGGGGCTGCGGCTGGTGGTCTTCTGCTCGATGGAAATCGCCGGGCTCAATCCGTCGATCGAATCCACCTCGGGGCGCTCCATCTGATCCAGAAACTGGCGCGCATAGGGGGAAAGCGTCTCCACATAGCGACGCTGCCCTTCGGCATATATGGTGTCGAAGGCCAGCGAAGACTTGCCGGAGCCGCTCAATCCCGTGATCACGGTGAAGGTGTTGCGCGGAATCTCGACGTCGATGTTCTTGAGATTGTGCTGCCGTGCACCGTGCACGGTGATGCTTTTTAGCAAGCGATTTTCATTTTCCCATACTCCCTTTTTGAATCGCGGTTTTTGAACAATGGTCGGCCGCCTCCACTAGGCCTAAATGCCGGGAGTACTAATACAGTAAGGCCTTTACCTGAGGTTTCGCCTATTGACCTTAGAAAGTCTTAGACGTACAGTCGTTAAAGATCATGACCGAACAGAGAAAGCACCAGCGCTTCGAACTCCGTCTCCCCTTCGAAGTAGTGCGCAACGGATCCCCGATGTCCGTGCGCGGCGAGACCAAGAACGTCAGTTCCGCGGGCGTGCTGTTCACTGCGGAAGGCGATCTCCCGCTCGGCGAATCGATCGAATATCTGATCACTCTGCCGCGCTCACCTGGCATGAGCCGGGAGGTTCGCCTCCGCTGCGTCGGCAAGGTCCTGCGGGAACATTCCGAATCGGCCTTCGCAGCCACTCTTGAGCGCTACGAATTTCTCCGCGAATCCGCCTAGTTTTTTCTCTCGCCCTGCGCTATTCTAGCGAAGAAAGGGCGAAGGATGAACCTCAGCCTGGATTTACGCGGTGGCCTGCCCGAGCCTGCGCAGGAACGGATGCTTGCGCGTCAAAGCGGCCTTTCCGGCGCGATTGAGCGTTTCGAGCAATGGATGTCGGACCCGGAATCCCCGGTTCGCGCGGTTCGCCGCCAAGCCGCCAAGCCGGGCGAATTCGCGGAGTTTCCGGAAGCCTTGGCTGCTTCTTTGCGGAAGGCCCTGGTGTCTAGGGGAATCGACCGTCTCTACATCCACCAGGCGGAAGCCTTCTCGCACGCTGACGCCGGATCCAATACCGTAATCGTAACGCCCACCGCCAGCGGCAAGACGCTGTGCTACAACCTGCCGGTGTTGAACGGACTCCTGGCCGATCCCAACGCGCGCGCAATGTATCTGTTCCCGACCAAGGCGCTGGCCGGCGACCAGTTGGTCGAGTTCCAGAAGGCCGTCGACGCCATGGGCTCCGACCTTCGTGCTTTTACCTATGACGGCGATACGCCGCAGGACGCCCGCCGGGCGATTCGCGAGCGCGCCAACGTGGTCTTCACCAATCCCGACATGCTCCACTCGGGCGTCCTCCCGCACCACACCAAGTGGGCCAAGGCGTTCGAGAACCTGCGCTACGTGGTGATCGACGAGTTGCACTATTATCGTGGCGTCTACGGCAGCCATCTGGCGAACCTTCTGCGCCGGCTGAAACGCGTGTGTGAGTTCTATGGATCGTCACCGCAATTTATCTGCTGCTCGGCGACCATCGCCAATCCTAAGGAGCTGGCCGAAGCGCTCACCGGACTGCCCTTCGAACTCGTGGAACGCAACGGGGCTCCTTCCGGCGACAAATACGTCGTCTTCTACAATCCGCCGGTCGTGAATAAGGCCCTCGGAATTCGCCGCAGCTATTTGAATGAAACGCGCCGCATGGCGAAGGAACTTCTCGACCGCGGCCAGCAGACACTGGTGTTCGCCAACAGCCGCCTGGCTACGGAAATTCTGCTGACGTACCTCAAGGGCGATTACTCCGGCGTCCGTGGTTATCGCGGCGGATATCTGCCCAAGGAACGGCGGGAAATCGAAGGCCAGTTGCGCGACGGCGACATTCGCGCCGTAGTGGCTACGAACGCGCTGGAGCTGGGAATCGACATCGGCTCGCTGGATGCCGTGGTGATGGCCGGATACCCCGGGACCATCGCGTCCACCTGGCAGCGCGCGGGTCGGGCGGGACGCCGTCAGACCGCGTCACTGGCTGTGCTGGTAGCTTCCAGCGCGCCGCTCGATCAGTACATCATTGAGCATCCCGAATACTTCTTCGATCGCCCTCCGGAGAGCGCTCACATCAACCCCGACAACCTGGAAATCCTGCTGTCGCATCTGAAATGCGCGGCCTTCGAGCTGCCCATCCGCGATGGCGAACGATTCGGCCAGCACGATACCGGCGATCTGTGCCGATTCTTGAGCGATCTCAAGCTTCTGCATCATTCTGGATCCACTTGGAATTGGACCTCGGATACTTACCCCGCTGACGCCGTGAGCCTGCGCTCGGTTTCAAGCGACAACTTCGTGGTGGTGGACGTCACCGGCGATCATCAGGTGATCGCGGAAGTCGCGTTCACCGCGGCTTTGACGACGTTGTATGAGAAAGCCATTTATCTGCACGACGCGCGGCAGTACCAGGTGGAGCGCTTCGATTACGAGGGCCGCAAGGCCTACGTGCGCCGCGTCGATTCCGACTACTTCACCGACGCCATCGATTACACGCAAGTCAAGGAACTCGAAGAGGTGGAGTCGTCGCCGGCAGGTGGCCTCAAAGTGGCCCACGGGGATGTGCGTTTGAACCGGCAGATCGTGGGCTTCAAGAAGATCAAGTTCTACACCATGGAAAACGTCGGCTCGGGCAACCTCTCCATGCCCGAGCAGGAGATGCACACGACCGCGTTCTGGCTGCACTTCCCGGCCGAATTCCTGGCCCGCTTTACCGATCTCTCGCCAACGGATCGCCAAGGAGGACTCACTGCCCTGGCTGCGCTCCTGCGTACAGTAGGAGCTCTATGTGTGATGTGCGATCCCCGGGACCTGGGCGTCTCAATTACCGAAGATATTGCGGGTAGCATGGCGGCCTTTGAGCCGAACCTGTACCTCTACGACAACTACCCCGGCGGCATCGGCCAGAGCGCGGCGCTCTACAAGCTGGCTCCCCGTTTGCTGGACGGCGCGGCGAAGCTGCTGGCTGCCTGTGCGTGCGAAGCAGGCTGCCCCAGCTGCGTCGGTCCCGTCGGCGAGGTCGGGGAACGGGGCAAAGAGGTCGCCGGGCGGATTCTTAAAGAACTTTTATAGTCCTTAGTTTGCTTCACTTGGGCGGTTTCATTACGGGATTTTAACGGATGAGTGCGTACGAAATCCACAGGGTCGATGCCAGAATATAGGCACAGGGTGTACCCGCTTGGTAAATGGATTTTTGCGTAAACGCTCGTGGAGCGCTCCGACGGTTTTCCTCACGGGGGCGACCGGTTTTCTCGGCGGCGCATTCCTAGCCGACCTCCTCCAGTCCTCGTATGACGGAGAAGTGGTTTGTCTGGTTCGGGCCGATGACGACGAAACCGCCGAGGAGCGCATTCGCCGCTCATTAGCGAGGTTCTCGACAGCCCGATTCGCGACGTCC
>DASYSG010000071.1:0-6393 GCA_036003585.1 Bryobacteraceae bacterium | reverse complement strand
CCATTGGCTACCGTTTTCAGATTCGGGTCCGTGGTCGAGAACAGCACCCCGAAGTTGGCTAAACTCGACCCGCCCGATACCTTGGTGTGATCGATGCTCACGGCCTTGCGGTTGGTCCAGGAGCTGTTGTACCAGCCCGGTCCGCCGCTGTTGATCGTGTAGGCCGCCGAAGCCACCAGGCTGTCGGTCATCCCGGCTTCGTAGGCGATGGCTCTCAGCGTGAGGCTGCTGCTGACCGAAACCGGGCTGACATACACCGTCCCCACGCTCGAAGTGGGCGTCGATCCGTCGGTGGTGTAGCGAATCGAAGCGCCTGACGTGGTCGTGCTGATGGCCACGGTCTGCGTCCCGCTGTAGGTTCCCGCCGGAGGAAGGAACGTCGGCGTGGCTACAGCACCACCCGCGCCGCAGGAGGAGAACTTGAAAGACCCAATATGGGTTTTCCAGTTGAACGAGCCGTTCGACGAAAGGTACTCATTCGTGTACCAAAACGTACAATCATCGGCGGGATCGATACGCATCGCAGTGTAGTCACCCCACCGGTTTAACCCGCCCGTCTGCGAGCCTGTCCCTGAAATGATCGTGGCTTCAGTCTCCAGGGTTCCCAACGGATCACCAGGTGTACGTCCTGTGTAACGAATACCGGGATTGATGCTGCCGCTTGATACGCTGTAGCCGAGCGCGAGGTCCCCAGCGCCATCCATGGCGGCGCTGCCCATCCAGCGATAGATAGAATCCGGCGAGAATGTGCCTTGCTGAAATACACCGAACGCCGCCGTGGTGGAAACAGGTGAGCGCAATTCATACCAGCGCTCCCCGACGGTCGATCCGCTGGTGACGGAATGATTCACGACCATTGCCTCATGGTCGCCGAAGTTCCGAAACGCCAACCGATACATGAGACGGTCGCCCAAGGAATCGAGCTGCGTTGGTGTACCCGATTGCGGGATGCAGATTCCACCACCACAAGCTTCAGAGAAAGCTGTCACGCTGAGATCGGGCGTGATGCCCGTCAGGGTGGATGCCGCGGGATTGGCGAAGTTAGGCGCCAGAGCATACAGGCGAAGGCTGCTGAGTGTTTCGAACGTCGCGAAATAGCCCGGAGTTCCGTTTAAGGGCGGAGTGGAGCCGTCAAGATCTGAAGGCAGATACCCTCCGTCGCCGCTAATCGTGTAGCAAATGGCTTGCGCGCCGGGATCCCCCGCGAGCATTTTCGTGCGGTCATAGGCGCACAATTGGCCGCCGGTAAACGTGTTGCCGTTATTGGCGAACAGATTGTAGCTAGCAAGATACGCGCTATTCGTTGCCGTTGGCCAGACGCCGAACTTGGGGTAGTCGTTCAGAGTCGTTCCGTACGCGAATGAATAGAGATAATACGTGCTGGTGGGATCGGCGGTGGTGGAAATCGCGATGCATTCCGAGAACGGGGATGAGGTCCCTCCCAGCTGAGTAACCATCCAGCGATCCGCGAGCTTATCGTACTGGGCGACCACATCGCCGCCGTTATTCGTGGCACATCCGTTGCTGGTTCCGAGCGGCGCCCAAAGCGAGCTCAGCGAGTTGGGGCCAACAACCAGGGCTCCGCTCTTGGTGTAAATCGCATAGCGGGAGTTGACCGTCTGGAGAATGTAGTTGTACGCCGGGTTCTGTCCCACAGCCATGTTTGTATCCGGAGGCGCCGAGCCGTTCGCCGCTACGCCGTCAAAATGCGTCCCGGCGGGAGCATTTATGAAGGGGCCGAGGGTGGTCTGCAAGGCTCCATCGGTTTGAGTCTTTGGGCCACCGCGATCAGGCAGGTTCCTATGAACTTTGATCTTATCGTTATCCTTGCCTTTGTCCTTACCGCTCGAAAGGGGTTGCGAAATAGCCACTTGCGACGGGGACATGACGGTTAGCGCCGCGTCCTGCCCAAAAAGGCTCATCCCTCCCGATAAAATGCAAATGAAGGGTGCGATACGTAGGTACAATCTGCCGGGCATACTACTCCTGAATCGTGCTTACTGCGGTCCCCAGTTCACGCAGCTAAATTGAGACTAGAAACCCTATCCTATCCCAACCTTTTGGATGTGGGCACCCCAAAGTACTAGATCCGGGTGCTGCACGCCAAGGAGTAGTTCTAGAATCGATCTGCCACTTGCATCTGTCCGAATCATGGCCGCTCGGAAAGAAACTTTCGGACGCCCGGCCGAAAGCTACTCCTTCCATCGAACCCAATGGAGCACGGATTTGGAAAGGAGTAGCGGTGATGCCTGCTAAATTGTTGATTTATGGTGCGCCTTAGAGGACGATTTCAGAACACTTTACCGGTGGTAAGGGGTCGTTGTCCCGGATTTTCCTTCTATGACTGCGACGCCTGACCATGCACGCCAACAACTCCATGGAAGAACTGGCATACCAGGCAGAAAGGTGCAGCATGTTGCAGCGAAACGTCATGAGTAGAGTGTTCCGGCGTATCGCGATCGCCGTGCTTGTTTGCTGGTGGCTTGGATGTGGGAGCGGTCGCATGCCCGCGCAGAGCCTGCATTCTTCCGCAGACTCGCGCCGGAGCACGTTGCGCCAAGCCATGCTCGACATTCTGCCGTCTCAAGCCAACATCCCTGCAGTGCGCGCGCAGAAGGAATGCATCGTCCTGCCCATCCAGCCCGCGAACGACCGGCTCCAGGGACCGCATGGCAACTCCCTCGTCAGCACACGCTGCGAAGTAATGGAATATCAAGCCCTCGGCAGACCGCTGAACCGATGGATCCTTGCGCACTATCGCTGGACGTCGCTGTTCACGGCCGAGGATCAAACGCGCGGTCCGGACGCGCGGGACACGGTCACGGAAGAGGAAGCGGTCCTCTTCGAGGCGCCTGCCCCGGAACAGGTCCGTGCTGTGTGGCACGAGCGGATCGAGACGGGCGATTATGGTGTCTGGCGCTCGATTACGCCCGAGGTGGCGCCGACGCGTCAGGGCACGACCTTGTTGAGCGTGATGACGTGTCTCAACGGCACTGGGGGCTGCAGCCAGGAGTTTCTCCAGCGTCATGCTGACGGACGATGGTATGGAGTCCAGCAGGACTGGCTCGACCAATTGCCGGGCGGCTTTATTGGCCGCATCCGACACGGGGTCCGCATAGACCCTCAGAGTTTGCGGGGGGAGGCGGGTTACTATGGTGACCGCGATCCGAACTGCTGTCCGTCACAGCGGCTCGTGGTCGAGCTTCAGTTACGCGGTGACTCACTGGTCCTTGGCCGTCAAACCGTGATCGCAGAGCCCTGAAACCTGGAGTCCCGACCATGTCGTCCATAGCAAGATCCCAAGCATGGCGACGAGCGAACCAACGGTGATCGCCAGTTCGCTGCCGATAATGATAATTATCGGGCGAGCGGAAGGGGCAAGCCGCGGCAAGCTCAGGGACGGAAATCACCGCCGCACTCGGCCGGCAGGAGATTCCTCAATAGAGGCGTTTCCGCTACGGGCTGCTAAGCTTATCTACTTAACCCTGACGTACTTTCTCAGATTGTGTGCGGCGACATCCGCTGCATAGATGGTGCCCGTGTCATCGGCCGCGATGCCTGACGCCGATGTCCCGACATCCAGCTTATCGGGATCCGCAGGATCAGGAATGAAGGCCTTGAGCGAGCCGTCGTTGGCGTTCCCGACGACGATGCCCCTTAATTCGCCTTTCTTGGCCGCTGGATCGGGGAAGGAGGCGCCTACGTAAATAGTGTCGTCTTTGCCCACAAACACAGAGCTCGGCTGACCGAATTGTTTCCATGCGGCGATGAAGTTGCCGTCCTGATCGAAGACCTGGATCCGATTGTTCTTCCGATCGGCTACATATACATGGCCTTGCGAACCACCAACGAAGATGTCATGCGGCTCGTCGAAATCGCCGGGCGCCGCTCCCTTGTGTCCCCAAGCCTTGATGAATCGCCCGTCCTTCGAAAATTTCACGACGCGGGCAGAGTTGTGCTGGTTGGGTGCGTGGCCATCCGTCACGAAAACAGCGCCATTGGCTGCGACGGCCACACCAGTCGGCCGATCGAAGGTATCCTGACCATTCCCGGACACGCCCTCCTTGCCGATCATCATGAGCACTTTGCCCGCGGGACTCAATTTGAGGACTTCCTGGCCCATGAGCACGCCCTGCGCATTCTTCGCTGACATGCCCAGCACTGTGGCTTCATCGTTTACGTCGCTGACCCACAGGTTCCCATCCCCGTCAAGGGTGAAGCCGTGAGGATAGGCGAACAGCCCCACACCAAAGCTGTTCAAAAGCTTGCCCGACGGATCGAATTCCAAAATCGGCGGATTGGAAGCACCTCGTCCGATGCAGGTGGCGTGGCCGGGGGGTACCGTGTTGAAGCACCGATGAAAGACCCATAGGTTGCCGCCGCTATCGACATGCACCCTGATGACTTCCCCCCAATGACCTCCGTTCATAGTCTTGGGAAGAGTCGGCCAGCCCGCCACGAGGCGATAAGGATTGGGAAGTTCGGTTGGTTTGGAGTATCGGGTTTGCTGGGCCGCCGCTGCGGGCCCGAACATGGCCATGGCCACAGCGCCGACTACGAAATAAAATTCTTCTCGGCCTTCACGTGACAATCGCCACCTCCAATAGAAAGCCAGGATAGTATGTTTTGCGAGTGGAAGAAGGCAAGATCCCCCGGATCGAGGCCGTGTTCCAACAGGAGCCTTTCGGCATTCCGTCGGGTTGGAGCATGTATGAAGAGTCGATCTCGGAGGAGATCCGGAGCGTCCGATAGATCAAACGTTCATAATCTCGAAGCAACGTTCGAGGCTTTTCACTGGATCATTACCCATCGCAGGCCGCCACTCGTGGGCCACAAATCCGGTGTATCCGAGATCCGCGATGGTGTTGGCGATGAACCGGAAGTTGAGTTCTTGTTTGTCGTCGATTTCCTGGCGGCTGGGCACCCCGGCGACGTGAATGTGGCAGATGTGGTCAATGTTTTCGCGCAGAGTCCGCGTTATGTCGCCATCCATGATCTGAGCGTGGTAAATGTCATACAGGATTTTCACGCGCGGCGAATTGACGCGCTTGCACACATCCAGACCCCATGCCACATGATCGAAGACCTGATCGGTACGCTGGTCCGCGGCGACCTTGGAGTTCGTAATTTCCATGCAAACGTTGATGCCCTTTTGTTCGGCATAGCCCTTCACGCGATTCAATATCGCCACTGCGTTATCGGCGCCTTCTTCCCTGGACATGCCCCGGCGTTCGCCGGGAATCGCAATGAGAACGGAGCATCCCACTCTCGCGCACACATCGATCCCGGTATGCGTGGCTGCTTCAATCTGGTTGTGGATTTCCTTACGGATCAATCCATTTTGGAAACTGGTTCCCGTCCCCGTCATCATGCCGGGCGCCAGGCCATTTTGCGTGAGGATGGGCACTTGCTGTTCGGTGGGCAGATCGACGCCCTTGAAACCAATGCGCGCGAGAATCTTGCACCGCTCCTCGAACGAGGTGGTCGAGCCTGTCCAAACCGAAGCCATTACGCTTTGCTTGATGCGCGTACGCGGAGCTGCCGGAGTTTGGGCGGACAGTCGACCAGCAATTCCAGTAACTAGGGGTACGGCCGTTAAGAAGGTTCTTCGTTCCATCGGCGCAAATATACCACGCTGGACTACTGCAAGGGTGCACTAACGGTGGGCGATAAGCTTGGCCCGTACGAAATCCTCGCGCCTATCGGGAAAGGCGGCATGGGCGATCGCCTACACCGGGCGGGCCGAGGGAGGCTTGACGCAATTGTACACGCGCCGCCTGGATCAGCTTGGTTCCACCCTTCTTCCGGATACCACGCTGCTGGATCGCCGCCGCTTGACCAGGGCGCGAAGACTCCCGTCACCATCGTGACGAATTGGGAAGCCACACTCAAACGCGGAACCTGCCCCCGCAGCAATCGCCCGCCATTCCGAGTACAATCGTCTGTCATGAAACTCCGTACCGCGCCCGTGTTCGTCGCCGCCTTCGCCGCGCTCATCGCCCTTCTCGCACAAGGCCAGCAACCCGCCGCGGCGCCCGGCGCCGCTCCCGGCAAGGACAAAGCGAAAGCCAAGGGCGGCGGTGCCCCCAAAGGCATCAACTGGCCCTCGCCCCCGCTTCCCAACTCCCCCTACAATTTCGACACCGGCGTCGAACGCAACCTCACCCTCACCATCACCAAAGGCCTCAACACGCCCTTCAGCATGGTGTTCCCCGACGCCAACACCATCCTCATCACCGAACGCGGCGGCAAACTCCGCATCGTCCGCAATGGCGTCCTCAGTCCCACACCCGTCCCCGGCCTCCCGCCCATCCAGGCCGCCGGACTCACCGGCCTCATGGACATGGCGCTCCATCCGAACTTCGCGCAAAACTCGCTCATCTACATCTGCTA
>DASYSG010000070.1:0-352464 GCA_036003585.1 Bryobacteraceae bacterium | reverse complement strand
CCTAACCTCAAGCCAAGGAGTTCGCGCGCTCTTCCACCGGAGAGCCGAATCGGCCAGGAAATAGCATTCTAGATGCTGCTATCTAGGGCCTGCGTTGCGGTGGATGTGTCCGGTACATTGCACTGGACTCCCGCCGTGGGGAGTAAAACGCGCGGCACGGGGCCCCAGAAATGAAAAAAGGCCGGGCGCGATGCCCGGCCCTTGCCAATGCGAGACTGCCGTCAAAAACTAGTCGCCAAACGACCCTACTTCTTCTTGCGCCGCCGGCTTCGGTGCGGCCGGTGCGATCGCGCTCAGCGGCACCACATCTGCCTGCGGCTTTTCGCCGAGCACGTGCTCGCGATACATCTTCATCATCTCGGCGTCCTTTTGTTGCTTATCCCGAGCGCGCTTCTTCTCTTCGCGCGCGGTCTTGGCGATGCCCAACTTGTCGAGATCGTGCTGCAACCCGTGATTCACGTCCTCCGCGCGCAGCACCAGCGTGTGGTCCTTGCTCGGCAGATTGACCGGCTTGCCGCCGGCGATGATTTCATGCCGACCGTGCTCCTCGTACCACTTAGTGAGCGTCGCGGTCATGTGCATTTTCTCCACGATGTTGCGCCAGCCGACGCCCGTGTTATACGCGCAGAAGCTGATCTCGCCTTCCTGCGTCGCGTAAGGAATAATGCACTGCTCGGTGCGGCGGAAATCGTAGTTGAACAGATCCTGGAACCACATGCCCGCTACGAACAGGAAGTTCCAGCGGTCCGCGCGCCGCTTCTGGATGTCTTCCATGGTGCGGTCGCCCGTCACCTTGCCGTATTTCTTGTTGGTCATCCCGAAGCACTTGTCGAACTTGGCGATCAGATCGCTCAGCCGGAAATGCGTGGGAGCCTCGTAGGGATTGTAGTTGCGGAGCAGCGCCAGGGAGACGCCGATCACCGACATCCTCTTGCTGCGCGCGGCGTCGTTGATGCGAGCCACGTCCTTGGCCAGCCGGTCCGCGTTCAGGAACGCCGTCACCGGGCGGTATTCCTTAGTTTCCTTGTCGCACATCACTGCCATGCCGATCCCGCAATTCGGATGGCAGCCGCAGGAGAGCTGGCCCCAATCCGCGTTCGGCCCGTGCACCAGATCCGCGAAATCGGAGAACGTGCTCATGAAGGAGATCGGGAACCAGTCGCGCGTCGGTTCGCCGAGCCCTGTCTGCGCCTTCACATCATGCGCCAGATGCGACAGCGTATAGCGCTGGGCATTCCTACGTTCATCCGTAACAGCCTCGTCGCGGCCGGTGAAGGACACCGGCTGGAAGCTGAGGAACGGAATCTTCTTGGGATTATCGAGCGCGAACCGCACCACCGCGCCCACCTGCTCATTGTTGATGCCGTTGATCAGCGTGATCACCGGGACGATATCGACGCCCGCGCTATACAGATTCTCGATCGCGCGCAGCTTCACGTCGAACAGGTTGCCGACGGCGCGGTGCGAATTGGCTTCGTTGCCGATGCCGTCGAACTGGAGATACGCGTAACGCAGGCCCGCTGCGGCAGCTTCCTTGGCGAACTCCGGACGCTTGGCGAACTCGATGCCGTTGGTCGCGGCCTGCACGCTCTGGTAGCCGATCTTGCGGCAATACTTGACGGCGTCCAGGAAGTGCGGGGAAAGCGTCGGCTCGCCGCCCGAGAACTGCACCGAAAGCTGGCGGCGCGGCTTGATCGAAATCGCGTTGTCGAGCAGGGTCTTGATCTCTTCCCAGCTCAACTCATGCACGAACCCGACCTGATTCGCGTCCATGAAACACGGATCGCACATCATGTTGCAGCGATTCGTCAGGTCGATGGTGAGCACGCTGCCTCGCCCGTGGGTGATGGTGCTGGTGCCGTGGTCGTGCAGCTTTTCGTCGTTGTGCGCGCGAATGTCGCGGCCCGGGAAGACATCTTCCAGGTGCTTCGAAAACGCCGGGTCGATCGACATCAGGTCTTCGAACTGTCCGTGGATCGGACACTCTTTGACCATCACGATCTTGCCATCTTTCTCGATGATGTTGGCTTTGATCTCGCCGACCTTCTCGTTCCGCAGGATCTCGACCGGGATCTTGCCGTCCAGGATCTGCTGGCGGATCTCGGGGATGCACTTGGGACACAGCGAATCGGTCTCGCGCGGCCAGCCGAGTTTCGGCTTCTGTTTTTCCCAGCTCTTGAGAAGAGGTTTGTCGGACCACTTGGGGATGAACCCCGGGTTCCGGTTGATGGCGTTCAGCTTGTCATAAACATGCCAAGCGGCGTTGGCTGCCACCGCAATTACTTTTTCCACGTGCTTGATCGGCTTGGTCAAAGTGGACGCTCCTAGGTGTTAAGACCTTCAGTGAATAGAAGTTACAGTATAGGTCGCACCTCGGCGCGGGGCCTACATGAATGAACTGAAATGCTTTCTCCTGCATTGGATGGGGCACTGGGAGTGCTGAACGGATCTGGATGCAACCCCTTTATTTTCAATGCAATACTCCGAATGGCAGGGGGAGAGAATGCGGGGAGGGCGGTTATCTCACAGAAAATAAAGCATCTGGGCTGGGCTGGAAGTGCTGGATGAAGCTCCGCATAGCCCGCTCGAAGCTGCTGAGGCCGTAAGTCTTGGCCTCTTCCAGAGCTTTCTGATTTTGCCAGTGATCGTGGCTGATCCGGTAGCACGCCAGGACAGTCCCGGTGCGATCCGCGCCGCGCCGGCAGTGGATGAACACCGGCCAACTGTTGCTGTCTTCGAGGATGCCGAGGACCTTGGTCATCTGCGTCAGCGAGGGCGCGCTCAGACCCTTCATGGGGACGCTGATAAAGCGCATCCCATCGGCCTCGACGATCTGCTTTTCGCGAGGAATATCGTGTTCGTCGACCCATCGCAGATCGACCACCGTCTTGACCCCGCGTTCCGCCAGCTTCTTGAAGCCGTCGTCGCTGGGCTGGCCACCGCGAAGAATCCGGTCGTTGACGATCTTGAAATTCGGCAGGCCGGAATCCTGCGCGAGCAGCCCGGCACCGCATAAAAGCGCGGCAACAACGATACGGATCACGATACGCTTATTGTATCTTGCTCAAAGTCGCGGTCGCAGCGCTCCTGCTGTGCGGTCTCTTAGGCGCTGCGGAAATCTCTGGAATCATTGTCGAAGCGGGCGGCGCACGATCCTCTCTCGCGAACGTAACCATCAAGAATCAATCCACTATGGTCCGGCGAGATCTCATCGCGGATCAGGACGGCACGTTTCGGACGACTGACCTTCCGCCGGACTCTTACATCGTTACAGCTCGGTCGGTCCGCACGGGAGACTCCGCTACGGCGACCACGAACGTCAACCAAGGTCAACACGTAGACTTGCAGATCCGTCTTTCCGGAGGTTGGCAGGTCGATCCTCCCATCACGCACGGCCAGGAGGGCGGCAACCTGGAAGGCTACGGGCCCTACGGAATTCGCGGTAACTTCAGCATCAACGCCGTGGGTCAGCGCGCCCAGAACAACAACTTCCTTCTCGACGGCATGGACAACAATGACGCCTGGCTGCACGGAGTCGCGCTGGCACCGCCTGCCGAGATCATCGAATCCTCCGACCTCGTCTCGCCGTATATCCCCGCTGAATTCGGCCGCGCAACTGGAGCCGTGGTGAACGTCCAGACCCGATCCGGGACCAACCAGTTGCATGGAAGCGTATTCGATTACTTCCAGAATTCCGCCCTCAACGCACGGAACTTCTTCGATGGCGCCGACAAGCCCGCCGCGACACGAAATCAATTCGGCGCGAGCCTTAGCGGGCCCATCCGCAAGGACGACTGGTTCTTTTTCATCGATGCCGAAGGTCTGCGCGAACGTCAAGGCTTGACGGTCATCTCCACCGTTCCGACCCCGGCTCAGAAATCCGGCGACTTCGGCAGTACTGCCATCTACAATCCATTCTCGATTTCACCGGATTATGTCCGCCTTCCTTTTGCGAACAATCGCATTCCGGCGTCGATGATTCCCGCGGCTGCGCGCAATCTGGTGGCTTTGTATCCCGATCCGAATCTGCCCGGCGTGGCGGATAACTTCCGGTTCACTCGCGCATTGATTAACAACGGCAGCGATTTCGGGGCTCATTCCGACAAGACCCTTACTTCGCGCAGCAGCCTCTCCGCCCGATTCGACTATCAGCATCGTAATCAGCAGTCGCCGGGCGCTCTGCCCGGTTTCGCAGGCAGCGATTTCCGCCAACATGCCGACGATGCGCAGACCTGGCTCACGGCGTGGAGCGGAGGCGTTTCGCACACATACGTTCTGAGCGCCACCTTGCTGAATCAATTTCGCATCGGCGCAAACCAGATCCGCACGAATGGGGAACCAAATAACCCGGGACTCCCAACCGTCGCGCCGGAAGGCTTTGTACAACTCGGCGCGAACAACGCCGTGCCCTTCCGGATTCGCACGACCAGCTACCAGCTGGAAGATTCCGTGCAGTGGAGACGTGGCAGGCACGCCTTCGAAGCGGGCTTCTCGGTCATCCGCCGCAACGCCACCGGCAGCGCTTCAGAGTGGACCAGCCGCGGAAATTTCCTGTTCACGCCGGATTACACCAGCCAGCAGGGAGTCGCGCAGACCGGCGATTCCATTGCGTCGCTGCTTCTCGGATTCCCCACCGAGGTCCGTAAAGATGTCCAACTCGCGGACTACCGCTTGAGAGCCTGGGAACTGGCCGGCTTTATCCAGGATGAACTCCGCATCGGCCGCAGGTTGACGATTCAAGCCGGCATTCGCTACTCGCTCGATCCTCCGCTCACCGAGGCCGGCAACCGGATGGTGAACTTCCATTTCGAGACCCACGGCGCCGAGAGTATCGAGTTCGCGGGACAGAACGGCGTCAACGGCTATGCAAGCGTGAGTTTCTACCGCAGGGCGATTGCCCCGCGCATCGGCTTTACGCTGGATGTGTTCGGCACCGACGCAACCATCCTGCGCGGCGGATTCAGCAAAGCGTACGACCCCGGCAGTTACTTGACTACAGGCGCGCTCGCCCGCAATCCGCCGTATGGTTCGCGGCTGGACCTGATCAACGGGACGTTCCAATTAGGCCCGAACCTCGCCGATGGTCTGCCTGCCGTCGATGCGTCCAACCAGGCTGTCTACGCGATCGGTCCCGGCAACTACGAGCCCTATGCGGATCAGTGGGGACTCACGATCGAGCAACGTCTGCGCGCGAAACTCACACTTGAAATCGCGGGCCTGAGTTCGATGGGCGCTCATCTCTATGAACGCTACGACGCCAATCAACCGTATCCGGCGCCGACGCCCTATGCGTATGCCCGTTATCCTTTCGAACCCTATCATGGACGCGTCGATTATCTCGATTTAGCCGGCGGCTCGACTTATTACGGCGGGCAGCTCAAGCTAAGCGGCCAGCCGCTTCCGGGCCTCCAGTTCACGACCACCTACCTGTACGCGAAATCTATCGACGATTCCACCGCGCCCGGAACGGAGCAGGACAGCCGTCCTCCGGGTCCGCAATACATCTACTCGTTGCGCTCGGTGCGCTCGGTTTCTCCGTTCGATATTCCGCAGAGGCTGATGCTGGCCGCATCGTACGAATTGCCATTTCATGTGCGCGTGGGTACGCTGATCACGATTCAGAGCGGGCTTCCGTTCACTCCGCAACTGGCGGTGAACAGTCTCAACAACGGCGGATTCCAGCTCCCGAATCGTGTGGGCAGCGGCGCTCTGCCCGCGGGCCAGCAATCTTATCTGCAATGGTTCAACACCGGCCTGAACGTTCCGGGCAGCGCGTTCGAGCTCCCGCCGCTCTATCAGTACGGCAACTCCGGTTATGACATTCTCCGCGGACCCGGGTTGGCAAATGCCGACGTATCGCTGGCACGGGATTTTGCGCTGCGCGACGCACTACATCTCGAATCGGCGCACCTTCGAATGCGTTTGGAAGTGTTGAATCTTCTGAACCGGACCAACTTCGCGCTGCCCGAACGAATCCTGGGTGTTGAATCTTCTGGAGTCATCAGCCACACGGCAACGGCGTCGCGCCAGGTCCAACTAGTCGTCAAGCTCGATTGGTAAGGCCATCGTGGGGCAGGATTGTATCCTGCTCGCGGGTTTCTAACCCGCGAACGTCGCCGATTAAAAATCGGCGCGCAGGTTGAAAACCTGCCCCACAAGTTGACTTCAAAGCCGGGCCGGGTTAATCTGGCAGCGGAAGTAATACGTTCGAGGGATGCTCGGGAAGGCGGTGAAATTCCGCCACTGCCCCGCAACTGTGAACGGCATGTAGTACGGGTGATGATTCTTCACTGCGCAAGCGGGAAGAGGAATCGTAGTTTCGCGCCTAGCCGTAAGTCAGGAGACCGGTTCTTCGACGTTCCAAATCGTTTGCAGAACGTTTCGAGGGGGAACGTCTCATGACTGCTACTCTTTTTTTCTACTTGTTGTTTTTCCAGGTCCCGGGATCGGGATCAAATCCCAGTGGACAACCGGCCGAAGCCGCGAAAGTTACCTGCGACTCGGAAACCCAAACCACCGATCCACACGAGGTCCCAGATTTTCCGCGGGTCTGCAAGACCAGCGAGCGTGTTGTCGTTACGGCGACGCGCGCACCCCTTGTGGTGGAAGAATCGGGTGTGGCGGCGAATGTCTTCACGGCGAAAGATTTCGAGCCCGTTCACGGGGCGTTTGTTCCGAATCTGCTGCGCGATGTGCCGGGCGTCAGCGTGGTTCAGAGCGGCGGTTATGGCGCGATCACATCGGTGTTCGCCCGCGGCGGAGAATCGGACTCGGCACTGGTGTTGCTGGACGGCGTCCCGGTGACGGAGCCGGGAGGAGGACTCGATTTCGCTCACCTGACCTCGCCCGGATTGCAGCGCATGGAGGTGATTCGCGGGCCGGAGAGCGTTTTGTTTGGAGCCGAAGCATCGAGCGCGGTGATTCAGATGTTCACCGAGCGCGGGGATCCCGAAGCCCGGCGGCCGCACGGGACACTTGGGTACGAACGGGGATCCTATTCGACGGACCACTGGACCGCGGGATTGAACGGCGGATTCGCGGACCGGCTGGATTACGCATTCACCTCGGATCAATTCCGCACGACCGGAGAGTTTCCCAACAGTGCGTTCCGCATCACCAGCGGCACGGCCAACGTCGGATTCCGTTTCAGCGATGCCACACAACTGCGCGCGGTGTTCCGGACATTCGATTCCTACGTCGGCGCCCCGGGGCAGGCGGCTTATGGACTGACGAATTTCGACGCGAACGAGAATGCCCGCGATGCCGTCGTGAGCGTGCGTCTGGACGACCGGCGAGGAACGCGATTTTCGCAGCGCGCGCTGTTCGGATATCATCGCTACCGCGATGAGTTTTCGGATAACGTCAGCGAGAATTACGACCTGGCGGCACTCGTGCGTACCGTGCCCGGCCCCCATCCGTTCGTTTACTTCGTGCGCGAAGTGCCGGTCTCGACCACGGTTCCCGATCCTGGGACGGCCATCGCGACCTACAATTTTCCGCTTACGGCGTTTCCCGGACTCACGGTAACGGATCGCACCAGCGCGAGCTATCAGGGAACCATGACCCAGCGAAACGGCGCGCTGGTGTTCGGCTACGACTTCGAGCGGCAGGCCGGGATCATTTCGGCGACCGATGTCTCGCGTGACAACAACGGAGGCTACGTGCATGAGCAATACGCTCTGACGCCGCGGATTTTCCTGACCGGCGGCGCGCGCCTGGAGCACAGCAGCACCTTCGGAAACGAATTCGCTCCGCGCGCGGCGGTGACATTCCGGCTGCCCACCGACACATATCTTCGGGTGAGCGGGGGGCGCGGGATCAAAGAGCCGGCGTTGATCCAAAACTTCGCGAACGAATCTTTCTACGTGGGCAATCCCAGGTTGAAGCCCGAGAAGACCGACAGCTTCGAGGCCGGTGTGTCTCGCGAGTGGCTGGGAAAACGCGTGCGTACGGAGCTATCATATTTTCGCGACCGCTTCGCCGACCTGATCGAGTTCGATTTTTCGGTATTCCCGAGCACCTGGCGCAATATCGACCAAAGCTGGGCGCGCGGCGTGGAGCTTTCGGGCACGGCGCGTCTGATGCGCTTCGTTACGCTCAATGCAGGCTACACCAAGCTGTACACGCGGATCACCAACGACTCCTCGCCCGAGCAGATAGGGCTTGAACTGCTGCGCCGGCCGCGCAACTCCGGTTCCATTTCCTTGGAATACGCGCCGCGGCGCTGGACCCTGATCGCAGGCGGCCGGTTCGTGGGCGAACGGCAGGATAACGATTTCGTATTCGGCGTGAATCGCAATCCGGCCTACAATGCGGTCTTCGCGGGCGGGTCGTTCCAGGCGACTCGCAATGTAGAACTTCACGTGCGCGTCGACAACGCGCTCAATGAGCGCTATCAGGAAGGGCTGGGGTATTCGGCGCTGAGCCGTAACGCGATGGGAGGCCTGAAGCTCACGTGGTGACGCGGTGGTTGACGATCCTCTGGTTGGCGGCTGCGCTCGCGTGCACGAATGCTGTCGGGCAGCCTCCGCGGAGGATCGTCTCCACCGCGCCCAGCATCACGGAGCTGTTGTACGCAGTGGGACTGGGCGATCGTGTGGTAGGCGTCGACCGCTTCAGCCGCTTCCCGCCGGAAGCTCAGGGGAAGGCGAAGATCGGCGATTATGTGAATCCCAACCTGGAAGCCATCGCGGCGCTGCGTCCGGATCTGGTGATCATCCCGGCCAATCCGGTGAAGCTCGCGGAAAGGCTCGGCACACTGCGATTAAAGGTTCTCGAAATCGATCAGGAGAGCATCGCGAAATTGTACGAGTCGTTCCGGATCGTCGGGCAGGCGACGGGTGCCGGGGCTCAGGCGGCCAAGCTCGAATCGACGTTGCGCGGGCAACTGGAAGCGATTCGCGTGCGTGCCGCTCCGCTCAAGAAGACCCGAATGATGTTCGTGGTGGGGCGCACACCCAATCGTCTGGATGGGTTGATCGTCGTCGGGCAAGCGTCGTACTTGAACGAGATCATCGCGCTGGCGGGCGGCGATAATGTATTCCGCGACGCGGTGGCGCCATATCCGGGGGTCTCGCTCGAAGAAGTGCTGGCACGGAATCCGGACGTGATCGCGGACATGGGCGATATGGCGGATACCGTGGGTGTGACGGACGAACACAAGCGCGAGGTCACCAGCCTATGGGACCGTCTGAGCTCCGTGGCGGCGGTGAAACAGCATCGGGTGTTTGCGGTCGCCTCGGATGTTTACGTGGTCCCTGGGCCGAGGGTGGTGGACGCCGCGAAGGCATTTCTTGCGATGCTCCACCCGGAAGTGAAATGAGTTTCGTCGCCACGCAACTTGGATTCGCGTATGGCCTGCATGACGCGACTTTCCAGTTCCCGCGGAACGGGCTGATCTCGATCGCGGGTCCCAATGGGGCGGGGAAGTCGACGCTCCTGGGTATGATGGCGGGGCTGCGATCGCCGTATAGCGGGTCCTGCACATACGACGGCAAGGAAATACGCCAGTGGCCGAAGCGGGAGTTCGCACGGAAGGTCGCATTCCTGCCGCAGAGCGTCCGCATGCAGTTCCCGTTCACCGTGGAGGAAGTGGTCCTGATGGGTCGCACCCCGTATGCGAGCGGCTGGTTCCAGACGGCCGAAGACCGGTCGGCCGTAGAGGACGCCATGACTACCACCGACACGCTGGCCTTTCGCGCGCGCGATTTTCGTTCGCTGTCCGGAGGCGAAGCGCAGAGAGTGATCCTGGCGTCGGCGCTGACCCAGCGGCCCGAGGCGCTGTTATTGGACGAGCCGGCGACGCACCTGGATTTGCGGCATCAACTGGCGCTCTACAAGCTGCTGGGCGAGTTATCGAAGTCGCTGCTGGTGGTCGCGGTGACGCACGATTTGAACCTGGCACTGCGGTTCTCGCATCGCGTAATGGTGCTCGAGGACGGGCGGGTCGCGGCGGATGGGACGGCGGAGGAGGTTCTGAATCCGGCCTTGATCGCGCGGGTCTTCGGCGTGCAGGCTACGCTTCATGGAACATGGATGAGCTATGAAGGGTAGCGTTCTGTTGTCTGCGGCGGTGCTGGTCGCAGTGCTGATCGCGGCGCCACTGGCGGGAAGCTCGCACATCGAGCTGGGACGCGCGTTCGCGGGTGTCTCGCCGGATCACGAAATTTTCTTTTACGCGCGGCTGCCGCGGGTAATTCTCGCGATGCTGGGCGGCGCGGCCTTGTCGGTTACGGGCGTACTCTTTCAATGCATGCTGCGCGATCCTCTGGCGGAGCCGTACACACTGGGAGTCTCGAGCGGCGCGTCGGTCGGAGCGGTGATCGCGATCTGCCTGGGATGGCGCGCTACCGGTCTGGCATCGCTGGTGGGTGCGGCACTGGTGCTTTTGATGGTACTCGGCATGGCTGTCGAAGGCAGGCGCCTATCGTCGTTCACGCTGCTGCTGACCGGCGTCACCATGAACAGCATGTCCTTCGCGGTGATTCTGTTTCTCCATAATCTGGCGAGCTTTTCGCAATCTTTCGCGATCTCGCGCTGGCTGATGGGCGGCCTGGAATCGGTGGAGTATTCGACACTGGCGTGGCTGGCGGTGGTGGTTATCGGCGTGAGCGCGCTGGTAACTGCAAATGCCCCGCAGTGGAACCTGCTGGCCGTGGGCGACGACTGGGCCGCCTCGCGCGGGATCTCGACGGTGCGACTGACGACACTGGGCTACATCGCGGGGTCGGTGCTGACGGGGCTGGTGACGTCGCTGACCGGGCCGATCGGATTTGTCGGGCTGATCGTCCCGCATGCGCTGCGGCTGAAGTTTGGCGCGGATCATCGTGTGCTGCTGCCGTGCGCGTTCCTGCTGGGCGGCGCGTTCCTGGTGGCGTGTGATACGTTATCGCGCACGGTGATCGCGCCGACGGAGATCCCGGTGGGCGTGCTCACGGCGCTGTGCGGCGGTCCGTTCTTTCTGTGGCTGCTGAAGTCGCGACGAAGAAGTTTATGGCTCTAGTGCCTCGAGCGAATAGGTTCGTCCGCGGTGCAATCCCAGCAGGATCTGGACCAGGCGGTGCGCGATCAGCTCATGCAGCGTGAGCAGCTCGCGATTCGATTTGAAGATCGCGTCGGCGTCGCGCGGATCGACCAACGGGCCGCCGGCTTTAAGGGCATCGGTGGCCTCCTTGATAATCGGATCCGTCATTACCTCGCCAGCCATTTCCCAGAGCGTGATAAAGCGGTCGACGGCGGTGGGGAAGCTGACTTCGAAGACGCCGAATTGGCTGGTGGTGCGAGGCGGCTTGTAATCGAGATTGAACGGCCCGGTGTAGCCGTGGCTGCGCAGCAGGACCAGCACATTCAGCCAATCCAGGGGATTGACCAGGGCGACGCCAATATCGACATCGTGCTTAAGCCGGTAGCCGTCGTTGATGTCGAAGTGGAAGAGCTTGCCGGCCAGCAATGCGCGAGCCAGAGCCGCACGCGGCGCCGCGCCCCACATGAGCTCGTGCAAGTATTCCGGATTCAGCCCGACCATTTCCGGATGGGTGAGCAATCCTGAGGCGATGAAGGCGAGCATCGCGTCGCTGGTGGGCAGGAGAATCTCGGCTTGCGGTTCGAAGGGCTTGGCTTCCAGGCAATGCTTCAGCGTCTGCCGGTCGTTCTTTTGCGCGACCTCAATATCGCGGTCGCATGCGGCGTTGAGCGCCTCCGCGTACCAGCGCAGCGTTTGCGTTTCCTCGATCGCGCCCTGGACGTAGTAGCCGAGCGAGCCGGGCCAATAGACTGCGAAGCTCGCGCCCAGCTCGTGGCCAATGTCGACGGTGTTGCGCACGCGGAACTTCGCGTATTCGCGGACCTGCGGCGCTTCGGCGGCTGGGCTCGCCGCCCACACGGCGTGATGAAAGGTTTCGGCGGTGACCATGGAGCACTTGACGCCGTTATCGCGTAAGGCTTTCTGGATTGCGGCGACGATCTCGCTTTGCCGGTCCGTGCCCATGGCGTCGGTCGGGATCACGTCGGTGTCGTGAGTGGTCCAGTATCCGATGCCGATCTCGGCGAACTTCCGGATGATTTCCTGGAATCCGATTTCCGGGCGCGTCGGCGCATGGAACAGCGCGTGGCCCTGGTAGGCGGCGGCCCATTGGGGACCGGAAATGAAATACTTCCTGCGGACCTCGGGGGTGTAGGCGCCGCCGCACGCTTTCATCAGGCGCGAGACGAGAGATTGCTGCTGGTTTTCGGGAATGGGATTCATCGTGATGTCCAATTTTGAAAATTCGTCCGGAACAAACGCTGCACATCGTGTTCGATATCTGCGCGCGTGATGGCGCGGCCGTCTTCGGCGAGCAGGCGGTAAGAATTCGCCAATACAGGAGCCAGCGAGCGGCGGGTGTTGCGCCATTTGTAGATGACTTGTTCCAAGATTCTGGCGTCGGAATGTTGCGGGATAAAGCTCGTCCCCAGCATTTCCAGGCGTTCCCGCGTGATCTCCTCCACCATGGACGGATTGTTCAGGAACCACCAGCAGCCAAATGGCATCAGGTTGGAGAATTTTCTTGCGTAGACGCACAGCTCATGCTGATTTTCGCGGCTGAGCACGCTCACCAGGAACCGATTGTCGGGAAAGTCGCGGCACAGAGTTTCGATCGAGCGCAGATCGGCACGGCCGGAAGCGTCGCCTGCGAGCCGGATTGCAGGGTTCACCTGGCGGCGCACGCCGATCATCAGCGACAACGGAATGTTCAGGTCGCGGCATGCGGGCAGCACCGCGTCGGTCAAGAGCTGATGACGACGATCCTGGGCGGGAAACCCAAACGAATCCGGGAGCGACACGGCCATATATACGGCGCGCATGCGGGTCGACCAGGTTTCGAGAAACCGGCGGGCTTCGGCGGGAGAGTGCTCCGTCGGCTGATTGAGCAGGCGGTCGAGACGAAGAGCGGCCAGGAATCGCGCGTCTGGCTTGACGGAATCCCATAGCGGCGCTTCCTCGGGATCGAGGGGATCGTTGGTCATCACCACGGATTCGACACCGGCCAATTTAAATACACGCGTGAGGTGATCCGGCAGATTCTGTTCGCGAAAAAAATCGCGATAGGCGGTGAGTGTGCGCTCGGAAGTATCCAGTTCGAAGGCATGCAGAACGGCGATCACACCGCGAGTTGCTTCGGAGATCGGATTGTTCTCAACGAATAGCGTTTTCCAGATCAGGTCGGCGCGCTGCGTGGTGGTGAGCGTCCAATATTGTTCGGGGCGAATGGGCGCCGAACGAAACAGCTCGGCCTCCAGGTAGTGATAGGTGAGCAGATGATCGATGCCCCAAAGTCCCAGGCTGCCGAATTCCGGTGCGAAAAGATGCGTATGAATGTCGATGACTTGGGTGGACGCCAGTACCTCCGCGACCACGGATTCCAGTTTGATCGTCTCGATCATTAGATTAATGGTAGTCTGCCAAAAGCTATGTTTTGGATGGGAGTCGACATTGGCACGGGCGGAACGCGTGCTTTGCTGGTGGACGCGGCGGGTAGAGAAGTCGCGGCGGTGACCGCTCCGCATGAAGACATGCGAATGGAGCGGCCCTTGTGGGCCGAGCAGCGGCCGGAAGACTGGGCACGCGCCGCGGTCGAGGCGATTCGAGGCGTGCTCGAGAAAGCCGATGCGAGCGGCGAGGATGTCCGCGGCGTCGGAATGTCGGGCCAGATGCACGGACTGGTGCTTCTGGATCGTGAGGATGCGGTGATTCGCCCGGCACTCATCTGGTGCGATCAGCGCAGCCAGCCGCAGGTGGATTTCATCAACGCGAAGCTCGGCAAGGAAAAAGTGGTGGAGTATACGGCGAATCCGATGCTGACCGGATTTACTCTGCCCAAGCTGTTATGGGTCCGGGACCATGAGCCGCGGCATTTCGAGCGCGTGCGCAAGATGTTATTGCCCAAGGATTACGTTCGGTTCGCGCTTACTGGCGAATTCGCGTCGGAAGTTTCGGATGCGTCGGGCACTGCGGTATTCGATGTGGTCCGGCGGCGGTGGTCATTCGAAATGATGGATGGGCTTGGCTTGGATCGCTCCATCCTGCCGGCGTGTTATGAATCATCCGAGATCAGTAGTGCGATCTCGAGAGAAGCAGCGGTCCTCACGGGACTCAAGGCTGGCACTCCGGTCGTGGGAGGAGGCGGCGATCAGGCAGCTAGCGCGGTGGGCAACGGAATTGTCGAGCCGGGTATCGTTTCCTGCACGCTGGGAACCTCTGGTGTCGTCTTCGCGCACATGGAGAAGGCAGCGTACGATCCCCAGGGGCGCGTACACACGTTCTGCCACGCGGTTCGCGGCAAGTGGCACGTGATGGGCGTGACGCAAGGGGCGGGATTGAGTTTGCAGTGGCTCCGCAACCAGCTTGTGCCGGGCGCGACCTACGATGCGCTGACCGAAGAGGCTGCGACGGCGCCCGCGGGGTCGCAAGGATTGTTTTGGCTGCCGTACCTGATGGGCGAACGCACACCGCATCTGGATGCGCAGGCGCGCGGCGGCTGGATCGGTCTCACCGCGAAGCACACGCGTGCCGACTTGATCCGGTCGGTCATCGAAGGCGTCTCGTATAGCCAGAAGGACTGCCTGGATGTGGTCGAGCAATTGGGGGTCACGGTATCGTCGGCGCGCGCGTCGGGGGGCGGAGCGCGCAGCCTGTTCTGGCGGCAGATTCTGGCCGACGTTTTCGGCAAACGAGTCGCGCGCCTGGAAACGCAGGAAGGCTCCGCTTATGGAGCCGCTCTGCTGGCGATGGTGGGCACGGGCGAGTATGGGTCGGTTCCTCAAGCCTGCGCGGCGACGATCCGGGAGGCAGATTCGGTGAAGCCTCGCGCGGAGGAGGCCGCATTGTACGCGCGGTCCCACGAGGTGTATCGCGCGCTGTATCCGGCGCTCCGGCCACTCTACGGACGGATGGCATACTGAATCAGTGACGGCCAAAGGCACATATCGCTGGCGGATATGCGCCCTGCTCTTCTTCGCCACCACGATCAACTATGTCGACCGGCAGGTGCTAGGCGTGCTCGCGCCGTATTTGCAATCCATCATCGGATGGAACGAGATTCAGTATGGCTACATCGTGAGCTCGTTCCAGGCGGCTTACGCAGTAGGTCTGCTGGTGGCCGGCGGTGTGATCGACCGTTTGGGAACAAGGATCGGTTACGCGATCTCGATCGCCATATGGAGCCTGGCGGCGATGAGCCATGCGCTGGTGCATACCGTGCTGGGATTCGCGGCGGCGCGCTTCGCGCTGGGTTTGGGCGAGGCGGGAAATTTTCCGGCGGCGATCAAAACCGTGGCGGAGTGG
This sequence comes from Bryobacteraceae bacterium, assembly GCA_036003585.1. Taxonomy (GTDB): domain Bacteria; phylum Acidobacteriota; class Terriglobia; order Bryobacterales; family Bryobacteraceae; genus Palsa-187. The sequence goes on along the minus strand of DASYSG010000070.1, from coordinate 337,142 downwards.
TTTCCGCGCAAGGAGCGCGCGCTGGCAACCGGCATCTTCAATTCAGGATCGAACGTGGGGGCGATCGTCGCGCCGCTGATGGTGCCGTGGATTACGGTGCGGCTCGGGTGGCATTGGGCGTTCCTGTTTACTGGTTTCTTGAGCGCGGTCTGGCTGATCTCGTGGCTGACGATCTATCGTCCGGGGTCGGCGCCGATTCAAGACGATGACGAGGGGCCTGCGGCGAGGATTCCCTGGGCGCATTTGCTGACGCACCGGCAGACGTGGGCGTTCCTGCTGGGCAAATTCATCACCGATCCGGTGTTGTGGTTCATGATATTTTGGCTGCCGAAATTCCTGAACAGCGAATACGGGTTGACGTTAACCGACCTGGGTCCGCCGCTGGTGGCGATTTACGTTATGGCCGATTTGGGGAGCATCTCGGGCGGATGGATTTCATCGGCCTTGCTTAACCGCGGCTGGAACGCGAATCGTGCCCGCAAGTCCGCCATGCTGATTTGCGCGTGCCTCGTCGTCCCGATCATCTTTGCAGCCAAAGCACGAAATCTGTGGGTCGCCGTGGGTCTGATCGGTTTGGCCGCCGCGGCGCATCAAGGTTGGTCGGTGAACCTCTTTACGCTCGTCTCAGACATGTTCCCGGGCCGCGCGGTGGCCTCCGTTGTGGGAATCGGGGGCTTCGGAGGCGCCGTATCTGGAATGCTGGTCGCGACCTTCACCGGGTTCCTGCTGCAGTTCACCGGCAGCTACGTGCCTTTGTTCATGATGGCCAGCTCGGCTTATCTGCTCGCACTTCTGGCGATTCACGTATTGGTTCCGAAACTCGAGCCGGCCGATGTTGTTCAGGATGCGGCGGGCTCCCGCTTCGTATAGCCTGCGCAGTTCAAGACCGGCAGGCGGGGATACTTCGGAAAACGAGGATCCGTCGCCGACAGCCGGCAAAGATAAAAGATGCTGCCGCGATCGGAGCGAATGATGCGCGCGTGCCGGCAATCGGAGCAGAGGCCGACCGAATCTGAGTCTGGATTTGAAGCCGTGGTCAGGCTGCTTTCACGGCAGTTCTGCGGGCCGCCCACCGCTTACGTTGCGCCTCGGCCATGCGTTTGCGAGTGGCGGCGGTGAACCTGCGTCTCTTCCGGGGCGTCGCGGTCTTGGAAACGAGCGATGGACCAGACTCCGCTTTCGCGTTCGCCATCCACAGGGGGGGCCGGCCGCGGCGTTTCGTAAGACTGCCGGCGGCAAGCCGTTCGATGGTCAGAATCGCCTCCTCGAGGCGTGCTTTCTCGGAGCGGAGCTCGGTGAGGATACTAAGAATGTCCATGGGAAGCAGTATTGCACGATTGACCGGTGCATGACGCGACGAAACCGGCGATCGGATGTGTCAACATTGGAGGTTGTAAATTTGGGGAGGCCATGACAATTCGATCTTTCTGGTTGTTCATGATCGCAGCCGGCGCGGCGCTGGCTCAGACTGCTCAGCAAGCCGAAGCCGGCCGCGCGCTTTTCCAGACGCGCTGCGCGAGTTGCCACGGCACGGATTTAGGCGGCGGCGAAGGACCGCAACTCTCGGGAGCCAACTTCATCACGGGATGGGGCACGCGCACGGCTCGCGAACTGGTCAACACGATTCGCACCACGATGCCTCCCGCAAATCCGGGCAGCCTGGACGATGCTGCGTCGATCAATCTGGCAGCATTTATTCTGGCCGCCAATGGCGACGCTCCGGGCGATCAGGCGCTTACTGCCGGCTCGACCGTTACGATCCGCTCGGTGGCGACGGGACGTCCGGCGATCGCGCTGCAAGCCGGCGGGCAGGCCGCGGCCGCTGTTTCGGGGCCGAAAGGCATCACCGTCACCGGCGAAGTGAAGAATTATGTTCCGGTGACCGACGCAATGCTGCGCGATCCAGATCCGGGCGACTGGCTGATGATCCGGCGAAACTACCAGGCCTGGAGCAACAGCCCGCTCACGCAAATCAACACCGGCAACGTCAAGCAGCTGCAACTGGTGTGGTCGTGGGCCATGAACGACAGCACCGCAGCGAATGAACCGACGCCGATTGTTCACAATGGCGTGATGTTTCTGGCGAATCCTGGAAACATCGTCCAGGCGCTGGACGCGCGCACCGGCGAATTGATCTGGGAGAACCGTATCGGTCCGGATCTTTCGAACGGTTTGGGCGCGATCCGCAGCCTGGCGCTGTATCAGGACAAGGTGTACCTCACGACCACCGACGTTCGCCTGCTCGCGATGGACGCGCGCAATGGAAAAGTCGTTTGGGAGACACGCATTGCCGATCCGGCGAAAGGCTACGGGAACACCAGCGGTCCTCTGATCGTTCAGGGCAAGGTCATTCAAGGCATGGGCGGATGCGATCGCTATAAGGAAACCGGCTGCTTCATCAGCGCTTATGACGCGCAAACCGGCAAGCAGCTTTGGAAATTCGAGACCGTCGCGCGCGAGGGAACTCCGGGCGGCGACACGTGGGGCAAGCTGTCGAATTTGCTCCGCGCCGGCGGCGACACCTGGATCACCGGCAGCTACGATCCGGTGCTGAATCTCCTCTATTGGGGAGTCGCGCAGCCCAAGCCGTGGATGCGCGCGATCCGGAACACCAACGGCAACGCGCTCTACACGGGTTCGACGCTGGCGCTCCGGCCGGCCGATGGGACGCTGGCGTGGTATTTCCAGCACGTGCCCGGCGAATCACTCGATCTCGATACGGTCTACGAACGCGTGCTGGTCGACGCGGGCGGCCAGAATCTGGTGTTCACCATCGGCAAGGACGGCATCCTGTGGAAGCTCGATCGGAAGACCGGTAAATTTCTGGACTACAAGGAGACGGTCTATCAGAACGTCTTCGACAGCATCGATAAGAAGACCGGCGCGATCCATTATCGCAACGATATTGTCGAGCAGAGTCCGGAAACCTGGATACAATCCTGTCCGTCGACGGAAGGCGGCCACAACTGGCAGGCCATGAGTTATCATCCCGGCACGGCTGAGCTCATCATTCCTTTGAGCCAGACTTGCATGGAAATGTTCGGCCGCAAGACGGATTTCCAGGAAGGCGCGGGCGGCACCTCGGCGAACCGCCGCTTTTTCGAAATGCCCGGGTCGGGGGGCAACGTCGGCAAGCTCGCGGCGTATGACGTGGCTACCATGAAAGAAATCTGGAAGGTGACGCAGCGCGCTCCGTTTCTTACGGCGGTGCTATCCACCGGCGGCGGCGTCGCGTTTGTGGGCGATCTGGATCGTGTGTTCCGCGCGGTAGACGTAAAGACGGGTACCGAATTGTGGCGGACGCGCCTGCCGACCTCGGTGCAGGGATTTCCTGTATCCTTCACCGCCGGCGGCAAGCAGTACATCGCCGTTACGACAGGATTGAACGGCGGCAGCCCGCGACAGGTACCGGCAGTGGTCGCTCCGGAGGTTCATCACCCGGCGAACGGGAACGCGCTGTATGTATTCGCGCTGCCCGACACTCGCTAGCTTCAATGGCCGCCGGGATTTTCCGCGCGAGGCCGTTGCAGAAGGTCCGGCAAGAATTCTCGAACCACATTGAGGGCCGCAGTCGCGCCAAAAGAGATGCCGGCGTTTTCCGCGATATTATTGAAGCCCTGCCAACTTCTCGGCCCCCAGATACTGGCGATCCCGCTGGCGCCGATCACCCCGCCCACACTTGAGAACGCGAAGCTCTGCCGACCATCGGGACGCCGCGCGGTAAACGTGCTGAGGAGAGCGTAACCGGTTCGTCTCCAGACTCCGTGCTTGCCTGAAGCGAAATAACGGGTGTCCTCATGAAGGGCGACTGCGGCACCGTAGGCGATGGTTTGCCGGATGCCGTTGTACGCGAGGTTACTGCCGTAGCGTTCGCCGAATGCGCCCCACCCCTGGCCCCATTCGGGAGGAGTGTTCTTCCATTGACTGATGCCCGCGCCGGCTGCTTCGCCCATCAACGGCACGGGCCCTCCGACGCTCAGCAGATATATCTGAAACCGCTCCTTCTCCGTCAACTTCGTATGTTCGGACGGTCCAACCATACCCAGGACCTTATCGACGATGTCCATCTTGTCCAGCGCGGCAGCCGGCTGTGTGTCGCTCTTAGAAGACGCAGGATTGGCGAAAGTCTCCGAGGCCTGCGAAAACGCGGCCGGCAAACAACCGGCCGCCAAGAAGACTAGCCATAGCCGGTGTGTTTGGTTAACCATATTCCTCCGCAAGGACACTGTCACGTCTCTTTGCAGATGCACACAGCGGGCCAACTGTTTCCGCGCCGGTTTGAGCCAGGAACAAGCTCCTGCCTGCTTTCTTGGATCACCGTACCAACTGTATGCGGTCATCGTGACCACATAGCGTCAAGGGATATACTGGGAAGCCATGAAGATAGGATTCAGAATTCTCATCGTTCTGGCGGTTTGCCTGGCAGTTGCCTGGGTCGCGTCGCCGCAGGCGGCCGATGATCCCCTCGATTCCCTCAAGGTCTGCAAAGATACGCAGCACCTGATTCTCGAAAACCAATTTGTGCGCGTGATCGACGACCAGATTCCGGTCGGGGTGACCGAACCCCTGCATCGGCATCGTCATGGGGTTGTGGTCTATATCAATAACTACACCAACGAACAAATTTCCCAAGACGGCAAGAGAACCGTTGGCGAGCGCAAGGCGGGCACGGCATCCTGGTCGGATGCGACCGTGCACACTGTCAAGAACACCGGCTCGACCCCGTCACACGCGATCCGGATTGAATTGAAGTATTGAAATGAGAGCGCCAACGATGGCAGTCGTCGCGTCGATGCTGTTTGCAGTGGCGTTTGGAGCAAAAGCCCAGACGTATCCGGTCACCCAGGGCAAGACATACAAGTTCGAAAAAGTTGCCGACGGAGTCTACTACGCGACGGGAGGCTTCGGCAGCAACAATGTGGTGATCGTCAACGATCAGGACGTAGTGGTGGTGGACGACGGCACTACGCCCGCCGCCGCGCGCGCGTTTCTCGCCGATATCAAGGCGATCACCAGCAAGCCGGTGCGAACCGTGGTCAACACGCATTTTCACTACGACCATACGGACGGGAATTCGGTCTTCGGGCCGGAGGTGCAAATCATCGCCCACGAATACGTCCGGACAGCGATCACGACGTTTGACGTGCTCAATCGCGAGCCCTTCATCACGTCGCAGAAGACGGCGGTTCCGGCGCGGATCGACGCGCTGACCAAACAGATCGCGGCGGAAAAGGACGCTACGAAGAAGGCGGCACTGCAGAAGGATCTGGCCGCGGCGCAGGACACGCTGAATCAGCTGAAGGAGATCAAGCCAACTCCACCGAACGTGACGTACTCGTCGAAGATGGTGCTCCACAAGGGTTCCCGCGAGATCCAGCTTCTCTTTCTGGGGCGAGGACACACGGGCGGCGACACGGTGGTGTTCCTGCCGCGCGAGCGGATCGTGTGCACCGGCGATCTGATGGAGAGCCGGCTCGCCTACATGGGGGATGCGTTCTTCGACGAATGGGTGACGACGCTGGGCGCGCTCAAGAATCTGGACTTCGCGCTGGTGCTGCCGGGGCACGGCGCTCCCTTCGGCGACAAGGGCCTGATCACGGCGTTTCAGGGCTATCTATCTGATGTCACGAAGAAGGTCGCGGACCTGCGGGCGCAGGGCTTGACCGCGGACCAAGCCGCGAGCCGCGTCGATCTCACATCGCACGCGAAGGATTTTCCGCAGATTACCGGTCCGGGAGCAGATCCGCGCGGTGTTCGCCGCATTTACGCGTGGATGGACGAACGCCGCCAGAAATAGCTACTTCGTATCGACCTTCACCACTTCGAAGGTTATCGATTTGGGAACCAGCATCTGGTGCGGAATTTTGGCGGGAACGTGAATGACGTCGCCGGCCGCCATCTTCTTGTTGACGCCGCCCTGGATGGATTTCCCGCGAATCTCGCCTGGCGCGGTCGTGCGCGGTTCCACCACGGTTCCGCCGAGGACCAGCGTACCCTCGCCGGACTTCACGAAAATGACGTCAACCTGCGTGTCATGGACTTCGGCCTCGCCGTCGCCGTCGCGCCGGATGGCGAGCAGGGAATGATTGCCCCAACTCCCCACGCGGTTCATCCGGACCTGATGGTCATCCGGCTTGGCTGAGTCGACGCGGGCTTTCAGATCCGCGCTGGAATACTGGTTATACCCGGCCGGGTCGGCGGCCACGAGGAGTGCTGCGAACAACAGTGTCGAAGCGAATAACAGGGACGAAAGTTTCATATCGGGATCTTATCACTTCTTGTCGAACAGTTTGTCGTAGTCCTTGGACGTCTCGCACACGAACTCGTCCACGTGGTCGAGCTCCGGCCGGAAGGGGAGAGTTCTCGCCGGCAACACCCAGGGACGAGTGAAGACATTCGGGTCCTCCACCGTGACGTCGTATTGCAGGGAACCGTTTTCGATGCGCCGGAAGCGCTCCACCACGTGCAGGCTTTCGGTATGCATGAAGCCGCTGACCTCGGTCTTGTCGTTGAAGCCGATGGTATCCACCACGAGCGTGTCCCCTTCCCAGTGTGCGACCGAATCGCCCATCCAGGTTGGATCGGGGTCGACCGGATGAGCACGTCCGTCCGTGGGAATGAAGCGGATCGCATTGGGATACTCGAAGACCATCAGGATGAGTTTTGGAGTTTGCACGATCTGGAACGGGTAGGGAGTCACGAAGGATTGCGGCACGCCGAGCGGTTTGCAATCGGTACCCAGGGTGGTGTTGCCGCGGACGTCGTTGGGGCCTCGCACGATTCTGAATTTCTCCGCGCCAGGCTTCAGCGGAGGCGGTTCCGCGCCGCGTACACCAGCGAATCCGTACACGCCATTCAGATCGACGTGAAGATCGACCGGAGCGGGGGCCGTCGCCGCTTTGGCGCCGGAAACGTTGACGGTGACGGAGCTGGTTAGCATTGTGTTGTTCGGACCTGTCACTGTCAGCGTATAGTTCGTCGTCGCCGTGGGAAACACCTGGCGGCTGCCTCGGGCAGTCACGCGGCCGATGCCCTGGTCGATCGTGGTTGCGTTGGGATTCTCCGCGGCCCAGACCAATGTTACGGGCTGTCCCGCCTGGATCGTGGCCGGCTGGGCCGTGAACGACACGATGCGCGCGGGTGGCGCGACTCGCGCGGTGCCGCCGCCCCGCCCGGCTGGTGGCGGAGCCTGGCCGTAACACGCCATCGCGAACAGGAGACCGGATATGATTCCACACCGCATGTGCGTAATAATACCGAAGCGGGAGACCGAATGGCGCGCTGGCCAGCCCGTCTACGATCCGGGGAGAACTCTAGGGTTCACCCAGGTCTGTACTCCGTCGACAAACTCTACAGGGCCCCATGGGGTTTGGTTGGTTTGCGCGCCAGGGTAATCGGCCTTGCATTCCCATCCGTGTTGGACGAGTAGTTGACGCAATTCTGTTTCGATCTCGTGTGCATGCGTTCCGATACGCAGGCGAACGACCCTTTGATCCAGCGCGTCAATCGCCGCCGAGATCACTTTAAACTCTTCGCCTTGTATATCGATGTCGATCAGGTCGATTCGCTCCGTTGCGGGCAAGATGTCCGTGAGCAAATAGGAGTGTGTTTTGATTGATGTCCAGCCGCTTTTCAGCCTGACTGCATCCTGGCCTCCGTAGGCGGCGTAGGGCAATTCATCCGCGGTTTCGTGCGGCTGAACGACGGCTTGTCCGTACCAGGAAGCGGCTTCGTCGCGTTCGCTTGAAGGAGTTCCCACATAGAAGAGCACGTCGCCCCGATGATCGCCCACCACGCCCTGAATCAAAGTGCATGCATGGAAAGGAATATGGTTGTCGAACATGTGCTGCTGAAGCCAGCAATAGTGGCGTGGCTCGGCTTCAACCGCGACAAGGTGAAACGGCAGCCGGCGCAACTGGCGCAATGCCACGGCTGCCCGCACCGACCATCGCCCATAGCCGGCGCCTAGCTCCATCATGGTGAACTGGCCTTTGGCGGCCATGACGGATTCCAGTACATCGACCCATTCAAGGTAATCCTCGTGTGGACCAGCCAGATGGATCGGCATAGCGATACGGGCGGCTCCCGCCAGGAATTCGCAGCGGGTCCGGATCCCTAGGAAGTCGATCTCAAACCCTGGCTCGGAATCTCCCGAATAATCGGGCAGGAATTCGAAAGCGGGGTGAAACGTGGGTTTGATGCGCGGCCGGGATCCTTCCCGCATCCCGAAATTCTGCTCGCGGGCGGCGTCTCCCAGAACAGTTTCCTCGAGCGTGAGATCCTTCAGTCCCCAATTCCCTTCGTTGAAAATCATGGGCGAGTTCAACCGCCGCATCTGCGCGCCCCACTGGAGGACATCTTCGTTATCGAGGATCGGAATGCCCTTAGCGGCGATCCGGTCAAACAGGCTTTTTTGACCTTCCGGAGTCCAGCCGGACCCGCTGCCATGTTCGATGTGGTAGATCCGCATCGGCTCGGCCAGCACCTCTTCGCGAGCCCCGCCGTAATGCGCAGTGAAGCAAAACACCGAATCGATGTTCATCGAGAAGATGTCCCATTCGGGGTATCCGCGCAGGTCAAACCATTTTTCGCGAGCGAGAAGAGTGAAATCGCCGCAGCCGTTGGTGTGGAGAAAGTCGGGGCAGCGGATCATTTCTTGAGTTGTTTCGATCGCAGGCTCGACCCTTGCCTGCAAGGTGGCCGGTGCTTTGGTTCCCCGGAGCATACCCGTGAAACCACCACGCTCAACATAGTTCTTCAGAACGCGCTGAAGCTTGGGAGATATCGGAATCGTTAACGAAACCAGGGGGCCGCCGTGGGCGAGTTTTCGGATAACATACTGGAGACTCCGCCACCACACAAGCATCCGGCTGCTTCTTGAAGGCGTTTCCAGTACGGCTTGCGGGGTACTGGGAGTGTCAGTAGATTCGAGATCCCGCGCCAAGCTGAATATCCGAAAACACAGAAACCTCGGATTGGCGTTCGGGGAGGCAAATTTCCCCAGCGCGCGAAAAACCAGACGCGGTGGAGGCGGAGCCGGCAGCGTGAGTTGCAGGCGGGTGCGAGTGTCGATGGTGAAGCGGGCCACCGACGTCCCGTCATCCTTCAGCACTTCCAGATCGAGAGGACGGCCGCACGTCGCGGGTCCGGGCTCAAGGTCGACGTCTAACCGCGTCATCGCATCCGCCGAAGATTCCAGCAGAATTTCAGCTTGCTCCTGCGCCCAGCGAAAGCATCCTATAGGACCGAAGCGTTCGGGTGAGAACCAGCCGGCACCGAAAAGAATGCCCGAGCCGGCGGCGGCTATATCGTGCGCACTGAGGGCGGGGCTGCCATCCGGGGCGACTTCAAAGGTTCCCTCGCGCCGGTTCACGCGAATGAGATGAGTGCGGCAGTAGGCCAGTTGTTCTTCGATCGGCGCTCCCGCGGGAACATCGCTCATGGCATCGTGACGGTCGATCCGGTACATCCGATCCGTTCTGAGCTGCTGCGAACCGAGGAACGCCGCCAGTTCGTTGGAAAACAAAATGTCGATGTTGGTTGCCAGAATGAATCGCCCTCGAGCGCGGCGGATGCCGACGTTCTTGCCGATCATCTGGTACAGCGGCAGATTCGCACCATGCTCGAAGCGGCTGTGAATCTGGGGAGGAACGGTGATGATGCGAACCTCGCAAGGACCGGTGTCAGCGGGCCAGTGCAAGGCCTCGGCCAAGGGAGGCCGCCCGGCCGGCGGATTCCATTCCACGATGATCAACTCCGAAGGAATGTTGTAGCGCCGCGCCTGGGCCAGCCAGCCATCCACAAAGATCTGCATGCGGCCGAGCAGGTTCCCCCCGTGATCATCGTTACGGGCGGTGACCACCAGGGAAAGGTAGGGTTCGCGCACTATTTTGGCGTCGCCGTCAAGCACAGGTGCCAACCGAACATGCGTTCCAGAGCTCTGAAAAGCGGCTTGGGCATCCAGCGGAAATACCAGACCTGCTTATATTGATACTTCACATACTCGGGGATGCGGTAGGAGAAGATGTGGTCCACTTCGGTCCTGGTCACGCGAAACCCGTGGTCTTCGAGAAGCCGGCGGCCCGAGGCTCGCGAGTAGCTATACGTGATAGGGCAGCCGCTTTGTGCTTCCGAGCTGTCCGCAATTAACCGGTCGATCTTCCAGAACTGGCCTTTGCCGTACACGAACAGGATCCACAAAACTTTCCAGGACCAGCGGTTGTACACCATGATCTTGACCGTGCTCGCGGGAGTCACGTACTTGCGAATCTGCTCGATCACGCGTTCCGGATGAGGTGTGTGGTGAATCACGCCGAAAGAATAGACCAGATCGTATTTCTCAGCCGGGACGTAATCGCTAAGATTCTCGGCGTCCGCCTGGAAGAACCGGACGTTGCCCTCCAATCCGGAAGCGGCCACGCGCTGACGGGCGATTTCGAGCGACTTCTCGGTCAAATCCACTCCGGTAACCTGTGCGCCGCAGCGGGCGAAAGAGATGCTCGCGGTGCCGATGCCGCAGCCGATTTCGAGGACCTTCTTGCCCTTCCATCGCTCGAACTCGGCAAAACCCGGGATGTGGGGCTCGACAAAATACTTGCGCGCTTCGACCTCGTCTGAATATTCCTTCGAGCCGATGGGCTTGGTCGAATGCCGGATGTTGCAGGGACGGGAATTCCAGTACTCGCTGACCTTTTGAATCGAGGTGTCCTGAAACGACATGAGTACCTTTACGCTTCCTTAATCCGTGCCGACGGAAAAAATCCGCGCGGCGCGGCTCAAGTCGGGTGCGTCGATCCCGATGCCCGCGTCCTTGGTCTGATCCTCGGAACCGGTGGCCAGGCCCCCGTAGCCCAGCCTCAGATAATCCGTCAGACTCGCGAATAGCTCCGCCGGCAGGACGCGCCAGCAATCGATAATGGCCGGCCGCGGTTCGCCGGATTTCAGATCCGCGGGTGTGAGCTTCTTGAATTCAGGCCAGGCTGTGGTGATCACCAGCACATCCGCTTGGCGCGCGCATTCGGCCGCGGATGTGGCATAGGTGACAGCGCTGCCGAGCTGCCGCTTGGTGTTTTCCATCGCCGCCGGATCGTAAACCACGACTTTGAATCCGGTCGACGCCAGATGTTTCGCCAGATCCAAGCCCTGCGATTCCTCGATGACCTCGGTATCGGGCTTATAGGAGAGTCCGAGGACGCTCACGGTTCCGCCCTTCGGCAGCCGCGAGCGGACGATCTCAGTCAGCCGCGGGACTTGCCTGCGGTTCAGCTGGTCGGTCGCCTCGGCGAGCAGTGCCGGTGCTCCTGTGGCGCGCGCCAGCGCGGAGAACGCGACATTATCGCGCGGGAAACAGGGACCGCCATAGCCCAGAGCGCCCTTCAGATATTTCGATCCGATGCGGCTATCGCAGCCGATGGCTGACGTCACTACATCCGCGTCGGCTCCAGGCAAACGCTCGCATACCTGCGCCAGCATGTTCGCGTAGGAGATCTTGGTGGTCACGAAGGTGTTCACCGAAAGCTTGGTGAGCTCGGCGTTCACGTAGTTCATGCGCTGGATCCGCGGATTGCTGTCGCAGACTCCTTTGTAGAGCCCTTCCAGGAGCTCGCCCGAACGCGAGTCCGATTCGCCGATCAGGATCATGTCCGGATTCAGCATGTCCCGGATCACGCTGCCGAGCGCAATGAACTCGGGGTTGTAGCACAGACCGAAGTCTTGTCCGCATTTCTTGCCCGAGTGCGCTTCGAGCGCCGGCAAGAGCGTCCCGCCGGTGGATCCGGGCATCACGGTGCTCGAAAGCACCACCAGGTGCCATGCCGGTTTCTTTTTAAGCGCCGCCCCGATCTGCTCGGCCGCGCTGAGGACGTACTTCATGGAGAATCCGCCGTCCGCTTCGGAAGGCGTCGGTACCATGATGAACGTAGCGTCGGTGGCCAGTACCGCCGCGCCGCAATCGGTGGTGGCGGTAAGACGCTCGCGATTCGCCGTGATCATCGCGGCGAGGCCCGGTTCGTTAACCGGCGGCCGTCCCTCCTGAATCGCGGACACGTAGCCGGGATTCACATCGACGCCGACCACGCTGTGTCCCTTATGGACCATCACGGCGGCCATGGGTGACCCAAGTTTTCCTAAACCGATGATCGAGATTTTCATCCTTCGCCTCGTGCAATGGGCATTCGCCACCCGGTTCCGAAAGCGCGCGATGTCACCTTCAGCACGGGAGCGGCCTGCTTCCTCTTAAACTCTGCATTCCGAACCAGCCGGAGCACTTTGCGGACTGTCGCCTCGTCAAATCCCTGCGCGATGATTTCTTCCGCGGATTGGCATCCTTCAATATGCAATTCCAGAATCCGATCGAGCTCCTCGTACGGCGGCAGGCTGTCCTGATCGGTTTGATCCGGACGCAGCTCGGCGGAAGGCGCCTTGGTCAGAGTCGATTCCGGAATGTCGGCTTTGCGCTTGTTCCGGTACCTGGAGACACGGTACACCGTCATCTTGGGCAGGTCCGCGATCACCGCCAGTCCGCCGTTCATATCTCCGTACAGCGTACAATATCCAACCGCCAGCTCGGACTTATTCCCGGTGGTGAGCAGCAGGGCCCCGTATTTGTTGGACAAGGCCATCAGGAGGTTGCCGCGAATCCTGGATTGGATATTCTCCTCCGTGACGTCCGGCTGGTAGCCTTGAAAAGCCTCCGTCAGCGTTTTCTCGTAAGTATCCATGATGGGCGAGATGGGCAACTGCACAACCTGGATGCCCAGATTGCGGGCCAGTTCCACCGAATCATCCACGCTGCCCTGGCTCGAATAAACCGACGGCATCATGACGCCCAGCACGTTCTCAGGACCGAGTGCGTCGACGGCGATCGCCGCGGTGAGTGCGGAATCAATGCCGCCGGAAAGTCCCAGCAGCACTTTCTTAAAGTGAGTCTTGCGCGCATAATCCCGCACGCCCAGGACCAGTGCGTTCCAAATTTCCGATTCCGGGGTGAAATCGTCGGTTGCAATCGTGCCGGTTTCAGACGAGAGATCCACCACCAGCAAGTCTTCCGCAAAACCCTTGGCCCGCGCGAACAGGCTGCCTTGCTTGTTGAACGCGCCGCTGCGCCCGTCGAAAATGAGATCGTCATTGCCGCCGACCTGATTCACCCAGGCCAGCGGTAACCCGTGCTTGCGGGCCATTTGTCCCAGCATCTTTTCGCGCAGCTCTTCTTTGCCGACGGTGAAGGGCGATGCGGAGAGATTGACGATGGCTTGCGCGCCCGCCTGTGCCAGTTCTTCGATGGGATCGTGGTGATAACGCCGGCGCTTCCAGAAATCGCGGTCGTTCCAGACGTCTTCGCAGATGCTGATGCCCAGGCGGAAGCCGTTCAGATCCAGAATTCCGGGTGCGCGGCCGGGCTCGAAGTAGCGATCTTCGTCGAAAACATCGTAAGTGGGCAGCAGGGTCTTGTGAAAGACCGGGCCCGTTGCTCCATCCTTCAGGAGGATCGCGCTATTGAAGAGCGGCCGGCCGATGTCCGCGGGATTCGGCGTAGCAGCGCCCACCAAGACGGGCGGAGCGTCCTTCAGCTCCGTGGCCAGGCACGAAAGCATCTGGCAGCTTCGCTGCACAAAGCCGCTGCTCATCAGGAGATCGCGCGGCAGGTAGCCCATCAGCGCGAGTTCCGGCGTCACTACCAGATCCACGCGGAGAGCTTGCGCAGCCCGGACGCCTTGCGTGATCTGCGAGGCGTTACCTTTTAGGTCGCCAGCAACCGGATTTATCTGGAGGAGTGCTACTCGCAATTCGGATTATCCCACGCAACCGGACTGAGTAACTCCTTAGTTTAGCAGTGGCCGCCAACGAAACAAAGCTCGTGCGCTCCATGTTACATTGACCCTTGACGATGAAAAACGATTTGATGCTGGTTACCGGTGCGGGCGGATTTATCGGCGGCGCCATGGTCGCCGATCTGCGCCGTCAGGGCTACAAACGAATTCGGGCGGTCGACATCAAGCCTCTTGACGAGTGGTATCAGGTATTCGACGATGCCGATAACCTCGTTCTGGACCTGAACCTGAAAGACAGCTGCGAGCGTGCCGCGGAAGGCGCCAGTGAAGTCTACAATTTCGCGGCCAATATGGGCGGGATGGGCTTTATCGAGGCCAATAAGGCCCTATGCATGTTATCGGTGCTGATCAACACCCATATGCTTCAGGCCGCGCAGAAGTACGGCGTCGGGAAGTTCTTCTATTCGTCCTCGGCATGCGTCTATAACGGCGAAAAACAGACGGATGCCGCCAATCCCGGGTTGAAGGAAGAGGACGCCTATCCGGCTTTGGCTGAGGACGGCTACGGCTGGGAGAAGTTGTTCAGTGAGCGTATGTGCCGGCATTTCTCCGAAGACTACGGGATGTACGTTCGCGTCGCGCGCTTCCACAACGTCTACGGACCGCATGGCACCTGGGATGGCGGACGCGAAAAGGCTCCCGCCGCCATTTGCCGGAAAGTGATCGAGGCCAAGACCAGCGGCAAGCACGAAATCGTGATTTGGGGCGATGGCACCCGCACCCGCAGCTTCATGTACATCGATGACTGCATCGACGGAGTGCAGAAGATCATGAACTCCGGAATCGTGGAACCGATCAATCTTGGATCGTCGGAAATGGTCTCCATCAATCAGTTGGTGGATATCGTCGAAGACATCGCCAAGATCAAGCTGAAGCGCATCTACGACCTCGACGCGCCCAAGGGCGTGATGGGCCGCAATAGCGACAACACTCTGATCAAGAAGTACCTGGGCTGGGAGCCCGACATCCCGCTGCGGCAGGGCATGGAGAAAACCTACGCCTGGATCTACGACCAATACATGCTCAGCCAGAATCAAACTCACTCGGCGGTGGTTCGGTAGTATGGCCCGGTAGCAGTCTGTGGACTCTTCGGGTCTGCCGCTGGTCAGCATCGTAACGCCCTCCTTCAATATGGAGGGATATCTTCCCCGAACCATCGAAAGCGTCCTGAGCCAGGACTACCCCCACATCGAATACATCGTGATGGATGGCGGCTCGACCGACGGCACGATGGAAATTCTGAAGAGCTACGGCGACCGGCTGCGATACTTCAGCGAACCGGATAAAGGCCCCTCGGATGCCGTTCACAAGGGCTTTCAGCGCGCGCGTGGCGATATTTTTGCCTGGCTGGGGGCCGATGATCTCTATCTTCCTGGTGCGGTCCGCACGGGCGTGGAAGCGCTGATGGCTCGGCCGGAGATCGACGTGGTGTATGGCGAAGGAAATTGGATCGACGAACACGATGCAGTGATCCGCCGCTATCCCACGCTGCCGTTCAATCCCAAGGATCTGGAGTGGGACTGTTTCATCTGCCAGCCGGCGTCGTTCATGCGCGCTTCTGCGTATCGCCGTTGCGGGCTCGATCCGGATGTGAACTTTTCTTTCGATTATGACCTGTGGATTCGGATGGCGAAGGCGGGAATCCGCTTCCAGATGATTCCGCAATACCTGGCCGGTTCCCGCATGCACCAGGGGGCCAAGACCATCAACGAACGCAGGACCGTTTTCGATGCATCCATGGCTTTATTGCGGCGGCACTATGGCTACATCCCGTTGTCCTGGGCATTCGGCTATGCCGCATTTCGCCACGATGCGCGGGATCAGTTTTTTGAGCCGATGAAATACTCGCTGCGCAATTATCTCGCAAGCCTGCCGGTGGGGCTGCGACTGAATCCGACCAAGCGCGCGCGGTTTCTGGGCGACTGGCTGGCGGCGCCCTTCCGAGCGATCGGACGCAGGCTACACTAACGCGAGTCTATTTCGGAAATGATACCAGCGGCGGTTTGACGCCGGCCGGCAGCGGCGACCGTGCGGTGTTCATCACCATGGAGAGGTAGGTGTAATAACCCTCCAGACTGGCGGCCTCCACGACGCCTGCCTCGCCGAACTTCGCCAGCGCGCGCGCATAGGTCGGATCGCTGACGCTCTTGTTGTGCAGCAGTTCGTTGCAGAAATCCCACAGGATCTCTTCCTCATCCGTCATGCGCTCCGGACGGCGTCCGTCGGCGACCGCTGTTATGATTGCTGCGCTCAGACCCGCGGCGGTGGCCAGTCTGGCGTGAGCGTTCCATTCGAAGTTATTGGTCCACTCGCGCGCCGCGATAAGGATCGCAAGCTCGGTAAGCTTCTGACCGAGCGGGTTGTTCGCGGTCTGATTGTGCAGCCGCAGTTCTAGCGAAGGGACGATCAGGTCGGGCACGCGTAGCAGGACGGTCCAGGGCGGTCCCGTGAGATCGGCTTTGCGGAGGTCTTTGTAATCGACGATGGCTTTTTTCTGGGCGGCAGTTTGCTGGTTGGCGGGGAGCGGGGGCATCCGGTCTTGCGCCGTCACGTTCACAACTAGCACGGCTGCCACAGCCACGATCGAGGAATTCCGTTTCATCTTGGTCGCCTCCGTCTAAACTGGCTACAGCTTCTGAGCGCCTTCCATTTTCCCAAGATTCCGGTCAAACGTCGCAAGTGGCAGATGTCCGGCTTTGCGGGCCAACTCCAGCATCAAGCAGTCGGAGAATCCCAACGATGGCCGCTGGCGGAAGAGGTCGAGCGCCGCCGCCACAGCTTCCGGATCCTGGATTGTCAGATTCTTGTGATCCAAGAGCATGTCAATCGCCATGGCAAGTTCCGCCGCAGTCAGTTGATACACCGTGTCGAGAACCCAGATCGCTTCGGCCAGGGCCAAAATCGAAACCCAGGCGCCCCGTTCCACAAAGCTGTTCGCCTCAGCGAGCTGCCGTGGATCGTCGCGCGTAATCAGGCGGACCAGAACATTCGTGTCAACGGCGCGCACTTCGCTCCCTTACGCGCCGCCGGATGCCCTCTTTCATTTCTTCGATTGTGTGCCGCGCAGGCGCCTTCTTCGGGAATAGCGCCCGGTGTATGTCCTCGGAGGTGAACCGGCCTGAACGCCGCACGACGATTTTGCCATCGTCTTCGTCCCACTCCAGAACCGACCCTGGTCCAATGCCGAGCTTCCGCCGAACCTCGGCGGGCACCGAGATTTGCCCTTGCGCAGTGACCTTAGAATGAGCGAGTGCCATCCCTTATATTACCACGGTAATGTAACACGGCCTCATTGTTCCGCCGCGCGATTGGGAGCCGATTCGGTTGTCACAATCGGCTTCGGCACAGGCGGACCATTCAACGGATTCAGACGGCCGCCAATTTTGAAGCTCCACACCAGGTCGCCGCGAGCTTCCTTGTACCCATCGCGGCTTCCGCCCGCGGCGATGGCGACGTACTGTTCGCCGTCGATCTCGTACGTCGCGGCAGGCGCATCGGCTCCGAAGCCGGTCTGGAAGCGCCACAGCTCTTCCCCGGTTTTGGAATCGAACGCGCGGAAGAATCCGTCCGAGCCTCCGTGGAACAAGAGCCCGCCCGCGGTGGCCAGAACGCCGCTGCCGAATCCCGCGAGATAGGGGACTTCCTTCTGCCAAACCTGCTTGTTGGTTCGCGAATCGAGCGCGGTGATCAGGCCGTACTCGCGCGTCCCGGGCACCGACACGCGGCCCGTGATGCTGAACTTACGCGTAGACACGCCCGTGGTGAAGTACAGCAGCCCCGACCGCGGGTCGTACGCGCCGGGAGCCCAATCGGCCGAGGCCGAAGGCTGCGCGATCTTCGAGTCCGTCCAGACCGGCGTGAACATGCAGCCGCGTTCATAATCTTTCACCGGCTCGGCGCACTGCGGAGCCGTCGGATCGCCCGCCGGAATCGGCTGTGTCGGCGCGGTCTTCTGGCGCGCTTCTTGAGGAAACGGCTTCTCCGTTACGGGGATCAAAGGCTTGCCCGTGACGCGATCCAGAACATACACCCAGCCTTGTTTGGTGTGCGCGGCCAGTGCCTGGCGCGTCTGGCCGTTGTAAACCTGATCGAACAGGATCAAGGGCGTGGGCACATCGAAGTCCCAGAGGTCGTGATGCACGGTCTGAAAGTGCCACTTGTATTTGCCGGTCATCGCGTCGAGCGCGACGATGGAATCGGTGAACAGGTTGTCGCCGGTGCGCGCCGACCCGTTGTAATCGGGCCACGGGTTGCCGGTGTTGACGTACAGCAGACCCAGATCGGGATCGAGAGCCGGCTGGACCCAGATGGCTCCGCCGCCGGTTTTCCAGGAATCGCCTTCCCAGGTATCGTGGCCGAACTCTCCGGGACCGGGCACGGCCCACCATCGCCAGACTTCCTTGCCGGTTTTCGCATCGTGCGCCGTGAGCCGGCCGCGCAAGCCGCCGTCGCCACCGGAAATGCTGACGTAGACCAAACCCTTGTAGTACAGGGGCGGAACTGCCACGTACTGGCGCAGTTCTTTCGGCACGTCCGCTCCGAGTTCCACTTTCCAGAGTGTTTTTCCAGTTTTTTGGTCGAGCGCGAACAGCCGCGTCAAGGGCTCCGGACGACCTTCCTTCGGTGCGGGCTGGCGGATGTCGGACTCGACGCCGAAGACCATTCCTTCCCCGAGGGCGACGCCGCGCTTGGCTCTGTTGTCGCCGGTCTTGGGATCGGTGGGCGTCCGATATTCCCAGATCGTGCTGCCGGTCTTGCCATCCAGCGCGAAAATTTCCTGCTGACCGGTGGTGACGTACATCACGCCATCCTTGACCACGGGCGTGCCTTGCTGCGAGAATCCCGCGCCGAATCCGGACTGCAGGCGAGCCATCCAGGCGCCCTTGAGCGTCTTCACGTTGGATGGATTGATGCGCGCAAGCGTCGAATACCGCGTGTTCCCCCAATCGCCGCCGACCAGCGGCCAGTCGGTCGAGGGAGGCTTCCGAAAGTCCTGCGCGACGATAGGCAGCGCTAATAATGCGAGGATCGAAAGTTTATTCATAGTACGCCGGCGATTTCTTGAGCTTGCGGTTCCCGATCATGTCGTGCTGGATCCAGAGCTGCGCGCCGGTTTGCTTCACCAGCGCTTCAATCTTTTCCCGCGACGCCGGAGTCTGCAGCGACTTCTCGCCGTTCGGCATGGTGTGGAACATACGTTCTCCGGGGAAATGATAGAGATCGCCGGTCAGTATCACCGGTCCGGTTTTCGGCAGCCTGACCATCAGGCTTTGATGGCCTGGAGTGTGACCCGGAGTTAAGATCAGCGTCACGGAGCCGTCGCCGAACACATCATAATCGCCGGTGATCAACTTGGTCTTGCTGTTCTTCAGCGCTGCGTATTCGTTGGGATGAATATTCTCCGGCAGGCCCGGGCCGAACATGTAATCGCGCTCGGCTTTTTGCGCGATCCACGTGGAGCCCGCATAATCATTGGCGTTTCCGGAATGATCGCCATGCAGGTGAGAGATCGCCAGATACGTGATGTCCTTAGGTTGATAGCCGATCGCCGCAAGCTGGCTCTTGAGCGACTTGTCGATCTTGTCGTGCTTGGCGCCGCCGCCTTCCGGACGATTGTAGACGGCGTCATTCAATCCGGTCTCCCATAGCAGCGTCCCGCGCGGATGCACGATCAGGAAGCAGGGATCGGACATATCGACGGACTCGACCTGCTGCCGCGTTAGGCCGTAAGTGGCCGGGTCGCGGTCTTTGAGAGTGGCGCAATCGAAGACGTACATTCGCATCGAACGCGGAGGAGTCGCGCACAAAGCCACGGCGACTACGACGACGATACCGAGGATGGTTTTGACGGGTCGCATATGTGCTCTAGCAGGTATATGCGGTTTCCCGGCGTGAGTCAAGGTGGTTTATTCTAAAGGCTTCAAAAACAGGAGGTCGGCCATGCTTAAGTCGCGCGCATTGTTTGTGGCAGCATGTTTGGCCGCCGTTGTTCCTGTATTTTTTCTCCCGGCGATTTCCGGTCAGGAGAAAGGCGGCAAGCAGAAGGGCAATCCAGGCCCGCCACAGCCGATGCCCGCGATCCTCAGGAACTACCAGCCCGTCACGGCCGAGCGCCTGCTGAAGCCCGAAGACGGCAACTGGCCCATGATCCGGCGGACGTATGACGGCTGGGGCTACAGTCCTCTCGACCAGATAACGCCCGCGAATGTAGCGCGGCTGAAACTGGTCTGGTCGTCGACTACGGGTGAAGGACGCGCGCATGAGGCCGCTCCGGTGGTAAACAACGGAGTGGTTTTCATCACCACGCCCTTTAATCAGGTGATCGCCTTCGACGGCGCCACGGGCACGATCCTGTGGCGCTATCGCCGGCCGCGTCCTCAGGGCGCGAACGTGCCTCACGAAGTGAATCGCGGCGTGGCGCTGTATGGCGATAAAGTCTACGTGTGCGCCGGCGAGGCGGTCCTGGTCGCGCTGGACGCCAAGACCGGCACGGAAGTGTGGAGTTCGACCATTGCCGATAACAAATCCGGCTATTACACGACCCTCGCTCCGCTAATCGCGAATGGAAAAGTTCTGGTGGGTGCTTCGGGCGGCGAATTCGGAATCCGCGGCTTTGTGGCGGCGTTCGATGCCGAGACCGGAAAAGAAGCCTGGCGCACGTTCACCATTCCTGCTCCCGGCGAACCTGGAAGCGAGACCTGGCCCTCGGGCGGCGACCAATGGAAGACCGGCGGGGCTCCGGTGTGGGTCACCGGGAACTACGATCCCGAGACCAACCTCGCGTACTTCGGCACCGGCAATGGCGGCCCGACGATTGGCGATAATCGGCCCGGCGACAACCTCTACACCGCGTCAACCATCGCCTTCGATGTCGCCACCGGCGCGATCAAGGGCTATCACCAATACCATCCGAACGATTCCTGGGATTACGACGAAGTGTCGCCGCCCATTCTGGTCGATTACCAGCGCAACGGGCGGACCATCAAGGGTCTGATCGATGTCGCGCGCGACGGCTACCTGTGGTTTCTGGAGCGCAGTGCCGGACCCATCAAGTTCGTCGAAGGCAAGCCTTACGTGTTCAACAACGTGATCCGCAGCGTCGATCCGGTTACAGGTCGGCCCGATATCGATCCGGCGCACAAGCCGGGCACCAACGCGCCGGCTGAATTTTGTCCCGGTGTCCATGGCGGCAAGACCTGGCCGCCGATTTCGTACAGTCCCAAGACGCGCATGATTTACATCCCCGCGAACAACAACATTTGCGGGCACAATGGTGGTGCTCCGAATGTCACCTATACGCCGGGGCGGGGATTCGTTGGCATCGTGAGCGGCTTTCCCCCGCTGATCGTGCCCGGCGCCGATCACTTTGGCGAAGTGCAGGCGTGGAACGTCGACACCGGACAGAAGGTGTGGACGCACAACTACGCCCGATCGCCGAATTGGGGCTCGATGCTGGCTACCGGCGGAGGGCTGGTCTTCAGCGGAGGAACCGCCGATCGTAAGTTCCATGCCTTCGACGCGGCCACAGGGAAACTGCTGTGGGAGTTCCCCATGAGTTCAGGTGTCGAGGCGCCGCCGACTTCTTTCTCGGTGAACGGGAAGCAATACATCGCCGTGTTGGCAGGCTGGGGCCAGGACGCGGGTGGCGAAGTGAACACGATGAGCCGCTTATTCCCGGGGGAAGTTCCTCCGATGCCGGACGGCGGATCGGTATGGGTGTTCGCCCTGGAGTAGAGACTTATTGCTGCGTGGTTGGCGGGAGCAGGGAAAGCACGGGGAAGATGAACCCCGGCGAAGTATTCGCATTCGAAAGAATCGCCGTGGTCACGCCGGTAACGTTGTCGAAAACCTCGAGGGTGGTGCTGACGTTGCAGAAGAAAGATTGGGTGGATCCAACTTTCACTACGCCGCTGACATCCACGTGCGCCGCCGTCGTACTAAGCTCTGAACGGGCCAGATCGAGAAAATCGGCCTGCCCGAAACCCAGGTTCGCGACGGTCTTCTGCTTGATCAGCTTTCCCTGGCCATCGTAAAGATTCAGGTCCACTTTGCAGGGGATCTGGGCTATGGAAATCGCGACGGGCGGAGCGATCCGCACCAGGTTGACTACGTTGAGCCGGGCCGTCTGGCCCGTGCCAAGTCCGATCATTCCGAATGAGAACGTGGGACTCGGCGCAGCAAGAATCGGTGACGCCGATCTTTCCTGTGCGGTGAGTGTCGCCCGCGTCAAGAGTACAGCGGCTCCCGCCAGCGAAAGCAGGAATAACCATCTATTTCGCATAGAAAATCAACTCCTCCGATATCGATCCGTATGCCACCTTCTATGGTAGCTGGCAGGCGAAGTTCGACGCTTCGTCAATGCTCCCCGAGCCCTTGTACTTCGCGACCTGGGGATACGGACACAACGGACGGGTGCGGTCCACCTTTCCGGCGGTGCTGTGCGACGCGATGATCTTCTCGGGCGCCTTGCCCTGTTCCACCCACTGATCGAGCGTGCCGACCTTGTCAAACACGTTCGGTCCTTCGCCGCCGCCGCAATGTCCCATGCCCGGTTCCATGAACAACCGGAGGTTGTTTGAAACCTTTGTCGCGCCGCCGAGCGTATCTTCCACGCTTTTGTAGTACTTGATGGTGTTCAGCGGGGAGACGTTCGAATCGGCCCAGCCGTGATAAATGAGCAGCTTTCCGTTGTGCGAGAAAAACGGCTTGAGGTTGGGATCGGTCGAGTTCATCGCCGCGTTCTCCGGTTGCTCCGCGAGCGCGATGCCCTTGTCGAAATCGAAAGTCTTCCAGTCCCAGGCCGGATTCTTGAAAACCACGTACTTGAAATGGTCGAAGATGTTGGCGGAAGGATCCGGGCCGGCCGCCTGGATGCCCCAGTTCAGCTCGCTTCCCGGCGCGAGCGAGGGAAACAGCACTTGCCCGGTCCGGGGATTGGTCGCCGCGCTGTAGATCTTCTTCGCCGCGTCCACTTGCGGCGCCGTGAGGCACGCCGGACCGTCGCCGTTCTTGCACAGCAGCACCTTGGGATCGAACTTGCACCTGCTGGGATCTTCGATGAGTCCGTCCTTGACCCCGTCGCGCAAGTCGCACGCGGCCAGCGCGGCTTGGTGAATCACGGGATACTTGGCGGGCGGAATGTAACTGGCCGGATCTTTCAGCACAGCGAAGGCGATCCACAAGGAGATCGCCGTGCGGTTGGCGGGAGCGCCGGCGATGATGCCGTCGTAATCGTCCGGAAACTTCTGGGCTTCTTTCAGTGCCTGGCGCCCGCCGGTGGAACATCCGTTCCAATACGAAAGACGAGGCGCGCTGCCATAGAACGCCTGGACCATGGCCTTGGCCTTGAGGGTCATCTCATGCTCGGAGCGCCAGCTGAAGTCGATCAGTTGTTCGGGATGCTCCAGGGCGAAGCTTCCGCTGCCGCCCACGTGTCCGGTGTCCGTGGACGCGCCCGCATAGCCGGCTTTGACCGCGTCCGCCAGGGCGGAATAACTGATCACGCCTGCCCAGCCCCCATTGCCGACCGATTGCAGCTTGCGATTCCAATTCGACGTCGGGAGCCAGAATTCGACCTTGATATCGGAATCGCTGGAGGGTTTGAGCGTCGCAGCCACGCGGCAAAATTCGGGAAGGTCCTTATAGGGGTTGGCGCCCTTGCCTTTTCCGGCCGGTCCAGGCGGCGAGAACTGTCCCGCCGGCACGATCTGCGCCGCCGTGATGGTTGTATTCGGCAACGCCAGCGATGCGAGGCTTTCACATGAGGCTGCAAACGCGGGCGAAACGATCATGCACCCGAGAATAAGTAGAGAATTGCGCACGGTTTCCTCCAGGCTGGGGACAAGTATACACCTTCATTTAGCTGGACTATGATGTTCCGGAGGGGTTGAGCATGAAACGTAATCTGGTTTGGCTGCTCGGGACAGTTCTGCTTCTGCACGTTTCTGGTAAGGCGCAGGATTTCGACGGCAAGAAGGTAGCTGCCGCGCTCACCCGGAAGAATATTCCACCGGCGCCTCGCTTGCCCGACGGGCATCCCGATCTGGGCAATGACAAGGGTTCCTGGGAACCTCCGGGGATTGGCGATATGGCCGGCACTGGCGGCGGTTTCGCCGGCACTGCCCAGCCGGAGAAGAAGACCGAGGTTCCTTTTCTTCCATGGGCCAAAGCCGCCTACGATCAGCGCAACGCCAATGTCACGAAGGACGATCCCGAGGGGTTCTGTCTTCCCTCGGGAATCCCGCGCATGTATGCGACTTCCTTCCCGTTCCAGATTTACCAGATGCCCAACCGCATCCTGTTTGTGTTTGAAGGCGGCGCGCACATGTGGAGGGTGGTCTACACGGATGGGCGCAAGCACACGCCGCCGGACAAACTCAATCCCACCTACCTGGGCGAGGGGATCGGCCATTGGGAAGGCGACACGCTCGTCGTCGACGTCACGGGGTTGAACGATCGAAGCTGGGTGGACGCCGCGGGACATCCGCACACCGAACAGCTCCACGTGACCGAGCGCTTTACCCGTGTGAATGAGCTGATCCTGCACTACGAGGCAACCATCGACGATCCTGGAGCCTATTCGAAGCGCTGGACCACGAGCTGGAATATCCTGTTCCACCCGGGCCTTGAGCCGTTGGAGTACATCTGCCAGGAGAATAATGCCGACCTGAAGCATCTGGTCGGCAAGTAGAAAGATTGGACCCAGGATTGCTCTCATCCCCGTCATGGAATGGAAGCCAGGCGGAACCAGCAACGACGTCGAGGATCGCCGCAGCGAGGGCGGAGGCGGTTTCTCGGGAATGGGCTTTGGCGGACGCCATATAGGCATCGGCGGAGCGGTACTCCTCCTGGTATTGAGCCTGGTCTTCCATCGCAATTTCTTCGCACTCTTCCTGGGCGATTCCGAGTCCGACCGGCCCGCAGCGGCCTCCGCGCCGCGGTCTACGGCAGCGGAAAATACCGAGGTGCAGTTCGTGTCGTTTGTGCTGGACGATGTGCAAGGGACCTGGGAGAAGTTACTTCCAATGCAAGGTGGCAAGCAGTATCGTCACGCCAAGCTGGTGCTGTTCCGGGATTCGATTGATTCCGCCTGCGGACAGGCTGAAAGCGCGACCGGGCCTTTTTACTGCCCTGACGATGAAAAAGTGTATCTCGATTTAGGCTTTTTCGACGAATTACGGAGCCGTTTCGGGGCTCCCGGCGAATTCGCGCAGGCCTACGTGATCGCTCACGAGATCGGCCATCACGTCCAGAAAATCTTGGGTATCGAAGGCCGGGTGCAGCGCATGCGGTCGAGCGACCCGCGGGAAGCGAACCCTTTATCGGTCCGCTTGGAGCTGCAAGCCGATTGTTTAGCCGGTATATGGGCGATGTCCACCGAGCAGCGAAAGATCGTCGACCAGAGCGACGTAGCGGCCGCACTGGAAGCGGCATCGGCCGTCGGAGACGACCGGCTTCAAAAAATGGCAACCGGCCACGTGAGTCCCGAAAACTTTACCCACGGATCGTCGCGCGAACGGATGCAATGGTTTCAGAACGGGCTAAATTCCGGTCAAATCTCCGCCTGCGACACTTTCGCCCGCTAGGTCCTCAGCAGCCCCGCGGCTGGCAACCTGCGGAGCCCGTGGACTTGCACTGACAATCCAGGCACCCATGCTCCGCACAGCTTCCGCAGACCACACGAACCTGTTTGCGCAGGGCCTCGCGCGCGCGATGCACTCGAACCGCAGCATTTCCTGAAGTAATTCCCGCCTGCTCTGCCAGGTCGTTCAGACTTCCCTCATCCAGATCGATGATCCGCAGCGCGTCCCGGTATTCCGGTTTGAGCGTCTCGAGCAAGCTGGAGACGCACTGGCAGATTTCGTTCCTCAGTTCCGGCTCCGGCGATTCGTGCGCCACAAACTCTTTTCCCCAACCTGCATTTCCCCAACCTTCTATGGCCCGTTCCGTCGAAGCGCGATGGCGGTAGTGATCGATCACTGCGTTGCGAAGCACGCGGTAAAACCACGCCACGGCGCTTTCTTCATCGCGCACGTCGGCGCCGCGCTCCAGTCCCTTTACAAACGCGGTTTGCAGAATATCCTCCGCGGCGGCCTTGGATTCGACCCGGGTCTGAAGGAATGCCAGGAACTGCCGGTGATGGTCCACCAGGCGCTGAATCGCTTCGGGAGAGAGCGAAGTCGATGATTCTGGACTGGTTGCCACCAGGCTCAGACTAGCACGCGAGGAACTGTAAGGTTTTCGGGCGACATACGTCAGCCCTTATGAAAGCGCATTACGCGCAAAACAAAAAAGGAGAAAGACAATGTCTAACGTGAAGAAAGCGACTACGAAGAATGCCGCGAAGTGCAACTGCGGATGCGGGACCTGTTCCTGCGGATGCGAGCAGAACGCATGCCGCTGCCAGGAGACGAACTGCCAGTGCGGTTGCGGCAAGCCCGCAGTTGGCCGCTGATCGTCTACTCCTGCCGCAAGGCGGACATGGGGTCGATCCTGGTAGCGCGGCGCGCGGGGATCCAACAGGCGATTCCCGCGGTGACCGCAACCAGACCGGCGGCAAGCCAGATGTGAGCCGGATTTCCAGCCTCCAGCCCGGGGAGGAAACGGCGCAGCGACTGCATTGCGGAATACGCAATCCCGAGTCCGATCCCGAGTCCAATCGCGACGGTCAGGAAGCCTTGACGGAATACTAAAACCAGCACGTCCCAGGGCATCGCACCGACCGCCACGCGAATTCCGATTTCCTGTGTTCTGCGCGAAGTGGTGTACGAAATGACGCCGTAAACGCCAGCGGCCGACATGATCAGTGCCAGGCCGGCCGTCACCGCGAGCAGCATCATGATAAATCGCCGGTCGGCGACCGAATCGGCGATGAGAGCGGACATGGTGGCGCTGAGGAATACAGGCTGATTCGGGTCGATCGTAGCGATGGTCCGCCGGATGGCTTTCTCCAGATCTCCCGTGGGCCGCTGCGTTCGCACGACTACGAAGGCAGACTCCCGCATGGCTCCGGCCGCCAGGTAGACATTTCCTTTTGCGGCTTCGTTCAGAGCGGCGTGGCTTGTGCTGGAGACGACTCCAATCACCTGTTTCCAGTTGTTTGGATTCTCCGGCGTGCAATAGACGCAGACTCGCTGTCCAAGGGCGCTGGAGCCGGGCCACAAGCGCGCGGCGACAAAGTCATTTACGATCGCAGAGTCATTTGAGTCGGCCATCTCCTCTTCGCGGAACCAGCGGCCTTCCAGGAGACGGACGCCCATGGTTTGGAGATACTCGCCGCCCACGTCGTCCATTTCTACCTCGATCTTTGTTCCTTCTGCGGCACTCACGTATCCGCCGTTATTCTCGCCGCTAAAAGGCAGCGCGTCCACAGTGCCGGCGCTTTCGACTCCGGGAATCACGCGCACCGAATCCAGAATTCGTTTGTAGAACAACGCTCGCTGTGTGGGGTCGGGGTATCGCTCTCGAGCGGGCAGCACCACCGAGGCCAGAATCCGATCCGCCTGGAAGCCGGGATCGGTGCGGATCAACTTCACAAAGCTGGTTAACAGCTCCCCGCCGATCACTACCAGAACGACCGAAACGGCCACCTCGGCTGCGACAAGTGAGGATCGAGTACGGTCGTGTCTTCCGGATGCAGCGCCGCGAGCGCCAAATCCGCCCAATGAGATTGCTTTCGCGCGGGTCAGGCGAAGGGCGGGCGCAATGCCGAACAAGATTCCGTTGACGACCGCCAACGCGAGAGCGAAGCCGAAGATGGTCCCATCCGCGCGCGCGGCAGCCAGGCGGGGAATGTTTACCGGAGCCAGGGCCGGCAGGATCCTCCATGCTGCCGCTGTGAGAACATAGCCGCCCAAGCCGCCCAGCACAGCCAGCAGGCAGCTTTCGGTAAGAAGCTGGCGGACGATCCGCATCTGTCCCGCGCCGATCGCGAGCCTCACGTCGATTTCCCGCTGCCGTGCGAGGCCGCGTGCCAGCAGCAGGTTGGCCACGTTGGCGCATCCGATCAGCATGAACAGGACCGCTGCGGCCATCAGAAGCAGCAGACCGTTGGTAGCGATTCCGACGGTCCGGTCGCGAATCAGGTTCACTTGCAGCGCGCGGTCGCGGTTGGTTTCGGGAAAATCGTGAGTCAGCTCCGCGCTGATCGACGCGAGGTCCTGGCGCGCTTCAATCAACGTGACCCCTGGGCGCAGCCTTGCCACGGCCCCGAGTGCCGCATTCGGATTAGCCGGCATGTTGAACGGCGCTGCCCAGAAATCCCTGTAAGGAGAAGGCGTATGAGCCGCTTGCCTGCGGAGTGGAAAGTCGAAATCGGGCGGCATGACGCCGATCACCTGGCAATCGTGTCCATTGACCGTGACGCTTCGCCCTACGATAGAACGATCCGAGTTGAACCGGCGCGCCCATAGGCCGTAACTCAGGATGATTACGTCTGGGTGGCCGGGTTGATCCTCTTCCGGAAGGACGTTGCGTCCCAGCATGGGCGAGACACCGAGAACTCCGAACAAGTTCGCATTCATCCGTACGCCGTACAGCGCTTCCGGAGTCGAATTCGCATCGCCTGCGAGATCGAAAATGGCATTGCTGTACACGCCTGTCGATTCGAGCGTACGCGTCCTTCGATCCAGCTCACGGGTGTCATTCCATACGACCCAGTCGCTATTGGCCTGCGTCTGCATCGCCGGAAATTCGCTGCGCAACTGCACAAGCTCTTCCGCGTGCGCGTACGGCAGAGGATCGATCAGCACCGACTTAATCGCGGCGAAGACGACTGCGGTAGCGCCGACGCTCAACGCGATCGACAGCAGTGCGATTCCGGTGGGTATGGGAGTGCGCCGGAAGATCCGAAACGCGAGCCGGATGTCCTGGAGGATCGACGTCATTTGCCGCGGTAGTGTCTCACGTCGTTGTTATTCTCATTGCAGATAAATTCCATGATCTCTTCGCCAGGGGGCGCGAGTGTCGCGGTGAAGGTCCGTTTCCAGGGGCCCGTGAACGCACCGGAATCCTCCATGGTGATTTCGACCTCGATGTGCCCATAGTCGGGGCGGCGGATGCGCTCCACCGTGTGCAGTTTCTCCGTGTGTGGAATGCCGCTGAGCGAGAGCCACGCCTTGTCGTTGAAACCGATGGTGTCGACCACCAGCGTTTCACCGTCCCAGTGTCCAATCGAGTGTCCCTGCCAGGTGGGATTCCAGTCGGCGGGGTGAGGACGTCCGTCCAGAAAGATCTGGCGCAGGCCGGGAGTATCCGACTCGTGGATCACCACGATCAGCGAAGGCGTCTGGACGAACTTGTAGGGGAACGCCCGGGTGATCGAAGAAGCGTTGGCCGGCAGACAGAATCCTCCGGGGTAATCTTTCGAATTGCTCTCGATGCGCTGGCGCAGGACCTCGGCGGCCCAGGGCTGCAGGGCGGGCGGCGGCGCGTCCGGATTATTCACGTTAATCCAGATGCCGGAGAGATCCGGCTGGCCTTCGCGGGTGCGCGGTGTGGCACCGGTGGGAACCGCGGCGCGTTCGCGGAAATCGTTCAGCAGGAGAATGGGATCGTCGCCCAACGTCCCCAGGTTGGATCCCCATGGCAGGCGGAGATCCAGGCGGCGCGATTCACCGGCCTTGACGACGACGCCTGCTTGGGTGACCGACCCGTACTGGCAGCAAGGCATAGTGACCGCGAGATCGTACGTACCGGCAGGCAAGGGCAAGGTATATTCGCCCTTGGGCGAGCCAGTCACGCGCACCGCCGCCTTCGTTGCGGCATTTGTCGCCTGAATCAAGGCGTCCTTGACGACGCCTCCATCGGGATCGGTGACGATGCCCGTGATCGTCGCAGACTGCGCGAGGGCGACAGCGTGGATCGCAACCGTTAAGAAGACCCGTGCATACTTTGCGCCGCGCGCCATATCCAGGATTTTAGCGGGCTTTCCCGGCCAGCGGGGCGCCCGCGAGAGGGCCTGCGCAAATGATATAGTTTGGAGTTTGTCGGGAGGCCCTTATGAAGCATTTGATTCCGGTCCTGATCGCATTGCTGTCGTTCTTTGTTGTGGTGGCGCTGCCCCAACAATCGGGCCAGGGTCTCACCTGGGCGTATCCCGTGCCGGACAAGAATCCTCCGCCCCCAGGCGATGCGAAGGAAGTAAAGCGGCTCCCGGGCAGCACCAAATCCTACACGCAGGCGCAGATCGACGATCAGCTTAATCCGCCGGATTGGTTTCCGCAGGAACACGCTCCGCTGCCAGGGATCGTGGAGCATGGTTTCCAGGTGCAGGCTTGCGGATCATGCCATTTGATGTCGGGAAATGGACATCCGGAATCGGCCACGCTCGCGGGTCTGCCGGTGGCGTACCTGATGCGGCAGATGCAGGATTTCAAGAGCGGAGCTCGAAAAGATCCGATGGTCTACGAGCCGTCGCAGCGTGCGGCGCGGATGAACGGGATCGCCAAGGGGCTGCCGGATGAAGACATGCACAAGGCTGTGGAGTTTTTTGCGGCGCTGAAGCCGGCCGTCTGGTACAAGGTGGAAGAAGCGCAGACCGTGCCGAAAACGTGGGTCAACGGCGGGCGCATGCGTTTTGCGCTGCCGGGAGGCGCGACGGAGCCTATCGGGAATCGGATCGTTACCTTGCCGCAGGATCCGGCCAGGGTCGAGAGCCGCGATCCACACTCGGGTTTTATCGCGTACGTCCCGCCGGGCAGCCTCAAGAAGGGCGAGGCGCTGGTGAAGACCGGTGGTTCGGGCAAGACCATCGCGTGCGAAATCTGTCACGGCGAGGGGCTCAAAGGTCTGGGCGACGTGCCGCGCCTGGCGGGCATTCATCCGATCTACATCGTCCGGCAGCTTTACAACTTTCAGATTGGCGCGAACAGCAGCACGGCAGGCGCGCAGATGAAGAAGGTCGCCGAAAAGCTGACCGAGGATGACATGATCGCGATCGCGGCCTACGCAGGGTCGCTGGCGCCTTAAGGCGGGTAGACCCTTGCGCCCGGAGAGTGGGTCGCGTTATATCTTGGACTCATGAAACGAGCGTTGTGGTTGGCGTGCCTGGCGATTTGCGCGCCGGTATTTTCGCAGCAAGGCCACCCCTTGAGCGGAACATGGTCGGGCGACTGGGGTGCGACGTCGACCCAACGGCACCAGATCACTTTCGTGATGAACTGGGACGGAAAAAACGTCACCGGCTTGATCAATCCGGGTCCGGATTCCATCCCGATCGCCAGCGTTTTCGTGGATCCTGCCACCTGGACGGTCCGGATCGAGGCGAACGGGAAGGAGCATATCAGCGCTGAAGGAAAACTGGAGGATCTGGGATCCTATCACCGCACGATCAAGGGTTCCTGGACGCAAGGGACCACCAAAGGCGACTTCCGGATCACGCGTGATTAACGCACACATGAGCCAGCGTTTCCTGACCGGGTTATTGATCGCGGCGGCGGCATTCGCGCAGAGCACCGCCACTTACGACAGCTCGCGCCAGTTGAGGTTGACGGGGGTGGTCACCAAGGTCGACTGGGCGAATCCACACGCATTTTTCTTTGTGAACGCGGAGGATGCCGCCGGGACCGTCGCGAACTGGGCGCTCGAGTTTGGAAATCCGCTGGATCTGGAGAAGGACGGCTGGACCCGGAATTCCTTGCGCATCGGCGATACGGTCAAGGTGGAGGGAATTCCCGCGCGCGAGCCCGTGAATCAGGCATTTGCCAAATCGGTGACGCTCGCCAAGACGGGCAAGAAATTGTTCGTGGCCGCGCCGAAGAAGCAGGTTACCGCTGCGTTGAAGGAACCGGCTCCGCGCTGGCCCGACGGCCAGGTTCGCCTGGGTCCGCCTCCGGGCAAGAAGGGTTATTGGGGTACGGCGACCGCGAACGCGTTGGTCGATAGCACCGCCGGCAAGATCGTGATGAACGACGAGGGGCTTCTGCGCAATCTGGCCGACGTCGATCGCGTGGCTCCCTTCCAGCCCTGGGCGAAGGCCGTGTATGAGTATCGCCAGCGCAGTCTCTTGAAGGACGATCCTCTGACGCGATGTCTGCCCCCCGGTGGGCCGCGTCAGTTCCAGATGCCGAACGGGTTTCAGTTCATCGAACAGCGCGAATTGGGCCGCATTCTGGTGCTCCTGGGCGGCGCGGATCGCAACTGGCGGGTGATCTATACGGACGGCCGTCCGCAGGGACAGGCGGATGAGGTGGTGCGCGGTTACTACGGAAATTCCGTCGGCAAGTGGGAGAAGGATACCCTGGTAGTGGACGTGATCGGCTTCAACGAGCATTTCTGGTTCGCGAACGGCGGGCTTCCGCACACCGAAGCCCTGCATCTGACGGAGCGCTTCACCAGGCCGGATCTCGGTACGCTGAAATATGACGTGACCGTGGACGATCCGCGGACGTACACACGGCCGTGGACGGGCGGCTGGATCATCCCGTGGGTCGCGAACGAAGAGATTCAGGAATATTTCTGCGAAGAAAATGTAGAATCGACGCTGTCTACGAACGCGTCCGGCAAGGAGAGTTACAAATGAGAACCAACCTAATCGTTTCGCTGATGGGGCTCGGATTGATGCTGATGGCGGTAAAACCCGCTGCGGCGCATCATTCGTTTGAGGCGGAATATGACGGCAACAAGGTCGCCACTCTGACCGGGTTCGTCACCAAGGTGGATTGGGTGAATCCGCACGCCTACATTTTCTTCAACGTGAAAGACGAGAGCGGCATGACCAAGGAACTGCGGTTCGAGTTGGGCCCCCCTTATGCGTTGACGCGCGGCGGCTGGAAGCGCGACACGGTGAAGATCGGCGACAAGATTACCATTGAGGGCGCGGCGGTCGCCAAGGACGCCAAGAACGCCTGGGTGGGGGCGATGCAAACGACCTCGCTCATCACCGAGAGCGGCCAGAAGCTGCCTACGAGGTAACTGCCAGTGAGAATCGCGGTTGCGTTACTGGCGTCGGCGGTGTCGTGTTGGGCGCAGGCCAAGCAGGCTCCCGAGCCCACACCGCGTTGGGCCGATGGTCATGTGAACCTGGGTTCGGCGCCCGGCAAGAAGGGATATTGGGAAGTGCGGCCCGGCCTGGGCGGCTTTCCGCGCGCGAGCGATGTCCCATTTCAGCCGTGGGCCAAAGCGGTCTACGATTACCGCACCGCGACGTTTTCCCAGGATTCGCCATTAGTCGATTGCAAGGCGGCGCCGGGTCCTGCGTTTCTGAACGCTCCCGGATTTGAGATTGTGGATATCCCCGAGCTGAAGAGCATCTTCATTCTCAATATGGCCGGCCCGCACTCCTGGCGCGTGATCTATATGGACGGCCGCATGCATCCCCAGGGCGACAACGTCCGTCCGACCTACTTGGGCCACTCTGTCGGGCACTGGGATGGCGACACGCTGGTGATCGATTCCGTGGGCTTCAACGAAAAGATGTGGGCTGTGGGCGCGTTTCCAAACACCTCGCAGCTTCACTTGGTGGAGCGCATCTCCCGCCCGAGTCTCAAGACTCTGTCGTACGAGGTGACGGTGGACGATCCCGGAGCGTACACCAAGTCCTGGTCGGGCAAATGGACGATCACGGAGACGACGGGTTCGAAGTGGATCCCCGGCGGCGAAATGTTCGAGTACATCTGCGAAGACGCGGGCCGCTAACGCCGGGCTTCGGCGAGAAGGCTCGGGTCAATCAAGGCAGTCTGCGGCCGGGGCGGGCGGTTCTGGATAGCCGCTACGAAAACTTCGACTTGCCCGATCACGGCTGGAAGATCGCCTGGAAGATTCGCGGGGAAATGAAACTGGCTCCAGACGCGCTGGATGATTCCAGGCTGCGTACCGATGAACGGAGCCAGGGACACTCTCGCTTGGCCGGGTTCACGGCGGATGCGCTCGGAAGCCCGGAGCGCAGCCCGGATAAAGTTCACCAGCGCGCGGCGTTTGTCTGGATCGTTTAAGGCTTTGGTGGTCGTGTTCAGGTTGAATCGCTCTCGATAAACCGACGAGTTCTCAAAGACGATAGCGTCATTCCCCAGCGCCTCCTGCGAGTTTTGCGCGTGAGGCTCCCAAATGGCGACCGCGTCGACATCCCCTCGTTTGAGCGACCCGGGCATGTCAGGACCTTCCAGGTTCACGAAGCGCACGTCCGACTCGCGGAGACCGGCGGTGCGCAGCATCTCCCGCATGAAGTATTGAGACGACGTATTGATGGTCGCCGCCACCTTCTTCCCGCGAAGATCTTCGATACGGCGGATGCCGGCCGAGCGGCGGGCGATAATCCGATAGCGTGCCTCCGCCAGTGTAAGGACGATGCGGATTCCAGGCTCGGCGGTCGAGTTAATAACCGCCTGAGTTTCCGATCCCGTAGCCGCGTCGACGCTGCCGTTCAACAACTGCGCCATAGCGGCGCGTCCATTGGGCACGGGAACGATCTGGACTCCCGGCATTCGCTCGGCCAGGAAAATGGGAGCGGACTCGATGGTGGTGGCGTTCACCGCGATCTTGATCTGTGCGGACGCCGCTGCCGCGAACGTCAGACAGACGATCAGTGTGGTTCGCATCTAGTTGGGAACCTTGGCGGCATCCAGCACGCGCAGCCAATTCTCGCCCAGGATTTCGGGCGTCGCCAGCTTGCGCCGGCGCAACGCCTCAACCAGATCGGGATAATGGCTGGCGTCGAAATTCTTAAGCGTGCTGCGGGCATGCGTGAGATCCAATCCAATGGCGACGCTTTTCGGACCGCCGATGGCCGCCGCGTGGGCCACATGATCCACCCAATCGTCGAGCGAAGGAACCACAGCCTCGCCTTCCGGCGATTCATGCCAGGGTTGCGAATAGAACCGACGCCAGCGGCCGCCCTGCTGGGCATCCAGCGCGTCGATATACTCGCCGAAATCGGCACTCGATGAGCGGACCAAGGGAAGCTGGCCGAACAGGATTTGCTCGCGTGTGACGCCGTTCACGGGAATCGACGGCTTGCCGCGCGACCAATCGTAGTACCGCTGCCCGATTTGCTCGGCGGCGCTGTGGATCCCGACCATGCCTCCTTTGGCGATCAAGGCGCGCAGCACGTCATCGGAAAGATTTGCCGGATTCGAACATACCGCGCGCATCGCCACGTGACTGGCGACCACGGGAGCGCGGCTGGCCGCGATAATCTGGCGCTGGGCGTCCTCAGTGGCGTGCGAAATATCGATCAGCATGCCCAGCCGGTTCATCTCCGCAATCAGGCGGCGGCCTTTTTCGTTGATGCCGGACCACTTGACGCCGCCGCGAACCGACGAGTCCGCATAGGCCGTCGTCACCTGGCTCGAAAACTGGATCACGCGCACGCCCAGGCGGTACCAGAGCCGCAGGATGTCGATATCGCCTTCCTGGTCGAATCCGGCTTCGATGCTGAGCATCACCGCCAGTTTCCCGCTCGCGACAATGCGGCGCACATCGGCCGCGGTGAGCGCCAACTCCATCTGGCCGCGATGCGCTTCGAGCGTCCGGTGGAAAGTCTCAATCAGCCGGCCCGCATGCTTCACCGTGGTGTTGTAGGTGTTGTAGCCGTAAGGCGCGATATTTTCGATGACGAAGTTGACGCCGCCGGCTCGGGCTCGCGCGTAATCGAATTGGCCCACGGGCTGCGGCTTCCAGGGATCGATACCCTCCCAGTAAATGCGATTGGTGATGTGGACGTGGCCGTCGGCCAGGATCTGCCCATTGAGAGCAGCGCAGGCAGCGCAGATGGTCAGCAGCGGAAGTATTTTGAGGCTTGCACGCACGTGGAACCCCGGTTATTGTAGCAAGCATGTTCTCCTGGCGTGGCGCGCTGTTGCTGCTGGCCGGGATGGTTCGCATCTGCCGCCGGATGGACAGTGGGCCAGGTCAAGAACGTTCGGGGAATAGAATGCATTCTGCTGAACCAGATCGCAAAGGATCTAAGACAATCGAGGGAGGTTAACATGCCACAGCTATTGTTCAAGAATCACCCGGGCCATTGGCGGACGGGAAGAGACTTTCCCGACGTCCCGCTCACGCGTGTCAGTTGGGACACAGCGCCGGAGGTGGCGGTCGCCTACGTATTTTTCGGGCACGTGAATGTCGATTTTGATGGTTCACCCACAGCCTATGCTCCCCCTGGTCATCAGCCTTTGCCCGATGACGATCTCGGAAACGCATTTGACGCGGATAAGGGTTGGTTCGGCGTCGCCCGGTTCGAGCCAACTCATCCGCTGGTTCAGAATAAGACGATATTACTCGACCAGAAACCCAACCTCCTCAAGAAGGGAAAGTTCCCGGTAATTCAGCAGGCGAAAAATGGCGATCCGAAGCCGGGCTATTACGTCTCCGCAACGCCGCGCCCGAGCGGGCCGGAGTATCTCCAGTGTAGTTACATCGATGCATCCGAAGTGCCGTTCGGAGCGCTCTCCGGACACTTGGCGGCCCTGGGATTCACCCTGGGCGATTACGGGCTTGCCATTCGGCACAATGAGAATCTCCAGAGCGCTTTCTATTTTGCCGATAGGGGCGGTGCAAAGAGCAACGCCCTCGGGGAATGTTCCCACAGGGTGGGCAAAGATCTGGGCGGCAGTGGAAGAGCCAACCATTTCAACAACAACTTTCCCGTGAGCTTTGTTGTGTTCCCCGGGTCCGGGGATCAGGATCCGGAAGCGGTTTCAAGCATCCCCGACCGCCAGATCGAGGCGGCGCTCAGGCCGCTTTTGATGAATCTGTCGCAGGCAAGCAATGCTTACGATCTGCCTTTGCTCATGGCTTTCAATGAGGTCGGGCCTCCCGCCAAGCCCCAAGGGAAAGCCAAGCTGGATGCTTACCACGCTAAACCGGGCAGCCCGAAACCGGTGAATTATGCCACCGTCAATCTCGGACTGCGGACCTTTGGATTCGCACCCCCTATTGTGTCCAGCGCGGCCACCCCATAGGGACAAGCTCATCGCGGCTGGTCAGCGCGACGACATCAGGGTGCGTAATAGCGCCGCGGTGCTTTCGCGCTTCGTAGGCTCCCCGCCGATACGGGCCCGCATGCCGACTCCCAAAGCGGCATCGAGTGGGGTGCGGCCCTGCTTGTCCTTGGCATCGAGATTCGCGCCATGCTCCGCCAGGTACTTCACGATTCCGTCGGACGCCTGGGCGGCGATATGTAGCGCGGTCTGACCGGCGTCGTTGGCGGCATTGACGTCGACGCCCGACTGGACACCTAACTCCACCAGAAACTTGACGGCTGCCAGCAGTTCCGCCTCGGTCGCATAATCTTTGGCGAACACTCCCGTGCCGCGGCCCAGGCCCGCCGCGAACATCAGAGCCGTGGTCCCGTTCTTCTGCTTCAGCGAGGGATCCGCGCCGTGGGCGATCAGAACGCGCATCGCGGCGAGGTCGCCATTCCTGGCGGCGCGCATAAGGGGAGTGGTTCCTGCGCCCAGGCTGGGCTCGCCGGGCGTGTGGGCCCGGGTCAGTGTGGCCGATTTCAGGGTGGCATTCGGATCCGCACTGTGCGCCAGCAGTATCGGAATCAGATCGAGCGCGGTCAGCTTATCGATGGACTTGCGACCCGGGCGGCCATAGATCTCGCCCAGCGTGTTCATATCCACCGCAGCGTACAAGGCCGCCATGCCGGTGGAGTCGGCGATGTTGGGATCCGCGCCCTTCTCCGTCAGCATAGCGGCTGTGTCGAAGTGGCCGTTCAGAATCGCAAATTCGAGCGCGGTGGTCCCATCCGGATCGGCTAAATTCAAATCGGCGCCCATTTCCGCGAGCGTGCGCGCGGCTTCCAGAGATCCTTGCCGCCCGGCGTACATCAGGGCCGTCCAACTCCCGTGAGGCAGGATGGTGGTGACGCCTTCCAGGCCGAACCGGTCTTTGGGATACTCCAGCTTGTCGGATCGCGCGTTAGGATCCGCACCGTGCTCGATCAGCGCGCGGACCGCATCCGGATGATTCTCCGCTGCCGCCCACATGAGCGCGGTCTCGCCCAGAGAACTCTCGCGCGCATTGGCGTTGGCGCCGCGGGCGAGAAGCATCCTGACGACCTCGCCGTTGCCGGTTCGCGCGGCGGTCATGAGGATGGACTCAGTAGGATGAGCGCCTGCTTGCAGCAGCGCCTGGATCAGCGGTGCGCTGGCATTTTCCGCGGCGAGCGAAAGCGGCGTGACGCCATAGCGGTTCGCCGCATCCGGATTCGCCCCTTCGTGGAGCAGGCGTTGCGCGGCTTCTACGTCGTTCGCCCGAACGGCCCAGTGCAGTGGAGTGGTTCCGTCAGGATCGTTCGCCGCCTGAAGCGCAACCGCGAGAAAACCAACCACCAGCCACTTAGAACAAATCATCGACGAGCCCTGTGCTGTCGCCGTAATGTTCGATAGGAGTATCGTATTTCGCGGCCACCGTGCGCCACAGATTTCCGACCGGAGTCCGCTTGGGAAGCTCGATCAGCCGATGCCCTTTGAGGCTCCCGCTGACCGCGACAACGGGCAGAGGATCGGTCGCATGGCCGTTCGAATCGCCCATGCCCGCGCCGTAGAAGATGAGCGACTGATCGAGCAGCGATCCGGGGCCATCCTCGGTCCGGCGCAGTGTGTCCAGAAATTTCGCGAACAGGCCGACGTGGTAGGTGTTGATCTTCACCACCTGCGCCATCTTGTCGGCATTGTTCTGGTGATGCGAGACCGAATGATGCTGCTCATTCACGCCGATTTGGGGGTAAGTGCGCTGGCTGAGCTCGCGCGAGAGCATGAACGTGAACACGCGGGTCACATTGGCCTGGTAGGCGGCCGCGATCAGGTCAAACATCAGCCCCACGTGCTCCTCGAAAGATTCCGGCACGCCCACCGGAGCTTCGAGCGCGGTCTCTGAAACGTGATTCTGGGATTCCGTACGCTGGATCCGGCGTTCGATTTCGCGAACGTTGTCCAGATAGTCGCTGACGCGCGCGCGATCGCGTCCGCCCAGAGTGCGCTGCAGGTCGCCGGCGTCCTCCGCGATCGAATCCAGAATACTGCGCTGGGTGGCGAGTCTCGCCCGGCGCTCGGCCGCGCTTCCGGCGCCTCCAAAGAGGCGTTCGAACACCGTGCGCGGGTTGGTCTCCATCGGCAGCGGCGTGGTGGGCGTCTTCCACGAGATCGTGTTCATGTACGCACAACTGAATCCAGGCGAACACGCACCCACATAGCCGGTGAAATCTTCGGTGGCCAACTCCAGCGACGGGAGCGGCGTATCCTGGCCGATCTTCTGCGCCACCACCTGGTCGATAGTCGTGTTGGCGAGCACGTCTTCGGCTTCCGTCCGCTTAGGCCACACGCCGGTGAGGAATCCGGCGCAACTCACGGCATGATCGCCGATCACGCTGCCAGGACGGGAGCGCGTGAGGTTGTTCACCAGCACCAGCGAATCCTTGAATGGCTCCAGCGGCTTCAGAATCGGAGTGAATTCGAACCCCGAGCCGGCCGTCTTGGGAGTCCACTGCTGCATGATCGCCCCGTTGGGAAAATAGACCACGCCGAAGCGCATGGACGGAATGGCGGCTGCTTTCGCTTGCGGAGTGAAGGCCGGCACCATCGCGTCCAGGAACGGCAGCGCGATGGCGGCGCCGGTTCCCCGCAAGACGGTTCTTCGGGAGATCGATTTCATGGTTTGTCCCCGTCCTTAGCAGGCGCGGTCCGCATCTGGAACGGCGTGCTGCGAATCACTCCCAGGATAATCGATGACATCTTATAGTTGTTTTGCGCGGCCTCCCGGACGATTTCGCGGACCGCGGGCATATCGCGATAATCCAGCCCGCGCCCCAGCGCGTAAATCAGTAGCTTCTCGGTCAGCGTGCCGGCGAACATCTCGGGACGGCTTACCATCGCGTTCCGCAGATCCACGACCCCGTTGATTTTGGTCCCGTCCGCCAACTGTCCCGATACGTCGATCGATCCGCCGGCGTCCCGCGTCCGCCATGCTCCCACCGCATCGAAATTTTCGAGCGCCAGCCCGATCGGATCCATGGTCTTATGACAGCTCGCGCACACCGCGTTGGCGCGATGCTCCATCATCTGCTCGCGCATGGTGAGAGGATGGTCCCGATCTTTATTTTCCTTGAGGACCGGAACATCGGGAGGCGGCGGAGGAACCGGCATCCCCAGGA
Source organism: Bryobacteraceae bacterium (assembly GCA_036003585.1). Lineage (GTDB taxonomy): Bacteria > Acidobacteriota > Terriglobia > Bryobacterales > Bryobacteraceae > Palsa-187. The sequence continues at coordinate 297,215 of DASYSG010000070.1, read as the reverse complement.
TATTTTCCAGGATCCATTTACCGCGCACCACTGGCGACGTGCGCTCGGCTTTCGAAGTCACAGCCAGGATGCTGCCTTGCCCCAGCAATCCCCGTCGGAAATCGTCTTTGATGGCGACGCGGCGGAACTGGCTCCCGTAGATCCCGGCGATGCCGTAATGCCGGGCGAGCCGTTCGTCGAGGAAAGTGTAGTCCGCCGTCAGCAGATCGAGCACCGGGCGATCCTCCTTGAGGATGCTCTCGAAAAACAGCTCGGTTTCGCGCTGGAAAGACTGCCTGAGGTTATCGTCGAAATCCGGAAAATCGTCGGAGTTGGGCAGTACGTTGCGCACGTTCCGCAATTGCAGCCACTGGCCGGCGAAATTGCTCACCAGGGCGTGCGATTTCGGGTCGCCTAACATCCGCAGTGCCTGCTGCCGTAGCATGGCAGGGTCATGCAGCTTGCCCGCGCTCGCCACGGCGAGCAGTTCATCGTCCGGAATGCTGCTCCAGAGAAAGAAAGACAGGCGCGACGCCAGATCCAGGTCGCTGATCCGGTACACCGACCCGGGGGCTTCGTTCGCGGGATCTTTTTCCACGCGCAAAACGAACTTTGGACTTGCCAGGATGCGTTCGAGCGCAAGCTCGATCCCCGCGTCGAATCCGCCGTCCTGCCGGCCGGTTTCGTAAAAGCTGAGGATGCGCGCGAGATCCGCATCGCTCACGGGCTGCCGGTAGGCCTTGCGGGCCAGCGACGCGAGAATTTTGCGGGCGCAGGCTGCCTGCTCGGCGTCCTTGTCCGGGTGGCACGCGAAGATCCTTCGGCGGCTGGGAGTATCGCCAGGACCCGTCGCGTTAAATGGACCGGTGATGGACAGCGTCTGGATGTGCGGCCATCCGCTCCAGTCGAAATTGTCGGTAGAGCTGCGCAGAAACGGCTGGAGCCGGTCGGGCCGTTCGACCAGCGAACCTTCGAGGAATGCCGCGGTCACATCGCGAGGTCCGGCCTGGACCTTCACGCGCACTCGCAGCCGCGCGTCCACTGCGTCGCCGGTCTCGGTCGGTTTTTCGAACAGGGACGCCAGATCGTCGCTTCCGCCCAGGTTGGCGAGATGAATTCGCTGGCCGCCCACGGTGAACTCCACCTGGTGCGCGAACTCCAGGCCGCGCATGATGTTCAGGTTGGTCCGATACAGCTTCGCCTGGAACTCGTATTCTCCGTCCAGCGGAAAATTATGATGCACCAGAATCCCCCCAATGGTCCCCAGGGGCAGCCCTTCCACGTGTTCGTTCTGCGAAAGATCCTGGCGAATGCGGAAGGTGGCGCTGGCAGGCTTCGTGTGGGGATCTCCCACTGCCAGCGCGCTGATGCTCGCCGCGGCGGACAGATAACGTTCCTGGAGCGATGGCGAAAGACCCAGGACATCGGCGACATTGTCGAACCCGTAGGCCGAATCGTCGGGAGGCAGCAGCGCGGCGGCGTCCACGTCGAGCGCGAGAAGATCGCGAATTGCATTGGCGTACTCGGCGCGATTCATGCGGTGAAGCAGGGGGCGCCCCGCGTACGGCCTGGCCTGCGCGGCGCTATCCAGCCGGGTTTCGATGGAAGCAACGAATTTGTGCGTGGAGTCGGCGTCCGGGCGGGGCATTCCAGGGGGCGGCATCGCACCCGTACGCAGCTTGACGATCACTTTTTCCCAGGTCTCGGCGTTGGCGGGGACTTTGGCGACGTCCATGGTTTCCAGCACGAGGCCGCCGGTTTTGAGGCGCTGGTTATGACAGGTGAGGCAGTATTGGTTGACGAACTGCGGACTCTGGGCTGAGCACACAACTCCCAGCAGACTAGCGGCGATAAACAGGCTCTTTGGCACCTATTCCCCTAGTCTGAATCGTAACTTAGGCCACCGTGGGAGGCAACCGACGGGGTAGTGCGCTAAATCTGTGTTGCTCTTGGTGGCGGCCTCGCAAGAGCGGGCCGCCAGGGGATCATTCCGGAGGCTCCGGTGAGCTCCCAATTAACTTCAGCTCGAATTGAAAGCCGGGCTTCTTGCCCATTACCCGCTGCATTTCTTTCCGCAGCTCATCCATGGTGTCGCATGTGCTGGCGATACCTATGACTTTGTAGATGTGTTCGACGAGTTTCTTGAGCCCGTATTGTTCGGTGAGCCAACGGTGATAGCTCTTCTTGCCAATAGGCTCAGGTGCATTTTCCTTGAGCCATTGGGCGACATCGGGATCAAGATACTCGTAAATTAACTCCATGACCAACTTCCCCCAGTATTTCGGTCTGGAGTTGATCGAACCTTTCCAGTTGGTCAACCTTCCAAACTGCCCCCACAGTTCATCCGGGAACGTCTTTTCCCACTTCCGCATTTCTTCGAGCAGAAAAAGCTTCAGCTTGAATTGAAGCGCATCGACGGGACGATCATACTGATAGCCCGTAGCTTCGTCAATCAGCGCAATCAGGCCGACTTTCGCGCAAGCGGACATAAAGATCGCGGCCTTCATTGCCAGTTCCCGCTGGCGATCAGTAGTAAGCTCACCCCGCTCCCACGCCGTTACGAAGGCTTGGCAGATCTCGATAAATGTCTCTGCCGTGATTCCCTTCACAACGCGGTTTACGACCTGGGGATGGTCAAATTCAATAAATTGCGATGCCCACTCTGTGGGCATGTAGGGCCTCAGGGCTTCAACCTCCAAGTATTGCTCCAAATTGCCGCCCCCGGTCCCATCAGTCAGGAACGCGGTTGCCGCTCCCCTGCTAATTACCCGCCTTCCATCGTCCAGCACATAGCACGCAATCTTAGATTGTCCAATTTCGATTTCACCGGGCCATCTAGCAACGGGTAACGTATTGGCCTGCAAGACAATCGGGTCAGTTTTTGGGGCATCGCTAGTGCTGACTTCACCAGGACCCCTCATGCTAGCTCTGTGCTTTCCCCACCTTGCCTTGGCAGCACCACGCGCAAGCTCCTTACGCTCCTCCATGGATAGCTTTTTCATGCGGGCACGTCCCGCCCTTTGCCTGCCAGATAGCTCGATCGAGTCCGTCACTTCAATCGTGTCGCTCACCATGATTTCGATGGGGACAATTTCAGGTGTCTCTTTATCCATGAACTAATGCTAGCATCAGGCCGGTACTTATGCAAGCATAAAATTGTTGACGCTAGCACGGAGCTAGCATATACTAGGTCGTGAAGCAAAAGGCCCCGATCAGTGTTGAAGCACCGACCGGGGCCTGTAGATCGTACAGCCGAAGCCGAACGAATCCGCAAATTCATTATCCGGCTTCCGGTTGCGAATCTCAAGAGGATTCCCGTGACCTGTCATTCCTGCCGGATCGAGTGCAAACGCAACGGTCGCGACCGTAAGGGTATGCAGCGGTTTCAGTGCCGCCAGTGCTCTAAGACCTTCCTGGAGCCGCGTATCGATCACCTGGACGGCATGTACTTGCCTATCGAGAAGGCCGAAATGGTCCTCGCCCTACTCCTGGAAGGAAACAGCATCTCCAGCGTGGAGCGGATCACCGAAGTTCACCACACCACGATCCTGAAACTTCTTGCCTTGGTCGGTGAGAAATGCGAACGGATCATGGCTGAGAAGATCCGCAACGTCGAAGTCCGCGACGTGGAAGCGGATGAAGTTTGGGCCTACATCGGTAAAAAGCAAAAGCGTGTCCGTCCTGAGGACGATCAGAACTTGGGCGACTGCTACACATTCGTTGCCATCGAACGGCATTCCAAGCTGGTTCTGAATATCGCTATCGGGAAACGCGACCAGCACACCACCAACGCGTTTGTCGAAGGCATCCGGCACGCTACGTCTCGCAAGCGTTTCCAGATCACGACTGATGGCTTCGCGCCGTACCGCCATGCGATCCCTGACACGCTGGGTGACCGTTGCGACTTCGCCATGCTCATTAAGGTCTACCGCGCTGCCAGCGAGGGGGAAGGCCGGTACAGCCCTGCCGAAGTGCAATCAGTGGAGGTAGTCCCAGTCATGGGTCAACCTGACCCTGATCGCATTTGCACTTCAATAATCGAACGATCCAATCTCAGCCTGCGAATGGGACTTCGCCGATTCACACGATTGACGAACGGCTTCAGCAAGAAGTGGGAAAACCACTGCGCTGCCGTGATGCTCTGGTACTGCTGGTATAACTTCGGGCGCGTTCACAAATCCCTCCGCACAACTCCCGCTATGGCTGCGGGGATTGCGGATCACGTCTGGAGCATCCGAGAACTTCTAAAAGCCGCCTGAGGATCATCCTTGCTTGAACAGATGATCTTGGGTAGGCCGGGCACGTTCCTTCTTTGGCCCTTTTCGGTACGAGATATTTTCGGATATCTCGGGAGCAGGCATCTCAATTGGGTGGCTCGAAAACAGATCGGCTATTGTTACAAGTTGGATTCGCGGATACTTCTTGCTTCGCCAAGGCGACACATAAAACCCGGCGGACGCAGCTTCCGCTTTCATAGACTGCGTCGGTTTCTCACGACTGATCAACACGCCGATCTGTGCGTTTTCGCGTTCGATCACGCCGCGCAATTCTCGCACATACTGCGGCAGGAGATGCCCTGCTTTAACCGAAATGATGACGTGCTTCGTGTCTCGGTGATCGTCGTGAAAATCAAGGCGTCCATCTATACCTCTATCACGTCCCTTTTTTCTGTCGATTGGGTGTGCCGAGAGTTTCCCGACTGCCCACCACTGAAACTGATAGGGGTCCTGTACTGCCAAAGCCTCTGCGTCAGGGACGGTCACCGGCTCCCCGATCACCTCATACGTGGAGGGTGCGATTTTGGATAACCGTTGCTGCTTGATCACGACTATCGCAGCTTGCGTGACATCAATCCCTATCCACTTCCGCCCCAGACCTTCCGCCGCAGCAATGGCCGTGCCGCAGCCGCAAAAAGCATCCAGTACGATATCTCCCTCGGAACTGCTGGTTTTGATGATTCTCTCCAACAGCACTTCGGGTTTCTGTGTTGGATACCCGAGGCGTTCGGCAGCCTGCGCCGGAATGGGGCCAATATCGTCCCAGATGTTCTGCAAGGGAACTCCCGGCATTTCGTCGAGGTAGTGTTTCATCCTCGGCACGGCACCCGGCTTTGATTGATAGATCCGGCCTTGCTTAAGCAGGCGCTGCATGTTGTCTTTGGTGAACCGCCAGAACCGCGTAACACCTAAAAACTCATATTCGGGGTTGCCCTTTGCCGCCCCGCCGGGTCCGGTTAGGTCGCTCGATTTCCATATTCTTCCGTCTGGATCAGAATTATTGTAGGTCGTCCGAAGATACTCTTCAGAATAGGGCGTGTACTGCGTGTTGAAGACATAATCGTCGGTCTTCGTGTAATAAAGCAGGATGTCAGCGACGTTGCCAAAGGCTCGGCGGCCCTGTTTCGCGTCACTGTGAGCGCTGCTTCTCTTCCACGTGATTTCGTTCCTGAAGTTCTCGGGGCCAAAGACAGCGTCCATTAGTAGCTTCAGATAATGGCTTGCCGTAGGGTCGCAGTGCAAATAAATGCTACCGGTAGGCCTGAGGACCCGATGCAGTTCGGTAAGCCTCGGTGCCATCATCGCAAGGTAGGCAAGCATGTTGCTGTCTGGAATAAGTGTGCGGAATGCCTGAAGCGCTTGGGACACGCGGGGCTGTCCATGCTCTACAACGTCGTGGAAAGTCGCCGCAGCTCGCCCGTCCCATTCCCATGTATCCTCAAACGCCTGTAACTGAGAAGCCGCACGTGTGCCGTCCTTTTCCTTGAAGAGAACGTTATAGGTTGCGTTGGAATTGAATGGCGGATCTAGATAAACTAGGTCAACGGACCCCGAATCAATGTGCTTTCGCAGTACGTCGAGGTTATCGCCATAGTACAACTTATCTTTCCATGTGGGGGAGTTCATGGAGGTTCGGGTATTCTATCAAACAAATCGGGTGGTCTGCGTAGCGGGGTTACCGCCCCGCCTTTTCGGAAGCCAGAAACCCGCAAAAGCCTTAGGACCAGAGCAACACAGATTTAGCACACTACCACCGACGGGGTAGTGCCTGAATAGTGCGTTGATGAAAAAAGACAAGTTTACTCGGTGTCTACCCTCAATCGGTATTGGTGCGGGGGAACGTCGGAAGGTTTGGCAGTCTCATCGCGGTAGGTTTTCAGGGGAACGGTGATAGTCACATAGTCCCCGATGTCTTGATGATCCTCAGAGTATGAAACTCCACCAACCGTGCGATCCTTGGCGACCAGCACCGGTTTGCCATTCTGAAACTGGACTAGATACAGGGCGGAACTACTAACCCCATCTTGAGCCTGCAAGACGAGCGCATTTCCGGTCTGAATCAAAAGGTCTGCGTGCTTGGCTCCGGTGTTTATGACAAGTGCAGGCCGAGTCTGGCGGGCAGAATAGCCGAGTAGTTGAATCACTTCCGACTGACCCGAGCCGCACATCCTGATTTCAAACCGTGGCTGCTGCTCGATCGTTAACTCAGAGCTTGTTTGAAATGGGACTGGATAGACAGCGGTTCTTTGCGCACAGATTGCCTCCTGTTGCTTTGATCCTTGCGCAATCGCCAATCCCGCGAAACCGAGCGCAACGGATGCGGCGGAGCATAGTGCCACTTTTCCCACAGCCGGTATGATATCAAGCCAGCAATTTAGCCAAGTCCCACACGTGGTCGGCAAGCCCGAATTCCATCGCGGGTGTAACCCGTAGGATCTTGTGAATCCGGCAGAAGGTGTAATAGGTGAAGTGCAGGCAGTCGCAGCCCACAGGTTCTACACTTTTTGCTGACGCATTCGTTGGTCTGGTTAGGATCCGCGTGCGGATCGTGAGATTTTGGCGCTCGATAATCGAGTCAAATGCGGGTATTGTAACGCGCTTCCCCTTCGCTCGACGCACGACAAAGCTTGATGGGCATGGCGAAGTCGCGCGCAATACCAACCGACCTTGAATAGTGATAATGGAAAGACCCCGTCCGGGGAGGCGGCTCATGAGCGTGCATTATCAGGCCATTGTGATCGGTACGGGACAGGCCGGACCGCCCTTGGCGAAGCGCCTCACTGCCGCAGGAATGACGGTCGCGATCATCGAGCGCGGCCTGTTCGGTGGAACCTGCGTAAATACCGGCTGCATCCCCACCAAGGCCATGGTCGCCAGCGCGCATGCGGCGCGTTTGGCCAGCCGCGCAGCCGAATACGGCGTGGTGATGAGTCCTCCCGTGACGGTCGACATGAAGCAGGTCAAAGCTCGCAAGGATGCGATCTCCGGCCAGTCCAACAAGAGCGTCGAATCCGGGCTGAGGAATCTGGCGAACTGCACGGTTTATCAGGGTCATGCGCGGTTTGAGTCGGCGAATGAGGTCAGCGTCGGCGACCTGCGGCTTACGGCCGGCAAGATTTTCATTAACGTAGGGGCGCGCGCTGTAATTCCATCGATTTCGGGGCTGGATCAGGTTCCGTACCTCACCAACAGCTCAATGATGCATCTTGATTCGCTTCCCAGGCATCTCATCATCGTGGGCGGCAGCTACATTGGTCTGGAATTCGGCCAGATGTTCCGCCGCTTTGGGAGCCAGGTGACCATTATCGAAACTGGACAGCGCCTGATCGCTCGGGAAGACGAGGATGTATCGGCCGCGATTCTCGACATTCTGCAGCGTGAGGGAATCGAGGTTCGCCTGGGCACGAAGTGCAAGAGCTTCGCGCGTCAGGGCGACGAGAGCATCGTGAGCATGGACACCGCCGGCGCGAACTCTGAGATCCGGGGCTCGCATGTCCTGCTCGCGGTGGGGCGTCGCCCGAATACGGACGATCTCGGCCTCGATAAGGCGGGCGTTGCCGTCGATGCCCACGGATACATCCAGGTCGACGATCAGCTTCGCACGAATGTTCCCGGTATCTGGGCCATGGGAGACTGCAACGGCAAGGGTGGATTCACCCACACGTCGTATAACGATTTCGAGATTGTCGCGGCGAATCTTCTCGACGACCCATTGGGCGATCAGCCTCGCAAAGTCAGCGACCGCATCCCCGCGTACGCTTTATATATCGATCCCCCGCTGGGCCGGGCCGGCATGAACGAAACACAAGCCCGAGCCACGAAGCGCAAAGTATTGAAAGGCCTGCGTCCGATGACCAAAGTCGGACGCGCCGTCGAAAAGGGCGAAACACTGGGCTTCATGAAGGTTCTTATAGATGCGGACTCGCAGCGGATCATGGGGGCGGCGATTCTCGGTACCGGAGGGGATGAGGCGATTCACTCCATCCTCGATGTGATGTATGCTGACAAGCCGTACACCGTAATCCAGCGGGCCATGCACATTCATCCGACTGTCTCCGAACTGATTCCGACGATGTTGGGTGAGCTGCAACCATTACAGTGATTCAGTCATGCTGATTGCTCAAGATAGAACCTTGCTCCACCGCCTGGATCAGGCCCGCGCGCAAACCGATAAGCTGTTTGCGATCGTCAGGCCGGATTCTCTCTATGACCGTCCGATTCCGGAGCGGCATCGGATCATTTTCTACATCGGCCACCTGGAAGCCTTCGATTGGAACCTGCTGCGGCCTGGGCAATCGTTCGATGAAAGCTTAGACCGGCTGTTCGCATTCGGCATCGACCCAGTGGATGGCGAACTGCCGTCCGATCAGCCTTGCGACTGGCCTGCGATCGAACAGGTCCGGCGCTACGCGGCGCATGTACGCAAGGAACTGGAAGGCGCCGACAACGTTTCGGAAGTGCTGCTTAATACCGCGATCGAGCATCGACTCATGCACGCCGAGACGCTGGCGTATATGCTGCACCAGTTGCCGATCGAGAAGAAGATCCGGCAGCGGCAGGCCGACGTGCCGGATCGCGATCAGCCGCGCGCGGAGGCTATTCAAATCCCCGCAGGACGCACAACGCTCGGACTATCGCGCACCAGTGCCGAATTCGGCTGGGATAACGAGTACGATGCTCACTCGGTGAGCGTTCCCGCATTCGCCATCGACTGCTACAAGGTGACCAACGGGCAATTCCTCGATTTTCTAAAATCGGGAGGCTATCGGGACCGCGCTCTGTGGACTCCGGCGGACTGGGAATGGAAATCATCGAGCGAGGTTTCCCATCCGGCGTTCTGGAAACGGGTTGGCGATTCCTGGCATCTACGGACCATGTTTGACGAGATCCCGTTGCCCCTTTCCTGGCCGGTTTACGTGAGCCACGCCGAGGCGGCCGCGTACGCTCGCTGGACCGACAAGCGATTACCCACGGAAGCCGAATGGCAGCGAGCGGCGTTTGGGACCGACAGCGGTGATGAGCGGCAGTTTCCTTGGGGCGAGGACGCTCCCGGTCCGGAGCACGGTTATTTCGATTTCGATCGCTGGGATCCCGCGCCGGTGGACGCTTTCCCGGCGGCCCGGAGCGCGTTCGGTTTGGATGGATTGATGGCCAACGGTTGGGAGTGGACTGCCACGCCGTTCGGGCCTTTCGAGGGATTTAAGCCGTATCCGTTTTACGAAGGCTACTCCGCAAATTTCTTCGATGGCAAGCATTTTGTGATGAAGGGAGGCTCGCCGCGCACGGACCAAAGCATGCTGCGCAGGTCCTTCCGCAACTGGTTCCAACCCCACTATCCGTACGTGTATGCGGGATTCCGCTGCGCTGAATAAGGACATTTATGCGAACAAGCACGATCGTTGCGAGAGCGGCAGGCGAATTCGCCACGGACATACGAAGCGGCCTCACCAAGCCCGGGCAGAAAGAGCTGCCGTCCAAGTATCTGTATGACACCATCGGCTCTAAGCTGTTCGAGGTGATTGCTGAACTGCCGGAGTACGGAGTGTCTCGCGCGGATGAGCGCCTGATTCGCGGGCACGCCGGCGAAATCGTGGAGCGTATCGCGGGCGACGTCGTGCTGTGCGAGCTGGGCAGCGGAAGCGGCACCAAGACCCGCTGGATTCTGGAGGCGCTCTCGCGCCGCCGCCATACCTACTACTTCCCGATCGAGATTTCGTCGGCTGCGCTGGCGGTCTGCCGCCGCGAGCTGGCCGATATCGATTCGGTCGGCATCGTCGGCCTGGAACGCGAATATCTCGACGGGCTCCTGGAAGTCGCGGCCCGCAGGCGCGATGGCCAGCGCATCCTGGTCCTGTTTCTCGGCAGCACCATCGGCAACTTCAGCCATCCCGCCGACATCAATTTTCTGCGGAATGTCCGCATGATCCTCAAATCCGGCGATGCGATGCTGCTGGGCACGGATCTCGAAAAGCCGATTCCCCAGTTGATCCAGGCGTATGACGATCCGCTCGGAATCACGGCCGCGTTCAATCTCAATCTTCTGGTCCGCATCAACCGCGAGCTGGATGCCGATTTCGATCTGAATCAGTTCCGTCACCTGGCGCGCTTCAATGCCGACACGGGGAGCGTCGAGATGCACCTGCAGTCTCTGCGGCAGCAAACAGTAACGATTCATGCCGCCGACCTTCAGATCGCCTTCCGGGATCGCGAGACCATCTGGACCGAGAACAGCCACAAGTATTCTCACGACGAGATCGGGCGCCTGGCCGAGGTCGCCGGTTTCCAGTGCGAGGCGCAGTGGATCGATCATGAGTGGCCCTTCGCCGAGAGCCTGTTCGTGGTTAGCTAGAGCGTGAATTGAATGGCGCTGGTTGAGTTCCGCGGCGTTTCCTATGCAATTGCCGGAAAGCCCATTCTTCAGGACCTAAGCCTGGGCGTAGAGACCGGCGAAACTCTGGTGCTTCTCGGACGCAGCGGCTCGGGCAAGACCACCGCGCTCAGGATGATCAACGGCATGCTGTTCCCCACCCGCGGGCAGGTGTTGGTCGACGGCCGCGCGACCACGGAATGGGATCCCATCAAGCTGCGGAGACGCATCGGCTATGTGATCCAGGAGGTCGGACTGTTTCCGCACTTCACCGTCGCTGATAATGTCGGTCTGGTGCCGAAACTGGAAGGTTGGACCGCGGCGGATATCGATCGGCGCGTAAACCTGCTGCTCGAAAAAGTCGGGCTGCCTGCGTCCGCGTTTCAGTCCCGTTACCCTAGGCAGCTTTCGGGCGGGCAGCGTCAGCGAGTCGGAGTGGCGCGCGCCCTCGCGGCCGATCCTCCTGTGCTGCTGTTTGACGAGCCCTTCGGCGCGTTGGATCCAGTCATGCGGCTGGAATTGCAGCAGCAGTTCCTGTCGCTGCGGCGAGATTTTCAGAAGACCTCGATCTTCGTGACTCACGACGTGCGCGAAGCGCTGTTGCTCGGAAGCAAGATCGCGCTGCTGTCGGAAGGACGTCTGGAGGTGATGGCTCCGCCGCAGGAATTCCGGCATGCGCAGAGCGACGAAGCGCGTGCGTTTCTGGCAGTCCTCGATAACTGATACAAAATAGTGATGCGCTCGGACCTGTGGGGCGATATCCTCCAGTTGACGGCGGAGCATCTGTTGCTGGTACTGAACGCGATGGTGCTGGCAATCGCCATCGGGGTGCCACTCGGAATCTACCTGACGCGCCATCGCGCCGCGCGCCCGTGGCTGCTCGGATTCGCGAACATCATGCAAACCATCCCCAGCCTCGCGCTCTTCGGGTTCCTGATCCCGATTCCTTTCATCGGCGGCATCGGCAAGCGGACCGTGATCGTCGCGCTGGTGCTGTACGCGCTGCTTCCGATCCTGCGCAACACATTGGTCGGGATACTGGGCGTGGAGACCGCGATTTGTGAATCGGCCATCGCCATGGGGATGACCGACGGACAACTGCTGCGTCAGGTCCAGATCCCTCTGGCCGCGCCGACCATCATGGCCGGGATCAGGGTCGCCACGGTCACCACCATCGGCACGGCTACCATTGCCGCAGCGATCGGCGGCGGCGGACTGGGCGTATTTATCTTTCGCGGAGTCGCGTCTGTGGACACCGCGCAGATTCTGGCGGGAGCCGTGCCGGCTGCATTGATCGCGCTGGCCGCAGACTGGGGATTGGGATGGGTCGAACGAAAATTATCGTCGGTCTGACCCTGGTTGTCGCCCTGATCGCGGCGCTGGCTTTGTGGACAGTGAGCAATCGCGGTATCCGTGTTGGGTCGAAAAACTTCACAGAGCAGGTCGTTCTCGGCGAGATCATCGCACAACACCTGGAACATCGTCTGCAGCGGAAGGTGAACCGGCAATTGAATCTGGGCGGCACCCTGCTGGCGCATGGAGCCCTGGTCAATCAGGAAATCGACGTCTATCCGGAATACACCGGGACAGCCCTCACCACAATTTTGAAGGAAGCTCCCGACAACGATCCGGCGCGAGTGCTGGCGCACGTTCGATCCGAATATGCGCGGCGGTTCAAGATCGAGTGGATGGATCCCTTGGGTATCGATAACACTTTTGCGATGGTCGTCAGCGGGGCGGATGCTCGCGCGAATCACTTGGAAAATCTGACGGACGCGGCCATGGTCAACTCTCCGTGGGCGCTCGGCGTCGGCTACGAGTTTCAGCAGCGGCCGGATGGGCTGACTGCGCTCGATCGGACGTATCGTCTGCATTGGACCGGAAGTCCGCAAACCATGGATCTCGGCCTTCTTTACAAGGCACTGGAGGGGCGACAGGTGACCATGATCGCAGCGAACGCCACCGACGGCCTGCTGTCAAAGCTCGACGTGAAGGTCCTCGCCGACGATAAGCATGCGTTTCCGCCCTACCAGGTGTCGATCGCGGCGTCACAGGAACGCCTGCGCGAAACTCCCGGCATGCGCGAGGCTATTCAGGAGTTGTCGGGCAAGTTCACCAATCAAACCATGCAGCGGCTCAACTATCTGGTGGATGGCGAGCATCGTCCGGTGTCGCAAGTGGCTGCGGAATTCTTAAAGGAGATGTATGGAAAATGACAATCATGTTCGCCAACATCTGGTGAAGCTGTTAGAAGGCGGCCAGGCGCATGTGACGTTCGATGCCGCGGTCAAGGGTCTTCCGGTGGCCTTGCGCGGCAAGCGACCGAGAGGCGGGGAGCATTCGCCGTGGGAAATCCTGGAGCACATGCGCATCGCGCAGCAGGACATCCTGGAATTCAGCACCAATCCGAAGTACGTGGCACCCACATGGCCGGACGACTATTGGCCGAAATCGCCAAAACCTCCGAATGATAAAGCGTGGGCCAGGAGCATGCGCGCGTTCCAGGCCGATCTCGACGCCATGCGCAAGCTGGTGGGGGCAGAGTCCACCGATTTATATGCCCCGATTCCTCACGGTGATGGTCAGACCGTTATGCGCGAAGCGCTGCTGATCGCGGATCACAATGCCTATCACATTGGCGAACTGGTGCTGCTGAGGCGGCTACTTGGCGCGTGGAAGTAGGCGGAACTCCGCGCGCGGCGCGATCACGGCGACCAACGATTTGGTAGCGCTCAACTGGCTGATGGAATTGTTGGAAGCCTCGGACAGAACAACTTCGGCGATCTCTCTGAAGTCCTCGTTCGCCAGCGCCATCGCGGCGAGTGCCGCTTGCAGCGGCGGCAAGCTGGGATTGAACGCGGAGTTTTCGATGTACGACCCGCGATAGATGTTGCCCCGGCCTGACCGGATCGCGACTCCCGACGGGGAGTTCGTGTATGGAGCATAGGCGTTCGCGGCAGCGTAACGCGCGGCCTGCGCCACGCTCTCGACATTTTCCATCGCGATCTTGGTGCGGCTGAGCGGTCCCCCAGTGACGTTCAAGTCGCGCGGACCAAACGGCCGCGGCAGGAGGCCACTCAGAGTGATTCCCGGCTGCCCGTGCACAAGTATCTCGATATCGCGGCCCCCAGCGAACTCGAAAAGAAACTGGCGGCAATGGCCGCAAGGGACCGCACTCACGGCGATCGCTTCGATGCCGGGCTCATCGTGCATGAACGCGTTCGACAAGGCGGCTTGTTCGGCGTGCACGGTCTGACTGAGGTTAACGCCCGGAAATTCGATATTCGCTCCCACGTAAAGCGCGCCGGATGTACCGCGCACGACCGCCCCCACGCGATAGCCGCTCACTGCGGGCCGCGCGTACGACTCAGCCTCCTCCAGACGCTCAAGCATATTTAGGGATTTCGCGTGCGAGATACCGGTCCAGGCTTGGGTCCGCAGCAAGGTCTACCAACGCTTCGAGCGCGATCTCAGCCGCCAGTTCCTCTCCGGCCGTGCCCCATTCATTGGCGTAGCGGCTCGCGAAGACTGCGTTGATCGCGCCCGCGGGGAGTCCGCCGCCTTCGGTGGAACACCACACGAACAGATCGGAGGTCTCCATCGAGTAACACGCAACTCCGAGTCGCAGGACCTCTTCGTGTCGCGCCTTCATGCGCGCGGGGACGACTCCGAACAGATTCGGGCGGCCCTGTCCGGTGTAAAAGTCGCTGGTGGTGCACTCGACGCCGGTGTGAAACCGGGCGGGAGCTTTCGCCTGCGCGGCGCGATGCAATGCGCCGACAACGCGCCAATCGGCGGCCGCAGGGTACTCCGGCGGCGCCCAATCGTCCGCTGTTCGATCGAAACGAATCGCCGCGGTGGGGATGATGACGTCGCCAATTTTAGATTCGCGGATCAGGCTCCCGCACGATCCCACTCGAATAAACACCCGTGCGCCGCTCTGGACCGCTTCCGGCAGTACAATACCCATCGACGGTCCGCCCATTCCGGAGGTCGTCACCGAGATGTCGATGTCGCGATATTTTCCGGTATGCGAAACCAGCCCTCGCGCATCGTTAGAAAAGCGTTTCGACGCCTTGAAATACTTCTCTGCGATCATATCCGCGCGTCCGGGTGCGCCGACGATCAGGCACATAGCCGCCAGGTCGCCGGGTCCTGTGTGGGTGTGGTAATGCACGCTCCCGGCCGCTTTGGGGCTGTCCGCACGATTTCCTGGATCACCCTTCGGGGTCATGAATCACAAGAATACCAAGCGAAGCTGTTAGCCTGAATAGTCGATATGGGTATTGCGAGTATCAACCCTGCCACCGGAGAAGTGCTGCGAACCTTTGAGCCGCTATCGGATTCGCAAATCGAGGCGAAGATCCAAACCGCGGCGAACACCTTTCCGAAATTCCGCAAGCTGTCGTTTGCCGATCGCGCAAAGATGATGAGCAAGACCGCGGACATTCTCGAAGCCGACAAAGACGCTCTGGGCCGCCTGATGACCACCGAGATGGGCAAGACGCTTTCCTCGGCGATCGCGGAAGCCGCCAAGTGTGCCACGGCTTGCCGCTACTACGCGGAAAACGCGGAACGATTTCTCGCCGATGAAGTGGTCGAAACCTCCGCGAGCCGCAGTTACGTTCGCTACCAGCCCCTGGGCGTGATCCTGGCCGTGATGCCGTGGAATTTTCCCTTCTGGCAGGTGTTCCGCTTCATCGCGCCGGGCCTGATGGCGGGCAATGTCGGCTTGCTGAAGCATGCCTCGAATGTTCCCCAGTGCGCGCTCAAGATCGAAGAAATTCTTTTGCGCGCGAGTTTCCCGGAGGGCGCTTTTCAGACACTGCTCATCGGCGCGAGCCAGGTGGACCGCGTTCTGACCGATTCACGCATCGCGGCGGCGACACTCACCGGAAGCGAAGGAGCGGGGATCCAGGTCGGTGTTTCGGCGGCGAAGAACATCAAGAAAGTGGTTCTAGAACTGGGCGGGAGTGACCCATTCATCGTCATGCCCAGTGCGAACCTGGACGATGCGGTTTCCACCGCCGTCAAGGCGCGCATCGTCAACAACGGGCAGTCCTGCATCGCGGCGAAGCGGTTCATCGTCGCCGAGCAGATCGCCGATCGGTTCGAGCGCAAATTCGTAAGCGGCATGGAAGCGCTGAAGGTCGGCGATCCCATGCAGTCCGAGACGGAGCTTGGCCCTCTGGCGTCGGCGGATGCCCTGGCTGCGTTGCAGACTGACGTCCAGAAGACCGTCGCCGCCGGCGCGCGCATTCTGACCGGCGGAAAACCGCTTGATCGTCCGGGAAGTTTCTATGCCCCAACCGTGCTGGCGAACATTCCGAAGGAATCGCCCGCCTACCGCGAGGAATTATTCGGTCCCGTGGCGAGCGTGTTTCGGGTGAAGAATATCGACGAAGCGATTCAGGTCGCCAACGACAGCCGCTTCGGCCTGGGCGCGAGTGCCTGGACCAGCGATCCCGTCGAGCGCGAGCGCTTCGCCAATGAGATCGACGCGGGCATGGTCTTCATCAACCAGATGGTGGCTTCCGATCCCCGCATTCCTTTCGGCGGTGTCAAACACTCCGGCCATGGCCGCGAGCTGGGGGTTCACGGAATCCGGGAGTTCATGAACGCCAAGACCGTCTGGATCAAGTAGGGATAGAGCTAGACTAGAACGATGGCAAATTTGGGATTCGTCGGCCTCGGGGTCATGGGCGGCGATATGGTCGCGCGCCTTCTGGACAAGGGCCACACCGTTACCGGCTACAACCGTACCAAGCCGAAGGCCCAGCGCCTGATCGATCGGGGCATGAAGTGGGCCGATTCGCCGCGCGCGGTCTGTGCCGCGGCCGACGTCACGCTATCCATGGTCACCAACTCCGCCGCCCTCGAACAGGTATTCGAAGGACCGGATGGCATGCTCGCCGGATTGAGCGCCGGCAAAGTCCTGGTCGACATGAGCACCGTGAGTCCCGCGGTCAGCCGAGCGCTCGCGGCTCGCGTCCGCGAGAAAAGCGCGGATATGGCGGATGCGCCGGTATCCGGAAGCGTCATCACGCTTCAGCAGGGGAAACTTTCGGTGATGGTCGGCGGCCGGCCGGATACGTTTGAGCGCCTGAAGCCGCTGCTGCTCGACATCGGCCCGAAGGTGACGCACGTGGGCGATAACGGCCTCGCGCTGGTGATGAAGATCGCGACCAATCTGAGCCTGGCTGTGCAGATGCTGGCGTTCTCGGAAGGCGTGCTGCTCGCCGAGAAAAGCGGGATAGCGCGCGAGACCGCGGTCGACGTGATGACCCACAGCGTGATCGGGTCGCCGATGGTCCAATACCGCGGTCCGTTCGTGCTCAAAATGCCCGACGAAGCCTGGTTCGATGTCAATATGATGCAGAAGGATATGCTATTAGCATTGGAGTTGGGCCGCCAGGTGGACGTGCCTTTGCCGACCACCGCCGCGACCAATGAAATGCTGACGGCTGCGCGAGGCATGGGCCTGGCGAAGAAAGATTTTGCCATCCTTTTCGAAGTACTCGCTCGAATCTCGGGAGTAAGCAAATGAGTGACGTCGATTCAAAACTGCTTCTTCGGATGTACCGGCGCATGGTCATGATCCGCCTCTTCGAGGAGCAGGTCAACGATCTGTATACGCGCGCGCTGATGCCCGGGCTCGCCCACCTCTATATCGGCGAGGAAGCGATCGCCGTCGGCGTCTGCGAAGCTCTTCGCTCGGACGATTACATCACCAGCACCCATCGCGGCCACGGGCATTGCCTGGCGAAGGGCGCGGCTATCGACCGCATGTTCGCCGAGCTGCTCGGCAAGGAAGCCGGGTATTGCAAAGGCAAAGGTGGATCGATGCACATCGCCGATCCCGATACGGGCAACCTGGGAGCGAACGCGATCGTCGCCGGCAGTGCCGGCATCGCCACGGGAGCGGCGCTTTCCTCGAAGCGGCTGGGCAACGGCCGCGTCACCGTGTGCTTCTTCGGCGAGGGCGCGCTAGGGCAGGGCGTCGTCTACGAAGTCATGAACATGGCGGCGCTGTGGAAGCTGCCCGTCATCTATGTTTGCGAAAACAATATGTACAACGAGTACACGCATGTCTCGGAAGCCGCGGCGGGCGATATTCTGGCGCGCGGCCCCGCGTTCGGTGTGCCCTCGGAAAGCGTCGACGGCCAGGACGTGCGGGCCGTTTACACCGTCACCAAGCGTTTGGTCGAGCGCGCCCGCAGTGGCGAAGGTCCCGCGTTCCTGCAGGCCAACACCTATCGCTTCATGGGGCACCACGTCGGCGACATCAGCCGCGAATACTATCGCTCGAAGCAGGAAGAACAAACATGGAAGTCCGAGCGCGATCCTATCAAGGTTGCGACCGAGGTGATCCTCACGCAGAAGATTGCCGACCAGGCAGCGTTGGACCAGATCCAGTCCGAAGTGAAGGTGGAGATCGACAAAGCCGTACAGTTTGCGATGGCTGCGCCGTATCCGAACGTCGATAAAGTGGAGCAAGACGTGTATGCCTGAGACCGCTGTGGCTGTTCGTGAGTTGACGCTGGGAGAAGCGGTGCGCGAAGCGCTCGCGGAAGAGATGCGTCGCGACCCGCGGGTCTTCATCATGGGCGAAGACGTCGCCGAAGCGGGCACGGCGTTCAAGGTGCTAGGCGGCCTGGTCCAGGAGTTCGGAACCGACCGAGTGCTCGATACGCCCATCTCGGAAGCCGGATTCACGGGTATCGGCGTCGGCGCAGGGATGACCGGAATGCGTCCAGTGGTCGACATTATGTTCGGCGATTTTGCGGGCCTGATCATGGACCAGATGGCGAACCAGGCAGCCAAGATCCACTACATGTCCGGCGGCAAATGGAAATGCTCCATGGTGCTGCGGACCACGCTGGGCGCAACACGCCGGTCGGCCGCGCAGCATTCGCAATCGCTGCACGCATGGTTCTGCCACATTCCCGGCTTAAAAGTGGTGATGCCTTCGACGCCTTATGACGCCAAGGGGCTGCTCAAAACCGCGATCCGTGACGACAATCCGGTCGTCTTTTATGAAGACAAGATGATGTACAAGCTCAAGGGTCCCGTGCCTGAGGAAGATTACACGATCCCACTTGGAGTCGCCGATGTAAAACGTGCCGGTGATGACGTCACCATCATCGCGACCAGCAGTATGGTGCAAGTGGCTCTGGGCGCCGCGAAGCTGCTCGAAGCGCACGGCGTGAGTGCGGAAGTGGTGGATCCTCGTACGTTGTGGCCTTTGGACGAGAAAACCCTGATCGACTCCGCCCGAAAAACCTCGCGCGTGATCGTGGTCGACGAAGGCTACGGGCGCTATGGAGTGACGGCGGAACTGGCAGCGATGATCCAGGAAAACGCGTTCTTCGATCTGGAAGCGCCAGTGAAGAGAATGGGCGCGATGCACGTCCCGATTCCGTTCTCGCCGCCGCTCGAAGACGCCACCGTGCCCACCGAGCGCACGGTCTGCGAAGCGGCCCTCGCGCTATGCGGCCGGACTTGAGATTCCATTACATTGTAGTTACACTTAGGAGTGCCCGATCTCGAGGTCGACTGGGACCATAGAAAGGCCGCTCAAAATCGGCGCAAGCACGGAGTCTCTTTTGAGGAAGCGAAAACAGTGTTTCTGGATGAAAACGGGTTGCTGGCCGCCGATCCCGATCACTCCAGGCATGAGGACCGATTCATCTTGCTCGGCTTGAGTAGTTCCTTGCGGGCGCTGGTGGTGTGCCACTGCTATCGTCACGATCGCGGCGTGATTCGGATTATCTCTGCGCGCCGCGCCAACACGGCCGAACGCAGGAAGTATGAGGTCAGATGGAAACAATGAGGAAGCACTACGATTTCTCCCAGGCGAAGCGGAATCCCTACGCCCGGCTGCTAAAGCGCCAGGTGACGATTCGGCTCGACAATGACACGATCCGGCATTTCAAGAAGCTGGCCGCGGACACCGGTATTCGATACCAGACGCTGATCAATTTGTATCTTAGAGAGTGCGCCTCTAGCGGCAAGAAACTCTCGAACAAGTGGATCTCGAGTAAACTAGGCGCTTGAGAAAGCGAGGGGTGCGCGATGGCACTAAAAACTCACGGCACGATGGCGGTCGATTGGGAAGAGCGGATCAACTTCGACCGCCTCCGCACGGAGAGGCTCGCGCGCGCCAAGGCGCTGCTCGCGAAGTCGGAAATGGGAGCGCTCCTGTGCTTCGATATGAACAATGTGCGCTATATCACCGCAACGCACATTGGGACCTGGGCGCAGGATAAGATCAGCCGCTTTACGCTCCTGCCTCAGAATGACGAGCCGATTCTGTGGGACTTCGGCTCAGCCGCCAAGCATCATCAGCTCAACTGCCCCTGGCTGGGCGAACGATCGCGTCCCGGGATTTCGCTGTTACGCGGCGCAATGTCTCCGGAAATGGGACGCGCCGAAGATGTCGCCCGCAAGATCAAGATCGAGCTCGAAATGCGCGGCCTGCACAAACAGCCTGTCGGGATCGACGTCGTCGAGCCGCCGATCTTATTCGCCTTGCAGCGCGAGGGGATTACCGTCGTCGACGGCCAGCAGCTCATGTCCGACGCCCGCGTCATCAAGACTCAGGACGAAATTTCGCTGCTCAACACCTCAGCCATGATGGTCGATGCGGCCTATGAGGAACTGTATCGCGCCATGCGGCCGGGCTTTAGCGAGAATGAAGCTGTCGGCCTCGCAAGTAAGGTCCTATACGATCTGGGTTCGGAGTACGTCGAAGGCGTAAACGCCATTTCCGGCGAACGCTGCAGCCCGCACCCGCACGTATTTTCCGATCGTGTGCTGCGACCCGGCGATCCCGTGTACTACGACATCTTGCACTCCTACATGGGCTATCGCACCTGCTATTACCGGTGCTTCGCGATCGGCTACGGCTCGCCCGCGCTGGTCGACGCATACTCGCGCTGCCGCGATTATCTTGACGCCGCGATTTCGCTGATCCGCCCCGGCCGCAACACCGCGGAGATTGCATCGGTGTGGCCGAAGGCACAGGAGTTCGGATTCGCTAATGAAGAAGCGGCCTTCGCGCTGCAGTTCGGCCACGGCATCGGCTTGGCGATCTGGGAAAAACCGGTCATCAGCCGCCTGGTTTCGCTGGAACATTCCTACGAGCTGAAACCCGGCATGGTCTTCGCGCTCGAAACCTTCTGGCCCTCGAAAGACGGCTGGAGCGCGGCTCGCATCGAAGAGGAGATCGTGGTCACGGAAACGGGTCACGAAGTCATCACGCGTTTCCCCGCCGAAAAACTCCTCGTCGCGGGCACGAGATACATTACCGTCGACGGACCGCTGGCCACCACGCGCGAACACGATCCTGCGCCCAGCAGCCGCATCGTGGAGATGGTCGAGGCCAGCGCGCGCGGGGAGCAAATCAAAGCGGAAGAAGCGGGAGCTGTTCGCTAGATGGCCGTAAGCGTGGTGATGCCGGCTCTGGAACTGGCGCAGGAAACCGGCAAGGTCCTGGTCTGGATCAAGAAGGAAGGCGACCAGGTTCTTAAGGGCGAACCGCTCCTCGAAATTGAGACCGACAAGGTTTCTTTCGAGCTGGAAGCGCAGGCCGATGGCATCCTGGCCGGCGTCCGATCGCATGCAGGCGATGTGGTGCCGGTGGGTCAGATCATCGCCTGGCTGGTCGCGCCGGGGGAACAGCCGCCCGTGGAGTCCGATACCGCATCGCGGGGAATGGCTGAGCAGGCGCGTCCGATTACCGCTCGGGCTCCCGAAAAAGCTGCTGAAGGCGGCCCGAGAATTTCGCCGAAAGCACGAAGGATGGCCCAGGAACTGGGCGTGGACATCAGCCGCGTCATAGGCACCGGTCCCGGTGGAACGATCAGCGGCGAGGATATTCAAGCCGCGGCGGCCAAGCCTGCGCCCGCCGAATCTCTCAGCACGATCGCGCGATTAATGGCCGAGCGAACCACTCAGAGCTGGACCACCGTGCCGCATTTCTTTCTGGCGCGCGATGTGGACGCAGGCGCGTTGAACGCCGCGCGCGAGCAGCTCGGAAAGGACACGTTCACCCACACCGATTTCCTGATCGCCCTGGTCGCCCGCACGCTGCTCGATCATCCCAAGATGAACGCGAGTTGGACGGGCAACGCGATTCGTCTGAACCCCGCCGTCAACATCTCGCTGGCGATCGCCGTGCCGGAGGGCGTGGTTGGCGCCGTGATCCCCAACGCGGCCACGACGCCCATCGCCGATGTTGCTGCACAACGAAAAGATCTTGCCGAGCGTGCCAAATCCGGCCGTCTGCGGCCCACCGATATCGCCGGCGGGACCTTCACCATCAGCAATCTCGGCATGTTTGGCGTGGACGCATTCAGTGCCATCATCACGCCGCCGCAGGCCGCGGTTCTCGCAGTGGGGCGGATTTCCGATCGCGTGGTCGCGGTCAACGGCCAGCCCGCCGTGCGGCCGATCATGACCATTACTCTTTCGAGCGACCATCGTGTAGTCGACGGCGCGCAAGCGGCTGCGTTCTTGAACGATCTGGCCGCCGCGCTGGAGCAACCTTTGAAGAAGTTAGGACAATCATGAGTTCCCAGAGTTTAGAAGACGTCATACGAACCGCCGGTAATCCGGTCGACCTGTTGCGAAATTCGCAGATTGGACCCTACGCTTTTCCCGTCGTACAGCACGAGTTCACCAACTGGAGAGACGAGCAACGTTCCTGGCGCGAAACCTGCGCCTTGTTCGATCAATCGCACCACATGACGGATCTGTATGTCGAGGGTCCCGATGCAGTCAAGGTATTCTCCGACCTGGGCGTGAATACTTACAAGAATTTCAAGGTCAATCAGGCGAAGCAGTTCGTGGCCTGCAACCCCGAGGGCTACGTCATCGGCGACGCGATCCTGTTTTACCTGGACGAGAACAAATTCAATCTCGTCGGCCGTCCACCTGCAGCCAACTGGGTCCAGTATCACGTCGAGACTGGCCGCTACAAAGCGAAAGCCGAACGAGACGAGAGGTCCGCCGTCAACCAGGGCCGCCGCAAAGTTTTCCGCTACCAGGTGCAAGGTCCGCATGCTCTCAAGGTCATGGAGAAGGTGACCGGCAAGCCCGCGCCGGATATCCGGTTCTTCAACATGGCAGCCCTCGAGATTGCAGGGCACGACGTGCGCGCGTTGCGTCACGGCATGGTCGGGCAGCCCGGATGGGAATTGTTCGGACCATGGGAGCACGGCGAGGCAGTCCGCGATGCGATCGTCGCGGCCGGCCAGGAATTTGGCATTCGGCGAGTCGGCGCACGAACCTATCCGACAAGTTGTCTCGAATCGGGCTGGATCCCGTCGCCGCTTCCCGCGGTTTACACCGGCGACGATATGAAAGCCTATCGTCAATGGTTAACTTCGAAGAGCTATGAAGCGATGGCCTCCCTGGGAGGCAGCTTCTACTCGAACGACATCACCGACTATTACTTGACTCCCTACGACCTCGGCTACGGTCCGTTCGTCAAGTTCGACCACGAGTTCATCGGACGTGCGGCCCTTGAGAAAATGACCGGCAGCCAAAAGCGCAAGAAAGTAACGCTCGTCTGGAATGGCGAAGACATCAAGCGCGTCATGGGTTCGCTGTTTCACGCAGGCGGCGATATTGAGAAGTACATCGATCTGCCCTTGGCGAATTATTCCACCCTGCCGTACGACAAAGTGTTGAAGGGCGGCAAGACGATCGGGCTCTCGACCTACACCGGTTACACGTACAATGAACGTGCGATGATCTCGCTGGCCATGGTCGATGTTGAGCACAGTGATCCCGGCGTCGAAGTCACGCTGATCTGGGGCGAGCAAGGACGCGGGTCCTCGAAACCGACAGTCGAGCGTCATCAGCAAGCCGAGATCCGGGCGACGGTCGCGTCGGTTCCCTACGCCGAGGTTGCGCGCCTCGCCTATCGGCCAAAAACCTAAGAAAGACTTGAGACAGGAGAAACATCATGGCCTACATTTTTCACGAGGACGAACTCCCGAAGCTCGTGTCAGCCGTGCCCGGCCGCGAACGCACGTTTTTCGTCAATAAAGAGCTGACTAATATTGACGACATGCTGGCCGGAATCATGCGCTATAAGCAGGGAGCCGCCTCGCCGCTGCACCTGCATGAAAATTGTGAGCATTTCTACTTCATCATGGAAGGGAAGGGAAGCGTCGAAACTCCCGAGGGCACTCGCGATGTCAGCCCGGGCGACTTGGTCTTCATCCCGGCCGAAGCGACGCATCGCCTCAGAGCCACCGGGTCCCCGCTGTTCTACTTCGAATTCCAGGCGCCTAATCGCTTCGTGACCACGATCCTGGATGGCACCCCGGAAGATCTCAAATGGAATCGCGTTGACGGCCGCGTCTGGATCCAAACCTAAGTCCATGCCAAAGACACTTTTCATCGATACCAACAAACTTCCGCGCGTGAAGACGCCGCAGGGCGAGGCCACCGAGATTCTGAATGAGCAACTCGCCGGCGCGAAGAACGTGCTCGGAACACTGCGCTGGCTCCAGCCTGGACAGAAATACCGGACTGATACAAGTGATAAGCATCAGCTCCTATACCTGATGGAAGGGCATGGGAGCATCCACCTCGAAAACAAGGATCACGAAGTGTCCAAGGGAATGGGCGTTTACCTTGGACCTTCAGAAACCGCGACCATCCAGGCAACCGGTGTCCCGTTGAAAATCTTCCATCTGGTTGTTCCGCAGATTCCGAAGTAGCAACGCCGCAAGCTCTTAGGGGAAAAAAGGGGACACCTCCTGGTGTTCGCCCCGCTACTAGCTTTGCGGAAGTTAGGAGGTGTCCCCTTTTTTTCCTTCGGATGGTGGTCGGGGTATTTTCATTCTTCCGGGTGAAGCGTCGGCATCATCCCTCTGCCTGTCCCCATTTTCTTTTTACCTAGCTCCGCCCCATAAAACGCGCGACGCGATATCCGCGCCTTCGCGCAGCGATTTCAATTTGAGCCACACCGCCGGCTCGATCACCCACTCGCGGCCCGTGAACGTTCCGAACCCGCAATCCGCGCTGGCGATCACCCGCTCCCGGTCGCCCACCACCGCCACCGCCTCCTGAATCCGCCGCGCGACCACCTGGGGATGCTCCACGATATTCGTCGTCGTGTCGATCGTCCCCGGAATCAGCGCCATATGATCCGGCAACGGATGCCGGCGCAGCGATTCGTATTCATGCTGATGCCGGGGATTGGCGAATTCGATACTCAACGCCCCCACATTCGCCCGATACAGCACCGGCAGAATCAGCTCCAGCGGAACGTCGTGAATGTGCGGCCCGTCCCAGTTGCCCCAGCAGCAATGCAGACGAACACGGTCGCGCGGGATGCCTTCGATCCCTTTATTGATCGCCGCAACGTGCATCTCCGCTGCCTTGACGAACTCGGAATCCGATGAGTCCCGATAAAACATGGACCGGTCCATCGCCAGGTCAGGCGAATCGATCTGCAGCAGTAAACCAGCCCCGTGGATCGCCAGATACTCGTTGCGCATCTCGCGCGCGATCGCGGCCAGGTAAGCCTCCTGCGAATCGTAGAAGGCGTTCAGCATCGTGCTGGAGATGATGCCGGGAGACGGGGCCGTCATGAAGCACTCCGCGAAGTTGGCGGCGTTCGATCCGTGGGTCGCGCGCTGGAGCCGTGCGATCTCGAGCTCGATCGGCGCCGTGTCCAGATAATGCAGTTCGGCTTGCGCCTCCGGAGCGTTCTGCATCCGGCTGCGTTGCGGAAAACGCCGCATCAGGAGCGTCACCAGCTCCGGAAATTCCTCGAAATCGCGACCGCGGCGGCGCTTCGATTCGCCCGCGAAGCCCGACATCCGTTGCGGCACGTACGTCTGAAAGCCCACGCGCTGCTGCTCGCCGTCATTGGCGATGTCGATGCCCGCCGCAGCCTGCTTGTCGACGACGCGATGCACCGCCAGATCCATCTCCCGCGCGAGCTGGTCTTTGTCGATAGCCTCGCCCTCTTCGCGCCGGACGAGAAGATCCGACAAAGTCTCGTTCCGCGGCAGGCTGCCGACATGGGTGGTCAGGATTCGGTCGCGGCTGAGGATCATATTACGTTTTAAAGTGTTTACTCAGAGTAAGACTCTGAGTGCGGTAAGACGAGCCCGTCGCGGTGCTTCCGTACAGTTTGTCAGGCTGCTCGAGGAGGGGCTCGTACTTCAAACGGCCAACCACTTGCCCGTCTTCAAGCAGCGATCTCACTTCATGCGACCGGACTTCCAGCACGGCATGATTGCCGATCGTTTTTTCCGGGCTCCAGCCGAATCCAGGATCGAAGAAGCCCGCGTAATGTATCCGAAATTCCCCCACGGCCGGATCGAAGGGCAGCATCTCGGCCGCCATGTGGGGCGGAACACTGACCTTTTCCTTCGAGGTCAAAATGTAAAAATCTCCAGGCTCCAGAACAATCGATCCCCGGTCCCGGTAGATCCGCTCCCAAAAGTCGTCCGGATTGTAGTGATTCACAAACGAGAGATCGATGGGAGCCGCTTCCCGTTTGGCCCGATACCCGATTACTTCCGATCCGTCGATCCCTTGCAGGTCCACCGACAGCTTCAATCCGTCGGAAATGAGCGGCTCCGCCGGCGACTCGTCCTGCGAATAGACCAGCGGCTGTTGCTCGTGCAGATCGACTAATCTTTTGTCGAACTGGCGCGGATTGCCGCGCCGGACGCGCAGGTGGTTGAGCGTGACACCTTCACGGACATATACCTCAAAGGTGAGAGGCACGATTTCCGCGTACAGCCGTCCTTTATATGCGGTCCGGATCTCCTCGAACGCGTCGCCGTAATCGGTGATGAGCCGCGTGAAGACGCCTAAGCGTCCGATGCTGCTCTTCGGATTCGCCTTCCCGGAATAATTCTCCGGCAGAAGAAGCTCTTCCTGAAGCGGAACGATGTATACTTTTCCCTTCTCCAGCAAGACCGGCCCCGAAAGATCGAGTTCCTTGAGTTTGAGTTCCTGCAACTTCTTATCAACGGTCGCATTCACGCTCGGCAGGAAGCTGGCGCACACCTCATAACCGATCGCGCCGAGGCGCAAATCGATACTGGACGCCTGGATCTGGCTTGGGGCGATCGGTGAAGCGGCCTTGATCGCACGTATGTAACCGGCCGCCACCAGATCTTCCAACCGCTGCGATGGCAATATGCCCGTTGTGCGGGAATCGCCCGGCGCGCTTGCGATCAGGTCCGGGAAAAGTGCCAGCGTGTCACTCATTGATTTCTCAGGATACACCGGCAGTGCTCAAGCCGTTAGAGTTTTTCCCTTTGTTTCCGGTAACAGGAACGCTGCTACAGCCATGGTTGCATACGCCAGGCCGGCAAATAGTCCGATCGCCTCGCCCAGCGGAATCCGCGCCGACAAAAGCCCCACGAGCGTCGGAAATAGCGCGCCGGTCGCGCGGCCGAGGTTGTACGCGAACCCTTGTCCGACGCCTCGCACGCGCGTTGGAAAATGCTCGGTGAAGAACGGACCCATCGCGCTGAACACTCCCGACGCGAAGAAGCCCAGCGGGAACCCCAGCACCAGCATGGCTTCGTCGCCGAACGGAAACATCGTGTAGGTCACCGCGACAACACCCGCCCCGATCGCGAACACCAGGAACGTCAGACGCCGCCCTATGCGATCCGCGAGATAACCGCCGCTGAGATAGCCGCAGAAGGCCCCGGCGATCGACACAGCGAGATAACCCGCCGAGTCCAGCACGGACAGCTGGCGCTCGGTGCGCAGAAACGTCGGCAGCCAGGTGGTGACCGCGTAATACCCGCCCTGCGCGCCGGTTCCCATCAGCCCTCCCAGCACCGTGACCCGCAACAGCGGCGGCCGGAATATCTCCAGCGCCGACGGCCGTTCGCCCTGCGCCGCGAGCTTGGATCGCGTTTCCAGATACACCGCCGGTTCCGCGACAAACCGCCGCACGAAGAACACCAGCAGCGCTGGCGCGATCCCGACCAGGAACAACACCCGCCACGCGATCTCGGCGGGCAGCACCGAAAAGAAGAACGCATAGAGCAGCGCGGCCGTGCCCCATCCCACCGCCCAGCCCGCCTGCATCATCCCCAGCGCTTTTCCGCGATACTCCGGGCGAATCACTTCGCCGAGCAAAACGGCCCCCGCGGCCCATTCGCCTCCGAATCCCAGTCCCATCAGCGCGCGCGCCGCGAACAACTGCGCGAAGTTCTGCGCCAGCCCCGACAGGAACGTGAATACCGCGAACCACAGGATCGCCACTTGCAGCGTCCGTACCCGGCCGTAGCGATCCGCGAGCCACCCTGCCAGCCATCCGCCCACGGCCGAGACCAGCAGCGCCGCCGTCCCCAGCTCGCCGGCCTGCGCCCGCGTGATGCCCCAGACCGCAATCAGCGTCGGAATCACGAAGCTGTAGAGCTGGACGTCCATGGCATCCAGCGCCCAGCCGCCCACGCACGCTACAAATGCGCGCCGTTCTGTCCTTGTGAGAGTCGATAGCAGAGAACTATCTTAGTCAATAGGAGACTGGCATGCACCACGTTTCAAAAATTGAGGAGTCCGCGGCCCGCACGCCGAAGCTTTACGAACCGCACAGCACCGGCTTCCGCCGTGCGACCTACGTCGATCGGGCCATGGGATCGGTCCACATGGGCGTGGGCGTCTGTTACCTGGATCCGGGCGGCGAGATCCAGCCGCACTTTCATTCCTTCGAAGAAAGCTTCTACATCCTGGAAGGACACATCACTCTCCAGATCGGCGACAAGAGCCACACGCTCGAGCCGGGTCATTACGGATTGATCCCCACCGGAGTTCATCACGAGTGGCGGCATGTTTGGAGCAACCCCGGCGACCGGCCGGCGAAGTGGATCGAGATGCAGGCGCCCCAGCCCCGTCCGCTCGAATATGGCCGCGACACTTTTTTCGGCCTTGCTCCCACGCCGCACGCAGGCGACACCCATGCAGGCCACTTCGACGAATCTCAACTGCCTCGCCCCGGCGCGCCCTCGCAGATGGAAGGATTCAACCCCACCACCGGCGTCGCCATCAAGATGTTCGTCGATCGTTCATTTGGCGCGATCCACCAGTCGCTATTCCTCATCCAGTACATGCCCGGCGCAAAGATCGATCCGCACGACCATACCTTCGAGGAGTCTTACCTGATCGTCACCGGCCGCGTTCGCGCCACTGCTGATGGAAAGACGTACGATCTGGGCCCCGGCGACGTGATCTGGACCGGCGTCGGCTGCATCCACAGTTTCGAAAACATGGGCTCAGAGCCGGTGCGCTGGATCGAGACGCAAGCGCCTCTGCCTCCGGCCAAGGAAATATTTCGTTTCGAGCGCGATTGGCCCAGTATAAAAGATAAGTTCTAATTACTCGCGAGTGGCGACCGTTTGGCTCTTCTCAGCCATCGCCTTCTTGAGGATCTGCGCCGCCACCGGAAATTCTTTCTTCGAATTCGCCATGAAGATGCCCTGAGTCAGCGTATAGGGCGTCCAGCCGAGCCTGCTCTTGATCGTCGGATCTGCGCCCTTATCCAACAGGTATTGGAGAATCGAAGGCTGGTTGCACAGCACTGCTCCGTGCAGAGCGGTAAAGCCATCCCAGCGCGCGTCGCCCGTGCCGAGATCCGCCAGATCGTTAAAGTTGTCCGGATAGTGCGCCAGCATGGACTCCGAGGTGCCCACCAGGGGATAGTCGCCCAGATGCGTCCTGGCGTTGAGGTCGTTCCCCAGTTCCACGGCGAGTTTCACGGCTTCCAGCCGCTCCGCCTCGGAAACTCCGGTCAGCGGTCCGGGTGTTTCGCCCTCGTAATAATCGATGCATGCAGCGGCCATCAACGGTGTGACGCCCACCGCCGTCGGCATCTTCGGATCCGCGCCGTGCTCCACCAGCAGCTTCATCATGGCGGGGTCGCCGTTGCGCGCGGCGTTATAAAACGGGGTCGATCCCACGAAGCTCATGTAGTGCCGTCCCAGATTAATGTTGGGCGGATTCTTCGTGGTGCCTAGACCCTTGTCCATCTTCATTTCCTTCCAGGCGATCCGGGCGTTCGGATCCGCGCCCTTCTCCAGCAGCTTCTTGGCTAACTGGAGATCCGTCATTCGCTGTCCGCTCGGACGCGGAACCGTGATCGGATCGGTGGCCGTGGCGGCCGCTTCCCACGACGTGCCGGGCTTGCGCATCCACACCAGCGAATGCAGCGGCGTCCCGTTCAGATCCTGCACGTTCGGGTTGGCTCCGTAGTCCAGCAGAACCGAGGCCATATCGTAATAGGCATTAATGATCGCCATGTTCAGCGTGGTGCTGCCGTCGATCGACCTGTCGTCCACGTTCGCGCCGTGCTCCAGCAAAATTTTGACAGCGGGAATCTGGTTGTTCATCACGGCGAACAGCAGCGGCGTAAATCCAGCTTTGGATTTAGCCTTCACATCGCCGCCGAACTCGATCAGCATGGCTGCGGCATCGGAGTTGCCTTCGCCGGCCGCCCACATCAATGCCGTCTGACCCTTATACGGCTCCGTCGCATTGACTTTCGCCCCATGCGCCAGCAGCATCTTGATCGCGTCGACCTTGCCGTTCAGGGCCGCCGTCATCAGCGCCGTCTGACCCTCTTCCGAAGTGCTGTTGGAATCCACCCCCGCCTTCAGCAGACGCTCGATTATGGCCGCATTCCCGTTCTTGCATGCAAGCGACAGCGGCGTGATTTTGTAGCGCGTTTCCGAGTTCACGTTCGCTCCGGCGTCGATCAGCAGGTTGACCATCTCCAGGTTATTGGACTCGACTGCCCAATCCAGCGGCGTCGAAGTATCCACCCCCGGGGCGTTCACGTCGACTTTCTTGGCGAGCAAAGCCTTGACGCCCGCGGTGTCGCCGCGTTTTACGGCGTCCATCAGAGTCCTATCCGCCGCACCCATCGCTACGGCGCCTGTCAGCAACATCGAACCTGCCACCAGCCATTTTGTCGAGCGTGTCATAAAGGAATCCGCGCTTCATTCTACTCTAGTGGCGCATTGTAAACAAGGGACTTGTCTCCTCCGGTCCAGTGACGGCCCCCTCGCTTCCGGCGGTTTAAGTCTGTATAATAAGCAACGGTCGAATGCCCGTGAAACACAGCCCGAAACTTAGCGCTAAGTGCCTCAGAGTCAAGTGGTTGATCGGAGGCGCGATCGTCGCCACCCTGCTGACGTCCCTCGGACGCACGCAAACCACCCAGCCCAGCACGACACCGACCGCCGGCGCCGCGGCCAGTGCCACCGTAAAGCAATACTGCGTCGGCTGCCACAGCGCTGCTCTCAAGACCGGGGGCGTGGTTCTCGATCCCGCCACGCTCACTCAAGTTTCGAGCGAGGCGGAAACCTGGGAACGCGCCATCAAGCAGCTTCGGGCGAAGTCCATGCCGCCCGTGCCCATGCCGCGCCCGGATGCCGCTACGTACGATCGGGTCGCGTCCTACCTTGAAACCGAGCTCGACCGCGCCGCCGCGGCCAAACCGAATCCCGGCGACCTGCCCAATCTACACCGCCTGACGCGCACCGAATACCACCACGCCATTCGCGACCTGCTCGCCCTGGACGATCTTCCCAAGGAGATGGATTACACGCTCCTGCTGCCCGCCGATAACGCCTCCAGCGGCTTCGATAACATTGCCGATCTGCTGTACGTTTCGCCGGCCACCATGGAACGCTACCTGGACGCATCCACCAAGATCAGCCGCCTTGCGGTCGGCGATCCTGGCATGCCGGTGATGGTGAATATATACCGCACACCGCTTGAGGGCCCCCAGGATTCGCAAGTGGAGGAACTGCCCTTCGGAACACGCGGTGGAACCGCCATCCGCAGCTACTTCCCGCTGGACGGCGAGTACGAATTCCAGCTTGAGCTGGCGGGCTCTGCGCGCGATCAGCATCAGCTCGAAATCACCGTGGACGGCGAGCGGAAGGAAATCGTGACGCTCGGCGGGAACGCTGGACGTGGCGGGCGCGGAGCCGCTGGTGGTGGCCGAGGTGGTGGAGGTGGACGCGGCGGCGCGATCCCCACTAATTTCCGCATCGCCGTGAAGGCCGGACCCAGGCTGATCGGAGTCACGTTCGTTCAAAAAACGGAAGCTCTCGACGAAGCGACCTTACATCCTCGTGAGCGCAGCCGGGGAACACAGCCGGCCATCGCCTCAGTCACCATTCGCGGGCCCTACAATGCGACCGGATCGGGGGACACGCCCAGCCGCCAGCGCATTTTCACCTGCCGTCCCGCCAACGCCGCGGCCGAACCGGCCTGCGCCCGGCAAATTCTTTCCACCTTGGCACGCCGGGCTTATCGCCGTCCGGTCACTGGCGGCGATGTCGCCACTTTGCTCGATTTTTACGAAAAAGGCCGCAAGGAACGGGATTTCGATCTGGGCATACAGCGCGGCCTCGAACGCCTTCTGGTGAGCCCGCAGTTCCTGTATCGCATTGAGCGCGATCCGGCCGGTGCGGCTCCTGGTTCGGTGCACACCGTCAGCGATTTGGAGCTGGCTTCGCGCCTTTCGTTCTTCCTGTGGAGCAGCATTCCCGATGACGAGCTCCTCAACATCGCCGCTTCCGGTAAGCTGAAGCAGCCCGAGGTTCTCGAGCAGCAGGTCAGGCGCATGCTGGCCGACCCGCGTTCCGAATCCATGGTCGACAACTTCGCCGCGCAGTGGCTCTACCTGCGCGACGTCGACGTCAAATCTCCCGATCTGTTCGTGTTCCGCGATTTCGACGAAGGCTTACGCGCGTCCTTCGAAAAAGAAACCCAGCTATTCCTCGACAGCATCCTGCGCGAGAATCGCAGCGTGCTGGAGCTGCTGACCGCCAATTACACCTTCGTCAACGAGCGCCTGGCCAAGCACTACGGCATTCCCAATATTCGCGGAGCCGAATTTCAGCGCGTCACGTTCCCCAAAGATAGTCCCCGCGGCGGACTCCTGGGGCAGGGCGGAATCCTGCTGCTGACTTCCTACTCGACGCGTACCTCGCCAGTGCTGCGCGGCAAATACGTTCTGGAAAACCTGCTGGCATCGCCGCCGCCGCCGCCCCCGCCCAATGTTCCGTCGCTGAGCACGGATGGCGCGAAATCCGGTGAGCAGCTTACACTGCGCGAAGCCATGGTGCAGCATCGGGCCAATCCCGCGTGCGCCAATTGCCACGCCCGCATGGATCCCATCGGATTCGCCATGGAGAATTTCGACGCCATCGGCAAATGGCGGGATCAGGACGCCGGCAAGCCCATCGATGTGTCCAGCAAACTGCCCGACGGAACCGCCGTCGACGGCCTCGGCGGCGTGAAAGAACTGCTTCTTAAGGACCCGCAGAGATTCGTCGGCGCGGTCACCGGCAAACTGCTGATGTATGGCATCGGCCGCAACGTGCAGTATTTTGACGCGCCGGCCGTGCGTAAGATTGTCCGCGATGCCGCCGCAAGCGACTATAAGTTCGACGCGCTGGTGCTGGGCGTCGTAAACAGCGCCCCATTCCAGATGAGAACCGTGAAAGCCGAAAGGAAAAACCCATGACGTTCATCACCAAAAAGAAGATGGCCCGAAGAACGATGCTGAAGGGTCTGGGAGCCTCGCTGGCACTGCCCATGCTGGATTCGATGATGCCCGCGCTTTCGGCTGCCACCACGCCGACCACGCGCCTGGGGTGGGTTTACGCTTCGCACGGCGTAATCTGGAGCCAGTGGAAGCCCACCCAGCTTGGTTACGGGTTCGAGCTCACGCCCAACCTGAAACCGCTCGAAAAGCTGAACGGGCAGTTCAATATCCTCACCGGCCTGTCGCATCTTGAAGCCGATACCAAAGGCGACGGCAGCGGCGACCACACCCGCGCCTCGGCTGCCTGGCTGACCGGCGTCCACGCGTATGACCGCACGCGACCCGGCGTCGAAGTGAAGCTCGCGACCACCGCCGATCAGCTTGCGGCCCAGGTGCTCGGCAGGAACTCGCAGATCCCCTCGATCGAGATGACCGTCGATACGGCTTCGGCCGGCTCCTGCGATTCCGGCGACTGCTTCTACGTCAACACCGTTTCCTGGCGCAATCCGACCACGCCGAATCTGCCGGAAAATCAGCCCCGCGTCATATTCGAACGGCTCTTCGGCGACGGCGGTTCCGCCGCGCAGCGCGCCGCGCGCACGAAGAAGGCCGGCAGCATTCTCGATTCGGTCATGGAAGAAGCCAGCGGCCTCGCCAGCACTCTCGGTAATAGCGACCGTTCCAAGCTCGGCGAATACCTCGACTCGGTTCGCGACCTCGAGCAGCGTATCCAAGGCACCGAATCGAAGACCGCCGAGAATTTCGAGCTGCCCGACCGGCCCGTTGGCATTCCCGATAGCTTTGAAGAGCACACCAAGCTGATGTTCGATCTCCAGATCATGGCCTACCGTGCCGATTTGACGCGCGTATTCAGCATGATCCTCGCGCGCGAGCTCAGCGGCCGCACCTACCCGATGATCGGCATCCCCGGACAGCACCACCTGATCTCGCATCACCGCGACGACGCCGAATTGATGTCGCAAAAAGCCCGCATCGATACGTATCACGTGCAAATGCTGGGTTATCTTCTCGAAAAAATGGCCGCGACTCCGGACGGCGATGGTTCCCTGCTCGACCACAGCCTGATCATGTACGGCAGCGGCATGGGCAACGGCAATCTGCATCGCCATTCCGATATGCCTGTGCTTCTCGCCGGCAAGCTCGCCGGCAAGTTCAAGACCGGCTATCATCTCGATTACAAAATGGACACGCCCATGGCGAACCTCCTGGTGGCGATCCTGGACAAGGCCGGCGTGCCAATCGAGAAGATGGGCGACAGCACGGGTCCGTTGAAGATGGAAGCAATCGCGGTCTAAGGGAGAATCCGCTCATGTCCCAAAAAACTTCGCGCCGAAGTTTGTTGCAGAACACCGCTCTCGTAGCCGGCGCAGCCGCGCTGGCCTCGGCCACCAAGGCACGGGCGCAGAATGCTACTACTGCCGAGGACACCTCGGCATGGAAAAAGTTTTTCCCTGCGGGTTTCCGCAATGAGCGCATCAAGACGTCGGGCGCCGAAATCAACACCGTGATCGGAGGCTCGGGCCCGCCACTGCTCCTGTTCCACGGCGCTCCGGACTCGCTCATCACCTGGCGCATGATTGCGCCGGAGCTGGCGAAAGATTACACATTGGTGCTGTGCGACCTGCGCGGCTACGGCGATTCCAGCCGGCCCGAAGACAAGCCCGATCATTCCCAGCAGTCTAAACGGCCTATGGCGCTCGACGGCGTCGAAGTCATGGAACACCTGGGCTTCCGCCAGTTCCGCATGGTCGGGCACGACCGCGGCGCCCGCGTCGGACGAAGAATGGCCATCGATCATCCGGACCGTGTGACGAAGCTGGCGGTGCTCGATATCGTCCCGGCCCACTATCTCTACTCTCACGTCACGCTCGAGTTCGCGCGCGGCTACCCGCACTGGTTCAGTTACCTGTTGCCGGCGCCCGGCCCCGAAAACGACCTGGTCGCCGCCGCCAAACGCCAGGCGGAGAGGGGTTTCACCGACGATGCTCAGCGCGAGTACTCCCGCCACCGCGTGAAATTCGAGATGGAGCACTGCATGTGCGAGGACTATCGCGCCTCAGCCTCCGTCGATCTGAAGATCGATCACGCCGACATACAGGCCGGGAAGAAGATCACCTGCCCCCTGCTCACGCTGTGGGCCGGCCGAGGCCTCTATCCGCGACTGTTCGACGATGTCCTGGCCATCTGGAAAGAGGAAGGCACCAAGGTCAGCGGCAAGGCTGTCGACGGTAGCCACAACCTTCAGGAAAGTGCCCCCAAGGAAACGCTGGCCGAGCTGCAAGCGTTCCTAAAGGGGTAACTACCGGGCTTCGTAGACGACTCTGCCGCCCACCACGGTCATCACCGGCCGGACGTCCTTGATCTGGTCCACGGGAACTGTCAGGTAGTCGCGGTCGAGCACCACCAGGTCCGCCAGCTTGCCCGCCTGGATCGCCCCCAGGTTGTCCTCCTGAAAGACGAAGAACGCGTTCTTGCGGGTGTGCGCGATCAGCGCGTCTTCGCGGCTGATGGTCTGCCGGATCACTTTCGTCCCGCCCGCCATCTTGCCGGTCACCGCAAACGACAGAGTGGTGAACGGCAGCGTTTGATTGGCCGCGGTCCCATCAGTTCCCAAGCCCCACACGATGCCGCTATTTTGAATCGTCGCCAGCGGCGGCATATCGTAGGCACTATCACCGAAGCCTTTATATAACGTGTCGCCGTCGTGCATAATTCCGCCGTTGATCACCGCCCACGGATGCACCGCCGCATACATTCCCAGCTTCTTCATCCGTTCGAGCTGCGGCGCATTGATCTGGTTCACGTGCGCCAGAGCCCAGCGCAGGTTCTTGATCGGATGCTCCTTGTTGATCGCTTCGATCTGATCCAGAAACGCATCGATCGTGCTGCTCAGCTCCGCGTGCACGTGCAGCGGCAGCCCGGCCTGCGCGATCGCCATCGCCATCTTGCGCCACGCCTCGAGCTGCGCGGGCGTCGGATTCGACGTTAGCGCGAACATCGGGTCATGCAGCGGCGAGTACACGCTCTCTCCGAACGACACCTCGTCGATGTAGCTGTCGCCCTGGAACAGCTTCATCCGCGCGAGCTGCTGGATCGACCGGTCCACCGCCTCAGGATTTCCCGCCGCCGCCCCGCTGATGCAAAATATCCGCACATTGAGCCGCCCCTCGGCCTTCCATTTTTGGAAAATTGCGAGAACGTCCGCATCGCAGCCCGGCACCCCGACCGACGTCAGCCCCGCCCGATTCATATCGCGAACCAGAGCCGTCGCACTCGCTTCAAGCTGCTCCGGCGCAACCCTCGGCATCTTACTCGCCACCACGCGCGTCCCCGCGATATCCCCACGCACCACGCCCGTCGGCTTCCCAGCCGCATCCCGCACGATCGATCCCTTCACGAACTCCGGAGGATCGGGCGCGCCTGCCTCGATCTTCAGCAGCGCTAGCGCCCGGCTATTCAGGAACACCTGATAGTAGGATTCCTGCAGCGCCACGGGATGATTCGGCGCGATCTGATCCAGCTCCTCGCGCGTGAACGGCCGTGGATCATCCGTGAACTGCTGATGCGCCCAGCCCCCGATGTTGTAGATCCATTCCCCGGCCCCGGCCGCCTTCACGCGCGCCCGCAGCATCTCCGTCGCCTGCTTGCGCGAATACACACCGTCGAACCGCAGCTCCTTCGCCCATGTCGAGGCCGCCCGCAGCAAGTGCATGTGGTTGTCGATCAGCCCGGGGATCACCGCTTTGCCCCTCAGGTCGATCCGGCGAGTGTTCGGGCCCGCCAGCCGCGCGATCTCCTGATCCGTGCCGGTTGCGATTACACGATCTCCCCGGATCGCCACCGCCTGCGCAATCGAAAAGCGCTCGTCGACGGTGATGATTTTCCCGTTGGTGAGAATCAGATCCGACTGCGCGCACAGCGTGGTCGCCAGCGCAAACAGCGCCCAGATCGCCCGTCTCATTTACTTGCCCACCGGCATGTGCGACAGGTCCTTTTCATTTTCATTGCAGATAAATTCCAGGATGTCCGTATCCAACTGCAGAAACATCTTCTGCGTCGTCGTCGTCCACGGCTTGGAGTAGGTCTTCGGATCGTCGATGGTCGCCACCACTTCCAGCGTCCCGAAATCCTTCCGCCGGAAGCGCTCCGTTACATGCAGCGCATCGGTCGCCGGACGGCTCTTTTGCGTATCCAGCCAGGCCTTCCCGTTCAACCCCGTCGTCTCGATCACCAGCGTGTCTCCATCCCAACGGCCGGTCGAATATCCCAGCCAAGTCGGATTCACGTCCTTCGCCAGCTTCCGCCCGTCCAGGAAAATCTGCCGGAACAGGTTCAGCTGCTCATACAGGATCACCACCAGCCCCCGCGTCTGCACGATCTTGAAGGGAAACAAGCCGTTGGTATTGATGCGCGGAACCCCGTGCGGCAGGCAGCGCGACAGTGGATCGTCGCCGTGGTCGTTGTCGATGCGCTTCTGCTGCAGCTCCTTGGCCCATGGCAGCATCGCCACATCTTCCGGTTTCAACCCGGCCGCCAGGTCGAAGAAATACGTCTGCCCGTCGGCCATCCACACTCCCGATAAATCCGGTTTCCCGTCCGCCGACCGCGGCGCGGGAGCCGAAAGATTCGGCTTACCGTCGCGCCCGTGCGGAATCCCCGCAGTCGGATAATTCAGCCATTGTGCGGACAGATGTCCCGACACCGCCGTCGCCAGCAACACCGCAGGCCATATATTCATCGTCATCATTGTATAGAATACCCACATGAAGAACACGTCTCTCTTCCTCGCGGGCATCGTCCTTGGATCCGCCGCCCTCGCCCAGAACCCGAAAACCATCGTCGAAACCGCCTGCACCGCCTGCCACGCGCTCAATCTCATCACCAGCGCCGGACACACGCCAGCCGATTGGAAACTTGTCGTCGAGCGCATGGTCGCCGCCGGCGCCGACGTCCCTAAGAATCAGGTCGCAGCGGTCACCGATTACCTCGCCAAGAGTTTCCCCGAAGGCAACGTTCCCAAGGCCGTCATCATTCCTGCATCGGGGCCCGGCGCGGTGAAAGTCAGCTTCAAGGAGTGGACCGTCCCCACCATCGGCTCGCGTCCGCACGATCCTCTGGCCACCCGCGACGGCTACATCTGGTACACCGGCCAATACGCCAACGTGCTCGGCCGCATCGATCCCAAGACCGGCAAGATCCAGGAATTCCGCCCGCCGACTCCCGGTTCCGGCCCGCACGGACTCGTCGAAGATAAGGACGGCAACATCTGGTTCACCGCGAATTCCAAGGGCTACATCGGCAAGCTGGATCCCAAGACCGAAAAGTTCACCGAGTACAAACTTCCCGCCGACGCGAAAGATCCTCACACGCCCCTCTTCGACCAGAAAGGCGTTCTCTGGTTCACGGTGCAGAATTCCCAGAAGGTCGGCCGGCTCAACCCCGCCACCGGCGAGATCAAGGTTGTCGATTCGCCCACCAAGCCGTCGAACCCCTATGGAATGGTGGTCGATACCAAGGGCACTCCTTATTACTGCGAGTTCACCGCCCCCAAGATCGCCGCGATCAATCCCGCCACCATGGCGATCAAGGAGTGGACTCTGCCTAATCCCGACGCCCGCCCGCGCCGCATCGCCATCACGCCTGACGACCTGATCTACTATGCCGATTACGCCCGCGGCTATCTGGGCCGCCTGGATCCCAAGACCGGCGCTGTGAAGGAATGGCCCTCGCCCAGCGGCCGCGAGTCGCAGCCCTACGGCATCACCGTGGTCAATGGGGACATCTGGTACAGCGAATCCAACGTGAAGCCCAACACTCTGGTGCATTTCGATCCCAAGACCGAGAAGTTCCAGACGTGGGCGATCCCCGCCGGCGGCGGCGTCGTGCGCAACATGATGACCACCCGCGACGGCAACAACATCGTGATGGCCGAAAGCGCCCTCAACATCGTTGCGTTGGTAACAATCTCTAAATAGCAGGTCCGGCCTTCAGGCCGGACAGCGGAGCAGGTGGGCCAGGCGGTTTCGCCTGCAGCTTTCGACAACTTCGATCGCTTTGAAAATACCGATGCAGCCCCGCCCGTCAGGGCGGGGGATCCCCAACCGCAAGCTCTGATGACGCGTCTGCGTTGCCGATCCAGTGGGACAGGCGATCTTGTCGCCTGTCGGCCTTTCATCCAATCGGACTGGTGTAGACTCGGTTTATGAAGCCCGCCCAGCGCGTAACCGCGATCATCGAACGTGAGGATGACGGCTTCGTGGCCCTGTGCCCGGAGTTCGATATTGCCAGTCAAGGTGGTTCTATTGAAGAGGCGCGAACCAACCTCATCGAGGCGCTCACGCTGTTCTTCGAAACGGCGGCTCCGTCCGAAGTCGACCGGCGCTTCCATCGCGAAGTATTCGTGACTCAGGTTGAGGTGCCGGTTGGGTAAGCTCCGGGTTCTTTCGGGCTCGGAGGTTTGTCGCATTCTCGAACAAAACGGATTCGTCGCCGTGCGCCAGCGAGGCAGCCATCAGATCATGCAAAAGCGTCTGGAGGCAACCACGATAACGGTTCCAGTTCCGCTTCACGATCCAGTCCGACGTGGCACGTTGTTGAGCATCGTCCGGCAGTCAGAACTCCCGAGATCATTGTTTGAAGCGGAACGATAGTGCCGTGGTCTGCGAGACCAGGATTCGGTAGCTGGGGCCGGCAATTTCGCCTGCCAGTCTTTCGACAACTACGATAGCTTCGAAAAACCGATCCAGCCCCGCCCGTCAGGGCGAGGGATCCCATACAGCCCTGAAGCTTAACCGCAACGTCTGATGATGCTTCTTTCCGGTCTGAACAATCAGACGTGCGGAGTTGTTTATATCTTCAAGTTTATGCTTTAATCTCCCTGACTGGTCATCAGTCACGAAGATGGCAGCGAATTACGTTCGTAATATCTTTATTAACTGTCCGTTCGATGAGGCGTACGCGCCTCTGCTACGAGCGATTGTTTTTGCAGTTGTCGACTGTGGATTTAGTCCTCGGTGCGCACTCGAACGCTCCGATGCTAGCGAGATCCGTATCCAGAAGATCTATCGAATCATCGAAGAGTGCGGCTTGGGTGTTCACGATCTGTCGCGAACTCAGCTTGACGTACGCACGAAACTTCCGCGCTTCAACATGCCACTGGAGCTCGGCATTTTCCTCGGTGCGAAGTTTCTAGGAGGCGGCCAGCAGGAGAAGAAGGCATGCCTGGTCTTTGATGAGCAGCCATATCGTTACCAGATGTACCTCTCGGACGTGGCTGGCCAAGACATTGCATGGCACGGGAATAATCCCAAAGACCTGATTTGTCGACTGCGAGACTGGCTAGCATCGGTAGCGCACGATCACCTTCCGAGCGGAAGCATTGTATGGGACCACTACGAAACCTTCCAGGGGGAACTCCGCGAGCGATGTGCCCGGCACAGGCAAAGGTTGGAGGAGCTAACCTCCAACGATCTCCTGCGTCATATTACGACGTTCCGCCGCGGGTACGTCGAGAAGCTGGTAATCGCAGGCAACGCCCCAATCCTCAATCCGAGTGCGGCCGAGCTACGGAGGGCGGTTAAGTCTGTGAAGATTACAGATCCAGATCCATTTATAGTCCTCGACAAAGGCGCAAATGGGTTTACGTATATTCAGGCGATCATGAAAACGGCGTCCTTCTGGATTGTTGAGTACCAGGACGGACATCTTGATCAGCATTTCGAAGCTACGAAGAAGCTTAGGACCGACAAGGTCCTTCAGTTGTTCATGCCGTACCTAAACGGCGAGATGAAATGGCGAGAAACAGCAAAGTGGAAGCGGATTGAAATATAGCGTTGTTGATGGGCTTCGTTCAGTCCGTAAGAACCAACTTCTCGGACGGCAAGTGCTTAATCCATTGAAGCTGTGCGGGGGTCTCCGGAACGGTTACTCCGC
Source organism: Bryobacteraceae bacterium (assembly GCA_036003585.1). Classification (GTDB taxonomy): domain Bacteria; phylum Acidobacteriota; class Terriglobia; order Bryobacterales; family Bryobacteraceae; genus Palsa-187. The sequence continues at coordinate 256,078 of DASYSG010000070.1, read as the reverse complement.
GTGCTGCGCCCACCACCTCTAGCGCCTTGTCCACGCTCATTCCCGACGTCAGCAGCACCCCGGCGGCGATGAGCCCTGAACGCCCGATGCCCTGCCTGCAATGCACTGCGATGTTCTTGCCCTCTTCGAGCGCGGCTGCAACCGTGCTAAACAAAGAAAGCGCTTCTTGTGTGGATGCTGGAACTTCGCGATCAGGAATCGGGAACGAAATAAAACCAACGCCCTTCGATTCGGCGACTTCGCCTTCGTGAGCCAGTTCGAATTGCGCAGCCTCGTCCTCTTCCAGCAGGGACACCACAACATCAAGACCGGCCTTGCGCCAGCCCTGGATCTCGTCTTCGAGCCAGTCTCCGCCACGAGGGCGACTGGCCACGGCCAGCTTCCCGCGCCACGGACCAGGAATCCAAAATAGTTTCGGTTTCACGGCTCTTTGTCTATTATCTCTCGGGGCAGCCGATCAATGTTCTCGCCACGCTCAACCAGGACTGTGAGCCTGTGATGACCATCCAGGACCGTCCCATCAACCCGTACCTTCAGCGATCCGTTCTGGCCAGGAGCAAGTGAAGCCTTCAAGTCAGAAGCCGAGAGGCGGCGAAACACGTCCAGCTTGACCCGGTTCAAAGCGCCTTCAGCATGAAGAAACTTGAGATTCGGTTCTCCCTTTGGGCCCATCGTGTCTATAGTGCAAATTGACCGACGGAAATATCTATGAAAACTGTGAATCACTCAGCTCCCATCCACCCATCCCCATAAACCCCACAACTTCCCCCTCCACCCGACCCTCCCACCTCCCCTCGTCCGCTACCCTCTCCGCACGAAGGGAATTATCGAATCCATCATGTCCTCCGACCGCAAAATTAAATCCGCCCGCGCCAACGGCGCCAAGTCCCGCGGCCCCGCCACCCCGGAAGGCCGAGCCAAGTCGTCCCGCAACAGCCTTCGCCACGGCCTCTCCGCCAAGACCGTCGTGCTTCCCGCCGAATCCCATGAACAGTTCCAGCTCCTCCTCGACGCCCACATCCAACAGTTCCAACCCGCCAATCCTGTCGAGGCGGATTTGGTCGAGGCCATGGCCATCGCCCGCTGGCGCCTCCGCCGCGTCTGGGCCATCGAAACCAGCCTGCTCGCCAATGAGCTGACGCGCCGCGCCGAAGATATCGACGACGAATTCACCGAAATGACCGGCGAGGATCGCCTCGCGTGGGTCTTTCAAACACTCGCCAACGGCGGTCAAAGCCTCTCCCTGCTCGCCCGTTACGAGGGCAACCTCAACCGTGCCTTCGACCGGGCGTTCAAGCAGTTTGCCATTCTGAAATCCCAGCGACAAAACGAACCCAAACCCGCGCCCACCTCCCAACCCACGAATGCTCTACACTGGCCAGAGCAGCCACCCAGAGGAGGATCATCATGCGAAACCTCATCCGAAGTCTCGCCTTGTTCGCAGCGGGAATCGTCGTCGGAGCATTCCTTATGCAGCCCAGTCCCGCTCAACAGAAGCAGTCCACCGGCCTGCGCCTGAACCACGTCGGAATCTACGCCAAGGATTACGACGAGTCCATGCGCTTCTACACCCAAACCATCGGCCTCAAGGAAGCCTTCACCGTCAAGGACGCCGCCGGCAAACCCACGCTTAGCTATTTGCAGATCACGAAAGACACGTTTCTCGAGATCGCCCCCGCCAGTGGCGATCGCACCGTCGGACTCAGCCACATCGGCATCTGGCCCGAGAACCTGGCCGCCACCGTTGCGCTCCTTCGCCAGCGCGGGGTGAAAGTCGACGACCCGCGCACCGGCTCGACCCTCACCAGCATCACCAACGCGACCGATCCCAACGGCATTCGGCTTGAACTGCTCGACTTTCTCCCCGGCTCGCTGCCCAAGAAAGCAATGGACGAGTGGAAGTAAAGTTCATCTTCGTATTGGCTGCGGTTGCAGCCGTCGCTCAGACGCCTGAGGCGACCTTTCAATCGCGCTGCGCGACCTGCCACAGCGTCGGCAACCTCATGGGTGCGCCGCCGCCCGATACTCTGCGTAAGATGTCGTCGAAGGCGATCCTCGCCGCGCTTGAGACCGGGCGTATGTCGACCATCGGCGCAGGCCTGACCGCGGCTGAACGTCGGACGGTCGCCAAGATCGGAACGAGCGCGACTTCGGCTTCGACGGCGAAGTGTTCGGGTTCGCCGCGTTCAAATGGTCAATGGAACGGCTGGGCCGACGCCGCCAATACGCGATTCGCGAAGGCCTCGGGCTTGACCGCGCAAACAACGCCAAAACTAAAACTCAAATGGGCCTTCGGATTTCCAGGAGCGACCACCGCATTCGGATCTCCTACAGTTATCGATGGCCGAGTTTTCGTGGGCGATGCCAACGGCGTAGTCTACGCTCTCGACGCCAGCACCGGATGCACCTACTGGACCTACACCGCGATGGCGGGAGTCCGTGCCGCTCCCGTCGCCGGTGGACGATCCGTGTACTTCGGCGACCTTCGTGGCAATGTCTACGCTCTCAACATCGCTACAGGCGCGTTTCTCTGGAAAGTGCGTGCCGACGACCACCCGATGGCCGTCATCACCGGCTCGCCGAAGCTCGACGCTGGCCGCTTGTACGTTCCCGTATCGGGGCGCGACGAATCCATCGCGGCGATCAATTCTTCTTATGAATGCTGCACCTTTCGCGGGAGCGTCGTGGCGCTCGACGCTGCGACAGGCAAGCGCATCTGGCAGGCCTACACGATCCTCGATACTCCTCACGTAACAGGTCAGAACGCCAAAGGCACCAAGACTTGGGGACCGTCGGGTGCGGTTCCGTGGTCTTCTCCCACGCTCGATGTGAAGGCGCGCGTCCTATATATAGGGACAGGCGTCAACTACTCCAACCCGCCCACCGACACCAGTGACGCGATCCTCGCCATCGACATGGACTCCGGCCGTCTGCTCTGGTCGCGGCAACTCACCTCCGCCGACAGCTACAACTTCGCCTGCGGCGCGGAAGATAAGACCAACTGTCCTATGCTACCTTTCGTCGATTACGACTTCGGCCACTCACCCGTTCTCCGTAACCGCATTCTCTTCGCCGGCGACAAGGGCGGCACGGTCTATGCGCTGGATGCCGATCAGCAAGGCAAGCTGCTTTGGAAGCAGAAGATCGCATCGGGCGGCGTCAACGGCGGCTTCATGTGGGGCGCCGCAAGTGACGATCAAGGCGTCGGCTACATCGGCGTCTCCGACTTCACCCCCGGCAAGCCCGAAGCCGGCGGCGGGCTGATCGCACTCCCACTGAAGACCGGTGAGAAACTTTGGATGACGCCCGCACCCAAGCCCGCGTGCATCGCGATTCCGGGATGCAGCGCCGCGCAGCCAGCCCCGGTGACTGTGATCCCTCGTGTCGCGTTCCTTGGGTCATCCGACGGACACATTCGCGCTTACGAAACCAGCAAAGGCGCGATCATCTGGGACTTCGATACTGCGAAGGACTTCGAAACCGTGAACGGCGTGAAGGCTCACGGTGGATCGATCATTAGCATGGGGCCGGTGGTGGCCGGCGGGATGCTTTACATTACATCGGGCTACGGTGGCAATGGAATGCCTGGCAATGTATTGCTAGCGTTTTCACTTCCACGCTGAGTAGATTTGTTTGCTTACCAGCTGCGCCGGATTCGCGCCAAGCTTGGGCCGAAACTTCTGCACGCGTCCGCTGTCGACCTCGGCCGTATAGAAGTTGCCTTCCTGGTCGACGCTGAAGCCGTGCACGCCCCAGAAGCCGCCGGCGAAGTCGCCCCAGATGCCCCAGGAGTAGAGGAACTTGCCGTCGAGATCGTACTTCAGCATCTTCGAGGTCCCGCGGTCGGCGGCCCATAGCGTGCGGTCCGCGCCGATGTAAAGCAAGTGAATGTCCGACGGGTCCGCGCCCATGCTGAACTCGAACAGATACTTTCCGTTCTCGTCGAACACTTGAATGCGCTTGTTGCCACGATCGTTGACGTACACGCGGCGCGTCTGCGGATCGACTGCGATGCCGTGCACGTTGCTCATGTTCCTGCCCCAATCCATCAGGAACTTTCCGTTCTTATCAAACTTCGCAACGCGGGTTCCGTTGTACCCGTCGGCCACGAACATGGTGCTGTCGGGGAGCCATGCCAGGAACGTCGGACGGTTGAAGTGGGTCCCATCGGCGCCAGTCACTCTGGGTGTGCCGATGGTCTGGACCAGCTGCTTGCCATCGTGCGTGAACTTATAGATGACACCCATGTGGTCGTCTACGATCCAAACATGTTTCTCGGGATCGTAAGGGTTAATGGCGACGAAGTGCGGGCGTTGCAGGAGCTTGTCCCACTGGGTCCAGCGCTCGACGATGTTGCCGTTGGCGTCGGCGATGACGATGCAGTTCTCCCACTTGGCGTCGACACCTAGAGTGCCCGACCAGCCATCGGTGGGCGCGCCGGGGATCGAGCCGCTCGCTCCGCCTCCGGGCAATGAGGCCGTGGTTGCATCGCGCCAGGGCAGGCGACCGATGGGGAATTGAATGCTGGGGCCGAACTCGGTCAGCATCTTCGATTGAGGGCGCTTGATGTTAGGCAGCTCGCCGCGGAAGAGCATGATGATGCGATTCGGGCTTTCGGCGTAGACGCTCTGGCCGGCGCCGTAGGTCCACTTTTCGTTGCCGGGGAGCGTGCTGATGTCTTTCGGCCAGCCCTTGACGATCTCATAGCCGCCGAACATCTCTTGACCGCCCTTGGTTTGGGCGAACAGAATCGCGGCAACAAATATCAATAGGAGTTTCTTACTCATCGAGTGACTCCACTTTCAATATGGACGCTCCGTGGTTATTGCCGATCCATAATACCGGTTTCGGCCCGGAATTATCCACGAACACACGGCGAATATTCGTGAAGCGCGGCATCAAGTATTCCGTGAACTGGCCCGACTTCGGGTCGAGCCGCAACACGCGGTCCGAACTCATGGACCCCGTCCACGCATAACCCTGCTTGTCGAGAGTTACGTCATAAGGAGCGCTAAACGGGGTCGGCGCTTCCCACTCGGTGAATCTCTCGGTCTTGGTGTCGAACATGGCGATCCGGTTGCCGCGGTATTCGCCGATCCAGAGCCGGTCCTCGGCATCCATTTGAGCACGGCGCGGAGCGGATGCGCGGGTGGGAGTCGGGAACAGCTTGATCTGCCCAGTCTTAGCGTCAATACGCCCGATGTGTTCGGCATAAAAATCGGTGAAGTACGCGTTATTGTGCGAATCCGGGATGACGTCGTAGATGTTGTGATTTTCGCCTTCCTTGGCATCCTTGAAGGGAGCGAAATCCTCAAACTTGCCGGTGGCCGGATCGAGGCGATGAATCATCGCGAAGCCGTTGTTCTGCAGCCACACCTTGCCGTCCACCCGACTGCTTTGCGGCGACGCCATGTTGACCTGCGTCATATCCCGGTTGAACTCGCCGGTGAGCGGGAACATCTGGAACTTTTCGGTCTTGGGGTCGAACTTCGCGACGGTCGCCTGAAAGCTGACGCCGAACCAGAGATTGCCCTGATGGTCGGCTCGCAGGCCGAGCTCGCCCAGAGGCCATCCGGGCTTGGTGATGGGGACGGAGAACTCGGTCAGCTTGCCCGTCTTGGGATCGAACTTGCCGATCTCCTGCTCACCGAAGTTCGAGTACCAGACGATGCCGGCGGAATCGACGATGACGTCGTGAGGCTGAATGGTTTTGCGCGGCAGATCGTATTCGGTGACGATGACCTGCGTGCCCTTGGCTTTGGGGCGGGGCAGAGTCTTGAGGGCGTAATTCCACGTCGACCCGGCGCTCAGGTTCACGCCGGACATGTAGGCGGCCTGGCGCTCTCGAGCGAGGCGCAGACTCTCGCCGCGGTTCTCGAGCAAGCGTTGGGCCTTGCGGCGCTGCGGTTTCAGGGGCGTCGACTGGTTGGCATAGGTGCTCATGCGCTCCATGACCTGGAGGAATTCGGCCGAGGTGTGGCGCGAGCGCGTGATGAAGTCGAGGCGATGGCAGTTGACGCAGTTGAGCAGGAAGCTTTTCTGGTCGTCGGGGCCGGGCATGCTGAGGAGCCATTCGGCATTCGAGAGCTGCGAGGCGAGGTCCTTGGTTTTGGCGAGCTTCAGGTCGGCGGCGGCGGTCTTGCTGGCAGCGATGTCGACGGGTCCGGGATCTTCCAAATCGTAACCCGTGGCACGGATGCGAAGCGTGTAGCGGCCGGGGTCGAGGCGGTTGCGAGGGAAGGTGTATCGTCCAGTGGCGTCGGTGACGACGGTGATGGTGATGGGGGTGTTTGCTCGCTGGGCGCTGACAAGCACGCCTTCCATGGGACCTTCGTCGGCGGAGCGGACGAGTCCGGTCAAGGCTTGGCCGTGCGCGATCGCTATGGCTCCGAGGAACAGCATTAGTCGGATTGCAGCCTGCATCATGCGAAGTCTATCCAAAAGTCGGGAGAGTCACAACCTATCCCGAGGTTGGGAGATAGCGGACCCAAAACGGCAACCGTCCGCAACCGGCCCTTCTTGCACGCCGTGCAAGAGTATAAACGGTATGTCCACTGAATCGGAATTTCTCATGCCACGCTCGTATCTTGCGGCGCTGTCATTGAGGTGTGGAGATTGTGCAGATGAGTAGGCGCTGGAGGTCTTCAGTCAGGGGCATTATGTACATTTCCGAGTCGATCCAAACTGCACGCGACAACGGGCGTCGCACATCGAAGCCCGAAAAGTCCCCGAAAACGTTCTCCACGCGTCGACCAGTAGCGACTTCGTACACGTCGATGAAATAACTGCCTTCCAGTATCTTTCGCACTGTCAAATCGGTTTGGATAATCCCGCTCCAGCTTTGAAGCGCCAAGTAGTTGCCATTCTGCGATACTCGTGATGCGTCGCCCGGGGGAAATAACCAATAAGGACCGGAGGGCGCAAACGCCTTGCCCTGAAAAGAAAGTGGGTGGCCGTCCGTCAGCTGCGTATTTGCGGCGTTCTCGGATAAGTCAATCACTGTTCCTCGTTGCCACTCAGCCTCTCCCAAAGGCTGAAGAACCACCTGATTCTTATGCTTAATCAGAGCATAGTGATCCCCGCTGTAGTATTTGGCATCGCTGAATTCCTGGGCGTAAATCCCGAGTAAGAGTCGGCTCGTCCTTCTCACCTCGAACTTTGTGACGCCGACCTCAAATCCGCCGCGCACGATATCCATGGCCTCGGAATCCGTCGATCTCACTTCGGGCACGCTCCAAGGCCGCGATGTCGCAGCTTCGCTGCACACCACGTTTCCTCCCGCTTGAATGTTCACCGACAACCGAGCAGGACGTTCGCACGCAGTTTGGCCGATACAAATGAGCAGGGCGCCAACCACGCCGGGTCGCATGAACCATAAATCGGCAGGAAAGGCAAATAACCGTAGCGATTGCGGACAAGGCCATCACGACGTTTCGGCACTAAGGGCAGACAACATTAAGAGCAGAAGGCCTATCGTAAGCTGCGAGGTGGAATGTGAACATGTCGGAGTGCCAGGAACGCATTAGCATCAACCCGCTGGCCTGTCATGGCAAAGCGTGTATCCGCGCAGGTACCTCATTCAGAGCTACTGCAAACTAGCGGGTGAGGGTACGGCGGGCCTTCCTTTGGACACTCCGTTTGAAACTGAAGATCGACGAGAACTTGCCCACCGATTGTGCGGTTCTCCTCGATTTTAGTACTGTCCGGGCCTGGGTCCGCCAAAGGCGGTTGTTCGTCAAGCTAAATGTCGTCTGACCCCTTTTGTGCCCTTTTGTGATCCCGGAGTTTAGTTTTCGGTCGGGGTCTTCTCAATGTGGTCGACGATGAACTGGTCCACCGTCGCCTTGCGGGACTCGAGCTTCAGTCCCATCGATTGCACGGCGTCCGCCAGAGAGGAGCCCCCGCCGCCGGGATCCGATGCCACGGCCGGTGCGTTGCCGCGTCCTCCAGCTCCGCCTCCACCTCCACCAGGCGGGCCCGCCGGAATATCCGCGCCGGCCGCTCTCGCCATGGCGATAAGTTCCGCGAGCGAGAGTTCGATCGATGCGTCGTAGTTGCCGTCGATCCCGGTCATGTCCACCACCTGCCGGCCCCCGGTTCCCCCGAGTTGCGCGAACAACTGCGTGATCATGTCCGCAAACCCGGACATCGTCGTCATGCTGAAATCGATGTGAAACGATTGCGTGGCCGGGTTCAGCCGGTAGGACATCTTGCCCTTGAGCCCCATATCGATCACCGAACTTCCGGTTCTCACGTCGACCGTCGCGCGCACGGGTCCTTCGGGACCGTCCATTTTCAACTCGCCTGGCTTCAGGGGCGCGCTCTCGTCGATGGCCACCGGTTTTTCGGCGGATGCCTTCAGCTTCGGCCCACCCTTGCCGGCCACCAGCGCCAACACCGGATGTTCCGCGCTGGTGCGATGCGTCGTCAGCTTGAACCGCTCCTCGAGAAGCGTTTGCAGCATTTTGGGCGCATCATCTTTCTTCGATCCCTCGGGCATTTTGGCGACGATGTCGAAACGCTCCATGGACATCCAGTCAGGGCCGGTGATCTGGTAGGGCTTTACTCCATAGGCGTAGGTCAGCAGAGTCTTGAGATCGAGGTACAGGTACTCCGCACGATGGGAGTCTATGTTTGCTCCGACGGGCATCTTCCCACCGGCTTGCATTGCGGCCAGCATCTTGGCCTGGTCCATCGGCGCGGATGGTTTGATGGTGGCCACCTCGAAGGCCGGCCTGGTTTGGGCGAAGGCGGCCATGGCCGTCAGCGCCAGGCAAATCGCGACCCTTCTTAATATTTGCTGCATCCCGTCTTATTATCGCCTCCGTTAAGTCCGCGTCGAAGCTGAATACGGAATGCGGGGTGCGGAAGTTCCTTTTATCTATAAGGATCGCCGATAGATTTAGAATCAGCGGAATGGAGGCTAGAGCTTAGGCCGCGGCGCCGTGCTCTTCTTCCAGCAGGCGGCGCACCAGCTTGCCCAATTCCATGAATTCCGCCAGCGAGGACGGTTTACAGAAGTATTCGGTAACGCCCAGATCGAAGGCGCGCTTGCGCTCGGCGGGCGTATCGGACGTACTCATCATGACGACCGGAGTACTTTTACATCGGGGACTTCGGCGGAGGCGCTCCAGCACCTGGGTTCCATCGTGGCGCGGCACGTTCAAATCCACCAGAAGAAGACTGGGTGGACCCTGAGAGCCGGAGTCCACGCTATCGAGGATACGAATGGCCTCCTCGCCGTCATCGGCGACCTCGATGCGGCACTTCAGGCCCTCCTCTTTGATGGCTTCCTTTACCAGAAAGACGTCGGCGACGCTATCTTCCACCACCAGCAACGAAAGCTGATCAAAGTTGTCGGGTGTCATGCCTTTTCTCCCGGTAATGTAAATAGGAATCGTGAACCGCGCCCGAGCTCGGATTCCACCCAAATCCGTCCGCCGTAGCGTTGAACGATTTTCTGACAGATTGCCAGACCGATTCCGCTCCCGGAGTATTTGCCCCCGCCGTGCAGACGCTGAAACAGTCCGAAAACCTGACGCTGGTATGGCGGATCGATCCCAATCCCGTTATCGGCGACCGCCAACTTCCACATTCCATCCATGCGCTCCGCCGAAATATGGATGCGAACGGGTTCCTGACTGCGATACTTCAGGGAGTTGCCAATCAGGTTCTGGAACAGCTGGGTCAGGTGCACCTCGTGGACCGCGAGCACAGGAAGCGGATCGCAGTCCACGTGGGCGCTGCACTCGGCGATCCTGGCGTCAAATACGGCAATCGTCTTCCGGAAAACCTCGTTCGCGTCGGTGGATGCGGCAGCGCCCTGCGGGGCGTCGGCAGCCTGCGTGTATGACAGCAAATCTTTGAGCAGGCCCTCCATCCGATGAGCCGAGTCGACCGCATGCTGAATCAGGACGCCCGCGTCGCCCGTCAATTTATCCTGATACCGGACCTGCAACAATTCGCTGAATACGGCGAGCTGGCGCAGCGGTTCGCGAAGATCGTGGCTGGCGGAATAAGCAAATTGCCGGAGGTCGCTGTTGGAACGCTCCAGTTCCTGCGCCTGGCTCGCCAAAGCCTCCTCCGCGCGCTTCCGCCCGGTGATATCCGTCAATGTGATCACGCAGCCGAGCAGTTCGTTTCCATCCGAAGACAGGGGACAGGCGCTCATCAGCAGCGCGGAGGCGTCCTCGTCGGGCCGGGCCATCTCCACCTCAACTCCGCTGATGGGAGCGCCGGTGCGCGCGGCCGCCAGAATCCGGGCCGTATCGAACGCCTCCCCTGCAACGGTGAGGGGGAACACCTCGTCGAATGGCCCCATGAGGACGGGCCGGCGTGCAAGCTGGGTTGCGGACTCGCTGCGGCGAACGATGATTCCGGCCGGGTCGATCACAACGATGGCTTCGCCGGCTTGTTCGAGAATGAGGCGCGAGAGGCGCTCCTCTTTGAAGATAGCTTCGTTGCGGCGTTGCTCCCGCAGATCGCTGACCAGGACGCACAAATTCTGCATGCCTGCGACGTCCAGCGGCGTTATCGAGAGGCGCACGGGAATGATGGTTCTGGCGGGAGTATGCAGTTCGAGCTCCGCCATTCCGTATCCGTGAGCGACCGCCGCTTCGATGGCCGTGTTTAGGCGCCTGGCATCGGCGGGCTGGAGGAAGTGATCGAACCTGGTTCCGGTCGTCAAGTCCGAGGGCATATCCATCAACTTGGAGAACTGGGGGTTGGCGTATAGGATCAGATGATCGCGGCCCAGCGTCACAGTGCCTTCGTGCATGTGCTCAACCATGACCCGATAAGGATGGTCCGCGCCCTCCAGGGTGTAGACTTTCGGGCCGGACGGATTGTTGACCACGACCGCGTCTACCTCACCGGAATAAATCGCGCGGATGGTTTCCTCGGCTTCCGCCAGGCGCGCGACCAGATCCTGAATGAGATCCTGATCGCTGAGCTGAGGCTCGGGTTTAGAGGGCTGGCTCAAAATCGTCGACACGGGCTCCTATAAACCTAGACCCTGGCGGAGCAGACTCGTTTCAGACATGTCGCCGATCATGCGCCGCACCAGTCCAGGAGCCTCTTTGATGAGCGTCGGAATGGCGACCACCTGATCCTCGCTGGCGCGGCGCGGTTGTTTATAGATGTCGACCACTTCCAGCCGGTAGCGGCCGGACAGCTCGGCTTCGCACATGCGCCGCACATTATCGATGGCACGCAGCGAGCGCGCCGCGGAGCCGGCGACGTACAAGCGCAGCCGGTGAGGCCCGCTTCGGCTGACCCGCCCGCTCGGCAATGCATCTAATTTGGGCAATTAGGTTCTCAATGCGTCCCATTTCCCGGGATGGGCCTGACGTCCAGCCCGACCAAAACACGCTCGGTATTGGAAAGATCGCCGATGATCTTTCGGGCCGGCTTGGGAATCGTGCGCACCAGCGTGGGAATCGCCAGGATCTGGTCGCCGGCCGCTAGTTGCGGCTTCTTCAGCAGGTCGATGATCTCCACCCGATAATTTCCGGCCAGATGCTCTTCGCAAATCCGCTTGAGATTGGCTAGAGCCTGCAGCGACCGGGGAGTCTGCCCGGCCACGTACAGCCTGAGATCATAGCGGATCGCGGGGGCCTTGGACTTCGCGGAATGGTTCACTTTGGTCTGCTTAGCGGGCTTCATGATTTGCCTTCCCGGCCGTTAGGCCGCTGAGTTCTACCCGTCGATTCGATCGTCATACCGCGGCTTTTGCGCAGCGCCTCGATGTCGGCCAAGGCGACCGTTTTCTCCGCATGGTCCGCGCCCAGTGCTGAAGTCAATTCGTTTTCGTGGGCCGCTTTTTCTGCCTGCAGAGCGGCGATCTTGGCTTCCACCGCACGCAAGGAGGCCGTGATGGCGCGTTCGCGGTCCTGGATCTCTTGTTGACGTTGGATTTCCGCGCGGCGTTCGTCAGCTTCCCGGGCCACCCGGGCGGAGCCGGTGAGCACGCCGCCGGGCCCCAGATAGACTTCGCGCAGACGGACCCCGCGATGGGTCAAAAGGAATTCGCGGATCTGATTGGAGTGCGCCATGCCGCGCGATTTCAGGACGTACAGAAGGCGGTTTCGTTCCCCGTTCACCTCGATGTTGCGGAGCAGGATCCAGGCATCCACGAGGGAGGAGATGCTCAGCGCCGTCGATTGCAGATCGTCTTCGGCGTTGAGGGCGGTAAAGAATCCGGTTGCCCCGCTGTGCTTGAGGAAGTCGACGATGCGCAGGACCAGGGCCTGCACGTCGTGCTCGGACCCGCCCGGCAGGAGGCTCGAAATCGGATCGATCACGACGACGTCGGGCTTATGTGTTTTGAGGAGATGATGCATCCGGACCAGGTGCATTTCCAGGCCGAAGGCAGTGGGCCGGGCGGATTCAATATGCAGGAGGCCTTTCTTCACCCAGCGCTCAAGATCCATTCCGATGGAGCGCATATTCCGGATGATCTGTTCGGGCGATTCCTCGAAGGAGAACAGGATGGCCTTTTCGCCGCGCACGCAGGCGGAATCAACGAAGTGCGCTCCCATACTGGTTTTGCCGGTTCCGGCAGATCCGGTTACCAGCACGCTGCTGCCGCGAAAATAGCCGTGGCCTTCGAGCATCGCGTCCAGATCGGGAATGCCGGACGAGATCCTCGCGGTAGAGGCGGGATGGGTCAGCCCCAGCGAGGTCACCGGAAGAACGGAGATGCCGTGCTCGTCGATGAGGAACGGATATTCACTGGTGCCGTGGGTGGATCCGCGGTACTTGAGCACACGCAGGCGGCGCGTTACAGCGTCGTTTTGCACGCGATGGTCGAGGAGAATCACGCAATCGGAGACGTATTCCTCGAGTCCGTGGCGGGTCAGCGTGCCCTCGCCGCGCTCGCCGGTGATGATAGCGGTGACTCCCTTATCCTTGAGCCAGCCGAACAGGCGCCGCAATTCGGAGCGGAGTACGCCGGTGTCGGAAAGGCCAGCGAAGAGCGCTTCGGGAGTGTCGAGGAGAACGCGCTTGGCTTTGATCGAATCGATAGCCGCGTTCAGGCGGATGAACAGGCCTTCCAGATCGTACTCACCGGTCTCCGCGATTTCGCTTTTGTCGATATAGATGTGATCGATGACCAGTTTCTTGGATTTCTGAAGCTGTTCGAGATCGAAGCCGAGCGAGGCGACGTTCAGCGCCAAATCGCGGGCCGATTCCTCAAAGGTAATGCACACGCCGGGCTCGTTAAATTGCAAGGCGCCCCGGACCAGGAATTCGATGCCGAAAAGCGTTTTTCCACAGCCCGCGCTGCCGCAAATCAGCGTCGGGCGGCCCCGCGGAAGACCTCCCAGAGTAATCCGGTCCAACCCGTCGATTCCAGTGGGCGCCTTCGGCAACGGCCGCAATTTCTTACTCATAATCAGCTGGTTCTAGCAGGCGACAGCCCTTCACAGTAGCACATAGCCAACCGACTTCGAAGATCCCTGAAACCCCTGAGTCGTTTCAAACAAAACGTTTGGTAGCGGAACTCTAAGATTGCTTTCCGCCGCGCCGGATGGTGTAATTCTCGTGATATGAAACCGGGAATCTGGCTGCTGTTGGTGTGCGCATTGCTGGGCGCCCAGGAGCCGGCGGCGCCGAAGTTCAGGGTCGATCCGGACTGGCCCAAGCCGCTGCCCAACAAATGGAAACTGGGCGGCGTCACAGGACTCGCCGTCGATAGAGACGACAACGTCTGGGTGCTGGATCGCCCCAACGACCTGACCGACATCGAGCTTGAGGCGGAGCTGACTCCACCCCTGGCCGATTGCTGCGTGCGGCCGCCCGCGATGATCCACATCGACAAGAACGGCTCCGTGATCGGTTCCTTCGATGCGCCTCAAGGGCACGGCATGGCGGTGGACAGCCAAGGGTTCGTTTATATCGGGCAGAATACCGTCCGCAAGTACGATCCGAAGACCGGGAAGGTGGTGGGCGCGGTGCCTCGCGCGCCCGAGACGGAGACCGGTGGAACGGCGGGCGCGGCCGAGCCAACTCTTCCTCCGCATACGCCGGGACGGGGCAGCGCTGGACCGGTGGCGGGATTCATCACGCCGCCGGGAGGACGGGCGCAGCCGAATGCTTCTGCCAGCGCGGCTCGGGAGGCGGCCATCACTGCGTTTCGCGCGAAGTATCCTCCGACGACGCCGATGATTGTCGGGGGGATCGAAGAGATCCGGCTGGACGAACCGGCTCGCGAGCTGTACGCCGCGGATAATTATCTGGGCGGGCGGGTGATGGTGTTCGATCTGGACACATTGAAGTTCAAGCGCGGCTGGGGAGCATATGGACATGCTTTATCGGAGATCAGCACGAGCGATGCGGACCGCGCGTATACTCCCGGCGGCCCGATGCCGAAAGAGTTCCGCGGCCATCTGACGCTGAACATCTCCCATGACGGGCTGGTGTATGCGGCGGATCGGAATGCGAACCGGATCCACGTGACTACGAAGCAGGGTAAGTTCGTGAAGGAATTCATCCTGGCGCCGACGACGGGTGTGGGTGGCTCGACCGGCGGAGTGATGTTCTCGCCGGATAAGCAGCAGAGGCTGCTGTATATTTCCGATCTGACGAACAATCACATCTGGTTCCTGAACCGCGAAGACGGCAAGGTAATCGGCCAGATGGGAAGCATGGGCGAAAACGCGGGCCAATTCTACGGGCTGCACATGATCGCTGTGGATTCCAAGGGCGCCATCTACACTGGTGAGGTGTTCGGCGGCGAGCGGGTACAAAGATTCCTGCCGGTCAAATAAGAGGAGCAAACCATGAAAATGCGAGTTATGGCGGTGTTCGCGATCATCGCAGGTGCGTTGTCGGCGCAGAACATCAACAAGTTCGTGATCTCGGACGAAGCCGCCAAAAAGACCCTGATCAAGAATGAGATCTCGGCGGATACGGCGGCGAAGATCACGCAAGCTTGCATCGATTGGGCCACCCAGAACAACATGGCCGTGAGCGTGTTCATCCTGAGCCCGACGGGACAGATTGTGCATGCGCATCGCATGGACGGGCAGGTGCCGATCAACACGGAAACGGCCCTACTGAAGGCCCAAAGCGTTCTGTATACGCGCGATTCGACGCACGCACGCGCGAATCAGGTCGCTAACAACGTGGCGCTGCAGCTGCGCTGGTCGAAGCTCCCGGTGTTTCCGACATCGGGCGGATTGCCGATCATCGTCGATGGGCAGATGATCGGAGCGATCGGGGTGGGCGGAGGCAGTCGCGACGAGGACTGCGCGTACCAGGCTTTGACGTCGGTCGTCGGACCGCAGCCGCCATTGGCTGCGAATGTTCCGGCCGCGGCTCCCGGTCCCGCGAAGGAGCGCGCGAAGTAAAGTCGTTCTAGGCGGCTTCGCGGGCGGCGGATTCACCGCGGAGGCTCGCGACCTTCACGGCTTTCGCGATTCCGAAAAACTTGAAAATGCTGATCAGAATCCAGGAGTGGTCGAGCTCATACCAGGCCAGTCCGTGACGCGCCGAGGTCGGATGCGCGTGATGATTGTTATGCCAGCCTTCTCCAAAGGTCAGAAGCGCGACCCACCAGCTATTGCGGGAATCGTCACGGGTTTCAAAGCGCCGCCGACCCCACAGGTGAGTCGCCGAATTGACCAGCCAGGTGGAATGAAGACCGACGACGACGCGCAGGCAGCCTGCCCACAAGAAGAGGGGCCAGCCGCCGACAGCGTACAAGAGGATCCCCAGCACGGTCAGCGGAACCCAGTGGTAGTTGTTGAGCCAAACGTAAAACTTGTGCTTCGCCAGATCGGGCGCGTATTTAGACAGGACCCGCGTGTTGTTGTGATTGGTCTCGCCGAGCAGGATCCAGCCGACGTGCGACCACCAGGCGCCATCGCGGGGAGAATGCGGGTCGCCAGGCTGGTCCGATTTCTGGTGGTGCAGCCGGTGCGTCGCGACCCAGAAAATCGGGCCGCCTTCCAAGGTCAGGGAGCCGCAAACGGCGAAGAAATATTCCAGGAACAGGGGTATCTGGTAGGAGCGATGGGTGTGAAGGCGATGGTACCCCATGCTGATGCCCA
This sequence comes from Bryobacteraceae bacterium, assembly GCA_036003585.1. Classification (GTDB taxonomy): domain Bacteria; phylum Acidobacteriota; class Terriglobia; order Bryobacterales; family Bryobacteraceae; genus Palsa-187. Next base: position 240,023 of record DASYSG010000070.1, on the reverse strand, counting down.
GTCCGATGGTCATCCAGTACAGAAAGACCGTGGCGAAGAAGACCCGCCAACTGAACATGAAAAGCGCTGCCACCGCTCCGATATGCAGCAGAATCAATATGATAGTGGTCAGCCAGTTGAGCCTCTGGCGGTTAGGAAGGACGATCGGGTCAGTACTCACTGGATCTCCAATTAATGGTGCACTCCCAACCTATCAGGGATTTCCCCAGTCCTTTGTAAGACTTGTGTAATTTCCCCATAGTACTGGTGGAGCGGAAGTTACGCTACGATCTCTAGGGAGGCTTATGTGCTTGTTTCACTAGGACATTGGCAGGAAGCCTGGCAGGATTTCCAACAGGTGGGGCTCACCTACCTGCTGACTGCCTTCATCGGCTGGGATCGTGAGAAAGAAGCGCACAGCGCCGGCCTCCGCACCTTCCCTATCGTCGGCATGGCAAGTTGCGGCTACCTTCTGGTTCTCGGTTCCCAGCCTGACGTTGCGGCGCAATCACGCGTACTGCAGGGCTTGATTACGGGGATCGGATTCGTGGGCGGTGGAGCGATTCTCAAGGAAGGTGCGACGGTGCGGGGTACCGCGACTGCCGCCAGTATCTGGAACGCGGGTGTGATCGGCGCCGCAGTGGCCATGGGCCATACGGAAATCGCCATCATACTCTCCGCACTCAATCTGTTTACCCTGCGCGCGCTGCTGCCGATCAAGAAGCGAATTGACGGGCGCGGCGAGAAATCCGAATGATCGCTGCGGACCCCGGCACAGGCGAGCTGCTGCGGGCGCCGCTGTTTCATACTCCGCGCAATCCCTTCCTGCACGATGGCGCTCTCGAATCGCACGGGGACGGCGGCCTGCTGATCCGCGATGGCCGCATCGCTGCGTGCGGCGATTACGAGACGATTCGTAAGGCGAATCCAGGAGCCATCACCACCGATCTGCGCGGCGGATTTCTGCTGCCGGGCCTCATCGATACGCATATTCACTTTCCCCAGCTGCGAGCGCTGGGCTGCCTGGGGCGAACCTTGCTCGACTGGCTGGAAGAGTGCGCGCTTCCCGAAGAAGCCCGCATGGAGGATGAAATTTACGCCCGCCGGATCGCAGGCGAGTTTGTTCGCGCGATGGCCGCGCACGGGACCACCACGGCGCTGGTTTTCGGCGCGCATTTCGCCCCCGCGACGGCTGCTCTGTTCGAAGCGGGCATGGCATCGGGCTTGCGGATCGTGAGCGGATTGGTTCTGTCGGACCGGCGGCTCCGGGCTGAGCTGCACCAGAGTCCGGAGAGCGCTTATCGCGATAGCTGCGAGCTGATCCGGTGCTTTCACGGCCAGGGGCGCATGCTCTATGCGGTGACGCCGCGCTTCGCTCTTTCGACTTCGGAAGCCATGCTGGAGGTTTGCCAGACTTTGCGACAGGAGCATGCGGGGCTCCGCTTCCAGACCCATTTGAACGAGAACACAAAGGAAATTGCCGAGGTCGCGAAGCTGTTCCCCTGGGCGTCCGATTATCTGGCGGTGTACGAGCGCTTCGGGCTGGGCGGCCGCGGCGCGGTGATGGCCCACAACGTCCATCCGACGCCATCGGAGATCGAGCGGCTCGCCTCGGCTCACACGGCCGTCGCGCATTGCCCATGCAGCAACGCGGCGCTCGGCAGCGGGCTGTTCGCGCTGAAACGTCATGTGAGGGCCGGCGTGCGGGTGACTCTGGGGACGGACGTGGGAGGAGGAACCGGCTTTGGAATGCTTAAAGAAGCGCTCCAGGCGTACCTGCTGCAGCGCGTGGCCTCCGAAGGAATGCTACTGGATGGCGCGAAGATGCTGTATCTCGTCACGCGAGCCGGTGCGGAGGCCCTTGCGCTCGAAGCAGAGACCGGCGATTTCACCACCGGCAAAGGGGCCGATATCGTATATCTTCGGCCCCCTGACGATTCTCCGCTGCACGGAGTCCTCGAACAATCGAAAACTCCTGAACAGGCACTGGGCGCGATCTTCACGCTGGCAGGAGCGGAGAGCGTTCACGAAGTACGCGTCGCCGGATCGATCGTCTATCGCAGGGCTGTAGTTTAGTCGTGGCCCTTGACCTTGTCGACACGAACCGTATCGCCTTCGAGCTTGCCTTCGACGGAAATGTGAACATCGCCGTCTTTATCGGGCTTGATCTTGCCTTTTTGGCGATCTTCCGCAACCCGCGCGTTGCCGGCATCGTCGAGCTTGTAGATTTTGCCGTCCGCGAGCACGGCGAACGCAGTAGTGGATGACGTGGGAGCGCAGTCCTTATCGATTTTGTCGAGTTTGACCGGTTTCTGCCCGTCCGAAGCGGATGTGGACCGGGTCAGGTAGCAGGACGCGTCGATCAGCTTCCCGTCTAAGTCCTTGGCGTAACTGGCTGCCCCCGCCATGCAGAGGATGATTCCCAGTGTTGGTATGGTCTTCATGGTATTTCCTCGATTCAAGTTCGAGCCGTCGGGGCTCAGTACCTGATGGGCAATCCGCCTGCCAACATAGATCGGGAATCCTGTTCTGCGCAATCAGCAGGTTAACGCGCAGTGCCGGCGGCGAGGGGGTACTTTTTGCCGGTGGAGCTTATACCGGATGCATGGTGCTTGACTACAGGGTTCGGCGCATATCGCCCGAAGTGCCTCCGGCCGCCGGAACATAGCACTTCTGCGTGTAATCCATCACCATGCGGTTCGCATTGAAGCGCCAGCCGAGCGTGCGGATGGTGCGTTTCATGCGCTTGATCCAGCCGCGCGGCAGGCCGTCGCGATCGCGCTGGTAAAACAGCGGAATCACCTGTTCGCGGAGCGTGCGATACAGATCCTCGCCATCGCGCGTATCGTGGACGTTCATGTTGGAGTGCGTGCGTCCCGTACCGATCGCGAATCCGTTGAGGCTGTCATAGGCTTCGGCCCACCAGCCATCCAGAACCGAGAGATTCAGGCCGCCGTTGAGGACCACTTTTTGACCGCTGGTGCCGGAGGCTTCCAAAGGACGCCGGGGACTATTCAGCCACACGTCGACTCCCTGCACGAAGAACCGCCCCACGTTGATATCGTAGTTCTCCACAAAGACGAAACGTTCGCCGACTTTCAGGTCGCGCGTCAATTCCGCAATTTGCTGGAGGACTCGCTTGCCCGGCTCGTCCTTGGGATGCGCCTTGCCGGCGAAGACGAACTGCACCGGACGGTTCGGGTCATTCACCATGGAAGCCAGCTTTTCCATATCCGCGAGAATCAGGTTGGCCCGCTTGTAGGTGGCGAAGCGGCGGGCGAAGCCGATGGTCAGCACGTCGGGGCTGAGGATCCGGCTGAGTCTGCGGAGTATTTCCGGTGATTCCTCGCGGCGCTCGGCTTGTTCCACCGCGGCGCGGCGCACGAATTCCAGCAGCCGCGCTTTCAAGCTCAGGTGGGTTTCCCAGAGCTCGCCGTCGTCGACATTTTCGATGCTTTCCCAGATGCGCGATTCGCCGCTATGTTCGTGCCAGCCGGTGCCCAGATGCCGATCGTAGAGCCGGAACATTTGCGGCGCCAGCCAGGTGGGCACGTGCACGCCATTGGTGATATGGCCGATGGGAACGGAGTCTTCGGTCTTGCCGGGAAACAGCCCGGTCCACATGGCGCGCGAAACTTCTCCGTGCAGGGCGGAGACGGCATTCGCCCGCCGCGCGATTCTCAAGCCCAGCACGGTCATGCAGAATTGCTCGTGCGGATTGCCGGTGTTCTCCCGGCCGAGTCCCATCAGGCTTTCGTGCGATAAACCCAGGGCGTCACGCAGAGGGCCCAGGTGCTCCTCGATCAATCCGCCGTCAAAGCGATCGTGTCCGGCGGGGACCGGCGTGTGCGTGGTGAAGGCCACTTCGCGCGAAACGCGCGGCACGGCCTGGTGGAAGTCGACGCCCTCTTCCTCCATCCGGCTGCGAATGGCTTCGAGAACCGCGAATCCGCTGTGCCCTTCGTTAAGGTGCAGGACGCCCGGCGTGATCCCCATCGCCTTGAGCGCGCGAAATCCTCCGACGCCCAATAATAATTCCTGGCGGATGCGAACTCGGCCGTCGCCGCCATAGAGGCGCGATGTCAGATCGCGATCTTCCGGCGCGTTTCCTTCCACGTTCGAATCCAAAAGCAGCAGGTCGCAGCGGCCCACTTTGGCACGCCAGACTTTCGCCCGGATGCATCCGCTGCGCGTCTCGATTTGCACATTCACCGGCTCGCCAGTGGACCCGATTGCCAGTTCCATGGGCAGCTGATTGAGATCGGTCTGCAGATACTCTTCCTGCTGCCAGCTGTTCTTATCCAGGCGCTGCCGGAAATAACCTTGGCCGTAAAACAGCCCGATCCCGATGAGCGGAATGTCCAGATCCGAAGCGCTCTTGATATGGTCGCCCGCGAGCACGCCCAAGCCGCCGGAGTACACCGGGAGCGACTCATGGATTCCGAACTCCGCGGAAAAATACGCCACTGGACGCGGACGAAGGACGCCCGCGTGGGTCGCACCCCAGGTCCGGTCCGCCTGCAAATATTCCTGCTGGCGGCGATACGCATAATTGATGCGGCCATGCAGCACCAGTTCGCCCGCACGGCGTTCGAGCGTGGCGAGCGGCATTTCGTTCAGCAGCGCGACCGGATTGTGATTCAGTTCCCGCCAGCGCACCGGATCCAGATCGCGAAACAGGCTGGTGGATTCGTTGTCCCAGCTCCACCACAGATTGCGAGCCAGGGACCACAGCCGCTCCTGCGCGGGAGCGATGAATCGATCGAGTGTGCGCGCTTCGCTCACCACGGGTGCGACCTGCGCGGCCGCGTCCACCAGCATACGAATCTCATCTTCGCGGAACAAGCGCGATTCGATCGTCTGCACCACCAGAACGCCTTGCAGAACCCCCTGATCGATGAGAGGCACGCCTAAGAACGACTGATACGCGTCTTCTCCTGCTTCGCGAAAATATTTGAAGCGCGGATGCCGTTCCACCTGTTCCACGGCGATCGGCCGAACCTGCTCGGCCACCAGTCCCGCCAAGCCTTCGTGGATCGCCATGCGCAGGGTGCCGATACACTCGGGCCGGAGCCCCAGGGTCGCGGCCAGCACCAGGTTGGCGCGGTCCGGCTCGAGCAAATAGGCCGAGCACACATCGGTCTGAAACCGCCGCGCGATCAGCGCCACTACGTTCATCAGCGTTTCCGCAGGCTTGCCTCCTTCCTGCGTAAGATTGCCGATTTCCTCCAGCGTCAATACGAAATTCTTTTCGCGCACTACTGCTGGGGTTGCCATTTCCTGCATTCCTCGTCGGGTTTCATCCTTGCGATTCTTCGCGGCCAGTCGACCACGAAAAGCTTAACTAACGACGGGGTTCAGCGCGACGAAGCGGCTTACGGCGGGTCCTGACCGTTCCTTTAGTCTAAGACACTCGCGGGCGCGCTAACTTGAGCCAGACTCGCGTCCAGGCTGCGGATGAAAATGTCCACGTCCGCAATCGCGATGTGCAGGGGAGGCGAGATGCGGATGACGTTGCCGTCCAAGCCTCCTCGCCCGATCAGAATCCGGTTCTCTCTGGCCGCTTCCATCAGTTGAACCGTCTCGGCCGAGGCGGGCTCTTTCGATTCGCGATCTTTCACCAATTCGATCGCCTGCATCAGACCCATACCTCTGACGTCGCCGATCAGCGGATACTTCTTTTTCAATTCCTCAAGACTCGCGCGCAGGTGATTCCCCACCATCGCCGCGTTGCCCGCCAGGTTCTCCTGCTCGATCAGATCGATCACGGCTTTTGCGGCCGTAGTAGGAATCGGGCCGCCGCCGAACGTGGAGATGGTAAGCTTTTTGACGCTATCGGCCACCTCCGCACGCGCCGCGGTGAGACCGATGGGGAATCCGTTCGCCAAACCCTTGGCGCTGGTGACGATGTCGGGCGTGACATCCCACTGTTCGATTCCCCACCAGCGGCTTCCGGTGCGTCCCCAACCCGTCTGCACTTCGTCGCTGATGAAAATGCCCCCGTATTCCCGTACGATTTTGGCGACGATCTGGAAATATTCCTTGGGCGGCGTAATGAAACCGCCGATGCCCTGGATCGGCTCGGCGATCATTCCGGCGATCTGCCCCGTGGTGGTGGTGCGAATCAGTTCGTCGACGTCCTGCGCGCAGCGGACTTCGCAATCCGGGTATTTCAGTCCGAAGGGACAGCGATAGCAATAGGCGTTGTGCGCGAACGTGATGCCTGCCTGCATCGGCGGGCCGAGCTTCCAACTGGCCTGGCCTGTCAGCCCCATCGCAAGCGACGATCGGCCGTGATAGGAATGCCGCAGGGCGATGATGTCGGACGATCCGGTGAAACAGCGCGCCGCGAGGATCGCCATTTCGTTAGCTTCCGTGCCGCTGTTGGTGAAGAACGATTTCCAGCCATGCCCGGGGGCGATGGTCGAAATCTTGCGCGCCAGGGCCGCTTGCGGTTCGGTGGGAAACACCGTGGAAACGTGTTGAAGCGTGTCGACCTGCGCGTGAACCGCCTGGTTCACTTTCTCGTTACAGTGGCCGACGCTCACCGTCAGGATGCCGCCGAAGAAATCCAGATACTGGTTGCCGTCGGCATCCCACACATACTGGTCTTTCGCTCTGGTCAGCACCAGTGGCTCGCGGAAGTAGTGGAACACCGCCGGGAACAGGCATTCCTGGTTGGCCAGAATGATTTCTTCCTTGGTCACACGGCCATTATGGCGCATCCATATTCGAACACCAATTCGAACACCCAGTGTGTTTCGCAATCGTAATAGGATTGAAGATACTATGGCGATTGCAGACGCCGGCTCACAGGTACGGACGGTAAGCCAGCCGACGGTAAAACATTGGATCGGCGGAAAGCTGGTCGCCTCGGATTCCGGGCGCCATGGGATCGTTTGGAATCCCGCCACCGGTGAGGCCCAGGCGAAAGTTGCTTTCGCGAGCCCCGCGGAAGTGGACCACGCTGTCGAGGTCGCCCGGGAAGCATTCATCGAGTGGCGTGCTTCGGCGCTTTCACGCCGCGCCGAAGTGATGTTCAAGCTGCGCGAGCTGGTGGACGCCCATCGCCGCAGGATCGCGGAAATGCTGACGGCCGAGCATGGCAAGACCATTCCCGACGCACTCGGCGAAGTGGCCCGCGGTCTCGAGAACATCGAATTCGCCTGCGGGATCCCGCACCTGCTCAAAGGTGGATTCTCCGAGCAGGCCAGCCGCGGCATCGACGTGTATCAGATCCGGCAGCCTCTGGGAGTGGTGGCCGGCATCACGCCATTCAATTTTCCGGCCATGGTGCCGATGTGGATGTTCGCTAATGCCATCGCCTGCGGCAACACCTTCATCCTGAAGCCGTCGGAGAAAGATCCCTCGGTCAGCCTGTATATGGCCGAGTTGATGCAGAAGGCCGGCTTGCCGGATGGCGTGTTCAACGTCGTACAGGGCGACAAGACCGCAGTCGACCGCCTGCTGGAGCATCCCGACGTGAAAGCGATCAGTTTTGTCGGCTCGACGCCGGTGGCGCGGTCGATCTACGAAACAGGAACACGCAACGGCAAACGCGTGCAGGCTTTGGGCGGCGCCAAGAATCACATGCTGGTCTTGCCCGATGCCGACATCGGAATGGCGGCGGATGCCGCGGTCTCGGCGGCGTTCGGATCGGCCGGCGAACGCTGCATGTCCATTTCCGCGGTGGTCGCCGTAGGCGGCATAGCGGAACCAATGATCGCCGCGATTCGCGAACGGATGAGCAGGATCAAAGTCGGTCCCGGCGGCGAAGAAGGCAATGAGATGGGCCCGTTGATCACACGTGAGCACCGCGATCGCGTGGCGTCGTATGTTGCGGATGCCGTCTCGGAAGGAGCGACCGTGGTGGTCGACGGACGGCGCGATCCCGCGTGCCAGCGCGGCGGCTTCTTCCTCGGCACATCTCTGCTGGACCATGTGAAACCCGGCATGCGCTGCTATCGCGATGAGATTTTCGGGCCTGTGTTGAGCGTCGTTCGCGCCGGGACTTATCAGGAAGCACTGCGGATCATCAATGAAAACCCGTATGGCAACGGCGCGGCGATCTTCACTCGCGACGGCGGGGCCGCGCGCCAGTTCCAGTTCGATGTAGAAGCGGGAATGGTGGGCGTGAACGTTCCTGTTCCCGTGCCCGTGTCGTACTACAGCTTCGGCGGCTGGAAGGCGTCGCTGTTCGGCGATCTTCACATCTACGGTCCCGAAGGAGTGCAGTTCTACACGCGCACCAAGGTCGTCACGAGCCGTTGGCCCGCACCGGAAACAACCAGCAAAGTCGATCTGCGATTCCCGCAATCGCGCTGAGCAGCGGAGCTATTTAATCGCCGCTGGCACGAGCCGCGAGCGCGTCTGTAACGATGCTCTGCGCCTCCTCTTGAATCCGCCGCAAGTGATCGATGCCGCGAAAGCTTTCGGCATAAATCTTATAAATCTCCTCGGTGCCCGAGGGTCGCGCGGCGAACCAACCGCCGTCGGAGATCACTTTGACGCCGCCTATGGGATTTCCGTCGCCAGGCGCCTCCGTAAGGATCTGCCGGATCGGCTCGCCGGCCAGCCCGCTAGCGGTGATCTGCTTGGCCGAGAGCCGGGCCAAGGCCGCCTTCTGGTCGTGATTCGCGGGCGCGTCGATGCGTTCGTATACGGTTTCGCCGAACTGCCTGGTTAGATCGGCGTACAGCTCGCCCGGATCTCGCCCGGTGCTCGCCGTCATCTCCGCCGCCAGCAATGCCGCCGCGATACCGTCCTTGTCGGTCGTCCAGACAGCCCCGTCCATGCGCAGGAACGTGGCCCCTGCGCTCTCTTCCCCGACGAATCCGAGCGAACTGTTCAGCAAGCCTTCCACGAACCACTTAAATCCCACGGGGACTTCGTACAGCTTGCGTCCCAGGCTGGCCGCCACCCGGTCGATCATGCTGCTTGAGACCACGGTCTTGCCGACCGCGGCATCCCGGCTCCACGCAGGCCGGTGAGAAAACAGATACTGAATGCACGCCGCCAGGTAATGATTCGGCGGCAGCAGCCCGACGCTTTTCGTCACAACGCCATGGCGGTCATGGTCCGTATCGCAGGCGACCGCGACATCGAACTTATCCTTAAGCCCGATCAGGGACTGCATGGCATAGGGTGAAGAGGGGTCCATTCGAATGCGGCCGTCCCAGTCCACACTCATGAAGCGAAATGTCGGATCGACTTCCGCATTGGTCACGGTCAGGTTCAATCCATATCGCTCTGCGATTCTTCCCCAGTAATGGACGCCTGCTCCGCCCAGGGGATCCACGCCCACCCGGAGCCCTGCGCCCCGGATTGAGGATAAATCGATCACGTTTGCCAGATCGTCCACGTAGGCGCTTAGAAAATCGTGGCGATGCGTGGCCGATGCGTGAAGCGCCTGTTGGTAAGGGATGCGTTTGACGCCGGCTAATCCTCCGGCCAGCAGGCGGTTGGCGCCGGTTTCGATCACGCCGGTCACATCGGAACCCGCGGGGCCGCCGTGCGGAGGGTTATATTTGAATCCGCCATCCTCGGGCGGGTTGTGGGAGGGCGTGATCACGATTCCATCCGCCAGTCCGCGTTTGCGCCCGCGATTGTAGGTGAGAATCGCATGCGAGACGGCGGGTGTAGGCGTGTACTCGTCATTCGCGGCGATCAAGGCCTGGACATCGTTGGCCGCCAGCACCTCAAGCGCGCTGCGAAAGGCGGGTTCCGATAGCGCGTGGGTGTCGAAGCCCATGAACAACGGTCCATCGATTCCTTGCCGCGTACGATAGCTGCAGATCGCTTGCGCGATCGCCAGGATGTGGTTTTCGTTGAAAGCGCAGGTCAGAGAGGACCCGCGGTGTCCGGATGTTCCGAAGCTTACGCGCTGCTCGCGGATGGAGGGATCCGGACGGTCTGTGTAGTACGCGGATATCAGCCGCGGTACGTTCACGAGCATCGAGGCGCTGGCGGCCTTCCCGGCCGAGGGGCTAAGTTCCTTACTCACCCTTTCAGGATAGAATGCGCGGCAGTTCGCGAACCCGATTACTCGGTTACAAGTTCGCTGCGTGATTGCGGGGCGTCCACATCCGGCCGAATCGTCTCCATGTGGCCGAGTAAGTGTTCGATGGTCGTATACAATTCCTGCTGGCGGACCGGTTTGGAAACGTAGGCGTCCATTCCGGCCGCCAGGCAACGCTCCTGATCGCCCTTAAATGCGTGCGCCGTCATGGCGACAATCGGAATGTGCCTGCCCGATAATTGCTCCTGCCGCCGGATCGTAGCGGTAGCCTCGAATCCGTCCATGCCGGGCATCTGAACATCCATGAGCACGATATCGTAGCACTCGCGATCGAGAGCGGCGAGTGCCGCCAGGCCATCGCCCACAACCGATACCGTGTAACCGCGTTTTTCCAGCAGGCGCCGGGCCAGAGTCTGATTCACCATATTGTCTTCGGCGACCAGCACTCGCCACGGACTGTCTCCGCTGCGAGGCGCCCTGCGAATTCGCGAGATCTCTTCTTTGTCTTGCGGCGATTTCTGAAGACTCCTGCAAATCAGGCTGAGCAGTTCCGATTGCCGCACGGGTTTCACCAGGTAAGCCGAGATGCCCAGTTGGCGGCACAGCATGGCGTCGCCCAGGTGATCGGCCGACGTGAGCATCATGATGGTTGTCCGCACCAGGTCGGGATGATCCTGGATCTGCTGCGCCAGCGTGAAGCCGTCGATTTCCGGCATCTGGCCGTCCAGCAGGACCAGCGGAAAGGGGCTGCCGGCTTCCTTGGCTGCTTCGAGCGCGAGCATCGCCGCCCGGCCGCCTTCGACTGCCGTGGGTAGCATTCCCCATTGCGTCACGATCCCCGCCAGCACCTGCCTGTTGGTGAAGTTGTCGTCTACGATCAACACCGGCAAGTCGCGCAGCAATGTCGGATGAAGCGGGCGGGCCGGTTCCGAAATCTCTGCTTGAACACCCAGGTTCGCCGTGAAGTGAAACGTGCTGCCTTGTCCCGCATCGCTAACCACCCAGATGCGCCCGCCCATCATCCCCACCAGCCGGCTGCAAATGGTGAGTCCCAAGCCGGTGCCGCCGTATTTGCGCGTCATGGACTGGTCGGCTTGCGAAAAAGGCTCGAAAATCTTTTCCTGTTGCTCGGCGGGAATTCCCACTCCCGTGTCCCGCACCGAAAAATGCACGCAGGCCGTTTCGGCGCCTTTGGATTCCAGTTCGACGTTTACCAGTACTTGGCCCTGCTCGGTGAACTTGATGGCGTTCCCCACTAAGTTGACCAGGATCTGGCGAAGTCGTCCCGGATCTCCAGCCAGCGCCGCCGGCACATCCGGGTGAACATCGTAGATGAGCTCGATCCCTTTCTGGTGCGCGCGGAAGCTCAGCGTCTGCATGATCTCGCCCAGCCGCTCGCGAAGATCGAAGGAGATGGATTCGAATTCCAGCTTGCCTGCCTCGATTTTGGAGAAGTCCAAAATGTCGTTGATCACGGTAAGCAGGGACTCGGCCGAGAGGTGAACCAGTTCGAGGCTATCCCGCTGGTCGGGACCGAGTTCGCTCTCCAGCACCAGCTCGGTCATCCCCAGGATGCCGTTCATGGGTGTGCGAATCTCGTGACTCATGGTCGCCAGAAACGTGCTCTTCGCGCGGCTGGCCGCTTCCGCAGCTTCCTTGGCTTTCACCAGTTCGGCATCGGCGCGCTTGCTCGCGGTGATGTCCCGGTAAATCGCCGATACGCCCTGGAGCCGGCCCAGAGGATCCCGAATCGGCGAGAGAATGACGGAGACGTCGATCGATGTCCCGCCCTTCCTCACCCGCACGCCTTCGAAACGCTCAATTCGTTCCTGGCGCCGGATCTTCTGTAGTGTCTTTAAATGGTCTGCTTGGTGCCCGCTTTCAAAAAGGAGGGTAATCCGTTGCCCTATCGCTTCCGACGCAGTGTAGCCGAAGAGTTTCTCGGCGCCGTGGTTCCAGCTCAGTATGGTGCCGTCCAGGTCCGTGCCGATAATGCTGTCATCCGAGGATTCCACGATGGATGCCAGAAACGCCCGCACTTTTTCGGCCTGCTTGCGCTCCGTTACGTCCTGCGCGATCCCGATCAGCCGCGTCGCCGACCCGGCTGGGACCGAGAACATTCGCGCCCAGATCCACCGCACGTCGCCGTCCGGCCGGATGATGCGGTATTCGACTTGCGCCTGGCTGGCATCGGCCGCGCTTGCAAACTCGCGAGTCACGCGCTCCAGGTCCTCCGGATGGATGGACTCGATCCACGAGGATGGATCGGCGTAAGCGCTCAGGCAAGATTGCCCCCAGATCCTCTCGTAGGCGTGGCTGACGAAATACGGTTTTAGACTAGCCGGATCCCTCCAGAAGAAGACTTCGTCGATGTGCTGGACGATGCTCTCGGCAAACTCGCGAAACCCGTCGTCCCGGGGGGGTGCGGATTCTATTCGGCCTAATTCATTGAGCACGCTAGGCATATATCCACTGGCCGGGCTGCCGTGGCCTGGGTGTGGACGATCGCCGTGCGCTTTAGTACTCATAAAGAGTTGCGTTCGGTTATCGGCCGGAATGCGGGCTTTCGTTAGGCCCCCTTCGGGCACCGGGGCTCCCCCCAAACGGGCCGCGACTATTCGAAAACGCTGTCTACCGGAACGATCTGGACGTCGGCTGGGCGCAGGCCCAGGTCCAGTTTTTCGATCAGCTTGTCTTCGGCGAGAATCTCGGCAGGCTTCGCGGAGTTATACTCGATCGGCGTCGGTCCCGATCCCACCAGCTGTTTCTTGAGTTGCTCGGCATTCGCCGAGACCGCCACGATCTGGACCCGGTCGACCCGCAGATGCTTGCGAATGGCCGCGTTCACCTGCTCCACCGTGAGCTTCGCGATTCCGTTCTTGATGTAGCTGTTGTAATCCGGAATCCCGTAGTACAAGCTGTCGATCGCGTAGCCCAGCTCCGCATTCTTCGTCTTGGTGAGAACGTTCACGTACTTGGCAAGAAATTCCTTTGTACGGTTGAAGTCGTCGGGCGGGATGCCCTCTTGGATCAGCTTGTTCAGCTCGAAGAACGCCAGACGCAGTGTAAACGCGGCCGCGGGCGGCTCCACCGGCCGGATCCAGATCTGGAAAATCTGGCTGCGGCGAGCCAGGTTCGGCGAGGGCTCCATGGCGAACATCCCGCGCGGAAAATACTCGATGTAGGCATAGTCGCCGTAATTGATCCCGCGAATCTCGCGTATCCGCTGGAACAGGCGGCCGCCGCTCATGCGATGCGGACCCAGGTACGACTGCATCAGCAGCAGAGCCGGATAATCCGGATCGCCCCGCTTCACGTCGATCGGAAAGCCCAGTGAGTAAGCCACCGATCGCGTGTTCTTTTCGACGATCACCGCGCTCGTGTGGCCGATTGCTTCAGGCTGGATCGCCGGAACGGGCGTTGCGTCATTTGCCGGCAGCGCCGCGAAGTCCTTCTTCATTTGAGCAAGAAATTCCGCCGGGTATCCGCCGGCCAGCCCGAGAATCAGGTTCGACTGGGTGTAGTGCTGCTTATAAAACTGCTTCACATCGTCGAGCGTCATCTTCTCGACCGCCGATATCGTACCCTGGCTGTAGTGGCCGTAAGGTGTGCCGCGATAGAGCGTCGCATACAGAACTTCCTTGCCCAGTTCCTCGTCGTTGTTGCCGCGCAGACCCACCCGCAGCGAATTGACCGTATCGTCTTTAAGACGCTTGAAGTCGTCTTCGCGCCACCCTGGATCGAGCAGCATGGATCGAACCAGCTTGTAATACGCGGGCAGGTTGTCGACGTGGGTGGTCCCGCTGAACACCGTCATTTCCTGGTCCGTCTGGCTGTTCAATGAGGCAGCCATGGGAAACATCGCGTCCACCACCTGCTTATAGGTGAGGTCCTTCGTGCCCCCTCCCGCCAGCATCGCCGCAGTCAAGTGGGCCAAGCCCGGCTTCTCGGCGGGATCCATCATCGCGCCCGTCGTGAACACGATCCGAACATTCACTAGCGGGGATTTACTGGGAAGCGTGACCGTTCTCATTTGCGCCGATCCACTTGCGGCAAGAAGCCATCCTGATAAGAGTACTGTTGGAAAGCCGCCCGCACCGATCCTCATTTGCCGCCTCCTCCGGCCGGACCGGTTAGAGTAACGATCGTCCGGTTGTTCTCGGTGAGGTATTTTCTCGCCGCGGCTCGAATGTCTTCCGGCGTCAACCGGGAATACAGCGCATACAATTTGTCGATGGTGTCCGGGGTTCGCCGCAGCGCAACGTAACGCGTGACAGCCGCCGCGACGGACTGGCTGTTATCGAGCTGCATGGTGAAGCCGTAACGCTCGCGGCTCTTGACTGCGTTCAGCTTCTCGGCCGGCACCGCTTCGTTCTGGAACCGCTGAATGGTGTCGAGGATTTGCGTGCGTACGTAGGGCACATCCTCGGCCTTCTTCACCCGCGCTTCCACCTCGAACAGGTTCGGATCCACGCTTTGAGACATATCGCCACTCAGACGATCCACCTTTTGCTCGCGGACCACGAGCTTCTCATATAAATCCGAATTGCGCCCGAACGCCAGGGTTGCCAGCGCATCCAGCGCGGCCCAATCCTTATCCGAATCCGAATAAGCCGGGCCATGGAATGCGATGTCGAGCAAGGGAAGCGTCGGCGAGGGCCAGTCGATTTTGTTTTCGCGCGGGCCTTGCTGCGCCGGCTCGGCCGGGATATCCGGATGATAATTACCGCGCTTCCAGTTGCCCCAATACTGATCGACCAGCGCGCGAACCTTCTTGGCGTCCACATCGCCCGCGACCACGATGGTGGTGTACTCCGGACGATAGTAGCGGTCGAAGAACTTGAGGCTGTAGTCGTACTGGTTGGGCATGTCCTGCACGTCTTTCAGGAAGCCCATGGTGGTGTGTTTGTAGGTGTGGCGGTCGAAGGCGGTATCGTGCAGCACTTCGTCCAGCTTCTCTTCCGGGTCCGAGCTGTTCTTGTTGTACTCGCCCAGCACGGCGCCGGTTTCCGTCTTGAAATACTCCGGGCTGTACTTGAGGGTTTGGAAGCGATCGGCTTCCATGGCGAGGATTTCCGCCAGGTCTTCCTTCGAAAAGGTGGTGTAGAAAGCCGTCAGGTCGTCGCTGGTGAAGGCGTTGGAGGCCGCGCCTGCGCGCTGCAGGATCTGGTTGTATTTTTCGGGAGGATATTTCGCCGTGCCTCGAAACATCATGTGCTCGAATAAATGCGCGAAGCCCGACTTGCCCGGCTCCACTTCGTTCCGCGAACCGGTCTGCACCACGATGTAGATGGTCACCAGGTTCGGAGAGTCCGTCGGGATCGTCACCAGCCGGAGTCCGTTCGGCAGATCCTGCTGCGTGTAGGCGAACGGGAAGGTCTTGACTTGAGCATTTATGACACCGAACACGCCAGTCGCCAAAATCAGGCCGAGAAACTTCCAGATCATACCTTGAGAATATCATCCGACTTTAAGATCGAACCATGGAATATCGACAGGGAGCGATACTGGGCTCGGTCGTACGCTGCCAGTTCCCGAAACTTGGCCCCATGCGCGGATATGCGGCCACCGGCCGGATGCATTCACGAGAACATGAATTGGTGGCGCTGCGTGGCTTCGCATCCCCAGCCCGGATTATGGTGCTGCAGGTGTTGAGATGCCACTCGCCGGCTGATCGGCGAATCGGGCCGGCAAAAGCGGCTACTTCACGTCCACGCCGGGACGCGGCACTTCGTACGGAGCTCCTTCGCCGCCGGACGATCCCAGGAACAGATGCTGCCCGTTCGGGAGCGTCAGATCCCGGCCATTGGCCCGGTGCGACCCGTCCTTCGACTGATAGCCTTCGATGACGATCTTGTCGCCCTGCTTAACCGTATTCTTGGTGATGCCCCTCCGCAGCAGGATGTTCGGGCTCCCGGCTTCGATCGCCCAATTGACCACCGTGCCGTCGGCTTGTTTCACGTCGACATGGATCCAGCTATGGGGATTGATCAACTCCACCTTTGTGACCGTGGCGTCCTTGAACGTGACTGGCTTGTTCGCATCGAACTCCGCGGCGAACGCATGATGCGCCCACGCAGGCGATGCGGATAGCAACACAGCAATACCCGCTACGATGACGGCTCCCGCGCTTAACTTCGATCGCACAAAATTGACCTCCCGATTCCTTAGGATCTCACACCCAGCCCTTTATTTCGCCGCGGGCGGGTTGCCCGATATGTAGCGCTCGTAAACCTCTTCCCCCGGCGGGATCTTGCGCGTGATATCCACGTTCATGGTCTTGCCTTCCCAGTGCTTGACTAACTGGTCCTTGCGAAGATGCCCATAGATGGTCTCTTCCACCATCTCAACGCACCGGAAATCGGTAAGTTGCGCGTTCGGCTCCAGCCGCCGATACAGCGGCATGCTGATCTTCCACGGGCGCGTGAATACTTTGGGATCCTCCATGGTCGCTTCGTAGCGGATCGCGTCCCGGCCCATCGGAGTGTACCGTTCGGTAACGTGCAAAGCGTCGCTATGAAAATTCCCAGCCCTGTCGAACCACGTCGCGTCGGTGAAATCCGACACGTCGACCACCAGCGTATCGCCTTCCCAGCGGCCCACAGAGTAGCCCATATACAGCACGTTCGGGTAGTCTTCCATCTTGTTCAGGTGGATGGTGCGCTGCGCATCCGCGAACTCGAATACCATCTGGATCTTGGTCGCGCTCTGAATAACCTGGAACGGGTGCGGCATATACATGGCGCGCGGTATCCCCGGCTGGAAGCACTTGATTTCCGGATCGCGGTCGATCCAGTGCTCCTCATTTTCTTTCTTTCGCGCCGCTGCCCAAGGCTGGTACGGAATCTCTTCGCCTTCGACGACGCCCAGGCCGCCGGGAACCCAGCCTACCGAGCCCAGCGCGACCACCGGAGCCGCCAGCACCTGCGAGCCCGGCGTCAGGCCCGGTTGCCCCACCATGGGACGCGCCTGGTGCGTCTGAAGGTCCCAGTTTGCCGTGTTATTGGCCTCCCAGATCCCGTTGAAATCGGGTTTCCCTGCGATGCGGCCCGGAGTGTCCTGGCCGGCAGCCGAGACGGGTGTCGCCGTCTGCGTCACCAGTGAGAAAAGACCGGCCGTCACGGCCGCCGTCGTTACCGCGATGGCGAAGCCTTTACCCCAATACCGCATGTGCGAGATCTCCTTCTTCCAAATTCTCCACGTCCAGCGTCTCAATTTATCATAGGCGCGTGTCCCAGGCTCGTGTGTCATAGGCTCGTTGACGCTTGGTTTCAGCGGTGTTATCCTCGGCGAAGTGAAGAGCGTTTGGATCAGCGGTGCCGCCCTGCTTGTGTCCCTGGCGGCGATTTCCATGACGGGGCAGACTCCCGCGCCGGCCTCTAAATCGAAAGCCTCCAAATCCAAGGCCGCCGCTAAGGCGGGAACCACGCTCCGCACGCCCTGGGGCGATCCCGATCTGCAGGGCACCTGGTTCGTCATGTATGACGTTCCCCTGGAACGCTCCGCTGCCAATGCCGGCAAGGAATTCCTGACCGACGAGGAAGTGGCCGCGGCCGACAAAAAGAAAGGCGTGGATCCCGGCCGCAATGCCCGCTCCTCCGGGGCTCAGGACGTGAGTGGAGCTTATAACGCGGTCTTCAACTCGATCCTGAAGACCGGCAAACGGACTTCCATGATCATCGACCCTCCGGACGGAAAAATTCCTCCGCTGGTCGCGGGTGCGCAAGCGCAGGCAGGCCGTGGAGCCCAGGCAGGTCGGGGCGGCCCACCGAGTGGTCGCGGCGGCCCGAACGATAATCCCGAGTTCATCGCGCAATCGCCGCGCTGCCTGGGCGTTCCCATGCCGTTCCTCCCGCTGAACACCGCTTTCGCCCAGGGCACGGTCATGCAGATCGTGCAGTCCCCGAAATCCATGGGAATTTACATGGAGGACGATCACGCCGGCGGCGGAAACCGCACCATCTTCATGGACGGCCGTCCGCACGCTCCGCCCAGCGCCAAATTCTATCTCGGGGATTCGCGCGGCCACTGGGAAGGGAATACGCTGGTCGTCGAAACCACGAATTTCTCGCAGGGCTTCCGTGGATCCAACATCGACACGTATAAGATGATCGAGCGCTTCACGCGCGTCGACGCGAACAATCTGCGCCGCGAAATCACCTTCATCGATCCTAAAACGTGGACCAAGCCCTGGACCGTTCTCATCGAGATGGGCAAGACCAGCGACGAACGTCATATGATCTTCGATTCCGCCTGTCACGAGGGCAACTACGGCATGGTCGGCATCCTCGCCGGCGCCCGCGCGGAAGAAAAAGCCGCCAAGAAGTAGCGCATCTTTTAGGACACTACCGGCCCTTTGCGCGCCTCGACCTCTCAGAATATCCTCGATATCGGCTGAAATTATCGAAACTTCGGGCGACGGTCCTCATCGAGGGCAGAAACGGCCAGTGCCGTCCTGGTGATCGACCATATCGAGCCGCAGCCCACCGACAACTGAGCGGGATATACTCGTCGCATGCGGACACAGCGCCGCCATGGATGTGTCGCGCAGCTACTCGGGCTCGTCATCCTTTGCCTGGCCGTCGTCTATGCCGTCGCGGCCATCACTGCCCCCTGGTCTTTTCATATCGGTGGCGTCCCGACGCCGCTTTTATATTGGTCGGGCTCCGGAATTCTGCGCGCCAAAGACGGAACGTATCCCCTGTACATGCTGCTCTACCCGGATGCTCATTTTTCCCGCCTTCGTCTGGACGGTCTTCGTCCCACCGGTGGCGTGCAAGGCTCGGCCTCGCTGTGCACTTCGCCAGGCGTGATCCAGTACCTCAAACTCTCGGGTACGATCTATGGCGGCTGGTCGAGCACCGAGGACAGCCTGATCAGTGTTCGCCTTCTTGAAACGAAGTATTTCGATGTAGGCCAAAGCCAGGGTTATTTCGACCTGTATGGCCGGTGGCGCGGCCCCCAGCTGGTAATGGACGATCGCGGAGCATGGGCCAGTACGTTTCGCTCCGGCGTGAGAATCGAACACGCATCCGTAACGCTCAACCGGGCGGGGTACTCGGACTTCAAGACCGCCTGCGCCAGCGCGGCGGCCAATGCAATCCCGTGAAATTTCCTGTACAGTAGAACCATGCGCGTTGTAAAAAGCATTTTCGTATCGATCTGTTTTATCGTTCCCCTCGCGGCTGCCAACCAGGACGGCGCGGGACAGGACATCAAGGACGCCGGTGACTCCGCGAAGACCGCGGTAGCCAAGACGGGCGCCGCTACGGGCAAAGTCACCGTCAAAGGCCTCAAAGCAACAGGTCGGGGCCTTAAATGGGGCGCCCAGAAACTCGCTCTAGGAACCGGTTCCGGCGTCGAGAAGGGCGGAGCGGCCCTCAAATCCGTCGGCAAGTAAGCGGCACGACGCACTGCGCCGCTAGACAGGATCGGGACGCGGTCGCCGTCAGATATTCTTGCACCGCGCCGCGAGAAGGCCCGTCGCCGCGTCAGTATCGATCTCCGCGATCAACAATCCTTCCATTCCATAGGGCTGGTAGCTGAGGAGTGTTCCGTCAGGTCGTACCACGGCTGAGGTTGTCGGCGACCCGGCGCTTCCACAATTCACCGTCGCAAAATAGCAGGTGTTCTCAGCCGCGCGGCACAAAGCTGCTTTTTCGTGGAATGAATTAGCGGGATCTGCAAAACTGGAGGGCTGGTAGGCGCCGGGTTCGGCCCAAGTGAAATGCGGGTGGAACACAATGTGTGCCCCATGCTGGACAGCCCATCGAACTGTTTCCGGATAGCGAAAGCCCTCGTGGCAAATCGCGACGCCGAAAGTTAGGGAGCCAGCTTGAAACACCCTCCTCTCGGTGCCCGGCGAGTAGATCCCTCCCTCTGTTGGGTCGAGTTGGGCTTTATCCTGGAAGCCTGCGATCGTACCGTCCGAATTGATGACCAGCGCCGTCAGTAACCGATGGCCATCGGCGATGCGCTCGGTTCCCAGAACAACCGCGACAGCCGCTTTCTTGGCAGCGGCGGCGATACTGCGCCAGGCTCCTTCAAGAAACGTCGCATCGGGGCGCGAAGCCGGATTCATCTGGATCGGATAGCCCGGAATAAAGCACTCGGGAAAGCAGATAATGGCAGCGCGTTCGATCGAAGCTTGGGCGATCGCCTGTTCCGCCAGCGCGATCGATTCCTCCGGCGTCTTCGGCGGCCGGAGGTTCGCGAGCGCGATTCTGAAGATCACCTTCTCATCGTAATCTCCGCGACGGAACTGCGTGCGGCTCTTTAAACTCCTGCGCCATCCGGATGTAAAGTAGTTGTGAGGCTTGGGAACGGAGCATAAACATGGCGATCACCCGGCGCGATTGCGGAAAAGGTCTGCTTGGTCTCGCGGCGTTAGCGTCCCGTCCGGCGCAATCCGGCGCGCAGGATAGCGCCATTCCACCGCAAGGCATCGGGCAGCGCCTGCATCATCTTTCCTACAGCGATATCGGCGGCCGCCCCGACAGCGTTCAGGTCATGCTCAACCGCCGGCATCTGTATGTCGGCCACATGTTCAGCAACGGAGTCACGATACTCGATGCCGCGGATCCGCGCAAACTCAAGCCTGTGGGCTTTTTCACTGGCGGGGACTTCACCCGCACCCATCACCTCCAGGTCTCCGGCGACCTCCTCTTGCTCGCCAATGGCGCCAACATCGTGGCTATGCAGTCGTACGACAACATTCGCGGTTATTTCGAAAATGCGCTGGCCGATAGCATCACCAACCGCAAGAAATTCCGATCTGGCCTCAGCATTCACGATATTTCCCACCCGGCCGAGATGCGGGAAATCGCCTTTCTCGAGATACCCGGCCTCGGCATCAATCGCCTGTGGTGGGCCGGCGGACGCTATGCCGCGATCGCCGCGCACATGGATGGATTCACCGACCACTTTCTCTGCATGGTCGACCTCCAGAACATCACCAAACCCGAAATCGTCGGCCGCTGGTGGATGCCCGGGATGAATCGTGCCGCGGGCGAGCCGTCGACGCTCGCGCCCGGCCGCCGCGTTGCCCTGCATCACATGATTACGGCCGGTAATCGCGGCTACGGAGCCTGGCGCGACGGTGGGTTCACCGTTCACGATCTCAGCGACCCCGCCAAACCGAAGCTGATTTCGCACATCAACTGGTGTCCGCCGTTTCCGGGCGGCACCCACACTCCGCTTCCCTTGCCCGGCCGCAAACTCGCCGTCGTCGCCGACGAAGCCAACGCGGAAAAGTGCGCCAAGGGCATGTTCGCTACGTTCATCGTGGATTTGCGTGCCGAGGAAAATCCCGTGCCGATTGCCACTTTGCCCGCGCCCAAGGAGCCTTTGCCTGCAGGAAAAGACTTCTGCGGATTCGGAACCTTCGGTCCACACAACCTGCACGAAAACCGGCCCGATACCTTCCGCAGCGAGGAAACCATTTTCGCCACCTACAACATTGCCGGCGTCCGCGTCTTCGATATTAAGGATGCATTCGCGCCCAAGGAAATCGCCTACTGGCTGCCTCCGCCGCCCAAGAAGTTGATTGATCCGCGTCCCAACGTCGCGCTCGCGGCGAAATCCGCCGACATCCTGGTCACTACCGATGGACTCGTCTACGTCACCGATTGGAACGCCGGCTTAAACGTCCTCCAATACGAAGGCTGATCGGCTGAGAGTCCACCGCATGGTTTTCAGCAAACGTCTTCGGGAAGGTGTACGGAGTGGGGCAATCACCTGTAGCGTTCGTATCTGGATGCGGCCGAAGGTCAAGGTAGGTCACCGTTACCGGATGGAGGACGGTGAAATCGAGGTGGATTCCATTGAGCAGATCGCGCTTTTCGATATTACCCATCAGTTGGCAATCGAATCGGGTTTCCTCGGTGTGATCGATTTACTCAAGGTGGCGAAGCATGGTCGCGGAGACAACGTCTACCTGGTCCGATTTCACTACGTGCCTCCTCTGGCACAACGTCGTCCTCGCGACACCGCGTCGGGAAAATGATTTCCTCCAAAGATTCCCCTACTTGCAGCACCCAAGCGCACCGCAATACTCACTGTCGCCGTACGCTGGAAATCGAGGAGATCGAGCGCTCTCTCATCGGAGGGCTGATCCAACACAGCGCGGCGTACTAGTCACCGCCGTGCGACGTTTGCGTATGATGGGTGTTCCGCCGGGACAAAAATCCGGCCCCACTCCGTGCGGGTGAAAACGGACTCGGAAGGCCTTCTGAAATCGATTTACGGGAAGCTTCTGCTTTCGTTCGGCAGCGGCGTCGCGGCGCTCATTTACGAAATCGTCTGGTTCCAGCTCCTGGAGTTGGTCATCGGATCCACTGCCGTTTCGCTCGGCATTCTGCTCGCCACGTTTATGGGAGGAATGTGTCTCGGCAGCCTGATCCTGCGGCGCCTGCGCGTATACACGATCGAGTTCGGTATCGCGATCTGCGGAATCCTGGTGTTGTTCGTGATGCCCTTCGTAGGCAGCGTCTACTCGGCCGCCGCGTGCCTTCTGCCTCCGACCCTTCTGATGGGCGCGACACTACCCGCATTCGTTCGTCACGAAGAAGCTTCAAGAATGGGCTTCCTCTACGGCGCGAACATAGCCGGAGGAGTGTTGGGCTGTCTCCTTACTGGTTTCTATTTGCTGCGTGTGCATGACGTAGCAACGGCGACCTACGTTGCTGTGGCGATCAACGTGGCGGTTGCGGTGTTCGCGTTCACGTCGGTGCCCCGTCCTGCTTCTGATTCCAGCCCCGCCCGTGAGGGTGGGGGATCTTCGCCGACAGTCTACATTGCCATCGCACTCTCGGGACTCTGCGCCCTCGGCGCGGAAGCCATTTGGACGCGCACGCTCAGCCTGCTCTTCGGCGCATCGGTTTACACGTTCTCCATCATCCTGGCGGTCTTTCTCACCGGACTCGGCATCGGCAGCGCCATCGGATCATTGCTCTGCCGAAGTCTCACGCGACCGCGATTCGCATTGGGCTGGTGCCAGTTGTTGCTCGCGGCGGCGATCGCCTGGACCGCGTATAGTATTTCCGCGTCGCTCCCCTATTGGCCGATCGATCCTTCGATCTCCTCGAACATCTGGTTCAACTTTGAGCTCGATCTCGCCCGAGCATCATGGGCCCTGTTGCCGGCGACGCTTCTTTGGGGTGCGAGCTTCCCCCTGGCGCTCGCGGCTGCATCGGACCAGCAGGAATCGTCGCGGCTATTCGCGCGCATCTACGCGGCCAACACCGTGGGAGCCATCCTTGGCGCTCTTGGTGCGAACTTGCTCCTGGTCGCCTGGATCGGATCGCAGCGCACCGAGCAGGTGCTCATCGCCTTGTCCATCGTCTCGGGCCTGGTGCTTCTTCCCCGGCGTTGGATTCTGTTTGCAGCGATCGGTTGCCTGTCGATCTACAGTGTCCCGCCGGTTTCGAAACTGCTGATCGCCTACGGACGTTACGCAGCAACCTGGGTCGGCAAGAGCGACATCGTCTACGCCCGTGAAGGCATGAATTCCTCGGTGGCCGTCGCGAGTTTCCCCAACGGCTCTCTGACCTTTCACGTCGCCGGCAAGGTTCAGGCATCGAATGTTCCGCGCGATATGCGCCTCCAGCGAATGCTCGGACACCTCACGACCCTGACCGCGGCAAATCCTCACTCGGTCCTGGTCATCGGCTGCGGCGCGGGGATCACTGCGGGCGCGGTGTCCATCGATCCAAAAGTGCAGCGCGAGACCATCGTCGAAATCGAACCCTTAGTCCCGCAAGCGGCCTCCGCGTACTTCAGCGAGCCGAACTTCGACGTCCTCCGCAACCCCAAGGTCCAACTGCGCATCGATGACGGGCGTCACTATCTGCTCACCACGAAAGAAAAGTTCGACGGAATCACGGTCGATCCTCTCGACCCGTGGGTGAAGGGCGCTGCGAATCTGTACACGTTGGAATTCCTCGAAGCGATGAAGCGCCACCTTAATCCCGGCGGCACGGCCACCATGTACATCCAGCTCTTCGAAACGAATCAGGACGCCGTCAAGAGCGCCGTCGCCACATTTTTCGAAATCTTTCCCAACGGCACTGTCTGGGGCAATCCGTACCAGGGCAAAGGTCACGATATGGTCCTTCTCGGCACGGTCGAACCTCTACGCATTGATCTCGACGAAATGGAACACCGCGTTGGTTATCGCGATGATTCCAGCAAAATGCCGCAGTCGCTCGCCGAGGTCGGCATGAACTCGCCCGTCGATCTGTTTGCGACCTACGCGGGCCGTGCGGCCGATCTACAGCAGTGGTTAAAAGGCGCAGCCATCAATCGCGACCGCAACCTGCGGATGCAGTATCTGGCCGGCATCGGGCTGAACGCCGACGAAAGCGCGGCTATCTACGCGGGCATGCTGGCTTACCGCCGTTTTCCCGACGACCTCTTCGTCAGCGCCGAAGGCCGCGTCGATTCGCTGCGCGAGGCGATTCGGCGTGCACAGTGAGTGGACATATTGATATTCTGGAACGCGGAACTAGGAGACCTTTATGAAATTGACAAGCATGCTTACGATTCTGTTCGGTGTAGCGGCCGCTTACGGCCAGGCTCCTCCGGCGGCGCAGCGGACGGGACCCGGAGTGCAGGCTCCTCAGGACGCCAAATATCAGGACCTCATCAAGACCTGCAAGGTTCCGCCGCCTCCCGCTCCCGGCCGGGGTGGTGGAGCAAAAGGCGGGCCGGCCAAGGGACAAGCGAAGGGCCCTGCTCCTGCGGAGGCTGGTCCCAAGGACGTCACCAGCATGGCGATTCCTGGCGTCATCGCCGCGGGGCAGCAGTGGAAAGAAGTCTGGAAAGTGGAAGGCAATAATGCCGACGGCATCGTCGCCACCAAGGACGGTGGCCTGCTGCTCGCGCAGAACGATAACAGCAACGTCGTGAAGCTGGATAAGAACGGCAAAGTTTCGAACGCTTACACCGGCTTAAACACCTCGGGTTCCGTGGCGATGAACGGCAAGTATCTGTTCGTGCTGAACCGAGGGCTCAATCAATCCATCGAGCAGCTCGAGCCGCAGCGGAAAACGCTAGCCAGCAAAACCAGCAGTGGCGATCCTCTGGATTGCCTCGGTGGCACGCTCAATGACATGACGGCCGACGGCAAGGGCGGCGTGTACTTCACAATGGGCACCGTATATCACGCCGACGCGAAAGGCGCCGTCACCAAGTACGGCGAGAATCTCAACACCAACGGTATTGTTCTCAGCCCTGACGAAAAACATCTTTTCGTCACCAACGGAGCCACGATTGCCGAGTTCGACGTCCAGAAGGACGGGTCGCTTACGAACCAGCGGGAATTCGCGAAGCTCGAAGGCGGAGGCGGCGGCGACGGCAGCACGTTCGATTCCGTCGGCCGCCTCTACGTGACCGCTCAGGCAAACGGCATCCAGGTGTTCAGCCCGGACGGCAAGTATCTCGGCGTCATCCCGACGCAGAGGCCGGTCATCACCGTGACCTTCAGCGGCGCCGATCGAAAGACGCTGTACGCGGTGTCCAGAACCGGCAATACCGACTGGATCATCGGCATCCCGATGATCGCCCAGGGCCCGAAAGGCCGCGGAAAATAACGCTTTTATGGATCGGGCCGCAGGCTGTCGTACGTAATGTACTAAGCGGACACCGCGCTTGCCTCAAGCGATCCGTTCCCGTATCCTGAGGGCGTGAAAGTCCACTTTACGCCCGAACAGGAAGCCCGGCTGGCGCAGCTGGCCATTCAGGCTGGGACTGACCCTGAGCGGTTGGTGAAGGACGTCCTTGTCCGCTACCTGGACGATGAAGCCCGATTCCTAGCGGCTGTCGAGAAAGGGATCGCGGCAGCAGAGCGAGGCGACTTTATCGAGGAAGAGGAGATGGATGCCCGCGTCGAGCGCATGTTCAAGCCCTGATGCGAATCCGCTGGACGGTTCCCGCCGCCGAGGATTTAGAAGGGATCAAGAATTACCTCGTCAAGCACTACCCGCAATTTGCGGAACCGACCGTGCGGACGATTTACCAGCGCATCCGCTCTCTTAAAGGCGCGCCCAACCGAGGCAGACCCGGCAACCGGAACGGCACAAGGGAACTGACGCTCGCGCCACTCCCCTATATCGTGGTCTATTCGGTCAAAGCTGAAGCTGTTCAAATCCTGCACATCTATCATGGTGCCCAAGATTGGCGCTAAAAGTTATCTCAGCTCGAGCGCCGTGTCGGACCGCCCGCACGTAGCTGTCCAGCCTTCACGGCACGCGAGGGCGTACAGCACCGACGGCTCGCGTTCGCGAATTTCTCCCTTGCTGCCTCGCAAGATGATGGGAAAATCCGCCAGCGTGGGGGGAGCGCTCGCGAATTTTCCCGCGCCGGTGGTCAGCGTACTCAAGTTTCCGCAGGCCGTCTCGAAACCGAGCTCGCAACCGCGGCGCAGAGGTTCCGCGGCTCCCGCCGGATCGAGTCTGCGAAGATCCTCGCCCGATCGCGCCAGGGCGATATGCATCAGGCCGGCTTCATTGCACGCCCAACCCGATCCGCGGTCGCAGAAGCTAGTCTCGAGATCGGCAAGATAGGGGCAGGCATACGCGCGGCCGTCCTCGCAGGCTTGCCGCCAAAAGGGCAGGAACTGGCCGGGATGGTTGTCGCCCACTGCTTGCGTCGCGCTCATGCCCGCAAAAATGATTCCCCAGATCGCCATGTACGCCAGATTGCGTTGCCGCACCGTCAGGGAAGGCCCAAGCGTAAGAGATTTACCGGCGAGGCGGTCGATCCACTTGGCCGAAAGGTTCAGCAGCGGCACTTGCAAAAGTTTGTCGTAGAAGGTCGGCATTCCGGCGCTGCCCAGCAGTTGGTACAGCCAGACCGCGCTCAGCCCGTACAGCGTGCCGTAGATGATGCGCCCCAGCTCGGTCCGCGGTGAAGTAGCCGGATCGTTGAACAGCAGATGCATTCCCAGGAAGACGGAAATCGGGATATATGAGTCGTAGAAAAAGTAGATGCCCGTCACGGCGAAGTAGAGGCGGCCGAACACGTAGGTCGCCAGCACGGCGGACATGATCATGGAAGTTACGCCGAAGAAGAATTGTCCGGGCATGCTTAGAAGAAACAGCACCAGGTACATGTGCGGAGGATAGAACTGCGTGGTCGCGATGTTCTGGCCCCAGGTGATGTCGCTTCTTCCGGCAGCCAGCAGGAACACCGAAATCACCGCCAGTGGAAACGACGATGGATTGAAGATATGCGTGTGTCGCCCGTCCCTGATCCATCGGATCAGCTCTTTCGCGGCTAAGCCAAGCGCCACGATCGCGAACTGGAGGTAAAACCAGTCCGGCTTGAACCACAGGAACAGATTGATGCTGATGACGATGGGAAACGGAGCGAAGCCGAGAGTATAAGTGTCGCGCCGCGACCAGGCCAGCAGCATGTCGAAGGCATACGCGAAAAAGAGTTGCGCCAGGAGGAAGGGCACAAAGGCATAAACTGGAGGCCAGTACCAGCCCCAATACGCCAGCAGCGAGCCTTGCACGCAGGCCTGCATGTAGTGCTGCTTTTTGAGAACCACGACTATGGCAATGGGTCGCTTTCGCCTTCGAACCCAGAGGAACAACACCAAGTTCCACGCGCCTAGCAAGGCAGCGGTGCACAGGAACGTCCATAGAACTTTAGGATTGTCATGGACCGGCGGCAGCACGGCCAAACCGGCGAGTGCAGCCGTGAACGCCAATGGCAGAAGCACCGTTTTGTTATGTTCGACGGTCACTTCTATTGCCCATAAGCCGGGAGCCCTGATTTGGTTTCTCGAAGGATTTCAACACATTCTCTGAAGCCTATCACCATCACATCGAATTCCCTCTGTGCGAATATCTATTCCGGCTTCAGAACCACGACACTCAACGGAGGCAGAGTAACTCGCGCGCTCGCGGGCTGTCCGTGCGAGGCTTTATCCTCAGCCTGCACCCATCCGCCGTTGCCCATGTTACTGCCGCCGAACATATCCGCGTCGCTATTAAATACCTCGCGGTATCCGCACAGCCGGGGAAGGCCGATCCCGTAGCCGGTACGTGGAACCGGCGTGAAATTGCAGCAAAAAACCAGGAAGTTCTCGCGATCCTGTGCGTAGCGCGCGAAACAGATCACGCTCGCTTCGGCGTCGCGAAAGTCGATCCACTCAAACCCGCGAAAATCGTCATCCACCTGGTAGAGCGCCGGCTCCGTACGATACAAGCGGTTCAGCTCCCGGACCATGGTCTGAAGCTTGTGGTGCACCGGAAACTGCAGCAGCCACCAGGGCAGGCCTTCCGCGTGATTCCATTCCGACGTCTGCCCGATTTCCGAGCCCATGAACAGCAGCTTCTTTCCGGGATGCCCGAACATGTAACCGAGGAACGCCCGCACGTTGGCGAAGCGCTGCCACTCGTCGCCCGGCATCTTCGAGATCAGCGAGCCCTTGCCGTGAACCACCTCGTCATGCGAGATCGGCAGCACGAAATTCTCGGTGAACGCGTATAGCATGCTGAAGGTGATGTTGTTCTGATGAAATTTGCGGAAGACGGGCTGTTTGGAAAAGTAGTCCAGCATGTCGTGCATCCAGCCCATGTTCCACTTCATGGTGAAGCCCAGGCCGTTCAGATAAGTGGGCTTCGAAACACCGCCCCATGCAGTGGATTCCTCGGCCACCGTGATCGCGCCGGGAACCTGGTGGACGAGCTCATTGAAGCGCTTCAGGAAATCGATCGCCTCGAGGTTTTCACGGCCACCGTAACGATTGGGAATCCAGTCGCTGGCATTGCGCGAATAATCCAGGTACAACATCGACGCGACTGCGTCTACGCGCAGCCCGTCGATGTGAAATTCCTTCAGCCAGTACAGAGCGTTCGAAAGCAGAAACTCGCGGACTTCGTTGCGCCCGTAGTTGAAGATCAGCGTGCCCCAATCGCGATGCTCGCCGAGGCGCGGGTCCTCGTGTTCGAAGAGCGCCGTGCCGTCGAAGCGTGCCAGGCCATGCGGGTCTTTCGGAAAATGACCGGGAACCCAGTCCAGGATCACGCCGAGTCCGGCCTGATGGCAGCGGTCGACGAAGTACCGGAAATCGTCGGGCGTTCCGAAGCGCGAGGTGGGCGCGAAGTAGCCGGTCACCTGATAGCCCCACGATCCCGAGAACGGATGCTCCATGATCGGCAGCAATTCCAGATGCGTGAAGCCGTTCTCCACCGCGTAGGCCGGCAGCTTCTCGGCGAGCTCGCGATAGCTCAGCCACTCGTTCAACGGCCCGCGCAGCCAGGACTCCAGATGCACTTCGTACATCGACGCGGGCTCGCGCAGCCAGTTGCGGTGCGGGCGATCTTCCATCCAGGCCGAGTCGCCCCAGCTGTAATTCGTCAGCGGCCAGACAATCGACGCTGTCTTAGGCGGCACCTCGGCGAAGAATCCGTACGGATCGCTGTGATCCTGCTCGTGGCCGCTGGGCATCATGACGGAGTATTTATAGTGCGCGCCCGCGGCGAGTCCCGGCAGAAAAATCTCCCACAGTCCGCCATCGCGCAGGCGCATCGGATGGCGCGTGCGATCCCAACTGTTGTGATCGCCGGTGACGCTGACCACCTCGGCGTTGGGAGCCCAGACCGCGAAACGAACGCCCTCCACTCCTTCGCAGGTGACCACGTGCGCCCCCAGCGTGCCGTAGCTTTCGTAGTTGGTGCCCTCGCCGTGCAGGTGCAGTTCGAACGCAGTCAGCAGGGGAGGGAAGCGATAGGGATCCTCCAGTTCCTCCTGCTCGCCGGAGTACCGCGTGTAGCGGAACCGGTATTGGGTGGCGTCCGACTTCGCAACATAGAGCCCCGCCGGATGCGCGCGCTTCATCGGAATCACCTGATCGCCGGCGAGCACAAGGGCGTCCTTCGCCTGCGGAAGCCAAGCGCGGATCTGCCCCTTGTGTGGACCCAGGTAAGAAAAAGGATCGCGATGGCGGCCCTGAACAATCAGCTCAGTCTGAGCTGCGGACATTTGTCATGAGTTCCCTGGCCGCTATTATTACAGGAATGGCTCGCGGAGAACTGCATCTTCACTTGGAAGGGGCTGTAGAGCCGGAAACCTTGAAGGAACTCGATCCTTCGTTAAGTGACGATGATCTCCGCGCGGCGCTCAGCTATTCAGACTTCGCGGGATTCATCCAAAGCTACGTGTGGGTCAATCGAAAGCTGCGCGGACCCGCCGACTATGCCCTGATCGCCCGCCGGTTGTTCGAGCGGCTGGCCGCTCAGGGGATCTGCTACGCCGAAGTGACAATCTCCGCTGGAGTGATCCTCTGGAAGAAGCAGGACCTGGCCGCGATCTTCGACGTGCTCGCGAACGAAGCGGCGCGGAGTTCCGTTCCGATCTGCTGGATTCTGGACGCCACGCGGCAGTGGGGCGCGGAAGCCGCTGCACCGGTGTTCGATTTCGCCGCGGAGCACATTCGCGATGGAGTGGTGGCAATCGGTATCGGAGGCATCGAGGCGGAGGGTCCCGCGCTGTGGTTTCGCCATCTGTACGCGAGGGCTCGCGATCGCGGCTTGCGCCTGACGTGCCACGCGGGCGAGACGACCGATGCGCAAAGCGTGTGGGATGCGCTCGCGATCGGCGCCGAAAGGATCGGCCACGGCATCCGTGCGGTCCACGATACAAAGCTGCTGGCGCAGCTTCGGGACCAGAGCATACCCCTGGAGATCTGCATCACCAGCAACGTGCGAACGGGCGCAGTCGCGTCGCTGGCCGCACATCCGGTGCGGAAACTGTTCGACGCAGGTGTTCCGATCATTCTGAATACCGACGATCC
This sequence comes from Bryobacteraceae bacterium, assembly GCA_036003585.1. GTDB lineage: Bacteria > Acidobacteriota > Terriglobia > Bryobacterales > Bryobacteraceae > Palsa-187. The sequence continues at coordinate 209,223 of DASYSG010000070.1, read as the reverse complement.
GGCGCTGTTCGAGTGCACGCTCGAATCGGAGTACGATCTGGCGGCGCGCGCCTTCGGGTTCACAGCCGAGGAACTGGGTGCGATCGCCGGCAACAGCTTGCGGTATGCCTTCAGCGGCCCGACTGCAAAGCCTTGACGGTCGCTTCGAGCTCGGCAACTCTCCGGGCCAGCTCGTCGATCAACTGTCCTTCGGGATCCGGAAGATTCCCATGCTCGAGCGCATCGGTCGGATCCAGGCCTCTGACGACGCGTCCAGGGATGCCCACCACGGTCGATTGGTCCGGCACAGGGCGAACCACCACTGAGCCTGCGCCGACCTTGGAATAATCGCCGATACGGATGTTGCCGAGAATCTTCGCGCCAGTGCCGACCACCACGCCGTTGCCGATGGTCGGATGCCGTTTGCCCGAGACCTTGCCGGTGCCGCCGAGCGTGACGCCCTGGTAGAGCAGCACGTCGTCGCCGATTTCCGCGGTCTCGCCGATCACCACACCCATTCCATGATCGATAAAGAAGCGTTTTCCGATGGTCGCGCCCGGATGGATTTCGATGCCGGTCAAGGTGCGCGAAAACTGGCTGACCATGCGGGCCGGCGTAAACCATCCGGCGCGATACAGGCGGTGCGCGACGCGATGCAGCAGGACGGCGTGGAAGCCCGGGTAGCAGAGTACGATCTCGAGCACACTGCGGGCGGCCGGATCGCGCCGGAATACCGTATCGATCTGCTCGCGAATCGCCTTGAACACGTTGGTGAACAGCCCCCGTAACAGTATTATGCTGGAGTGGTGCGTCCCACGTTAGTTATCCTCATATTTGCGCTGGCGGGCTGTTCCTCCCCTGCACCCCAGGCCACGAGCAAGCAGGCCGCTGTTGAGAATACCGGGCCCGCCACCACGACCAGCAAACATCCGCTGGCAAAATACATTGAGCTGGCGGGATTCCGCCTGGCCGAATCCAAACCCGGAGAACTCGACGTGAAGTTCGTGGCGATAAACCATTCGGAGGCCGACCTGGGGGATCTGGATCTAACCATCCGCCTCAAGACCACCGCATCCAAGCCTGACGATCCGCCGGTGGCGGAGTTTCAGGCCAAGGTTCCGTCGCTGGGCCCGCTCGAAATCCGCGACATCGGCGCCAAGCTGAAGACCAAACTGCGGATCTACGAACTCCCGGACTGGCAATTCATGCGTGCCGAGTTCGATATCACGTCGCCGGCGCCCTAGTTAAGTCGACAGGCTACAAGATCGCCTGTCCTATCCAATGACTGAGCGTCTTTACTATCAGGACTGCTATCTTCGCGAGTTCAGCGCTCGTGTCGTTGAAACTAACGGCAACCGCGTGTATCTGGACCGCACGGCATTTTATCCGACTTCGGGCGGGCAGCCTTTCGACTTGGGTACACTGGGCGGCGTTGCCGTTCGAGATGTGATCGACGAAGAAGACCGTATCGCGCACGTTATGGATGCGCCGCTCGCAGCAGCCGAGGTGGCCGGGGTCATCGACTGGGAACGGCGCTACGACCATATGCAGCAGCATACGGGGCAGCATCTGCTCTCGGCCCTACTCGAGGAGCTGTTCGCGATTCGTACGGTCAGCTTTCACCTGGGCAGCGAAGTTTCGACGATCGACCTGGACGCGGCTTCGCTTACTCCCGAACAGATCGAGCGCGCCGAGGAGCGCTGCGCGGAAACGATCGCTCAGGCCCGTCCGGTCCGGATCACTTTCGAAGAAGCCTCGGCCGGTCTTGATCTGCGCAAGGCCTCGGAGCGCACGGGAACGCTGCGCATCGTCACCATCGATTCCCTCGACCGCAGCGCTTGCGGCGGGAGTCACGTCCGGTCAACAGCGGAGATAGGGATGGTACTCACGGGCAAGTCGGAGAAGATCCGCGGGACCACGCGGCTGGAGTTCGTCTGTGGGAATCGCGCACTGCGCCGGGCGCGGGCGGATTACCGCTTGCTGGCGGCTATCGGGCGAACTCTGTCCGTTCCGCCGGAGCAGGCTCCCGAGCTGCTCGCGGGTCTGATCGAAAAGAATAAGTCGCTCGAAAAGACGACGCAGCGCCTGGCGACGGAGCTCGCGCGGAGGGAAGGCAAGGAGCTTTACACGGCCGCCGAGGCCGGCGCCGACGGAGTTCGCCGGATCACGCAGCGCGGCCCTATCGATGACGCCATGCGGACCCGCGCGCAGGCATTCGTAGCCGGGGAAAAAGCAGTGTTCCTGGCGGTATGCGATCAGCCTCCCTCGCTGCTGCTGGCGGCTTCGGCGGATTCCGGTATTCACGCCGGCGATCGCATCAAAGCGGCCGTCACGGCGTCGGGCGGCAGAGGCGGGGGGAATGCGCAGCTCGGCCAAGGCAGTGTTCCGGACGCCGCGGCGCTCGCCAGCGCGGAGGCTTTGCTACGCTGAAGCTTATGGTTGAGGACTTTTATGAATGAGAATGTCCGCCGCTTCGAGGCCGGTCCGGATCCGTTTGGCCGAACCTGGGAAGTGGAATTCCGCTGGCTCCAGACAGGCATCTCCATCCGCCATGCCGATACGGTCGACGTAAAGTTTGTTTTGTGGACGGAGAGTCCGGGCGAAAATGAAGAGAAGCAGGAGAAAGTGATCGCTCTGCCGCATCCGTTTCTGCTGACGCTCAGTGCGGAAACCGGCCATGCTCTGACAGACGCGTGGTGCATGCGCCTGGCCGCCCGGCACTTGAAGTATATGATCGAATCCGGAGAGGATCTCGAGAAAACCCTGGTCACGCTCTCGCTTCCGGCCCTTCAGCGCGTGGCCGGAAACCTGCAGCCCGCTTGAGCCGCCTGGTGCACGGCCCGGCGCTCCCGGCTGCCGTCCTGCGTGGTAAAACAAATTCTAAGATGCAAACGCGAACGAGGGGAGATCGGAAATGATCCACTGTCCGCTGTGTAATGCGGAAATCGATGTAGACGAGGAAGAACTGGACGAAGGCGATTCCCTCATCTGCGAAGAATGCGGGAAGAACCTGAATGTCAGCGGCGTGTCTCCGCTGGAGCTGACTCCGGACGCCGACGGCGACGACGACGAGGATGAAGACGAAGACGGGGAATACGACGACTACGACGAAGACGACGATGAAGACGAGGATGAGGAGGAAAGCTAGGGCAGAGCACAGCGGTAAGCTCAGGCCCCCTCTCGCCCTACTTCTGCCCGCGCTGTGCGTGGCGCGGCTGGTCTTCGCACAGAACGACGCCCCAGGGCGGCACAAAACCGAGCCCTACGGCGTGATCGCCGGCACGGTTTTCCGCGATCCTGGATTCGCTCAGCCCGGCGCTTCAGTAGTGCTGACGCTGAACAGTGCGCCGTCGAAGAAATTGCAGCATCAGATCAGCTCGCCGCGCGGCGAGTTCACCTTCCACGTTCCCGCCACTCCCAACAGCTATGTGATAACCGCTACATTAAAGGGGTTTCAGACAGCTCGTGAAGAAATTGAAATTCAAGGCCAGGAACAGATCAATGCAACTCTGCTGCTGGTTCCCGAGTCTAAACAGAAGGGGAGGTAACCCGACATGCAACGCATCTCGCGCGGCATTTTAGTGGCGCTGTTGGCGGTGGCTTGCGCCGGGCTCCTGCCCGCGCAGAAGAACAAGGATAAAGAAGATCCCACCATCCGCAGCCTGCAAGGCCAGGTCAGCGATACGGACGACAAGCCGGTGACCGGCGCCGTAGTTCAGTTGAAGGACACGCACACGCTCCAGGTTCGTTCGTTCATCACGCAGGAGAACGGAGAATACCGCTTCTCCGGGCTGCGGACCGACACGGATTATGAGATCAAGGCCGATTACAACGGCATGAGCAGCGACACCAGGCGATTGAGCAACTTCGATGCGCGCAAAATCGCGATGGTCAACCTGAAGTTGAACAAGAAATCTGACACGCAAAAATCAAAATAGTCCGATCTTCCGGCGGCTGCTCGCTTTCGCTGTCCTCCTTCCAGCTATCTTTGCTCAGGACATCGTCATCGAGCATGCCACCGTCATCGATGGAACGGGTGCGCCGCCGCGCAAGGACGTGACGGTTGCGATCGCTGACGGACGTATTCTTTCCATAGGCACAAGTGTGAAGCCCGCGCCGGGCGTTGTCGTCATCGACGCCACCGGCGAATTCCTGATTCCCGGTTTGTGGGACATGCACGTGCATCTGGACGCTCAGGGAAGCGAACTGCGGACGCTGGCGGCCAACGGCATCACCGGTATCCGCGAAATGTATTCGGCCATCTCGATTGCGACACTGGGCGCCTGGCGCGCGCGGCCGGAGAATCCGCGCATCGCCGCGGCGGGATTTCTGGATGGACCGCTGATGCTGACTTCCGGCCCGGCTCGGCCGGATGCCTACGCGGTCGGGAACGCCGAGGAAGCCCGGCAGGCGGTGAGACTGCTCCAAGCCCGCGGCGCGGATTTCCTGAAGGTCTATAACGGTCTGCCGCGCGAGGCGTATTTCGCGATCGCGCAGGAATCCAAACGACTGGGCATCCCATTCGCGGGTCACGTCCCCGAAGCCGTCAGTCCCGCGGAAGCATCGGAGGCGGGCCAGCTCAGCCAGGAACACCTGATCAACATTCTGCTGGCGTGTTCCTCGCGCGAAGAAGAATTGCGCGCGCAGCGCGTCTCCACTATGAACGATCCGGCGATCTCCCCGGTGGAACGGGCGCTCCAGCTCGGCTTTCCCGATCCACAAGGTCTGTTCAACACCTACGACGACGCGAAGGCCGCGGCGCTGTTCAAGACGTTCGTGAAGAACGGCACCTGGCACACGCCCACGCTCGCACTGCTGCAGAGTTTTTTGGCCGATAAACAGCGCGCCCGCCGGCTGCTGTACATGCAGGACCTTTCCGCGGAAGTATTCGACGGGTGGATGGCGCGCATCAGCGCGCTCCTGGATCGTTACAAGAAGCTGGTGCGAGACATGCATCGGGCTGGGGTCGATTTTCTGGCGGGGACCGACACGGGGCCGAACAATCCGGTGCCGGTGGGAATCGGCTTGCATGACGAACTCGAATTGCTGGTGGATTCGGGGTTCACGCCTATGGAAGCCTTGCAGACGGCGACGCGTAACCCCGCGCGCTATTTTGGGAGGCTCAAGGATATGGGCACGATCGAGCCGGGCAAGCTTGCCGACTTAGTGTTGCTGTCCGCCAACCCGCTTGACGATATCCGCAACACGCGGAAGATCGCCGTGGTGATCCTGAGGGGACGCGTTTTTTAGCAGTCGGCTAGTCGCCGCAGCGCTCCACTTGAACCAGGCAATTATAGAACGTCGGGCCGCCGCCCATGTCCGCGAGCCGGTCCGAAGTAAGCGCGTTCGCGTTGCGCCCGTCGGAGGCTCGCTTCAGCCAGCGAGTAGAAGGGGCACGCGCGACTCCGGGCTGCACGACACCGTCCACATGAGCTTTCAGGAGCAGGCTGCCACGATCGTTGAACACGCGCACGCGGTCCCCCGAGCGGATTGAACGCGGCTCTGCATCCGCCGGGTGAAGATGCAGGATCGACGTCTCCTCGTCGACGCCCGCGCGATTTCCGAAGGTCGAATTCATGCTGTCGTCGTGCTTGGAGGAGATCAGCTCCAACGGATACTGGCGGCGCAACGCTTCGTCACCGAAACGCGATTCGACAGGAGGCGTGTATTCGAGCGTTTCCGCGCCGAACTCGCATTTGCCCGAGGGCGTTCCGAATCCGCCGTGCGCGAAGGGCAAAAACGGATCGTTGCCGGGCGCGACATTGAGGCGCACAAAATGTTCGCGCTCCAGGCGCTCCAACGTGATGCCGTCGAGGAATGGATGCCCGGAATTCAGCAGTGTCCGGATCATGTCATCCTCCGTATCGTGGAAACAGGCGTCGTCGAAGCCCATCCGCAGCGCCAGCGCGCGGAAAATCTCGACATTGGACCGCGCTTCTCCGGGAGGAGCCACCACGGGCCGGGCGAGTTGCAGGTAGTAGTGGCCGTAAGCGAGATAGATATCGGTGTGTTCCAGGAACGTGGTTACCGGCAGGAGAATGTCGGCATAATCGGCCGTATCGGTCTGGACCTGCTCCAGCACCACGGTGAACAGATCCTCACGCTTCAGCCCGCGCAAGACCAGGTTCTGATTCGGCGCGATGCCGGCGGGATTGGAGTTGTACACCACCATGGCTTTCACGGGCGGCTGGTCGAGCTCCGTCAGCGCCTTGCCTAGTTCGCTCATGTTCACCAGCCGGGCTTGGCGGCCGAGCGGCGAACGATGCTGCAGCTCGGCCATCTCCAGACCGGCGCGATTGAACTGGAACGCCTGCGACGTGGAGAGCTGGAGTCCTCCGCCCACCTCGCGCCACGAACCCACCAGCGCCGGCAGGGCCGTGATCGCCCGCACCGCCGCGCCCCCGCGATCGCTGCGCTGCACGCCGAAATTCAGGCGGATCACCGCCGGGCGCGTGGTGGCGTATTCCCGCGCCAGTTCCACGATGTCCTGGGCGGCGATGCCGGTGAGCTGCGACACACGCTCCGGCGGATAGTCGGCAACACGTTTGGCCAGAGCGTGGAAGCCGTGTGTGAATCGGTCCACGTAATCGGCGTCGTATAGTTTTTCGCCGATGATCACGTGCATGAGTCCCAACGCCAGCGCCAGATCGCTGCCCGGGTTGATGGTGAGGTGCTTATCGGCCAGAGCGGCCGTGCGCGTGCGGATAGGGTCGATCACCACCAGCTTCGCGCCCTTGCGCCGGGCCTCCACGACGAACGGCCAAAGATGGATATTCGTCCCGTGGATGTTGGCGCCCCAGGCGAGGATCAGCCGGGCGTCGCGGAACTGCTCGGGCTCAGTCCCGTAGCGCAGACCGAGGGTCGCGGTGAGCGCTGCGCCGCCCGTGGAAGAGCAGATGGTGCGGTCCAGCCGCGACGCGCCGGCGCGATGAAAAAATCGCCGGTCCATTCCAGCATTGTTCAGAATGCCCATGGTTCCCGCGTAGCTGTAGGGCAGGATCGCCTCGGAGCCATGTTGATGCGACACGTTGGTTAACTGCGCTGCGATCGTGGCGAGAGCTTCGTCCCAGGAAATGCGCTCGAATCGTCCTTCGCCTTTCGCTCCGATGCGCTTTTGCGGATAGAGCAGGCGGTCGGGCGAGTATTCGCGTTCCAGGTATTGCGCGACCTTGCCGCATAGAAATCCTCGCGTTACGGGATGGTTGGGATCGCCCCGCAAGCGCGTGGCCCGGCCGTTCTCCACCTGCACCAGCATGGAGCAGCAATCCGGGCAGTCCAGCGCACAGACCGAATGCACGGTTTCCATACCTCAGAATACCGCTGCTTTATGGGAAATTGGTCCGCAGGAAATCCGCCAGCCGGTGGCCCGCGAGCGCGACCTGGCGTTCGGCGGCACGTTCGGCCGAGGAATGATAGTCGCGAGGCAGGGGAGTCCCCAGATTCCTGTTGGTGCCGATTTCCAGTTTCCCTTTGCGATAGACCGTCGAGACCGCGAGATCGAAACTCTCGCGGGTCCATTTTGTAAAGTGCGATTCCGCGGGGAATTTGCCCGGAGCGCGCGCCGATCTTTTCTCGAGCCTGAGCGCGAGTTCGCGGGCCGGTTCATAGCGGTCGTCGGTGAGCAGGATATTGTCCCAGTAGGCGTGCAGATTCTGGGTTGTGGGGCGGGATGGATCGGGTCGAATGAAAAACAGGTTTCCGCCGCGATCGCCGTCGGGAAACTCGGTCGTGAACAGCGAGACGGTGTGCAGCGGCTGGTGCGCATCGCCCATGAGGTGAAAGATCCAGCAGAGAGCCACGGCTTTCTGGCCGTCCGGTGTCGCACTCCGCACCACGGCGACGTTTTGCTGAAACGCTTCGACAATATTCTCCCCAGCTGGAGGGGGCGCGGGAACCGAATCCGGCTGACCTTTCGGCTTGTAGGGATAGTCGATGTAATGCCACATGGGATGATCGAAGGCTTTATCGCCGCGAACATCGTCCGGCCAGCGTGCGGCGAGCATGAACAGGAGCCGGGCTTGATCCTCTGCGCTCCTGCCCACCAACTGCTGCTTCCAGTGCGATTCGTATTGCGGGTGCTGCCGTAGGATCGCTACGACACGGGCTACCGCTGCCGGAGCGGAGCGTTGCAGGTCGTCAAAGGCGATCGCGCCCGTCGCCATGTGCCCGGCGCGGTTCCAGGCGAGCCCTGATCCCGCGGCAAGAAGCACCGTGCAGGCGAGGATCAGCGGCCTTCGGGACATCAGGAGCATACTTATAGTCTAATAATATACTTGACATACCGTAAATCTTGCCGCATACTTGGTTCATGGAAAGCGCACTCAGCCTTCAGCAAGCGATCATCTTCTTCTCGGAGTTTGAGAACTGCCGGAAGTTTATGGTCGAACTGCGCTGGCCCGAAGGCACCATCACCTGTCCGCGCTGTGGCTCCGACAACGTAACGTGGCTTGCTAAAGCGCGCGTGTGGAAGTGCTACTCCAAGCACGAGCGGCCTACGTTCACGCTCAAGACCGGGACCATTTTTGAAGAATCTCCGATCCCTTTGGAGAAGTGGCTTCCTGCCGCGTGGCTGGTCATCAATTGCAAGAACGGCATCAGCAGCTACGAACTTTCGCGGGCCTTGGATGTTACGCAGAAGTCCGCGTGGTTCATGCTCCATCGCGTTCGTCTTGCGATGCAAAACGGGTCTTTTGAAAAACTGAGCGGCATCGTGGAAGCGGATGAAACCTTCATCGGCGGTAAAAAGAAGCTGATGAACAACAAGACTCGCTCGCGTAGGCTGGCGCAAGGCACGCTTCCGCGCGGTGGAATGCTCGGTAAGGCTATCGTGATGGGATTGCTTGAGCGTCACGGAGAAGCCCGCGTTAAGGTCTTGGATGGCCGCAAGAGACGCCACATCGCGCCTGAGATCAATAAGCATGTCGCAGCCGGATCGAGCGTGTTCACCGATCAACTTCCATCCTACGATGCTCTGACATCGCAGTACGCGCACGAGGTTATCGACCACACGGAAGCCTACGGTCGGGACAACGTCCACACGAATGGCTTGGAGAACTTCTGGTCGCTGTTTAAGCGCGCGCTGAAGGGCATGTATGTAAGCGTAGAACCCTTCCACCTTCAGGCCTATGCCGACGAACAATGCTTTCGTTTCAATAATCGCAAGATGACTGACGCGGAGCGTTTTGCTCTCGTCATGACACAGATCATCGGTCGCCGGTTGACTTACAATGAACTGACCGGCAAAACGGAGAGCCATGCAGTGACGCGTCCTTGATGAACATGAAGAGGCAGGGGCGCGGAAAGCACAAGCCCGCTTCGGGAGATGTATGAAGGAACAATCCTTCGAGTCGACGCCAGAGTTTCGACACTTCAAGACAGTCATGCGCGGCGTCCTCGCTGTCCCCAAGGAACGTCTGGATGAGTTAGTGCAGGCTGCAAAGTCCGACTCACCCCGAAAGGGTAATCCAGACGCACCAGGGAAGAAACAGGTTCGCCGCAGCGTACGAAAAGGCCGAAAGCAATAACTCATGGCTTGATCGGGGTTGTTCCCGGAGTATCAATATTGGCATTTGGGTTAGTTAGACCCAACCCCTTGAGTAATCCGATAGTCGCAACCACCCCCTTGGAATCTGATCGCAAATTATTCGTTCCTTGGAAACGGTTGCCAATCAGTTGGTAAGGGCGTTTGGCATTGTAGACGAACGTAACGTTCTCAAATGTGCATTCCACATACGCAATACCATCCAGGGGAACCTCTTTGTTCTTGAAGGACTGTCTCATCTTGACTTCGGCGGCTGGTATATCCTGGAAGGCTTCGTTATGATGTCGGTCGTAGTAGTCGTACCCAATACCGCCCCACGTAAGTAACAGCGCTAACACCCAAAGCACAGTTGACTTGTGGCTCATCGCACGGTGCCCTTTGAGCGAATAGGCGAAGCCAATAACGCCTGCCAGGATGCACAGCGACCCATAAACCGGGTGTTCTGGAACGAGGTAGATGCCACCACCGCCGAGTACAACCCAAATGTTCTGTCCGATCCAGAACGTGTTGTTATCTTCCGGCATGCGTTACCTCCTGCGATGAGATGGTTCACCACAGAGTAGCGCATTTGGTACGGCAAGTATATTATTACCTATAGTCTTGCATTTTCCCTTTTGTTCGCCTACAATGGCCCCATGGCTCTCACCAAACGCCAGAAGGAATTCCTGGATTTCCTGGCGGGGTTCCTGGAAAAGAATGGCTACTGCCCGAGCTATGAAGAGATCGCCGGGGGACTGAGCTTGGCTTCGCTGGCCACCGTGCACAAGCACATACTGGCGCTCGAATCCAAGCATTACTTAAAGCGTGGATTTAACCAGAGCCGGTCGCTCGAAATCGCGACGAAGTATTACGATGAGCAGCGCCAGCATCGCCAAGCGCCTCCTCCGCTCGAAATTCCGCTGCTGGGCAGGATCGCCGCGGGTGTGCCTGTGGAATCGGTGGCGGGGAACGACACGGTCAGCTTCGCCGATTTCACCGCGGACCCGAACACGTACGCTTTGCAGGTGCGCGGCGAGTCCATGGTCGAGGATCACATCTGCGATGGCGATTATGTGCTGGTGGAGCGCGCCGCCACGGCTCGCGATGGGGAGATCGTGGTGGTTTTAGTCGACGGCACGGAAACCACGCTCAAGCGCTTCTACAAGGAGCCCGGCGATCGAGTCCGGCTGCAGCCCGCGAACGCTGCGATGAAGCCGATTTATGTTCCGGCGTCGTCGGTGGCGATCCAGGGTAAAGTGCTCGCGGTGCTGCGGCGGTACTAATCTTCTACAATTCCTCCGGGCGCTTGGGCTTCGGGGCCAACACTTGATCGAAGCGGCGATCGACCTGATTGAAACACGCGTCCAGGTGATTTCGGAGGTCGCTCAAGCCAGCGTTTTGGATCAAGATCCCAGTCGCGACCGCGATTGTGTTCAGAACTCCTGCCAACAGGATCGGAAGGACCAGAGGGTCGTTCACTGCTTTTAGCACACTGCGTTTCGATGCTAGCCTGATCTTTGGCGCCTCTGCCTCCGCTCTTGAAAACCACGCCGCTCAATGCGATTCATCGCCGCCTGGGGGCCAAGATGATCGACTTCGGCGGCTGGGACATGCCGGTGCAGTATGCCAGCCTGCTGGAGGAACACCACGCGGTGCGCCAACGCGTGGGTTTGTTCGATGTCAGCCACATGGGCGAGATCGAGATCCGCGGAAAAGAAGCCCTGCGCCTGGTGAACTACCTCACCACCAACGATGCTGCGCGGCTTGTTCCAGGGCAAGTGCAGTACTCCGGGCTGCTCTATGAGCACGGAGGCTTCGTCGACGATATTCTGGTCCACAAGGTCGCGGACGAGCACTACTTTTTGTGCGTGAACGCGTCTAACCAGGACAAGGATTACCAACACATCGTCACGCACAACCAGTTCGACGCGACGGTTGAAAACGCGGGATCGCACTATGCGCAGCTGGCTGTGCAGGGGCCGCGCGCTCTCGATACCCTGCAGAAGCTGACGCCCGTGCCGCTCGCCCCCATCGGCTACTATCATTTCGTCGATGGTGAGGTGAGGGGTTCGCCGGCGCGGATCGCCCGGACAGGCTATACCGGCGAGGATGGTTTCGAGGTGTACCTGGCACCGAGCGGCGCTGCGCATCTCTGGGACGAAATTCTTGTGGCAGGGGCCGAATTCGGAATCAAGCCCTGCGGGTTGGGCGCGCGCAACACGCTGCGCCTGGAAGCTGCGATGGCTCTGTACGATCACGAAATTCACGCGTCGATTACGCCGTGGGAAGCCGGCCTGGGCTGGATCGTCAGAATGGACAAGGGCGATTTCGTCGGCCGCACGGCACTGGCGGAACAGAAAGAACGCGGAGTGACGCGCAAGCTGGCCGGATTTGAGATGACGGGCCGCGGCATCGGCCGTGACGGATACGAAGTATGTATGGATGGTGCGGGAGCGGGCTGGGTGACCAGCGGAGGACCGTCCCCCACGCTGAACAAAAACGTCGGTATGTGTTACCTGCCTCGAGAGCAGGCCGAAACCGGGCGCCGGATTCAGGTTATGGTTCGGGGCCAAGCAGTGGATGCGGTGACCGTGCCGACTCCGTTTTATAAAAGGACAAAATAATGGACCCAGAGAATCTCCGCTATACCAAAGAGCACGAGTGGGTGCGCGTCGAGGGCGATACCGGAACCATCGGTATCACCTTTCATGCCCAGAAAGAACTGGGCGACATCGTGTATGTGGATCTTCCCAAGCCCGGAACATCTATACAACAGAAAACAACCATCGGCTCGGTGGAATCCGTCAAAGCCGTCAGTGATATCTACACTCCGGTTTCGGGAGAGGTCGTAGAAGTCAACGGACAGCTCGCGGAATCCCCTGAAATCCTCAATAAAGATCCGTACGGCTCGGGATGGCTTGTTAAGATCAAATTGTCGGAGCCAGACGAAGCCGCCAAGCTCCTCACGGCGGCTGAATACCAAGCTTACGTCGGAACGGAATCGTCCTAATTGCGCTACTTACCGAAGTCCGTTATCGAGCGCCGGCAGATGCTCGATACGATCGGTGCGTCGACGCTTGAAGACCTGTATGCGCATCTCCCGGAAGACGTGCGCTTCCGTGGCGCGCTGAATATCCCCAAGGGCAAGAGCGAATACGAAATCGTCGATTATTTTCGCGCCCGCGGCCGCGACAACTTCGACGCCCAGGCCAATTTTCTGGGCGCTGGCGTGTATCCTCATTACCGGCCCGTGCTGGTGGATGCGGTGGTCTCACGCGGCGAGTTCCTGACTTCGTACACGCCGTATCAGGCCGAAATCTCGCAGGGCACGCTCACGGCGATTTTCGAATTCCAGACCATGATCTGCCAGTTGACCGGCATGGACGTGGCCAACGCATCGATGTACGACGGATCCACGGCCGTCCCCGAAGCCGCCATGATGGCGATGCGGATTACCGGACGCGATGGCATCGCCGTGGCCCGCACGGTTCACCCGGAATATCGCGAGGTGCTGGGAACGTACACGCGTCATCAGAGCACTTCGCTGACGGAGTTTGAATACGATCCCGAATCCGGCCAGGCCGACCTCGAGTCTCTGGAGCAAGCGCTCCATGAAAACACCGCCGCGGTGATCCTCCAATCGCCCAACTTTTTTGGTGTGGTGGAGGACGCCAAGCGGATCGCCGAGATGGCGCACGCCAAAGGCGCGCTGCTGGTGTACGTTTTCACGGAGGCTGTATCGCTGGGATTGCTGGAGCCGCCGCGGGATGCCGATATCGTCGCGGGCGAGCTGCAGAGCTTTGCGATTGCTCCCAGTTACGGCGGACCTTTCGCCGGCATCATCGCCTGCAAGGAAAAGTACGTGCGCCAGCTACCCGGCCGTCTGGTGGGCGAAACCAAGGACACGAACGGCAACCGGGCTTTTTGCCTGACGCTGGCCACCCGCGAGCAACACATCCGAAGAGAGAAAGCCACATCGAATATCTGCACCAATCAGGCGCTGATCGCGCTGATGGCCACGGTCTTTATGGCGCTCTACGGCAAGCGGGGGCTGCGGGAGCTGGCCGAGCAGAACCTTGCCAAGGCGCATTATCTGGGGGAGCGCCTGTGGCGCAGATTCAGGGGGCCGTACTTCAACGAATTCGTGGCGGCCACGGGCGTGCGATCGCCCGAGGAGATCAACCGCCGTCTGCTGGGTTCCCGGATCATCGGGGGTCTGCCGCTGGACCGTTTTTATCCCGAGCTGCGCAACAGCCTGCTGCTGTGTTGCACGGAGATGGCCAGCCGCGCGGATATGGACGCTGTCGCGGAGGCGTTCGGAGCATGATCGCGAAGGTTCGCCCGCATCCTTCGCAGAACGAAGCGCTGCTGTTTGAGACCAGCTCGCCTGGCAAAGTTGGCTATCAGCTTTCCGAGCTGGATGTTCCCCCTGTCGATGCACGAGAGGCGCTCGGCGCGAACAACGTACGCCAGGAGATCGCGGATTTTCCCGAAGTCAGCGAGGTGGATGTGATCCGCCATTTCACGCGTCTTTCCACCTGGAACTACGCGATCGATCTGGGCTTGTATCCCCTGGGTTCCTGCACCATGAAGTACAACCCGCGGGTGAATGAGGCGGTGGCGCGAACCGAAGGACTGATGTGGATTCATCCCTATCAGCCCGACGCGCTTTCGCAGGGCGCGTTCGCGATTCTTGCCGAACTCGAGCGAGTGCTGGCCGAGATCACCGGTATGGACGCGGTGACGCTGCAGCCGGCCGCCGGCGCGCATGGCGAGCTGACCGGAATCCTGCTGGTCCGGGCTTACCTCGAAGCGCAGGGAAACGCGCGCAAGAGGGTGATCGTTCCGGATTCGGCGCACGGAACGAATCCGGCTTCCGTGCGAATGGCGGGGTACGAGGTTGTCAACGTCGCATCGAACGACCGCGGGATGCTGGATGCGGCGGCGCTGGGCCGCATGGTGGACGAAGATGTCGCCGCCATCATGATCACGAATCCCAACACGCTGGGGGTTTTCGAGGAACACATCAGCGAGGTCGCGCGGATCCTGCACGCCAAGGGCGCGCTGGTGTACATGGACGGCGCGAACATGAACGCTCTGGCCGGAATTTCCCGCCCGGGCGATTACGGCATCGATCTGATGCACCTGAATTTGCACAAGACTTTTTCGACGCCGCACGGAGGAGGGGGGCCGGGGTCGGGACCGGTGGCGGTGAAGAAGCCGCTCGAAGCGTTTCTGCCGCTGCCACGGCTGCAGCGCGCGCCTTCGGGATGGTCCTGGAACTACGACCGGCCGCAGTCGATCGGCCGCGTGCGGGCGTTCTATGGAAACTTCGGGGTCCTGGTGCGGGCGCTGGCCTACATCATGGCGCATGGAGGCGACGGGCTGAAACGGGCCACTCACGACGCCCTGCTCAACGCCAACTATCTTCGGAAATTACTGGAGCCGCATTACCAGATCGCCTATCACGCGCCCAGCATGCATGAGTGCGTGTTCCACCACCCATCGACGGGCGCCATCGCCAAGCGCCTGATCGATTATGGATTCCATCCCTACACCGTCAGTTTCCCGCTCATCGTGCACGGCGCGATGATGATCGAGCCGACGGAGACCGAGAGCAGGCAGGAGCTGGATCTGTTCGCGGACGCATTGATCTCCATCGCCCAGGAAGAGCGGGAGCATCCGGATCTATTGTCAGGAGCTCCGCATTCGACGCGCACCACCAAAGTGGACGAGGTCGCGGCTGCGCGGAAACCGATTTTGAAGTGGAGCCGGTGAGGCTGGATTACTGGCCGACGGCCTTCTGATACGCGTCGATTACTTTCTTCACGTACCAGCGGGTCTCATTGTAGGGCGGCAAGCCCTGATACTTGTCGACCGCGCCTTGGCCGGCATTGTAGGCGGCCAAAGCCTTGACCACGTCGCCGTCGTACTTGATGAGCAACTCGCGCAGCAGCCGCGTGCCCGCGTCGATATTCTGGGCGGTGTCGCGCGGATCGGCGCCCAAAGTTCGGGCTGTTTCCGGCATCAGCTGCATGACGCCCAGGGCGCCCTTCGGCGAGATTGCGCCGGGCCGGAATCCCGATTCCACTTGAGCCACGCTCTCCACGAATTCCGGGGGAAGTCCGGAGCGTTTTGCTGCGTCGCGTACTAATGTTTTAGGGTCCCGCGCCTGCGTTGCGACCACGGGTGCGATTGCGGCTGCGGCCGGTTCCGGCGGGACCAGTTCTTCCTCTTCGAATCCGGATACGAGCTTGGCCGGGAGTTCGGTGACGCCTCCGTTGTAGAACAGGCGGATCAGGCTCCCGGATTGCTCATGCCGGTCCGCGCGCAGCTTCAGACCGCTGGATAAGAGCACATATTCGCCGCCAAACGCGGGCGCAGCGGCGGTCATGAGCGCCAGCAGGCCGAGTGCACACTTCATCTCGTAAGGACTGACGCGGGACATGCGCCTGCCGTGCAGCGTCATTTTGGGGAAAACGAGAACGCCACAATGCCCAGGCCAGCCAGAAAGAGAACCATCATGGCCGCCGCGAGCATACCTGGACGGTCGCCGCCTCCGCGAAACTCTCGCCAGGCGAGCAGGCCCCAGGCAGCGGCCACGAGCAGCGCCCCGTGGTTGAGCGCATATTGCACCAGGGAGCCAGGCTGCGCATCCTGAGGCGCGGCTGCCGCCAGAAGACCAGCCAGCATGCCCGCTCCCCACACGATCCCTCCGGTTACACCCATCAGATGCTGCTTGGCCGTGCCGGACAGGTAACTATCAGGAGCGCCCGCCGTGCTGACTACTGGAAAGGTGGTGAAGAACAGCACAAAAAACGGTGACGATAGAAGAGCTGCGGCGGAAAGCAACAGCATTGCCGGGTAAGGCGCGACGGGGTTGTCTCCGCCGGTGGCTTCGCCCAGGATTTTGGGGAAGGTGCTGAGCGCGATGCCCCCCACGACAGACAAAATAATCGGCAAAGCCGCTCCGGGGGCTGGCCTGGTGCGTTTCGGCTTCATGCGTGGATCCGGTGTCAGCGCCTTCTGCGCGGCCTCACGGCGCACCCGCAGGAGCTGAACGTAGGCCAAACCGGTAACGATCACTCCCGCCAGCAGCAGGGCGACGCCTATGAATGTCGAGGTCGTGTTGGCCTGGGTGAGACTGGTGAAGTCCCACACCGCGCCGATGACCAGCGCGACACCCAGGGTCAAGGGGAACGCCACGCTCATGCCGGCGATCGTCATGGCTGCCAGCATCAGCAGTGTGCCGAGGTTCAGAACCACGCCGCTGCCCAGCGCCCAGGCCATTTTCCGAT
This sequence comes from Bryobacteraceae bacterium, assembly GCA_036003585.1. GTDB lineage: Bacteria > Acidobacteriota > Terriglobia > Bryobacterales > Bryobacteraceae > Palsa-187. Next base: position 192,426 of record DASYSG010000070.1, on the reverse strand, counting down.
AGCCGGTCAGGATCAGATTGTCCTGAGCGGTGAGCTCCTGGGCGTGTCCCGATCCCAGGGTCAGCGCGGCCACGCCCGCGCACACGACAATTCCCAACACGAAATCGTAGTAGAAGTACTCAAATCGCCATTTCCCCGCCAGCTTGAGGGTGTTGGCCCAGCTTCCCAGGCAGAGCAGGGAAACAATCGCCAGGATCCACGCCGCCATTGCTGAGGTTGGCAGAATCATGGGTCCGGATGAAGGCGGTCTAGTGCCCTTCGGCAGGCTGGGACGTGTCCGCTTTCAAAGGGAAGTGCGCCCCGGACGGCACCGGAACCAGCATCTGCTCCTTGCGATAAATCAGAGTAGACGTATTGTAACTGGCGATCTCAAAGCCGTGGCCATGGGTGATGGCGTCGGTGGGACAGGCTTCCACGCAGTAGCCGCAAAAAATGCAGCGGTTGTAGTCGATGTTGTAGACCTTGGCGTAGCGTTCGCCGCCGCTGATGCGGAGCTCCTCGGTGTTTTCCGCGGCTTCAATATAGATGCATTCGGCCGGGCACGCCGCCGCGCAGAGGAAGCAGGCCACGCACTTTTCCAGGCCGTTTTCGTCCCGCTGCAACTCGTGTACGCCACGATAACGTTCCTGGAATTTCGCGGGAGCCTCGGGGTAGTCCTCGGTGAGCGTGGGATTGAGCATTTCCCGGAACGTCACCGACATCCCCTTCGCAATTGCCGCCGCGCCGCCCAACACTTCCGAGATTTTCGCCATGTATTCCTTCTTTGTTAGTGTATCGCAGGATCGTGCAACCGCCGGCAACGGGCCTGTGCTCCAATAGATAGTCCAGCATGCAACGTGCGTCGGTGTGTTTTTGGGTGGCGCTGACGGGAGTTTTCGTGCTCTCGCGATTATGCCACGTGAACATTCTGTGGGCGGACGAGGATTATCACCTGGCCGCGGCAATCCAGGTTCTGCACGGCAAAATGCTGTATCGCGACATGTGGTACGACAAGCCTCCCTTGACCGCGCTGGCGGCGGTGCTGTTCGGAGCCTGGCCGGGGTGGCCCTTGCGCATCGCGAGTACCGTGATTGCCGCCGTATCGAGCGCGGTCGCATTCCGGTTTGCGTCAAGCTTGTGGGGCCGGCGCGAAGGATATTGGGCGGCTGGACTGCTGGCGTTTTCGTGCATCTTTTACCTGCCTGCGGCGACGATTCCGCTCGAACCGGACACGCTGATGATCCTGCCGCATCTGACGGCGGTGTATCTGGCATGGAAGGAAAAGCCGCTGCAGGCGGGGATCGTCGCGGGGCTGGCGTTCGCGACGAACATCAAGGGCCTCGCGGTATTACTCGCGTGCCTTGTTTTCGCTCCCGCTGCGTGGCCCCTGCTTCTGGTTGGTTTTGCGATCCCTAATGCGCTGCTTCTCGGTTGGCTCGTCTCGCAGCACGCATTTTCGGCGTACGTCGAGAGTGTCTGGCGGTGGGGACTCTTGTACGCCGGCGCGCCGCCGGGCGATACGCCGGTTGAGAACGCCCTGACGCGCCTCCGCAACTGGTTCGGATTTCATGCGGCCCTGGCGGTTTCCGCCGGATGGTACTGGACGCGTGCGAAAGATTCCGGGATACGCCTGCGAACTTTCCTGTGGGCCGCGATCTCGCTGGCCGCGGCCGGCGTGGGCTGGCGATTCTCGCCGCATTATCTCAACCAACTGCTGCCGCCGCTGGCGATCGCGGGCGCTAGGGGCATTTGCCTGCTGGCTGCGGAAAAGTTCGCGTCACGGCGCAGAATCGGGGCGAGTGTGCTGGCGGTGACCGCTCTCGTGCCAATCGTCCGGTTTGGCCCGCGCTATTTCCTGCTGGCTGCGGACGATCTGGCTGGGCGATCGCATACCTGGCGGGACGTGGCTCTGGATCAGGAGAGCCGCCAGGCGGCTGCTCTGATTCGACCGATGATGAAGAGCGGCGACACGATCTTCATCTGGGGCTACCGGCCGAACATGGTCGTCTATACGCGCCTGCCGGTAGCCTCGCGGATGTGGGAATCGCAACCTCTGACCGGCGTTCCGGCCGACAGGCACCTTCGCGATGCGTCGAGCGTCGATCCGGAATGGGCGCGCGAGAACCGGGCGGAGCTAATACGCAGTTCGCCTTCGATCCTTGTGGACGGGCTCAGCGCCTACAATCCGCGGCTGGACATCCGTAACTATCCGGATCTTGCGGCGTGGTTCAAACGCTATTGCCCGGCAGGCAGCGCCGGCGGCACAACCGTCTACAGGCTTTGCCGGTAACTAACTTTCTTCCTGCTGTTGCACGAAGCTCAGGATGTCGAAGTGCTTGATCTGGCGATCGGGAAAGAAGCTGTTGACGGCGTCCTGAACCTCGGTGAACACCTCGAACACGGTGTGCAGCTTGGTCAGCAGCAGCAGCTCGACATTGCGCTTGTTGGGATTGACCAGCTTCAGCGCGCCGCCTAGCTTTTTAAGCGACGTGAAGCAGATCACCAGGATGCCGAGACCCGTGGAATCGATATATTCGACCGAGCCGAGATCCACCACGATGTTGTGCTTGCCGGACGCGGCTAAAGCGGCGATCTTTTCCCGTACGAGGTTCGATTCGCCTAATGTCAGCCGTCCCTTCAGCGTCAGGATGACAACTCCCTCGCGCTCGCTTTCAGCGATATCCAGAGCCATGGAACCCTAGTGTAGCAATGTGGGCCCGCTAAAGCCGCTGGGCTTCGGCGGGGGCGGGATATTCCTCGCCGACCGCGGACCCCGCGGGGGTTTCCGCCGGCAGACGGACGGTGAAGCGCGTCCCCGAGCCCACGGTGCTGGCGACATCGACTTGTCCACCGTGCGCCTTCACGATCCAGGCGACAAAGCTCAAGCCCAGACCCAATCCCTGAATGAGGTTGGTTTCGGCATTGCGCACCCGATAGAAACGGTCGAAGATATGCGGCAGGTTTTCCGCGGGGATGCCCACGCCGCTATCCTCGACTTCGATTCGCGCCCAATTCTTCTCGTCATCAATCTTCTTTTCATCGCGGCGCACGCGCACCTGGACGGTGCCCCCGGCGGGAGTATACTTCACGGCATTCGAAAGCAGGTTGGAAAACAATCTTTCGATCTGCACGCGGTCGGCCAGAATCTTCATGCCTGGTTCGATGCGGGCAGTCAGGCGCACGTGTTTTTCTTCGGCGGGAATCTGGAACTGATCGACGACATCCTCGGCCAGATCGCCTAAATCGAAGCTGGTCTTTTGCAGCACCACCTGGCCCGATTCAGCCTGCGACAACAGCAGCAGCGCACGCACGATGCTGGATAGCTGCTCGACGTCCTCGAGCGCGTTGACCATGGCGTCGCGGTACTGCTCGGGCGTTTGGGCGGTGAACAAGGCCACCTCGAGTTGGCCGCGAATCGCGGTTAGCGGAGTGCGCAGCTCATGCGAGACATCCGTCGAAAAGCGCCGAATCTGCTCGAAGGAGTCCTCCAGGCGCGTGGTCATGCGGTTGAAGCTCTCGATTAAATGATCCAGCTCGTCTCCGGCGCCGCGCAGGGGAATCTGCAAGGAAAGATTCGAGCCGGTGATCTTCTGGGCCGCCTGCGCGACGTCGTTTACGGGCTGAATCGCGCGGCCGGCCAGCACCCAGCCGAGCAACCCGGTGAGAGGAATGATCGCCAGCAGCGATAGCAAGTAGTCGCGCGTGAAGGTCTGGACCGTGCGTACGCTGTCCTCGAGCGAACGGCCGATGGCCAGGAAATACCGCGCTCCCCGATCGTCAAGCATGACGCCGGCCTTGATGATGTAGGGGGTACCCGCGGCGTCCGTGCGGATATGAACTTCGGGCTCCTTGAGCGCCATGATTCGCCGGATCTCATCAGGTGGATCGACCCCGATCGAATCGTATGTCGGCGAATCCAGCAGAACATTCCCGCTCGCGTCCGTGAGCAGGATGACATACCGGAGCCGCTCCACGATGTGCGCGTCCTCGGGATCATCGGTATCGGCGGTCCAGACCGGCCGCTGGTTTTCAATGCTCAGATAGCCGCCCGATCTTCCGGGGCCCTTGGTTTCACCCCAAGCCTCTTCGAGGACGGCGCGCACTTCGTCTTGCGTCTGAACCTGCAGGCTGTGGCGGAAATACAGGCCGATCACCACCAGCAGCGCGGAAAACAGCAGCAGGTAGCTGACCGTCAGCCGGAACCGGAGCCCGCGCACGAGATTCACAGGATGGCGCACGTTATCCGATCTTTTCGGCCGCGCGATCCGGAGTGTCCAGCATGTACCCGATGCCGCGCACGGTCTGGATCATCTTCTGCTGCCACTTGTCGTCGATCTTGCTGCGTAAGTGGCGAATGTAGACGTCCACGATATTGGTCAGCCCGTCGTAGTCCATGTCCCAGACGTGCTCGACGATCATGGTGCGGCTAAGCGGACGTCCACGATTGCGCATGAGGTATTCGAGGATGCTGAACTCCTTCGGCGCCAGCTCGATGTTTTCCCCATCGCGCGAAACTTTGCGCCGGATGCAATCGAGCGACAGATCGCCGACCTGCAATTTTTCGGGAGTCGGCTGGCCGCGGCGGAGCAGCACGCGGACCCGCGCGAGAAGTTCGACGAAGGCAAAGGGCTTAACGAGATAATCGTCGGCGCCACCTTCGAGCCCCTTGACGCGGTCGTCGACAGCGTCGCGCGCACTCAGGATCAGCACGGGTGGGCTGACCTTGCGGTTGCGGATCTTCTGCAGGACCGTGAGGCCGTCGACGTCGGGCAGGCCGAGATCCAGGATGACGAGGTCGTAGTCGGTGGAATGGATCATGTCGATCGCCGACCCGCCCGTCGCAGCCACGTCCACCGCATATCCCCCGCTGACCAGCCCGCGCGAGAGAAAGTCGGCAATGCGGCTTTCGTCTTCCACCACCAGAATGCGCATATATCTCCAGTTTAGATCGCGCGAAGCCACTGTGTGCCCCGCCCACTGGGATTATAATGAAGGCCGGAGATTCATGGAGACCATCACAGTAGAATCGATCCCAATCGTCGTAGGGCGAGAGGAGGATGGGCGCTGGTGGGCTGACATCGAATCGATGCCCGGAGTCATGGCTTATGGCGACACGCGCGATGCCGCGATAGCGGCTGTTCGGGCGCTGGCATTGCGTGTTGCGGCTGACTGCATCGACCACGGGGAAGCGGTCCCCGCACCGTTCGCCAAGGTCTTCACCGTGGCATGAGCCGATGGCCCTCGGTTAAGGCGAAACGCCTGCTTGCCGTCTTACTCCGGATTGGATGGACGGTGGCCTGGCAGAACGGGTCGCACCGCCGGCTGCACAGAGAGGGTTGGGCCAATTACACGTTCGCGTTTCACGATAACGAAGAGGTTGGCGGAGGGCTTCTCTCTCAGATCGCCAAGAAAACCGACCTGCGGCCGGAGGATTTGTAGACCACCCGTCTACCCGGCCTTCCGGAGTTCTTCGCGGATCACTCGCCGCAGGGTAGATTCCAAAGGTTCCTTGGATCGCTGGATGAAGTCGCGCAGTGCCTGGTTCATCAGGCTCTGATAGTTGCCGCAGCCCGCGGCATCCACTGTTCCCGAAACCACTCGACGACGTCCTCGTCGATCATGGTTCTTTGTCACTGTGCACAAGTGTACACAAACGCGGAGGGTGGGGCAGGATTGTATCCTGCGCGCGGGCTTGTAACCCGCGCACCGCCGACGATTATAAATCGGCGTGCAGGTTGAAAACCTGCCTCACGTCTACCGCGCCCGTTTGACCCGGTAATCTTCCACCGCCGGCATCCGCACTACCCGGCACATCTCGAACAGCCGCGACCGCGCCCGTTCTCCGATCGCTTCCCGCAGCGATTTCCGGTGCACATCCGATCCGCCGGGAGTCGTGTAGGCGACGGAACCAGTATCGTCGGGGCTCAGATTCGTGGTCGCGATTAGCGGCTTGCGATGATTGCAGCGGTAGGTCACGATCGAGGTCACCGTATCTTCCACCCAGTCCGTGACGCGGTGCGACCCGAGGTCGTCGAGCAGCAGCACCTCAGCGTCCAAGGCCGAGCGGTACGTTTCTTTATCGGTCGAGCCGGACGACTTGTCGTAACTCGACCGGATCCGGTCCAGGAGGTTCTGATAATCGAAAAAGATTCCCCCGTGTCCTTTGTCGATGATGGCTTTGAGCGCAGCCACAGCCAGATGGGTTTTTCCGGTACCGGTGTCGCCCGCGAGCAGCAGGCCCGGACGATCCGGGTTGGGAAACTCGCGCACGAAGCTGCGCACCTGCATGAGCACCGTGCCTAGTCCTGTCCGGGCGACCGGATTGTCCTGCGGGATCTGGAAATTGTCGAGTGTGGCCCGCACATAGTTCGGCGGGATGCCGGAGTTCTCCTGTAACGCTTCCGCGCGGGCCTCTTCGGCGCACTTGCAGGGTTCCGCACCGGATAGCCCGGCGCGCTCGATAATCTTCCAGCCGGTTCCTCCGCAAATGGGACATACTGCCGCTGCTGCCATACAAACTCCTTACTCGACCACCACTAATACTTCGCCTGCTCCCACCGTAGCATCTGGGCGCGCCCGAACTTCCGCCACGCGTCCGGCTTTGGGCGACTTCATCTCATTCTGCATCTTCATCGCCTCCACGACAACGAGGCCTTGTCCTTCTTCTACCGCATCGCCCAAAGCCACCAAGACGCGAATCACTTTTCCGGGCATGGATGCCGCGACTTCCTGCCGTCCGTGGCTCGACGTCGCGCCTTGTCCGGGCCGCAGGTCGCGCGGGTCGAACACTTCCATTGAAAGGAGGAGCCCGTTGACCCAAATTTCTTTTCCGGCTCCCTTCGCGATTCTAGAGCTGCGGCCGTTGAGGAGCACGGAAGTGCCCTCCAACGAGAACTCGCTTTCGATCACCACTCCGTCCTCACGCGCATACCGCAGCCGCGAACCTTCGATTTCGATGGTTCCCGAGCGGCCGTTGACGATCACGTGGCGCTTCATCGGAGAAGATCCTCGCGGCCGGATTCGAGCCATCTGGACACATTTGTTAACAGCGGACTCCCCGAGCCCTGCGACTCGAGAGCCAGCACCAGCGCAGCGGCGGCCTCCATCTCCGGACCGGCTTCGGTCTTCTTCCGCCTCTGGAAAAATCGATCCAGGAATGACGTCGAAAGCCGCCCGTTGCGAAACTCCGCGTCGGCCAGCACTTCACGGAAGAACGCGATATTTTGCCGAACGCCGGTCAGCACGTACTCCGAAAGAGCCCGATCCAGCCTCCGAATTGCCGACTCTCTTGTCGGCCCCCAGGCGGCCAGCTTCGCCAGCAGCGGATCGTATTCCAGCGGGACGTTCCAGCCCTCAAAGATGCCGGAGTCCAGCCGCACGCCCGGACCCGCCGGCTCGCTCAAGTGCACGATGGAGCCGGGGGCAGGCATGAAGTCGCGATCCGGATCCTCGGCGTAGATGCGGCACTCGATCGCCGAACCGCGCCAGGTAACATCGTCCTGCTGCAAAGTCAGCCGCTCGCCGGCGGCGATCTTCAGTTGCCATTCGACCAGATCGAGTCCGGTCACCAGTTCGGTTACCGGATGCTCCACTTGCAGCCGGGTGTTCACTTCGAGGAAGTAGAAGTTCGCATCGCGATCGACCAAAAATTCCACAGTGCCGGCGTTGGCGTAACCGGCCGCGCGCGCGACCTTCAAGGCCGCCTCTCCCATCCTTTGCCGAAGATCCGGATGAGTCGACATGAGAGGCGAGGGGCACTCCTCGATCACCTTTTGGTGGCGCCGCTGGATGGAGCACTCGCGCTCGCCCAAGTGAATCAGGTGGCCATGACGATCGCCCAGGATCTGGATTTCGATGTGCCGCGGCTCTTCCACCAGCTTTTCGATATACACCTCGCTGTTGCCGAAGGCGCGTCCGGCTTCGCTTGCGGCATCCCGAAACGTCGATTGCAGCTCGGAATCGCCGTTCACACGGCGCATCCCCTTGCCGCCGCCGCCCGCCGACGCTTTGAGCAGCACGGGATAGCCTAGTGAGTGCGCCGCAGCGCGGGCTTCCTCCCATCCGGATAAAGCGCGCTCGGTTCCCGGCACCACCGGAGCGCCCGCAGCGATGGCCAATTGCCGAGCGGCAGTTTTCGAACCGAGCTTGCGGATCGCATCCGCGGGCGGGCCGATGAACACGATCCCGGCGGCTGTGCAGGCCTCGGCGAAGTCCGCGTTCTCGCTCAGGAATCCGTAGCCGGGGTGAATCGCTTCCGCGCCATGGCGTTTGGCCGCGTCTATCATGCGGTCGATCCGCAGGTAGCTTTCCGCGGAAGGAGAAGGTCCCACATGAGCTGCTTCGTCTGCCAGGCGGACGGCCAGAGATCCACGGTCGGCGTCCGAGTACGCCGCGACGCTCGCGATCCCCAGCTCGCGGAGCGCCCGCACCACACGCACGGCGATCTCGCCGCGATTGGCGATCAGAACCTTACGAAACAGAGTCACCCTCGCAGGGTAACCAATGTAGCGCCCCATCCGCCCGCTTCCGCGGGAGCATCGCCAAACGATTCGACGAAAGACGTGCGCGCCAGAATCGTCCGTACGGTTTCGCGCTGGACTCCGATGCCGCGGCCATGGATGATCCGCAAGGCTGTGTAGCCCAGACGATGGGCTTCGGACAGATATTCCTCCACCGCTTCCTTCACGTCTTTGGCGGGAACACTGTGCAAATCAAATACATCCGCGATGGGAAGGTCTACCGGACCGGTGCCGAATGGTTCCCTAAAAGTCTCGTCAGCCATGGCCCATTGATAATGCGCGGTTGTCTAAATGGTACACCTTAGACTCGGCCTCAGGAGTACGGGTGACACCTAAGTTTTCTTCTCTTAGGACTGCTGCAGAACGAGTGCTACCTGTTAGAATCGGGCTGTCAGTATCAGGGCCGAATAATTCGATGCTGTGTTTCTTGTGCGGTAAAAAAATCGGGCTGGGGCGGAGGCTGGTGGACCAGCAATACTGCTCCGCGGCGCATCGCAAGGAAGCCAAGCTTGCCTCCGCGCAGGCGTATCGCGAAGAAGACGAGCTGGAACACTGGTCCGTGGCGCGGTCCAAGGATAAGAAGAAAAGCTCGGCTCGTCCGGCGCCGACGGCGGGCCAGACTGCTTCGGTATTCGCGTTCCTTACTGTAGGCGGCCTGCTGGTTGCGGCGCTGCTGCTTCCCGGACCCGGACCGGAAGCTTCATTCCCTCAGGTTTCGCTCGACCCTTCGATCAAACGCACCCTCCCGACGCGCGCCTGGGACGCGGTGGGAGAGGTAGTCCGGAGTCAGGCTCCTGTCACCCTGCATCACGAATTTAGTTCGGGCTTCGGCGACTGGCGTACCGTGAGTTCCCGCGCCTTGGTCGGTTCCGATGATCGGGATTTGGGCAGCGGTTCCCGCCAGGTCTTGTCTCGTCCGGTCTCCTTGCGCTTATGGGAGCGGTCCACGTCCCTTCAGAACTACCAGATGGAGTTCGAGGGCCAGATGCAGGGCCGCAGCTTGAGCTGGGCGTTTAGAGCGGCGAACGAGAACAACTACTACGCCACGAAGCTGGTGATCGCCAAGCCGGGGGCGGAGCACAATGCCGGACTGGTGCGTTATGCCGTGATCGACGGGCGCGAAACAGCCGCGACGCGGTTGCCCTTGCCGCTGAGCCTGCAACGCGGCGCCGATTATCGCGTTCGCATGACGGTGCAGGGCGATCGTTTCATCACCTATCTGAATGGCCAGGTGATCAGCACCTGGACCGATAACGTGCTCAAGCGCGGGGGCGTGGGTTTCTTCGAGGACAAGAGCGATCCGCAAAATGTGGCCTGGATCAGCGTGTCCGAACGCGACAGCTTCATGGGGCGCATGCTGGCCTACTTCTCGCTGTTCGTCATGCCCGGACCGACTCGTTAGGGCTTCTAGGCTTTCTTTAGAACGAACTCAAATGGCATCCCGGCGGCATCGCCTTTCACCTTGAGTTCGTTTCCCGACACCACACCGGTATAGGTCAGTTTGAACGGCATGCCGAAATCGAGGGTGACGCTGAAGGAGATGTTGTTCCCGTCGACCTTTCCCTCGGTGATCGGGATTTCCATGCCCGGCATGAACTCGAGAGAGCCGCTCAGCATGGCGCCATCGGCCTTAAAGGTGAATGTCTGGGGGAAGTCTCCGTTGGGCGTGGAGATGCTGCCGGTCCACTTGCCGTCGACATCGGCGGCAAAGACCGAGATCGCCAGCAGAAGAAAGCCGATTACAAGTTTGGGAAGTCGCATATTCAGAGTCTATACCCGGAGCCCCTATATTTGCCTATTCGTGCCGCAACGCATCAATGGGATCGATCCGGCTGGCGCGGAGAGCCGGCAGCCAGACCGCGAATAGCGCTACGGTGCTCAAAAGAATCGGCACTGTGATGAACACGATAGGATCCCAGGCCTTCACGCCAAACAGGAAGCTGGCGATGAAGCGGGCCATGCCGAACGCCAACACGATACCGATGCCGGCGCCGATCAAGGCCAGACGCATTCCCTGAGAGATCACCATGCTCCTCACGTCGCTTGTCGCGGCTCCCAGAGCGATTCGGATTCCGATCTCCTGCATACGCTGCTGCACGGAATAGGCCATCAATCCGTAAATGCCGGTCGCAGCGAGCAGCAGGGCCGAGCCGCCAAAGATGCTCATGAGCAGCATATTGAATCGGGAGCGCGCCGTGGATTGGGCGGCAACTTCATCCATGGATCGGACGCGGGCGACGGGGAGACCGCCGCTGGCCTGGCGCAGTTCGTTTTGAATCGCCATGCTGAGCGACTCAGGTGGGACGCGCGTACGGACGATCCAGGCTATGGGCAGAATCGGCAATACCAGGCTGTTTACGCCTTCGGGTAGCTGCGCGATGGGAACATACATCGCGGGCCTGGGATTCTGATTGAGCCCCACATCGCGAACGTCGCCGACAATACCGACGATCTGGCGGACTGGATCTTGATCGTATTCAGGGCCGAAGGCTCTGCCGACGAGGAGACGATCGTTCAGCGGGTCGCTATTCGGCCAGACCCGGCGCGCCATTTCCTGGTTGATGATGACAACGCCAGGTTGCGTGGCGTCATCGCGCCCGGTAAACGCGCGGCCACGCAAGACGGGAATCTTGAGCGCGTCAAAATATCCCGGCGAAATGAATGTCCAACCGGCAACGCCGTGAATTCGCCCGTTCAGCGGCCGGCCCTGGACGATGAACGAAAGCTGCCAAACCGTCTCCAAAGGAAGGCAGCAAGACGTGGCAGCGGCCTCCACTCCCGGCAAAGAATCGATACGTTCAATGCCGCCACGAATGAGCCGGTCCATTCCGCGGGCTTGTTCGACGCGCGCACCGGCAAGCGACATCTGCATGGTCAGCACGTTGTAAGAATCGAATCCTGGTTTGACGGACCGCAGCGCGATGGACGTGCGAATCAGCAGGGCTGCCCCGATTAAAAGAACCAGCGCCAGGGCCATCTCGGTGATGACCAATATGGATCGCGTCTTGCTCTGGCGAAAGCCGGTGCCGGAACGTCCGCTGCTCTCTTTGAGAGCGGCGCTCAGATCGGTGCTGGAAGCCTGAAGCGCTGGGATAAGGCCGAACACCATACCCGTGATCACGGAGAGCAGAATCGTGAAGGAGAAAATGCGCCAGTCCAGCGCGACCGCGGATCCCGCCTGTCCGATGCGCGGAATGTTGACGGGATTCAGAGCGACGCCTAGAGGCGTGGTGGGATAAATCGCGAGGAAGGCGCGGATCCCTGCCGTTCCAAGCGCCGCGCCGAGTCCGCCGCCTATCAAGGAGAGCGCCACGCTTTCGGTGAGCATCTGACGAATGATCCGCCCGCGGCTGGCGCCCACCGCAGCGCGGATAGCGATTTCGCGCTGTCTGGTCACCGCGCGAGCGAGCAGGAGGCTCGCAACATTGGCGCAGGCGATCAAGAGGACGAAGCCGACAGCACCGACCAGGACTAAGAGAGCGGGGCGGATGTCGCCGACCATAGCGTCGCGAAGTTTTTGGATCGTGAAACCACCGGTCGGTCCGATCGCGGCTGGAAACGCGCGGCGATATTCGTCGGCTACACGCTGAAGATCCGCCCTGGCCGTTTCGATCGTCGCGCCAGGTTTGAGGCGGCCCGTTACGATGCAAAGGCGGCCGTCCGACGTCGGGTTCCCGGGTTCGATTTGAAACGGAATCCAGACGTCGGGATTTTTATCGAACTGCTCGGTGCTGAAGTTCGGGCCTAAGATCCCGACGACTACATAGGGAGCGTCGCTAAGGGAAATCGTCCTGCCGACAATCCGGGGGTCGGCTCCGAAGCGCTGAATCCATAGATCGTGGCCGAGGACGACTACGTTCCCACCCTTGGGGCGGCCTTCGTCCGGAGTAAATGTACGACCGTAAAGAACCGGCGCGCCGTAGAGATGGAAGAAGTCGACGGTGACGCGCGCCGCCGGAATCAGCTCGGGATTCGGTCCGCCCGTCAAATTCAAATGATCTAGCCAGTGAGCGGAGACGTCCTGAAACTGGGTGGTTTGCTCCCGCCATACATTGAAATTGCGAGGCGAGGCTGCGGAGTAGGAAACGCCTGCCGTGGTGTTCTCAAATTGGACGATGCGATCGGCGTCAGGGGCGGCCAACGGCTTCAGTAAAACCGTATTGACGACCGAGAAAATGGCGGTATTGGCTCCGATTCCCAGGGACAGGGCCGCTAGCGCGGCGATTGTGAAGCCGGGGTTTTGCAGGAGCGCGCGAAAGGAGTGTTTCACGTCTTCGAGCGGAAAATTCATGCATTAACCTGAAACCAATCCCGCCCGCTCCAGCAGCGCCTGCGGGTCCGGATCGCGACCCATGAAAGAGCGATACAGTTCAGCCGGATCCTCGCTATCGCCGCGGGCCAGGATTTTATCGCGATAGTCGCGTCCCACGGCTTCGCTGAACACGCCCTCCTTGCGGAAACGAGTGAACGCATCGGCGTCCAACACCTCGGCCCACTTATAGGAGTAGTAACCGGCGCCATATCCAACAGGACTTGCAAAGAGGTGCGTGAAGGCGGTGATCATGGCATAGTCTTCGGGCAGTGGAGACGCAGCGAACGGCTGCAGCATCCGGCGGGCGAACGCGACGACGTCTTCCTTCCCGTCCCATTCGCGGTGCAACGCCAGGTCCACGAAGCCGAATCCCAATTGCCGCATCTGCGCGTTGGCTGCACGGAACGTTTTGGCGCGCTTCATTTTCTGGAACAGATCATCGGGGATCGCTGCGCCGGTTTCCCAATGCCGCGTGAGAAGATCCAGAGCTTCCCGCTCCCAGCACCAGTTCTCCATGATCTGCGACGGCAGCTCGACGAAGTCCCAGGCCACGCTGGTCCCGGCGAGGCTGCGCACCTCCACGCGGGTCAACAGGTGATGCAGCAGATGGCCGAATTCGTGAAAGATAGTCTCGGCTTCGCGATGGGTCAGCAGGGCGGGCTTCCCGTCAACGGGAGGCGTCAGGTTTCCGCAGATCAAACCCAGGTGCGGCTTGCTCTTTCCAGGGTCGCCCGTGATCAGCGAGTCCATCCACGCCCCGCCACGCTTGTTTTCGCGCGGGTACCAGTCGGCATAGAACGATCCAAGGTGTGCGTTATTGCCGGCGTCGCGAACTTCGAAGGTCTTCACGGACGGGTCCCAGGCGGGCATGTCCTTGACTTCGTTCACGCGGATTCCGAGAATCCGGCCGAAGATCTCAAACATCCCGGAGACGACGCGATCCAGCGGAAAATACGGCCGCAAAGCTTCTTCGTCGAAATCGTAAAGGGCGGCGCGCTGCTTCTCGGCCCAGTAGCCGATGTCCCACGGCTCGAGCTTCTTTCCGGCGAACGTCTCCAGTTCCTGATTCTCTTCACGGAAGCGTTTTTCGGTTTTCAGGCGCAAATCCCGCAGGAAGTTCTGCGCGCGCTCGCCGGTGTGCGCCATACGATCGTCCAGCACCAGGTCGGAAAAGTCGCGGAAGCCGAGCAGCTTGGCTTTTTCGTTCCTTAGCGCGAGAATCTTCGCCATGAGAGCGCGGTTGTCATGCGTGCCGGAAGCCGCGCGGGTGTTGTAGGCGCGCCAGACCTGCTCCCGGACCTTCCCATCGTCCAGGTACGTCATGATGGCGACGTAGCTGGGACCTTGCAGCGTGAAGCGCCAGCCGGGCACGCTTTTCGATTCGGCTGCGGCGCGGGCCATGGCGACTGCCGATGGCGGCAAGCCTTGGAGCCGCGCTTCATCGGTGATGACCAGTTCCCAGGCATTTGTCGCGTCGAGAACGTTTTCGGAGAATTTGGTGGTCGCCTCGGCCAGCGCGACGTCGATGACCTTTAACCGCGATTTGCCGGATTCGTCCAGGTCCGCGCCGTGCCGCTTAAAAGAATCGATCGTCTTTTTGAGAAACCGCTGATAAGTTCCGTGGAGCGAGCGCCCTTCCGCGGTGTCCGCATACGCTTTGATCGCCTTCCACAGGCCTTCATTCAAGGGGATGCTCGAATAGAAGGCGCTGGCTTTGGGCTGAACGGCATTGAACGCGGCGCGAAAGGCCGGCGTGGTGGCGACGCTTTCGATGTGCCGCACGACGCTCAAGGCGAAGTCCAGCCGTTCGGTCATCGTGTCGATGGCCTGCAGCGGATTCGGATCGGCTGCGGCGGTCTCCACGCGCTGGCTGGCGTCGGCCAGCAATTCGTCGACAGCCGGTTCGACGTGCGCGGCTTCCACCTGGTCGAAAGGAATCTTGAATTTAATCTCGGTTATGGGATTCATGAGGTTTTGGGGATTCGAATAAGAGAGACGGACAATAGCACCACCGTAACACCGGCGAGGACCCATTTGGCCGTGCTCGGCGTACGGATGGCCTGGATCATGGCGGGCGTGGTCGCGCGCAAGGGAACATCTAATATGTTCAGGATTGCCCGGTTCTCGAGAACATCGAACACGCCGGTGGCGAATCCGCAGATTCCGGCGGCGATACCGGTAACTTGCCTCCAGCGGCCTTTACGGATTGCGAGCGCAGCGAGGGCCAAGAAAAGCCCTGTATAACAAGCGATAAAACCAAAGTCGATGTACTGCTTGACGCGCATCACTTCGCGATCGGGGCTCGGGGCGTCGCCGAGGATCCAGTCGATGTCCTGAACGTCGCGGGCGAACTGGAGAGCCAGCATGGGATCGCCAAAACGGGGCTTGGAAGCGTTGGTGAAGGATGGCTGCCCCATCAGGAGAATGAACGCGGCGATGGTGAGCACTGCCAGCAGGATCGCCAGCCGATGTTGTGGACTAACCCAGAATACGCGAGGCATCGCGGGCGAAATAAGTCAGGATGAAATCCGCACCGGCTCTGCGGATCGAGGTGAGCGACTCCATCATGATGCGCTCGTAATCGAGCCAACCGCGCTCGACAGCGGCCATGATCATGCTGAATTCGCCGGAAACCTGGTAGGCGCCGATGGGCACCGGGAAGCGGTCGCGAGCCTGGCGGACCAGATCGAGATACGGCATGGCCGGCTTGACCATGAGCATATCCGCGCCTTCTTCGAGGTCGAGCTCCATCTCATGCATCGCTTCGCGGCCATTGGCGGGGTCCATTTGATAGGTGCGGCGGTCGCCGAAGGACGGCGTCGATTCGGCGGCTTCGCGGAACGGTCCATAGAATCCCGACGCAAATTTCGCCGCGTAGGCGAGAATCGCGACTTTTTGAAACCCATGCGCGTCGAGCTTCTGCCGGATCGCGCCGACGCGGCCGTCCATCATGTCGGATGGCGCGACGATATCGGCTCCGGCGCGCGCGTGAGTGAGTGCGGCCGCTGCGAGCCATTCGAGAGTTGAATCGTTATCGACATCTTCGCCAATCACGTTGCCGCAGTGGCCGTGGCTGGTGTATTCGCAATTGCAGACATCGGTCATGACCAGAAGATTAGGCAAAGCACGTTTGACCGCTCGCACGGCTCGCTGGACGATGCCGTTCTCGTCGTAATTCTCCGACGCCTGGTCGTCTTTCTTATCGGGAATGCCGAACAGGATCACGCCGCCGATCCCCAGTGCGTGCGCGCCCTCGCATTCCTTGACCAGCTCGTCGACCGAGAGCTGGAAGTTGCCGGGCATGGAGGAAATCGGTTTGCGGACGCCTTCGCCGGGGCAGGCAAACAAGGGGAGGATGAAATCGGCCGGCTCGAGCTGGGTTTCGCGAACGAGTCTTCGCATAGACTCGGACACCCGTAACCGCCGCTTGCGATGAGTGGGGAAGGCCATTCGCTCTCGATTGTAGCGAAGTTCTTTCCCCACCCAGGACGCCCCTTGGAGGCCCGTTTACCATCGTCTCTGAGACGTCATCTCCCCGTCATCGTTCTGCCAAACCAACTTGTTATTCATATGGCGGCGAGCGCTTGCGCATCGCCAATCTTAATCCTTGGAGAGTCTATTAATGTTGCAAATCAAACCCGTCCGTGCCCTGGGTGCGGTCGCCGTGTTCTTTGCGTTGAGCGGCTTTGGCGCTCGGGCGGCGGACATAAAGACTGTATTCGTGATCGCCATGGAGAATCACAACTGGACGCAGCCGGCTCAGATCGCCGGCAAGATCCAGCAGGTTTATCAGAATCCCAATGCTCCGTTTATCAATAGTCTGGTGAATGGAACCGCCTTTGCTGTCATCAACGGGTCCGTCGTCCACATCAGCGAGCAGGTCGCCTACGCCTCGGCCTATCACAACGTTCTGGCCACGCCCAGCGGGAACAACCCTCAGATTCATCCTTCCGAGCCCAACTATTTCTGGGCGGAAGGCGCGGATAACTTTGGCGTGCTCAACGATAACGACCCGTTCCGGGTTCCAGGGGGCACGGATCAGGACACGCCTCTGCACCTGGCTACGCTCCTGACGTCAGCCGGAAAGAGCTGGAAGTCGTATCAGGAAGATATCGATCTCACTCCGGCTGCCGGCGGACTTAGCAACGTCCCTTTGCCGAAAGATCAGTGGACCGTGCCGCTCTCCAGTTTCTCGGGATCGTTTGTCAGCGGCGTGAATGCTTTCAATGGATCCCCGCAGTACAATTATGCCGCGAAGCACAATCCCATGGTGCTGTTCACGGATTCAAACGGCGGCAACAATCCGACCACTTCGAATCCATTATCCAGTCAATACGCCCCGTTGCAGCAATTGTTCGCCGATCTGGATAATGACACGGTGGCCGACTACAACTGGATCACGCCGAACCAGTACAACGATATGCACACGTCCCTCAACGGAGGTTATCTCGGCCTCACTGGCGATTCGGCCAACATCAAGCAGGGCGACGATTTCCTGAAGCAGATCGTTCCGTTGATCATGGCCTCGAAAGCGTACAAGAACCACGGCGTGATCATTCTGTGGTGGGATGAATCGGAGAAGGACGGCGCCACTGGCGACATCGCGGATGATTTTAGTCACACGATTGGCGAGATCGTGATTTCCGAACATGCGCATAAGAATGTGAACGGCATCCCTTATGCGAGCCCCGTGAATCTCACGCATTCCTCTGATGTGCGCACTATGCAGGAGATCTTCCGCGTGGGACCGTTCATGCGGGATGCAGCCAATGGGGAGGATTTGTCGGACCTGTTCGCGCCGGGCTCAATTCCGAACCAGCCGTAATAGTCTCCCGTCAGGGCTGGGGCGCGGAAACAGCGCGAACCGGTCCGCGCCCTAGCTGGATGAGTCTCTGCTCCGGGTCGCCGTTACTCCCGAAATCACTCCGAGTCCAACCATGATCACGACTCCCACGCCGATCCAGCGGGGAGGCACATGCATCAGATGAGCGCCCAGCGCCAGCCCCACGATCAGAATAATGTACCCAATCAGATAGATTCCGAGAGACATGCGAATCCTCCTGCACGGGCATGAGCATTTGCGGGGCCAAACGGAAAGTCGCCTTCCTGATGCCTGCTTGGGATAGAATGTCGTAAACACGATAATTCTGCGGGAGCTTGCGGGGAGTTCGCGCACACATACAAGAGGTGATGGATATGCAGCTACGTAAGCTCGCCGTGTGCAGTTCGGCAGCAGGATTACTTCTACTGGCCTGGGTCGCGCCCGGCCAGCAGCCTCGCCGCATCGACGATGCCGCGCTCAAGAACGCCGGCAAGACCGGAGAAGAATGGCTGAGCTACGGCCTCACTCCGGGCGAAACGCGCTACAGCCCGCTCAAGCAGATCGATACGACCAACGTCGGCCGCCTGGGGCTCAACTGGCTGTATGAAATCGGTCCCGGCGGCGGCAACCAGGAAGGCACCCTGTTGATGGCGAACGGCACCCTATACGGCATCACCAACTGGAGCATCGTCTATGCCGTCGACGCGCGCACGGGCAAGGAAAAGTGGCGCTGGGATCCGGAAGTGAATCGTCCCGCGGTGCAGCCCAAGGTCTGCTGCGGAGTGGTGAATCGCGGCATCGCGATCTATGAGAACAACATCATTGCTCCGGTCATCGACGGACGGCTGGTCGCTCTCAATGTGGACACGGGCAAGCCGGCTTGGGAAGCTCGCGTGGCCTACTCGCAGGACAGCTACACCGTCACCATGGCGCCGCGCATCGCCAAAGGAAAAGTGATTATCGGCGTGGCCGGCGCGGAATATCCCGTGCGCGGATATTTCGAAGCGCACGACGCCAAGACCGGCCAGTTCCTGTGGCGCACGTATACCGTGCCGGGCGATCCTGCGAAACCTCCGGAGAACGAAGACATGCGCCGCGCCGCCGCCACCTGGTCGACGGAAGGCATGAAGATGGGCGGCGGAGGCACTGTCTGGGATGGCATGTCCTACGATCCGGATACGAACCTACTGTACGTCGGCACCGGCAACGCGGGCCCCTGGACACAGGACGCCCGCAAACAGGGCAAGGATAAAGAGAATCTCTATGCCGCGTCCATCCTGGCGGTGAATGCCGATACAGGCAGGCTCGCCTGGTACTTCCAGATGGTCCCCGGCGATGAGTGGGATTTCGACAGCGTTCAGCAATTGATGCTGGCCGACGTAACCATCAAGGGCCAGCAGCGCAAGGTGATCATGCAGGCCAATAAGAACGGATTCTATTATGTGATCGACCGCGTCACCGGCAAGTTCATTTCCGGCCAGCCCTTCGCGCAAGTCACCTGGGCTCGCGGGCTGAACGAGGAAACCGGGAGGCCGATCATCAATAACGAATCCTATTACGGCTCGCAATCCATTCCCATCGCGCCTGGCCCGGGAGGCGCGCACAACTGGGCGCCCATGTCCTTCAATCCGGCCACCGGCCTGGTGTATCTGCCGGCGTCGCCCGGCGGCAGCTTCAACTACTCCTCCGATCCGAATTTCAAATATCAGCAAGGCAAACAGAACATGGGGATCACGTTCGGCGGATTCGGCCGGGGCGGCGCGGCTGCGGCAGGCGATGCCGCCAATGCGGTGGGTGCTGCTCCGGCGGCTCCTTCCAAGCCTCTGCCGGCTCCTCCGGCGATCGGACCCGAGCCCCCCGAGGGCAACGGCCGCGGAGGCGTACTGCTTGCCTGGGATATCGTGAATCAGAAAGAACGGTGGCGCGCGCAGGGCGGCGGCGGGATCGGCGGGGGCACTGTGACTACGGCCGGGAACCTGGTTTTCCAGGTGATTCCCGACGGCCGGCTGGTGGCTTACACCGCTGACAAGGGCGATAAAATCCTGGACGTGCAGACGGGACTTCGCGGAGGTATGGGCCCCCCGATCACCTACATGCTTGATGGCAAACAGTATGTCGCGCTCGCGGGTGGCTCAGGCGCGCTTCCGACCTTGGGCGCTCCGGGAGGGGGCAGGGGTCCCGCTCCGGCCGCGCTTCCGGCGGCACCCCAGGGCACGCCGGCTCCCGCTCCACCGGCTCCTCCCCCTCCACCTCCAGGATTCGGAGGGCCCCAGGTAACCCCGAAGCTCCTGGTCTTCGTGCTCGACGGCAAGGCCCCGCTTCCGGGAGCCGCTCCTGCGCAGTAATTCCGGCGAGTAATTCCGGCGAGTAATTCCGCCTAATGTGGTCCCCGACGTGCTCCTAAGGTATATCGTGAAGCACGGAGGGTTGCAGAATCAATCGTTTACATCGGAAACAGGTAAATATTGCCCTGTTCCGATGTGGAGATCCTACCGGCTTCTGAATTCTATACAGGATCCCGTGGTTGCTCCCGCGGGCATCGGTCTTCGGGCTGGCTCCACCCAGCGTCTTTTATCGGACGTAGCCAGCCCGGGGATCGAGCATAGCGGGAGCCGGCTAGCAGGTCTAACTCGAAGGGCAAGTCTCGAAAGGGGAATCTGACAATGAAAACGACTATCACGATGGCAGGTGCAGCGCTGTTGAGTTTCATGGGAACCGGCTGTGTTGCAACCCACAAGTACGTGGCCAAAACCATATCACCGGTGGAAAGCCGCGTTACTGCGACCGAGCAAAAGAATACCGATCAGGACAAGCAACTGGCGGATCACTCCAAGGACATCGACGGTCTGACGACTGACCTGTCCCGGACGAAGGAGCGCGTAACCGACGCCGACGCGAAAGCGGTGGCCGCCGGACAGTCCGCGCAGAGGGCCGGCGAACGCGCCGACAACGCGCAAAAGGCCGCCGATGGCGCCCAGAGTGCCGCGCAAGGTGCGCAGACGACGGCCGACCGCAGCTTGCAGCGTGCCGACGTGATCGAAAAGAACATGGTCGCGATGAACAAGTTCGACATGGTCAAGACCGTGACGGTTTTGTTCCCGATCAATCAGGCCAAGCTCAACGATGATGCCAAGGCCGAGCTGGACGACATCGCCAAGATGGCCGAGGGTAAGGATCGCTACGTCATCGAGGTACAGGGCTTCACCGATAAGACCGGTTCGCCGCTGACCAATGAGCAGCTCAGTCAAGCCCGGGCCGGCAGCGTCGCCCGGTACCTGGCGAACGAGCACAAGATCCCGGTTCGCAGCATCACCACTCTGGGATCGGGCTACGCTCTGCCGGTGGCCGACGATAAGACTCGCGATGGCCGCAAGCAGAATCGCCGGGTCGAAGTCCGGTTGTTCGTGCCGGAAGCGGGCTCTTCGGGCAGCACCGTTGCTTCGGCCCAGGAGTAAGTTGCCCTATTGAATTTGTTCGTGCCTCACCCGACACCCGGTGGGGCACGGGCAATAAGTTGGCCGCTTTGCTCCCTCCGACGCAGCGGCCAATCAGGGCAGGCGCTCGAGAAGGTCCTTGGCGAGGAGATCTGCACGCCTTGCCAAATTGACTGCCGTCACTAGATCTTGTTCGCGCGCCTGCTCTGCTTGTGTCAAGTAAGTCTGCACCCTATCCGCAACATCCTTCTGCTCCGGACTCAAATTCTTTCCTCGAATTCTCACCAGCTGGCTCTTCACGCTCTCGGTGTATTTATCGAGCTCTTGTGTGTTGCGGCCCTTTTCCTCCGGAGTAAGGACCTGTGACAGCCTGAGAGCCGGAACGGCCGGAGTCTCGACGGGCGCCGGTTGCGCCTTGGGGGCGGTGGCGACGGGCGGGCGCGGGGGGCGGGGAAGCGGGAGTTCCGGAAGCCCTGCGGAAGGATCGGTCTGGTTCGGCAGTTCGAACAGGACCGGCTCGAAGGCCACTTCGGGCGGCGAAGCGATCTCCGGCGCGGGCGGGATCGGCGGGGGCACCTTAGCTGCGACCGGCGGAGGATTGAACGCGCGGGGAGCTTTGTGAAACGCGCACGATGTCATTCCCACGGCGCCAGCAAGCCATAGCGTGGTCGTGAGCGTTTTCTGAATCCGCAACGCGGGGTTCCAAAATCTCAAACCCGTGTCTGGAATTCCTAAACCCGAGCGTGGGTGATGGAAATCAGGCATGACGAACAGTTGCCGGAAATTCAAGCCGGAAAGTTGTCCCCGACCCAGCTTCGCTTTTGAAGCTGATAGTACCATTATGCAACTGCACGGCCCGGTACGTCATGGCGAGTCCGATACCGGAGCCCTCAAGCTTGGTGGTGAAGTATAGCTGAAATACCTTCGCGCGCAGCTCGGGCGGAATTCCCGGTCCGGTATCGGCCACCTCCAGGATAAGCTTGTCATCGGTTTTTTCAATCCAGCCTTTTTCAACCCCGCCTTTTTCAATCCGCACCTGAAGGCGTCCGCAACTCCGCATGGCATCGATGGCATTGGTCACCAGGTTCAGAATCGCCTGCTTGAGCAGATCGGGATCGCCGCGCATCAGAGTAGGATCGGAGGGCGCGGAGAACTCGACGTCGATTTTAGCCAGCCGCGCCTGAGGCGTAACCAGGTCGGTTACCTCGCGCGCGAGAACGGCCAAATCCACCTCCTGGAGATGCACGTCCATGGGGCGCGAAAAATCCAGGAACGTCTTGACCACGCGGTCCAGACGAAGGACTTCCTTGGAAAGCACGTCGATGTCGCCGGAAAGCTCATGCTCGGACCCTCCCAGCCTGGCGCGCAACAGCTCGAGCCTCAGGGCGATCGCATTCAGGGGATTCTTGATCTCATGCGCCACGCCTCCGGTGAGCCGGCTGATGGCGGAGAGGCGCGTGGCCACATCCAGTTGCGAAGCCATGCGCTCGAGCAACTGATCGACGTTGTGGCGCAGCTCCCGGGCGTCCTCGCGCGCTCCCCGATACTGCTGGCCCAGCAGGTTGAGTTTGCTCTGGACCGTGCGGAATTCCTTGGCCGTGCCGTCGTCGCCCTCGGATCCGGGCGCGTCCTCCACGCTGACGGTTCCTTGCGCGATGCGGTCGATCGAATCCTCAATGCGCTTCACCGGCCTCAGCGCGCGGGTGGTGGCCAGCATGGTGAGCAGAAGGGACAGCGCGATCGCGCCGGCGGAAACCTCCAGCAGCCGGTTAAGCTGCGGGCGCAGCGCATCGCGCAAAAACAGGCTGGAAGTGATCACCTGGATCGTGAAAACGGACTTGTTGAGGTCCCCGACACCCAGCGCCACGGTAATCTCCCAATCGGGCCGGCGTTTCAGCAGATCCAGCGTACGCCGGTACCACGGGGTTTTCCCCCAAGCTTCGAAATTTTCGTGCGGCGGCATGGGCGTGTTCAGCGCGGGATCGTGCGACGAAGCCAAAATGATGCCCGTTTCTCCGGCTATATTAATGTCGATCAGGGCGCCGGATGACGCCATCTTGACCAGCAACTGGTGCAACTGCGCGTCCTCGGAAACGATCTGGTTCCACTGAGCCTTGGTTTCTTCCACGCTCAGGGGTACGGAATTGCTTTCCGAATAGAAATTGATGTGATCCAGGAGCAGCGCACTGACCTGCTGGCCGGTGAGCAGGCTATAGTCGATGGCATCGGAGGTGAGCAGGTCGACCAGGGTCCTCAATTCCGCGGCCGACAGGATTACTGTCGTGAGCGCGACCACCACCAGAATCAGCAGGACCAGGCGGACGCGTAGCGACATTAATTCAGGCGCCCGCCCCCTGCGTGCCGTACTCCTTGAGCTTGTTAAACAGGGTCTTCTGGCTGATTCCGAGGATTTCAGCCGCACGTGTCTTGTTGTTCTTGGTGTGTTCGAGCGTCAACTCGATCAGCGCCCGCTCCGCCTGCTCGATGGTCTGGCCGACCCGTATGTGAAGATCTCCCTGATCGCTCGAGACCACGCCGGTGGAGACCGCCGCGCCCGAGAAGCCGGGCGGCAGATGGGCCATCTGGATGGAGCCTTCCCCGGCGAGAATTACAGCCCGCTCCAGCACGTTACGCAGCTCGCGGACATTCCCCGGCCAGTCGTAGGTCTGGAAGCGATCCAGCACCTCCCCGGAAAGCTCGGTTACTTTGGTCGCGTGCTTGCGATTCAGATCCTCGAGCAACGCCTGGGATAGTATGGGCAAATCGTCCTTGCGCTCGCGCAGCGCCGGCAGCGGGATCGGAAAGACATTCAGCCGGTAGTACAGGTCTTCGCGGAATTTGCCTTCCTTGATGGCGCTGTCCAAGGAAGTATTGGTGGCGGCGATTACGCGCACGTCCAGCTGGATCTCGGTCTTTCCTCCCAGACGCCTTACGCGACCGTCCTCCAGCACGCGCAGGAGCTTGGCCTGAGTGGCCACCGGCATGTCGCCGATCTCATCCAGCAGAACCGTGCCGTTTTGCGCCAGTTCGAAGGCGCCGGCCCGGCGTTCGACCGCGCCGGTAAACGCGCCCTTCTCGTGCCCGAACAGCTCGCTCTCCATCAGCGAATCCGGCAAGGCGGCGCAGTTGATGGCGACGAACGGTCCGGCTTTTCGAGGGCTGAGCAGGTGGATCGCGCGTGCCGCCAGCTCCTTCCCCGTGCCGCTTTCGCCGGTGATCAGCACCGCGGCGCGGCTGGGGGCCACCTGATGGATGAGGGCGAAGGCTTCCTGCATCTTGGGCGAAGCGCCCACCATTTCGCCCAGCACGCCCTGGTAGCTGAGCTGGCGTTCCAGGCGCTCGGCATGTTCGGCCAGGCGACCCTGCGCGGCGGCGCGTTCCACCAGGGATTTCAGGGCCTGCGACTGCACCGGTTTTTCCAGGAACCAGAACGCGCCCAGGTCGTGGACCGTGGCGACGGCCGTTTCCAGGTTTCCAAACGCGGTCTGGACGATTACCGGGGGGCCGCCGCCCTGGGCCTTCAGGCGCTTCAGCAGCTCCGTGCCGTCGACGCGCGGCATCATCATGTCGGTCACGACGACGTGAAACCGGCCATCGGCCAGCTTATCGAGGGCTTCCTGGCCGTCGGCGGCGGTTTCCACCGCGTAGCCCCACAGCGCGATCATCGCCGCCAGGGCGGTGCGCTGGCTCTCCTCGTCGTCCACGACCAGAACGCGGGTTTGCGCCCGTTCGCTTGTCATCCTGTTATTCATTGTGCCAGTGGTTGGTTGGGTGGTGGGTGGGGATATGGTATGACTCATGTTATTATTCACCGCATGACCGTGCGCCAGTCGCTCAAAGGCGTCAAGATAGCGTATGCGCTGGTTGCTGTTTTAGCCGCCGCCATCACCTACCTGTTGGGCACATCCGATTCTCCTCCTGTGCCCTTGAAAATCGCCCTGATTTTGCCGGCTGCGTTACTGCTGTTGACCTTGATCCGGCACTTGCGGCGCCGTACCACTAGCTTAGATGTACAAGGGGAGCGTCTCCGTTACGAAGCGGGCCTATTTTCTAAGACTTCGCGCATTATGGAGCTGTCCAAGGTGCAGGATGTCCGGTTCGACCAGACATTCGGCCAGAGGATCATCGGGACGGGGGATCTGTCGGTCGAGACGGCCGGGGAAACCAGCCGGATCGTGATGACGTCGATCGACCGGCCGCGGGAGGTCGCCGAGCATATCCTGGAGCTTTCCCGGGCGCAACGGGCGAAGTAGCAGTAACCCGGAAGAATGAAAATGCCCCGACCACCATCCGAAGGAAAAAAAGGGGACACCTCCTAACTTCCGCAAAGCTAGTAGCGGAGCGAACACCAGGAGGTGTCCCCTTTTTGCCCTAAGAGCTTGCGGCTATTTTCAAGAGAGGCGGCGCTGCCCGCGCGCGCCGGCCTGGATCTTGCTAGGCGTGAGATTGAGGAGCGCTTGGGCCCACAACCGCTATCTCTTTCCTGGACCTGGAGCCGCGGGTTGTTCCTTGAGCTGATCTTCGGGTATCTCATCCGGTGTATCGAAAGTGATGGTCGCGTCGGCGCCGAATTTGCGGTACAGGCTGAACTGCATCACGTTTCTGTCGAGCGTGCGGCCCTCGCGCGAGCGCACCTCCGCAGCCATCGGCAGCACGAATTCCTGCTCTGAAATCTTCGTTGGTGCGTAATCCAGCGTCAAGGAAACCTGGTTGATGGGGAAGGCTTCCAGGCCGTCGCAATCCATCTTGATGCGCATGATCTGTTTGGTGACCGCGTCGGCATACACCAGCCCGTGATACCCGGCGACGATGGTGCGGCCCGAAGGCTGATGGTAAATGCTGTAATCCGAGTGGGGCTGCGCCACGCGAAAGCTGAATACGTACATCCGCTTGCCGCGCAGCGTGGCCCAGCGTTCCCAATCGAATTGGGTCTGCGTTTCCGGCGTGAAGATCTGGAAGAGCATGGTTCCGAACTCGCCCGAGGACGTCACGCCGCCGAGCTGCTCGTGCTTCATGTTCGACACGGGCAGGTTGTTCACCAGGACCACCTTGTAATCTTCCTTACCGTCCACGTAGCTGAGCTGCTCCTGGACTCTGTCTTCCTGGTGCCAGGATTCGGTTCCGGAAGGATCGTAACTGCGGGTGGTGACCTGCGCGCAGATAAAGTTAGGCAGGTTCCTGGTGTAATCGAGCGCCTTCTCGGTGATCTCCGCCAGGATCTTTTTCAGCTCGGCCGGGCTCGGCGGCGGAATCACGATTTGAGGAGGAGGCGCGATCGGAACGGCGATCGGCTGACTCGCGCTGGCAGCGATTAGCTCGCGGAGTGCCGCGAGCGTCTGCGGTCCCGCACCTAAACCCTGCAGATCCTCGACGGTCCCCGCGTCCAGACGATTGGTGAGCTTGAGCCGGCGCACCGTGGCGGCCACAGCGCGATCGTCATTGTGGAGCTGAATGGACGACTTGATAAACGTGACCAGATCGGGGACGGACATCTGGCGCTGGCCGTAGGCGGCGAGCGTCATTCCCAAAAAAGTGCAGCCGAAGAAAATGCAGGCCCGACCGATTCGGCCCATAGGGCTATTTTACCGCCTTACGGATGTTCTTCTTTTTCGAGTTCCACGGTGACCGTGCCCAGCGGAAAATTCAGCCGCAGGCGAAACTGGACGGGCAGCCGCTTTTCGTCGTCCGTGAGCCAGACAAAGACGCGTCCGGTGCGCGTATACACCACGCCGTTCAGAACGTTGACCTCGTAGCGAACCGTGTTGAAGGCGCCCGCGGGCGTGGTGATCCGCTCCCGTTCCTGCGCCTCGATTTTGACCGCCGCAGACTTCCTGCCATCGGTGATGGGGATTTGCACGGACTGGCCGACATCCACTTTCGTCCGGCGCAACTGCTTCAGGGCGGTGATGACATCGTGCGGGCAAGTGGGGATCTGCACGTCGGTCTTGCTCACAATGGTGTTCCTGATCAGGTCCTTCTCGGTCAGAAACGCCCGGTTCCGGTTGCGATCGAAGTTGATCGTTGTTTCCCGGTGGCGCGAGCCTTCTTTCGCGTCCATCGAGCTGGTGGTGGCGCAGGACGACGGGTCGAATTGTACCCGATAGGTGTCCTCGATCTTATACAGCGCCGAGACCATGCCCGCCGATTCCAGCTTGACGACATCGGAGGCTGGTCCGGTTTCCACCACCACGTTGCCGGCGTGGATCAGCCGCCACTCGACCGTATAGGTGAGGCGTTCTGTTACTGGATCGGCCGCAGCCAGTCTGAGGGCGGCGAGCACGCCAAGGAACACGCAGGTGAACGACGGGGTTGCCAGAGCGGCTAAACGTGCCAATGTTCGAGTCTACACTAGAGCGTCACCGGCGGGCACTGCTACACTCGAATTCGTGGTACGCATTCCGGGACGGCATTTCCTGCGCAATCTTGTCGAGCGCCGCGCGCTGGTGGCGCAACTGGTGAGCCGCGACTTCCGGACGCGCTACGTGGGCTCCTCCGCCGGCTGGCTGTGGGGCGTGGTTCATCCTGTGGTGCAATTGCTGATCTGGATCATGGTGTTCAAGTATTGGTTCGGAGTCACACTCTCGGCGGACGAAGTGACCACCAACTACCCTCTGTTTCTGTTCTGCGGCATTCTGCCGTGGTGGCTGTTTCAGGAGACCGTAACGCGCTCCGCGGGGGCTCTGGTGGAGCAGTCGAACCTGATCACCCGCACGGTGTTTCCGTCCGAGGTGGTGCCGGTCTCGATCTTTCTCTCGTCCATGATCCATCATCTGATCGCCGTGGGCCTTGCGATTTTGACCGTGGCGCTGTGGCTCAGGACATTCAGCCCGATGATTGTTCTGCTGCCCGTATACATGCTGTTCGTGGGCCTGTTCGCGGTGGGGGTGGGCTGGATCGCTTCGAGCCTCCACGTCTACCTGCGCGATACGGCCCAGGCGCTGGGCGTCATCGTCAACCTGTGGTTTTGGATCACGCCCATCATGATCAGCGAGGACCGGATCAAAGGACCGCTGCACGCGCTGGTGCGCTGGAATCCGATGTCCTGGCTGGTAAACGCTTATCGCCACCGCTTGCTTTCGAGCCAGTGGCCGGATTGGCGGGAGCTGGCGGTAATCGCCGCGTATTCGATCAGCGTGTTTGTGCTGGGCGGACTGTTTTTCCGCCACCTGAAGCGCGGATTCGCCGATGTACTGTAGGTGCTAAACTGATCCTGTAACGGCGTTCATCGCGCGCCCGTAGCTCAGCCTGGATAGAGCGTTTGCCTCCGGAGCAAAAGGTCAGAGGTTCGAATCCTCTCGGGCGTACCACATTTCTAAAAGTTGATCAGCGCGAGGAAGAACCGTAATGGGCGGGTCTCCGGCTTCGATCCTCGCGGACCGGCCGAGGTTGTTTACTTGCGTCGGCTGACGGGTTTCCGGCGGTGCGACGAGCGCCCCAGGTCGCGGCGATACGCCGCCCAACTCCAATCATGGGCGCCTCAATCAGATGATAGCCTGCGACCGGTAAACCGACCATCAAAGCGATCAGCGTCATCCACTGGACGACAATAGGCAACGATCCTAGCTTCACGAAGGCGAACCAGAGTGCGGGATCGTGGCACAGGTAGATTCCGTAGGAGTATTTCGCGATGGTGCGGCATATCGCCGTCACTGCGGACGTCTGCAAATTATTTATGTTCGGGATTACGGCGCCCAGAAACATGCAAAAGACGAAGTCACTGCGGTCAAAATCGGCATAAGGCGACAGCATGGATACGGCGTGCAGCGAAAGAAGGATTATGACAGCGGCTGGCCACGTGGCGCCCGGCAATTTAAACGTACGTTCTTTACCAAGTTGATACGCGAACACACCTCCCATAAAGCAAGGGAAGCTACCGAGCAGAGGGGCGACCGGGACCGCTGCAAACGCTGCGACCCACAACAAAAGCACGACAATACTTGAAGAGAATCGCTTGAGAAGGAAATAGATAAATGGGAGAACAAGATACATTTGAAACTCGCGCGGCAGAGTCCAAAGAGGTGCGATTATATTTTGCTTTTG
Organism: Bryobacteraceae bacterium; assembly: GCA_036003585.1. Lineage (GTDB taxonomy): Bacteria > Acidobacteriota > Terriglobia > Bryobacterales > Bryobacteraceae > Palsa-187. Next base: position 163,320 of record DASYSG010000070.1, on the reverse strand, counting down.
GAAGATGTTCTGCACGAGCAGGAAGTTGGATGCGATTTCGCCGGTACCCCACGGGACGAACTTGCCGTCCGGCACCTGGGGAACACGAAAGAATAGAACCGCACCGACGCAGAGGATGCTTAACGGATAAATACGGAAGACTCGCCGGACGTAGAAGCTTAAGACGAGTTTACGGCCCGGCATCCTCTCCAGCGACATCATCAAGACCAGGGCCGTGTGAACGAAGAACAAGAGCACGCCCACGTGGCCCAACTCGGTGAGTTGCAGCCTCCAGAAGGGATAGCCCGCCATATGGTAGTGGCCCGTATCCACCAGACAAAGAACCAGATGTGCGAAGAAAACGCATAGCACGGCGATCGCCCGCAACATATCCAGATTGGTTGCATCAGGGGCGATGTGGTCTGGGCGGACTGCCACAGGCTTACTATCGGCACGCGCCCCCCGCGACGTTACCCCTTCATGTGCGCGCTCAACGAATTGCAACTGCCCGTGTGGCGTAGACTTATGTTGCATGAAGAAGATTGGCTTTCTCTCGTTCGGCCATTGGACACCTGCTCCGCAGTCACAAACGCGATCGGCGGCGGACGCGCTGCTGCAGTCCATTGACCTCGCCGTGGAGGCCGAACGCCTGGGAATGGACGGAGCGTACTTTCGCGTTCATCACTTTGCGCGGCAACTGGCGTCACCGTTCCCGCTGCTGGCTGCGATCGGCGCCAAGACGCGAAACATTGAAATCGGCACCGCCGTGATCGACATGCGGTATGAGAATCCTCACTATATGGCGGAGGATGCCGGCGCCGCGGATCTCATCGCGGGCGGGCGCCTGCAGTTGGGAATCAGCCGCGGTTCTCCCGAGCAGGTCATCGATGGCTGGCGCTATTTCGGCCACCAGCCGGTTGAAGGCGAGGACGATGCAGGCATGGGCCGGCGGCACGGCGAAGAATTTCTGGAGCTACTGGGCGGCAAGGGCTTCGCTCAGCCGAACCCACGTCCGATGTTTCCCAATCCGCCCGGACTCTTGCGTCTTGAGCCGTTCGCCGAAGGATTGCGCGACCGTATCTGGTGGGGGGCGGCGACGAATGCCACCGCCGCGTGGGCCGCCAAGCTCGGAATGAATCTGCAATCCTCAACCCTCAAATTCGATGAGACCGGCGAGCCTTTCCACATCCAACAAGCCGCGCAGATTCGCGCCTTTCAGGCAGCCTGGAAGGAGGCCGGCCACGTCCGCACCCCGCGCATTTCCGTCAGCCGCAGTATCTTTGCCTTGATTGACGATCGTGATCGCGCCTATTTCGGACGAGGAGTTCAGGAACAGGACCAGATCGGGTTTATCGATAAGACCAACCAAGCGATTTTCGGCCGTGGCTACGCAGCGGAACCGGACGTTCTGATCGAACAACTCAGGAAAGACGAAGCGATCGCGGCGGCAGACACGCTGTTGCTAACGGTCCCGAACCAACTAGGCGTGGCCTACAACGCTCATGTCCTGGAGGCAATTCTCACCACTGTCGCCCCCGCTCTCCGTTGGCGCGCGCCAAAATCCTGACCTGTCATACTTGATGCACCTGAAGGAGTCCTTAATGAACCGTATCCTAGCAATCGCAGTCTGCTGTCTGTGCGTCGGAAGCAATGCCGTTTACGCCCAAAGCAAGGCCGAAGCGGAAAAGCTCGCGGCCGCCCTTAAGGGCGATAACGCGGGAACCGCGGCTGACAACCGGCAGTGCAAGATGTTCACAAAGGCGGAAGCCGGCCAGTACATCGGCCAAGTCGTCGATCACGTGGAGAATGCGGCAGTGGGTACTGGATGCCAGTGGTCCTCCTCCGGCAAGGACGGATCGGTGCTGGTTCAGGTGGTTCCGGCTCGATATCATGAGAAGCCCTCAGCCGGCGCGGGTTACAAAAAATTACCCGACGTTGGCACACAAGCTTTCGTTATTCCGGAATTGGGCGGCTGGCACGCAGGTTCACTGAATGGACCGCGTGCCGTTCACGTGATTATAAGGGGTAAGGGTGCGAGTGAAGCGAAGGCGGTCGAGCTTCTGAAGGAATCCATGAAGCGCGACGCCGCCCTCCCGGCCAAATAGGCTACAAAGCGCCTCGCGTACTCCGCCGAAAGAGAAAGAGGCTATTTCGGTGGCCGGCTTTTGGCGCCGGCGGCTGCCCGCTCGTCGGCGCGGGCTCCCGCGAGAATACCCGTGAGGCCGATATTGCCCTCCTGGCAGGCATATTCGTAAATCTGATCCGAAGAGCGCTGCAAGGGGATCATCAGGCTCCATGGTTTCGTCCAGGTTCCGGGATCATTGATCGCGATTTCGTATTTCAGGCTCTCCGGGCCGGTGCGGGTGAAGCGCTCGATCACGTGAAGCTGTTCGCTCGATGCGGACATGAAGCTTTCCGGTTTGTAGTTGGTCGTATCGACGACCAGCGTATCGCCTTCCCAGTGGCCGCGCGAATCCCCCAGCCAGAGCTGGACCGCGGATGGCAGATGCGGACGTCCATCGAGGGGAATGATGCGGACGTCATGAATCATCTCCGTCTCGAAGGCCACCGCGTTGGGCGTCTGGACAATCCGGGAATAACTTTGGTAGCCCGCGGTGAGTTGTGGCGAGCCGTACGTGATACAACGCTCCTGCAAGGCTCGATCCTCGGGACCGTCGGGCAGGCGGGCGCGCGACGCTGCTGCTGCGGCTCGTCTCTTTTGCGCCGCGGGCGTCATCGCGGGCATCCGCCCATCGGCCGGATCGGTAATGAGCGAGGTTCGATTTTCCCATTCCCTCTCGACGGTCCATACCGAGCTGTAGTCGCCTGTCTCGCCGTCGACGCTTTTGAATCCCGATGTGGTTCCTTTGACGTTGGCCCAGACGGTTCTGTAGACCGTATCGCCGAAGGCCGCGTCTGAATTGCCGCCGCCGAAGAGCTCATGCGCCTTCTGCTTCAGCGCCGCCACCTCCTGATCTGTAAGCACGGCGCGCCCCTCCAGTTCCTTCGGCCGCTCCAGTGGAGTAGCGATGTTGTTCGACCAGACTCCCTGAAGATCCGGGTGTCCGTCGGCGGTGCGGGGCGCTGTCCAGGTCTGCTTGGCGGATTTGGCTTTCGCAGGATCCGCCTGAGGAGCGGTTTGTCCCTGCACCATCGAAAGAAGCGTGATTGCGACCCCGAAACCGAGGTATCGATAGCTCATCTTCCCTCCATGTTCGTGTTCAGTATACGCCTTGCGGGCCGCGGCGGCGACGGTGAGTCCGGGATGAACTCGTGAGGAAGCCTTACCGGGCAGGCTGCCAGAGCATGATATAGCCGCCGACATCTGAGTCGCGAATCAACGCCGCTCGCCCTTTGTGAAAATCGACAATGCCGCCTTCGGAAACGGTGATCGCGCCGTGCTCCTTGGCTCTCGCGTAAGCGGACTTAATGTCGCTGACCTGGAAGCCGGCAAAGTTGGCGTTGATGTCCTGGAATTTTATCGGCGGAGCGGTCTTGCCTTTATTCAAAGCGAACCAGACCAGCTCGATGCGCAGGTTGTTGGTGGTGGTCGCCTGCGGGTACCAGCCGTTCTGCATGATCTGAGGTGCATTGGGATTTTCTATGAGCGGATAGTCGCCGCCCAGGACCTGCACATAGAAATCCCGGGCTTTCTGGGGATCGATGACATTCACGGCGTAGTGATTGAAGCCGGTCTGTTTGCCCAGGCGGTCGATGTTCTGGGCGGTGGCGGATGAATTGGAAACCGTGGGCGCAGGGGCCGGATCGCCGGGCTTCCGAATGGGTTTTCCGAAATTCTCAATGGTCAGCCCGTCGGGGTCCGTGATAAAGGCATAGCGGCGAAATCCCTGCTGCTGGCGGGGGTTGGGAAGGCCCTGGATCTCAGGCATCTTCAGCATATTCAGACCTTCCAGCTTGTCCAGCAGCGTGCTGACGCTGCCGTCTACCGTCATGTCGATATGGCTGGCCAATAAATCCCAGGAGTTGAGATGGCTCCAGTCCTGGCGATCGATCCCGCGGTATTGACGCAGCACCAGGGTGAAGGGGACATCGGACACCGAGCTTTGGACCTGCATGGTTGCGGTCCGCGATTCCGCCCCGGGTGTATTGCCCAGCTTGTTCAGCTCCTTGTCAACGATCCACTTGCCGGGCCCTTCGAGCACCTTAAAGTCGATGGCTTCGAAGTATTTTATGGAGCGTTCCAGGTCGGCAACCTGGTGACCGACGAGGGCCATCCCCACGACATCGGCAGGGCGACCCGATGGTTGCGCGAATAGGGAAGGCGTTGCCAGGGCGAGGACAAGCGTGAATGCAAACCGGAATGATGCCTTTGTGTATTTCATGTAAACCCAATACATTTTACCGGTAAAAGGAGGTGATGCGAGTCCCGGCTGAGACTAGATGTAGGCCAGCAAGCGCCCGGCGGTGATCGCTCCCAACCAGCAGATCAGACTCGCCCACGCCAAGGCCCGGGCGTTGTCGGGCAGCGCACCATCCGGACCCAGACGGCGGAATACCTTCTTTCGGGTGAGCTGGAGCAAGGCTACACCGGCGAAGATGAAAACCATCTTGGCGTAGAACACGGGATCGACCATTCTTTTGGTGGCACTCGCCATCAGCAGAGCGGTGCCGGTCACCGCATTCACCCAGAATCCAAACCAGATGAGCGGATACAACCGCTCCAGGGGTTGCACCGGGGTTTTGGTTGAAACTCCCAGGAGCCGCAGGCTGATCATGGCACCGAGGCCTGCTACCACGCCCATACCCATGACGTGCAGCCACAGAATGGTGGGATAGGCCAGTTTGGATGGGGATTCGCGCACCCACGTGCTAATACCGAGGTTTTCGATGGTATCCAGGCTGATCACGTATCCTCCGCTCCTGTTTTATCGATGAGATAGCCCAGGATCCCGACGAGCACGGCTGCGCCGATCGCAATCAGAGTCACGAACACGACATCCAAGAGTCCGACCATTAGAATGAGTGGCCGAAAAACGGCAGCATCTGACCGCAGAAGATCACGCCAACCCACAGGACGATTCCAGACGCCGCGGCCACTTTCGCGGCCATCGGCGGCGTGTCGCCGGCTCCCACGATCCAGGCGTGCTCGAACACCGTGAAATACAGGGCGTTGGCTCCGGCCACCAGGATCAAGGCCAGTTTCCAGATGAAGACCGGGTTGTTGACGTAAAAATCCGGCGGAGCGCCGATAAAGAACAAAATGCCCGTCACCACGTTTACGCCGAATCCCAAAACTCCCCACGGTAACAACCGGTGCAGCGCGGAATAAGGGATGCTCTTCAGGAAACCGAGCATCCGCAGATCTACCAGCAGCACCACACCAAACAAGAGGGACAGCCCGATGAAATGAACCGTCTCGCTGGCCGGCCAGCCCCACTTGAGGTTCACCATGGCGTCTCCGATGACTCTCGCGAGCGGCGGGTTCGTCGTCGCGGTTTCCACCGGAGCTGTACCCGTGCGAATCTCCGGATGCCGGATGTCTCCGCCGATGCTTGCGGCCCAGCCCATCAGGCCGAAAGTCACGACCCCGGCGATCAGGACCGCGGCCATCGTTGCTTGTGGAAAGCGGGAGAGCCGCCTGCGCTGCCACAATCCCAGCCACGCCAGGGCACCCGTCAGTTCCATGACCCCGAGCGCTTCGAACGCCGCGGTTTCGTGGGCCTGAATCATGGCCACCGAGACTTCGGGCGTCTTCTGCAAGGCCAACTCCGCGGCGGTGCCTGAGGCGAACGTCGGAATCGACAGCAGGGCGATACCGAAAAAGATGACCAGGCTGGCGCTCTTCAGATGGTCGCTCTTGGTCATGAGCGCCACGATGAACAGGCCCAGCCCGACGATCATGCCGACCGTCGGGAAGTGATTCAGCAAGAGATGTATGTGGGCTAAATTCATCGCAGAAGACAGGAGTCAGGACTCAGAAGTCAGAATAAGGAGGCCGCTCGCGGCGTCTCCTGACTTCTGTCTCCTGACTCCTGACTTCTTAGTTAGTGCCGGAGCTGCGTGGAGATGTTCCCCTGTTCGTACACCTCGCAAAACGCGCGCTCATGGATTACTTGTGGCGCACCAGCGCGTAGCCGCAGAATCTTGTCCGGCATCACCCACGGCTCGATCAGGACATCCGGGTCCTCAATGGTCATCTGGTAAAGAATCTCATCGCCTTTCCGCGTCAGCTTCTCGACAGTGTGCATGTCGGCGGAATGAAACAAGCCACCGCGTCCGAACCAGGTTGTATCGACGAAGTTGGTGGAATCGATCACCAGGGTGTCGCCCTCCCATTTACCAATCGAAAGCCCCATGTAATAGGCTTCGACCGTCTCGGGGCGCTTTCGACCGTCGGTCGGAATGTCGCGGAATTCCATGTTCCCACCGCCGTAATCGCTGGTTGTATAAAAAAAGACGATGTCGGTCGGCGACTGGATAATGCGCGACGGTGTACCCTCCCGCGGGATTCCCATCGGCTGACAGGTCATGATTGGATCTTCCTTGTTCGTCCACTGATCGAGTTCCTGAATCTTGTCCCAAAACTCGGGTTTGTACATGGGACGACTCGGCTTCAATACCTCCGTGGTGTTGCCTGTCAAACCAAAGCGCGAGGGCGAGATCCACTCATAATCCACCCAGAAGTTGTCTTGTCCGGTTTTGCAGCCGACCTCGGGGTTGATTCCCGTACCCGGCAGCTGCATTGGACCACATCGGCGGGTCCCACTACCCGTAATAGGACCCTGGGGGCCACCCCAGTTTCCGGTCATGTCCGGATGTCCGTCGGCCAGCCGCGGGGTTGCCGCGGATGCAGTCTGCGTCGCGGGTGGCGGGGCGTTTGAAGTCAGAGTCCAGTTCGGAGGCTGAATTGTTGGCTTGATCGCCGCCTTGACGCTTGCCGGAACCGGCATCACGACATACATCTGTGCGGTTTCCGTCCCCGTCGTGGTAACGTCGCGAACCACGGCGCCGTTCTGTTTCTCGATCATCCTGCCCGCGTAGAATGCCTCCGCCGGATTCAGCGGATTGTTCCAGTCTTTATAGTTGCTGTAGGTGAAATCGTAAGTCTTCGCTCCCTGCTTCACGACCACGTGCTCCGCCATGAACTTGTCGTTGAGCGTCGCGGTTGCGATCGTGTTGGGAACGCCCGGAATCGGGAACGTCAACACCGGCTTGTTGCCTTCCCATGCGACGGAGGTTTTCCCTATCGTCGTCACATCGGCTGGTAGACGTTGCGGTCTGGGAGTCATCGGAGGCGGGTCCGAAGTTCCAGCGAATGCGGCCTTGAACGCACCCTGCGGGCTGGCCCACAGGCGAATCATCCGTTCCTCTACAGTCGCGGGCATCGGCGTGGCCTTGCCTTTACCGGGGACGAGTTCGGCGCCGGGAATATCTTCGTTCCAGGCATACGCTCCACTGAGGACTTCGACATTGGAGCACGCCTGGCCATTGGGCCGGGTGCCGGTGTACTGAATCCGCTCGCCGGATGTCTGGTAGCTGATGCTGGTTCGATACTTCGTTACATTGCAGGGCTGCCCGTCCACTTGGATGGTGCCCTTGCCCTGGTATTCGAGCGACATGACCAGATCGTATTCCTCACTGCTTCGGAGCATGCCCATATACCAGGCCCAGTTGAAAAGGACTGATTTCAGGTCCTTCGCACCGGGTGCAGGGGTGTACAGCGGAGCGCCACCGCGGCCCCCGCCCTTCCCTTTTCCTTGTCCCCCGCCCTTGGCCTGCCCTGGACCGCCGGCTGGCGCCTGCGCGGTTGCCAACGTCACCGCGCCGATCGTGAGAACAAGTCCAATCGCGAAAATAATGCCTCGTCGATAGGTCATGAGAATCCTCTTTCGTTCTTAAAGCGCGCACAACGGACCAGCGCCTGTGCGCTCACCTTTTTAATCGTTTGGACCGCCGCCGGAGACCACAACGGTATGCCCGTCAGCGTAAGTCACCGACTTGAGGAATCCCAGCGGGTGGCCATCTTTCGCGGGGATGCACTTCACGGTGATGGTATCGCCGGTATGGAGGGCATTGGGTCCGGTTTTGCCGACCCCCCTCTGGGCGAGCGCGGTGGCGGAGCCGAGTGTAAATACCCATTCGGTCGGCGTGCCATCCGCGCCCTTGACCGAGATCGTCAGCGACCCGTGGGGATTGACGAACTGAACCTTTTCGACCGTACCCGTCAGGTCCTTTTCCGCTTTCATGTCGTAGACACCGGCGAGGGAATGATGCGCCTGCAATGAGGCACTAGCCATCAAACCCCACACCGCCGCCCATCCTAGAGTCCGCTTAACCATTCGTCACCTCCTCAAGGTGTAGACGGGAAGGATTTTAACACGATCGCGTAGCCACTGCAAGAACCTGAATCTACGGCTTTGCGTGGTCACGCAAGAATTTCACAAGCAATGCGCTCACCACTTCCGGCTGTTCCTGCTGCACCCAATGTCCGGCGCCATCCACCAGGTGGAATCCGACCATTCGCGTGCAGGCGCTAGTGCGCATCTTGTCCACTGCGCCGGGTGTTTGATAGACGTTCCAGTCGCTGTTCCCTGCGATGTATTGAGAAGGCACGTCTATGGTTCGGCCCGAGAAGGTCAGCATCTCAGCAATACTTCGGGGATCGGAACCCCGCCGCACGCGATAGCCCTGCAGCGCGCCGGTGAAGCCAGTCCGGCCCCATTCCGTCGCGTACACCCCCACTTCTGTCTCCGTCATCCACTTGCAATTCGCGATGTAATCCGCCGACGGCATGAACGGCGCAACGGTCGCCGCCATGCCTTTATCCTTCTCCATCACGTAATAGGCCGGAATCTGCGCCATTTCCTCGGCGGTGCGCGCCTTCAGGGGATGCGGACGGTTCGCTTTGTAGTCGGCGCTCTTGCAGAAGTAATAGGCGCGGAAGAAGGCGTGGAGGCCTTGCGGCGCATGCAACATGTCGTCATTGGCGCCGCGGGTGCGTTGATAGTTCTGGTAGTATTTCCGCGGCGGATGAAGCTTCGCGAGCTCGGCATCCAGCTCATCGTCGGTGACTGCAGGACGCGGCAGGGGCGCACCGTTGGCGGTGCCGAAGGGCGCCGCATTGAAGGGCAAAGACGGTGCGCCTTCAAAGGGCGAACTCATGATCGTCAGTGAGCGGAAAATATCGGGCCGGATGAGCGCGGACCAGGAGGCGACGGGCGCTCCGGCGTCGTGTCCGGCGACCATCGCTACCGAACGGTAGCCCAGCGCGTAGACCAATCCGATCGCATCTCGTGTCATGTTGAGAATGCGAAACGGATCCGGATCGGCGTCGTAAGAATCGTCCCAGCCGATGGTGCGGCCGTAGCCGCGCTGATCGGGAGCGATCACGTGATAGTCGGCGGCCGCCAGGGACGGCATCACCTTGCGCCAGCTATAGGCAAGCTCGGGGAAACCATGCAGGAGTAAGACTGCCTGCCGGCCCCGCGTTTCGTAACCCGCCTCCAGGATGTGCACGGTCATGCCGTTCACATTTTCGATTTGGCGTGAACGGATTCCGGCTGGAAGCGTGCCGTTGCCATAAGGCGGAAGCTTTGAAAAATCGGTCCGCACAATAGCGGCACGCGCGGGGATTCCCGGAGCGATCGCCACGCCCAGTCCAGCGGCCGTCGCCACGAAAGCGCGCCGCGAAAAGCTGGGGATGGCCTCGCCCGTTGCCTTTTCGGCCATGGGTTTCTCCCGCAGTCCAAACATGTGCCGTCATAATCGCGAAGAGTGCAGTCTGTGTCAAGGGGCGGCAAGCCGCCATACTAGATATAGTGATCCCGCGGAGTGATGACCCGGATGAGTTTCCTCGATAATCTGGAAAACGACCTGAAGGCCCTCGAGAATCGCGAAGAGAGGGATCCGGAGAAGGTGAGACGCGATCAAGAACGGCGGGAGGCCGAGCGGACGGCTGCCTTGCTGCGAGCGCCGTACGCGGAGGCGCTGAGAACTTCGCCTTTCACCGCGGAGCTGCTGACTCAGTGCCGCGTAATTGCGCACGGGCAACGCGTGCTGGTCCAATTCACCTGGCTCGGCGAGAGTTTGCGCCTGGACGCCAAGGAGAAGCGCATGGAGTTGACGCCGACGGCGGATGGAATCACAGCAGTGCTCTCGTTGCATGGCAAGGAGACACGCCGCGAGGACGTCGATCTGGAGACGGATGATGCGGCCGCACTCGCCGGACGCTGGCTAAGGGGGACCTAGCGCGGCAATGGTGTGCCGCACAGCTGCTTTATTGCAGCGTTTATGGAAGCCGCGAGAGGCCGCAATTCGGCGCTTCGACGCCCTCGGGCTTCGCGGGACGAATCGGGCGGGAACAGCAAGTTTCGTGCTCCTCTCGAAAACTCGAGCTGTACCCCTTCCGCGCGTCTACCCAAATTCGTGATGTTGGAGTCGTCCAAGCCCCGAAGACGCGCGGCGTCGACGCGGTCGACTGCGTCCGTAGCCCGAATCTCGTGTTCCTTGAAAGCCGCATTTATCGATTCGGCGATAGTCTGGCGGCCGAGCTTCCATTTACCGCCAACGAAAACAATTGGCTCCAGGGACTCGCTTGCGCCATGAAACGTAACCACAAACCCGGCCTGGGGCAGCATGCTTTTGAGCGTGGGTTCATCAAAACGACTGCTCGAAATATGCAGAGCTTCCTTATTGCCTTTCCGAAGAAAGCCTGCGAACTCGTACCACGCCCAGCCGCCGACCTCCACAACCGCCCGCAGGATTTCCGAAGTGCCGGGTTCGATGCCGCCGCCGTGGGGCGCAACTAAGAGGCAATGTTCGATCTTACTGTCCCCGAACGCGACGCGAAAGTCCCTGCCGAGAACGTGCCCGCGTTGCAAAATCTCACCGTAACTGCCCGGTTCAGCCACGGAATAAAGATAGCACCTCGAACGTGACTTGTAGGTAGGTAGAGGGCGCGCCCACCGCGTCGCCGGTTCCTCCTGGCGCGCTTAATCCTGATAGCTTAAAAGGATGTTGGCCCAAACCGAACCGGCGTTTCAACCGCGAGTTCCGCGCAGCATTGAGGAGACCGGAATCAGCCAGGGACTCATCCTCGACCTGCTTTTGAGGCAAGCGTTTTTTGAAGGCATCGTCACGCTCGAAAAACTGATCGAACGGTCAAGGCTCAGTCCGGCCATCGTCCATTGGGTCTACCGCTATCTTCTCAAAGAGCAGCTTTGTGAAACCCGGGCGATGGTGGGCAACGATTACGAAATCTCCTTGACGACCCGGGGCCGGAACATGGCGGAGGTGGCGCTCAAAAAGAGCCAGTACGCGGGCCCCGCGCCAGTGTCCCTGATGGACTATAACGAATCCGTTTCCTGTCAGGCTGTTCACGTTTCCGTGACCCCGGACAGCATGCGGTCCGCCTTGGAAGACCTGGTGCTTCCGGAACACGTGATCCGAAGCGTGGGGGCGGCACTGGTCACAGGGGGGACGATTCTGTTGTACGGCCCCACGGGAAACGGAAAGACCAGCATCGCCGAGCGGCTGGGGCGGGTCTTCAGCGATACGGTTTGTATTCCCCATGCGGTCGAGGTCTCGGGCAACATCCTGCAGGTTTTCGATCCGCTGCTTCATAGGGCGGAGCCGGAACAGCCGCAGATGGATGCCCGCTGGGTTCTCTGCCGGCGTCCGATGGTCAAAGTGGGCGGGGAAATGCGAATCGAGATGCTGGAGCCCATGGTCGATGAGGTCACTCGCATCTCCACCGCGCCTCTTCAGATGAAGGCCAACACCGGAATCCTGCTGATCGATGATTTCGGAAGGCAGCGAATTTCCCCGCGCGAGCTTTTGAATCGCTGGATCGTGCCCTTGGACCGGCGCACTGACGTGCTGTCGCTGCGGTCGGGAGTGAGTTTCGAGATACCGTTCGAGGTGCTGGTGGTATTTGCCACCAATTTAGGTTTGAACGATCTGGCCGAGGAAGCCTTTATGCGCCGCCTGAAGCACAAGATCAAGATCGATCCGCTGGGCGCGGATTTGTTTAAGCATCTGGTGCAAAAGGTGTTCGACAAGGAAGGCATTCCGTGCAGCGCGGAAACGGAAGAGTACATGGCGCAGCAGTGTGAGAAATATTCTCCGGGAGGGCTGCGGGCCTGTTTCCCTCGCGACATCGCGGAAATTATGTGCGGTACAGCGACTTTCGAGCAGCGGAAGCCGTCTCCCTCACGGGAAGACATCGACCAGGCTGTGGGCGTGTATTTCGGACACTAACACTGTGGGCTGCCGGAGCACGGAAGCTCCTAATGACTAATGTCCTGAGTCCGAAGTGGCAGTGGAGGGCGGACTTCAGTCCGCGCGGGGCTTTTAGCCCCGCTTCCCGATTCGATTTGCGGCGCTGAAAGCTCCGCGCGGGATGAATCCCGCCCGCCTGATAAATTCAACGTATCTCTCACTCAGGACGGGCAGACATGGCGCACCGCTCGGCGGGACCGGACCGCCCGCACCTACCGCGTCGATCCTCCCGGTCCCTGCGCCGGACCCGAGATGTGCTGCAAGTCGTAGTTATCTTCCTGGCAGATGTACTCCATCAGCTCGGTGCCCGCCATCAGACGAGCCCGGCCCACCGTGGTGAACGGCTTGGCATAGGCGCCCGGATCGTCGATGGTCACTTCGATCGACATGTTCCCCAGATCCGTCCGCGTGTAGCGCTCGATGGTGTGGAGCTTTTCGGTATGCGGGTGGCCCACGTAATCAAACCAGAACTTGTCCTTGAAGCCGACGGTGTCGATCACCCAGGCCGGGCCGTCCCAGCGCCCGATCGAATTCCCGTACCAGGCCGGATCCGGATCTTCGGGATGCTTGCGGCCGTCCATGAAAATCTGCCGCCAGCTATGGATGTTGCCCTCGAACACAATAAAGTAGATGCCGGGCGTCTGTGCGATCCGCCACGGATACGGCGAGCCGCGAGGAATGCCGGCCGGCAGGCAGTTCGATTCCGGATCGTCCTTCGACTGGCGCGTCTTGACGAGAGCTTCGGCCCACGGCAGCATCACCACCGAATCTCCCGGTTTCAGCGCGCGCGAAATGTCCGCATCGCTCGCGCCGCCGCCCAGCCAGACTCCCGATAGGTCGGGTGTGCCGTCCGACAGTTTCGGAGCCGGTCCGGTGGGGGCGGGAGGCTGGCGTTGATACAATCCGACTCCGCCTTTGGGAGCGCCGCCTTTCGCGCCTTTTGCTTTGGCCGCGTCGCCTGCGGGGGCCTGCGCCAGCAGGGAAACCACCGCCAGCGCCACGCCCGCGATCGTGAATCCAGCGATCGAGCGTTGTCTCACTTGCCATCCTCATATGCCGACAGGAAATTCAGCTTGTGCCCATCCGGAAAGACGATGGTCTGCGCGATCCCGAAATTCGAGTTGTCCCGGGCGCGCGAGCCGGTAACCGTGACCGTGTCGCCTTCCTTGACGGAATGCCGCGTCCAGCCGTTCCGCACCAGGATGCTGGGGCTGGCCAGCTCCAGGTTCCAGTTGGTCACTTTCCCGGCGCTGTCCTTCACATCGATATAGAAGTGCGCATGCGGATTGACCCATTCGACTTTGGTGACGACGCCCGTCAGGTCGATCTTTTTGGTGTTATCGAACACGGCCGCGCCCGAATGATGGGCGAGTACGGGCAGCCCCAAAGCCAATAATCCCGCGGCTGCGGCCAAAACGCTAAACCGGACTCTCATTACTCCATGACCCCCAGTCCGAAATTTTGTCATAGGCCTGCTAGGGGCGCAAGCATTCCCGGCGGCGATAGAGGCTGTTAACCTAATAAGCAGGAGCTGCATCCCACATGAAGATGCTCCGCTGTATCTCGCCTTTCCTGTTGTTCGCTCTCGCGGCCCATCCGCTAGCCCAGGCCCAGATTCCAGGCCAGTATCCCGGCCAATATCCGCCGGGCCAGATGCCGGGACAATATCCGCCGGGGCAATATCCTCCGGGCACGAGAGGCCCGATCCCGCGCATTCCCGGTCAGACCGGACCCGTGGGCGGCCCGCGTACGGGACAGCCGCAGCCGGATGGCCGGGGCAAAAGATCGAGCTCCGAAGCGCAGCTGCTCACCACCACCTCCGGGATTCTGCGAAAGGTCGCCTCGAATCAACTGGTGATCCAGCCCGACGATCATCGCGTTGTCTGGTACCGGCTGGCCCCGCAGATGAAGGTTCTCAAGGACGGCAAGGATGCGGATCTCAAAGATTTCGCGCTGGGCGATTATCTGAGCGTCGATTCCAACTCGGACGACGACAGCATCATGACGGCCGTTTCGGTGACCTGGAAGAAAGCCGCGACCGCCGATGATCGCGCCGAGGCTTCGAAGACCTGGGATCTGCCGCGGCCGGAAACCGTAGCTCGCGGATCCGGTTCGTCTAAATCGGCAGCCCCCTCCAATTCTTCGGCTTCGTCTCCGCCGCGCGAGCCTGGCGATGATCGTCCGGTGCTTCGCCGTAAGGACCCGGAGCCCGCCTCCGCGCCGCAGCCGGAAACCGTTCCCGACAAGCCGAAAGAAACGGCGTCAGCCGCGCCGCCCAAGCAGGAAGAACCGGACAATAGTCCTCCGCCGACGCAAATGCGTCCGCCCGATACGAAGCCGGATGCGGACGATCCGGGCCGGCCGGTCCTCAAGCACGGCGCGCCGGCGCCGCGACGCCAGGCCACGGTGGAAGAACCGGTAGTCACGGCCTCGGTCACGCCGCCGACGCCGGGGAAACCTCCGGCAGTGCCGCCCGAGCCAATCGCGCCTGCACCGCCATCGCGGCCCATCCCGCTCGGCGACGATCCGATCATTACCAAGGCACGCGCGGCGGCTTTAGAGTATTCCGCGACGCTGCCCAACTATCTGGTCCAGCAGATGACCACGCGGTATCAAAGCGATCGCCCCAAATCGGGCTGGCAGGCGCTGGATATCGTCGCCGCGGACCTGACGTATCAGGACGGCCGCGAAAGTTACAAGAACATCAAGGTCGGCAACAAGAGCGTGAATACCTCCATGGAGGAGATTCCGGGGACGCGTTCGACGGGCGAGTTCTCGACGCTGCTCGAACAATTGTTCGAGCCCGGCGTTACCAAGTTCCGGACGGGCGGGCAGGACACCATCCACAATCGCCCGGCTTACGTCTACAACTTTGAGGTGACGCGCGAGCTTTCGCGCTGGCGGATCGAAGCGCCGTCGCAACTGTACTATCCGGCCACCAAGGGATCGGTCTGGATCGATAAGGAAACGTCGCGGGTTCTGCGCATCGAACAGCAGGGCAAGGCCATGCCCGCGCTGTTCCCCTTCGACACGATTGAAGCGACCGTGGACTACGATTTCATACGGCTGGGTACAACGGGACCGTACCTGCTTCCGGTCGAATCCGAGGTGCTGAGCTGCCAGCGCGGCACCAGCATCTGCTCGCGCAACAAGATCGAGTTCCGCAACTACCGCAAGTTCGGAGCCGAGACCAGCATCACGTTCGATAAGCCGTAGTCTGGACCTCCAGCTATGGCGTGTACAGCCAGATGAATCAGCGTCACGCTCCGGCCCTGCTCGTCCATTTTCAGCGCCTGTCCCCGGCAGCAGGTTTCCATCGGCCAGGAATTGCAGCGAGTTCCCATGCAGCCAGTTGGCCGACTCACCGCCGTTTCGCCGCTGATACATCTTAAAAAGATCCACATCTTGCTCGCTGCTGCCCGCCTTCCATGAACAGCTTCGGAGGGAGTTCGATTTGCGCCGGCTTCGATGCGTCCGCCATTGACTCCTCCCGGAGTTGGCTGTATGATTCACCGGATTGGGGGGTCTTGCATGCAACTGCGAAGGATAGCGCTTTGGTCCGTTTTTGCTCTCGCGGCAGTCGCGCAGAGCGATCGAGGCACCATCACTGGCACCGTTACGGATCCGGCCGGCGCGGTGGTTCCGGGAGCGCCGGTAGAGGCGAGAAACGTTCAGACCGGCGCGGTTTATCAGGCCGCGGGCTCCAGTACCGGAAATTATACGCTGTCCCAGTTGCCCACCGGCACGTACGAAATGTCGGTCACCGTCGCCGGCTTCAAGAAGTTCGTGCGCCAGAATATCGCGCTGCCGGTGGCGCAGACCGTACGTATCGATGTCGCTCTCGAGGTCGGCTCGGCGACCGAATCGGTTACTGTGACCGAAGCGGCCCCCTTGCTGAAGACCGAAAGCGGCGAGCTGAGTCATAACGTCCGCACCGATCAGCTCGACAATCTCCCCATTCTGGGCATCGGCTCCGGCGCCAGCCAGGCCGGCATCCGTAATCCGTATGCGGTGATGCAACTGCTTCCGGGCAGCGACTGGCGGCCGGATTCGAGTGTCCGGATCAACGGTCTTCCCAGCAATACCCAGATGCTTCGCATCGAAGGGCAGGATTCGACCAATGGCTTGATCGGCACCCAATCCATGACGCAGCCGAGCGTCGACGCCATTCAGGAACTGGCGGTTCAGACCAGCAACTTCGCGGCCGAGTTCGGTCAGGCCGGCGGCGGCGTTTTCAATGCCACCATGCGATCCGGCACCAACTCCTATCACGGCAGCGGCTATGACTACTTCGTCAATGAGGCGCTGAATGCGGGGCAGCCCTACACCAATGACCGCAACGGGAACCTGCTGCGCCCACGCCAGCGAAGAAACGACTACGGATTTACCTTCGGCGGCCCGATTCAGATCCCCAAGGTCTACGACGGCCACGACAAAACCTTCTTCTTTTTCAGTTTCGAGCAGTTCCGCGAGACGATCATCAACAACACCACGACCATTACCGTGCCAACGCTGGCCTATCGTGCAGGCGACTTCAGCAAGGCTTTGACCAACCGCAACGTGTGTCCGGCATCCACGCCGAATTGCGATCCGCTGGGCCGGCCGATTATGGAGAACGCCGTCTACGACCCGCTTTCAACTAAGATCGTCGGCGGCCAGCGGGTGCGCGATCCGTTCGTGGGCAACGTGATCCCCACCGAGCAACGGGACCCGGTTTCGCTCCGGGTGGTGTCGCTGATCCCGCAGCCGACCAGCGGAGGCCTCGTCAATAATTTTCTGACGTCCTATACCAATCCGAGACTGACCTACATTCCGTCGCTGAAGCTGGACCATTCGTTAAGCGCGAAAACCAAAATTTCGGGCTACTGGTCGCGGACTTCCACCAGCACTCCCAACAACAACACGCTTCCGGCGCCCATTACATCCGCCGTGGGAAGCGATATCGTGGCGCATACGATACGGCTCAACTTCGATCAGACCGTCACCCCCACGCTATTGCTGCACCTGGGAGCTGGGTTGATCTACAACGGAATCAATCAGCCCGTGGCTCCTTACGATCCGGTTGCCGGGATCGGGCTTACCGGCACGTATGCGAAACTGTTCCCGTCGATTCAGGGCTTGAATCAGGCCCAAGGCGGCATGTCCGCAAATATGGGACCGGGCGCCAAGGTGAACCTGGTCAACACTAAGCCGACCGCCAATGCGAGCCTCACCTGGGTGCGCAACAATCACACCATTAAAGCCGGCGGCGAGATGATCCTTGAAGGCTACCCGGCGGCCAACGAGACGTACGCCAACGGCTGGATCGTCTTTAGCGCCGTCGAAAGCGGTCTTCCCTCCACGTTGGGGCAAGCGCTAACCGGAGGCGTTCCCGGATTCCCCTTCGCCAGTTTCATGCTGGGCGCGGTGGACAACGGATTTATCGGCGTTCCCTCCAAGTCGCGAATGGGAGCCAAGGCGTTCTCCTGGTTCGCACAGGACTCCTGGAAGGTCACGCGCAAGCTGACCATCGACTACGGTCTCCGCTACGACTTCCAGACTTTCCTGCGCGAGCAGTATGGACGCATCCCCTATTTGTCCGGAAGTACGCCGAATCCGGCCGCGGGCGGCAAACTGGGGGCCGTGGCGTTCGACGGCTATGGTCCGGGACACTGCAACTGTGATATCGCGCACAACTATCCTTACGCCTATGGGCCGCGGCTCGGCATCGCCTACCAGTTCATCCCGAAAACCGTGCTGCGCGTCGGCGCGGGCGTTTCCTATTTCAGAACCGCGCAGAACGGGTTCAACTCGTACTCCACCGGGTCGCAGAACATTTACAACGCGCCATCCTATGGAGATCCCGCGTACAACCTTAGGGACGGGCTGCCCTACAAGATCACATGGCCGAATTTCAATCCGGGACAGGTTCCATTGCCGGGGACAACGGCTTCGCCATCGCAGCAAATCGACCCGCAGGCAGGCCGCCCGCCGCGGGTACTGGAATACAGTTTCGGAATTCAGCGGGAAATCGCCAAGGACGTGGTGATTGAGGCTACCTATGTGGGTAATCGCGGCGTATGGTGGAACTCCGCGCACCTGGTGTGCTTGAATTGTCTGACGCCGGAGGCGCTCAAGGCCCAAGGGCTGGACATAAACAACGCGGACGACCGAACTTTGCTGGGTTCGCCCTTGACTTCATCCATTGCGGCGAACCGCGGATACAACAATCCTCCTTATCCCGGGTTCCCGCTGAGCGCGAGCGTCAGCCAGGCGTTGCGGCCGTTCCCGCAGTTCGGCAACATCACCAACATGCACTGGGCGCCTCTGGGCGACACCTGGTATGACTCGCTTCAGGTCCAGGCGACCAAACGGTTCTCGCACGGCCTGGATATGACCGGTTCCTATACCCGCTCCAAAGCGTTTTCCATGGGCACGGAAGCCGATATCTCCACTCTCTCGCCTGTTTCCCCCGCCACGAACGACGTCTTCAATCGCCCGCAAAACAAGTATCTCTCCGGGCTGGATCAACCCAACCTTTTGGTGATCGCCGGAAGCTATACGACTCCGAAATGGGGCGCGGGTCAAGGCGCAGCGTTGCGCGCCGTCTCCTGGGCCGCCCAGGATTGGCAGATCAGTACGGTACTGCGCTACGGCAGCGGCATGCCGATCATGTCTCCGATCGCGACCAACGGCCTTCGGGAGCTGCTCTTCCGCCAGACCGGAGCGGTGGGAACCACCGGGGGAACGTTCTATAATCGCGTGTCCGGGCAGCCCCTGTTTCTGCAGGATCTCAACTGCCACTGCTTCGATCCGAATACTAACTTCGTTTTGAATCCCAAAGCTTGGACGAATCCCGCGGCCGGCCAGTGGGGCAATTCGGCCGGCTACTATGATGACTATCGCTACCAGAGGCGTCCCGCGGAAAGCCTCAGCCTCGGCCGGAACTTCCCCTTCCACGAAGGACGAATGAACTTCCAGATCCGTGCCGATTTCACCAACATATTCAATCGTGCCGAACCCGTAAATCCGGTTTCGAGCAACGCCGGGGCCACGCAATCAATCGTTAACGGCCAGACGACGGGAGGCTTCGGATACATTAATAACGCCAGCGTGTTCGCCCCGCCGAGGCAGGGAACCCTGGTGGCGCGCTTCACGTTCTGAAGATCAGTACGGTTTCGAATGAAATGGACCTGGCCCGGCCCCGGGCTCGGCCGGCTCCGGACTCTCGATATCCAGGTTCACCACGATCGGTTCCTGGCCGCTGCGAACGATCACGGCTTCCACCGGCTCGTCGGGGCGCGCGTTCATCTCCTGATGCGGCACGAAGGGCGGCACGTAGATGAAATCTCCCGGCCCGGCTTCCTCGACGTATTCCAGACGATCGCCCCAGCGGAATCGTGCGCGTCCGCGTACGATGTAGAGGACCGTCTCGAGTTCTCCATGATGGTGCGCGCCCGTGCGGGCCGCAGGCTGCACCGTAACCGTTCCCGCCCAGAGCTTGTTCGCACCAGTGCGCGCATGCGTGATCGCCGCGGCGCGGGTCATGCCGGGAGTTTGCGGAGTGTTGGAATCCAGTTCTCCCGCCCGGACGATGCGAATTCCATCTTTCACTTCTTGGCTGCTTTCGCCTTGGCTTCCTGCTCGGCCTTGATCAGCGTGTCCAAGTGCCTGGAGTCCTTTTCGTTCTCGGTGCAGATGTACTCCCACAGATCGCTGTCGGTGATGAGCGGAGTCCATTGCGTGAGCTTCCAGGGGCGAGTGAAATACACCGGATCCTCAATGGTGATCTCATCTTTAAGATTGCCGAAGTCCGGCCGCGAATAACGTTCGATTACATGGAGCTTATCCGACGTCCCGTGCCCCGCCAGATCGAGCCAGGTGAGCCCGTTAAAGCCGATGGTGTCGACCACCAGCTCGTCGCCTTCCCATTTTCCGACCGAATCTCCCCACCAGGTGGGATTCAGATCCTTGGGGTGATCGCGATTGAGGAAGATCTGCCGGAAGCTGTGCAAATTGCCTTCATACAGGATGACGACCAGATTGGGCAACTGGAGAATCTTTGAAGGGTAAGGATCTCTCCGCGGTACGCCGGTCGGCAGGCAGCGGGCTTCAGGATCTTCCGTGCCCTCATTCGCCTGGCGTTCCTTGAACAGCTTCTCGCCGAACGGCGTCATCGGCAGCTCGCCGACGTCGTAATCCTTGGCGATATCGGACGTGTAGCCGGCGTAACCCCATACGCCCGATAGATCGACGTGTCCGTCGGAGGTGCGAGGAGTGGGCCCGGGAGGTCCCTTTTTCACGCGGCCATTCCCTTTGCGCTTGGACTTCGGTATGGTGCTCTCCGCTGGAAATTGCCCTTGGAGGAAGGGGACAGCCGTCAGCACGAAGGCGGATGCCGTCAGGATCGCAATCAGGGTCTGCTTACTCACGATGAATCGCCTCTCAGCGATTATAACTGGAGGCGGTTTGGTATGCTCATACACTTATGAGCCTCTTCGCCGTCAAACCGCTGGAGGCGCTCCTCAAGGACGCCGGGCATGAAACACTCCGACGCACGCTGGGACCAACCCAGCTGGTAGCGCTGGGGATCGGAGCGATCATCGGCGCGGGGCTGTTTTCGTTAACCGGCATCGCTGCGTCGGTCAATGCCGGACCCGCAGTGGTGCTCAGCTTCGTGCTCGCCTCGGTCGGCTGCGCGTTCGCGGGGCTGTGCTACAGCGAGTTCGCGACCATGATCCCCATCGCGGGCAGCGCCTACACCTACGCCTACGCGACCATGGGCGAGCTGATGGCGTGGCTGATTGGCTGGGACCTGGTGCTCGAATATGCCGTAGGCGCGTCCACCGTGGCGGTGAGCTGGTCGCGCTATGTGTTGAGCTTTTTCCAGGATTTCGGCATTCATTTTCCCGGGCAACTGGCGGCGTCTCCCTTCGAGCCCGTGACGCTGCCGGACAGCGGCACCGTGATCCAGGGCGTGATCAACCTGCCGGCGATGTTCATCGTGATGGCGATCTCACTGCTGCTGATCGTCGGGATTCAGGAGTCGGCTCGAATCAACGCGGTCATCGTGGTGATCAAGGTGACCGTGGTGCTGGTGTTTATCGCGCTGGGCTGGGCGTATATCAACCCCGCTAATTTCACGCCGTTCATCCCGCCGAACACCGGTGAAACGGGAGCTTTCGGGTGGAGCGGAATTTTGCGCGGCGCGGGACTGGTGTTCTTCGCGTTCATCGGATTTGATGCTGTTTCGACCGCGGCGCAGGAAGCCAAGCGTCCGCAAAAAGACATGCCGATCGGGATCATCGGATCGCTGGCCGTGTGTACGATTCTGTACGTGCTGTTCGCGCACGTGCTGACCGGCATCGTCAACTATACCGAGCTCAACAGCGCCGCTCCGGTGGCGGTCGCGATCGACCGCACGGACTACATGTGGCTGCGTCCGGCCGTGAAGCTGGCGATCGTGATGGGGTATACGTCGGTGATTCTGGTGATGCTGCTGGGGCAGAGCCGCGTATTTTTCTCCATGTCGCGCGATGGCTTGCTGCCGAAGTTGTTCTGCGATATCCATCCGCGCTTCCGGACGCCCTGGCGGTCCAATCTGCTGTTCATGGTGGCGACCGGGCTGTTGGCAGGTGTGGCCCCGATACGGATTTTGGGAGAAGCCACCAGCATCGGCACGCTGTTCGCGTTCGTGCTGGTCTGCGGCGGGATTATCATCATGCGCCGCACGCATCCGGAACTTCCGCGGCCCTTCAAAACGCCGTTTGTTCCCGTGGTGCCGATCCTGGGAATCGGGTTCAATCTGATCATGATTTACGGCCTCGGCTGGACCAATTGGGCGCGGCTATTCGGATGGATGGCGATCGGACTCATCGTTTATTTCACGTACAGCCGCAAGCACAGTATCACGCACAATTCTTAGGTCGGGCGAGGCATGCCTCGCCCCTACCGGCTGTAGGGGGCGGGCATGCCCGGCCCTGGTTCACCGAAACAACGTTCGGGCGAACCAGCCTAGTCCTGCGATGAGCAGCAGGCCTCCGGCTGGACGTCGCCAGGTTTTCGGCATCCTGCGCGCGGCGAGCCACAGTGCCGACAGCAGGATCGTCTGGGCGATGCAGGCAGCCGCGAGGTAGGACGCGGGAAACGCCGCGAAGGGCAACCCGTGCGCGATTCCAAGTATCGGCGCCACCGCCCAGCGCGCCTGGCTATCGGGCAGAAACACGATTTCCGCGGCGAGATAGGCGACGGTCAACGCCAGCACGGCTTCCAGGAACTGCGGACTGAACGACATCGGAATGCGCGGTGAAATCGGTCGCGCGAGCCATTCTCCTGCCAGGAATGCGATCGTCAGGATTCCCATTTCCCGAGTGTTCCGCGCCGCCAGCACCAGTACCGCCAGGAATAACAGACCCGATACCGATTTGAATAGGCGCGCGATACCCGCCGCGGCTGCTTTGGCGATTACCTCGGCGCGCGAAGGCGGATGAAAACGTACTTCGGCCTGGCGGAAGCTCTGATCGAAAACCTCCTGATCGCTGTTCGGTCCCTGGACGGCGTAGAGCAGGTGCACGTGATTCGGCACGGTCACCTGGAACAGTGTGCACTCGACTTCGATCTTGTCGGGCACAGGGCGCTCGAATTCATAATCGGCGCGGCATATGTACGTCCCGTCCTGTTCCTGGCAATTGGAGGACATCCGATGCGCGCCTTCGAACTTTAGTTGATCAAGCAGCGCCGTTTCAGGATGGGTCACGTGGGTAAGCTCGTACATCGGTATGCGCAGCTCGTAGCTTGCCGTGCGGCCGTCGACGTGAAGCTCGCCGCTGCTCATGCTGACAACGTGGCCGTACGCGCAGCCGCAAATCAAGAACGGGATCAGCAGCCTAGCCATGTACTTGTTGCCGGCGCATGCGCACGACAAGGATACGCAGTGCCGCGATCACCGGGACCGAGAAAAACATACCGGGAATACCCGCCACCTGCTCGCCCGCGAGAACGCCGAAGAGGACCAGCAGCGGATGAAGCTCGACGCCGGAACTCAGAAGATAGGGGCTGAGCACGTAGTCCTGAAACAGCCGGTAGACGATCAGGAAGATCAGGATCCACAGTAAGTGCGCATAGCCGCTGAGTGCCGCGACCAGGAGCACGACGCCGCCCGCCGTCAGCGGACCGACGAAGGGAATGAGTTCCAGTATGCCCGCGACGCCGGCCAGCAGAACAGAGTAGGGAACGCCCAATGCCGAGAGAAAGATGGAGTAAGCTGCGAACGTCGAAATGGCAAGCAGCACCAGCGCGCGGATGTATTGCGCGACCAGCACATGCAGATCGTCCAGGATCTCCTCCGCGAGCGATTGCTTGTCCGTTGGGACGCTATCGATGATGGCGTTTCTCATGGCCCGCCCATCCTTGAGAAAGAAAAAACTCAGGATGGGAATTAGCACCGCCGCGACCACGTTTCCAAGTCCTGCGAGGATTCCGGGCCCGATTTTCCTAAGCAGCGGCAATGCCGTATCCCCGAGCCCAACGGTCTGTTGCGCCAGGAATATGGTGATCTGCGCCCGCCATGCTTCAAGCCACCGGGGTAAAGGAATACGGCTCAGGTAGTCGGACTTAATTGCATCCGGCAGGCGGGCAGCCAGTGTCGAAGCCTGATCGCCAATCTTTGCTCCAACCGGGACCAGGACGGCGAATGCGATCCCCAGCAAAACCAGATACACGATAGCGAGAGACAAGGTACGGGAAATTCTTCGCGGAGTGTGCCGCTCCACGCGATCGACCAGCGGGGCGATCAGATGGGCCAGAAAAATCGCCAGCGTGAAAATTGCGATGGTGCCGCGGGCGAGGTAGACCAGCGCGATCGCCAGCACGAAGAGAAACGCCGTCCATACCGCGCGCAGCACGCGCGCGTCGAGTCCGAGCATGGCTACTAGAATAGCGGGCCGGCACACCAGCCGCCGTTGGGGCTGATAGGATGACGATTTATGCGACTCCACCGCGCCATGATTTACGTGAAGGACCTTCCCAAGATGACGGCGTTTTACAACGAGACGCTCGGACTCAGGCGGACAGACGATGGGCGCTTCGTTTCATGGGTCGAGTTCGATGCGGGCGGCGCCCGCTTCGCTCTGCACGCAATTCCCGAGGACATCGCCAAACAGATCGAGATCTCTTCACCTCCCAGAGCCCGTGAGAAGGACCCGGTAAAGCTCGTTTTTGAAGTAGACGATGTTGAAGCCGAACGAGCGAGGCTTGCTTCCCTGGGTGTCGCGATGGTGCAAAGGCCGTGGGGATCGTGGGATGGAATCGATCCTGAAGGCAACATCTTCGGCATCGTCGATCCCGAACGGCTGCGGCTCGACCGGTAGTTTCAAGCCTTGCTTGCAATGGGCCAGAATACCTCGGTCTTCCAATCTTTGGGATCGGGAAAATCGGACGGATCATTCAAGTACGACTCCCAAGGCGGGCCTGCCGCGACCAGACCTTCGCTTTCCATCCAGTGTTCGATCGCTGCGTAGGCTTCGGGGAGATTATCGTAAGGCCCGGCGTGGATCGTGGTCGCCGCAGGCCCGCCCGGCAGCGTATCGGCGATCACCTCGCCATGACTGGCGCCGCCCGGCGAGACCACGCGCATTCCGGGCTCCATGGTGATCAATCCGGGTCCCATTTCCACATAGCGCGTGAAGGGTAACCCAGCCAGCGCGATCCCGTTCTGCTGCGCGTAGATGAAGATGTGGGGAAGCACTTCTCCGATGGCGGCGGCAATCTCAGACCGCTTCACCCGCCGCCGCACGATAAGCACGGGCTGCGGTGCCAGTTCTTTCTTGCTGATCGAATATGCCATTTCGTTTTCCGTTGTTCTCCTGTTCTTGCTGATGTGAAATAGCCCGATGCAGGGGCCGATAGTGCGGACGATCTCGGCATGTTTTCTGGTTTGAGATTGAACCATGTTCGATGCAAAGCCGCGTTCCCGATAAGCGCTTGGTGTTAACCCAAAGCGCCTGCGAAACGCCCGGCAGAACGCTTCGTGGCTCTGAAAGCCGCAGGAAAGCGCGATATCCAGCACCGATTCGTCGCCCGTGAGCAACATCACTGCCGCGCGGCCGAGCCGAAGCCGCAGAGTGTACTGCTTGGGCGTTTCTCCAGCCGTCTCCCGGAAGACGCGATGCAGATGAAACGGCGACAGGCCCGCGCGCTCGGCCAACACACGCAATGAAACATCTTCGTCCAGGTGCGCCGCCGCGAACGCCATCAGCGGTTGTACCCGTTTGAACGGGAGTGCCATGCACCCTAGAATCTAGCGCAGAACCCTGGCTCGAAGCATACCTCCGCACCAAGCTGCTGGCACCGTCAAGGCCAAACTTACAATCCAGTTTCGCAACGGTGCCTGCTCCGGAATCGAGAACATCGCCCATACTGTCAGCATGGTCTGAATCCCACCCATGATCAAAGCGTGTAGCGTCTGCGATCGGAGCGCCAGCCATGCCGTAACGTATCCTCCCGCCGCCACGCATAATGTCGTGTAGGTGAAAAGGAACAACGTCGCCGGCAGGTTATGGCTGAGGGCGGCACGGTCCGGGAGAGCACTCGGGAACATCCGCATCAGGAGCGGGTTCGCCACCGCCTCAATCGCAAATGAAGTAGCCGTCAGGACGGCGATTCCGGCCAGCACCGCTAGAATGCTACGAATCATCGTTCCAGTCTAGTGGAACCTGCAGACCGTAGCTTGACATTTCTTGCGATCCGATCCTGGCCTCGTCTGCGGGCACTGAGTCGATCAGAGGCGTTCCAGTGTCCAATGGTCGAATTCGCCGTCAAAGTACTTCTGCAAGGCTTCCTGAAAGACACGCTCGTCCGGAGCAATACTTGCAAAAAGGCTCATCGAAGATTTGAACTTCAGGTCGTCAGGCGAACCGAGAATCTGGTTGATCGAACGTCCCTCCACGAGAGTCACCAGACGACTGCACTCTTTCAATCGAGGTCCAAGAACTGGATGCTGCAAATACGCCTCGGCTTCTTCTCGCGAAGCGATTCCGAATTTGACGGCCATCTGGCTGTGCCCCAAGCCTCGAAGCTGCGGGAAGATAAACCACATCCAGTGGCTGTCCTTCCGCCCGTTACGTAATTCGGTGCACACCTGGTCGTAGACCGGGTCTTGAGCTTTGACGAACCGTTGCAGGCCGTAAGGATCGTTCACGATTGCCTATCCCTACTGATTAACATAGAGGGGTGACCCACACTCCGGCCGACCGCATGCGCGGGCTCGTGAGCGGTATTCAGGAGCTGGAAGACCAGCTCAAGCTCGGCGGCGGCGCGAAGAAGATCGAGAAACAGCACAGCGAAGGTAAGCTGACGGCTCGCGAGCGCGTGGCTCATCTGATCGACCCGGGTTCGTTATTCCTGGAGGTCGGCCTGCTGATCGCCTACGACCGCTATGACGGCCAGGCTCCCGCGGCGGGCGTGATCACCGGTCTTGCCCACATCGAAAAGCGGCCGTGCGTGATCGTCGCGAACGATGCCACGGTGAAGGCCGGTGCGTGGTGGCCGGAAACCATCCACAAGATTCTGCGGGCGCAGGAAATCGCCATGCGCAACCGGCTGCCGATCGTCTACCTGGTGGATTCGGCCGGCGTGAATCTACCGTATCAGGACGGCATCTTTCCAGGGCAATACGGCGCGGCGCGGATTTTCTATTACAACTCGCTGATGCGCCGGAGGCTGAAGGTTCCGCAGATCGCCGCGGTGATGGGCATGTGCATCGCGGGCGGAGCGTATCTGCCGGCGCTCTCGGACGTGATCATCATGGTCGAGAAAACCAGCTTCATGGGATTGGGAGGTCCGAACCTGGTGAAGGGCGCCGTGGGGCAGGTGGTGGACGCCGAATCGTTGGGCGGCGCGTCGCTGCATACGCGGGTTAGCGGGGTCGCGCACTATTCCGCGAAAGACGATCGCGCGTGTCTGGCCCTCATTCGAGAAAAAATCCGCGAGCTTCCCGAGCCTACGTCGCCTCAAAAGGGAACGGCTCCGGCGAAGCCTGCCGAGGGTCTGTACGATCTGCTGCCCGCCGATCATCGTCTGCCCTACGACATGGAAGCGGTGATCGACTGTATCGTGGATGCGGATGACTATCTGGAATTCCAGCCCGAGCACGCCCCCGAGATGCTGTGCGCGCACGCCCGGCTGCACGGGCGGCCGATCGGGCTCCTGGCGAATCGCCGGGGATTTTTGAAAACGCCGGAGGGGCCGCGCATCGGCGGGATCGTGTACGCCGAGTCGGCGCGCAAGGCCGCGTATTTCGTCGAGACGGTCGAACGCCAGGGATTGCCGCTGGTGTATTTGCAGGACGTGTCGGGATTCATGGTGGGAGTCGAGTCCGAGAGCGCGGGCATCATTCGCGCGGGCGCCGAAATGGTGGAAGCCATGGCGTGTGCGACGGTGCCGAAAATTATCGTCACATTGAATCATGCCTCCGGTGCCGGATATTACGCCATGGCCGGACAGGGGTTCGATCCGAACTTCACTTTCGCCTGGCCCACCGCACGGATCGGCGTGATGGAAGGCGACGCCGCGGTACAGGCCGTGCATGGCCCCGACCTGGAGAGGTTCAAGGCGGGCGGCCAGCCGGTTCCACCCGAGATCGAGGCGCGCATCGCACAGACCCGCGCGGACTACGAAAAGTGGCTCGACGTGCGTTACGCGGCGGCACGCGGTCACGTGGATGCCGTCATCGATCCGCTGGAGACACGACGGGTGCTGGAGTTCGCACTGGAGGCGTCGACTGCCGGGCGGCATCGCGAACATCTGCCTCTGGAGCTTCTGCGATGAGCTTGTTGATATGAACCTGCGCATCGAGCAAGACGGCCGTGTTCGCCGGCTGACGCTGGCGGCTCCCGCGCGCCGAAACATCCTGGACGCCGCGCTCGCACAGCACTTGTTGAACGAACTTCGGGATGCTGAGGCGCACGCGGACACGGGAGCCATCCTGGTGGACGCCGAAGGTCCGGTCTTCTGCGGAGGGCTGGATTTTGCCGAACCGCTTCCGGAGGGGATCTTCACGTTCGGTCTGCATGCCACCAAACCGATCGTGATGGCCATGCAGGGTGTGGCGGTTTCCGGCGGAGTCGCCCTGATTGCGAATGCCCATGTAGCTGTGGCGGCGCAGGGATCGAGCTTCGGCCTGACTGATATTCGAGAAGGCCGCTGCTATCCAGGGATCCTGGGCGCGGTCGCGGCTGCGATTGGCGGACGGCGTGCGCGGGAATTGTCTTTGACCGGACGCGTCTTCACGGCTCCCGAGGCGCTGGCGTGGGGTCTCGTCCATGCCCTTGCTCCGCCTTTCGAACTCGACGACCGGGCGAGCGCGATTGCCGCCGCTCTCGCGAATGCGGATGCCAACGCGGTTTCCGCGGTACTGGCGTTTCACAAAATTCAGGCCGATTAGTTTCAAAAGCGCGGAACTTTCCATTGGCGGGCGCGTCTTAACAGGAAGCATGCTGCTGCGTTCGCGCTGCACTTTCCTGATGTTGTGCTCCGTCGCTGGTGTATTCGCTCAAACCGGGCCTCCGCTGCGGACCGGAAGGAATCTGCACATCACCCGGGTTTCAACCCCGCCCGTACTGGACGATTACATCGGCGGCGCTCCCCCCGATGGAGCCATGCCCGTTACCGGCTTTATTCAGCGCAATCCGGACGATGGCAAACCCGCCAGCAGCGAAACCGACGCCTGGCTGGCTTACGACATGGAAAACCTGTATGTCATCTTCGTGTGCAAATCGCCTGCCAACGAACTGCGCGCGCGTTACACCAAGCGTGACGACATTTTCGCCGACGATTTTGTCGGCGTGCTGCTCGATACCTTTCATGACCGCCAGCACGCGTTCGAATTCTTCGCCAATCCATTCGGCATTCAACTGGACGGCATCAACACGGAAGGGCAGGGCGATGCCTGGAATTTCGATACGTACTGGAAATCGGAGGGCCGGCTCACCAAGGATGGATATGCAGTCAGGATGGCCATCCCCTTCAAGAGTCTGCGGTTCACCAACATGGATATGCAGACGTGGGGCTTTGCGTTTTTCCGGAATATCCCGGCGCGCAACGAGAATTCCTTCTGGCCCGCCGTCACCAACCGCGTCAGCGGGTTCGTTCCGCAATTCGGCGACCTCGATGGCTTCAACAGCATCTCACCGGGCCGCAACATACGGCTGATTCCCTACATCGCCGGGTCCAGTGCGCATGTTCTTGATCAGCCGCCTGACCTCCCGCCGCTGTTCCGCACCAATCGCGACGTCCGCGTCGGTATGGATGCCAAGCTGGTGCTGCGCGAATCGCTTACGCTCGATGCGACCATTAACCCGGACTTCAGCCAGGTGGAGTCGGACGATCCGCAGGTCACCGTCAACCAGCGCTTCGAAGTGTTCTTTCCGGAAAAGCGGCCGTTCTTTTTGGAGAACGCGAGCTATTTTCAAACTCCCGAGAATTTATTTTTCTCGCGGCGCATCGGCGACCCGCTGGGCGGTGTCCGTCTGACGGGACGAATCGGGCGCTGGTCGATCGGCCTGCTGGCGGGCGCCGATCGCGGGCCCGGCAAGACAGTTCCATCCGGCGATCCTCGCTATGGCAGCTACGCGCCCGGCGGTGTCGTGCGCATCCAGCGCAATATCGGCAGCGAATCCACCGTAGGGGTGTTTCTATCGGATTACAATTTCGGCGCCAGCCACAACCGCGTCGGCTCGCTTGACGCCCGCTGGAAAATTGCCAAGAACTGGGTGGCCGTAGGCCAGGCCATCGCCAGCGCCACGCGCTATCTGGACGGCACGCGATCCGCGGGTCCCGCATACGTGGCGAATCTGAATCGCAGCGGCCTGCACTTCAATTATTTCGCCAACTATTTGGACCGCAATCCGGGATTTCATACCGACCTGGGATTCGTACCCCGCACGGATATCCGCATGACCCAGCAGAATATCAACTATGCGTGGAGGCCCAAAGCGACGCCAGTGGCCGATTTCGGATTCACCAGCTTTACCAATGGCGACTGGAACCGGCAGAAGCGTTTTCAGGATGGCTTTACGGGCGGGACCTTCTTCCTGAACTTCCGCCGGGCCACCGGCTTCAACATTGATCACGTCTGGGGTTACGAGCTGTATCAGGGCATCGGCTTCCACAAAAGCGCGACCGAGATGTTCTTCTACTCGGACCGCTTCAAGCGAGTCGGCATCAACGCATTTTTCGGCGACGGTACGGGTATAAACTATTCCCCGGCCGTGGGAGTTCTGGCATCGCTCGCCAGCAATCAATACGGAAACACCACCATCACCGTGCGTCCCAATACCCGCCTGCGCATCCAGCAAACGTACTTTTATACCCGCCTGGCGCACGTGTTCACGAATCACATTTTTCGCAACACGGTGAATTACCAGTTCAGTCCGGCGTTTTCGCTGCGCGCCATTGTCGATTACAACGCAGTGCTTTCGAATCCCTTCATGGCGAACTACGACACGTCCAAGAAGTTCACGGGAGACTTGCTGCTCGCTTACCTGCCTTACCCGGGAACGGCCGTCTACCTGGGATATACCAACGGCCGCGAGAACCTGGCGCTGTTTGGCGATCCCGCCACGCTCCTCCGCACCAGGAACCCGGATTTGCAGACCACCGCGCAAGTATTCGTCAAGGTGAGTTATCTATTCCGGTTCTAGCGCCGGGCGTCGAGAAACTCCAGCGACCTGATTTTCGCGAGATCGAGTTTCCCCGCGGGAGTCGACACATACAATACGCGGAAATCGGTGACCAAAGCCAGCCGCCGCTGGGTACCGTTCTTCATGACAAACAAGGCGTCGCTCGCGGTCGCATCTTGGATCGAGGCAATCGAATCCAGCCAGGTCTGCACCGGCGCTCCGTTTTCGTCCGTGCTGCGGATGAAGACTCGGGAACACATGCTTTCCGTACAGCCAACGCCCTGAAGTCTGACTGTTCGACTCGTTCCGTCGGCGGAGACGACCCTGGCCATCATTCCCGATCGATGCCCGTCCACCTGCGAAGGCAGGCTGGCGCCTCCGCTCCGGAAAGCGGGAATCACCAGCGCCGCGGCTATGCAACTAATCCGAAGTACTCTCATGGTCTGGTCCTTTCATGGTCGTTCCTTGAGCACTGCCTGAATATCGGCTTCATATTCGTTCTTGCTACAGATCCCCACATGCGTCGCGGCGATGCGGCCGGCCTTGTCGATGATGAACGTAGCCGGAAGCGCCACGGCGCCGTACAGTTGAGCTACGTCGTCGTTGCCCAACATCACCGGATAGTTGACCTTGCGCGCGGCGATATACGGCTTCACGGCGTCCCATCCGTCTTCATCCAGCGAAACGCCCAGCGCCGTAAAACCTGCCTCCTGGCGCGTCTTCTGAAATTCCATGAACCAGGGGATCTCCAACCCGCAGGGAGCGCACCAGGTTGCCCAGAAGTTCAGCAGAACCACCTTGCCACGAAAATCCGAGAGTCTGACCGCCTTGCCGGACGCGTCGTCCAGCACGAAATCCGCTGCCATCCGGCGATTCTCCGCCTTCACGAACACCGAGCTCGGCCCGGCCCCATACAAGTTACCCCCCAGCAGATCGTGTACCCAGTTGGACCGGCCAACGCAGGCTGAAACGCAGCGCTGGGCGAACGCGCGCGTCGTGGGGAACGCCATCAGCGGAAGCCCTGCTGCGACCGTCCCCGCGGCCACCCAACCCCATCGCCGCCGGCGCGTCCGATTTGTCTGACGCCGCTCACGAAATCGTGCGAGTCCCCGCGACGCATTCGGTTGCCACTCGTCATCGGGACGGAGCGCCGCTAAACGATCTTCCACCCACTGGTCGTTATTCGTGTCCATATCGTTGTATGAACTCCTTTCGAAACGCTTGTTCCGCACGGCTGAGAAAAGTTCCGATCGACGACGGTTTCAAACTGAGGGCCTCAGCCAGTTCGTCGTAGCTCAAGCCATCGCTGCGAAGAACCAGCAGTTCCGCCTGCCTGGGTTTGATAACCGCCAGCACAGCGCGAACTTTTTTCTGGTCCTCCGCGGCAGCCCGGATCTCCTCGGGAGTTGGCGAAGGTTGAAAGAACCGGACCACGCGCTCGCGCTGCGCACGGCGGGATTCACGCCGCAGTTCGTCGAGGCCCGTCCGTACCGCCACACGATACAGCCAGGCTTGAGCATTCTCGCCTTGCGCTCCAGGATTGCGCGACCATTTCAGAAAGACCTCCACCGCGAGTTCTTCCGCTCGCGACGGATCCCGCAGCACGCGCGCAATCACCCGGGCGATGCGCTCATAGTGAGCCTGAAAGACCGTCTCGATATCCGGCCGTCCCTCGTCGGCATTCATCTCGACAAGGGCTTCGCGTGAGGCATTCACACCTCTAAAACGCCGCTAGCCCCGGTTTTGTGACAGGTTTCTCAGACATTTCTTTCAAGGTGCTCCAAAAGGATACAGTAAAGGCACGTAAGGATGTCCACCCAAGACCACTGGGAGTCCGTCTATGCTTCCAGGACCGACCAGGAGCTTAGCTGGACCCAGCCGGATCCTCATCTTTCCCTGTCCCTGATCGCTGAAGTATGCCCCGCCGGGAGCGTCATTGACGTGGGAGCAGGGACGTCCTCGCTTCCAGCTAAACTCCTGGACCGCGGGTATTCGGTCACTGTGCTCGATATCTCCGCAGCGGCCGTGACTCGGGGACGGGAAAGACTGGGACCGCGGGCAAGTATGCTTCAGTGGATCGTCGCCGATGTGACCGCTGGCCCCGGCCTGGGCAGCTTCGACCTCTGGCATGACCGGGCCGTATTTCACTTTCTCACGAACCCGGCGGATCGGGCGGCTTACATTGCTCTACTGGAACGCACTCTTGCAGTCGGGCGGCACGCGGTGATCGCAACGTTCGCGCTGGACGGACCGGAGAAATGTAGCGGCCTCCGTGTCGAGCGCTATAGCGGACAGACCCTGCATGCGGAGCTGGGCGCCGGTTTCGAGCTTCTGAAGACCGTCCCCGAACTGCACGTCACTCCTCAGGGAAACACGCAGTCCTTTCAATACAGCGTTTTTCGGCGGGTTAGCGGGGAATCCGGCCGGCGTTTGCTAAACTCGCTTTGAATGCCCCAAATCCTGGACGGTATCGCCGTCCGCAACGAAATCCTGGAGCGGCTGAAGCCGCTCATCGCGAAACTCAAGAGAAAACCAGGCCTGGCGGTGGTCCTGGTGGGCCACAATCCGGCTTCTGAAGTCTACGTTCGCAGCAAGATCAAGACCTGCGGCGACATCGATATTTTCAGCGACAAAATCAGTCCTCCGGAGACCGTCACCACGGAAGAGCTGCTGGCGGTGATCGCCGATCTTAACCGCCGCCCCGATATCGACGGGATTTTGGTGCAGATGCCTTTACCCAAGCATGTAGACACCCGCAGGGTGTTGGAAAGTGTCGCGCCAGATAAGGACGCCGATGGTTTCCATCCGGTGAACGTCGGCCATCTGGTGGCTGGCCGGCCTGCGCCCCGCGCATGTACCCCGGCGGGCGTTATGGAGCTCCTCAAGTACTACAAAATTCCCGTCGAAGGACGCCGCGCCGTGGTTCTGGGACGTAGCGATATCGTCGGCAAGCCCATGGCGCTGATGTTGCTCCACGAAAACGCCACCGTGACCATCTGCCATTCCCGCACCGCCGAGCTGGCCGACGAATGCCACCGCGCGGACATACTCGTCGCCGCGATCGGCAGAGCCGGTATGGTGACCGGCGAGTTCCTGGCTCCCGGCGCCACGGTGATCGATGTCGGCATGAATCGCGTTACCGATCGCGCGGAAGCCGAGCGCTTCGGCAAGGCGGAGGAGTTTGCACGCAAAGGCTCGGTCCTGGTGGGCGACGTTCATCCGGTCGAAGTGGCCCGCGTGGCTTCGGCCTACACGCCCGTTCCCGGCGGGGTGGGTCCGCTCACCATCGCCATGCTGATGGCGAACACCGTGGCGCTGGCCGAGCAGCATCAGGCCGCTGCCGCATCTCACTAAGCCATGCTGAGAGTGGGTCTCACCGGCGGTTTGGCCAGCGGCAAGAGCTTGGTCGGGCGCGCTCTCGCGGACCTGGGATGTTACGTGATCGAGGCTGACGTGCTGGGCCGCCAGGTGCTCGAACAGGGCGGGGAAACCTACGACGCCGTAATCGCCGCCTTCGGCAATGAGATCCTCGACCCGGACGGCAAGATCAACCGGCGCAGACTCGCCGCAATCGTCTTCGCCGATAGCGCGGACGCACAGCAGCAGCTCGCCAGGCTCAACGCCCTGGTCCACCCCCCGGTAAAGCTTCGCGAACGCGATCTGGCGGACGAATTCGCACGCAGCCATCCCGATGGCATCGTCGTCACCGAAGCTGCGATACTGGTCGAGACGGGGAGTTATAAGGATTACGACCGTTTAATCGTCGCCGTCTGCCGCCCCGAGCAGCAAATCGAACGGTCGATAGAGCGGGACGGAGTCAGCCGCGAGGAAGTTCTCAGGCGGCTGCGCCGCCAGATGCCGCTGGAAGAAAAGGTGAAGTATGCCGACTTCATCATCGACACCTCCGGAAGCAAGGAAGCTACGCTTCAGCAAGTCCGGACCGTGTACGAGGCGTTGCGGAGAGTCGACCCATGAGGCTTAGAACATTCCTGATCGCCGCCGCGTTGGTGGGTGTCTTCGTGTATCTCACCAGCCGCCAGAATTCGCCGTTTCGCGCCTTCCTGCCGGCGACCGGGCCGGTATGGTTCGGTCCCACCGTGGCGCAGTCCGCCGGCCTCAGCGCCGATGAGATGAATAACATCGAAATCTATAAGGCCTCCAAGGAAAGCGTGGTGTACATCACCAGCACCACCTACCAGCGCGATTTTTTCTTCGGCGTGCAGGCGGTACAAGGGCTGGGGTCGGGATTCATCATTAATCCCGACGGCCAGATTCTCACCAATTATCACGTGATTAGCGGCAGCTCCGACGTGGAGGTGACCATACCCCCGGATCAAAGCCGCTACCGCGCCCGGATTCTGATGCGCGACCAGGGTCACGATCTTGCGTTGATCCAGATCGATCCCAAAAAGAAGCTGACCTCGTTCCTCAAGCTGGGCGATTCCGACGGCCTTCAGGTCGGGCAGAAGGTGCTGGCGATCGGCAATCCATTCGGCTTGGCGGGAACCCTGACCACCGGCATCGTGAGCTCTTTGCATCGCAAAATCCAGGGGGAGGACCGCGGCGATCTGGACGATATGATCCAGACCGACGCGGCGATCAATTCGGGCAACAGCGGCGGTCCGCTGCTCGATTCGCAAGGCAACGTGATCGGACTCAACACCGCCATCTACGGCCCCAACGGCGGGAGCGTCGGCATCGGTTTCGCCATGCCCATCAACCGCGCCAAAGCGATGCTGGGCGATTTCAAATCCGGAAAGCGGCCCGCATCGAGCACTATCGGCGTTTCGACATACTTGATCTCGGGCGATTGGGCGGAGGCACTGAAACTGCCGCGAACCGGCGGCCTGCTGATTGGACAGGTGGCTCGGGGAACTCCCGCGAGCGCTGCCGGATTGCGCGGCGGCACTCAAGTGGTCCGCATCGGCAACGGACTGCTGCGCGTCGGCGGCGATCTGATCACTGCCGTCGACGGAAAGAAAGTGGAAGAAGAGAACGCCATCACTCGGGCCGTCTCCCTGAAACACGCGGGCGACATCCTGGATCTGACCGTGTGGCGCGATGGCCGCACCATGGACGTGAAAGTAACCCTTGCCGAACAGGGCGATGGAGTCCTCTAGCGATGCAGGTGACCCTCAGGGTTGACTGATGCAGGTTCGCTTTCCCGAACCCGCGACGGCGCCTCCCGCAACGGGAGATCCTCTTGGATCCTCCAGCGCCCGCCGCGCCTTGGCCGGCTTCTTCGTATCCGGCGTGCTGCTGTCGTTCCTCGGCGCGATCCTGTTTTCCTGGCAGCATCACCTCACATCGCAGTACGGCATCGTCGGATTATATTACGCGGGGCTGATCGCGGGACTCGTCGGATCGGCCCGGCTTTCGCCCGCGCTGCTGCGCCGCAAAGGGATCGGCTGGACGCTGGCCCTGGCGTGCCTGCTGGCAGGATCGGCTTTCCTCTACCTGGCATTTGTCTCCCCGCCGTTTTCGCCGTGGTGGCGCGTCGCCGGTATGGCGATCGTGGGATTCGCCGCGGGTCTGCTGCACACGGCGATTTTTCATGCGATCTCGCCCATGTATCGCCACGATCCCGCGGCCACCGTGAACCTGGCCGGTATCCTGTTCGGCGCGGGATGCTTCACGCTGGCGATCCTGATTTCGGGGACGTTTTATCTCTACACGGCAGCCGCCGTTCAGGTGTGGATCGCCGTGATCCCGGCGCTGTTCGGCTGGATGTACCGCCGAACGCAGTTCCCCGCGGATCCGGTTCCGAATGTGCCCGCGGCCCGCGAGAGTCTCTCCGAGCTGCGCAGCACGGGAGCGGTGCTGTTGAGCCTGCTGCTCTTTTTCCAGTTGGGAAACGAATGGGGTCTGGCCGGCTGGCTCGCACTTTTCCTTAGCCAGAGGCTCGGAATCAGCCCGCCCTCGGCGCTCGGCATGCTCGCGCTCTACTGGCTGGCGTTGACCATAGGTCGAGCGGCATCCCAATGGATCCTGCCGCGCGCGCGCCATGGACGATTGCTGCTGGCCACTGTCACCGCGGCCATGTTCGGCTGCATCATCCTGGGCGCCACCGACAACCGCTTTGGAGCGATCGCCGGCGTCCTGCTGGTGGGTGGCGCGTTTGCGCCTATATACCCGCTGTTAGTGGAAATGATCGGCCACCGGTTCCCGTCGTATCACCCCGGCTTTTACAACGGAATCTTTTCGCTGGCGATGGCCGGAGGACTTCTTACCCCCGGACTGATGGGCTACATCGCGTCCGTCTATGGCGTCCGCATGATCATGCTGGTGCCCCTGATCGGGTCGGTGGTGGTGTTCGTTCTGCTGCTGCTGATCTGGCTGGAATCCCGGCTGCGAGCGTATAACGCACCGCCGACATCATCGGTGCACTCTGCATAGAAGGAGTTGTTATCCCCCGCCGTGACCGGGCGGGGCTAGGCAGGCGTTCAGCCGCGTTTCCAGCCCCGTCCGTTAGGACGGGAACTATTTACCCCTGACGAATTCCCGTCCACGCCTCTCCGGTCCCAGGCCCACAGTCACCGCCGCCAGGACCAGAACCAGCGCCGCCATGACCCCCATGGCCGTCGAGTAGCTGAAGGCCGCGGCGAAGCGCGCTTCGATATACGCCGAACCCGACGCCACCAACACGCCGATCTGGTAACCGAAGCCGGGGAAGAAGCCTCGCGCCTCGGGCGGCGAAAGCTCGTTGATATGCGCGGGAATAGCCCCCCAGGCCCCCTGCACCGCCACCTGCATCAGAAATGCCCCCAGCATCAGCAGCGGCTTGGTGGGCGCCAGTATCCATAGCGGAATCACCAGCACGCCGCAGAGCGTCACGGTGGCGATCATGCGCCTGCGCCCCCAGGTGTTCGACAAGTGCCCCAGCGTGATCCCGCCAACGATCGCGCCCAGCACGCCGATGAAGGTTACGATCGAGGTGTCCTGCGGGCTGAACCCGCGCTGGCTCTGGAGAAAGGTCGGATACATGTCCTGGGTGCCGTGTGAGATGAAGTTCATGGCGGACATGATCAGGCACAGGTACAGGAACAGCTTCCAGTTGGAGAACAGAATCGCGCGGTAGCTGGCTGCGTCCGTTTTCGATTCCTTCCACGCGCGGGATTCCTCGACGCTCACGCACAGCAGGATCGTAATCAGTGCCGGGATCGCGCCGACGAAGAACATCGCGCGCCAGCCGAAGTACGGAAAGATGGTGAAGTACGCGACGGCTGCCAGGCCGTTGCCCACGGCGTAGCCTTCCTGCAGGATCCCGGAAGCGATCCCGCGCCATTTAATGGACACCGATTCGAGCGCCAGCGAAGCTCCCACGCCCCAATTGCCGCCCATGCCGACGCCGTACAGGAGACGGAGCAGGAAAAAAGCCGTGTAGCTGGGAGCCAGGCCGGACAGCACTTCCATCACGGTGTAGAACGCGATGTTGGCGATCAGGATCGGCCGGCGTCCAAAGCGGTCGGCGAGCAGGCCGAAGACGAATGCTCCAATGGGGCGCGTCATCAGGCTGGCGGTGATGGTCAGCGCGACGTCGGGCACGGAGCGGCCGAAGTCTTTGGCGATGGCGGAGACGCAGAAAACCAGGACGAAGAAGTCGAAGGCGTCGATGGTCCACCCGAGAAAACCCGTGGCGACCGCCTTGCGCATGTTTCTGGTTTCGGCCATACCGGTCCCGGCAGTCATCTGGACTTGTGTAACACATCCAGGTGTGTGAGCGCTCTTGGGCAGTTATTCAGGTCTCACCGGCTACGCGTCCTCATGCCCATGCCTTTGAGAACTCAGTTGGGCGGTCGCAGTTTTAGCTTGTGATCCAAGGCGATTCCTGTCCCCCGAGTGCGGAAGAACGCCACGATGGGAAAATGATCAGAAGTCAATCGGGCTTCGGATCTTGCGGGTTGTCGGTGAGTATTGCTGTGTCGATACGGCGTGCCTGAACAAATGCTTTTAGTGTGTTTGCCGAAATGACGCAGTGGTCGTAGTTACTCACCGGAAGACCGCCCTGAGCCGCGGATGATCGCGACGTTGGCTCGTGCACCGTAACGGCGAAGCGCCGCTCACCTGCCTGGAATCGCGGGTCTTGTTGTAGAACCGAGTCCAACGTTATGCCGTCTTGCCCTTGCTGGCCGCTAAGTTGCGATGGCGTGTTGAAGTCACCGCAGACGATAACATCAGGATCGTGATCCTGCTGGTTGAAGTACCAGTCCAGGTAGTCGAGCACAGATCGTAATTCGCGTGCGGACTCCGCCGTATTTCCGTCAGCAAACGTCAGGTGCAAAGTCACCAGCGTGAAGTCGAAGTCATCCATTGCGAATTGCGCGACTTGAGGTGGATGAACCGCGCGCGTCGGGTCTGTCACGATCTCACCCGACAAAATCTGATTCGTCACATTCAGAAGAAAAGAATCGCGCAAAGTCGCGCTCTGCTGGAACCAGAAGCCATTGTCCATGGTGTCGGTACTATCGAAAAATGAGGCCTGCCAATTCGTCGTACCCTGCGGAAGCAGCGATGTAAGCAGATCAGCCGACTCCGCGTTCGGAACCTCCTGAGCGGCCAAAATCTGATAGGTACCACCGAAAAGATTCGAGAGGGCGGCTTGAACCATAGGCGGACGCGGAGCCCCGATATCTGTCGATGTCCCTCCGACCTGCGTGTTCCAAGAAACCAATGCCAGCCAATCGCGTGGCACCGCGACCCGGTCGTTTGGTATCTCGGGAAGCGGTGAGGGCACGGCAGTGGTTTTCAGTTCTGCCAACCGCTGCTCTATCTCAACCCCAGTGCCAGGTGGATCGGCGTCTGGTCCATCAACCGACACAGTGACTCCAGGTTGGCTGGAGACTCCGTCTACGCGAATTTCAAGGGGTAACAGTCCGCCGTGTGTCAAGGAAACCGGAATGCCAACAACGATCGAGAAGATCCCGTTGACAAGACCGCCCACCAATCCCGCATGCACCACGTTGGCATCCATACCGTCGATTCGAGCGGTAACTGTGTGAGGAAGAACTGGCAGAGGCGCATCGGCTATTTTGCCATCGGGCGTAACGGGGTCCGTTTCGCCTGCACCGGTAGCGTAAATTGTGATGAAGGAACCTCGCGCTGCTGGCTGCGACTGGCGATTTGGGCTGTAGTCGGAGTTCTGAATGGCTCCCAAGCCCTGACCGGAGCCATCGACGGTAAAGATGGCGGGGATGGTTGTTGTCACGGGCATGGCTACTCTGTTGGAGAGTAAACCGTCAAACTCGACTTGAACGTCAATTGAAGTGCTTCCATTCACGGAATATGGAACGATAGCGCCGACAATATCCTCACGAACACAAATCAGAGGCGCAGGCGTCCCCCCGAACAGGACGCGCGTGCCTGCAAGAGAGTTCGTAACCGTTTGACCATCGGAGCTTAATTCAAGCGATTGAAGATCGGCGGGGCCCAGCCGAGAGCCGTAGATGAAGACGAGTTCACCCGGCGAGATGGGCCCTGCGAGCAAACTGGCGGCACTACGAATCCCGGCGGCAGAAATGACTGGATTCTTCGGAAAAGACGAACATGGATTCGGAGCAGCCCCACGGTTGCGAGGACTGGGGGCACTGATTACGAAATCAGCGGCATTGTTATCTGTATCCGTGCACCCGTTCGAGTGGCGCAGAATTGCAGTGACGTTGTTCAGCGCCGGTGCAGGTGTGCCTTCGGAGGCATTGGCGTCCCCATATCCGACAAAGTCAATGACCTGCGCACCGATAGGGCTGCTTCCGGATAGCAGAGTATTCCCAGCGACAACCGCGACCTTGCCCGAAGTCGCGCTCAGGTTAATGCCGCCGGTTGCGTCGGGGGAAGGTGTGGATACGCCGACACTGCCCAGGTTCTCCTGAATCAGATAGAATTGCCCGGGCTGAAGATTACCGGACAGTAAGGTGCTGACGCACGTCGTACCGGACGCAGAGGCGTACTGTACCGTCCACCCGGTCAGGTCGACTGGATTCCCGCTGCGATTGAATATCTCGATAAAATCCGCCCGTAAGGGCGCTCCTACGTTGCCGCCTCCACCGTAAACCTGACTGATGACGACAGTGCCAGGTTGCGCCCACGCGGGCAACGCGAAACTTAGGGCGAAAATCCCGAGCAAGAAAGATGGGCGAGTCACTAGTTAAATGTACGTCAGATCATCCCATAGACGTTCGCTGTCGAGTTAACACTATAAACGCTTTTGGGTATAAATATCCAAAACTGTCTGACTAACCGGCGACTTCCACGTAATCGACCGACTTGTATGGCTCGGGGATCGGCTCGCCCACCTCGCGCATCGCCTCGAAGTGCACAATCGGGGCATCCTGAAAGTTCCCGCGAGTCTCTTCCGTCAAGTACCTGTCTGCCGGGACCCTTCGATCATCTCGACCACCTGTTTCACGATCCTGGGATGCAAGACTTTTCCGGAGTGGAAAGGCGGAGTTCACCCTTACCGTAGATCCTATGGCTTCCCTTGGAACGCAAAAGCTCAAAATCCGGCTTGCAGAAGGAGGCTCTTGGCTTCTGATGCCTTAAGTCGCCGAGCCCTAGGCATTCACTTCGACGGTCGTCGTCAGGATCTCCCGACTCAGATGCTGATTGCGTTCCTCGGGCGGAAGCGTCTCGAGGTAGAGTTCGATTGCCTCTCGAACGTTCGCGACGGCTTCCTCGAGCGTATCCCCCTGTGATTGACAACCCTTGAGCTCCGGGCACCATGCGTAGAAGCCGTGCTCGTCCTTCTCAATGACCACGCTCGCTTTACGGACCATGCTCCGAGTTTAGCTTACCCGCTTGGACGAGAGTGCGACAAGAACAAGATCTTTTCTGCTCCCCAGTTTTCATTGATTTGTCCTCCGCATCGCCCCCATCACTGCTCCTTATAACCTCAAACTCGGAATTGGAGCCCACTCCGAATGAAGGCATTTCCGGCACAAACAATCCTTAAAAACGCCCATTCCTTTACCTTCAAGCACTTCCTGGGTTCGTTTTGTCGCTGCGTTTTTCGCGCCCGAATGTGCGATTCTCGGAGCATGGGACGACCGCGCGCCCTACTCCTCGCCGTGCCGCTGTGGGCTGCCGCGCAGTGTGCTGCCGCCGACTTGCCCCGCGCCATCGATGCCCTCATGGAGGCGAGTCCGTCCGTCCGAGCCTCGGTCGGCATTCACGTCGTCGATCTCAAGACCGGCAATACGCTGTACTCGCGCAACGCGGATCGACTTTACTTACCAGCGTCCAACATGAAGTTATTCACTGCAGCGCTCGCGCTGGAGCGCCTGGGACCCGACTACAGAATGACCACGCGCCTGGTGCGCGCGCCGTCCGGCGATCTGGTTCTGGTGGGCGGCGGCGATCCGTCGCTGTCGGGCCGCGTCTACCCGTATCAGAAAGACGCGCCCGCACCCAACCCACTGCGTGCGATCGAGGAACTTGCGGACCAGGCTGTCGCGGCCGGCATCACCCGCGTCGACGGCGATATCGTCGGCGACGATCAGTTGTACCCCTGGTCGCCCTATCCGCCAAGCTGGACCGAAGAGGACATGATCGGGGAGGATGGTGCGCCCGTAAGCGCGCTCACGGTCAACGACAACGTAGTCACGCTCTCGATTCGGCCGGCAGCCCGGGCGGGTGATCTGGCGGCGATATCGTTTCAACCCGCGCTGGAGTATTACGCAGTCGACAATCGCGTGCTCACCGTTGCCGGTGAAAAGGAAGCCCGCGTCCGGCTGAGCCGCATGCCGGGCTCGCGGCAGCTTCTGCTGTGGGGCAGCGTTCCATTCGGCGGATCGGCCACCCGCG
The DNA here is from genome assembly GCA_036003585.1 of Bryobacteraceae bacterium. Lineage (GTDB taxonomy): Bacteria > Acidobacteriota > Terriglobia > Bryobacterales > Bryobacteraceae > Palsa-187. Next base: position 120,649 of record DASYSG010000070.1, on the reverse strand, counting down.
AAATCGTCGCCGTGGACGATCCGGCACTGTTCGCGGCATGCGCCTTGTACGACGCTCTGGCGCGCCGCGGCGTGGCGATCCGGGGACGTCCCGTAGCCCGTCACCGTGCGATCACGGACGATCCGTGGCCGGTGGACGGCGAAGTGATCGCGACGCGCATGTCTCCGCCGATGGTCGAAATGCTCCAGGTGATCGAAAAGGTCAGCCAGAACCTGCACGCCGAGCTGATGCTGCGCGAAGTGGCTCGTGTTACCCGCGCCACAGGCACGCGCGAGGCGGGCCTGCAGGAACTCGCCGCATGGCTCGCCAATATCGGAATCAAGGCCGAGGAATGGCGCGCGGAAGACGGATCGGGATTGTCGCGGAATGACCAGGTGTCCCCGCGGGCGGTGACTCGCCTATTGAGTCACATGGCTGCCTCGAAGAACGCAGCCGCATGGGTGTCGCTGCTTCCCGTGGGAGGAGAAGACGGAACCCTGGCGAACCGCCTGTGCTGTGTCTCGGACGCAACCGCTGCCCGGCAGGTGCGCGCCAAGACCGGGAGCTTGACCCGTGCGGTCGCGCTTTCCGGCTACGCCGATAGCCGCACCCGAGGAAGACTCGCCTTTTCGATCCTGGTGAACAACTTTTCCGTGCCCCAGGCCGAGGTGCGCGCCTGGGTTGATAAAATAGCATTGACGCTCGTGGAATAAGATCAGGGGAGTGACTTATGCCGATTTTTGAATATCTGTGTGAAGATTGCGGAAGCAAGTTTGAGAAGCTGGTGCGCCGCTCCGCATCGGAAAGTGACGCGAACGGCGTGCACTGCCCATCCTGCGGCCAGGAGCATCTCAAGCAGCAGTTCTCGACCTTCTCGGCCCGCGCCAACGGCGCTTCGCACACGTCACAGGACGCGATGCCTTCGTGCCCTTCAGGAATGTGCCGGACACCGGACCTGTGCGGACGGAATTAGACCGCGCCTTTTAAAGCTTTTTCGACCGCATCGGCCAGCATCTGCGGGAGGAACGGTTTTTGCACAAATTCGACTCCCGGGGCCCGCGGCACGTAGGGATATCCACTCGTTATGATCGCCGGAAGGCCGGGCCGGATCTGGCGTATCCGCTCGATCAGTTCTTCTCCGTTTAACGAGGGAAGCGACAGATCGGTAATGATCAGGGAGAAGCGGCCGGACCCGGCTTCAAACAGTGCGAGCGCCTCGGTGGGATCGCTGCACGTTTCGACTTCGTACCCCAGACGTCCCAGGTAGCGCCGAAGAAGATCCAGGAGCTGCGGCTCGTCGTCGACAATCAGCAACATCCCGGACCCCCGTGAGAATCAGTGAAAGGAAAGCGGCACATCGGACGGGCTGAACGACAACCCGATCGTAGCGCGATAACTGTCCTGGAGATAGAAGCCGTTGATGATTTCCTGATGGCGCGCATCGTAACGCACAAACGCCTGGATAGGGCGGGTGATCGAGTAAGAGGCTCCCGCGCTGCCCGTGACCTGAGAAAAGGGCTGTAGACCCTGGCCAATTCCCTCTAATCGAGCATAGCCTCCGCTGGCAGAAAGGCTCCACTTGCGGCTGGCGGTGTAGCTGAAGTTCGCGGTGGCAGTGGTCTGGCGGGACGTCAGATAGACGCCATTTCCGGGGGTGGCTCCGTTTGCGTAATCAAACGATAAGCTGGCGCGGTGAAACTGCCGCGTGAGGGACCCATCCCATTGCGGAAATATACTCTTTTGGTAGAAAGTCTGTTGCGTCATGGAGACGCCGAGCAACGCGGCGATCTCGGGGCTTACGGCGACTTGCTGAAGCCCCTGGACCTCCACGAGGTAAGCCCCTCCCGACAAGCGAAGGATCCAGGACCGGCCCATCTGGGTGGCAAAAACTGCGGTGAGCGAATCGATGTCGGATTGGCCGTAGGCCTTCGGAAAATCGAAATGCGTGTGAATATAGGCGGCCCCCAGCGAAGTCCGCTGGGTGATGCGGTGTTTAATCTCGCCGCGGAGCATGTAGCCCTGCATTCCGATCAAGCCAGTCGCCTTCCGCCAAATGCCGAACCAATCGCCCCCCAGGGTTACCGTGGTGTGCGCTGACAGGAGATAATTTGCGTCCACGGTAGACTGCAGATACTCCATACGGTTATCGAACAGGAGCGAAGATGGCGTCACGATGGAGCCCGTGACGGTGGGAAGAATGCCTCCGAAGGGCGTGCCCAGCGAGACCATTCCGGCTGTCTGACGCATATCCAAAATCAGGCGCCGCGACTGCTGATAGGTGTATCCGAGCGCCAGCGTTTGATCGGTGCCGTCATAGAAAGGAACTCCGGGGTAATGCCGGTAATCTCCTTGATAATCTATCCCCAGGCGCGAGTGGCGCCCTTTGTGCACGCCGTATGCTCCGAAACCGATTTCGGTGCCGTACAATCCGCCCGGGTTCACCAATTTACCGTTGCCGTCCACCGAGAAAGGCTGGATGCCGGTATCATAAACTCCCGTGGCGTTTACAAAATAACGCAGATCCACGTCCTGACCCGACCGCGTGCCAATGTCTCCGGCTCCGCGGGTCAGGATGCCCGGCCCGAGATAATCGGCGATCTGCGCGGTCCCCGTCGAACACAAGGCCAGGAGTATAGCGATCATTCGGGTTTTCAATAGGGTTCCTCCGGTTCGATCGGTTGGTAGACTCAAGGCAGCAACAATACCGAGTCTGACGCCGTCCAAACAGCCGTGTCAACTTATGGGGCCAACTGCAAGGATCGGCCCTGGCGTGGCATTTCCTTAGCGAAAGGATCTCCTCGATGCGAAAACTCCTTCTTTTGGTTCAGATAGCCCTAGTGGTGCCGGTCTTCGCGGCGGACTTACCGATTAGGGAAGTCATTCTCTATAAGCACGGCGTGGGCTACTTCGAGCGCGCGGGCGAATTGCATGCAGGCGAGACGGCACGGCTGGATTTCAAGGCCTCCGACATGAATGATGTGCTGAAATCGCTGACCGTTTCCGACCGGAACGGCGGCGTGATCGGAGGCGTCCGCTATGACGCCGCGGAACCCCTGGAAAATCGCTTGCAGGACTTTCCGTTCACGGTGGACCGGCAGGCGTCCCTGGCGGCGTTTCTGGACCAGATGAAGGGCGCGCGCCTGGAGCTGCGGCTGGGCTCGGACACCATGGCGGGGACCATTATGAGTTCGCGTACGTCCAAGCCGGACGAAAAGACCGCGGAGCGCGAGACGGTGGTTCTGCTTACCGATACCGGCGAGATCCGGACGTTCGATCTGGGCGCGGCTAGCTCGGTCAAGCTGGCGGATCCGAAGCTCCAGGGTTTACTGAGGGATTTCCTGACGGTGCTGAGCGGTGCGCGCTCGAAGGACCGCCGCAGCGTGTACATCGACGCACCGGGAACGGGGACGCGCCAGCTAGCCGCAAGTTACATGACGCCCTCGGCGGTGTGGAAATCGAGCTACCGGTTAATCTTCGGGCCGCAGGCGGAAGCAACGCTCGAAGGCTGGGCGATTATCGACAACACCTCGGGCGACGACTGGACCAATGTGAAGTTGTCGGTGGTCTCCGGGCGGCCAATTTCCTTCATCACGCAATTGTACGAACCGAAGTATGTCCAGCGGCCCACGGCGGAGCTGGCCGAGAATCAGCCGGTGGCGCCAGTGGTCTTGCAGGGGGCGATCGGCAAGGGCGCACCGTTGAATGCGGCCCGGGCGTTCGCGGCGGCTCCGCCAGCGGTTCGCGAGGCTCTGGCGGACAATCTGCTAAAGACCGAGTCGGGCCAGGCGTCTTCCATCGCGCCGGCAACCGACACCCGCGATCTGGGCGAGCTGTTCGAATACAGCTTTTCCTCGCCGGTTACGGTGAAGCAGGGCGAATCGGCCATGCTGCCGTTTCTCCAACAGAAGATCGGTGCGAAGAAGCTCCTGATCTACATGGAGAGCTTCGGACTGCATCCGATGACTGCCGCGGAGATCGCCAATTCCACGGGCAAAACGCTCGACGGCGGACCGATCACGGTTTACGACGCCAACACTTACGCAGGCGAAGCGCTGGTGGAGACGCTGAAGGCCGGCGACAAGCGGCTGATCACGTACGGAGTCGACCTGGGGGCGCGCGTCACCACAGCCTTCGATTCGTCGAAAGCAAACGTAAGGGAGATTCACTTCGCGCGTGGAGTTCTGACGACGCGCAACGCGATCCAGGAAACCAAGACCTATACCATCAAGAACGTAGACCCGGGGCGCAAGACCGTGATCATCGAGCACAAGCAGCGGCCGGGCTATAAGCTTCTGGGCGATGTCAAGCCTTCCGAGACCACTGCGGACGCGTATCGCTTCGAAGTGAACGTGGGAGGCAATGCCACCGAGGTGTTCGCTGTGCGCGAAGAGCGGGTCTACGATCAGACCACGAGCATTTCGAGCATCACGCCGGATGTGATCGCCACTTACCTGCAGAACAAGGCGCTGAGCGATGCAGGCCGCCGGCAACTGGAGCAGATCGCGGCCAAGAAGCGGGAGGTCGCAACCAATGACGCGCAGCTTCGGCAGGCGCAGGCCGATCTCAACAGCCTGACCCAGGACGAAGAGCGGCAGCGCAGGAACATCGAGAGCCTGCGGAACGTCGCCGGCCAGCAGAATCTGGTCCAACAGTACGCGGGTCAGCTGGCAGCGGCGGAGGTGAAGCTCGCCGGGCTGCGCGATCAGCAAAGCGAACTGCAGCGCAAGAAGACGACGCTCGAGGGCGAGCTGAACGGGTTGATCGAGAAGGCGGAGTTTTAACGGCTCCGGGGGAAAAAGGGGACACCTCCTGGTGTTCGCTCCGCTACTAGCTTTGCGGAAGTTAGGAGGTGTCCCCTTTTTCCCCGGGGCGATACCGCGGATATGGGCACGGCAGTTCATCGAAATCGGTAGGCAGTCCCCGAGTTTCGTCGGTTAGCGGAAGCCGATCCCAGTAATAACGACGCCGAGGTTGCGGCGGTCGCCCGGCGCGGTGAAGGTCTTATCGACAGTGACGGTCACGGTGGCGGTGGGGTTCGAAGTCTGAAACGGAGCCGAAAGCTTATAGGCTCCGGGACCGTTGAAGGTATCCTCCGCGACCAGGGTGCCATCGACGAGCAACTGCACATGACGGGCGGGCGCCTGCTGCGGAATATAGATGACCACCTCTACTGCGGTGGATTTTGGTACGAGCAAGACAGAGGCCCGCTCGCTCATCCATCCGATACTGTTGGAACTTGATTCGGGGAACAGGCCGGAGAGGATGTGGACGGGAACCTGGGGATCTTGCGGTCTGAGGTAACTCAGCACGGGCTTGCGGTCGACGACGGTATCGGCACGCACGCGATCCACCGGCCCAGTCGAAATTTCGAAGGGCAGCAGTCCGCCGGCAGCGCTCGAATAGGCCGAGCGTCGGCTTAGCGAGATCAGGCGCAGCGGAACGCTGGGGATAATATCCATGGCGCTTACCTGGGCGACGGGGGCGTTCAGCGTGACGGCATGAGCGAGCTCGCTGGATACGACGATATCGCCGGGCTGTATCACTTGATCGCGCGAAAGGGGCAGCGCGCCTTCCGACTCCAAGTAGTAGCGCAGGCCCCATTCGGCGTCGACCCACACGCGCCTCTGCGACGCGTCCGGAGCGAGGGTCTTTGCGAATTGGCGATAGCCATCCCAATGCTGATAATTGGCGGTCGCCAGGGCCAGCGACAACGCCAATTGCAGTGCGAATCCGGCCATCAGCCAGCGTGTCGAGGGCGCGGAGCGCGCGGTCAGAATCGCGATCGGTGCTGCCATCGGCAGCAGATAGCGCGCAGAGCCGGCGAAGAAGATGATAAGCGCCCCGGCGAAGAAGATCACCGCCCACAGGGCCAGGAAATCGCCGCGCAGGGCCTCGGCCGCCAACCAAGTCAGAATGAGAACGCCGCAACCGACGGAGAGCCAGAAGAGTGGGTTGACGTCGTAGATCGCGGCCGCGAGCATGGCTGCCGCCGCTAGTAACATGCGCCACCTTTGCTTGGGCCAAAATGCCGCGATCACCAGCAAAGGGGACACGATCCAGCCCGAGTGCACTACCAGTGCGACGGCGCTGCGAAGCGTGTTCGACGACTTGTTGAACGAGTAGCTGCGCATGTAACCCATCAGGACGGCGGCGGGAAGAGCGCCGCGCGTGTACCACTCAAAGAACTGCCAGGCCGCGATCGCAAAAGGTGCGGCGAGGATCACAGGCCATGCGGCATACCAGTTACGCCTGCGCTGGAACAGATACACGGCAAGAACCGGCGTGAGCAGGATCGCCTGATATGCAGTCAGTCCGGCGAATGCACCTGCGATCGCGGAACACGTCAAAGCCGCGATGGAGTGTTTATCCACCGCGCGTACAAACAATGCGGTAGACGCCATCCAGAATGCGAGGAAGGGAAGATCGGCTTCAAACGAATTTCCGTTCACCACAAATGCCGGAACCGCGATGAACAGGAGCGTCGCCGCGAACGGCCGCTCGCAGAATCGGCGTGCGAGGGACCACGCCGCGAGGGCGGCGATGATCGAAAACAGCGTATAGGCGAGGTGAAACGGAACCTCTCGTACGTCTCCCATGGCGGCGAGCAGAATCGCCAGAATCCATGGATTTGCCGGGCCATGCGAGTGGCCGCGCATATCGACCAAGTCGCCGGAGAACATGTAACGGGTGTTCAAGGGATGCAGAGGATCGATTTGGGCGTGTTCGGCGCCGTAGAGGTAATCGACGTCGTCGCCCTGGATGGGCTGAGTGAGAAATGGCAGCCGCAGCAGGATGACCAGCGCGACGATGAGCAGCGGTTGTTTCACCACTGAACGGGTTTGCCGGGCTCGAGCGCCCACACGTCCGTACCCGGAAGATCTCGCAGCAATTCGACAAGTTGCTCGGGGCGGCCGGTGAGCGCGGGAAATGTCCCGAAGTGCAGCGGGATGACGCGGCGCACATTCAGCATGCGGCAGGCGAGCGCCGCTTCGCGCGGGCTCATGGTGTAGAGGTCGCCGATGGGCAGGAACGCGAGTTCGGGATGATACAGGCGCTCGATGAGCTGCATATCGGTGAAGACGTTGGTATCGCCCGCGCAGTAAATGACGCGGCGGTCGGGCAGGCGCATCACGTAGCCCGCAGCTTCGCCGCCGTAGACGATCTGATCGCCATCCAGAATGCCGCAGCTATGAATGGCGTGCGTCATGGTGACGGAAATCGGCCCGACGACGGCGGTGCCACCCTTGTTCATGCCGAGTGTGTTCGTAGCTCCCTTCTTTTCGAGCCAGTGGGCGGTCTCATAGATCGCGACGATCTGCGGGGAAAACTTCTTGGCCAGCGGCAGCACGTCATGAATGTGATCGAAATGGCCATGGGAGACCAGGATGACGTCCACGCGGTCGATGGAATGCCCTTTGGGGTACGCGGGATTGCCTTCGATCCACGGGTCCACCAAAATAATTTCGCCGGTGGTCAGGCGGAACTGGTAGGTTCCGTGACCGAGCCAAGTGATCTCAACCATCCTTCGATTTTAGCTAGTCGAATTGTTTTGCGGAGTGGCGTGGGAATGAGACCGAGTCGCTGAGCTAGCCGTTTTCGACGCGCGCCTTTATATCCGAGTACGCCGTTTCGATGAGCCTGCGTAGCGCTGCGGCGTTTATGGCCGTTCCCGGTCTCAGCTTCACATGGCGCATGAACTTGCCGGCGCCCTGCAACAAACGTGCCGGATCCGGCAGCGCTGCGCCGTGAAAGAACCCCACGTTCACATGCGAACGGAATACATCGACGTAGCCGAAGGGCGCGTCTCCCAGGCATGCAACCGGACAGCCGTCATGCAAGAGCTCCCGGACTTCGTCCCCGCATTTTCGCATCACCTCAAACCACTGATGCGCGATGGCTCCCAATTCACCAGCGTGCTTTTTCATCCACGCATCGATGGCGGGATCCCGCTCGACAACGCCGTTGAATCGCAGCAAATCCGTCCTCATCGTGGCTTCGCGTTCTTTGAGATCTATGCTTAAATAGCCTACACGAGGAACGAAAGGGATCGGGATGAGCGTAGCCTGAAGCACATTTCGACAATTATTTTCCGGAACAAAACCGGACGTGCTACGTCATAATGGGAAGCAATTACGACCTAAGGAGGCAGCGGGCCAATGGCAACCTGGCGGCAGGATCTCCTCTTCGGCTTTCGGATGCTTCTCAGAAAGCCAACGTTCACCATCATAGCCGCGCTGTCCCTGGCGTTGGGTATCGGGGCGAACACGGTTATTTTCAGCCTCATCAACACCACGCTGCTGCGGCCCCTACCGTACCCGGAGGCCAACCGGCTGGTGATGATCTGGTCGGTTCCGCTCGATCATCGCGACCAGACCAACGGAGTCACGGCATATAACTACCTGACATTCCAGGAAAAAGCAAAGTCCTTCGAGTCGGTCGGAATCATTCGGAACAATGTCTGTAACATCGGCTCAGATGAACACGGGCAGCCGCCGGAGAGAGTGGACTGCGAAAACTTCTCGCCATCGCTTTTTAAGACACTCGGTGTAAAGCCGGTTTTAGGGCGCGTTCTAGCGGACGATGAGAATCCCGTGGATGACCAGGCGCCCGTGTTCCTGATCAGTCATCGCTTCTGGCAGCGCCACTTCAATGGCAATTCTAATGTGCTGGGACAAATCCTACGCGTGGACGGGGTGGACAGGACCATTATCGGCGTAATGCCGCCGAACTTTTATCTTTTCGACGAAGATGCGGATTTCTGGATGCCGATGAATTGGACTCGCACGGAGATGCAGAGCACCCAATATACCTCGGGAGTGGCGGCCAGGCTGAAACCGGGAGTCGACCTACGCCAGGCGCAGGCCGAGATGGACGGCCTGACGGCGCAATTGGCAGCCGCGGATCCCCGCAACAAAAATACCGGCGCAGTGGTGCAGACCATGACCGAATCACTGTACGGCGGATTGCGGTCCCCGCTGCTGTTGCTCCAAGGAGCGGTCGGGATCGTGCTGCTCATCGGTTGCGCGAACGTTGCCGGACTCCTGCTGGCTCGCGCGGCCTCGCGCCGCACGGAGATTGCCGTCCGCACGGCGATTGGAGCGGGCCGGGGAAGGATCGTTCGCCAATTGGTGACCGAGAATGTGCCGCTCGCTCTGCTCGGGGGAATCGTGGGGATTCTGCTGGCCTGGGGCGGGCTGCGGCTTTTTGTCGCGGCTGCGCCTCCCAATTTTCCGAGGTTGAACGAGCTCGCGCTGGACCTGCCTGTCCTGGGATTTACGCTGACGATTTCCGTGTTAGCCGCGGTACTGTTTGGAATCGCTCCCGCGATTCAGGCTTCGAAGACGGATTTGGCCGGATCGCTGAAGGAAGTCACTCGAAGCGGCACCGAGGGGGTCGTCCGCCAGAGGGTGCGCAGCGGCCTGGTGATTCTCCAGATCGCCATGGCATTGGTGCTGCTGATCGGCGCGGGGCTCATGATCAACAGCTTCGTGCGAATTCAAAGCAACAGTCTCGGTGCGGATCCGAAAGATCTGCTCACCTTCGATTTCCGATTCTCGCGCGACGAGGCCATCAAGCCCTACGCAAGATACCGGAACGCGGGTCTGTGGGACGTATTGCCAGTGACCACGCTGACCTTTAACCGGGTCTATGACCGGCTGAAGAGCGTTCCCGGGGTCGTGTCCGCCGCCGGATCGAGTTCGCCGCCCTTATCTGGAGCGCTGAATATGGGTTTCCTGATCCTGGGACGTCCCGCGCCCCCGCCGGATCCAAACGGACAGCCATCGCAGACTGCCAATTACATCGCGGTCACTCCGGACTACTTCGCGACGTTGCGCAGCCCGATTGTACAGGGCCGCGAGTTCAACGATCGAGACACGGCCAGCGCGCCGTATGTCGTGGTGATCAACCAGACGATGGCAAAACGCTATTGGCCCGACGAAAGCCCCATCGGCAAGCAGATTCGGCTCGACTACGTGCCGGATGAGCCGCTGCGGGAGATCGTCGGAGTGGCCACCGACATACGCATGAACCGGCAACAGCGGCAGCTCAGACCGACGATCTATGTGCCGTACCTGCAGCAAACTCCCCGCTGGATGGGCGCAGGGTACGGATCGCGAGCGGGGATGTTCTTCGTGCTGCGCACCCAGGGCAAGCCACTGAGCCTGGTTCCCAGCGTGCGCGAGGCCGTGGGCGAAGTGGATCACGTCCATCCGGTGGCGAATGTGCGAACGGTGGAGGATTATCTCGATCAGCAGGTTCGATACGTCCGGCTGTATGTCCTGCTGCTGGGAATTTTCGGCGCGATCGCGGCGGTGCTGGCGGCGGTGGGGATTTACGGGGTGATGGCGTATTCGGTCGCGGAACGGACTCGGGAGATCGGAATCCGGATGGCCTTGGGGGCGAAGGCAGGCGATGTTTTCCGGCTCGTCGCGCTGCGGTCACTGGTTCTCTTTTCGGCCGGCCTAGTGCTTGGAATCGCGGCTTCTTTGGCGCTCACGCGATATCTGACGTCCGCGCTGTACGAAGTCACGGCGACCGATCCGCTAACCTACGCCGCGGTTTCCGCGATGCTGGGTGCCGTGGCATTGATCGCCTGCCTGGTGCCGACGCGCCGGGCGGTAACGGTGAACCCGACGGTCGCGCTGCGCTACGAATAGTGAACGCGGGGAAGACCATTCTATTGCTCGCATGGACGCCGCTGGTTCTGCTCGCTCAAATGGAATTCGTAAAGATCGAGCCCGGCGAGTTCACGATGGGATGCTCGCCCAAGGACTCCCCATATTTGCCCGATGGAACGGTGAGCGCATGTCCCGCGGATGCACAGCCCGCGCATCGGGTGCGACTTACCAAGGCGTTCGAAATCGGCAAGTATGAAGTGACCCAGGTGCAGTGGGAGGCGGTGATGGGAAACAATCCCAGCTTCTTCAAAGGCGACGATCATCCCGTGGAGCAGGTGAGTTGGGAAGATGTCCACGAGTTTCTGCGGCGCCTCAACGCGCGTGGCGATGGCTATCGCTACCGGCTGCCGACCGAGGCCGAATGGGAGTATGCAGCGCGAGCCGGGGCCGACGGTCTCTATGCCGGACCGTCTTTGGCGGCGATGGCCTGGTATGGAGTGGGCGGCGCAAATCTCATCGAAAGCAACGGGACGACCCATCCGGTTGGCCAGAAAGAGCCGAACGCCTGGGGCCTATACGACGTCCATGGCAACGTCGCGGAGCGAGTGGAAGATTGGTACAGCGCCAACTACTACAGAACCAGCCCGCAAGACGATCCGACGGGTCCGGCATCGGGACAGATTCACATAGCGCGAGGCGGATCCTGGTACAGCAATGCCAGCTATCTGCGCCTCGCGAATCGGTACCAAACTGTCGCCGTCCTGCGCCGCCGAGATGTCGGATTCAGGTGCGTGCGAGAGCCCGCGCGGTAGTTTAGCGCTTCAGCATGTTCTTCGCTGAGGGCTGGGCGTGCCCCAGGATGTTATGCGGACGATACGGTTTCTCTAAAGATGCAATCTCCTCCGCGGTGAGCTTGAGATCGACTGCGCCGATCACGTCCCTGAGGTGTGCGGCCTTGGTCGCGCCGATAATGGGCGCGGTGACGCCGGGAGCCTGCAAGATCCACCCGCAAGCGATCTGGGCGGGCGAAACGCCGCGCTTTTTGGCCACATTGATAACAGCGTCCGCCACCAGGAAGTCGTCTTCGGAGTGGTACATGTCCTTTGCAAACGTGTCCACAGTGGCGCGAGTGGTGGCGTCGCCTCCGCGCTTGCGGTTGCCGGTGAGGAATCCGCGCGCTAGCGGGCTCCAGGGAATGACGGCGAGGCCCTGGTCGACGCACAGGGGAATCGTCTCGCGTTCTTCTTCGCGATAGACCAGGTTGTAGTGGTTCTGCATGGAGACGAACCGGTGCCAGCCGTTCTCCTTGGCTGTGTATAGGGCCTTCGAAAGTTGCCATGCCGCCATGCTGCTGGCGCCCAGATAGCGAACTTTGCCCGCGCGCACCAGCGAATCGAGAGCTTCGAGCGTCTCCTCGATAGGCGTCTTGGGATCCCAGCGGTGGATCTGATATAGATCCACGTAATCCATCTGCAAGCGCCGGAGGGAATTGTCGCAGGCTTCGATAATGTGCTTGCGGCTGAGGCCGCGCTGGTTGGGACTCGGACCCATCACGCCGTGGACCTTGGTCGCGATCACGATGTGATCGCGCACGGCCATCTCTTTGAGGTGCGCCCCGGTGATCTCTTCGCTGAGACCGATGGAGTACACGTCGGCCGTATCGAAGAAATTGATTCCGGCGTCGAGGGCGATGCGGAAGTGCTCGCGTGCGTCCTCTTTATTCACGTGCCAGCCCTTGGTGCCGAGCGCCCAATCCGGCAGATCACCGCCGCCATAGCTCATGCATCCCAGGCACAGGCGCGACACGGTGATTCCGGTATTTCCTAAGTTGGTAAATTGCATGTTTGTTAAATGATTTTAGCGGGATCGGGCGGGCAACTGGATACCATCGCCGAGCTTGGCGAAACCTGGAATACTGACGGGCGTGTGTCCGGCAACCGGAATTTCGCCGAACAGAGCTTTCACAGCGGCGATTTCCGAAGGCAGCGACGAGCTGAAGGTAGTGAGAAACGACGTGGCATTGGGAACGCTGGTCAGCAGGTAAGGATTCTCGAACGCCAGCAGGACAACGGGAACCGGCCTCTGAGTGAGATCGAGGAGAAACGGCTTCACGTCTTTCAGATCGGCGGACACGGAGGCAAACGAGGCGGCCACGATCGACGAACACGTGGTCAGGTCGCCGGCGGTGGCTTGGAGCGCGGCGAGGGGCAGCCCTGTATCGACCGACACCACTCGTCCGTTCGGCGAACGGCGGCGAAATTCCTGGATGGCGCGCTGGCCGAATTGCGAGATGCGCAGCTCGGTGACCACGATCAGGCAAGGGCGGCTTGACGCGGCTAGCGGAAGTACGTCGCGATCATTGCGAATCAGCGTCACAGCGCGATCGGCGACGGCCTGGGCTTTCTCGGCGGCTTCGGGCGAGTCCAGGGTGTCGGAAATCGCATCCAGGTTCACCAGTTTCTTTTTATTGCTTAGTCCCAGCGAAAGTTTCGCGGCCAGGACGCGCGCGACGCTCTGATCGAGGCGCTGGCGCGAAATGCGGCCGTCTTCCACCGCGCCGACGACCGCGCGAATGGCTTTGTCCGGATCGGGCGGCATCAGCAGCACGTCGGCGCCGGCCACGATCGACCGCACCGAGCCCTCGCCGCTATCGAACAGCATCGCCAAACCTTGCATGGTCATGGCGTCGGTTACGATCAGGCCCTTGAACTTGAGTTCGTCACGAAGCAGCGCGGTGAGCACATTGTGGGACACGGTGGCGGGCATGCCGGAGGGTTCGAGCGCAGGCACGGCCATGTGCGCGGTCATCACCGAATCGACGCCGTGAGCGATGGCGGCCTGGAACGGCTTCAGCTCCATGGCGTCGAGACGCTCGCGGGACACTTCTAAACGCGGCAGGCCCAGGTGGCTATCGACATCGGTATCGCCATGCCCGGGAAAATGCTTGGCGGTGACCAGGACGCGGTTCGCCGGGTCGGAATGCGCGCCTTCGATATACGCTGCGACGTAGCGCGAGACCTGCTCGGGATCTTCTCCATAGGACCGCAGATTGATGATCGGGTTCAGCGGATTGTTATTGACGTCGGCCACGGGCGCGAAGATCCAGTGAATGCCCAAGGCGCGGGCTTCGCGCGCAGCGGTGAGACCTTCAAACTTAGTGGCGGCGAGATCGCCCGCCGCGGCGAACGCCATGCTATGCGGGAAGCGAGTGCCGCCGGTGACGCGCATGGAAGCGGCGCGCTCGAAATCCGAAGCGACCAGAAGGGGCGTCCGCGCCAGCCTCTGCATCTGATTCAGGAATACGGCCAGAGCATGAGGCTCGGCATTGCGGACCAGGCCGTATTGCGAGGCGTTGTTAATAATGATGCCGCCGACATGCAGATCGGCGATCCAGTGCCGGTATCTTTCAAACTCTGGTGACGTGTGGCTGTAGACGTCGCCATTGGCGGTAACGATGACCAGTTGGGCGACCTTATCGCGCAGGCTCATCGACTTCATTTGCGACTGGATGGCGCGTTGTTCGGCGGTGAGCGGCGGGGCTTTTGGCTTGGGCGGCTTAGGCGTTGCGGCTACGGCTGCGACGGCGAGAGCGAGAGAGATCAACAGCCGCCAGGGACGCATGTTCCTAGCATCTCACTGTTGCCGGGGAAGCGAGGCGGCCACGATCTGGGCGATGTCCAATAACTTCGGCGGAGCCGGGGAGACCGCTGACAGCGCATCGCGAAACATGGTGTTGCAGAATGGGCAAGCGGCGGCGACGGTTCCTGCTCCCGTTGCCACCAGCTCACGCGCACGGTTGTGACTGACGCGATCGCCTTGTTCTTCGCCCAGAAACGCGAGGCCGCCGCCGGCGCCGCAGCAAAAACTGCGCTCTCGTGCACGCGGCGGGTCTATGACTTGTCCGGACCGCGAAAGCACGGCACGAGGCTCGTCATAGACGTTGCGATAGCGGCCCAGGTAGCACGGATCGTGATATACGATATCGTCGCCTTTGTACTGCGGCAGGCGGTCAAGATGGCGAGCCATAAACTCGCTGTGATGCTCGATCGGCGGGGCTTGGCCGTGCTCCACGTAGTCGGTGGAGATGGTGCGGACGCAGTGCGGGCAGATGGAGACGATCTTCGTGGTTTTGCTTAGCTTCAGGTTTTCGAGATTGGATTCGGCGAGCTGCTGGAACACCAGATCGTTGCCGAGCCTGCGGGCAGGATCGCCCGTGCACCTCTCTTTTTGCAGAACTCCGAAGGTCGTCCCAAGGTGCCTCATCACGCGTGCGAACGCGGCGATAATCTCCCGGCCCTGCGGATCGTAAGCGCCCATGCAGCCGAGCCAGAGGCAGTACTCCTGGGTCCCATCGAAAATCGGCAACTGTTCTTTGGCGATGAATTTATCGCGTTCGGCGGAGCTGAAACCGAGCGCGTTGCCGTTGCGTTCGAGCGCGAGAAACAGCTTGGTGCCGTAGCTATCCTCCCATTTACCGGTGTTCACCGCGCCGCGGCGAAGTCCCACGATGATGGGAAGGTGTTCGACGCCCACGGGGCACTGGTATTCGCACGCCCCGCAGGTGGTGCATTGGAACGCGGCTTCCTGTGAAAGATGCTTGCCGAAGAGCGGCTCTGCGGAGTCGGGACCGAACTCGTTCAAGTAGCCGCGCACGCCCAACGCGATCTGCTTGGGGTCGAGAATCTTGCTGGTGTTGTTGGCTGGACAATGTTCGGTGCAGCGGCCGCACTCGACGCAGGAGTACGCCTGCAGCGCGACAATTTGCGTCAGATCCTTGCCGGTGTCCAGGCCGAAATCTTCATCGCCGGCGAGCGGTGGAATTTTGGCGAAGCCGCCGCGCGAGAAAAATATCGAAAACGGGCTCAGAACCAGATGCAGATGCTTGGTGTGCGGAATCAACGGGAGAAAAATGAGGAGCGTAGCGGTGTGCGACCACCACAACAGTTTCGAATCGCCGATCCAGAACGCGGCCAGGTAGGTGGCCATCAGCACAAAGATGAGCAGCGCGATCACGCCGGATTCATAGGACACATCCCCAAGCCACTTGGGGCGCACGACAAACCGGCGAACGAAGAGTCCTGCGATCGAGACCGCCACCAGCATCGCAAATACCGCCGCAAGCTGGAAATAGAAACCGCCGGGAGTCAGAAAGTGCGTTCCGAATCCAATGGCGATGTGATTCAACGTGACCAGCGCGAAAGCGCAGAATCCCCAAAACACGAAGGCGTGGGCGATACCGGGTAGGGGCCGCTCGCGGATGACCTTGGCCTGGAGCATCACCTCCCAAAGCAGTTCGCGGAAGCGCCGGCCGACGGGAAACAGGGAGAAATCCGCATCCGGCTTGGCTGCGCGGATCCTGCGGAGCACCGCGCCGAAGCGCCACCCGAATCCCGCGAGGGAGGCGGCCAACAACCCGGCGAGCAGCAGCTCTTCAAACATGGTCACCCAAAAATGTAGCATGCGGAGTCAACCGGGTAGAATGTTAGAGCATGCGTCATCTGGTTTCCGGGGCTGCGGGATTTATTGGCTCACATTTATGCGAACGTCTGCTGGCCGATGGGGGCGAAGTGGTGGCTCTCGACAACCTGATCACCGGTGCGCGCCGCAATATCGAGCATCTGGAGAGCCGTCCGAAGTTCACGTTTCGCGAATTCGACGTCACGAAACCCGTCGAAGAGAGCGGCCCGTTCGATCACGTCTGGCACCTGGCGTCGCTGGCGAGCCCCAAGTTTTATCTGGCGTATCCCATTGAAACGCTCGAGTCGGGATCGACCGGCACACGCAATATGCTGGAGATCGCCCGGCGCGATGGCGCGCGTTTCCTGATCACCTCAACTTCGGAATGTTACGGCGATCCGCTGGAGCATCCCCAGGTGGAATCCTACTGGGGCAATGTGAATCCGGTGGGGCTCCGTTCCTGCTATGACGAGAGCAAGCGCTACGCGGAAGCGGTTACCATGGCCTACCACCGGACGCACGGCGTGCGGACCAATATCGCGCGGATCTTCAATACCTATGGCCCGCGAATGGCCCTGGACGACGGTCGCGTGGTGCCGGCGTTTATGGATCAGGCACTGCGGGGCGAGGCTCTTACGATTTTTGGCGACGGTTCGCAGACGCGCAGTTTTTGTTACGTGAGTGATATGGTCGAGGGGCTGGTCCGGCTGGCGAATTCGGAGGAGCGTTACCCGGTGAACCTGGGGAATCCGGTAGAGCTGACGATCCTGGAGTTTGCCGAGCGCATTCAGCGGCTGATGGGGATCAAGGCTCCGATGGTGCACCAGCCTCTGCCTTCCGACGATCCCAAGCGGCGCCAGCCGAATATCGCAAAAGCGAAGAAGGTGCTCGGTTGGGAGCCGAAGGTGAACCTGGAAGACGGGCTGCGGGAAACGGTCGAGTATTTTAGATCGCGTTTAGTGGCTTCGTGATCGCAGCGCACAGACTGCCAGCACCGCCCATGCGGCGATAAAGGAAACTCCGCCGAACGGAGTAACTGCGCCGAGCGTTCGCACTCCGGTGATCGCGAGCGCATACAGGCTGCCGGAAAACAGCACGATTCCGACGAGCAGCAGCCAGGCGGTCCAATTGCCGGCCGATTGCGAGATCAAACCCGCGCGTATTAACAGCGGCACCGCCAGCATTCCCAGCGCGTGAAAGAAATGATAAATCACGCCTTTCTCGTAGACCCCCAGCGAGTAGGTATCCAGGCGGCTCTGCAATCCGTGGGCGCCGAATGCGCCGATACAGACCGCGAGCGCAAGCATGATCGCAGCTACAGCCGTCCAGTTCATCAACCTTAAGCTTAGCCTGCCGCTACCCAGACCTTCGCGGCTGCGGCTCCGCCGAGCTGCACCGGCTTGCGATCCACACGAAGGGTCATGGTCTGATCGTAGTTTTTGCCGACCACTTTTAGCTGCGCTCCCGGACGGATGCCTAGCCCATTCAGGTACTCGAGCAGTTTGCGATCGCGTTCGAACACGCTCATGACACGAACAGCACCGCCGCTGGCTGCCTCATCGAGAGGAATCCAGCCTCGCTGGCGGCGGTCGCGGGGGCGGTCCATTCCGACCACGTTCCCGTGCGGGCAGGCCCCGCCATGGCCCAGCTTGTCGACAAGCTTGCGCTCGAAATCCGAGGATACCGCGTGCTCGAGCTGCTCGGCTTCGTCATGCACCTTGTACCATTCCATGCCGAAGATCTCGGTCAGCATCCGCTCGATGAGATGATGCCGGTTCAGCACGCGGTTGGCGATCTCGCGTCCCTCGCGGGTCAGGCTAAGCTCGCCCGAGGCCGCGACACGAATCAGCCCATCGCGTTTGAGGCGGCGAATCGCCATGGTCACTGCGGGGGCCGAAACGTCGAGCCAGCGCGCCAGGGTCGCCGCGATGACGGTTTCGCCTTCGCTTTCGGCTTCGGCGATGGCCTTAAGGTAATTCTCCTTGGAGATGGTGATCTGCACGCTATCCGAAATTGTAATATGGACTCCAAGAGGTATTCATGACCAATAAACGCTGCCTCCTGATCCTAGCCTGCCTGGTTGCTTTCGCGGCGATGCCAACTGCCGCGGAAGAACGTGTCGACCTGAATGCGATCCACAAGATTCGGGAAGAGGCTTTACAAAATTCCAAGGTGATGGATCACGTCTTCCAGCTCACCGATGTCTATGGCCCGCGCCTGACCAACTCGCCCGGTTTTTTCGCGGCGGCGGATTGGGTGGTGAAGCAGCTGAAGGAGTGGGGCATTGACGGGCACGAGGAAAAATGGGGTCCGTTCGGCCGAGGCTGGACCTATACGCACTTCTCTGCGAACTTGATCGAGCCGCAATACGCGCCCCTGATCGGCTTCCCGCTAGCCTATTCTCCGGGAACCAACGGCACGGTGACGGGCGAGGCGATGGTCGCCAACATCGCCGCGGAATCCGATTTCGACAAGTACAAGGGCAAGCTGAAAGGCAAGATCGTGTTCCTGGGCGTGGGCCGGGAGCTGAACATGATCACGACGTCGCAGGGCCAGCGCTACACCGACGATGAACTGGCCAAGCTGAGCCTCGCCGCGGACGGCGGTGGCCGCGGTGGCGCACCTGGGACGGTCGCGCTGGGGGATGGGCGGGGTGGGCGCGGCGGCCGCGGGGGACAGGGCACGCCGTCAACGGACGGCCTCACGCCGCAGCAGCGGTTCCAGAACCAGCTCAACAAGTTTCTGAAGGACGAGGGCGTGGCGGTGGTCGTACGCCTGGGCGGCGGGCAAAGCAGCGGAGGCACAGTCTTCGGTCAGGCCGCTGGATCGCGCGACATAAAGGATCCGGTTCCGCCCCCCAGCGTGGTGCTGACGCCGGAGCACTACAACCGCGTGCTGCGTCTTCTCGACAACAAGATTCCGGTGAAGCTGGAATTCGAAATCCAGGCGAAATTTCTGGACGACCGCACCGATTCGATAAACGTCATCGGCGAGATTGCGGGCGGCCGCAAACGCGATGAGATCGTGATGCTCGGCGCGCATCTGGATAGCTGGCAGGGCGGCACGGGGGCTACCGACAATGCAGCCGGGTGCGCCGTGATGATCGAGGCGATGCGCATCCTGAAGACGCTCGGTCTGCCCATGGATCGCACGGTTCGCATGGCTCTGTGGAGCGGCGAAGAGCAGGGTTTGTTGGGGTCGCGCGCCTACGTCACCGAACATTTTGCGGATCGGGGCGACATGAAACTGAAGCCCGAGCACGCCAAGCTGGCAGGCTATTTCAATGTTGACAACGGTAGTGGAAAGATTCGCGGCGTGTATCTGCAAGGCAATGATGCGATGCGTCCGGTTTTCGAGGCGTGGTTCAAGCCGTTCGAGGATCTGGGAGCCGGTACAATCAGCATCCGCAATACCACCGGCACGGATCACCAGAGTTTTGACGCGGTGGGCTTGCCGGGGTTTCAGTTCATACAGGATGGTCTCGAATATAATTCGCGGACGCATCATTCCAATATGGACGTATACGATCGGGTCCAGCGCGCCGACATGGCACAGATGGCGGCGATTGTCGCGTCTTTCGTGTATGAAGCGGCGAATCGCGAGGAAATTCTCCCACGTAAGCCGCTTCCGAAGCCGCAGCCTCCTCAGAACGGACGCGCAGGGACAAACGCCTCCTCTAACTGAAGCTGGCTCAACTCGATTTCTTTTCTGAAGAGCCGGCCTTTAGAGCGGCGCGGAAACTTGTGTTGGCGCTGCGCAGACAATTGTGGATCTCTGTGCTGTCGACGAGCTTGGTCTCATCGATCTGATTTAGTGAAGCCTGGATAGACTGAATTTTCAGCATGCTATCCGTTATAACTTCGCGTTCGAGCTTGGTTAAATGCATTCACGTCTGAGCAGCCGTGCACCTCCACATGGCGGAGATAAGCATACTTGGCGGATTGCTTCTTCTCATTGGCCATATGGATTAGAACGTCGAAACGGCAACAATCTTCGTCAACGTCGAGGGTCGCCAGCCACTGTTCTTCGTGGAGCTCCAGGAGCTCCCGAACGGCCATGCCGAAGTCCTCTAACAGCCGTTTGTGCTCTCGACACCCGCTGGGCTCCGGGCCTGAGCCTGGATTGAGTGTGTGTTCCGAATTTTCGACGTACATCGCCCGGCTTGCGGCCTCCACTGGATTTGGAGCAATTGCTTGGCCACAGGATGACGGACTTAAAAGCTAGTTTTATCAATGGGTTGGACGCGCAATCTCCGCTGTTGAAAGGAAGTAAAAAGAACTGTCCGTGCAGCCGGTGCCTAGCTGTGGAACCGCATCCCCGCGAAACTGACGACGCTGAGGGGATCGATATTCCACTGCTGGTAGTGCAGCAGGCTGCCGCGAATATCCGGCATGGCGCGTAAGAATGTGTAGATGGGCGAGGAGCCGCACCATTTCAGATCATCGTATCTTTGACCGCGATTTTCACGAACCTGTTCCCAGAATCCGGCGGCGTCGCCGTGCTCCATACGCTCGATGCGCAGGCGGTCGCGGCGGGCGACCTCGGACATTTCACCGCGATCGGCGGCCGCCTCGAAGCTGTCTCCGTAGCGTTTCCCCATGTGCGCCATGTCGACGCCCAGCACCCACAGCAACCGGTCGCCTTCGCGCGCGGCGATGTCGCCGAGAGCTCCGATGGTTCTGCGTACGCCTTCATCGTCATCGGGCTGTGCGTTGGCCTGCATGCCGCGGGAGAAAGCTCCGCACAGAATCGGCAGCACGCGCACGCCGGGGCCGAACAGGTGCTGCAGGAACACAACTTGAAACTCTATGGAGTGTTCGATGGCATGGCAGTAATCCTCCATCAGCACGCCGTCTCCAGCAGCGCCGGCGATTTCGTCGACCAGAGCAAGATTGGTGCCGGCTTCTCCGAATGGAGTGACGAAGGGTTTGCGGGTGAGGCCGAAGCGGTCGGGTTGTCCGTAGTGCGACGTGCCCAGAACCACGAACGTCTTTTCGGCGTCAGCCGGCGTGAGCGAGGCATAGGCAGCGCGATAGGAATCGATACCGCCGAAGGGGCTGACGTGCGGAGCAGCGATAGCGCGTATCTTGTCTGGCGAGGGCGCCGAGGCGCTGCCATTCAAGTATCCGTTCAGTGTGGACGCGAGCTCGGCGGGATTTTCGGGATAGCCTGTTCCGGCGTGCGCGGGTTGCCTGGCGTGCGCGCCGGCGAACGATCGTTCGGCGTCCTCTTTGCGGCGAAAGAAAGCCTCGTCTTCCAGGAAGCCGGCGCCGCTGAGGGTGTCAATGAGATGCTGCTCCAGGCCGGAGACATCCAGATCCCCGGTGAGGCGAACGAGATGCTCCCGCAGGTCGAGCGAGCTGTGGGCGCCGTCGAAATAGGTCAGGCTTTCCACCAGCACCGGTGGAATGATCAGCGTCGCATCGGAAAAATAGAATGGATCGCGGATCAGAAGCCCGGGTTTATCCGGAACCGGCGACGGCATGAAATCGAGCGTCGGGCGCAGGCGAGCCAGCATCGGGAACCACCAGATCCCAAGCATACCGCGCCCTTGTGGACTAAGAATGAGTACCTTAGAGACTTGGATCCTCTTAACGAGTACCGGGACCGGCTAGGCCGATGGCGAAGCGAACACACGCGCAACGAAATGCTCCATCGGCGGCTGGGCAATGCGCGCCTTGGCAGCGGAATCCTGTTGGTGGCGATCGCCGCCATCTCGCTGGGGGCCGGACGACTTTCGCCCTGGTGGCTGCTGCTGCCGGTCGCCGCGCTGGCCGTATTGGCGGTGGTTCACGACCGCGTGGATCGCGACCTTCGCCGGGCGGGACGTGGAATCGCGTACTACGAGCGCGCGCTCGCGCGTCTCGATAACAAGTGGATCGGCACCGGCAATCAGGGTGAACGCTTCCGCGACCCTGGCCATATTTTCTCGGACGATCTGGATCTGTTCGGACGCGGATCGTTGTTTGAGCTGCTCTCGACCGCGCGAACACGGATGGGAGAACGCGTGCTCGCAGGCTGGCTGCTGGCGCCGGGTGAGCCGTCGGAGGTTGCCGCACGCCAGGAATCGGTTAAGGAGCTGCGGCCGGGTGTGGATCTGCGGGAAGAGATCGCGCTGATGGGCGAGGATCTTCGCGCAGCAGTGGACGATCAGAGGCTGGGCGGGTGGGGGACCGAGCCGCCTGCGGTATTTTTCCCCGGTGCGCGCTGGATCGCGCTGATCCTGGCCATCGCGGCGGTCACGACGCTGGTCACGGCTCTGTCCGATTGGACCAGCTTCCGCGGGTTCCTGTTCGTCGTCCTGGCCGAACTGATATTCATGATGGTGACGAACAAAGCTACGGGCCAGGTGGCCGGGAGCGTGGGCACTCCAGCGCATGAATTGCGACTGATTGCTCTACTGCTGGAGCGCCTGGAGCGGGAACCATTTTCTTCGCCCGCGCTGGCGGGTCTGCGCGGCAGGTTGTTGATCGAGGGAGCGCCGGCGACCCGTCAGATCCGGCGCCTGGTGAATTTGGTCGACCGGCTGGATTGGGCGCGCAACCTTTTCTTCCGTCTGCCCGCAGCCGGGCTGCTGTGGATGCCGCAGTTCGCAATGGCCATCGAAAAGTGGCGCATCCGCTATGGCCCGCACGTCGCCGGATGGGTGGCGGCGATCGGCGAATTCGAGGCGATGAGCTCGCTGGCGTGCTTCGCCTACGAGCGGCCCGATGCTGTCTTTCCAGAGTTCATGGATTCCCCGGAACGCGACACTTCTCTTAAGAGCTTCTATGACTCTCAAGGGCTGACTCATCCGCTGATTCCCGCCGCCGAAGCGATCGCGAATGATGTGAAGATTGGGGGCGACACACGGCTGTGGATTATCAGCGGATCGAACATGTCAGGCAAAAGTACGCTGCTGCGCGCGGTGGGCGTGAGCGTAGTGCTGGCCTGGGCGGGCGCGCCGGTTACGGCCAGCCGGCTGCGGCTTTCACGGCTGCGCCTGGGCGCGTCCATGCGCACCAGCGATTCGGTAACCGACCATCGCTCGCGCTTCTACGCTGAAATCAGCCGGTTGAAGGATGTTGTCGACCTGGCGCGTTCCGGCCAGCCCTTGCTGTTCCTGCTCGACGAGCTGCTCAGCGGAACCAACTCCCATGACCGCAGGCTCGGCGCGGAAGGCCTGTTAGCTGGATTAATCAAGCATGACGCGATCGGCTTTGCGACCACGCACGATCTGGCGCTGGCAGAGATCGCCGAGCAGCTCAACGGGCGCGCTATCAATGTTCACTTCGAAGATCATCTGGAGGGCGGCGAGATCCGCTTCGATTACCACCTGCGTCCGGGCGTGGTGACCAGGGGGAACGCCCTGGAGCTGATGCGCGCGGTGGGGTTAGATGTCTGATAAAGTCGGATCAAGTGGCAAAACTCACCGATACGCAGATTTCCGCGGGCCTAACCAAGCTGCCGGGCTGGAAGGTCGAGCACGGCAAGCTCCACCGGGAATATAAGTTCGCCGATTTCGCGCACGCCATCGGCTTCATGGTCACGGCTGCGCCGACGATCGATAAGAACGACCATCATCCCGAGTGGGCCAACGTCTATAACAAGGTGACTGTCGATCTGGTAACCCACAGCGCGGGCGGCATCACGCAAAAGGACCTCGACCTGGCGATACTTCTCGAAGGCATCGCAAAACAATTGTCATGAAAGTCTTGCTGGCGGCGTGCCTGGGGTCTTGCGCGTTCGCGCAGACTTTCGGCGGCTCCGCCGCACTCGATGCCGCAACCGAACAGGCGATCCACGACGGCCTGATTCCCGGCGCGGTCATCATCATCGGCCACGACGGAAAGATCGTCCATCGCATGGCGTATGGCGCGCGTGCGCTGGTTCCCGCGCGCGAGACCGCGACTGTCGACACCATTTATGACATCGCCTCTCTTACTAAAGTTGTCGCAACTACGCCCGCGATCATGAAGCTTTACGAGCAGGGCAAGATCAAGATCGACGATCCGGTGACGAAATATTTACCGGAGTTCCAGGGCGGCAAGAGCAACATCACCATTCGCAACCTGATGACGCACTACTCGGGACTGCGCCCGGATCTGGACATCGACCCTGCATGGAGCGGCTACGACACCGGCATCGGCAAGGCTCTGATCGACAAACCCGCGGGTCCGCCCGGCGAGAAGTTCGTGTATAGCGATATTAATTTTGAACTGCTTGGCGAGATCGTGCGCAGGGTCAGCGGCAAGCCGCTCGATCAGTTCGCGCGCGAGCAGATATTCGAGCCGCTGGGAATGCGGAACACCACATTTGATCCCGCGGCCTCGTTCGTCTCTCGGATCGCGCCTACTGAATTAGACGCTGCCACCGGCAAGCCTTTGCGCGGCGTCGTGCACGATCCCACGGCGCGCTACATGGGCGGTGTGGCGGGGCACGCGGGTGTATTTTCGATCGCCGACGACATCGCACGGTATGCCCAAGCAATGCTCGACAGACGATTTTTCCAGTCAGCTACCGTCGAGCTGTTCACTTCGCCTGCATCGCCGCCCGATCATCCGATTCTGCGGGGCCTGGGGTGGGATATCGATTCGCCATATTCTTCCAATCGCGGCGATATTTTCCCGCGCGGGACATCCTACGGGCATACGGGATTTACCGGGCCGTCGGTGTGGATCGATCCGGGCAGTAAATCGTTCGTGGTGATCATGACCAACCGCGTCCATCCCAAGGGCGGGCGCAGCATCAATGAGTGGCGCAGAAACATCGCGACGATCGCGGCACGTGGGTTGGGTCTCGGTCCAGCGAATCACGCGACCCTCACAGGCCTGGATGTTCTGGAGCAGGAAGCATTCGCTGCGTTGAAGGGCAAGCGCATTGGTCTGCTGACGAATCAGACGGGTGTGGATCGCCAGGGCCGCCGAAATGTGGATGTGATGCTCGCCGGCGGCTTGAATGTGACTGCTCTGTTCGGCCCCGAGCACGGGATTACCGGTACCCAGGACCAGCCCACCGTCGCGGATTCGCGGGATCCAGCCACGGGTCTGCCGGTCTTCAGCCTGTACGCCAACAGCCGTTTTCGCCTGACGCCGGAAATGCTGAAAGGGGTCGACACCCTGGTGTTCGACATTCAGGACGTCGGCGTGCGTTTCTTTACGTACAACTGCACCATGCTCTTCGCGCTGGAGGCTGCCGCCAAAGCGAATCTTCCGTTCTACGTGTTGGACCGCCCGGATCCGATCACCGGAACGCACGTCGAGGGTCCCATGCTCGACTCCGATATGCAAGGGATCACCGGTTGTTTCAGCCTGCCCGTGCGGCACGGGCTCACGCCGGGCGAGCTCGCGACCATGGGCAACGCCGAACGCGGTTTTCACGCAGATCTTCACGTCGTGAAGATGCGGAACTGGGCGCGCGGCGACTGGTTCGATTCGACCGGCCTGCCGTGGGTGGACCCGTCGCCCAATATGCGGAGTCTCAACGCGGCGACATTGTATCCGGGCCTGGCGCTGATCGAATCGTCGAAGAATTATTCGGTGGGGCGGGGCACCGATGCTCCTTTCGAGCAGATCGGCGCAGAGTGGGTTCGTGGCGTGGAGCTGGCCGAGTTTCTGAACGCCCGATACATTCCCGGTGTGCGCGTCTATGCAACACACCTCACGCCAAAGACGGAAGGCGTGCGATTCGTCATCACCGATCGCGATCAGTTTGATTCGATCCGCCTGGGTCTGGAGGTCGCCTACGCGCTCCACAAGCTCTATCCCGGAAAGATCGACTTGGAGTTGTCGAAACAGCTTATCGGCAATCGCAAAGTGATCGACGCGCTGAAGGGCGGCGACGATCCGCGGGTGATCGAGCAGGGCCTGATGAACGATATCGCAGCGTTCATGAATCGCCGGCGTCCGTTCCTGCTTTACTGAGCCTGTGCTGATATAATCCCTCGGGGGACTTCATCAAGGTGTCAGGCAACATGCGAACCTTCACCCTAACCACTCTGCTTGTGGCCGCCAGTGCGGTCACTGCCCTTACGATGTGGGCGCAAGCACCCGCGTCGCAAAACATCACCATCAACTATCCGGCCAAGGCTCCGGCGAACTGGCCGCTGTTCATCGCGAAAGAGGGCGGCTATTACCAGAAGTACGGCGTCAACGCGACCATGGTGTTCGGCGTCCATCCGGCCGGTATCGCCATGATCGTCAGCGGTGAAGCGCAGGCGACCAATTACCCGATGGAGCAGGCCATGCAGGCGGCTTCGCTCGACGGGTCATTGGTGATCATGGGGAGCCCCATGAACCGCGGCCTGTTCGCGATGATGACCAAGAACGACGTCAAGAGCGTCAAGGATCTGAAGGGGAAGCGCTTCGGCGTCAGCCAGCTCGGCGACCCGCCGTATAACTTCGCGCTGGCGATTCTCGCCAAAAACGGGCTGAACTCGCGCGACGTTCAGTGGATCCCTCTGGGCACCGATGGCAATGGCCGAGTCGCCGCGCTGGTCAGTGGGCGCGTCGACGCGACCATGCTGCCTCCTCCCGCCTATTTCAAGCTCGAATCGCAAGGCTTCAAGGAAATCGCCAATCTGGCCGACTATCAGGATCTCTACGCGCCTATGGCGTATGTGTTCAAGAAGAGCACCATCGCGGCGAATCCCAAGCTGCCGGAGCTGCTGATCAAGGCGCAGGCTGAAGGCATCAAGCGCTACTACGACGATCGGGCCATGGCGGTGAAAGCGTACGCGGTGTACGATCCGCAAACCCAGGCCGACGTGGAGCGGCTCTATGACCACGACCGGAAGGCCGAGTCGTACGAGCGCATTCCCTATGTATTGGCTCCCGCGGTGAAGTACATCGTGGAGCATCAGGCCGATGCGCAGGTCGGTGCGCGGCTCAAGGCTTACGACTTCCATAAGGTGATCGACAACAGCGTGGTCGAGCGGCTGGTGCGCGAACATTTCTTCGAAAACCTGTTCGGACCGTCGATTAAAGCGGAAGAAGACGCCAGGGCCAAACTCGCGTTCAAGTAGTACACTCAAGATTCACATATGGCTGAAATCGTACTGGGTATTGGATCGTCTCACGGGCCCCTGCTGTCGACGCCTCCCGAGCAGTGGGATCTACGCGCGAAAGCCGATCGCGAGAATAAGAAGCATTGGTTCCGCGGCAAGACCTACGACTTCGAGACGTTGCTCAAGGAGCGCGCCCCGGGATTTGCCGACCAGGTCACCGTGGAAGTTCGCCGCGAGCGTTTCCAGCAGTGCCGCCGCGCCATGGAAGTCCTCGGTAAAAAGTTTAAAGAGACCGCGCCGGATGCGGTCGTCATTCTGGGCAACGACCAGCGCGAGTTCTTCGATGAAGGACTGACGCCTTCGATCACGGTTTATCGAGGCGCGCAGATCAAGAACGTCCAGCACCTGCATGAGGACGCACCGGGTCTGAACATCGCGGAACCGGGCAACTCGCCGGAAGAAGGAGCGACGTACCCAGGCGCGTCGGAACTCGCGGATCACATCCTCGATTCGTTGGAGGCCGAAAACTTCGACTTGGCGCAATCCGACATCACTCCCAAGGCTGCGCCGCGCGGGGGGATCCCGCATGCTTACGGGTTCCTGTATCACTCGATCCTGGGTGACACGCCTCCGCCCAGCGTGCCGATCATCCTGAACGTCCATTTCCCGCACAACGTTCCCAAGAACGCCCGGTGCCTGCAATTCGGCCACGCGCTGTATCGCGCAATCAAGAATTTCAAGGGCTACGGCCGAGTCGCGCTGATGGCTTCAGGCGGCCTGACGCACTTCGTGATCGATGAAGAGCTGGACAAGACCATTCTCAACGCCATGGAAAAGGGCGACGAGGCCGCGCTCGAAAGGATCCCCGAGAACGTCTTCAAGGTGGGTACTGCCGAAACCAAGAACTGGTACCCGGTGATCGCCGCCATGAACGCGGCCGGCCGAAAGTATCACAAGGTCGATTATGTGCCTTGCTATCGCTCGGAAGCCGGCACCGGCAACGCGATGGCGTTCGTTTATTGGGATTAGAAACACGACGGGCCGGACATGTCCGGCCCCTACGAAAATGTAGGGGCGAGGCATGCCTCGTCCGATTTACTTCTTAGGCCCCTCCACCTGCCGCACGAAGTTGTTGTTGTCCACCTTCGTGTTTGAGCCTTCCTTCTCCAAAGTGCGAGCGCCGGTAAGCGCGTCGACCATCATGTAATTGCCTTCGTGGCAGGCGTACTCGTAGATCGTATAGCTCGGATCTTCTTTGTACGGCATATGGATGGTGAAGGGAGCCGTCCAGGTCTTCGGATCGTTGACCGTCAGGTCGTAGCTCAGCTCGTTCTTAGAAGTGCGGCGGAACTTCTCGGTCAACACCGCGGCATCGCTGAAGAAGCCGCCGCCCGTGCCGGTTTTGTTATTCAAGTTCGTCGTTTCGACCACCAGCGTGTCGCCCTCCCAATGGCCGCGTGAATCTCCCATATAGGTGCGCAGGTTCTTGCCCCACTGCGGACGCCCGTCGAGCGGAATCACCCGCGTCTCGTGGATCATTTCATTGCGAATCACCACGACTCCCGGAGCCTGTACGATTTCGTTGCCGAAGTTGTAGAGCGTCGGCAGCATGCTGCTTACCAGACCGCGCGTGATGCAGCGGCTATAGAAATCGAAATCCTCCCACGTGTCGACCTTCTCCGGGAAATGGCTGCCGGGCCCGAGCCCGTTGCGCAGGCTCTTCGCGTAAGCCTGACCTGCCGGCGTCAAGGCCGGAATCCGGCCGTTCGGCGGATCGACCACCAGAGACGCCTGGGCATTCGGTTTGCCATGCTCCACCCAGTATCCCGGCGGATTGATGTTCACGGTGTCTTTGGAAGATACGAACTCCTCGCTATCGCCTTCCGCCGTGCGCGCCGCCTGGGCCTCGCGCTCCTTCAGCTCTTCAGGGGTGAGCGTCGCCCGCTCGCCGAGATTCGCCGGACGCTGCATGGGGATGTTGGCGGTGGCGGGCCATTGCCCCTGCAAATCCGGATCGCCCCATGGTGTCTTGGGCGCGGTATACGCCTTTGAGGCTTTCGCAACTGGCTTTGCCGTCTGTGCCGCCAACGGCACCGCGATCAGAACGAGCGCAAGAAATCGGCTCATGGGACCTCCTATTGCTGCTTACCGTTAGTCGGATCGTCCGGGTTCGAACCGCCGACGAATAGTTTCTTCCCATCCGCGAACGTAACGCTGCTGCCGTTGGCCCGCATGCTGCCGTTCTTGGCCTGATAGCCCTGGACGGAAATATCGGTGCCCACTTCGAGCGACCGCTTGGTGAATCCGCGACGCAGCATGATATTGGGGCTGCCGCATTCCACCATCCAGTTGGTCACCGTGCCGTCGGGATTCTTCACATCGATGTGGATCCAGGCGTGCGGGTTGATCCACTCCATGTCGGTAACTTTGCCTTCCAGCTTGATCGGCTTGCGCTGGTCAAACTCCGCCTGAAACGCGTGGTGCGCCCATGCCGGCGCCGAGGCGGCCAACAGTAGCCCGGTGCAGATACTCACGGCCCACAATGCTTTTTTCATTCGCAACGCTCCTTACTTGGCAGGTTGTTTCTTAAACTGTCCGTACAGCAATTCTTCGGCGAACTCCACGCACTTAAACTCCAGCAGTTGTGCGTTCTTCTCCATTCTCTTGTAGAGCGGCAGACTGATTTTCCAGGGTCGCGAAAAGACCGAAGGATCTTCGATGGTGGCCTCGTAGTTGAGGTGATACGGATCGGGGCGCGTGAAACGCTCGACCACGTGGAGCTTGCTGCTGGCGAAATCGCCCGCCCTGTCGAACCACGCCAACCCGTTCAGGCCGGTGACGTCGACCACCAGGGTATCGCCCTCCCAATGGCCGTTATTGGTCCCCATCCAGGTATCCGACCCCGCTTCCTGCGGCTTGCCCATGTTGACCATGCGATTCGCGGTGGCGTATTCATACACGAACAAAATCCCGCGAGGTGACTGCACGATCTGGAATGGGTACGGCATGTAATTCGCGCGTGGGATGCCCGGAAGATAACACTTCGCTTCGGGATCCAGCGTGCGCCGGTTCTCGAAATTCTGCTTCTTCTTCGCCGCGGCCGCGGGCAGATAAGGAATTTCCCCGCCGCCTTCGAGCACGCTCTGCCCGGCAGGCACCGCTCCGATGGCTCCAGTCTGCCACATCGGACCAGGCTCGGCCGGATGATCCTGGAGATCCCAGTTGGCCGTGCCCATGTACTCCCAGATTCCGCCCAGATCGGGATGGCCGTCGGCGGCTTTGGTGGCCTTCGTAGCCTGGGCCCGGCCCGAGGACGGGGTCATGACCAGCATCGCTAAAACCGCCAGGGCGGTCGCGAGGAGAATCCAGTTTCGCACGGCTAAGATGTTACAGCACAAGAGTTTCGGAGTCAAGGCAAGTACTTCCCGTGCATTACTTCAAAGATCTCAGATAGCTGACCAAATCCGCGATTTCGTCCGCGCTGAGCTTGCCCTTGTACGAAGGCATCAGGCCCTTGGTGACGATGGTCACGTTGCTTAGCTCGGACTTCGGAAACAGTTTGGTGTTTCCCTGGCCATCCACGAGCTCTACCGTGAACATGTCCCGGTTGAGCAGCCTGCCAGTGACGACGGTGCCGTCTTTCTTAAGCGTCACGCGAACGCCGCGATTCGCCAATTTTACGTCGGCGTCGGGATCGAGTAGCGCGCGTTCGAGATAGCCGGGTGTGGCGCGGCGTTCGTGGCCGATCGACGTCAGCTCGGGGCCGGACCGCGAGCCAGTCACTTTTACGCGATGGCAGCTCAGGCAGTCGCCCTTGCCTTCGAAAATCGCTTTGCCCCTGGCGGGATCGCCCCGCTGCGATGTTTCCTGGGCGAACAGCATTCCGCCCGCGAAGATCCAGACAGCAAATTTGCTCACTTTAGATGCGGGACGTCCTTCTCGTTTTCGTTGCAGATGTATTCTGCGATTTCTTCATCCGGAGTCAGATCCCAGGCATCGCGGATCTTCCAGGGTTTCCGGAACGCGCCTGGGTCCTCTATCGTAATTTCCTTCTCGATATGGCCCAGGTCCGGCCGCCGGATGCGTTGCGTGACGTGCAGCATCTCCGTATGCGGAAACACTCGCAGCCAGCTCCGGTCGTTGAACCCGACCGTATCCACCACCAGGGTATCGCCTTCCCAGCGGCCCACCGAGTGTCCCATCCAGCTGGGATCGAGATTCTTTGGATGCGCGCGACCGTCGAGAAAAATCTGTACGATGCCCGGGACGTTGCCTTCCCACAGAATCGCGATCACTGCGGGCGTCTGAATGATCTTGTAAATGAACGGCGAAACGAGCAGATTGTCGCCAGGAAGGCAAGACTCCGAGGGATTCCCTGTTCCTCGCGCACGCCGCTGGTTGGTGATCTCCTGAGCCCAGGGCAGCATATCAGGAGCGTCCACGTCCGGGGCGTTGCCGGTCCAGACACCCGATAAATCGGGCCTGCCGTTCCGCATACGCGGCGCCGGACCGGCGGGAGAGGGCTTGGTTCGAGTGATGAGCGAGAAATCGTCGCCGGGTGTGCCCAGGTTTCCACCCCACACCAGGTGGATCTCCAGGCGAGCGGTCTTCGTGGCCTGCACGGCGACGCCTTTCTGTTCGTACTTGGGAAAAGTGAACCCTAGCGGCGGCACGGTGATGTCGTAGGTGCCGGCAGGAAGTTTCGCGAGCGTGTAATCGCCTCCGCTGGCAGTGGCCGTCCTGTAGACCATTCCGGTAGCTGTGTTTCTGGCCTGGATGGAGGCGCTAAAAATTCCCTGGCCGTCCGGATCGGTCACTTTTCCGGAGAGCGTGCCGGTTTGCGCCGAAGCGAACCTTGCGATGAGAAACAGCACAGCTACGAAACGCATACTTTATGGTAATGGAGTGTTAGAATCGACGGTGCCATGCGCACTTATATCGTCCTGGGCTTGCTCTTTTCCACGCTCGCGCTGCATGCGGCGAACCGCACGGCCGCCGGAGAATTCATCGCCGAGCGTCCCACACTTGTTTCGCTAGGTTTTGAATGGCACATCGACGGCGACGATAATCATAACGCCGCGGTTTCGGTTTTCTATCGCAAGAAGGGCGAGCAGGCTTGGAAGGAGGGGCTGGCTCTGCTCCGCCTGGATCACGAACGGATCAACGAAAACGCGCTGCAACACATCGTTCCGAATATGTTCGCGGGGAGCATCTTCGATCTCGAGCCTGGAACCGATTACGAATGCCGCCTGGTGCTGGCGGATCCCGACGGGGTCGACGGCAAGGCGGAGAACATCGTGACGGTCCATACTCGTCCAGAACCCAAGCCGGCAGCCGGCGGCAAGACCTATCATGTGTATCCGCCCGGCTTCAACGGCCAGAAGCAGGAGCCGGCCTTCACCGGCCTGCAGGCCGCGTACTACATGGGGAGCAACGGCGCGGATTACTTCAACAGCTTCCCGGCACGGGTTCAGCCAGGAGACGTGATTCTGGTGCACGCGGGCGTGTACAAGGACGACCGCTACAAATACGGAGGCCAGCTCGGTACACTTTCCAGCGGCACGTATTTCCTGACCCAGAGCGGCACTGCGGACAAGCCCATCGTGATCAAGGGCGCGGGCGACGGTGAGGCAATTTTCGACGGCGATGGCGCGTTCAACCTGTTCAACCTGATGGCTGCGAATTACAACTACTTCGAGGGCCTGACGATCCGCAATACGGAGCTGGCGTTCTGGGCGGGCTACAAGAACATCACCGGCGCGAGCGGCATCACCATCAAGAACTGCAAGCTCGAAAATATCGGACGCGGCGTCTATTCGGATTGGTCCGGATCGAAGGATTTCTACATCGCCGATAACACTTTTACCGGCAAGTTCCGGCCGGATATTCTCATGGGGTTCACGGGCCGCGAGTGGCAGGCGTATCCAGAGTTTGGCGCGAAGCTGGTGTCGGAATACGCGGTGAAGCTTTACGGCCAGGGACACGTGGTGGCTTATAACTCCATCCAGCAATTCCACGACGGCATCGATATTGCCACTTATGGAAATCCGGATGGCGCTCCTAATGTGATTCAGGACCGGCTCCCGGTTTCGATCGATTTCTATAACAACGATGTCAGCAACGTGGAGGATAATTGCATCGAAACCGACGGCGGGGCGCACAACATCCGCGTTTTCCGCAATCGCTGCTTCAACAACGGGAATCGAGCGCTCAGCGTGCAGCCGATGTTCGGCGGTCCGGTGTATTTCATCCGCAACATCGTGTACGATTCGCCCGAGGGCGGGGCGATGAAGCTCACGGCGTCAGGCGCCGGAATCGTGGTCTATCACAATACGTTCCTGGCGCCGGTTGAGCCTATGCTGCTCGCGACGTCCAACCTTCACTTCCGCAACAATCTGATCCTGGGGAAGAGCCAGAACCCCGGGATTTTTTCCATCGAATCCAACACCAACTATTCGAGCTCGGACTATAACGGCTTCCGTCCCAACGCTGGCGCCGAGTATTCCTTCGAGTGGAGCACGCCGCCATTTTCGGTCCGCGCGCTGTTTCCCGGAGAAATGGGCGCGTTGGCGATGCAGCAGCAGAACCAGCTGGAAGCCAAGTCGCGGGAGCGGAGACGCTTCAAGACGCTCAAGGAGTACAGCGAGGCGACGGGTCAGGATCGGCACAGCGTGATCGTCGATTACGACGTCTTCCAGAAGGTAACGCCGCCGGGCCCCGATCTGCGGACGCTCTACAAGCCTGCGGATTTCGATTTCGAGCTTCGTCCGGGATCGGCCGCGGTGGACGCGGCGGTTCGCTTGACGGGAGTAAACGACGATTTCACCGGCCGCGCCCCGGATCTAGGGGCGTTAGAGGTCGGGCGCCCGGTCCCGCACTACGGTCCGAGGTAACTGCAACAATAAGTGTAGAGGGTTCATTTTAAGAATGGAAGTAAACCTCACGCCGGACCAGGTAGAACAACTGAATAAGCTTGCTTCCTCAACCGGCCGCAACCGGCCGCCGCGCCGACGAACTCGTCCAGGAAGCAATCGACAATTTGCTCGCCTACAACCAGTGGTTCAGGGAAGAGGTAGAGATTGGCCTGGCTCAAGTCAGGCAGGGCGAGCTTGTCGAAGATGAGGAAGTTCGCGCTCGGATCGAGCGGATCATTCAGCGCTAGATGCGCATCCGGTGGGCTCAGGCTGCCGTCGCTGACGTGGAGAGTATCGGAGCGTATCTGGAGGAACACAGCCCGTCGTTGACGGAATCCACTCTTTTGAGTCTCTACGAGGCCGCGCAGTCGCTGAAGCGATTTTCAAGCCGCGGTCGCATCGGTCGAGTGGTGGGGACGCGTGAGCTCGTCGTCTCACCACTTCCCTATATTGTGGTTATCTGGTCGCTGAACCAGACGTGCACATCATAAGAGTGCTACACGGCGCACAGGACTGGCCGGGGCTGGGACGCGAGCGATAAGAAGCTTAAAAACTCGTTTTCCCCTTTGCTCAGCGTCGGGCGCTCAACCCAGGACCTCCCAGAGTTTGGTTCTATCGTAACCGGCTATGATGAGCCACCTCCCGTCGGACGTAAACTCTGCGGCTGCAAAGCCGGCTCGATTCTGAAACCGTCCAGGAGGAACGCGGCAGTGCAGCTCGCGGGCGATCCGACGGCTGGACGCGATTTCGTAGACGTCAACGAATAGGTCGACGTTTTGTTTGTCATCAGCGGGAACTCTTTGAGCAACCGCGAGGAGCTTCCCGTCCGGGGAGAGCGCCAAGGCTTCGTTAAAATTTACGTCCGCGGGAAACGTAGCTACGGGCGTCCCTGAACGTCCGTCGTACACGACGATGAATAGCGGCTGAATCACTGGGGGCACTCGCGGACTGCGCTGCGGAGCGGCATCGGCGACTGCCGCGACCCGGTCGCCACGGGCGGAGATTGCGATCCGCCAAACTCTTGTGGCTCCGATCCGACGGGTCCACAGGACGCCCAGATCATCCGTTCGCCGGCACACGACGAGGTCATCTACACCGTATACAAAAACATCGCCCTGAGACGACACAATTTGATCAGTGCCGCTACGACCGCTGCGCGGTACTTCAAGGTCCGCCTGCGCCAGCTCCCGGTAGTCCGGTAGCTTGACCACGCTCAGAACCCCGCCCTTGCCCAGTTCACCCTTCGTCGTCAGCAGTTGCTGCCCCCTTGTTGCCCGAAAGAGGCCGTCCCTTATCTGTTCCTGCTTTATGCTTCCAGCTTGAAGGTCGATCACAACTTGCTGGTTCCCGGCTTTGCCAACATCGAGAAAGACCGCCGTGACGTAAAGCTCCGGACTATCCCGTAAGAAGCTGGCCATTAAGGGGGCAGCCTCAAGCCTTGTCGAGTACACCGTCTTCCACGATCCGAGTTCGACCACACACAGGGGCTCGTCCGGCGGGAAGGAGTCAACGTTCTCACGGCTCCATTGACCTTCGCGGTATGACCAGGTTTCGATTCCTTCGGAAGCCAGAACCACGCATATTTTGCTGCCATCGGCGGATACGGCGTGGAGGTGGGCGCCCCTTAACTCCTTTACCGGCCGGATGCGAGGGCCATTGGAGGAGGGCACCTGATCCCTATTCTGCCCGGCCGCGCGGTGGGCTAGCCCCGTGGTTGCCGCTGACGCAAAGCCTAGAAGGAGAGTCCGGCGCGACTTCACTATTAAAGATTAGCTCTAGTATGACGATTTCACTGGCCGCGCCCCGGATCTGGGCGCTCTAGAGATCGGGTGTCCGGTCCCGCACTACGGACCGAGGTAGTGAGAGTTTCTTTCCGCCGCACGCACCTATTGTGCGGTGGGCGAGACTCCTCTATCGCGACTGCTGCGGGGCGGCTCTGACGCAAATATTCGATTTAGCGATCTGCGGGGCGCCCTTCTGCGGATCGGATTCGTCGAGCGCGTAAGAGGAAGCCATCACATCTTCACGTGCGACGGCGTCGACGAGATCCTCAACCTCCAGCGCGAGGATCCCTTGCCAAACCGTATCAGGTCAAGCAAGTTCGCAACGTGCTCATTCGATATAGACTGGTTGACATAGACTAAGATCAGGAGTCGAATGACGAAGTACGAAATCATTCTCTACTGGAGCGACGAGGACCAAGCCTTCATCGCCGATGTGCCGGAACTCGCCGGCTGCTCTGCCGACGGTTCCACTCGCCAGGAGGCTCTTGCGAACGCGGAAACAGTGATCGCGGAGTGGATCGAAGCCGCCAAGGAACTTGGACGCCCTATCCCAGAACCCAAAGGCCGCCTGCTCTCAGCGTGACGAGCCGGACGGCCCTTTCAACGTGGCGAGATAAGCCACCACGTCCGCTACTTCCTGCGCGCTGAAGCGATCTTTATACGACGGCATCAGGCCCTTGGTCAGCACGGTTGATTCCTTCAGGTCCGCCTTCACGTACGAATGCAGTTTCCCCTGCGGATCGATGAACTGCACTGTGAAGTTGTCGTGATTGAGCAGCTTCCCGGTGACGCTCTTGCCGTCCTTGGTCACGATGCGAACCAGGCGATTCGAGAGTGCAACTTCGGCATCCGGATCGACGATCGAAGTCTCCAGTGCCGTGAGGTTGAGTGTAGGCGCAGGCGCCGGCGTGGCCTGTTTGCCGCCTCCTCCGCCACCACGGCCCCCTCCGCGCGGCACGCCGATATCGCTCAGGTCCGGACCCAGCCGCCCGCCGACGCCATTGATGCGATGGCAGCTCGCGCAATCGCCCTTACCTTCGTAGATGGCCTTGCCGCGCGCCGCATCGCCTGACGGTTCTTGCGCCAGCAGTAGGATCCCCAATGAGCCACAGGCGAAAGCCGCGACGCCGAATCGGATCGTATTCATGTGAGGTTTACCGCTGCCCATGATGATCGTCGTTCCGCAGCCGATGCGCGTCGTCTTCGATGCAGCGCGGCGATTCTTCCAGAGGCTCGGCGGTCGGCTTCACCACGCGAGGCGTCACGGTCCAAGGCTGCGCCAGAACCTTGGGATCGTCCACCATCGCCTGCCACACCAGATTGCCGTTGCCATCCAGCCACAGCCGCTCGGTCACGTGCATGGCATCGGTGTGGAAATAGCCGCCCTCGCCGAACCACGTCGTATCGTCAAAGTTCGTCACGTCGACTACCAGAGTGTCGCCGTCCCAGTGCCCGATGGAATCGCCATACGCGCCCGGATTCGCATCTTCGCGATGCTTGCGGCCGTCGGTCGGAATCACGCGATACGTGTCGCCCGACATGTCTTCATACAGGAAGATCATTTCGTTCGGAAGCTGCACGATCTTGCGCGGCGGGCCGATGCGCGGCACGCCTGGCCTCCCACAGTAAAATACCGGGTCGGTGCGGCTTTCATGGTCGATCAGGTCCTTCACCTTAGCCTGGAACTCGGGCTTGTAAGCCGGAGCCGCCGTGAACGGCAGCGCGCCCTTCACCTCGCCTTTCGGCGCGCGGCGATTGCTGAGATCGGCCTGCTTGACGATAACCTTCCCATCGGCCTGGCGCTTGATCCCGCCCGATGGCAGGTCCACAGCATAAGACCACAGCCCGCTCAGGTCCGGATGCCCATCCGCGGTGCGCTTGATCTTTGTTGGCTGCTGCGCGCCAACTAACCCCACCAGGAGGAGTCCTGCCGAAACCGTACTTAAGAGTTGTAGCTTCATGACCTGATCTCCTACTTCTCAGGAATCTGTCCTGCCGACACAGTTTCGAGCGAGCTTCCGTCCGCGAATGTGATCTTTTGCAGATAGCCGTAGAGCGTGCCGTCCTTGGCCCGGACGCCGTCTACTGTGATCATCTGGCCCTGGTACTTTGCGATGTCGTTCTTGTTCACGCCCACCCTGCGGAACCAGGCCGGCGGGCTACCTTCGAAGTGCCACGCGTCGATCCCATGTTCGCCTTTCGCGTCGACATAAATCGAGATGTGCGGGTTGATCCACTCGACGCGGTTCAGGGTTCCGGTCACCTGAATCTTCTTCCCCATGTCGAAGACGGCGGTCGTGGAATGGTGCGCCCATAGCGATCCCGTCGCGATCAGCACCATGAAAGCTGCGAGAATCCGGTATTTCAAAGCACTTCTCCCTCGATACAGCATCGGCTCTGGACATGCGGGTGTCAAGGGTCGAAGGTCCCGATGTGATCACCGTTATTTTGCTGCTGCGGTGCGGAATCCGACAGGAGGCAGGTAGTCGCCATGCGGCTCGCGATGCCACCAGGCACCGGTTTGCCGATGCTCTTCCCAGGTCGAGAAGCGATAGTCGTAAGTCACCGCCCGGATGTAGCGCGGCGGGCGATCCGGAAACGGATTCTTCGCGAGCAAGGCCGCCACGTCGGGGGAGCCTTCAAGCAAGCGCTCGACGAACGCCACAAACCAGGGATTCGACCGGTAGTCGCTCAGCGCGGCGAACCACATCTGCCAGTCGAGTCTTGGCTGATACGGCGCAGCCCAGCGCGGTGCGCGATTCACATCTCCAGGCTTGTACGGAAACTCATAAGCGAGCCACTGCTGGCCGTCGTTCGACCCTTCGACCACGATCTCCTGCCTCTCCGTGGTCATCACCGCGAACAAGCCATAGGAATTGACAACCTGAAATGGCGACGTATAGCGAGCCAGCGCTTCCAGGGGCCGGGGCGCCTGCGAGGTGATGTTCTCGAGGATTCGTGCCAACCCAAGCGGCAGAATCAGCAGCGTCAGCGCGGCGGCGGCCACCCGCGTCGCGCGTCCGGCTTCGATCGGTTCCTCCATGAGCCGCTCGCGAACCCGTCGAGGCATCCACACCATGCCGCGTAGAGCTTGATCGTCGAATAGGAACACTGTGATCACCGCCGACAGCAGGTTGAAGAAGGTGTAGTTTCCGGTTACGAAGATCAGGGCTTGCAGGCCCAAGAGCAAGCCCGCACCGAAGAACCGGATCCGCCGCGGCATGAAGATCAGGAACGGCGCGCCGAGTTCAATCGCCAGCACCATAAAAGTAGAAGCATGCTGGAACCCGCCCGGCAGCTTGTCGACGTACCAGGCGACGATGGTCGGAAGCGGCTGCGTCCAGTAATGGAAATCGAGGGCGCTCAGGCCGCGCCAGTTCGGATCGCCGCTGGCCAGCTTCACAAAGCCGGATAGAAAATACAGGCGGAACGCCAGCCAGCGAAACAGCCATGCGATGGTTCTTTGGGTGACGCGGGAATGGCCGAAGAAGATCGCCAGGAATCCTGCTTCGAGCAGCAGAGCATCCCACTGGAAGGACAGGAACTCCTGCCCGGCCAAGCTGAAGGAGAGATACAGGACATACAGCAGCACCAGCGCCAGGCGCTCCAGGCGGCCGATGAACAGGATCGCGCCCAGACCCACGCCCATCCACGCCGCGCCCATCAGAACCTTGTCGGACGAGTTCAGCCAGAACACGCTCGGCGCCGCCCAGAAGCGCATCCATCCGAGATCGGTCCCCACACGGCCGAAGAACTCGTGTACCGGCGAGATGCCGTTCTCGCCCAGCAGTCCGGTGATCTGCACCGCGAGCGATGCGAACGCAACCATGTAAATCGCGGCCAGCAGGCGCAGGAAGAGCCACTGCGCAACGGCAAATTGAGCCGGTTCGATGCGCTTCCCGAAGGTCAGCCGGGTCACCCAGTAAAAGAAGCTCCGGTGCCTCGCGATGAACCGGTAGGCGGCTTCCGAAGACGCCGCGACAAATCGTGACGACTCGTAAATCCCCTCGCGGTCCAGCGTTTCAAAGACCGCGCGCGCGCCGCTCGAGACCGAGCCGTCCGGCCGGACAAGCTGGACCGACCGGGCGAATGCCTCCGGAGGAATCTGCGGATACAAGTTCGCAACATCCTGCGAGGGCGCGAACTCGATCCGCTCGCCGGCGATGCGCTTCCAGTAGTCGATCCAGATCCGGCAAAAGCCACATCGGCCGTCGTAGATGAGCAGCGGCTGCAAGCCACCTCATTCTACTAAGCCGTCGTATCAGCTATGGAAATTGGCCAAGACCCACATCGTGGCCATGCAGATCAGCAGCAGGCCGGACAGAATGCCCAGCCAGACGGCGAACCTGTTCACGTGGGAAATGCGCGCCTGCAGGACCTGTTGGTCGCGCGCCATATGTTCCTCGCCGGATGCCAGGAACAACTGATCTTCTTCCCGCATCCCGATCAGCGCGCGGTAAATCAGCAACCCGACCAGGATCACGGTGACGGACGCCCATGATACGGTTAAAACATTGAACATAGAACCTCCCCAAACTAGACATCTACCTTTATTCCATTCGTAGCAGGAATGCAAGGGTCGGCCGGCTCCGCCGGAAAGTTTCGCGGCGCCGAGTACGCCCCGGAGGACTTCCGAAAGTCATATTCCAGCGCGCAACCACCTTTGAGTCGCGAGATATTTTAACGGGTTCCCGGGGCTGAAGCGATCCCATAAAGAGGATGATATTCCGGCCGTATCTACTAGAAACCGTATGGGGATACTTAAGGTTTTTTTCTTGACATTTATTAACCTAGCGATGTAACATCACCCACATATACGCCTTTCATTGGGATGTAAAGATTTACTCGTTTAGGGGGGGCCATGAGATTTTTCTGCGTAACTCTAGCTGTATGCCTGTGCGCGCTCGCTGCCTTTGGGCAGACTGACCGCGGCACGATAACCGGAGCAGTCTCGGATCCGGCGGGCGCCGTAGTCGCCAACGCTCCGATCGAAGTGAAAAACACGCAGACTGGAGCCGTTTATGCGGCTGCCAGCAGCGAAACCGGGAATTACACCCTGCCGCAGATGCCCGTGGGGCTGTATGAACTGACCGTTGCGGTTCCCGGATTCAAGAAATTCGTTCGCCAGAACATCACAGTGCAGGCGACGCAGACGGTTCGTGTCGACGTGACACTGGAGGTCGGCTCCGCCACCGAGTCTGTTACGGTCAGCGCCGAGACTTCATTGCTTAAGACCGAGAGCAGCGACGTCAGCGTGAACGTCACCGGAGACCGGCTGGTGAATCTGGGCGTGCTGCCGATCGGAAACGGCTTTTCCAGCTCGCACGGCGTCC
This sequence comes from Bryobacteraceae bacterium, assembly GCA_036003585.1. Classification (GTDB taxonomy): domain Bacteria; phylum Acidobacteriota; class Terriglobia; order Bryobacterales; family Bryobacteraceae; genus Palsa-187. The sequence goes on along the minus strand of DASYSG010000070.1, from coordinate 79,579 downwards.
GCAACCCGATGGCGGTGTCCACCCTGTCTCCGGGAACGTATTTCGATCCGAACCTCAACATCCGCGTCAACGGCGCTCCCAGCAATACCGAGTCGGTGCGCGTGGAAGGCCAGGACGTGACCAACGGAGTCGTGACGTTCTCCCAGGCGCAGACGCAGCCGAGCGTGGAGGCTCTCCAGGAACTCACCGTTCAGTCCAGCAACTTCGCCGCCGAGTTTGGGCAGGCCGGCGCGGGCGTGTTCAACTACACGATCAAATCCGGCACCAACAACTTCCATGGATCGCTGTTCGATTACAACTCGAATGAAGCCTACAACGCGGGCCAGGCCTATACGCACAACCGGCCGAAGACGCGCCGCGACGATATGGGCGGGACTTTTGGTGGTCCGGTGTGGATCCCCAAAATTTACAACGGCAAGGATAAGACGTTCTTCTTTTTCAGCTACGAGCTGTTTCGGGAAGTCGGCATCATCTCCAATCAGAACCCCACCGTTCCGACGGATGCGTATCGTGCGGGCAACTTTGCCCAAGCCATGCTGACAGGCCCCGGGGGTTCGCTGAAGCCGCTTAACAATTCCATCAAGGACGTCACCGGCCAGATCGCCTACGACGGCCAGATCTTCGACCCTGCTACCCAGTTCATCGCCTCCGACGGACGTCGCGTGCGTCTGCCGTTCGCCAATAATGCGATTCAGCCAGCGCAGTTCGATCCGTCCGCGGTAAAGGTTCTTGCGCTGATTCCTCACGCCACATCCGCCGCTCTGGTCAACAACTTTAATCAACCGTATAATACGGACCGCCAGACTCCCATCCCGGCTCTCAAGATCGATCATTCGCTGAGTTCGAAGATGAAGGTTTCCTACTATTGGTCCACCACCTCGACCGCCGTGCAATACTGCACGCCTCTGTGCGGATCGGATGGCTTGCCCGATCCGATCACGGCCACTCGCGGAACCTTTATCGAATCGTATACCCAGCGCCTGAATTTTGACTACACGCTGACGCCCACCATGCTTTTGCACTTGGGCGCGGGCCTCGCACACAACGATTTCAAGGACAGGGCCCCTACCACGAACTTCGATTTGGCTGGCACGCTGGGCATCGCGGGCGCGCCGGTCGGTACCGACGGTGGCCGCTTCCCCGTATTCGGGGCAATGCTCGGTCAAAACAGTTCCGGTGGCATGAATACCATGGGTCCGGGCGCGGGTCAGGTTCGCGCCGTCGAAATCAAGCCGACCTTCAACGCCAGCGTTTCCTGGGTGAAGAGCAACCACACCTTCAAGTTCGGCGGCGATAGCCGGGTGGAAGGATTCATCGATTACACTTTCTCCAACACCACCGGAAACTTCACCATCGGCGCGGATCAGACCGCCAATCCCTGGTTCTCCGACAACGGCACCGTGCTGTCGGGCGGCGCTTCCGGCTTCCCCTTCGCCAGCATGCTCCTCGGCCGCGTCACCAGCTACCAGTTGTCGCCTCTGTCGGCGTTCCGCGGCGGCCGGCTTTATCTGAGCTTCTTCGGGCAGGATACCTGGAAGGTGACTCGCAAGCTGACCCTGGACTACGGCCTGCGATACGATTTCTCAACTTACTCCAAGGAACAATACGGCCGCGCGCCGGGTTTCTCCGCGACCACGCCGAATCCGACGGCCGGCGGTCATCCGGGAGCATCGATCTTCGAAGGCGACGGACCGGGCCACTGCGGATGCAACCTGGCCAACAATTACGCTTTAGGCTTCGGCCCGCGGCTGGGAGCCGCTTATCAGATCGATCCGAAAACCGTGTTCCGGGCCGGTTTTGGCGTGACCTACGCGCCCTATACCGGTGGCCGTTACGCCGGCGCGCCCGGCGCAAACCAGACCGTGAACGCCCCTGGCGTCTCCGATCCCGCGATGATCCTGAGCGGCGGGTTCACCAACACCGTCAACGGCGTCACCACGCCCTTCCGGCCCATTTGGCCCGACATCCGTCCGGGACTGTTCCCGGCTCCCGGAACCATTTCCGGAGCCCCGCTGGTGTTTGACCAGAACAGCGGCCGCCCCGCCCGTCAGATGCAGTGGAGCATCGGCCTCCAGCGTGAAATCTTCCGGGATTTGGCGGTTGACGTATCCTACGTCGGGAATCGCGGCGCCTGGTGGCGCACCAGTGCGCTTACCAACCTCAACATCTACTCGCAGGACTTCCTGCTCTCGCACTACGGGCTGGACGTCAACAAGGCCACCGACCGTGCCATTCTGTCGGCCCAGGTGCGCTCTCCGGCTGCCCAGCAGTTCCAGAACCAGATACCGTACGTCGGTTTTTCGACCTCCAACAGTGTGGCTCAGTCGCTGCGTCCGTTCCCACAGTTCGGCAATCTTACGGGAGCGGGACCCTTGGGCGATACCTGGTACGATTCGCTCCAGGCGAAGGCGACCAAGCGCTTCTCCCACGGTCTGGATGCCAGCTACGCATTCACTTGGGCCAAGGAGCTTCAATTGGGCGCCGATACCGATGGCGGCGGCGGTGTGGTCAATGACATCCTCAACCGGAGCAGCAACAAGCAACTCTCCAGCTTTTCGAGGCCCTTCGTCAGCATCCTGGCGCTGAACTATACGCTGCCTAAGTGGGGACCGAACAAGTGGGTCCAGTACGCAGTCGCCGATTGGATTCTCGCTGGTTCCTTCCAGTACGCCAGCGGCCTTCCGATCCAGGTTCCGACCACGGCCGTGGCTACCAGCAATCTATCCACATCGTTCCTCCGCGGAACGTACGCCGAGCGCATTCCTGGCGTGCCTCTTTTCCTGACGGATCTGAACTGCCATTGCTTCGATCCGGCCCAGACGCAGGTGCTGAATCCGGCGGCTTGGAAGGATCCGACGGCAGGGACTTTTAGCCCATCGGCCGCTTACTACAACGATTACCGCTATCGCCGAATTCCCAAGGAGAGCCTTAGCTTCGGCCGCACGTTCCGCATCAAGGAGAACATCACCTTCACGGCGCGCGCCGAGTTCACCAATCCCTTTAACCGTGTTCAGGTGCCGAACCCGTTCAATGGAACTGGCGGGTTGACGGGCGTCACTTACAACTCCGCAGTCACGACCACCCTTGGGACCGTCACCGGCGTTCCCGGCGGGTTGAGGGTCAACAACTCGGGCTTCGGCGTGATCCAAACCCTGGGCCAGAATGCCATAATCGGCGAGCGGTCCGGATTGCTGGTCGGACGCCTCCAGTTCTGATCCGGCAGCCGGGAAATCCAGCCTCGCCGCTCCCCAGGCGGCGGGGCTTTTCAGTCTAAATCCGGCCCTGGATTAGGGCCCCGAGCGTCTTGACTTGGCTTTCCTTGTTGCGCTATCCTTACTTTTCGTTCATCTTCCTGTAATCCGCCTGTAGTAGGTTCTCCGGTTGGCAGTCCTAATCCGGGCACGTGCCCGGGAGCAGTACCGAACGTATAATGTAACGGGAGAGTGATGAAGCAGCATTATTTCGTCGTCGTCCTGGCCCATTCCCTTCACGGACGCCTGCGACGCATCCACATCCCGCATCAGGCCTTGTACGTCCTTCTAGGGCTTGCACTTCTTGGCTCTTTCTCGTTGTTCGGTATGGTTTCCAGCTACCTTCGGATGACCTGGAAAGTAGCCAATTACAATACTTTACGTTCGGAGGTGGATACGCTCCGCCACCAGTACAAAGCCCTGCGGCAGGAAAACGATCAGAAGGACGCACAGCTTGCCGAGCTACAGTTATTGGCGAGTGAAGTAACTCTGGCGTTCGGATTGAAGAAGGGATTGGATGACTCCAGCGACTTCGTGGATGAGGGCTTGCTAGTGCCTACTTACCGCGAATCGATCGACGAGTATAACTTCCTGAAGTCGGCCAGCTTTTCGCGCATCCAGCGCACTTATCCGCGAGCCTGGCAAAAGAACACCATGCCGGCGATCTGGCCGGTTACCGGCAGGATCATGAGCCGTTTCGGCGATCGCCAGGACCCGTTCTCCGGCGACGGGGCCTTTCACACCGGTGTGGACATTTCCGCCTCGCAGGGAACTCCGGTGCGTGCCACCGCGGATGGCGTAGTAGAGCATGCCGAGTGGGCCTCAGGCGGCTATGGGAAGCTCGTGGTGATCGATCATGGCAACGGTATCCAGACCTGGTACGCGCATCTTTCGGGCTTCGAGGTCGTCCCCGGGCAGGAGATTCGCCGCGGGGAGATCCTGGGTTATTCGGGCGCAACCGGCCGTGTCACTGCTCCCCACTTGCATTTCGAAGTCCGCCGGCAGGGAAATGCCGTGAACCCGTATCCCTATCTGGCGAAGTCGACGCTGGTCGAGCCGGCGCCTCCGGATCTTCCGTTCTAAAGCTACTATCAAGAGATGTATTCGCGGCGGTTCTTTCTCGCTGCAATCCCTGGCGTCTGTTACGCTGCTACGACTGGCAAGGGCAGTGTACTGCCGTCGTCGGTTTCCCGCTATGCCGATCCCACCACGGAGTTTCCGGTCTTCCGGCTCACCGATCCCCAACACACCAGTGCTTTGCCCCCGCACTACGCCCGCGCGGTATCGCGCAAGGGCAACTTTCTTCTATATGCTTCCGACGAATCCGGGAGCACGCAAGCCTACCGGCTGGACCTCAAGACCGGTCAGTCGCGCCTGCTGACGGACGCTGAGGGTTTCAATCCCGTCTGTTTTTCGCTGCTGGCCGATGATCGAAGCTTTTGTTACGCGGATGGCAGCCGCGTGTATCTGAGCAGTCTGACGTCGCTCCGGCCCCGCCAGGTGTATCAGGCGCCGGAAGGGTATCAGCCCTCCGCCCTGAGCATTACCGATGACGGACTATCGGCTGCGCTGGTGGAGCGGAAGGGTTCCCGCAACCGCCTGCAATGGATCCGGATGATCGACGGCATGGCCGCCACGCTGGCGGAAGGCGACGAGGAAATGAGCGATCCAGCGCCGCGCCCGCGCCGCGCGTCGGTGCTCTATCGCCGGGCTGGAAGCGTCTGGCTGGCGAATGTCGACGGCAAACAGAACTATAGGCTCAAGCTGGCCGATGGCCAAGTTGCAAGTGCGACCTGGAATCCGGATGGTCGAACTGTTTTATACCTCAACATTCCGGCCGATCCGCACCGGCTGCGCAACATCCACGAGTTCACTCCCGACACCAACGACGATAAAGCGCTTTCCGATACCACTCAGTATGCGTGCTTCGAGCGGAATGCGGATGGGAGCGTGTTTGTGGGCGCCAGCGGGAGCAAAGCCTCGCCCTACGTGCTGCTCTTGGTGCGCGCCGTGAAGCGCGAATTCACCCTCTGCGAGCATCGCGCCAGCGATCCCGCCAAGGTCTCGCCGATTTTTTCACCCAACAGCCAGAACGTCTTCTTCTCGAGCGATCAGCACGGCAAGCTCGCCATTTACCGCATCGCCGTGGACAAACAGGTGGAGTCTACGGAAGAGACTCCCGCCGCGAATGAACGCAAATAGCTTCTAGGAGAATTTGAGCGCCGGTGGCCGTAAGAGCGTTTGATAGACCACACAGTAACGCTCGGTAAGGCTGAGTAGCTTGGCTACCTGATCGGCCGGAGCCTGCGTGTCGAGGTGAAAGCGCAAACGGATTTCCTTGAATCCGACCGGTTGATCCTTGGCCACGCCCAGAGTGCCGCGAAAGTCCAGATCGCCCTCGACCTGCACGGTTCCGCCGCGGATCGGAATCTCGAGAGCCGTGGCCACGGCGCGCAACGTGACGCCGGCGCAGGCCGCCAGCGCTTCGAGAAGCATATCGCCCGAGCACGCCGCGAGGCCATCTCCGCCGGTAGCCGGGTGTAATCCGGCTTCGACCAGGTCCCGGCCCGTTTCTACTTTGCAGGCGACCGCGCTGTCATCCAGACTGGCGCGCGCCCGCAGCGTCACCATCGCTTCCTCGGGATGCTCGCGATAGCGAGCCTTCAGGGGCGCCTGGAGAGCGCGCAGACCGGCGGAGTCCATGCCTCCATTGTTTCAGAATGCCTGTTTCAAAAGGTGATCCCGAGCATGAAATCGCCCTGGTTCTTGTTAGTGCGCAGCAGGTTGGCAACGGGATCGCGAAAATTCTCCGATCCCCAGCGTGTGTATCTGAATTCAGGACTAACGCGGAGCCAGCCCGCCTTGAACTCGACACCCGCGCCAAAGGTCGCTCCGATGTCGGTGTCTTTGTTAAACTCGGGCACCGAACTCACGGAGACGCCCACCGCATTTCCCGCGCGCCGAATCTGGTCTACTCCGGATATGTGCCGGAAGTTCGCGCCGAAATCGATGAACGGACGCACAGGCCCTGGCAGCACGGCCCATTTCCCGAGCACCGGGAATTCCCAGGAGTTGGCCGTGGTGCTGGTGAACGTCGGACTTCCGGGACCCCCAAACTGGTTGTAATCGAAGCCCAGCCTTCGGTAGAGGGCGTCGACTTCTATCGCAAATCGAAAGGGAAGGTTAACTTGCACCGTGCCGCCGACGACATAGCGGTGAGTGTTGGTCGCATACGCGGCCTGATTCCCCTGGACCGTATCGAAGGCGTCGGTAATCGGGACGCCCCCTTTCACACCGACCGAAACGGGCTGGGCCGCCATTGTAATCACTGTTGCACACACCAAGAGCACTAGTTTCATGCCCCTGGTGGGAGCAAGTTTTCTGCCAAATACTAGCGCAATGATTCATTTGAGCGTTTACAACCAGGCAGGTGCAAGATCTGCACGCTCGTATTAGCTGATCAGCTTGGCGATCACGTAGGCGGCACCGGCCGCTAAACCGCCTATAGCGGTCGTTCGCAGCGAACTGCGAAGCTTGGGCGCGCCGGTGAAATGTCCCTTTACATAGCCGAAGACAGCCAGCGCGACCAGCGTGGCTCCTACCGAGTAGAGTAGGGCGGTGTGCGAATCCGGCGTGATCATATAGGGCGCCAGCGGGATTAATCCGCCGGCGATATAGGAAGCCGCGATGGTCCCCGCGCTGGTGATGGCTCGTTTGGGATCCGGTTCCTCGAGGCCCAGCTCGAAGCGCATCATCCAGTCCACCCATACTTTCGGACGCGCTTCGAAGGCAGCCAGAATGGGCGTGGTCTGCTCATGCGTCAGGCCATACGATTCCAGAATCTCGATCACCTCGTGGCGCTCGTCATCGGTACGTTCGACGATCTCCATCTCCTCGCGCCGGCGTTCGCTCTCATAATGCTCGGCATCGCCCTTGGCCGCGAGGTATCCGCCCAGCCCCATGGCGATCGAGCCTGCGGCGATTTCGGCCAACCCCGCCACGATGATCAGCCTCGACGCGGTCACCGCGCCGGTGAGGCCCGCGGCCAGCGCGAACGGCACCGTGAGGCCGTCGGCCATTCCGATCACAACATCGCGCACCACATGCGACGACTCGAAGTGTTTTTCAACGTGCTGGGTTTGTGGCATATGACTGGGGCATCGTTTATTGGGCCGCCTGCATCTCGGCTTTCAGGTATCTGCCAGTATAAGATTCCGCGACCTCGGCGATCTGCTCCGGCGTGCCTTCGGCCACGATCCGGCCGCCGCCGTCGCCGCCCTCCGGTCCCAGATCGATCACCCAGTCTGCGCGCCGGATCACTTCCAGATTGTGTTCGATGATCAGGATGCTCGCGCCGGTGCGCAATAGTCTCTCAAAGGCATCCAGGAGTTTGGCGATATCGTCGAAATGCAGGCCGGTGGTCGGCTCGTCGAAGATATATAACGTGCCCGCGCTGGTGGCCTGCGAAAGATGAGCGGCGAGCTTCACGCGCTGCGCTTCGCCGCCCGATAGCGTCGTAGCCGATTGCCCCAGGCGCAGGTATCCCAGCCCTACATCGGCCAGCACTTCCAGCTTCTGCGCCAGGCGCGGCGTCGCCGAGAAGAATGAGATTGCTTCTTTCACGGTAAGCCCCAGCACCTCGTGGATGTTCAGGCCGTGATAGAGAACTTCCAGGACGCCGGGCTTAAAGCGCGTGCCCTTACAATCGTCGCAGATCAATTCGACGTCGGCGAGAAATTGCATCTCGACTGTCACGGTGCCGTCGCCCTGGCAGGTTTCGCAGCGCCCGCCCGGAATGTTGAACGAAAAATGCCCCGCGGTGTATCCCCGGCGATCGGCTTCCGTGGTGGACGCAAACAGCTCGCGGATCATGTCGAACGCTTTGATATAGGTGATTGGATTCGAGCGCGGTGTCCTCCCGATCGGAGACTGGTCCACCAGCACCACCTGCTTCAACAACTCGGCTTTTTCCACCTTGCGGCAAGTTAGCTTTTCCGGCGGCACGCCCCAGTCTTCGGGCGACGTGCCCGTCAGTAGTGTCGATCTACCTTCTTCATGGCTCAGGCGCTTTTCCAACGTCTGGTAGATCACGTCATGCACCAGCGTCGATTTGCCCGACCCCGAAACACCGGTGATCGCGACCATCACATTGAGCGGAATCCCCACGTCGATGCCTTTGAGGTTGTGCGCCTGCGCTCCCAGGAATCGCACGATTCGCTTGGGGTGTGTCGTTCGGCGTCCACTGATATAGGAGGTCTGCAAATCGCCGCGCAGGTACTTGGCCGTGAGCGAAGTGCCCTCTGCAATGAGTTTCTTATAGTCGCCTTCGAACACGATATTGCCGCCGTTCTCGCCCGCGCCGGGGCCCAGATCGACAATGTGATCGGCCGAACGCATTACATCCGGGTCGTGCTCCACCACCAGGATCGTGTTGCCGATATCGCGCAATTCTTCGAGAATGCCGATCAGTCGGGCGGTGTCGCGGCTGTGCAGGCCTATCGATGGTTCGTCGAGAACGTAGCATGCGCCCACCAGCCGCGATCCAAGGCAGGTGGCCAATTGGATGCGCTGCGCTTCGCCGCCGGAAAGCGTGGCGGAAAGTCTATCCAGGGTCAAGTATTCCAATCCCACGTCGTTCAGGAACTTCAGCCTCTGACGGATTTCGATGAGGACTTTGTCGGCGATCGCCATTTCCTCCGGCGCAAGCTGGAGCGAGAGGAAGAATTGCTGGGCCTGCGCGATGTTCATGCGCGTGACCTCGGCCATAGTCATTCCCCCAACCTTGATCCATAGGGCCTCGGCCCGTAAGCGCGACCCGCCGCAATCCGGACACAGGGTATAGCCGCGATACCGGCTCAAGAAAACGCGCACGTGGACTTTGTATTTCTTCTTCTCGACCTCTTTGAAAAAATCGCGAATGTGTTCGTGGAGGATGGCCAGCTCGTCCTTGCGAAGATCGAACACCGGCACGTTGAGCCTGACTTTACCCTTGGCGTCCTTCCTGAAATCGACCCCGAACCCGGAATACTGCGGTTTGGTCCACGGATCCACTGCGCCTTGCTGGATCGACAGCGCCCGGTTCGGAATCACCAGATCCAGATCGTAGTCGATGGTGTTTCCAAACCCCTGGCAGCGTTTGCACGCGCCGAACGGGCTATTGAAGCTAAATAAGCTCGGCTCAGGCTCGGTGAAAGTCTTGCCGCACAGCTTGCACGAAAACTTCTCGTTGAATCGAAGTGTCTGGCCGCCCCCGGCGGGCTCAAACAGCACCTCGCCCGACTCGCGATAGCCGATCTCGACGGAATCCACCAGGCGCTGCCGTATGTCCGGTGTGATCGCCAGGCGGTCCACCAGAATGAAGACGGGCTTCGAGAAATCGACGTCGAGCAGCGACTCGGGCGTCGAGAACTCGAATACCTTGCCGCCCTGATACAGCCGGTTGAAACCGCGCTTGCGCAGGTCGAACAGCTTGTCGCGCAGAGCTTCGGTGTTTTTCTCGGCAGGCGTTTTCTCATTCACCAGCGGAAACAGCACGTACCAGCGCGAACCTTCCGCCTGAGCCTGCATGCGCGCGGCTACCTGATCCACCGAATCACGTTCTACGTAAACGCCGCAGTTCGGACAATAGGTCCTGCCCGCACGCGCCCATAGCAAGCGCAGGAAATCGTAAAGTTCGGTGGACGTGGCGACCGTCGAACGGGGATTGCGCGTGGTGTTCTTCTGCCGGATCGCCACAGGCGGCGCGATGCCGTCGATCTCGTCCACATCCGGCTTTTCCATGCGCTCCAGGAACTGCCGCGCATAGGCCGAAAGCGATTCCACATAGCGGCGCTGTCCCTCGGCGTAAATCGTGTCGAACGCCAGCGACGATTTTCCGGATCCGGACACACCGGTGAGCACGGTCAGGCGATCGTGCGGAATCGCCAGCGAAATGCCCTTCAAGTTATGAACCCGGGCGCCACGAATACGGATGGAGTCGTTCAAGGGAGGGTTACCTACTAGTATAGAGAATTGGACCAAACGGCCATCCGGCAGAAACTTGTGCGCTGGTACGGGCGGCATAAACGCGACCTCCCCTGGCGGCGCTCGCGCGATCCGTACGCCATCTGGGTTTCCGAGATCATGCTGCAGCAAACGCGCGTGGCTGCGGTCATTCCGTACTACGAACGCTTCCTGAAGCGTTTCCCAAGGGTCGAGGATCTCGCGCAGGTGTCCGAAACGGAACTTCTCTCGATCTGGAGCGGGCTGGGATATTACTCGCGCGCGCGCAACATGCGGAAAGCGGCCGGGCAGATCGTCGAGGTCGGCGGATTTCCCAGCGATCACGAGTCCATTCGGGCTCTGGCCGGCGTGGGCGATTATACGGCCGCTGCCGTGGCCAGCATCGCCTTCGGCCTGCCGCACGCTGCGATCGATGGAAACGTCCGGCGCGTAGTCATGCGCCTCGCCGGCGATCCCTCCGCCGATGTTGGAGCGATCGCGACGCAATTAATGCCCCGGCACGAGCCAGGGCGATGGAATCAGGCTGTGATGGAACTGGGGGCCACCGTGTGCCTCCCGCGCGAACCGCTATGTTCCGCTTGCCCCGTGGCGTTCGCCTGCGTGGCTAAACAAGGCGAAATACAACGTACCCTGCCGCCTCCGAAGAAGAAACCGGCGACGATGCGCAAGCGGCGGACCCTTCTGGTCATCCGGCTCAAAGGCCGCATCCTGCTGACGCCGAGCACTCGGGTATCCGGCTTCTGGGACCTTCCCGAAGTCTCAGCGGGAGCTCGATTGGGGCCGGTGCTTGGGACATTCCGCCATGCCATTACCAACAGCCGGTATCTCTTTGAGGTTCGCGAGGCGCGGCTTGGGGCCCACCTGCGTGAGTCCCGGTGGTGGGAGCAAGGGCAACTGGCCGGCATTCCTCTGAGCACCGTCGCCAAGAAGGCTCTTCGTTATCTAGGAGACTAGCTGCGCGGTAATTCGGCTCGAACGATCTGCGCGCCGTCGGCCATGGCCTTCATCTTGCCGAATGCGACTGCGCGAGGCAGGTATTTCAGGCCGCAGTCGGGCGCGATGATCAGGCGGTCCGGGCTGATGAACGGCAGCGCCCGGCGAATGCGAGCCGCGACGATCTCAGGCGTTTCGATATCGTGCGTGGATAGATCGAGCACGCCCAGGAGGACCGTCTTCGAGGGCAGTTTTTGCAGCACCGAACAATCCAGCTTGGATTGCGCGGTTTCGATCGAGACCTGGTTTACAGGAGTTTGCTCCAGCTCGGGAAGGAACGAATATCCCTCCGGGCGGCCTGCCACCAGCGCGGCATACCCAAAGCAGATGTGGACCACCGTGGTTCCTTTTACGCCGTCGAGCGCGCGATTGAGAGCGGCGACCCCGTATTCGCGGGCTTTGTCCGGGGAAGCCTGCATCCAGGGCTCGTCGATCTGAACATAATCCGCGCCGGCGGCGAACAGATCCTTGATCTCTTCGTTCACCGCGGCTGCGTAATCCAGGGCCACGGCTTTCTCGTCGTGGTAAAACTCGTCTACCGCCTGCTGGGTCATGGTGAACGGGCCCGGCACCGTGATCTTGATCTTCCGGTCCGTGTTGGCCCGCAGGAACTGGATATCGCGCACCTGCACAGCGTGCTTTCGCCGGATCTTGCCCTGGATGCGCGGGACCAGAACCTCATGCCCGCTGCGGCTGGTGATCTTGCCGGGATTATCGAGATCCAGCCCTTCGAGCGCCGTCGCGAAGCGGTTGGAATAGCTCTCGCGGCGCATTTCGCCGTCGGTCAGGATATCCAGGCCGGCGCGCTCCTGGTCGCGGATGGCCAGCAGCGTAGCGTCGTCCTGAGCCTGTTCCAGCCATTCCAGAGGGACGCGCCACAGTTCGGATGCGCGGACGCGCGGGGGCATCCGCTTGCTAAGCATGTCGCGATTAATCAGCCAGTCGGGTTGCGCGTAAGATCCCACCAGTGTGGTGGGGAGCAGAGTTATAGGTGAGGGCAACTTAGGATTTTATCATGCGGCCGTCGTTCAGCTTGACCAGCGAGCTGAGCATCGCTGGAGCGCCACTCTTGGCGGCTCCGCCGGTGCAGGTGATCACGTCGCCTTCTTTTACCGTTTCACGGGTCCAGCCGTACGACTTCAGATGATTGAGGCTCATCATTTCGACTTCCCACTCTACGACTTTGCCGTCATCGCCTTTGACTTCGAGGTAGATATAGGCATGCGGATTGGTCCACTCGAAGCGCTTTACTGTTCCGGTGACAGTGGAAGGACTCGCCATGTTGTACATGGTGGTGGAGTGGTGCGCGGAAAGCGGAGTGGTGGTTACCAGCACACCCAATCCGACGAGCATAGCCAACAGTCGTGATTTCATTCGATCAAGCCTCCCTCAAGTCTCTTCTTCCGATGTTCAAATATATAGTATCAAGCCGCTTACTGCTTGGCGGGGCCAGGGACTGCCGTCTGCTGGCCGCGCTCCGTCATGGTCAGCCCATCGGCGAACGTGACCGAAACGAACTGGCCGCCGACATCGCCATTCACCATGGGGTGGACCCCAAACGTCGCTTTGTCGCCGGCTTTCAGCATGGTCGATTTCCACCCCGCGCGGGCGAGAATTCCGGGGGCCGTCATTTCCAGGTTCCAGGTTTCGGGCATGCCTTTGCTGTTCACGATCTCAACTTCGATCCAGGAATGGGGATTCGCCCACTTGAACTGCTTCACGGTTCCTGTAATGGTGATGGTCTTCGAGCGGTCGAAGCCGTTCATCGAGTGATGGGCGTAGGCCGAAGTGGCCAGCCCCATGCCGATACAACCCAGGCCGATCAGTAAAATGCTCGTTCTCAGTAAATCTCTCATCCTATTCCCCCTCTAGCGGCCGCTGTGCTCGGCCTTGACGCTGGGCATGTGCTCGTTGAGATCGGGCAAGCACGATGCCTCGGTGATGTCGGTATCGTCCATGCGCCGGAAACGCTTGGTCCACTTCCATTCGCCCACCCAGCTCTTGGGATCGGTGGCCGTGTACTCGACTTCCATGTTGGCGCCCTTGTCGATCAAACGGATCCGCTCGATCATATGGAACGCGTCGGTGAGCGGGATGCCACCATCCAGCCAGTGGTGATCGTCGACGAAGTAGCGTGTATCCACCACCAGCGCGTCGTTTTCCCAATGCCCGATGGATTCGCCGCTGAAGCTGGGCACCACAATGTCCGGATCGGTGTGCGGCCTTCCATCCAGGTAGATGATGCGGATACTGTTCATGAAGCCGCTGATCATGTAGATCGCCGTAGGTACCTGGACCATAGCGATGGGCCACACGCGGGTCATAATCACGGGCAATCCCGCAGGCCAGCAGTTGCCGATGTCGTCCTGGTACACCTTGCCCTCGGCGCTCGCCTTGCGCGCGGCATCGAAGTGCGCCTGCGCAAAGGGGGTGAGCCTAAATCCGTCGGGCGGAGAAAACCGGAAGTTGTTGTTCTGGCCGCCCCCATGCTGCCAGGTTCCCGTGAGATCGAACGGCGGCTTGGGCCGGCTCTTGGCGATATTGGCGGGAGCCAGCGCGCCCAACTGCGGCGGCGGTGGCGTCTGACCCACCAAGGCGAGAGCGCCGCCGAAGGACAGAATGGCGAGAAGTGGAACCTGGAATCGCATCATCATTTATCCTTTATTTTCATGCGTACCACGCCCTTTTCATCGACGTATTCACGATTGTTGTCGCAGACGAACTCGACCATCTCATAGTCCGGCATGCGCCGGTAAGCCAGCGTGTAGACCATCGGCTTTTCGAGCACGACCGGGTCCTCGATCGTGATCTGGTCATGCAGGACGTCGGGCGTGACGAGCTTGATTCGCTCGGTGATGTGCATCTTCTCGCTATGTGGCATCCCGCGATACCCGTTCACCGTGGGCTTGATGCCGATGGTGTCCACGACCAGAGTTTCGCCGTCCCAATGGCCCACGGAGCGGCCGTAATAGCCCGGCGCGACGTCGTCAATCGGAGCCTGCGGCCGGTCCAGATATACCCGGCGCACTTCGCTGAAGGCCTCCGAGATGATCGTCATCTGCTTGGCCGTTTGGATGAACTCCACCGGATAAACCGCCACGGCCATCATCGTCGGCACGCCGTAGGGGATGCACTGGGCGCCGGCCGTGGCCAGTTGTTCGCCGCGCTTGGCGGCCTCGGCTTCGGCGGCGCGACGGGCTTCGTAGGGCTTGGCGTACTCCGGTTTCAGCACCAGTTGCCCGGCCGGAGGCGGCGCGAGCTTGGGATCTCCGCCGCGTCCGCCCGAGAACGGCGCCCAGACGCCGGTGAAGTCCGGAGTCTTCGCGGGCTGCGCCGGAAGCAGGGCCGTAACGGCGAATACACTGCACAAAATGGCTTTCATGAGTCGGCCTCGACTATTTCGCAGGTCCGCGCCCGGGGCCATTTCCTAATACTTTTCCGGTCGGCAAGGTGGCCGTGTTCAGAAATCCGCCCGCGAGGCCAGTCTTCAACGGATTGATGACCAGCGTGGTCTTATCGCCCTTTTTCAGGCTGCTGAATTTCCAGCCGCTCTGCTGGAGGATGCTGGGGCTGCCCATCTCGATGCTCCAATGTTTGACCGCGCCAGCTTCGTCCGGGACATCGATCTCGATATAGGAGTGCGGATTCGTCCATTCAAACGACGTCACCGTACCAGTGATGGTGATTTGCTTGGTGGTGTCGAACATGGTGAACGAGTGGTGCGCCAGGACAGGAATCGCCAGGGCGATGGCGGCTGCTAAGACGTTGAGCAGTCTGGATTTCATGGCGAATAATGGTATCACAGCGGTCACCTGTATGCAATCCCTCGGGACGCCAGAATGACTCCCGCCCAGAGCGCCAGCGAGAGCCCCATGGCCCAGCGCGCGCGCCGGCCGGGGAGCAGCGCCGCCAGTCCGATCGCGATCAGCAGGATCATCTTGACGCGAAAAAATTGGCTGTAGTACAAGCGCAGCGGTTCCGACCAGAACAGCAAGGCTCCTGTGAAGAGGAAGACCGAAAGCCCGATCCAACGGAGGCGGCGGAGGCCGGGATCGCGGACCAGCACGGTCCCGCCGAACCAGGCGATCGCCAGCACGTGAATCGCTCCAATGATCGGCACGGCCCAGGTGGATTGGCTGAGGTCGAGGCGCAGGGACGTGTCCTGGAGCCAGCGCGCGAGAGCTAAGAGCGGATTAAACATCGAAGTCCCTAAACATCGAAGTCAATGATCGCGCGCGCGGCCAGGACCACGCAGCTCCAAAGCACCAGGGAAAAGACGGCGGCAAATCGTGTGCCGCGCCGGTGAATCGTGAAATGCGCCGCGAGCGCCATCACCAACAGCGTGAGCTTCACGTGAAATGCGGGATTGTGCAGGTAGCGCGTGGCATCGGAGAGAAACATCGCGGCGCCGGTGATGAGCATAACGGCAAGCCCGGCATGGGTCCACAGTTTGAGGTGGCGCGTATCGGGGATGTTCAGACCCAGTGTGCGCAGATCGTCGAGGACGATCGGTCCCACAAACGCCGCCAGGCCGATGACGTGGATCGACTCGATGACGGGAAACACCCAGGAATTTTCTAAGGGCATCCTTCACCACGCCACTCCACGAATCCATCAGGCCGGACCAGCACAGCTTCCCTGGAGGTTATGCCATAGGCGCTAAGGAATGCCGGTTCATTGAGCCTGTGAACTTGCAGTTTGGTCGTACTGTTCCAGTCCGGACCCGCGAGCAGCACATAATCGCGGCCAAACAGGTCGAGTGTCGAGCAACCTTCGCCTAGCCAGAGATGCGGCGCGCGCGTCCCCGGGCGGCCTTTCGACTCATTCGGATGTTCGTGCAGCCCGTCATGACCATCGCTGTCGTAACAATACCCCAGCTCGACGTTCATATCATGCGCCACCGGCTGAAAGCCCTTGGAAGCCAGATACGGAGCGGTGCGCGTGACGTAGCGCGAATAAGCCTGCTCGACGGTGAATTCACCCACCGGACGGCGCTCCTGCTCATAAGTATCCAGCAGTTCCGGCGAAGCCTTGCCGTTCAGCACCCAGGCGAGTTTCCAGGCGAGATTTTGCGCGTCCTGCACGCCGGTGTTACCGCCGAAGCCGCCGTAGGGCGGCATCACGTGAGCGGAGTCGCCCGCCAGGAAGATGTTCTCTTCGCGAAAACGCGCGGCCGTATTCGCCTCGGATTGCCAGCGCATCACGTCTTCAATCTTAATGGGAATATCGTCGACCCCCAGTGCGGCGTGCAGCAGATCCAGGCAGCCTTGATCGGTGAGCCCGGTGGATACATCGGTGTTGGGATGCGCGGGATCGCCCAATGCGATCACTGCCAGGAAACCGGAGGTGAAGGGAATCTCGATGCGGAAGAACCCGCGCAGCACGGGATTGATCACGTAAATCACACTGAGATTCCGGCCGCGCAAAAGCGGTCCCACGTCGCCGCGGAAATAAATGGTGACGCTATTCGAGAACACCCCGCGTCCCCGCATGGGGATCCCCAGGCGTTCCCGAACACGGCTATGAGCTCCATCGGCGGCGATCATGTAGCGCGCGCGAACGGTAGCGGTCTCGCCGGAATCGCGATGCCGGATCTGCGCGGTGACGCCCGTGGCATCCTGCTCGAACGAGATCATCTGCGTGGCGAATCGCAGCTCGGCGCCCAATTCTTCGGCGCGCTGCTTGAGCAGAGGCTCCAGCAGGCTCTGCGATATGAACACGCGTTCGCAGGGACTCAGGTCGCGAATACCGTCGTTAAGGTTCGCGATGTAGTAGGCGATTTCCTTGCCCGCCAGCGATTCCACGCCCATGATCGCGCCGTCCTGCACGAACTGCTCGGCCGACTTCCGTTTGACGATCTGCTCCACGCCCACCGTTCGGAAGATTTCCATAGTGCGCTGCGTGATCTGCGCGGCGCGCGGATGAATGGCAGTACCGCGATGATGCTCGACAACGAACGAGCGAACACCATAGTGGCCCAACAGCATCGCGCTGGACATGCCAACCAGGCTGCCACCGACGACGAGGACGGGGACTTCGATCGTATTCGGCACCCGGCTGCTATGGCTTGACGAACAGCTTGCTGTAGTCCTTATTGTTCTCGCACACGAACTCGTCGATCTTATTCAAGTCCGGGCGAAGCGGAAAGGTTCGGCTGACCGTCCAGGGCCGCACGAAAACGTTGGGATCCTCGAGCGTGGCGTCGTACTGAAGCGTATCGAAATTGGGACGGCTGAAGCGTTCGACAATATGCAGCCCTTCGCTGTGCTTGAATCCGCTCAGCTCCGTCTTGGTGTTGAAGCCGACGATGTCGACCACCAGTGTGTCGCCTTCCCAATGCCCAACCGCATCACCCATCCAGGTCGGATCGGGGTCGACGGGATGCGTCGCGCCGTTGGTTGGGACGATTCGAAAAACGCCGGGGTATTCGTGCATGATGACCGCGTAGCTGGGCGTCTGCAGGATCTGGAATTGATAGGGAACGCTGTAGGCGGCAGGTCCTGCGATGGGCATACAGTCCGAGAGCGCGCCGGCGTCGTTGGGTCCGCGAACCACGCGATATTTTTCCATGCCGGGCTTCAGCTCGGGACCCGCCGGAGCGGCGGCTCGGCCCCCTCCTGGTGCTGCGCCTCTGCCACCCGGTGCGCCGCCTCCACCAAAGCTATAGACGCCGGATAGATCGGGTTTGCCGTTCGCCAACCGAGGCACTTCTTTCTTCGTCTCCGCCGTTGCGGCCGCCGCGCTGTTCACAGGGGTGGTGCCTGGCACCGTCACGGTTACTTCTTTCGTCAGCATGGAGTTGTTCGGTCCGGTGACGCTCAGCGTGTAGGTGGTGGTGGCCTTCGGATTCACCTGCCGGCTGCCGCGCGGCGTTACTTTGCCGAGATCCGGGCTGATGGTGACCGCGTTGGGATTCTCAGTGGCCCATACCAGCGTGACCGCCTGCCCGGGCTGAATGCTTTCGGGCTGCGTGCGAAACTCGGTGATCCGGGCGGGGGGCTGTACGCGCTGTGGTTTCGGCGGAGCCGCGGGAGGGGGCGTTTGCGCGGCGGAGAAGGAGGCCGCGATCAACGTGATCAGGGTGAGTCGCATGGTCAGCTCCTACTTCTTGGCTTTACTTCTTCTCAAAGAATTTAGTGTAGTCGTGATTGTTCTCGCAAATGAACTCGTCGACCTTGGTGAGATCCGGACGCAGCGGGAAGCCGCGCACAATGGTCCAGGGCTTCGTGAACACGTTGGGATCCTCCACGGTCGCCTCATAGTCCAGGTTGTTGAAGTCGGTGCGATGGAAACGCTCGACCACATGCAGCGCTTCGGTATGTTTGAATCCGCCGGGAAGCTCGGTCTTATCGTTGAACCCGATGGTGTCCACCACCAGCGTGTCTCCGTCCCAATGCCCGACGGAATCGCCCATCCAGGTCGGATCGGGATCGGCGGGATGCGGCGTGCCGTCGATTGGAATCACGCGGAACAGGTGAGGGTATTCGTAAACGATGACCACGCGGTCGCGGCCCTGCACGATTTCCCACTGATAGGGGACGAAGTATGCTCCGGGCACGCCGGTGGGGCTGCAAGTTGAGTATTGCCCGGGATCGTCAGGTCCGCGGACGACCTTGAATTTCTGAGCCCCCGGCTTGAGCGTAGCCGTGATGGGGCTGTTCTGGCCGCGCACGGCGACGCCGCCGAAGTTGAACGAGCTGGAATTGTAAACGCCTGAGAGATCCGGCTTGCCATCGGCCATGCGAGGCGTGGGTTTAGGTGCAGCCGTTGCGGGGGCTGCGTTGACGGCGCGCTCGGTAGTTCCGGCGACCGTAATTTTCAGCGATCGCGTCACATCGCCGTTCGGACCGCGTACGGTGAGGGTGTAGGTGGTGGTCGCCGAGGGCTTCACCTGCTTGCTGCCGCGCGTTGTTACGGCACCGAGATCGGGTTCGATGGTGACCGAATTCGGATTCTCGGTGGACCACACCAGCATCGCCGCCTGACCGGGCTGGATGGACGCCGGCGTCGCCTTGAAATCGAGAATGCGCGCGGGTAGCCGGGCGGCCTGCTGATAGGCGCCGGATGGTCCCTGCTTCGCCTGATCCTGCTTGCCTTGGGCGGCCAGCACGGAGGCCAGAGCTATCGAAATGGTTGCGCAACGGAGTGCTCCCATCGCTTCCCTCCTCAACCTGTTCAGTATATGCTAACCCTCGCGGCTTACTTCCCCGCGGTTCGAGCCTTGCCCTGCGCCGACATGCGGTGTTCCTTGCCGCGGGTCAGGGTCTTGATAAACTCCACGCGGCGGAAGCGCACGGCGGAAAAATCCTCATCAATGGCGACCATTCTCACCGGTTCGAATCCCGCGTCGCCCAGAACTTTCCAGCCGCTGTCCCGATGGATCCCGGACTTGTATTTCTTGGAGCTCCCTTTTGGGTAGGCGAACCAGACCACGGCGTCGCCTTCAGCTTTCTTGGCGATCGCCTTGCCGAGCGTATCCACTTCTTTCTGGGTTGTGACGAAGGCCAGGGAAAACTCAATGGGACTGGCGCTTTTCAGATCGCGCTGAATGGTAATCCCGCGTAACGCTTTAAGTTCCGGCTCGAAGCTCTCCGGAGCGTTGAGCACCAGAATCTGCTTCTGGTCTTTTAGATTGAGTTTCTGAAATGTCGTCATGATTTAGAGCTTCACTGTGACGGACTTCACCTGCTGGTAGCACAGTAGCGCTTCAATGCCTTTCTCGCGCCCGTACCCGCTCATCTTATAACCGCCAAAAGGCGTCTCAATCATCGCTCCGGTCTGATACTCGTTGACGTAGACCTGCCCGGCTTCGAGCAACGCGGCGACGCGCAGCGCGCGGCTGACGTCCCGGGTCCAAAGTCCGGCCGCCAGACCGTATTCCGAATCGTTGGCGATGCGGATGGCGTCGGCCTCATCCTTAAAGCGGATCACACCCATCACCGGGCCGAAAATCTCCTCACGCGCGATGCGCATGTCATTATGGACGCCGGTGTAGACCGTCGGCGAGACAAACCAGCCTTTCTTCAGCCTCTCGTCGCGCGGAAGCTCGCCGCCGATGGCCGCTTTCGCGCCTTCCTGTTTGGCGAGCTGGTAATAGCTCTGGACCTTTTCATACTGCGCCTTCGTCGCCAGAGGGCCCACGGAGTCGTCCGCCTCCGGACCGACGCTGATCTTCTCCACTTCCTTCACCAGCTTGGCGACGAACGTATCGTGGATGCTGTCCTGAACCAGCAAGCGCGTCCCCGAGGAGCAGATCTGGCCGCAGACCCGCGTGAAGATGTTCGCGGCGTTGGCGGCGGCTTTGTCCAGGTCGGCATCCTCGAAGACGATGTGCGGCGACTTGCCGCCCAGTTCCAGCGTCAGCGGAAGGATCCGATCGGCCGCGATGTGCCCGATTTCCTTGCCGGCTCGCAGGCTGCCGGTGAACGCGACCTTGCGCACCAGAGGATGAGATACCAGCGCTGAGCCTGTGGTGCGGCCCGCGCCCAGCACCACGTTGAAGACACCCGGAGGCAATCCGCACTCTTCGGCGACAATGCGCGCAAACTCGACGGTGGTCGCCGACGTTTCCTCGGACGGTTTCACTACCACGGTATTCCCAGCGGCCAACGCCGGCGCGGAGGCTCGCGCGGCCTGGTTCAGCGGAACGTTCCAGGGCGTGATGATGCCGACGACGCCGAAGGGTTCGCGGCGGGTATAGGCGTGATAGCCCGCGCCGACGTTGAGCGTCTCGCCGTGGTTGGTATTGACGAGCCCGGCATAAAACTCAAAATAACGAGCCGCGGTTTCGAGCCCGGCCGGCGTCTGCGAAGCGGGCGTTCCGTTTTCCCGCGATTCTATTTCCGCCAGCAGCTTTACGTGCTTGCGGATGGCGCGCGCCATTTCGAGCATCACCTTGGCGCGGTCCATGGGACGGCGGTCGCGCCACTCGGGAAACGCAGCCGCAGCCGCTCGAACCGCGGCATCCACGTCGGCTTCGTTGCCGTTGGCGACGCGGGCAATGCGGTCGCCGGAACGCGGATCGAGCTTATCGAGATAGTCGCCAGAACCGGGCGTGACGCTCTTGCCGGCGATGAAGTGATTCAGTACGTACGGAGTGATTTCGGTTTCAACAGCGGCTGCCATACAGGCATTTTAACGCCTGGATCCAGCGGAGAGGTGTTGGAGCGCAAAGGGCGCGGCGCGCTCCACAAAGGCGAGCTTAGGTACAGCTCGCGCCGCGCTCCGTTTTGCGCGGATAAGATTTAGAATCCACCCCGCGGACGATACCCCGGGCGCGCCTGTACGCGATACTTCTTGCCCGCGTCCGACACTACCTCGACGCTGATTTTGCGGAATCCTTCATTGGGATTCGTTTGCGGATAATACGTGACGGTGTAGGAATTGCCCAGATCCTCGCGAATCGCCTCGAACGCTTCCACCTGCTTCTGCCAGTTGGTTGCGAAATACGATTTGCCGCCCGTGCGCGTCGAGATGCGCTTGAATACGTTGGCTGAGATCGGATCCTTGCTGATCTCGTTGGTCGAAATCACGTAAATCGGAATCCCTTCGTCCTCGGCCACCGCGCGGACGTCGTCCGGCGCAACCATGCTGGCGTTGTCGGGACCGTTCGAGAACACGATCACCACCTTGCGTCCCGGAACTTTGGCCGCGTCACGAATGGTCAGCAGCAGGGCGTTGTAGAGCGCCGAATCGTCGCCCGCCACCGCGTTTCGCAGGCCGCCGATGGCGACGTTGCGCTCCTTGCCCAGCTCGGCCGCGCGCGTCAAATTGCGCGAGTACGTGTAGACCGCCACGGAATCGGCGCGGTCCAGCCCGCGGATGAAATCGGCGATCGCATCCGAGGCGTAGACGAAGCCGCGATACATGTAGTTGCTGGTGTCGAACAGCACGAAGACATTCGTTCCGACGAACGCGTCGGAGCGAGTCTCAATACCCGAGCCCGGCGTTGCGACGACACCCGATACCGCAGTTTCCACAACGATGGGTTTCGTCGTTCCGTCCGCTGCGACCTCTACTGGCGGCTTGTTCCCTTCCGAGAAGGTCGTGAGTTTTTGCGGGATCCCATCTTCAAGGATCCGGAAATCCGAGGGCTTCAGGCCGTTGACATAGTGCCCCTTGTTGTCGGTGATGGTGAAGCTGAGCACCACCAGGTCGACCTTGATGCGAAACGTGGGGCGGTCCTGCGCCGCTGCCAGAGCCACCACCAACAGAATGAAACCAAGTCTGCGTATCACCGCGCGATCACCTCCGAATTACTGGCCTGCGTCTGCCTGCGCGCCTTTTCCCGGACATCGTCGCCCACCAGCCGCAGCGATCGCAAGAGCGCCGGCCAATCTTCCAGGTGCGTGGCGAAAATATGCTCCACGGTCTGCTGGGTCCAGGACGGCACCAGAACGTTCATCTGCGCGGGCTGCGCGTGGATCTGGTCCGCCAGCGCCGCGTAATACAACAAGTTCGATTCCCAGCTTTCGGCGAGTATCCGGCTGGAGTATCCCATCAAGGTGGGGAAGGTGCGGAGATTCAGCAATTCCAAGCCGTAGGTATTCGCGAGTGTCGGCTTGGGAGTGCCGAACGCCTGCGAGATCGCCTCGGGGCTAAGCTCGGCGGGCGATTCCGCCAGCAATCTCCGGATCTCCTGCGCCAATGACGATTCGCGATCCTGGGCGGCCTGCGAGCGCGCCAACAGGTACATTTCCGACGGCAAGACGTTCTCCACGGCGACTCGCGGCTGGCCGGACTGGAGAAGATCGTCGATTTTCCGCAGGCGTCCCGGCGCCAGATACGGATCGAGAGCCGCGATCACCTGCCGCCGGCGCTCCGCATTCAATGCCGCCAGGCCCAACAGCGACTCTCCATAGGCCATGTGGACTCCCACCCAGTGGGTCTGGATGGGCGAGACGTTCCACCAGCGCGGAACAATCGCCGTCAGCATGATCTGCGGAACCAGATCGCCCCAGATCAGGGCCTGCTCGCGCGAGGGGATCAGGAAATTCTGCTCGGCTTCCGCCAGAGCGTAGGGCAGAGACGCCAGGGAGCCGGCCAGACGTCCGCCGGCGTTCGATGGCCAGCCCGAGCCCGGCACATAAGTGGCGCCCCAGGTCTGGTTGGCTCCCTGGACGCCGATAAAGTCGTGGCTGCGGACGAATAGCGGATTGGTCCGCAAGATCTGCGCGCCCGGGGGCGCGTAATGCATATAGGTGAACCCCACCAGCGTGTCCCGCAGGAATCCGGACAGCTCGCCGCGCAGGTCGCTCAGCTTTTGGGGATCCTTGGCGGCCTTGTCGATGGCGGCGCGCAGATTCAGCTTTCTCTGATCGTCAATGTGCTGCTCGGTCCAGTAGCCGTAGGAAAGTGAGGATCGCTCGGGGCTGCTCAGAGTACTGCGGGGAAGCTGGACTTCGGAAATGCGGGTAGCCAGACGGCCGGTCAGGACGGTGTTCAGCGCCTGACCCTTGCTGACGCTGTCCAGGTTGTCGGCCAGATCGAAGATGGTATTCAGCGAGACCAGCCGCTGGGCTTCGAAGATCCGGATCAGGTCTTCCACCATCTGCTGATGCGTGTCGGAAGCTCCTTGGGGAACTCCGCCGGCCAGCAGGTCCAGCATGCGATCCTGCGCCGATACGCCCGCTGGCGACTTGCTCGCCTGTAGCAGACTCCGGACTCCCGCGCGGCCTGCGTCGAAAACATCCTTGTCACCGCGGATTTGCGCGAACGGCTCCAGAAGCTTCGCCAGTTCCGGATCCGCTGCATCGCGCGGAATACTCTGCTGCCGGACGAAGATCTGCCACAACGCGATTAAGGCTTGCGCGGTGCCCGCCGCGTCGGCGCGCAGTCCCTGGTTGCGAATGCCGTCGATCGCGCGGGTGGTGTCGAGATACGCCAGGATCGTGGAATCCTTCAGCGTGGGGACTTCGGCGAACACGGAGTACTGCGCGGCCAGCGTCCGGTAGCTGCGCGCCAGCCTGTCCATGGTGGCCGGCTCCAGCTGCTTGGCGCGCCGCCGGTCGATGTCGGTCAGGGCCATGAAAATCTTCAGGGGCTCGTTTTCAGCCGACTTCCGGCTGAGGCCGAAGAGCGCTTCGAGCACATCGTCGGCGTCTTTCCACTGGGGGGCCGCCCGGGTAAGCTTGGCGTCATATTTGCCCTCGGGATGCTCGGCGAAAAGGCGTTTCCAGACGTCCAGGCCTCCGGGAAGATGCGGCTTACCATCCGGATCCAGGCGCAGCCGCGTGGTCAGCAGCAGCATGTCGGTATTGGAGCGGAACACGGGCCGGGCGGGACCCGGGCTAGTCACTTTGCCGCGAATGGCCGCGTAAAACCGTTTCAAGCGTTCGGGCTCCGTCAGGTAATCCTTTACGGGGCCCTCAATGCGGGCCAGTGAATCGAAGTAGCTGGCGAGCCATCCGTCGTCCCGCGTAATCAGCCGTTCGATGAAGGCCGTCCCTTTATCTGGGGAGACGCCGCCGTTCAGATCGGCCCAGGCTTTCTCGCTGCGCGCTCCGCCCGGAACCACGGCTTTCCCGTCGCGAATCTGGAACATGCCGCCAAAGAAATCGAGGACATGCGCGTAAATTTTGAGGCGCGCCAGGGGGAATGCCTGGCGTAGTTGCTCAGCAGTCTCCGTATCCAGCTTGGATAGCGCGACGTACAGCCGGCACACCGATGGATCGCCCAGGATGTAGTCGATAAACTCGGCCTGGCTCTGGGTCTTATCCTTTGCCGATACCGGCGGCTGCCAGTAATCGGACGAATACAGGATCGGAACACGGGTAGGCTGATAATCCAGCGTAAACGGGCGGTTGGTGCGCAGCGCCTGCTCCAGGTCGGCCAGGGGGAATCCCGAATCGGTGGTCAGGAATGCCCGCGAGGCATTCACGGTTTCCAGCACCAGGTCCGACCCGCACCCGCCGCGCATCCGGTAGCCGATCACCCGCAGCAGGTCGGCCGTAGCCGGCGATTCGCACATGTCGATACGAAGGGTCTTGCCCGTCCCGGCAAGCTTTTCCAGTTCACGGGCTTGCGAGAGATAGCGAATCACCAGCTTGAGGTATTCGGTTTGTTCCAGAGCCTCATTCGCGGTGGTGGCGCGATAGCCGGTGGTGATGATGTTGCGTGCCAAAGCCGGCAACAGATCGGCCGGGCTGACGTCGGGCGAAAGAGCGGCCATGCGCGCGAAGGATCGGAGCGGTCCTGGTATTTCGATGTAATTGGGTGATGTTGCAGTGCGCAGCGGCGGGAGCGCTAAATCCTTGCCGCCGGCAGCGGAATAGGCTTCGAGATCGCGCGCCGAGGCATCCCGGTCGCCGGCCAGGAGATCCAGCACCGCCAGGTGTTGCGCCACCGCGGCCCGCTGCTCGGCCGAAGCGTTGGTTCGCTGCAGAAGCTGACTGAGCCGGGAATATGCCTCGCGGGCGGCGGGATCGTGATGCCGCTCCAGGAATTCGGCGTAGGCGCGTAGCGTGGCAGGGTCGTTAGGGGTTGCTGCCGCAGCCTGCCGCAGGCCGGCCAGCGCCTGTTCGCCATCGCCGCCGCTTTCCAGGCGCCAAGCCTGGGTTGCCGCATCCTGGCCGGTGGCCCAGGCAGCCGAAAAAACGAGACCTACGGCCCACCATCGACAACGCTTCCTCCGGCAAGTCCAGAGCATCACTTCTCCTTCGCCCCCGTTCAGTGTTTGGATTCTATCACTCAACCGCCTTGGATGGGCCAACTGCTTTTCTACGAAACATACCGAGATTTGGATGTTAGACCCGCCACCTCCAGGAAATGGAACGCGAAAGTTATGAAAGCTGGGAGAAGTTCAGTCGCGCACCGCGAATAAGTACTGGTAGGAATCGAGCCGCCACTCGCGTTCTTCGCGAGAAACTTGAAACTTTTCCTTGGTAAACTGAATCAGCGGTTGTAGGGTTATGATTGTCAAGATCCGTTTTCCAGAGGGGCGCAGGCTGCAGGCACGGAGGGGCACCAATCGGGAGCTGTGCTCGGCTTTTGGCGCTCTGCTGGTGCCGGCATCGCTGATGGCCTACTCGCTCGGATTCTGGCGGCTGGCTTCGGATTTAGGGCTTGCCGGGCAGTTCGATATCACGGGTACTTTCTCGCACTGGCAGGTTTGGATCGGACTGGGTGTCATCCTGCATGCGAGTTCGATCGTACTCAGCCGGTATGGGCGCGGCGGTGAATTGGAATTGCCGCATGTGTTGACCGCGTCGCTGGGGCGTCCCGATACAGAAGAGCTCGAAGCGCACGTCCACGCCGCCAACAAGAACTAAGTCAGTTCGCGGACTTCCCGATCGCTAAGCACGCGATACTTTCCAATCTGCAACTCCCCGATCCGAATGGCGCCGATCGCGGTCCGGACCAGCTTCAGTACTTTGGCGCCCAACATTTCCACCATCCGGCGGACCTGCCGATTGCGGCCTTCGGTAATCGTGATCTCGAAGAACGTGTAGCGGCCGGAATCGCGGATGCGCTTCACCTCAGCCGGCCGTGTGGGACGGTCGGCGAGAACCACTCCGCGCCGCAACTGGTCGAGCTGATCGTCACTGAGCAGCATCGAAGCCTTGACCAGATAGGTCTTGGCCACGTGCGATTCCGGACTGGTGATGCGATCGGCAAATTCTCCGTCATTCGTGAAAATCAGCAGACCGGTAGTGTCCAGGTCGAGACGACCCGCGGAAAACACCTTTTCCGGGACGTCTTTGAGCAGATCGTAAACGGTCGGGCGGCCGTCGGGATCTTTGTAAGTGGTCACGTAGCCCTTGGGTTTGTACAGCAGCAGGTAAATCTTCCTGGCGGCGCGCAGGGGCTTGCCGTCGAGCGTGACGCGCTGATGCTGCGGGTCCACCCAGGCGTCCGGCGTCTGGATTTTCTTGCCGTCCACGGCCACGCGCCCCGCGCCGATCCACTGGCGGGCTTCTTTGCGCGAGCCTATGCCTGCCTGCGACAGAACACGGTCTAGTGTCTTCTTGCGTCCGGGCGTCGGCACTCCTTATGATCATACGGTGCTCGAATGTGTTCCTAATTTCTCCGAGGGCCGGGATTCCACCGTGGTGCTCGCGATCGCGAATACTATTGCGCAGAGTCCGGGCGTGCTGATGCTCGGGTGGGAATCGGATTCCGACCATAACCGCAGCGTCATGACGTTCGCGGGGACTCCAGACGCGGTTGTCGAGGCTGCGGTTCGCGGGGCAGGGAAGGCGGTGGAACTGATCGACCTCTCCGCGCACCAGGGTGTCCATCCCCGGGTGGGTGCGGCCGACGTGATTCCTTTCGTCCCGCTGGAGGGTTCGTCCATGGAAGACGCTGTCGCCGCGGCGCATCGCGCGGGCGAAGAGATCTGGCGGCGCTTCGGCGTGCCGGTCTATTTTTACGAACGTTCCGCGCGGACTCCCGGCCGGCTGCGTCTGGAAAAAGTCCGCCGGCGGGAATTCGACGGCGCCCCACCCGATATCGGAAATCTTGCAGCCCATCCCATGGGTCACCCCACCGCGGGCGCGTCGATGGTCGGGGCGCGCGGATTTCTGGTCGCCTATAACGTCGATCTGGCGACCCGCGACGCTGCCATCGCCCAAACCATTGCCAGGAAAATTCGCGCGTCAAGCGGCGGGTTTCCTTACGTGAAGGCCATGGGGATCTACCTGGCTTCCCGCGATTGCGCCCAGGTCTCGATGAACCTGACGAACTTCGCCCAGACTCCGCTCGATCGCGTTTACGAGACTATCGCCTCCCTTGCTCGTGAGCATCGGACCGAGGCCGTGGCGGGCGAGATCATCGGGTTCATCCCGCGGCGCGCCTATGAAATGGCTCCCGGGTTCTTCCGGCACGCGAAAAACTTCTCGGAATCGAGGATTCTGGAGAATAGAATCGAGGAGTTGTTACGATGAAGGTACGTGCTGGTAACGATCGAACCTAAGAGGCAGCGGCCTGCGTGGTTGCGCGCTCCCGCTCCCGTCGGCGATAACTATCGCCAGCTGAAGGAGTTGGTAGAGGCGCTCCAGCTCCACACCGTGTGCGAGAGCGCGGCTTGTCCCAACATCGGCGACTGCTGGAACCGGCGCACTGCAACGTTCATGATTCTGGGCAACGTCTGCACTCGCCGCTGCGGATTCTGTGCGGTGCAGAAAGGCGGCCCGCTGCCGGTCGACTACGACGAACCTCGCCGCGTGGCCGAGGCATGCGGGGCTCTCGGTCTAAAGTTCGCAGTGATCACCAGTGTGAATCGCGACGATCGCAAAGACGGCGGCGCGGAATTGTTCGCGATGACGATTCGCGCCATCCGCGAGCGCGTTCAGGGTTGTGGGGTCGAAGTGCTGGTTCCTGATTTTCAAGGCTCACACGCGGCCATGGACATCGTGCTCGAAGCGGCGCCCGACATTCTCAATCACAATACGGAGACCGTGCCGCGCCTGTATCGCCAGGTTCGCCTGGGTGCGCGCTATGAGCGATCTCTCGACATGCTCGCGCACGTTAAACAGGTTTCGGCCGCCACGCCGACGAAATCGGGATTGATGCTGGGGCTGGGCGAGACGCTCGACGAAGTCGCCGCGGTCATGCGCGATCTGCGATCGGCCAATGTCGATATCCTCACGCTAGGGCAATACTTGCGGCCATCGGCCAAACACCTGCCGATCATCCGGTACGTCCCGGTGGAGGAATTCGCGGAGCTGAAGCGGCTGGGGTACGAGATGGGCTTCCGGCACGTGGAAAGCGGTCCTTTGGTCCGGAGTTCCTATCACGCCGCGGACGCCGTCCAGTAGGGAACTTTTTTCGCCGGGCTGCGTACTCAAGAATAAGATGATCACTTTCATCCTCTGGTGCATCCTGTTCGTGCTGTGCTGGCCGCTGGCGCTCGCTGCTCTGGTCCTCTATCCGATCGTCTGGCTGATTCTGCTGCCGTTCCGGATCGTCGGAATCGCGGTCGGCGGAGCGCTGCATCTGGTTTGGGCGATCGTCACACTGCCTTTTACGATCATCCGCCGCGTCGCATAAACTGGTCGGGTGCCGCGACTGCGATCGTCAGAATGGCTGCTGGTCGTCTATTTCACCTACGTCGCGGTTATCTCAGCTTTCTTCATCTCCCCCTGGAGGCCGTGGATCGTCGCCGCTGCCGTAGCTGTGCTGGTGATCAGGCTGGCGCGTTCGGAATCCTGGCTCCGCGATCTTGCGCCGCTTCCGTTCACGCTGATTGCGTTCCACGAAATGGATTGGTTCACGCCGCCGGTCCGCGATCATCGCCTGGAGCAATCCTGGATTGTTTGGGACCGGATGCTGCTCGACCACCATGGGCTGCGCGCGATGATCGAGAGCGCGGGCCTGTTGCTCCCCGTGTTCTTCGAGCTGTGCTACGTGCTGGTATACACCGTCGGATTCGTGGCGGTATGGGCTCTGCTGGCGCATGGCCGGAGAAGCCGCCTGGACACGTTCTGGCTGATTTATCTGGGCGGAACGCTCGGCGCGTACGCGCTCTTTCCGTATTTCCCGTCGGAACCCCCGCGCATTGTGTTTGCCGGTACCGACCTCCCCAGCATCGTCACGGACTTGCGGCGATTCAACTTGTGGATCCTCGGAAACTTCAGCATCCATTCCAGCGTATTCCCCAGCGCGCATGTTTCTTCCGCGCTCTCCGCCGCATGGGGATTATTCGCAACCCTGCCCGAGCGGCGTTGGATCGGATGGGCGATGGCGCTGTATGGCGTGTGCGTCGCGATTGCCACTGTGTACGGGCGCTATCACTACGCGGTCGACGTGCTCGCGGGCGCGGCGCTGAGTTTTCTCGGGCTGCTACTGGCCTACCTGAAAAGCCGAGGCGCGTAGTCCACCAGATAGTCGCGCCAGTTCCACCACACGTGCGCGCCTTCGGTTTCCGTGAAGACGTGCTTCACCTGATGCTGGTCGAGCAAGCGGTGGAAGCTGACATTGGACATGTACAGAGTGTCTTCCTTGCCGATGTAGATGTTGAACACCTTCAGCTTCTTGTTGGCTCCCGCTGCGTCCGCGAACAGCGTTTTGAAATCCTCATCGGCATTCGCGTTCATGATCACCGGGCTGAACGCACCTACGTAGTGAAACAAATCCAGATGGTTTAAACCAATGATCAGGGTCTGGTTGCCGCCCATCGACAGGCCGGCGATGGCGCGATTGTCGGCGCCCGGCACGATCCGGTAGTTCTTCTCGGCGAACTCGATGACGTCGGGCACCACGTCGTTCGGAAATGTGAGGTTCTTCTGATCGGCCGGCACGATCACCGGAGTCGGACCAAACGTGGTCGACTGTCCCGCGCGCCCGTAAGGCATCACGATGATCATCGGCTTGGCGCGGCCCTCGGCGATGAGGTTGTCGAGGATGATGTTCGCACGTCCTCCCGTGACCCAGCTCGATTCACTCCCGCCCGCGCCATGCATCAGGTACAGCGCGGGGTAGCGCGCGGTCGATGTTTCGTAACCGGGTGGAGTATACACGTAAATGTTCCGCGTCGCGTTCATGGTCTTCGAGACATACGTGTTGATGTGAATGTTGCCGTGCGGTACAGGCTGGACGGACCACGCCGACGGCTTGTCGCCCTTGACCTCGAGCAGCGATGAGCCGTTCCCGCGGTCGGCCGTGACCAACATCGGATTGTTCGGATCGGAGGTCGCGACGCCATTTACGGTGAAGCGGTAGTTGTAGATGGCGGCGCGCAGGGGAGCCGTCGTGAAGGTCCACACCCCGTCCGGACCCTTGGTCATGACCTGTGCGCCGGTGGCGAAATCGCCCGCGACCGTCACCGTGGCCGCTTCGGGAGCGCGCAGCCGGAAAGTGACTTTGCGGTCGGGGCTCACCTGGTACCCGGGTTCGGCGGGCGCGCCTCGACCTCCGCCCTTGGGAGCGCCCTTGCCAGGAGCCTGGGCCAGCAGGCTGATCGCGATGAAGAGACCCAGGGCAAAAACCTTCATTGTTTGGCCTTACCCTTTCCGTTCGTCACCGGACTCTTCAGATACGCCTGCGACGCGGCTTCATCCTTCAGCGGCAGCACCTTGTCCGGATCGATCCGCACCATCACGTAGCGGATGTGATCGTCGATCTTCGTGAACCAGTGGCCGGTGCCCGCCGGAATCACGATCACATCGCCCGCCTTGAGATGATGCTCGACGCCGTTGCGAATCGTCGAGCCTCCGTTGCCGGGACCATTGAATTCGCGCACGGTTTGCAGGTCGGCCGGCCGCCGCTTCATGTCGGCGATATCGGGACCTGTGACCAGCGTGGCGGATCCGTCGATCACGTGATACACCTCGCTCACCAGATCGTGCTCGGCGACGGAATCGGGCGCTGGTTTGTCCAGCTTGCCGCGATAGACCACGCCGATCCCGATGTTGGCCTTTCCGATGCTCACCGCGCGAGTCTGTTGATCGGTGAGGTTGTTATCCTGAGCGCGCTTCAGGTAGGACTGGATCTCCTCACTGCTCACGTAGGTCGCATTGCACTTGTTACAAGTCGGCTGCTGCGCCGAGAGAATGAAGAGGCCAACCACCATCCCCAACATTAGCTTCTTGCCCATAGTCGTCTCCTATTTTTTGGGCCACACCACGCCCTGATTTTCTTTCGCAACAGCCGCGAGACCTTTATATACGAACTTCTGCACGCGCTGGCCGCGATACGTTTCGGTGGTATAGATGTTGCCCTTGGAATCTGCCGCGATGCTGTGGACACCGTAGAACTCGCCCGGCTGCCGCCCGCCATCGCCGAAGCTGGTCAGTACCTGCAGGGATTGCCGATCCAGAACGTGCACCTGGTCATTCTCGCCATCGGCCAGGTAGATGTACTTCTGTTCGGCGTCCTTGGAGAACGTGATATCCCAGACCGAGCCGGATCCCAGCGTGTTCTTCTCGATGAACATTTCTTTGACGAAGGTGCCGTCCGGTTTGAATACCTGAATGCGATCGTTCACACGGTCGCAGACATACAACAGGCGATCGACCGAGATCTCAGCGCAGTGCACAGGATTGCGGAACTGCTGCGGCGGCGGATCGTTGGGCTTGTAGGGACCCAGATCGACGTCGTCGGGCCGCTTGCCGTAGGCTCCCCAGTGGCGCTTGTACTTGCCCGTCTCGGCATCGAACACGATCACGCGGTGATTACCGTACCCGTCGGCGACGAACAATTCATTGGTCTGGGGATCCACGTAGGTCTTGGCCGGCAGGCGCAGGTTCTCCGTATCGTTACTGCCCTTGCTCCTGCCGGGCTTGCCGATCTGCATCAGAAACTTTCCGGCTTTGGTGAACTTCAGGACCATGTTGTCGTTGAACGGCTGGACGCCGCCCACCTGGCCCTCCTCGAGCTTGAACTCCTGCTTGGCCTGCTTGCCTTTGCCATCTTTGGTGGCTCCTTGAGCCGCGCCGCGTCCGTTGCCGCCGATCCAGACGTTGCCTTTGTAGTCGACGGTGATGCCGTGATTCGAATCCGGCCAGTCATAGCCGTTACCCGGCCCGCCCCAGGAGTTCACCAGATTGCCCGCGGGATCGAATTCCAGAATGGGAGGCGCGGGAGCGCAACACTTAGCCGTCGGCGGATTCGTCGTGGCGTGTTGCTCGCCGGCTTCGAGCGATCCGGCACGGTGGATGATCCAGACGTGATCCTGCGCGTCCACCGAGACGCCGATGGTCTGGCCCAGGATCCAATGGTTCGGCAGAGGCTTGGGCCACATGGGATCCACTTCGAACCGAGGGGCCATCGTGGTGGCGGCGGCGGCCCGCTTGGCGAGCACTTCCGATCCGATCCATAGCCCACCGAGTGTTCCCACGAATGCCAAGCCTACGTACAGATTGCGTTTCATGCTGTCACCTCAATCGCGATCCAGTATATAGCAATGCAGCGGGGCTTGACTCTATCCAAATCCAGGCGGATGATGCGGGCGGGAGGTTCGTTATGCAATCCGCCCCCGCCCTGCAAGAACATGCGGCCCGCTTCGATGAACCGGTCCGCTCCCTGCTTCGTACGAAAGGCAGAAACCCGGTTTGGTCCGTGACTCCGGATGAAACCGTTTACCACGCTATCGAGATGATGTCGGAACGCCAGGTTGGATGCCTGGTGGTTCTGATCGGAGGGCAGCTCGCCGGCATTGTCTCCGAGCGCGACTACGCCCGCAAGGTGATTCTCAAGGGACGCAGCTCGCAGGAGACCCGCGTCCGGGAAATAATGACCACGCCGGCGCTGTTCGTGACGCCTGAAAAAACGGTCGCGGACGCGATGCGGATCATGACCAATCGCCGTGTGCGCCATCTGCCTGTGCTCGAAGGCGACAAGGTTGTGGGGATGCTTTCGATCGGCGATCTGGTGAACTGGGTGATCGATTCCCAGCAGCGGACGATCAAGCAGCTGCACAACTATATCGCCGGAGATTATCCAGCCTGAGTCGCTTGAAAGCCGGGTTGACATCGGGCGAACAAAAGGCGAATATGGGGTGTGACGCAGCCGGAATCGAAGCTGATCGGCATCGCCCGCATGGCGGCTGAAGCGCCCTGCCTCGAACCTAAACGTCGCGTCGAGTATTTCGAGCTGGCCGCCCGCTCTTATCTGGCCCGTTGCGACAGCGCGCGTGTGCCCTTTCGCTGGACCATCAACCCTTATCGGGGCTGCGAATTTGGCTGTAAGTATTGCTACGCGCGCTACACCCACGAGTTCATGGAGATGCGCGATCCGGGGCAGTTCGAGCGCAAGATTTACGCCAAGAAGTTCGACGCGGGACATTTTCGTAGCGAGCTACGCTCGCTTCCACTCGGGGAAACCATTGCGCTGGGGACCGCGACCGATCCTTATCAACCCGCCGAACGGCGCTACGGCGTGACGCGCAAGATGCTTGAAGTGTTCGCGAGTATCTCCGGCCTGCACCTGGGAATCACGACCAAGTCCGACTTGGTTGCCCGCGACGTGGATCTGTTGAAAGAAATTTCCCGCCGCCACTATCTGCGGGTTTCGATGACCGTGACCACCGTGGACGGGGAACTCGCGCGGCTGCTGGAGCCGATGGCGCCGCGTCCGGATCTTCGTCTGGCCGCCGTGCGCAGTCTGTCGGACGCTGGACTTCGCGTGGTCGTGGGCTGCGCCCCGGTGATGCCGCTAATCAATGATAGTGAGTCGAGCCTGGACGCTTTGGCGCGTCAAGCGGCGGCAGCGGGGGCGTCAACGTTATGGGCGAACGTCCTGTTCCTGAAGCCTTGCGCCTACCAGGTGTTCCTGCCGTTTCTCGAAGAGCGGTTCCCGCAGCTGGTGCGCAAGTATCGCGAACAGTATGATCGCGCCGCGTACCTGCGCGGGTCGTATCCGGAAATGATTCAGGGGCGTGTCGCGGAGATCCGGAAACGCCACGGCCTGGATCGCAAGGCGGACGATAGGGAGCCGGAGTTGTGGCCGCACGATCCCCAAATGCATCTATTTAACGAGACACAATTGTTCGAATCCTAGCCTTCGTATAATCGTTAGTTATGACTCAACCGGCTTCTCCTCCGCCGTACGCGGCATTGCTGCAAATGATTCTGGGGAAATGGGTGTCGAACGCGATTTCCGCGGCCGCGCATTTCGGCATTGCCGATCATCTGGAATCGGGTCCGAAGAGCCCCCAGGAGCTCGCATCGCTCACCGGCGCGCAGGAGCGTCCGTTATACCGGTTGCTGCGCGCCAATGCGAGCGTGGGAGTGTTCAAAGAATTGGAGGACGGGCGTTTCGAGCAGACGCCGCTGTCCGAGCCGCTGCGGTCGAACGCCAGGCCCTGCGTGCGTAACATGGCCATGATGCTGACCGATGACTGGCATATCCGCTCTTGGGAACAACTGCCATGGTGCGTCGAAACGGGCAAGCCGGCATCGTACAAGCTGAACGGAATGCCGATGTTCGACTGGATGGCCCAGCATCCGGAGAAGACCGTGAACTTCAATAACGCGATGACGGACATGTCCCAGGGGGACGCCGGCGCGGTAGTACAGAGCTACGATTTCTCACGCTTTGAGCACATCGTGGACGTGGCCGGGGGCCATGGAACGCTGCTGGCGGCCATTCTCGACCAGGCTGTCCAGTCCCGCGGAACGTTGTTCGATATGCCGCACGTGATTGAAGGGGCCATGAAGGCCGGCATCCTGACGCGCTTTGGGAATCGAAGCACGCTCCAGGCGGGAAGCTTCTTTGAATCGGTTCCGCCGGATGCCGATGCGTACATCATGAAGTACATCATGCACGACTGGTACGATCCGGAGTGCATTAAAATCCTAAGCAACTGCCGCAAAGGAATTCGTCCCGGCGGCCGGCTGCTGGTGGTGGATCAGGTGGTACCACCGCGCAATGAGCCCGGCTTGGCCAAATTTATGGATTTGGAGATGCTCGTGCTTCCCGGCGGAATGGAACGGACCGAGCAGGAATTCCGCGAATTACTCGCGGCGTCCGGTTTCCGGCTGGAGCGCATTCTTCCGACGCCCGGGATCCAATGCATCATCGAGGGCGTGCCGGTCTAAATTTGACTGACGAAGATTTTCTCCGAGAGGCGCTGGAGTTGGCGCGAGACGCCGAACGCGGGGGGGAGGTCCCGGTCGGCGCTGTAGTCGTCCTTGACGGCCGCGTGATCGGACGCGGGCGAAATTCCCCGATAGAGCGCAACGATCCGACCGCGCATGCGGAAATCCTGGCCTTGCGCGAGGCGGCCGCCGCGACCGGCAATTACCGGTTGGAAGGCGCCACAATGTACGCGACGGTGGAGCCTTGCGTGATGTGTGCAGGGGCTCTGGTTGCGGCGCGTGTGTCCCGCCTGGTGTTCGGTGCGCGCGATCTCCGCTTCGGCGGAGTTCGCAGCAAGTTTCGACTTGCGGATGCCGACGTCCTGAATCACCGCGTCGAGGTCGTAGAGGGTGTTCTGGGCGCGGAGTGTGCCGATCTATTGCAGCGCTTCTTTATCTCACGCCGCCAAGTTTAGCGGCTAGACTTCACGCCGTCTTGCCGATGGGCGGTAAGCGTGGCTGCAGCGGCGTTTCGCGACGCGGCTCCGGGCTGAAGGCAGGAGCCATACGCGACGGTCCGTGGAAATAATCGTCCAGCGGAAATAGCGGATAGGGCTCCAACTCCCGGAACGTACGGCCCAGCTTCTGTTCGATTCGATAGACGCTATGGAAAAAGTTCCCGCGGTCTATGCACAGTTTGCGCGTGCACAACTTCCAGTCTGCTCCGAGCAGGAAGTGATACCGGAAGAGCCGGTATTCATCCTCACTCAAAACCCTGCGTGCAATCAGGGAAAAGTCTGCGATAAACTCCTCGTCTTTCCGACCCCAGGTGTTGGGCCGCTGGCGTCCCGCATGGGGCTCCAGCGATATGCGGCTTACATGCCGCTCCTGGGTCACACATTTTACGAACCGGTCATAACAGATCCGGAAAATACAGCGCAACACGCAGTTGCAAGGCGTCAACGCGCCCTTTCTCGCAAGGCGCAATCCCGATCCACGGCATTGCGTACACTGAGGCATGGCCAGAGTGAGTGTCTCTGACCGCGTCCACTCCATAACTAGACTTTCCTTTCCACGAAGGTATATCCCGCTCGTACTCACAGGTGTACGGCAATAGTAAGTCCAGTACTCAAAGAAGTCAATAATATTTTCCAAAAAATGGAATGTTATTTTCTCGATGTTATCTCGTGATAGACATCGAGCACGGAACGCGCGGTGTCGTCCCAATCGAACCGTTGCGCGCGCGCGCGCCCGTTATTAGACAACTCGCGCCGGCGATTTTCATCGAGCAGCAGGGAGCGCAATCCGCGTGCAACATCGAAGAGATTGTCGGGAGTGACCAGCTCAGCCGCGTCGCCCACGGCCTCCACCAACGCAGGAACATCCGAAGCGACCACGGGGGTCCCGCACGCCATGGCTTCGAGCGGGGCGAGGCCGAAGCCTTCATGCAAGGAGGGAAACGCGAAAATCGTGGCGGCGCGGTAAAAAACCTTCAGCGTATCCAGCGGAACGAACCCAAGAAAGCGGACGAAAGCTTCGACGCGAGTGGCCACCACCGCGCGCCGCACGGCAGGGTAGCGGGAGAGCTCATCGCCAATGATCACAAGCTTAAGCTGGCTGAAAAGTGGATGGTTTTCAAGCTCGGAGCGAATCACGGCGAACGCTTCCACCAGGCGTGGGACATTCTTTTGAGGGCGGATGGTTCCAGCGTAGAGGATGAAGGGGGGCTGTATCGAATAGCGCTGTAGAATCTTCTGGTCCTCGCCGGGGTCCTGCGGATCGCGGGCAAAGGTCGGATCGGGAGCGCTGTAGATGGTTCGAATGCGTTCGGTGGGAATGCGCATGAAGCTTTCGATGTCGCGGCGAGTGGAATGGGAGACGGCGATGATACGTTCGGCGCGAGCCGCTCCCCGGCGGTAACGCTCCTGGTGCATGGCTCCGCGGACATCGCCGCGAGCGGGATAGAGGAGGCTGCTCATGTCGTGGATTGTGACGACGTAAGGCCGTTGAAGCCAATACGGAACAGAATTAAGTGGAATATGTATTAAATCCGGATTAAGTCGGCGGAGAAAAAAGGGGAACGCGGCATTTTGCAGGACATCGGTATCGGGACGGGAATACTCCGCGGTGCGGAAATTAGGACCTAAGTCGGCTAGCTCCTCCGGGCGCTTGTTGGGCTCGGCGCCTTTGGGAAACGTAACCAGCGTGTAGCGGTTGTCTTTGTCCAGGCGCGCAAGCGATTGAACCAGGTTGCGGATGTAGGTCCCAATGCCGAAGTCGCCCAAGCGGCGGACGTCAATGACGATGTGCCGCGGCATCGGCGCCCTTATCGAAATGCCGCGGGGGTGAGCTTCCAGGCGTACAGAGGGAAACGGTCGGTCAGTACGCGCACCGCGCGGCGAACTTCGGCAATCACTTCATCGCTCTGGATGTTATCCAGAACGCGGGCAATGAGCCGCGCGACATCGCGAATTTCAGGCTCGCGGAATCCGCGCGTGGTGACGGCGGGAGTGCCGAAACGCATCCCGCTGGGATTGAAAGGAGGATTCTGATCGAACGGGATGGCGTTGCGATTCGCAGTGATATTGGCGCGCTCCAGTGCGGATTGCGCGTCCTTCCCGCGAATGCCTTTGGCGAACACGTCCGCCAGCAGCAGATGGGTGTCGGTGCCGCCGGAGACGATACGGAATCCGGCTTCCTGGAGACCTTCCGCCAGCGTCCGCGCGTTGACGAGCACCTGACGCGAGTAAGCGACAAATTCAGCCGTCGCGGCTTCGTGAAAGCAGACCGCCTTGGCCGCGATGACGTGCACCAGCGGTCCTCCCTGCACGCCGGGGAAAAGAGACTTGTCAATGGCGGCGCCGTATTTCTCCTTCGCAAGAATAAGGCCGCTGCGGGGCCCGCGCAATGTCTTGTGGGTTGTGGACGTGACGATATCGGCCCACTGGGTGGGATTAGGGTGCAGGCCCGCGGCTACCAGTCCCGAAAAGTGCGCCATGTCGACCAGAAACAATGCGCCGACGCTATCGGCGATCTGGCGGAAACGCGGGAAATCGAGCGTGCGTGGGTAGGCGCTGCCGCCCGCGATGATCAGCTTGGGCTTGTGCTCCTCGGCGAGCCGCGCGAGTTCGTCGTAATCGATGCGTTCGTCGTCGCGGCTGACGCCGTAGGGCACGATCTTGTACGTCTTGCCGGAAAAATTCAGCGGATTCCCGTGCGTCAGATGCCCGCCGTGCGCCAGATTCAACCCCAAAACGGTATCGCCCGGATTCAACACGGCGGCATAGGCAGCTTCGTTGGCTTGCGAGCCGGAGTGCGGCTGGACGTTGGCGTACTCGGCGTGGAAGAGTTTCTTGGCGCGCTCGCGAGCCAGATTCTCGACGATATCCGTGAATTCGCAGCCGCCGTAGTAGCGCTTGCCGGGATAGCCTTCGGCGTACTTGTTGGTGAACACGCTGCCGGTGGCTTCAAGGATCGCCTGGGAGGTGAAGTTCTCGCTGGCGATCAGTTCCAGATGCGAATTCTGACGCTCGGTCTCATGCTGGATGGCTTCCGAGATCTCCGGATCGACTTCCACGAGCGGCCTCGCCATGCGTTCCTGTTCGGTCATGCTTCGTCTTCCATTCGGGTTATTTTCTCAACGCGGCGCGCGTGACGGCCGCCGTCGTTATCGCTATCTTCGAAGGGTACTTCCAGAAACGTTCGTACGAGTTCCCGGGCCAAGGTGGGATCGGTGAACCGCGCACCCAGAGTAAGGATGTTCAAGTTGTTATGCGCGCGCGTCAGGCGCACTTCTTCGAGAGATACGCCCAGCGCCGCGCGAACGCCATGCACTTTGTTCGCGGCGATCGACATGCCGACGCCGCTGCCGCAGACCAGCACGCCGCGTTCGGCGGTCCCGGCCGCGACGGCCTTTGCTACCCGAAGCGCGTAGTCGGGATAATCAGTGGACTCGGCAGAATTCGTCCCGAAGTCGCATACCTCATGGCCGCTCTGGCGCAGGACATCCCCGAGCTGGTTCTTGAGCTCGAACCCGGCATGATCTGCACCAATGGCGATCTTCATGGGGAAACCCAATTCTAACAGGCTCAAAAGAGACTGCACGGCGCAGCGCCCGTCGATACGGTACGCAGCTTGCAGTCTTTGTTCAGTAGAATGGTGTAAATTTTAGCGTATGTCTTTGGGCCAAACTCGTCTTCTCGCGGTTGCGATGGTCGGACTGTTTTATCCAGCGGCACACGGTCAATGGCTGAACTATCCGACGCCGGGGATTCCACGCACTAAAGACGGTAAGCCAGATCTTTCGGGGCCTGTCCCCAAAACACCAGATGGCAAGCCAGATCTTTCGGGCATCTGGGGCCGTGGCGGCAGAGTTCCGGAGCTAAAGGATGTACCGCTGCGGCCGGAGGTTCGCGCGTTGGCTGTACAAATCTCCGAGTCTCAGAACAACAAAGATCAGCCGTTGGCCCAGTGCCTGCCGCACTTCATGGTGCACATCGCGCCCCTATCGTTGTACAAAATCGTGCAAACCCCGGGGCTAGTCGTGATTTTGTACGAGAGCCAAGGTATGCCGCTGCCGCGCCAGATTTTCACCGATGGCCGACCGCTTCCGGAAGATCCCAATCCTACCTGGTTGGGTTACTCCGTGGGCCGCTGGGAAGGGAACGTGCTTATTGTTGAAACCATCGGCTTCAACGACCGCGGCCGTGTCCCGGGTGGCGTACCGATGACGGAGACCACGAAGGTTACCGAACGGTTTGAGCGTACCGACTTCGGTCACATGAAACTTCAAATCACAATGGAAGATCCGCAGACGTTTACCGAACCGTGGACGTTCAACCTGACGCCCCAGCTCCAGTCGGATATAGAGCTTCTGGAGTACGTATGTGAGAACAACGAGGCTATACTGAAGCACATGGTGGGACCGAAGTAGGTCCGGCCGTCATCCCCTGACTACTTCCAGAAACGCCTGAGCTGCGTGACTCAGCGCCCGTCGAGCCGGGTACACCAGCCGGATCTTCCGCTCGACTACCAACTGCTTAACCTTGATCTCCCTGAGCAAGCCGTGGCGGATCTCCTGCTCGACGCACATGCGCGGCAGAAAAGCGACGCCCTCATTCCTCTCGACCATCTTACGGATCGATTCGATCGTGGGCATTTCGACATCGGTGTTTAACGGGACCTTGTGGCGCTGGAATTCGCGGATCACCACGGCCCGATAAGGCGAGACCACGTTGTGCGCGATGAACGTCTCCCCGCCCAGCTCCTTGATCGTCACGTGGTCGCGATCGGCCAACTTGTGCTTGGGCGACACGATGAACGAAAGGTGATCGGTATAGATCACCTGGGAGATGAGGCGCTCGTCTTCCGGATCGTAGGTCAGAAGCGCAAGCTCCAGTTCACCATCCACGAGTTGCGACGGGATCTTGCTCGACTGGCTGCGGCGGACTTGCACCTTGATCTTCGGAAACTTCGTACGATAGCGCTCGATGTGGTCCAGTAAGTACAACGTGGACGATTCGTTCGCGCCGATGCTCAGACGGCCCGAGGATTTGTCGCGGAGTTCGGCCATGGCGTTCTCGAGATCGCCCTGCAGGTGCTCGAAGCGTCGCGCGTAATCGAGGACGATCTGGCCGGCGTCGGTCAGAAGCAGGTCTTTGGCGGAGCGGTCGATCAACTTCTCTCCCATCTCGCCTTCAAGTCGTTGAATCGCAAGGGAAATGGCAGGCTGGGTTCGCAGCAGCTTTTCCGCCGCCCGGGAGAAACTGCGCTCCGTGGCCACGGTCAGGAACACGCGCAGCGGGTGCAGATCCATAAAACGATATTATACTACCTTCGAATCTTATTGATTTGCCAAATCCATCATCGAGCCTTGATAATGTGGGAGCAGGGCTTTCGTGGAGGCATTTTAGGATGGCCGATCGAGTATATATCTTCGACACCACGTTACGTGACGGGGAGCAATCGCCGGGTTGCAGCATGACCGTGGCGGAAAAACTCCGCATGGCAGCCAAGCTGGTGGAACTGGGCGTGGATATTCTCGAAGCCGGATTTCCCATCGCTTCGCAGGGCGATTCGGAAGCCGTGGACGCGGTGGCGCGCGAATTCCCGTGGGTGAGCGTAGCGGCCCTGGCCCGTTCGAATCGCGGCGACATTCTGGCGGCGGCCACTTCACTCAAGAACGCCAAACGCCCGCGCATCCATACCTTCATCGCCACCAGTGACATTCATCTCAAGCACAAGTTAAAGAAATCGCGCCAGCAGGTTCTGGATGAAGCCGTAGCCGCGGTACGGCTGGCCCGCGAATACTGCGACGACGTGGAGTTCTCCGCCGAGGATGCCACGCGCACCGATCCGGATTACCTGGAGCAAGTTGCCCGCGCGGTGGTCGCGGCCGGCGCCCGAACGGTGAATCTTCCCGACACTGTGGGATTCTCGATTCCCGAAGAATATCGCGCCCTGATCGCGCGGATCGTGAAGGCTTTGGGAGATTCGGCTGTTGTCAGCGTACATTGCCATGACGACCTGGGGCTGGCGGTCGCGAATTCGCTGGCGGCAATCCAGGGCGGAGCGCGTCAGATCGAATGCACCATCAACGGCATCGGCGAGCGTGCGGGGAATGCCGCGCTGGAAGAAGTGGTCATGGCGCTGAACACCCGCCGCGACCGGCTCCCGTTTGAAACGCGCATCGTGACCGAACATCTTTTCCCGTGCAGCCAGCTGCTGACCTCGATCATCACCTTCGGGCCGCAGCCCAACAAAGCGATCGTCGGCGAGAACGCGTTCGCGCACGAAGCCGGCATTCATCAGGACGGATTCCTGAAGGAGCGGACGACGTACGAGATCATGGATCCGAAGTCGGTGGGCGTGCCGGAGTCGAAACTGGTGCTGGGCAAGCACAGCGGCCGTCACGCGCTGGCCAAGCGCTGCGAGGATCTGGGCCTTCCGCTCACTAAGGAGCAGCTGGATACGGTGTACCATCGTTTTACGGAGCTGGCCGATCGCAAGAAAGGCCTGCGCAACGAAGAAATTATCGGGCTCGCGCGAGAAGTAGTCGAGGAGACTAAGCAAACGGGCGTCAGCGCGAGTTAGTTCGACTTCGCTTAATTCACAAATGAATCTTAAAATCTTGATTTTGCCCGGTGACGGGATCGGCACCGAGGTCACGGGTGCGGCAGTTGATGTTCTGACGACGGTTTGCAAGAAGTTCGGCCACACTTTGGACTTGTCGGAGGGGCTCCTCGGCGGCGTAGCCATACATAAGACCGGTACGCCGTTTCCCAAGGAAACCGAGGAGCTTGCTACAAAAGCCGACGCGACGCTGATGGGCGCGGTGGGATTGCCGGAGTTCGACGCGGCTCCGCCCAGCCAGCGTCCGGAAGCCGGCCTGCTGGGCCTTCGCAAGGTGCTCGATGTGTTCGCGAATCTGCGGCCCGTGCGCACATGGCCCGCGCTGGTGGATTCGTCGCCGCTCAAGAATCACGTGGTCGAGGGCACGGACATGATCATCGTCCGCGAGCTGACCGGCGGTTTGTACTACGGCCAGCCGCGCGGCATCGATAACGATCGCGCCTTCAACACCATGTCGTACACGCGCAAGGAAGTGGAGCGCGTCACGCATACCGCGTTTAAGTTAGCGGGGAACCGGCGCAAGAAGGTTTGCAGCGTTGACAAATCGAACGTGCTGGAGGTTTCGCAGTTCTGGCGCAAGGTGGTGATCGACGTCGCCAAGAATTATCCCGGTATTCAGCTCGAGCACATGCTGGTCGACAACGCCGCGATGCAGATGGTGCTGAACCCCCGCCAGTTCGACGTGATGCTGACCGAAAATACCTTCGGCGATATCCTTAGTGATGTAGGGGGAATTCTGGCCGGGTCGATCGGCATGCTGCCGTCGGCCTCGCTGGGCGAGAAGAAAGGGCTGTACGAGCCGGTGCATGGGTCCGCGCCGGATATCGCGGGCCAGAACAAGGCCAACCCGCTGGGCGCCATCGGCAGCGTGGCGGCGATGCTCGAATACACGTTCGGGCTGATGAAGGAAGCTACGGCGGTGAACGATGCGATCGGCAAGGTTCTGGAGTCCGGACAGGTCACCGCCGACCTGAGGCCGAAGGGCAAGCCCGCGACCACGAAGGAAGTCGGAGCCGCCGTCAGCGCGGCGATTTAAGTAAGGGCCACGGTATAGGAAGAGGTTTTATGAAAGCGCGTACGATCGTAGAAAAGATCTGGGACAGCCATGTAGTTGCCGAGAAACCGGGAGCGCCCGCGCTGCTCTACATCGACCTGCATCTCACGCATGAAGTGACTTCGCCGCAGGCGTTTTCGACGCTGCGGGAGCGCGGACTGAAAGTCCGCCGCCCGGATCTGACCATCGCCACCATGGATCACAGCACGCCCACCACGTCGCGCGATCTGCCGATGCTCGATACGGTCGGCAAGGCGCAGCTGGATCAGATGGAAAAGAACTGTAAGGATTTCGGGATCCGCCTGTACGATCTCAAAACCACCAAGCAGGGCATCGTGCACGTGATCGGGCCGGAGCAGGGACTCACGCAGCCCGGCATGACCATCGTCTGCGGCGATAGCCACACGGCGACCCACGGAGCATTTGGTGCACTGGCGTTCGGCATCGGAACCAGCCAGGTGGGCCACGTGTTCGCCACGCAGTGCCTGCTGCAGACACCGTCGCAATCCTACGCGATTCGCGTGGAAGGCGCGCTGAAACCGGGGGTGTCGGCCAAGGACATCATTCTGGCGGTAATCGCGAAGATCGGCATCGGCGGGGGCACGGGAACAGTGTTCGAGTATCAGGGCTCCACCATCCGCTCGCTTTCGATGGAAGAGCGCATGACGATCTGCAA
Source organism: Bryobacteraceae bacterium (assembly GCA_036003585.1). Classification (GTDB taxonomy): domain Bacteria; phylum Acidobacteriota; class Terriglobia; order Bryobacterales; family Bryobacteraceae; genus Palsa-187. The sequence goes on along the minus strand of DASYSG010000070.1, from coordinate 35,017 downwards.
TATGTCGATCGAGGGCGGGGCGCGCGCGGGCCTGGTCGCACCGGATGACACCACATATCAATACATCTCGGGCCGCGAGTTCGCACCGAAGGGCGCCGATTGGGATGCCGCGGTCGCGCACTGGAAGCAGCTTCCGACCGACCCAGGTGCGCAATACGCGAAAGAGCTGACGCTGGACGCCGCCACGCTCGAACCGATGGTCACGTTCGGCACGAATCCCGGCATGGGGATCCCCATCAACGGCGCGATTCCCGACCCGGCATCGGTGTCCGATCCCATAGAGAAGTCGGATCTGATCAAGGCGCTGAAATACATGGATCTGGAGCCCGGCAAGCAGCTCAAGGGGCACAAGATCGACGTGGTGTTCGTGGGGAGCTGCACCAATTCCCGCATTTCCGATTTGCGCGCGGCGGCCAGTGTGATGAAGGGCCGCAAGGTAAATCCCAGCGTTCGGATGCTGGTGGTGCCTGGATCGATGCAGGTGAAGAAGCAGGCCGAAGCCGAAGGTCTGGACAAAATCTTCCGCGACGCCGGCGCCGATTTCCGCGAGGCGGGCTGCTCCATGTGCCTGGCCATGAACGGCGATCAGCTGGAGCCCGGCGAGTACAGCGTCTCCACCAGCAATCGTAACTTCGAAGGACGGCAGGGCAAGGGTGGCAGAACGTTTTTGGCGAGCCCGCTGACCGCGGCCGCATCCGCAGTCACCGGCGTGGTGACCGACGTTCGGACACTCTTATAAGGACGGAATATGAAACTCGAAAAGATCGAAAGCAAGATTGCCGTTCTGCCCATCGATAACATCGATACGGATCAGATCATCCCGGCTCGCTACCTCAAGTCGATTTCGAAAGACGGCCTGGGCGAGGGATTGTTCCGTGACTGGCGCCTGAACGCCGACGGCACGCCTAAACCGGACTTCGTCCTCAACAAACCGGAAGCGAAGGGCGTTCAGATTCTGGTGACCGGCGATAACTTCGGCTGCGGCAGCTCGCGCGAGCACGCGCCCTGGGCTCTGGTGCAATCCGGAATTCGTGCGGTGATCAGCACGTCGTTTGCGGATATCTTCAAAGGCAACGCTCTCAAGAACCAGCTGCTCCCCGTGGTTGTTCCCGCCGATGCCCATGCCGAGCTGCTGAAATCGCCGTGGGCGACGGTGAAGATCGACCTGGTTGCCCAGAAGGTCACCCTTCCCAGCGGGCGGGTGGTCGAATTTCCCATCGATGCTTTCGCCAAGACGTGTCTGGTCGAAGGCGTCGACGAACTGGGCTATATGCTCCAGCAGGAGCCGGCCATCGCGGCGTTCGAAGCCAAGCGTGTTGGTTCCGTGAATACACTGCGGTAACATCGCAAGATGCGAATGTTACTGAGAGCAGTTCTTCCGAATGAACCCGCGAACACCATGGTTCGGAACGGAACTTTGGGATCGACGATACAGAAGATCCTGGCTGACCTGAAACCGGAAGCCGCTTATTTCGTCGCCACCGATAGCGGCGAGCGTTGCGGGGTCATCGTTTTCGACATGAAAGAGTCCTCCGAGCTTCCGAAGGTAGCGGAACCGTGGTTCCTGGCGTTCAACGCCCACGTCACGGTGAGGCCGACGATGAATCCTCAGGATCTGGCTGCGGCCGGACCAGGGTTCGAACGCGCGATCAAAGAGTTTGGCAAACAGTAAGCGCTCCGCGCATCACGAGGCCGCCCAGCACGATAATTAAAATAGGGATTTAGACCATGTGGATCGTCAGGTTAGCGCTGCGTCGTCCCTATACATTCGTCGTGATGGCGGTGCTGATCGCCATCCTGGGCGGGGTCGCGATCGCCACCATGCCGGTGGACATCTTCCCGTACATCGACATCCCCATCGTCAGCATCGTGTGGCAGTACAACGGCCTTACTCCGGAAGAGATGGAGAGCCGCATCGTTACGAATTTTGAGCGCGCGCTGACATCCAACGTCACCGATATCGAACACATCGAATCTCAGTCCTATCAGACGGTGGCGGTGGTCCGGGTTTATTTTCACCAGAACGCACAAGTGGATCTGGCGCTGGCCCAAATCGTGACGCAGTGCCAGGTACAGGTGCGCAACATGCCGCCCGGAACGTTTCCGCCGCAGGTGTTGAAATACGACGCCGCCAGCGTTCCCATCCTGCAACTCGGGCTGAGCAGCAAGACGCTGACCGAGCAGGAAATCTTCGACCAGGCAAACAATTTCATACGTACTCCGCTGGGCACGGTTCAGGGCGCAAATGTCTCGTATCCCTTTGGCGGCAAGAACCGCCAAATCATGGTGGATCTGAATCTGGAAGAGTTGTACGCGAAGCAGCTCTCGCCCATGGATGTTTCGAACGCTCTGAACCTTCAAAACCTGATCCTGCCCGCGGGCACCGCGAAGTTCGCGCAGACCGAGTATCCGATTCGTCTGAACAGCAGCCCATCGCTGGTGTCGGAATTCAACGATCTCCCGATCAAGACGGTTAACGGCGCGACCATCTATATGAAGGACGTCGCGACCGTGCATGACGGGTTCGTGCCGCAGCAGAACATCGTCCGCACGAACGGCTCGCGGGGTGTTTTGCTCACCGTGACGCGCAACGGCAGGGCTTCGACGCTCGCCATCGTCGACGCGGTGAAGAGTACGCTTCCCAAGATCCTGACCACCATTCCTCCGGCGCTGAAACTGTCCGTATTCGGCGATCAATCGCTGTTCGTGCGGTCGGCGATTAACGGCGTGCTTCGGGAGACGCTGATCGCCGCATTCCTCACCGGTTCGGTGATCCTGCTGTTTCTGGGGAGCTGGCGCAGCACGATGATCGTGTGGGTCTCCATTCCGCTTTCGATTCTGACGTCGCTCTGCATCCTCAGCCTGCTGGGGCAAACCGTGAACGTGATGACGCTGGGAGGCCTGGCGCTGGCGGTCGGCATCCTGGTGGATGATGCGACGGTAGAGATCGAGAACACGCACCGCAACCTCGGCATGCGCAAGCCGCTGGTGCGTGCGGTGCTGGATGGAGCTTCGCAGATCGCGGTCCCGACGCTGGTTTCGACGCTGTCCATCTGCATCGTGTTTGTGCCGGTGCTGCTGCTTTCGGGAACGGCCCGGTACTTGTTCACGCCTCTGGCGATGGCGGTGGTGTTCGCGATGCTCGCATCCTACCTGCTATCGCGAACACTGGTTCCCACCATGGTTCACCATCTGCTCCGGACGGAAGCGGCGGTGTATCAGGCCGGAGGGCACGGGGGCAAGGGGATTCTCTGGAGCGTCCATCGCGGGGCGAACTCGATCTTCGAACGCCTTCGCTACCGCTACGTCGGCCTGCTGGATTTCTCGCTGCGGCATCGCGGGCCGGTCTTGCTCGCGTTCCTCGCGTTTTCCTTCGGATCCTTCTGGCTGGTGCGGATGGTGGGGCGCGACTTTTTCCCCAGCGTGGACGCCGGCCAGCTGCGGCTGCATGCGCGCACCGCGCCGGGCACCCGAATCGAACAGACCGAATTCCGCTTCGCCGATGTAGAGCAGGAAATCCGCAGTGCGCTTCCATCGAGGGAAATCGATACGATCATCGATAACATCGGAATCCCGAACGCCTGGGGGAGTATCGCGCAGGGCGACGTGCCGAATATAGCGGCCACGGACGGCGAAATCCTGATTTCGCTGAATCGCGAAAAACACGGGCCGGTGCGGGACTACGAAGTGCTGCTCCGCAAGCGCCTCAACCAGAGATTTCCCGACATGGCGTTCTTCTTCGAGCCCGCCAATATCACCAATCAGATTCTGAATTTCGGCTTGCCCGCGCCGATCGACCTGCAGGTGGTGGGCCGGGATGCTCCGAATAACTACAAGATCGCGCAACGGCTGCGGGACAGGATTGCGCGCATCCCGGGCGCGGCTGACGTTCACATCCATCAGGTTTTCAGCCAGCCCCAGTTGAATGTAAACGTGGACCGCATTAAAGCCGGGCAACTGGGCTTGACGCAGCGCGACGTCACGGGCAGCATGCTGATATCGCTCAGCGGCAACAATCAGGTGGCTCCGAATTTCTGGCTGAACCCGGCCAATGGGGTGACCTACAACGTAGGAGTGCAGACGTCGCAATATCGTATCGATTCGCTGGATGAGTTGCTGCGCACACCGATCACCGCGGCAACCAGCGTGGTGAACACGACCACGGCCAGCTCACTTGCCGGCGTGGCGGCAACCGGGAACGCCTCGGTAGGTATTTCGCCGAGCGGCGCCTCGCAAGCCTACGGAAATCCGGGAGCCATTCCCAGCGGAACACAGCTACTTTCGAATTTAGTGGACGTCCAGCGCAGTTACAGTCCGGTGATCATCAACCACTACAATGTGGTTCCGGTCTTCGATGTATATGCCAACGTCGATCGCCGCGATTTGGGCAGCGTCGGCAGTGAAGTCGAGAAAATCATGAACGAGGAACAGACACACCTGCCCCGCGGAACGTCGTTTAGCCTGCGCGGCGAGTATGAGACGATGCAGACTTCCTTCGTGCGGCTCGCATTGGGGATGATCTTCGCGGTCGTGCTGGTGTATCTGCTGATGGCGGTTAATTTCCAGTCCTGGCTCGATCCGTTCATTATCTTGACCGCCCTGCCGGGAGCGATCGCGGGAATCCTGTGGATGCTTTTCGTCACCGGCACCACGCTTAGCGTGCCGTCGCTGATGGGCTCCATCATGTGCGTCGGCGTCGCGACCGCCAACAGTATTCTGATGGTTACGTTTGCCAACGACCAGCGTGCTAGCATCGCTTCGGCTCGCGATGCCATGCTCTCCGCCGGCTACGCGCGTCTGCGCCCGGTTCTGATGACGGCTTCCGCCATGATTCTGGGCATGCTCCCGATGGCTCTCGGGCTGGGCGAAGGCGGGGAGCAAAATGCGCCTCTCGGCCGAGCCGTGATCGGCGGACTCATGGGCGCAACCATCACCACGCTATTTGTTGTTCCGATCTTCTATACTTACCTGCGCACCAAGCCTCCGGTGGATCAGACGCAGCGCCTGGAAGATGAAGAGCGCACCGAAGCGGTGGATTCGGAATGGGACATGTTGGAAAGAGCCTAGTGCACACACAAGATGAAATATAGCGACCCTCATCAGGCGGGCTCCGAAGCCGAGCAGCAGCTGCGGCGGCAGGTGGACGACTTAAAACGCCAGCTTCGCGAACATCAGGAAGGGCAATCCGGACCGCCTGCGAAACGTTGGAAGCCGTCTTCGATCACTATCGCGGCGATCCTCCTGGGTTTGATCGTGGTCCTCGCCGGAGCTTTTGTCGCCGGGTACATTCCTCTGCAACGGCGCGAAGCTTTGGTCCAGACGGAAGCCGACGAGCGTGGAAAAGATCTGCCGCACATGGAAGTGATGCAGATTGGCCGATCCTCGCTCCAGAGCGATTTGAACCTTCCGGGCACTCTGCAGGCGGTGACGGAGGCTCCGATTCTGGCCCGTGCGGACGGCTACCTCAAAAAGCGTTATGTGGACCTCGGCGATAAGGTGCGGGTGGGGCAGCCGCTGGCGGAGATCGAAGCGCCCGAGCTCGACCAGCAAATCCTCCAGGCTGAGGCCGCCGTCGCCCAGGCCCAGGCATCGCTTGAGCAGGCGCAAGCCAGCCTGGAACAAGGAAAATCGAACCGGGAACTGGCTCGCGTTACGGCCGAACGATGGAAGACCCTGGCGGCGGAGGGGGTCGTTTCGCAGCAGGAAAACGACCAGAATCAGGCGCAGCTTACTTCGCTGAACGCCAATGTGCAAGCGCTGGAGAAAGCGATCGCCGCGCAGCGCAGCAACGTGGCCGCGGCCCAAGCCAATCTCGCGCGTCTTCAGGATGTGCAAGGCTACCGGATCGTTAAAGCGCCGTTCGATGGAGTGATTACGGTTCGCAACGTGGACGTCGGCGCGCTGGTCACCAGCGGCAGCACTTTGCTCTATCGAATCGCGCAAACCGGAACGCTCCGCACCTACGTGAATGTCCCGCAGGTGAACGCCAGCGCGATCCACACCGGCCAGGCGGCCCGGTTGACCCTATCCAATTTCCCCGGTCGCCATTTCCCCGGCTCGGTCGCGCGCACGGCGAACGCTTTGGACCCGGCTACCCGCACCATGCTGGTCGAAATCGCCGTGCCGAATGCCGACGGCGCTCTGTTTCCCGGCATGTACGCAGAAGTGGACTTGAGCACCGCGCGCGCGAATCCTCCGCTGCTGATTCCGGCCCAGGCTTTGCTCAGCCGTTCGGATGGTGCGCAAGTCGCCGTGGTAGAAAAGGACGGCGTCGTGCACCTGCAAAAGGTCTCGATCGGGCGGGACTTCGGGGATCGCGTCGAAATCGTTCAAGGTGTTGCCGAGGGGACGACAATTCTGGTCGCTCCAGGCGACGCCGCCGAGGGCGCTAAGATCGTTCCCGTAAGCAGCGGAACCGCGCAGCCGTAGGGTTGTGCACTCACATCGGCTTCCAGGTCATCTCCACGTGCACCGGGATCTCGTTCTTGATGGCGATTCCCAAAAGCTTCGGCGGGTCGATTTTGAAATCGGATACCGTGGCTGGGATGGTTCCCGAGATCTGAATTTCGGTTCCTTTGGTCGTGACCTGGAAGGGGACCTGTTTGTACTGAACTTTCTGGCCCGCGAACTCGACCTCCAGATCGGCCTGAATGGACGACGATCCACGGACTGTTTCGGGCAGCCGCGTGCGCACGGTGACGATCGGAAATTGCGCGCCGCGGGTGACCTGAAGCATGTGAAGATCGCGGTTGCTGTCGCCGGAATCGAACGACTTCACGGGCGCCGCGATCAGGAAGTCGCATTGTCCCGCCTGGCAAACGCCCTTGCCCCGCGCCGCATGGCTGACGCCGTCTACCTGATGCAGCGCGTGAGATACGTGATAGGTCAGAGTGGACTGATCGAGAACCCATTGACCGTCCGCCGAGACCAGTCTCAGAGGCGCGAAGAGCAAAAGGATCGTCAGGATGTTCGTTTTCATAGAACCTGCTTAGAACTTAAGCGTCACGGACAGAATCGCGGCCCCGTATGCAATGGCCGTCACGCCGGCCACGGCGGAATGCGCTTTGGCGATCCCATGAACTTTTTCGCCGCGGTTTTCCTGAGCATACGCCATAGCACCCAGAACAGGAGTCAGAATCATGCCGGGTCCATGGATCCAAGCCAGAGTTTTGTGCAGCCGAATCTGGCCGCGAGTCGAGGTGCCGGGCACTCTGGGCGCCCAAATGGCATAGTAAGCGCTCGTGAAGTACAGACCTGTGGTCGCGATTCCCAGGGCCCCGTGTATGTCTCGACCGGTGGCGGTGCTGTGCCTGCCGCCCGCGCTGCCGGAGGCAATCAAGGTGGCCGCTAAAGGAATGGTCGCGATCAGCCCGTAGCGTTGATGCATCTGAAGCATGTGCGACCGCCGATCGAGCCGGGCCTGATCTTGCGCGTTCCCTTGGGTCTGATTCACCGGGAAGCCCAGGTCACCGAGATCGGGCGCCGCGCCGCCCCCGGACGAAACCGCCAGGGTCTGGTTCATGGTCTGCCGTGCGCCCGCCGCGAGCGTCACGTCGGCGACTTTAGTGCTGAATCCGTCGGCCAGAATGGAAACCTCGTAGTTTCCGGGTGGGAGATTCATCACGCTATAAGTCCCGGCCGAATCGGTTTGCGTCTCTGTGGTTTGCCCGGTGGCGACATTCTTGACGGAGATTTTGGCGTTCGGAATGACGGCCCCCGCGGAGCCGGTAATGGTCCCCGATAAGGTGGATCCGGCGACCTGCGCATGGGACGGAGCCGCGGTTAGGAGGACAAGGAGCAGCATCCAGGGACATATCCCAGAACACATGAGGAACAACCTTGACGGATTCAGCATGGAGTACTTCACCTGGGACGCCGCGTACAATGCTTTTGTTTCAGTGTATTCGGGATCGGGTAGAGTGGAAAGGAATCCTCATGTCAAGGAAGACCGCGCATGCGGCGATGCTGGCGCTTGCTCTCGCTGCAAGCCTGAGCGGTCAAGTCCCCGATCCACAGGCCGGGGATCCGCCGACGGACCCGGGCCGGGCCGTCTCCTGGACCAAACTCGTGCCGAACCTCGCGAGCGATCAGAAGCAGATCTGGACGTTTCCCACGAAGCTCGGGAAACGGAAGTATTGGGTTCCCGCGGCGGCGATTGTCGGTGTCACGGCGGGTCTGGTGGCCCTGGATCCCAAGACGGCGGGCTATTTTCGCCGCAGTTCATCATTCGATGAATTCAACCATGTATTGACGGGCCACGCCACAGACATGGGAAGCATCGTGGCTCCTCTTTCTCTCTACGCCGCGGGATTGATTCGAAAAGATTCGAAGATGCAATCCACGGCGCTGCTGGCTGGTGAAGCGATCGCCAACGCCGAAATTCTTACGACCGTGATGAAAGACATCGACCGGCGCTTGCGCCCCGCCGACATAGCGCCGCACGGGGATTTCTCCGACTCCTGGTTCCAGGACAACAAACGATACTTGCGCTCGAACGGAAGTTTCCCATCCGGCCACACCATCGCCGCTTTCTCCATCGCTACCGTGGTTGCCCGCCGCTATGGCAAACAGCATCGCTGGATCCCGTACGTGGCCTACGGGACTGCCGCCGCGGTTGGTTTCTCCCGGATGAGTCTGTCGTCTCACTTCCCGTCCGACGTCTTCATGGGAGCCGCGCTCGGGTATTCGATCAGCCGGTTCACCGTGCTGCGCGAATAGGAGTGCGGCTATCTTGCCAATATCCGCTCAATGCGGCGGTCCGGAATCAGCCACGCGAGCGCCACGGCCGTGTAGATCGCGGTGGCGATCCACGGGCTCACGAACGCCAGCGGAATTGCCGTGAGATAGGCCAGCGGTGAAAGTTTGCCTTTCCAATCGCGGCCGATGGCCGCGGCGAGCAGCGAATTGGATCCCTGCTCGACGATGATGAGATATTGCAGGATATAGTAGGCCACGCCGGCCATCAGCAGAACGAACCCGTAGGCTGCGGTGGGTGTGGAAGCCAAGTGGTTTTCGCCGATCCATGCGGTAAAGAACGGAAACAGCGACAACCAGAACAGCAGGTGCAGGTTCGCCCACAAGATGCCGCCGCTCACCCGCTTGGTCGCCTGGAACATGTGGTGATGATTGTTCCAGTAGATGCCGACGTAGAGGAAACTCAGCACGTAGCTCAAAAAGACCGGCAGCAGCGCCTCGAGCGCTTGGATATCTGCGCCGTGCGGCACCTTCAGTTCCAAAACCATGATGGTGATGATGATCGCCAGCACGCCATCGCTGAAGGCCTCAAGCCGGTTCTTTTCCATCGTCACTGGGCCTTGCGAGTAGCTCTTCGATCCACGCCGCCGCCGTGGTAGACGAATCCCGTGGCCGTGCCTTGGGCGTCGCGGCTGAATTCGATCCAGTTGCCCTCGGTGCGCGAGACGAAGATGGTTTCCGATTTCGGCACCAGCGGCAGCCGCAGCGGATTCGCGCCTTCCTGCAGGAACAGCAGATCGCCTTCGGAGGAGATCACCGCCGGTCGTCCGGGTGCGTACTCATAGGCGCCCACGTACCGCGAGAGCGTCGCAGGCGCGAGCTTTGTGACTTCCGTCCCGCCGAGCATGTGCGGAACGGAGCGGTCATTCTCGCAGATGCTCTCGAGAAGGTCTGTATCAGGCACCAGCGTCTTGTCCATCCGGAATGAAAATGGCCGTGTGAACGTCTTCGGATCGTCGATGGTCATTTCCAGGTCCATGTGTCCGAAGTCGCGGCGGCGGAAACGTTCGGTAATGTGCAAGGCTTCCGTGTGAGGATGTCCTTCGATATCGAGCCAGCCTCTGTCGTTGAATCCCGCGGTATCGACCACTAGCGTGTCTTTGTCCCAGTGGCCGATCGAGTATCCCAACCAGGTGGGATTCGGATCCTTGGGAAGCGGGCGGCCGTCGGTGAAGATCGTTCGATGGACGCTATTGGTGGTGCCCTGGTACAGAATCACGATCACGCCAGGAGTCTGAACGAACCGCGCCAGGTCGACCATATGGTAGTAGGGAAACGGATCAGGCAGGCAATTCGCGCGCGGAGCGTCTTTTCCCATATCGCGGACGCGCTGCTGATAAATCGCCTCGGCCCACGGTTGGATATCGCCGGGCTTCAGATCTCGCGCGACATTCCGGTCATAGCTGCCCGCGCCCGGTCCTTTCCAGACGCCTGAGAGGTCGGGCTTGCCGTCCGATGTGTGCGGCGTGGGTGCGGAGAGATTCGCTTTACCATTCGGCAGGCGCGGAATTCCGGGCGTGGGATAGTCGAGCCATTGGGCGGCCGCCGTCGTCGACAACCAGAGAGTAAACGCGCTGACAAGCCAGGTCGTTCTCATAAGTCGCATCCCCTTTTTGAGAGTGTAGCGCCGCGGGCGGTTGGACCCAACTGCGATATACTCGGTGGCTGTTGGAGGTTCGCGTGAGATTTGCAATCAAGACCTGGTTCGTCGTTACGATTACGATCGCGCTAGCCGGAGTGACCAAGGCGCAGGTTCCGCCTGAAATCGCCAAACAACTGGTGAACATCGGGCGCGGGGTTTGTGTCGCGGAGACCGCTCAGATCTACCAGCCCTTACATCCGAAACCGCCTTATCCGGATGTTCTGATTGGCCGCGACAACGTCTTCGGACCCGACCCCGCGAACGTTGTCGACGTTTTCGCTCCCAAGCAGGGCAAGGGAGGCCGTCCCGTTCTGATCTACGTTTCGGGCGGAGCCGGTAACAGGCAGCAGGGCGGACCCGATGGCGAACCCTTCTACGACAACGTCATGCTGTGGGCCGTGAAGAATGGCATGGTCGGGGTCAATATGCAGCGCCGTCCCGGACAGACCTGGGACGATCCTGCCAAGGACGTCGCCATGGCCGTTTTCTGGTTGAGCAAGAATATCGCTAAATTCAAGGGAAATCCCAATCGCATGTTCATCTGGGCGCAGTCCGCCGGGAACGTGCCCGTGAGCACCTACATTGGGCATCCTGAATACTATGGTCCCCAGGGAGTCGGCGTCAAGGGCGTGGTGTTCATGTCGCCTCCGGCGTTCAATATTCTCCCGGCCACTCCTCCTCCAGTTCAGGGTGGATTCGGGGCGTGCGGACGAGCTGACGGGCAGCCTGCGGCGGCGAAAGGTGGTCCCGGCGGCGGCAAAGGCAGAGGCGACGGCAAGGGCAAAGGCGCTCCGCCGGATGCTGCGACCCAACTGGCTCGCTCGAACCTGCCTGGCCTGGTGAAATCCAAGGTGCCATTCATGGTCACGGTGGCCGAGCTCGACCCGTCGAACATCATCGGATTTGCCGAAACCTTGAAGAGCGAACTGTGCAAAGCAGGCGATTGTCCTACTTACATGGTGTTCAAGGATCACAGCCACATTTCCGAAGTGATGTCGCCCGATACCGCCGACACCAGCGTTACCGGTCCGATTCTTAAATGGATAAAGAGCGTGAAGTAAAAGGAGACACAAAATGGCGAACGATACAAACGATCTCAAGAACCGGCGCGACTTCGTAGCGCTCGGCGTGGCCGCCGGCATTGCCGCGACCGCTGGCACGGCCGTGGCCGCAGGCCTCGAAGTTGTCGAAACCGACGTCAACATCAAGACTCCCGACGGAACCTGCGATGCCGCGTTCATTCACCCGAAGAGCGGTTCGCACGCGGGCGTGCTGCTGTGGCCGGACGCGTTCGGCCTGCGTCCCTGGACCCGCGAAATGGGCAAGCGCCTCGCCGCCGAGGGATACTCGGTCCTGGTGCCGAATCCGTTTTATCGCGTCTCCAAGGCTCCGTTCACGGATGCTTCCAATTTCAACTTCAACAATCCGACAGACAGAGCGAAACTCAATCCGCTGATGGCTTCGGTGAATGCCGACGGCGCGGCCGAGAAAGACGCCGTCGCATATATCGCTTTTCTGGATGCGCAAAAGGAAGTGAATAAGTCGAAAAAGATCGGCACGCAGGGTTACTGCATGGGCGGACCGCTCATCATGAAGACTGCGGCGACGGTGCCCAACCGTGTCGGCGCAGCTGCGTCGTTCCACGGCGGCGGTTTGGTGACGAATATGCCGAACAGCCCGCATCTGCTTGCGCCGAAGATCAAAGCTCGCATGTATTTCGGTATCGCGGCCAGCGACGACATGACCCAGCCGGACGCCAAGGACAAACTCAAAGCAGCGTTCGCAGCGGCCAAGGTTCCCGCGGAAATCGAAGTCTATCAGGGAACGTTTCACGGCTGGTGCATGAAGGATATGCCCAAGCAGGCGGATGGTCAGGCGACCTACAACATGGCGGATGCTGAAAAGGCCTGGGGTAAGCTTCTGGCTTTGTATAAGGCTGCGCTGGCCTAACCCGCCTTTATTTTGACCTCACCGTAAACCCGCACGGGTCCGAATCGGTCTATACGTGCGGATGGAGAGAGGTCTCATGCCCGAATCGTCGCCGGTGGCCGATGAGCCGTTGGCTGGAATCGACGACTTCGAGTCGATCGTCAGAGAGCATCGGCCGCGAGTCTTCCGCTTTCTTTTAGCCTCCCTGCGGGATAAAGAATCCGCGGAAAATCTTACCCAGGATTGCTTCGTCCGGGCGTTCAAGGCGCGCGATCAGTTTCGGGGCGAGTCGAAGCCCGGAACCTGGCTGATGCACATCGCGGCGAACCTGATTCGCGATCACGAGGCCAATAGCCGCTTGAAATTCTGGAGGCGCAAGCTGCGGTCCGACGTGGATCCGAACGACCTGAGCGACTGGATCCCCGACCAGCAACGGTCGCCTGAAGCAATCGCCCTGGCAAGGGAACAAGTGGAGGCCATATGGAAAGCTGCATCAACTTTGTCGGAACGGCAGCGGACAGTTTTTTTGCTCCGCTTCGTGGAGGACATGGATGTGTTGGAGATCGCCGCCGTAACGGGCATGAAGGAAGGGACGGTGAAGACCCACCTTTTTCGTGCAGTGCAGTCCGTAAGACTCGGCCTGGAGGAAGGGAAATGAAACACCTTTCGAAAGACCAGATTTCCAAATGCCTGATCGGCGATGCGACGCCCGAAGAAACGCAGCACGCCTGGGACTGCGCGGACTGCCGGGCTGAACTGACGCGCGTGGAATCCGCCTTCTCGGATTTCCGAAGTTCGGCACAGCACTGGAGCCAGCGAGCGGACGCCACGGACGGCGCGATCCCATGGAACGTGAGGATTGAAGTCGCGACGTTGAAGGGTCTTTACGGCGGTCATGAAACCATAGCCGGGATCGGCTCGCTGCTCATTCATGTGGCCGCGGTAGGGCTGCTTCTGTTTGCGGGCACGCTTCCCCCGGTGCAGAAGGCGATGAAAGATTTTGTCCCTCTGTTCGCGCCGGATCTGAAGCCCCTTCAGCCCAAACCCAAAACCGAACAATCCAAGGGCGGTGGAGGGAGCCCGCAGAAGACAGCCGAAACCAAGGGCGAGCTGCCCAAGGTCGCGGCGAGGTCGTTTGTTCCTCCGATTCGTCCGCAGGACGATCCTAAGCTCGCTCTGAATCCGACCATCGTCGCGCCCGACATGCCGAATATCAATGCTCCGAATTACGGTAATCCTCTCGCGGGGATCGGCATCCCGTCGGCGGGCAACGGGATTGGCACCGGCATCGGCGCGGGAAAAGGTCCCGGTGTCGGTCCTGGCAATGGAGGTGGATTCGGCGGCGCAGTTTACAAAATCGGTGGAGGCGTCAGCGCGCCGGTCCCCATCTACAAGCCCGAGCCCGAATATTCCGAAGAAGCCCGCAGAGCCAAGTGGCAGGGGGCTGTGTTGCTGGCGATCGTGGTCGACGAAAACGGCGTGCCGAAGGATGTGAAGGTCGTGCGTTCGCTGGGCCTGGGCTTGGATCAGAAAGCAATCGAGGCGGTGCAGAAGTGGCGCTTCAAGCCGGGGCTGAAGGACGGCAAGGCGGTCCCGGTATCGGCCAACATCGAGGTCAACTTCCGCCTACTGTGACCCTATCAGGTCATGTGACCCCAGAGGGTCACTCAGTCACCTTATTGCTTCTGGAAGACGAGAGTGATCGGCTGGTGGTTCGGCCTTTCGACGTCGACCCGCATGGTGCCATCTCCGGCAAGAGTATAGCTTTCGACAGTAACCGCGCCCGAAAGCGTGGTCTTCACCTTCAGGGCGTCGTGCTCCCACTTGGTCTTGGTTTTGAGGTCTTTGCCGGAGTGAATCGTAGGGCTGTACCGGCTGTTGGCGGTGCTATCGCTGTAGAAGAAGGTCTCAGCGGCGCCTTCATACACGAAACTGCGGGATATGACGGTGACACCCTCGTGATCGCTGATCGTCACCGTGCCGGTTTGAACCACGGGCTGGCCTTGAAAATCGCTCTTGGCCGGTACTAAGGTCCAGGTGCCGTTCAGTGAGCTGCGCTCGGTCGCAAAGGCGAAGGTCGCGAAAAGCAGTGTAGTTACGACGTATTTCTTCATGCAGGTGTGAAAGCACGTGTAGGACCACTGGTGTGTAGTGGGTCGGCTCAACTAGGTGGGGCAGGATTGCATCCTGCGCGCGGGTTTGGATTACCCGCGCACGGCACCGATTAGAAATCGGTGAGCAGGTTGAAAACCTGCCCCACACGCAAACTGACCCTCTACAAACGCAACCGCCGCGACGGGTGGACGACTCGTCGCGGCGGCTGCGTTCAAACCAAGCTAGATGGTCTTAGGACTCGCCGAGAGCGAGGATACTCCGTGGCTGCCGGTTGGCTCCGGCGACATCCCGCCTGGCCGTCCGATCGACGCGATCACGTACTCGGGATAAGCCGAGATACCATGCTCGTGCAGATCCAGGCCGTGCTGCTCGCCTTCCGGCGAAACGCGCAACAGGCCCATTGCGTTGATGGTCAACATCACCACCATGGCGACCGCAAAAGTCGATACGGTGATCAGCGCGCTACCGACCATCTGAGCTTTCAGGACGGTCATGCCGCCGCCATAGAACAGCCCGGTGAGCGGCGCCGAATTGTCCGGCGCGAACGGCCCCGTCGAGCCATATTGTCCGGCCGCGAACAATCCGAGTGACAAGGTCCCCCAGATTCCGCAGATTCCATGCACCGGAACCGCGCCGATGGGATCGTCAATTCGCAGATATTCGAGCACCTCCACCGCGACCACGACAATCACCCCGGCGACAGCGCCCAGGGCAATTGCGCCGGTCGGGCTGACCCAGTAGCAGGGACACGTAATCGCGACCAAGCCGGCGAGGAACCCATTGACGGTGAAGCTGACGTCCCAGATTTTGCTGCGCATGTACGCGTAGATCATGGCGGTCAGACCCGCGGCGCAGGCCGCCAGTGTGGTGTTCGCCGCAACCCGGCCGATACCGATGAAATCCATGGCGGAGAGGGTGCTGCCCGGGTTGAATCCGTACCAGCCGAACCATAGCAGCAGTCCGCCGGAGGCGGCGATCGTCAGATCGTGCGGCATCATCGGCCCGCCGCCGTCGCGTTTGAACCTGCGGCCCATGCGTGGACCAAGAACCAGCGCGCCGGCGAGTGCAATGAACCCGCCAATCGTGTGGACCACGGTGGATCCGGCGAAGTCATGGAAGCCTGTTCCCACCCATGGCAGGAAGTAGCCGGGCTGTCCCATCACTGCCAGGAAGCCGTCCGGACCCCAGGCCCAATGGCCGATGATCGGATAAATGAAGCCCGACACCGCGAAGCTGTATAGCAGGTCGCCGATCCAGGCCGTGCGGCCGATCATCGCTCCCGAGGTGATCGTCGAACAGGTGTCAGCAAAGGCGAACTGGAACAGCCAGACGGCCAGGAACGCGATGCCCGTGCCTTCATACGTCGCCGGAGCGCCTTTCAGGAAGAACCAGTTCATGCCGATGAATCCGTTGCCGTGGCTGAACATGAAGGCAAAGCCCCACGCGTAGAAGAGCAGACCGCAGAGGCACGTATCGACGACGCACTCCATCAGCACGTTGACGGTTTCGCGCGAGCGGCAGAATCCGGCTTCGAGCATGGTGAAGCCGACCTGCATTCCGAAAACCAGGAACGCAGCCACCAGCACCCACATCGTATTCACCGGATTGACGATGTCATTACCCTTGAGAACCGGGTCGGGAGTCTGGGCGTGGGCTCCCAGTCCCATCATTTCGGGATGCATGAAGAGCGCCAGCATGAAGACCAGCGCGATGCCCACGAACTTGCCCATTAGCAAGATTTGCCCATACTTACGCCATTCGGGTGTCCGCAAGCGCTCTCGCAATCGAGAAAACTTTCCGGCCATGGATAGAGTATTTGTCATAAATAGAATGCTCCCTTGTGGATGGCTCGCATCCAGATCTTGTTTGAACTCGAAGAGTATCCGGATCAACCGCGGGACGGGGCGACGAAGGCTTCGCAAGCGTGGCGAAACCCAAGTCTAAGGTCGCTGTAAGTTGCTGTCCAATAGATTATTTAGATGTCTTTGAAGGATAGACTCCAGACCGTTCTTTAGATAGGTCTTAATAGATCGACAGAGCTGCGATCGGTAGCTCGAATACGGTTGAATCCTCGCCCAAACAGCTCGAAATCCCGGGGCTGCGTTATCACCCCAATCAAAATAATCGATTGGACGCTAGCACGTGACGAGCCTTACGATAGGTTTCACCGGATCGATCAGTCTAGCTTGCAATGTTGCCAGCCGAGCAGATCGAGCGGTGTAATCTGCCCCGGTTTGCCACCACGCTGTAGCCGCTGGGGACGACAAGGTCAGTCCAGAGGGTCTGGTGCCTCATCGTCCTTTCTGGAGCGATCTTCAAATTCACCACGCAGAAGGGAGGCCCGAAAGGGTACCAAGATGGGCGCGAACTCACCATACGGGGCTAGCAAACAACGGGCGGTCAGCCTGGTTGGGATTATCGGACTTACAAACCAGGCGTTTCCGATTCAGGCCGCCTGGAGAAAGTGACGGAGAGACTGACGAGAGGATCATGAACATGACACGACGCATCGTATTCCTGACATTGACGCTCCTGGCGGTCTCAGTCGCATGGGCTCAGGCGCCCGACCCGGCGGGTATCGCCACTGGAGACAAGACCAACGTCGTAGACGCCGGAGGCAATGCCTTCGTGGTCTCCGAACCAACCGACAAGGCGGCTCCCGACTACGCGGATAAGAAGAAGGCCTTCGACGAATACCAGGCCCAGGTGGCCAAGGAACCGCTCGCGGTGAAGCTGGCGGATGCGGTCGGCCACGTCCGAATAGCAACGAACTTCGCCTGGACGCTGAACACAGGCTATTTGGTGTTGTTCATGCAGGCCGGATTTGCCTTGCTCACTTGCGGATTGGTCCGTAAGAAGAATGCGGGTCATCTGATGATGCTGAACTTTGCGGCCTATGTTTTTGCTTTCCTGGCATATTACGCCGTCGGCTACGCCTTCCAGTTTGGCGCGGTTGCCGTCAATGCAGCGCCAACGAACCTGGGCGGGACTCCAACACTTAACCACTTCCTGTTAGGAAACGGCTTATGGGGATTCCTGGGAGGCCATGGGTTCTTCCTGACTGGGACGGGCTATGACGCCGGCAGCAACGTCCTGACTCTCTTCGAAGTTGTGTTCATGGAGACGGCTGGTTATATCATCGTGGGCGCCATCTGCGAGCGGATCACGTTCTGGGCGTTCCTCCTCGCCGAGCTGTTCATGGGCGCAATCCTCTACCCGATCTTCGGATGCTGGGTGTGGGGTGGCGGCTGGCTCTCGCAGCTGGGCACGACGATGAATCTCGGCCACGGCTACGTCGATTTCGCCGGGTCCACGGTGGTCCATGCGGTGGGAGGTTTCGCTGCCATGGCGCTCGCCATGATACTCGGTCCGCGTCTGGGCAAGTACGGGGCGGATGGTAAGCCACGAGCTTTCCCGGCTCACAATCTGGTGTACGTCGTTACCGGCACATTCATTCTGCTGTTCGGCTGGATGGGCTTCAATCCCGGCTCGACGCTAGGCGCCACCGATCTTCGCATCTCGGTAGTTGCCATCAACACCAATCTGGCCGCGATCAGCGGTTCGGCCACGGCGATGCTCATGTGGTACTTCATGTTCGGCAAACCCGATATCACCATGGCATGCAACGGTATGCTGGCGGGGCTTGTCGCCATCACCGCTCCGTGCGCTTTTGTGTCGCCCACTTCAGCCATGATCATCGGCGTACTGGCTGGAGTGGTGGTCTGTTTGGGTGTGCTCTTCAATGACCGCGTGACCAAGATCGACGATCCATGCGGCGCGATTTCGGTGCACGGCTTCTGCGGCTGGCTCGGAGCCGTGTGTGTCGGCATTTTCGCAGACGGCACCTACGGCGCCGGATGGAATGGCGTCGGCGCCGCCACTTACCTTGGGCAGGCCGGCAAAGGCGTGACCGGCTTGCTATACGGGGATTCCCGCCAGTTCATGATGCAGTTGATGGGGGCCACGCTGTGCGCCGTTTGGGCTTTCGGTGTGACCTACGTCTTCTTTAAAATCGTGAACGCCGTCAAGTCGATGCGAGTCACGCCGGAAGCTGAACTGGAAGGGCTGGATGTACCTGAATTTGGCCTGCTGGCTTATCCGGAGGACTCTCTGCACGGCACGGAAGCATAAGCGACTTGGGCAGTAATCGGGCCGGCCTGGGGTGAGAAAACATCTACGGCCGGCCTTGAGGAACCCTTCGAACACGGCCGCCTCTCAGGGTGGCCTTTCCGCTTGGAATGCTACGGTGAATTGTGCAGGGCGACCTTCCTCTCCCCGTCGTGCTCCTCATTGTGTTTGGCTCCGCCAAGCTAATGGGCGAGATCTTCGTAAAGCTGCACCAGCCCGCTCTGGTGGGTGAAATCCTGGCGGGAGCGCTCATTGGGCCCAGCGTGCTCGGGTGGATCGCCCCCCACGATACGCTCAACGCATTGTCGGATCTGGGCGTAATGTTCCTGCTCTTCGACACGGGACTCCAGGTGAAAGCGTCGGAGCTGCTGCGCGCGGGGGGCACGGCCGCTCTGGCGGCGGCGCTGGGCGTCGTGGCGACGTTATTCGGCGGATGGGGCATTTTGCGGGTATGGGGATCATCGCCGATGGAGGCGATCTTTGTCGCAACCGCCCTGGCGGCTACCAGCGTCGGCATCACGGCCTCGGCGCTTTCCGCGCGCGGACTGCTGCATCAGGCCGCCAGCCGGATCATCCTGGCCGCAGCCGTGATCGACGATGTGCTGGGGTTGATCGTGCTCGCGGTGGTGAGCGGCATGTCGCGGGGCAGGATCAATGTACTGGATATCGCACTCACCGGCGTCCTGGCCGCAGCCTTCACCGTCGTGGCCGCGAAGTGGGGAGCCCCCACAGCCAGCCGGATTCTGCCCCACTTTCATTCCAGGGCGCAGGCCGAAGAAGCGAAATTCCATATCTCTCTGTTGCTTCTGTTCGCACTTTCGGCGCTGGCGGTATATTCCGGCGTGGCCGCGATCGTCGGAGCGTTTCTAGCCGGGCTGGCACTGTCGGAAAGCGCCGACCGCCGGGTCCGCGATCTCACTCGCGGCGTCAGTGAACTGCTCGTGCCGTTCTTCCTGGCGGGGATCGGATTGCGGCTGGATATCGGCTTGTTCCGCTCGAAATCGATCATCGGTCTGGCTGTGCTGCTGCTGGCGACGGTGATCGTCACGAAACTGGTTGGCTGCGGCTTAGGCGCGCTCTCTCTGGGTTGGCGCAACGCGCTGAAGATCGGCCTGGGTATGGTTCCGCGCGGCGAAGTCACCATGGTGATCGCGCAGATGGGGCTCAGCTTGGCTGTCATTCGGGCCGAACTGTACGGCGCCGTTGTCTTTGTCGCCGTGGCTAGCGCGCTACTCACCCCCTGGCTGCTCAAGATCGCTTTCCGCGCTCCCGCACTGGAGAAGGCCGAGGCATAACATGACGCCTGCCTACTCGATCGAACGTCTGGGACAAAGAATACTCGACATGCGGCAGCTGCACACTTTTCGCGTGGTCGCAATGACCAAAAACTTTACACGCGCGGCAGCGGAGTTGGGCTGCTGCCAATCCACCGTTACCGTGCATATCCGGGCCCTGGAGCGCGAGCTCGGCATTTCTCTTTTCGAACGAAGTCGTTCTTCCAAAAGAGTGGTTCTCACCGATGCGGGTAGACGCGCATTAGATTATGCTCAACGTCTCCTGGCACTTGCGAATGAGGCCCAGGCCATCATTGCCCCACGCGCTCCCGGCGAATGAGTTCTCGGCGGTCCCGGAATCCCTGATGATCGCTGCTAATCCCGCATCGTTCTATGCTGGAACGTTAGAGCCAGGTACAAATCGTGTCATGGGGCTCGCAGACTTATGATTGCGCTTTTGTTACGTGCGGGGAAGGTCAAAATCCTCGTCGCAACCGCGCTGCTGGTGGCGCTGACGGCCCTGGTCGATTGGGCGGTGGGGCGCAACGTGTCGCTGGCGCTGCTGTACATCGTGCCGATGATGCTGGGCGCTGTGGTGCTCCGGCCCGCGCAGATACTCTTCCTCGCGGGACTGTGTTCCTATCTGCGATCACTCTTCGACACCCCAGGTTCGCCCGCGGAACTGGCGCTCCGGTTCGTTTTCGCCCTATTGGCTTACACCGTCTCCGGCTTGTTGGTGTCCGGGCTGGTGCGTAATCATGAACTGGTCAGAAGCCATCTCCGGGGGGTGCAGGTCGAACAGAAACTGCGGCGCGAGGCAGAGGAACAGTTGAAGATCCTGGCGGAGAGTAGCCCCGCTGCGATCCTCACCCTCGACGGCAACGGTACGGTGCTGGCAGCGAATGCCGCTGCCAACGGTCTGTTCATGATTCCATCCGGCGAGACGGTTCAGGGCCGGAAGATCCGGCACTACCTGCCGGTTTTGGCCGATGCGTTGAAGGCGGAAGTCACCCCCGGCCTTCGCACCGCGGCGCAATGCCAGGGATCCCGTGAAAATGGCGAGGTTTTCCTGGCCCACATGTGGTTTTCACTCTACGATACAACCGAAGGCCGTCGGCTGGCCGCCATCGTGGTGGATTCCTCGGAGGAGATGCGGGCGCGGGAAGAAGAGGGCCTGCGCCAGCTCCTGACCGGCAACCGGATTATGGCCACCGCCCTGTCGCATGAAGTCCGTAACTTTTGCGGCGTGCTGGAGCGCCTGTGCGAGAGTCTGAGCCGCACACACAATCTGGCTCAGGACAGGGACCTTCAGCAGATCGTGAACCTGATCGAGGGGCTCGAGTCGATGGCGTCCCTGAAGCTGCAGACCAAGTCCCAAGCCGTGCTGGAGCCGGTGCCGTTGAAGGAAGTACTGGACAACCTCAGAATCGTGATCGAAGCGGACTGGCGCGAAATCGGTGGAAAAGTGCAGTGGTGCCTGCCGGCCGAAATCCCGCAGGTTCTGGCGGAACCGCACGGACTTCTCCAGGCGTTCCTCAACCTGGTTCAGAACAGCCATCGAGCCGTACAGTTAGAACCCCTCCGCATATTAACCGTCACTGTGGTGGCGGAGCTGAAGAAAGTGATTGTACGATTCGAAGATTCCGGTCCGGGAATTCCGGCCCCCGAAACCCTTTTCCAGCCTTTCCAGACGGGAGCGTCGGGAAGCGGCCTGGGACTCTATGTATCGCGGTCCATTGTGAGAAGCTACGGAGGAGACCTGAAATTCGAGCCTCGGCCGCAAGGCTGCGCGTTTGCCGTAGAGCTGGAAGCGGTGTAGAAACCAATGAACGCGACTTCCAATCGTGTGATCAAAGTTTTGCTGGTTGACGATCACGCCATGTTCCGGGAAGGCCTGGCGCGAATGCTCGCGACCGAGCCGGATCTGGAAGTGATCGGCGAAGTGTCCTCGGTGACCGAGGCCTTGTCCCGTCTGAACGATACGACGGACGTGGTGCTTCTCGACGTGGACCTTGGCGGGGAACGCGCGCTTGAATTCGTGGAGCGTGTCAAGTCGACGTCCTTTCCGGGAAGGATTCTCATCGTCACCGCCGGCATCAGCGGACGCGAAGCGGTGCAGCTGGTGCAGGCCGGCGTGGCTGGTATTCTTCACAAGAATCATCCCACCAAGATTCTTTGCGGCGCGATCCGCAAGGTGATGGCGGGAGAAGCCTGCATTGAAGACGAATATCTCACGGCGCTGTTCCAGTCTGTCGATCGCGCCAATTCAGGACTGCATCCCAAATTCACCGAGCGCGACCGCGTTGTTGTCCAGCATGTCTTGCAAGGGCTGACGAATCGGGAGATCGCGAAGCTGCTGGACATTTCAGAGGCTGCCGTCAAGGCGTCGCTGCGGCAGCTATTTGAGAAGCTGGGCGTGCATACCCGGGCACAGCTGGTGAAGGTCGCGCTGGAACAGTATAACGGCCGCTTGTGACATTGCGCTGACGCCTATCGTGAATCACCCGCCGATGAGGCTGTTGTCACGCGAGCTGCCGCACGCGTTTATCGCCCGCCGCTTTGGTTTCCACGGCAATCCCCAGCTTCGCGGTGAAATGGAAAGAACTGCCTTTACCGGGCTCGCTTTCCACCCAGATTTGGCCGCCCAGCAGCTCGGCTAACCGGCGGGAAATGGTGAGTCCCAGGCCCGTGCCGCCGTAGTTGCGGGTGGTCGAACTGTCGGCTTGGGTGAAGGCGGAAAAAATCTCCTTCTGCCGCTCCGGTGGAATGCCGATCCCGCTGTCCTTCACCGTGAACCGCAGCACCATGCCATCGTCGGCTCGGGACTCTCTCTGAACCGAAAGCGTCACTCCGCCCACGCTGGTGAACTTGATCGCGTTCCCGACCAGATTCACAATGATCTGGCGCAAGCGAACCGGATCGCCCGCGACCAGGTCGACCACTTGCGGATCGACGTGCAGATTGAGTTCCAAGCCCTTCTGCTGCGCCCGCAGCGTAAACGCCTTCAGCGTCTGCGCAAGGCTTTCCCGAAGACTGAAGTTTACGGTCTCGAGGTTGAGCTTGCCGGCCTCGATTTTCGAGAAATCCAGGACGTCATTGATGACCGTAAGCAGCGCCTCCGCCGAATCTTTCGCCGTGTCCAGATACTCCCGCTGTTCAGCATCGAGCGTGGTGTCCAGGGACAGCGCCAGCATGCCCAGAATCCCGTTCATCGGAGTGCGAATCTCATGACTCATGTTCGCCAGGAACTCGCTCTTGGCGCGATTTGCCGCCTGCGCGGCCTCCTCCGCTTGCTTGCGTTCCACCATCTCTTCTTCCAGCAGCCGATTCACGGTCCGCAAGGCTTCGCGTTGCAGATTCGCCTTCAAAGCAAGGTGAAGCACCACTCCGAAGAGGACCGCGCTCAGGAGCCCGCCCAGCAGCGTGAGGTTGGAGAGCAAGCCCACCTTAATTTGCTCGTTGGCCGTAAACGCCTGCCACAAACCGATGCGGGTCGTGGCCACCAGGCAACTGGCCCCGATGGGAACCCATGCCGGTTCCCGCAAATTGGGCCGGGTCAAATCCCAGGCAACGGCGGTCGCGCCGATTCCCAACAGCAGGAAGCCGATCGCCGTCGGGAAAGACACTCGAGTCAGATCCCCCCAGGAGAATGCGTCACTCGTGCCGGACACCAGGGCGATGAAGCAGGCTGCTCCTACGGCGGTTACCAACAGCCCTGGAACCCCTAGCCCCGCGGATCTGCGGTTGCGCGGGCCGGTCTGGGCCAGCGCGAAGCCGATCGCAAGCACCAGGAAACACAGCGCGGTGGCCGGCGACATGCGGCCGGGGTTCGAAGTGTGTGTCGTAATGTAGCCTGGGCCCAGAAGTTCGTCGATGCCCAAGTTGGCGGGCAGCAGGTACTCGAGAAGAGTCGCGGCGGCGCAGATGGCCATGATCGCCGCGCCCGCGAGCGAGAGTCGTGGCTTGCTCCATACCATGCACAGCAGAGCGAGCCCGGCCAGGACAAAACTGCCCGCCGTATTGCGCTGCATGGGGGCCAGATCCGACGCGACTTGAATCAGGAGCGCGGAGTGAACCGCCCAACCTGCCAGGACCAGCACTCCAAGCAGGATCGCCGATATGCCGCAAAACGCTCCGGTGATCCCGGGCCAAGACATGCCCGGAGAACTGGCTCGGGATCGCATGAACTGTACCACCGCTCTTATCGACCTATTTACGACTAAGCTTTAACGCGCATCGGGTGGAGAGTTTTCCCTTTCACATCAAAACCATTAGTAATACAATATGGTTTGGACATCTCGTCTATCTACGCGGCCGGACTCGCCAGAGCTCTCACTCATTCCCGAGCGCTCCGCTTCGCGCGCGTAAAGGTGGCCGAGATCCAGCTGTATCACGCTTCCCAGGTCAAAACCGGCCGCGCGGCTCGCGATTTGTATGGCGTGCTTCGCCCCCACATCGACGCGGCCCGGGGAGCTTTCCGTGAAAACTTCCTGCTACCCTTAGGTGGGGTTCCCGATTACCTCCACCTGGAGCTGGTGAAGACTCTGGCGAAAGAAGATGCAGTACTGCTCGGTCCTTCTTATCCCGGCCCGCTGGCGTAACGCGGCTCTGTTTGCCGTGGCAATTATCGCCCTCGGCGGAACTGTGCTTGCCGTACGCGCGGCCTCCGACCCAATCATCGACCTGAAAGCCGGCGCCGATGCCCTGGATGACGGCCGTTATCCGGCAGCCATCGCCGCGCTCAAAGGTCTGCCCCCGCGCCTGCCGAAGCTGGCAGATTACGCGGCATGGTTTCTGGGCTCCGCTCAATTTGCATCGAAGGACTACGCGGCCGTGCCCGCGACGCTCGATACGGTCTTCAAGCAATCTCCATCGTCGCCGCTGGTTCCTCGATCGGTTTTGCTCGCCGCGGGGGCGTTCACGCAGAACAACGATGCGGCCCGCGCGCTGGAGCTGCTGCGCAAGTACTATTCGGTGCTCTCGCAGCCCAAGGGCGATGTCGCCATGGCCGCGGCGTTCGCAAGCTCGGACGATAACGTCAGCGCGGCCATTTACTATCAGCGCGTCTACTATGGATATCCGCTGTCGGCCGAATCGGCACAGGCCGCTACGGAAATAGAAAGGCTCAAGACCAGCCTCGACGACAAGTATCCGCCCGCGCTGCCCACCGCGATGCTCGGCCGGGCGATCAAGCTGCTCGATGGTGGCCAGGCCGTGCGCGCCCGCAAGGAACTGGAAGCCCTGGTTCCGCAACTCGGCGGCGCCGAGCGAGATTTGGCGCGGGTCCGCATCGGCGTGGCTCACTACACCGCCGAAGAGAACGCCATTGCTTACAAGTACCTGTCGGCGCTCGAGGTCGCTTCGCCGCAAGCGGATGCTGAGCGCCTCTTCTACGTCATGCAGAGCGCCCGCCGCCTCAACAATCTAGATGAGATGGACGCGGTGGCCGACAAGCTCGGCCGACTTCATCCCAACTCGCCGTTCCGCTTGCAGGCAGTCCTCGCCGCCGCGAATCGCTACCTCACCGAAAATAAACCCGATCAGTATGAGCCGCTCTATCGGGCCTGCTACGAATCATTCCCCCAGGATAAGCAGGCCGCCGGCTGCCACTGGAAAGTCGCCTGGGTGCATTACCTGCGGCGCGAATCGGATGCGGCGGAGCTGCTGCGGGCGCATTTGCACTTATTCCCGGCGTCGGAGAATGCTTCCGCCGCTTTATATTTCCTGGGGCGGCTGGCCGAGCAATCGCGCGATCGAGCCGCGGCCCGCGCCTACTACGACGAGATCGCACGCGAATATCCGAACCAGTATTATGCGATGCTGGCCCGCGATCGCCTGACGCCGGTTGCCAGCGCAGAACCGTCTCCGGCTGCGGCCGAGTTTCTGAAAACCGTCGGCTTTCCGCAGCGTGCGCGAACCACTGTGTTCGACGCGAGCGCTGCCTCACGGGCTCGCATCGACCGGGCCAAGATGCTGGTTTCCGCGGGGTTGAAAGACTGGGCGGAAATCGAGCTGCGCTACGGCGCCCAGAACGGTGACCAGCCGCATTTGCTGGCGATGGAGCTCGCCGCGCTGATCGGCGACGGCCAGCCCGCGCAGGCCATCCGCTATATCAAGAGCTATGCGGGAAATTATTTGTTCCTGCCGATCGATTCCGCGCCGCTGAATTTCTGGAAGCTGGCCTTCCCGCTGCCGTATCGCTCGGATCTGGAGCGCTTCTCCAAGCAGAACAACCTGGATCCGTATCTGATGGCTGCACTGATCCGGCAGGAATCCGAGTTTGACGCGAAAGTAACTTCCCGCGCCAACGCTCGCGGTCTGACGCAGATCGAACCGGCCACCGGCCGCGAGCTGAGCCGCAAGCTGAAAATCCCGGCCTACACCACGGCCAAGCTGTTCCAGCCGTCGCTGAATCTGCAATTCGGGACGTATTACCTGCGCCTGGTGACGGATCAGCTTGGCGGTCACACGGAAGCGGCGCTGGCCGCATACAATGCCGGGATGACACGGGCGAAATCGTGGCTGACCTGGGGCGACTTCCAGGAGCCCGCCGAATTCGTCGAGACGGTGCCGTTCACGCAGACGCGCGGCTACATCCAGGCGGTGCTGCGCAATGCTGACGCCTACCGCCGCATCTACGGCCCCTCCACCCAACAATAGCCACAGTGACCCGCTTTCGCGCGAATCGCACACTCGGCATCACCGAAAGCGTCATCCGCGAGATGACGCGCCTGGCCTTAAGGCATGACGCCGTGAATCTGGCGCAGGGGTTTCCCGATTTCCCGGCGCCCCAGATCGTCAAGGACGCGGCGTGCCAGGCGATCTGCGACGACGTAAATCAATACGCGATTACGTGGGGCGCGAAGCGTTTTCGCGATCAGATAGCGGCGAAATACCGGCGAACCTACGGCCTCGAAATCGATCCCGAACGCGAGATCACGGTGTGCTGCGGATCCACGGAAGGCATGATCGCCTCGCTGCTGGCGGTGTCGAACCCTGGAGACGAAGTCATTATCTTCGAGCCATTTTACGAAAATTTCGGCCCCGACACGCTGCTATGCGATGCGCATCGCAAGTTCGTGAAACTTCATCCTCCTGATTGGAGGTTCGATCCCGACGAGCTTCGCCGGGCGTTCTCCCCGCGCACCAAGGCCATCATCATCAACTCGCCCGGTAACCCGACCGGTCAAGTGTTTGTTCGCGAACAGCTTCAGATCATCGCCGAATTATGCCAGGAGTTCGATGCGCTGGCGATCACCGACGAGATCTACGAGCACATCGTCTACGATGGCGCCCGGCACATTCCCATGATGACGCTCCCCGGCATGCGGGAACGGACCATACTCATCAACAGCATGAGCAAAACCTACGCGGTGACGGGCTGGCGCGTGGGTTGGGTCCTGGCGAATCCGGACATCACCGAATCCGTTCGCAAGGTCCACGACTTTCTTACAGTGGGCGCTGCGGCCCCTTTGCAGGAGGCTGGCGTGGTCGCGCTGGGACTGCCGGAGAGTTACTACGCGGAACTCGCGCAGCACTACACCGAACGGCGCGATCTGATGCTTCAAATGCTGGAACGCGCCGGGTTTCGTTGCTCCATCCCGCGTGGAGCGTACTACGTCATGGCGGATTTCTCCGCCCTGAGCAAGCTGGATGACGTGAGCTTCGCGCGACACCTGATTGAAACCGTGGGCATCGCCGCCGTGCCCGGATCGAGCTTCTTCGCAAATTCCCAAGACGGAGCCCGGTGGATACGCTTCTGTTTTCCGAAAAAGTATGACACCCTGAAGGAGGCCGAATCGCGTCTAAAGAAGTTGGCCTGAATGCTGTCGCAATTCTTGCTGCCGGAGACGGTTGCCCGTCAAGATGGAATGGGCGCGGAGGTCGAGTGCGACAGCAAGATTCTCCACCTGACGCTGGGCATCACGCGGATCATCGCGCAGGAGCATCTGGAAGTTTCGGTGTGGGGCTCCGCGGACGGCCAACACTGGCGCCACTTGGCGGCGTTCCCGCAAAAGTTCTATTGCGGCGTCTATTCTCTCGCGCTCGACCTGAACAGCCACTCCGACGTGCGGTACCTGCGGGCGCAATGGAAAATGGAACGCTGGGCACGTGGTTCAAATCACGATGAACGGGCTCCGATGTTTGGATTCTACCTGAGGGCGGAATCGGGCCGGCGGAAGCGTGGCGCTGGCGCCGCGTAGACTATTCGTCCACCATCTCAGAACCCAGACACTCAGGCCTGTTGACTATTGTGGCGACGCCGAAAGCTGGGCAAGATTAAGCCGGATGCGATCGGAGAGTGGGCCGTCGGGACGCAGCGCCAGAACGTCCTCCAGTTCCTTGATTGCCGCCGTGCGATTTCCCCGGCGCGCGTAAATATCCGCCAGGAAGACCTGCGGCTGAGTAAAGTGCGCGGGGTCCAGACGTTTGGCCGCAAGCAGATATTGCTCTGCCTGGTCGAGCCGATCCAGTTTGAAGTAGTTCATGCCGAGCTGCGCATTCGCGAGGGCGTCCTCGGGCCGGTCCTGCACGGCACGCTGGTTGAATGGGAGCGCCTCCGCGGCGGCTTTATTTTTGATCAGGACGCCGCCCAGGTTGACCAAAGGCTCGAAAGCTCCAGGCTCGGCCGCCAACGCTTTGCGGAACAACGATTCGGCGCGGTCGTCGTCGCCGGTCTGAAAAGCGATGACCCCGAGTGCGTTCCAGGCGGCGGAAAAATCCGGCGCGAGGGCGACCGCCTCTTCGAGAATGCGGACCGCGCCCCGCGGGTCATGCAGGGCCAGTCTCTTTTGCGCGTCTGTGTACTTCGCTGCTGCGTTCGCGGGAATGGAAAGCTGGTGAACGGATACCACGCCGCTGTTGGGAGTGGCGGCAGCTTCGGCCGAGCTGTAGGGAATGGCCGCGTGGATCACTCCGGCCCGGCCGGCCAGGGCGGGGCTCACCACCACCGTACGGCGAACTTCGCCCAGGCCATTGCGGATCACAGCCACGGTGTAATCGCCGGGAGCAAGAGCGCGGAAGTGAAACTCACCCCGGGGATTTACCTCGACGGAGTCTACGTAGGGCGTTTCGACGCCGAACAACTTTACACGCAGCGAGCGTTTGCCGCCTGCGCCGGTTATCTTTCCCTGCAACTCCAGATTTGAGACGGGCGCGGGAATGCGATCCGCCGCGGATAACAGGACGGAACCGAGGGACACGGCGAGCACCGTTCGAAACACCAGACCAGACTACAATTTATTCCAGCGATTTCAAGTACCGGTACACCTGGGACAAAGGCAGTCCGATGACGTTGAAGTAACAGCCTTCGATGCGCTCCACGAACTTGGAGGCGAGTCCCTGAATCGCGTAAGCGCCGGCTTTGTCCATGGGTTCGCCGCTGGCGACATAGGCATCGATCTCCGTGTCGGTGAGTTTCGTAAAGCATACACGCGTAGCGGTGCTGTCGATGGCGACGCCACCGGGATGACGCAGGCAGATGCCGGTGATGACGACGTGCTCGCGTCCGGCCAGGCGCGCCAGCATGGCACGCGCATCCGCCGCGTCGCGGGGCTTTTCGAGGACCTCTTGGCCTAGTACGACGCCTAGTACAACAATGGTGTCGGCGCCCAGTACAATTTCATCGCGTCCTTCCCAGGCAGCCTCGGCTTTAGCGCATGCCAGACGGCGAACGTACGCATCGGGCAGCTCGCCGGGAGCGCGAACCTCCTCGACATTGCTAACGCGGACTGTGAACGGGATGCCGGCCGTCTCGAGAAGCTCACGACGGCGGGGCGATTGCGAGGCAAGGACCAGGGGAAGCCGCACAGGACAGGTATAACATGCCTGCCCGACGTCAATTTCTCCGCGATTGGCGGTGCGCGCCGCCGCCCAGTCCACCCAGATCGATGACCACGGCGATCAGAAGCCACAACAGATTAATTCCCGCCGTTGGCATACCGCTGTTCAGCTCCCAGGCATAAACGATCGTGGTTAGCGGCAGGAAAATGAATCCGAGCAGCGGCAGCAGCAGCCCACCGTGGAAGGCGCGCTGCAGGTAAGTGGAAAAGAGCCACAACAAGACCAGCGCGACGCGGGGAAATCCCAAGATGACGATCAGGAGTAAGCAGGGCACTGTCGGTCTCTGAAGAAAAAACCCTATTGGGCGGACTTTTTGGCCGCGTTGGCTTCGGCGGCGCGGGCTCCGCTCAAGGTATTCGCGAGCCCGTAATTGCCCTCGTGGCACCCGAATTCGTAGATGGGACCGTTGGTCTTGGTCATGGCCAGTTCCGCCGTCCAGGGCTGGTCCCACGTAGCCGGATCTTCCACCGTGAATCGATACAGGATGGTATCCGCGTCCACGCGGGTGAAGCGTTCGACCACATGCAGCTTGTCGCTCGATCCGCGGAAAGGATTATGGTCGTTGAAATTGGTGACATCGACCACCAGCGTGTCGCCCTCCCAATGGCCGCGCGAATCTCCGCGGTACAGGCCGATACTTGGGGCCGGGTGCGATGACGAGTCCGTGGGAATGATCCGGGCCGAGTGGTTCATCTCATGCAGAATGGTCACGATCCCCGTGCTCTGTACAATCTGCAGATTGTTGTTATAGCCCGCGGGAAGCATGGGCACGGCGTCATAGCCCATGATGATGCAGCGCGCGCTGAGCGGCCGATTCTCCGGGCCGTCGAATTCATGGCCTCGATTCTTGGCGGCGATATCGGCGTTTCTCTTCCGCGCCTCCGGCAACTGCGGAGGAATCGTGCCCGTGGCGCCCACGATCAGGGACGTTCGTTTGTCCCACACCATGTTGGCTTGTGACTTGTCCAAGCCGAACTGTGCGAAATCGTAATGCACGTCGTCCGCGGTTCCCTGTTCGGTGGGGCGGCCTTCCGCTACGTTCAACGCCAGGCGCTGCTGTTCCTTCTTTTGCGCGTCGGTTATTTCTTGATCGGTGTAAAACTCTTTCGCTCCGAGACCCTTGGGCCGCTCCAAAGGCGTCAGCGTATTGTTGGTCCAATAGCCTTGAAAGTCGGGAACGCCATCGGGAGTTCGAGAGGCCTTCCAGGCCTTCGCGTCCTTCGCCTTTGCGGGAGCTTGGGCTTTAGCAGGAGCCTGACCGGCGACGACTAAACTCGCCCATGACGCAACCGCGATGAGAGCAAGACATCGATTTCTCATGGAAACCTCCCCTGCCTGGCCGTTTCTGTACCTGCCAAATCATATCGCAACCGGCGGCCGAAGGCCATCCCAACCCCCTACCAGTCCGTCGGCCGGTAGTCTTTGAGGAACAGTCCCCACACGTGCTCACCGGTGTTAAATCCGCTGATGATGGGATCGAGAATGCGCGCCGCGCCGTCCACGATGTCCAGGGGCGGATGAAACTTCTGCTCGACAGTCTTGCGCGCGGCGATCTCGGCTGGATCTTCGTCGGTCACCCATCCGGTGTCGACGCTGTTCATGTGGATGCCGTCGCCATGATAGTCCGTCGCCGAGGTGCGCGTCATCATGTTGAGCGCGGCTTTAGCCATATTCGTATGCGGATGGCGCGTGGTTTTCCAATTCCGGTAGAACTGCCCTTCGACGGCGGACACGTTGACGATGTGTTTGTCGCGCTCCGGCGTGCGCATCAGCAGAGGCTTGAGGCGTGCGTTGATGATGAACGGCGCGATTGCGTTGATCAACTGGACCTCCAGCAATTCAATCGATGAGACCTCCGCCAGCAGCAGCCGCCACGAATTTCGGCCGCGTAAATCCATTTGCTGAAGATCCTGGTCGAGCCGGCCTTCGGGAAAGAGATGCTTCGCCACTTCCAAATCCTCCGCTAGCAGCGGGATTTGAGACAGCTCGGCCGAAGCAGGTAGCGCTTCGCGAAGCAGCAGCGCCGGCGTTTCACCCAGCGCGGCTCTTTCGCCTTCCATCATGTGTTTATAAAACTCGGGTGGCCGGCGAACGGTCTGGCAGGCGTTGTTGATGATGAAATCGAGCCGGGGGAGAGTGGCCAGCAGGTGCGTACACAGCGCTTCGACGCTGGGGGTGTGACGCATGTCCAGTCCGAAGATCTCGAGCCGATCCGACCACTGTGCGAAATCCGGTTCCCGCGCATAACGCTGCGCAGAATCGCGCGGAAAGCGCGTGGTCACGATGAGCCGCGCTCCCGCGCGCAGCAACTTGAGACCGGCCTGATAGCCGATCTTGACACGTCCTCCGGTCAGCAGTGCGACTCGCCCACGGAGATCGGCCAGCTCCGTACGCTTATCGAAATTGAAATCCGCGCATTCCGGGCACATCTGATCGTAGAAGTGGTGGATCACTGAGTAGTGCTGCTTGCACACGTAGCAATGCGGGGAATCGGGCACTTCGGTGCCCTGCGGCTCGGCGTCGGGGGGCGGAAAGAAATTGGGAGTCGTGAAGACCGGTTTCCGGCGCAGCGTGCGTATCCCGGTCTCATTGAGTACGGCACCGGTGCGTGCGGTCCGCTCGCGCCCGGCGGCCTTCAGCATTTCGCGCCGCGCGAGTTTGTCGGGATTGTACAGCTCCGCCACTGCCCGCAGCAGGCGCGCCCGGTCCTCCGCGGGCAGCTGATTCAAAAGATCGCGGTCCGCCGCGAGTTGTTCGAGCAGGTCAGCCGCTGCGCGCATACTCTCCAGCAGTGCATGCTCGATCGCGAGATCAGTATCCATATTCGATCGTACGTCTACCATTATCTCCGCCTTTCGCCAAACTGCTGGGTTGGATAGAATCGTTTGGAGGTCCATGGCACTCAGCGCAGGCGACAAACTCGGGCCGTACGAGATCATTGCGCTCATCGGCAAGGGCGGGATGGGCGAGGTCTACCGTGCCAGGGACACGCGCCTGGGCCGCGATGTCGCCGTGAAGATTTCGCAGGAGCAATTCAACGAGCGATTTGATCGCGAAGCGCGCGCCGTCGCCTCGCTGAACCATCCCAACATTTGTTCGCTCTACGATGTGGGACCGAATTATCTCGTCATGGAATATGTCGAGGGCGAGTCCCCGGCGGGCCCGATGCCCGTCGAGGAAGCGATAGGGATCGCGCGGCAAATCGCGGAAGCGCTGGGGGAAGCGCACGACAAGGGCGTGGTCCATCGCGACTTGAAGCCCGCCAACATCAAGATCAAGCCCAATGGAACGGTCAAGGTGCTGGATTTCGGCCTGGCGAAGATCGGCGGCGGGCCGGTGGCTTCCTCCTCTGAAGATTCGCCCACCATCAGCATGGCCGCGACGCAGGCCGGCGTGATCCTGGGAACTGCCGCCTATATGGCTCCCGAGCAAGCTCGCGGGAAACGTGTGGATGCGCGGGCCGATATCTGGGCCTTCGGCGTGGTGTTGTACGAGCTGATCACCGGGCAGCGGCTCTTTAAAGGCGAGGATCTCACGGAAACCTTGGCGAGCGTGGTGAAAGAGCAACCCGACTTGAGCGCGGTTCCCCAGCGCGTCCGGAGGCTGCTCGAAACATGCTTGCAGAAGGATCCCAAGAAGCGCCTGCAGGCGATCGGGGACATGCGGCTGGTGCTGGAGGCCGCAGAGCCCCCGCCGTCACCGGCGGGGCTGGTGGGCAGAGTTGGTTGGGTGGTCGCGGGCATTGTAATGCTTCTCGCCGCGGGACTTGGTTTCATGCATTTCCGCGAGCCGCCTGCCGCGGAACGGTCCTTGAGACTGTCGATTCCGCTGCCGGAAAACGCTGGGGCAGGTTTTCTGGAAATTTCCCCCGATGGGAAGCGCGTGTTGCTGTCGATGGCCCGCGACGGGATGGGCCAACTCTACCTTCGTTCGCTCGATTCCGGGGAGCTACAGCCGCTGTCTGGCACCCACCTTGCCCGGACGCCATTCTGGTCTCCGGATAGCCGGTTTATCGGATTCTTTGCCGAGTCCAAGCTCAAAGTGATTCCAGCCGCGGGTGGGCCTGCACAGGTACTGTGCAGCGAGACAGGCCTAGGCGGCGGAGGTACCTGGAATCGTGACGGGATCATTCTTTTTGGGATTGAGAACGGGAGCCTCCGTCGCGTGGATGCGAACAAAGGAGGGCAGTGCATCGCCGTCGGCAAGGATGATCCCAACGACCGTGCGGGATTTCCTGTATTTCTGCCAGACGGACATCATTTTTTCTACGTGCGTCGAGCGATCGATCAAGCTTCTCAGGGTGTCTACCTTGCTACGCTGGACGAACCCGTCGGCCGCAAGGTTCTCTCGGACCGTTCCAGCGTCGTTTATTCGCCGCCGGGCTTTTCCGGCGCGTCCGCGGGCGGGCATGCGCACCTTCTGTTTCTGCGCGAGAACACCCTCATGGCGCAACCGTTCGACCAGGACAGTCTTCAGCCGGTGGGTGATCCCTTCTCTGTCGCTCCCCGGGCGTCTAACTCCCCGACGCGACCACAAGTGGCCGCTTCCGCAGCCTCCGATGGAACGCTGGTGTATCTGGCCGGACGTTCCCGCGAAACCCAGCTCACGTGGTTTGACCGGACCGGCAAGGAATTGGGAAAGGTCGGTCCGCGGACGGAACAGCGAGGTGTGACGCTGTCGCCGGATGGAAATACAGTCGCGATCATGCGTCAGGACCAGAACGGCGCTTCCGCCACTTGGCTGCATGATCTGGTGCGCGAATCGGAGAGCCGCTTGCAGCCTCCCGGGTCGCCAGGTAATGGCGCTTTGTGGTCGCCGGACAGCAGTCTGGTCTGGTTTTTTGGTATGCCGGGGCCGGAGGGGCCCGGCCTCTATCAGAAAGACCTCAAGGGGGGCCAGCTCCAAATCCTGCAGAAGGTCGATACTGCTGCTCCGGTAAGGACTCTGTCGGACTGGTCCCGCGACGGGCGGTTCGTGATTTATACCGAGAACAGTCCGAAAACGCGGGCGGACATTTGGTACGCTCCAGTGGAATCCGGCCCCGGCGAAACAAAGAAGATGAATGAGAAAGCGGCAGTGAAGCTGTTAGCCACCGAGGCCGTAGAAAGCCAGGGCCAGCTTTCTCCAGACGGAAAGTGGCTGGCTTACTATTCGGACGAGTCGGGAGAAGGCCAGGTCTATATCCGTCCCTTCCCGTCTGGGTCGCAGGTGTGGAAGGTTTCCGCGGACGGAGGCCGCGAGCCACGCTGGCGCTCGGACGGAAAAGAATTGTACTTCACGGATTCAGGGCCTCCGGGGCAAGTGATTTTGATGGCTGCGACGGTGGATGCCG
>DASYSG010000069.1:0-2535 GCA_036003585.1 Bryobacteraceae bacterium | reverse complement strand
GTAGGCAATCCGCGACCCGTCCGGCGAGAATGCCAGGCCGTATTTCAGCCGCGGGTCGTCCGTAAGGCGTTGGGCTTCGCCGTCCGGGAGCATCTTCACATAGACTTGATCGGCGCTCAAGAATCCCGTGCTGCCGCGGATAAAGGCAACCATGCGGCCGTCCGGCGATAACACCGGAGCCTGCGCGGAGTCCGTGAAATCGGTGAGCTGGGTAAACTTGAGCCTGGTCGGCGGGACCCGAAGCGAAGCTTCGAATGCCACAGCGGCGAGCGCCAGCGCAACGCAAGCAGCAGCCGCCACGTACCAGCCAAACCGCCGACGAGGGACCGCCGGGCTCTCGCTCCCCGGGCCGGCTGAGTCCCGACTGGCTTCCACGTCATACCGGGCCGGGATCACCGGCGCAATAAACCGGTAGCCCTGCTTAGGCAGCGTTTCAACGTAGGCCGGTTTCGAAGCTTCGTCGTGCAACGCCACCCGGATCTGGCGGATGCAGTAATTCAGGCCCTGGTCAAATTCGACATAGGTAGCCTCGCCCCAGATACGCCCGTGCAATTGCTCGCGGGATACGATCTCGCCTGGGTGTTCCACGAGAACGGCCAAGACCCGCAAAGGCTGCGGCTGGATTTTGATCGGGCGGCCGTCGCGCAGGAGTTTCCCGGAGTGGGAATCGAACTCGTAATCGCCGAAACGAAGATATCCATCATTATTCCGGCTCATTACGATGCCTTTTCTTATAAGTAGTTTACACCCTCAGATGACATAAGGAAGGTCTTCAGAAGGAACTCATGCCCGTTTTTGCCCAGTTCCGGTTACCTTCAACCGAGCCGGCCGATTCGGCAAATCTACTGAGGAGGAAATTTGTGAAATCGATGTTAAAACCAAAGACCACTAGCTTGGGGCTCGCGATGTTCGCCGCGATGCTAACCCCCAGCATGTTCGCAGGCTGTGGGGGGATGCCGGAGAAAGCCGCCCCCGCCGGGAATCAGCCTCAATCCCACTTCAAGCAGGCTGCCTACCAGCCCGCGCGGTTCGTGTTAGTGGATAACGCCCCGCCCGGCGCCGCGATTGTTGGGCTGTGGCATGCGGTTTTCACCCAAGACCCGCAATACGGCGGCAAGCTGTCCGATGACTCCTACGTGGAGTGGCATAGCGATGGAACGGAAATCATGAATTCCGGCACGCACGGGAGCGGGGCCTTCTGCATGGGAGTGTGGGCGAAGACCGGAGACTCCACTTATACACTGAATCATATTGCGCTGGACTATCATGTGACCCACGGCATAACTCCGGACGGCATCCTGATCATCCATGAACACGTCACTGTGGAGAAAGGGGGGATGCATTACACCGGCAGGTACACCATAGATCTGTACGCCCCTTATTCGAGCGACTTCCCGGCCACGCCCGGAAATCATATCGGGCAAGTGGATGGTGGCACGATCATGGGAGAGCGCATTACGGCAAATTAAGATCCCTATAGACTTACAGACACCCCTTGGGAGGGGTGGTCCGCAAAACTCGATTCGAGCCTCACGCAGCCACCTCTTTCAGACAGTACTCGTGGTGCATCCGCCGAGCCCTGCATTGCTTCGAATAAGGTATTCTGCTGATGGCGATAGCCGCTCATCGGTCGATCAATGCCGCCAGCGGGGCCTTGACGTCGGGTGGTATGTCGATCGCGGTGAAAAGTCGCAAGACCCACTAGTGTACGGCAAGAGCGCCGCGAATGGACTAGTGTTCCGCCTTCGCAGGCTCGGCTTCCGGCTTCGCAGCGACCTCGCCCGCTTTTGCCGCTGTCCCCGCGACGGGCGCTTGCGCGAACGTCTCTTCCTGCAGATCCAAACCCTGATTCCGGACGATGATCGAAATCCGGCGATTGGATGGATTCTTCGGGTCGTTCTTCAGCAGCAGCCGTTGGTCGGCAAACCCGCGAACCTGGCTGATCCGGTCCTGGTCCAATCCGTTTTTGACCAGGATCCTGCGGGCCGCGTTGGCTCGATCCGACGACAGTTCCCAATTCGAGTATTCGGCGCCGCCGTAGGGAGCGGCGTCCGTGTGTCCTTCAATCGCCACCTTGTTGGGAAGCTTCACCAGCTCGGCGGCCAGGACCTGAATCAGCTCCGTGCCGGCCTCGCTTGGCTTGGGATTCCCCTTCTCGAAGAAAAGGCCACGCTCGTTTTCCAGCAGATCGATGCGCAGCCCTTCCGCCGTGATGGTCATGCGGATTTGGTTTTCCAGATGCTGCAGCTCGGGAATCTGCTTCATCACCTGTTCCAGTTTCTCTTTGAGGTCTTCCAAATCCTTGCGATTCACCGTGAGCGTCTCGCCGATTCCCGCGGTGGTCGTGCCGGTCTGGCGGCCCTGCCCGGTAGGATCCTGAAAATACCCGCCCACGGCTTTCTGCACTTTTTCGCTCGCGCTCAGCAGCCAGAGAACGATGAACAGCGCCATCATGGCGGTCACGAAATCGGCATAGGCTACTTTCCATGCTCCGCCGTGCTCGCCGTCATGCTCCCCGTGCTTCTTCTTGACGAT
>DASYSG010000068.1:0-65162 GCA_036003585.1 Bryobacteraceae bacterium | reverse complement strand
CTGGAACGGCGAATTACTCGCGTCGCGCTCCACGCGGCGCATCTTCAGTTCATCCACCCGCGCTCTGGAGACAGCGTTTGCGTTGACTGCGAACCCCCTCCGGACTTTCAAGCTCTTCTTAGGGCATTAGGGTTGCCAATCGGCATGGGTCGTTGACGTGATCAGCCCGAATCTGATGGGGATCTTACCACTCCGTCCGAATCGTCGGCTATTCGGACAAAGGGGGGCGGCGGCCGGATAGGTCCCCCAGAAGTCGGCATCGCAACTGTAATTGCTGAGGGTTTAGCGCGCCCAAGCGCGTTTCTCAGTCCTGATCCGGGGAAACTTCCTCAAGCCGACTTCCGCAGCGCGTCCAATCGGGGGTTGAGTACATGTCGCGCGTTATAGGGCAACTTCTCACCGACACGGCATGATTTCGGTTATAGGATCGAGGAATGCCCGTCTCCGTCAACCTACAAACCGCTCACCCCCCAGGTTGGCCGCGGTGCGGCGCGAGGTTGCGCCGGGGGCGGTTGGCTCGGCGTGGGGGCCTGCCCTGGGGAAGGTCTGGGACTTCATTCGCGGTCAGCCGGGGCTGCGCACTGACGGCCACAACATTTTCCTCTACCACCACCCGACGCGGCCGGGCGCGCCGATATTGTGCGACTTCGGTGTTCAGGTCACGCGCACATTTGAAACTGCGGGCGAGGTGTACGCGACCGAACCGGCGCGCAACGTTGCGCCCAAGCAGGGCAAGTCGGGGAAGAAGGCCAGCCCCGCCAAGAAAGCGCCCACCCCAGGCTGTTCGCCTCGTCGCTACAGAGTGAATTGCCCCAGGTGCTGCCCTTCTGTGAACGCTCGATCGAACCGGACGTGAGGGTGAACGTGCGTTCTGCTTGCAAGGGTGGAATGGTGACACGGGCCACACGATCGACCGCATTGGACGGGGCACCATCCCAACGAGATTCGGACGTTACCGGCGACGACGAATATAGAGCTGTGGCCGATCGACAAATTCGTCCCGTACGGCCGGTCCTGGATTTTTCCGTCCCGCGCGCGCGGTGGCCACCTTGAGATCCC
Organism: Bryobacteraceae bacterium; assembly: GCA_036003585.1. GTDB lineage: Bacteria > Acidobacteriota > Terriglobia > Bryobacterales > Bryobacteraceae > Palsa-187. Next base: position 64,103 of record DASYSG010000068.1, on the reverse strand, counting down.
GCTCAGTCAGCGCGCCGCCGGCATTCTCGAAGTCCGCCGGTCCGCCGCCCGAAGCTTTTTCGGAGCGCCCAACCAGGTCAAATATTGCGTCACTCGCGGCTTGAAACTCGAAACGCCAGAGGGCTTCAGGTTTCTAAAACTGGGCACATTCGCGACACTGGCGATCCACGCCAAGCGGCGTAATCGGCTGCAGGTTTTTGATAACGCGAAGGATAAATGGTCGGGGCGAGTGGATTCGAACCACCGGCCTCCTGGTCCCGAACCAGGCGCTCTACCAGGCTGAGCCACGCCCCGACGAATCAGCTATTTAGCGGTAGGGCCATTGCGTCGAGCCTCTGGCCGTTGGAAATACTACTGCTAACTCGTTTGTAGTATATCATCGTCCGCTCTTTGCGCTGAGAATCCGCCTCCATTCCCGCCCACTATCTAGTTGGTGAGTTCCGCACAAGCCGCCGCCCCCGTCACCCACTTGCGTGCCGACTTCTATCGTCCCGAGCTCGACGTTCTCCGGTTCGGAGCGTTCCTTCTTGTTTTTCTCCACCATGCCTTACCTCACGATGCAGCCGGCTATCTCGCCGCCGGAATACCGAAACACGCAGCGTCGGTGCTCGCGGGTCTCGCCCGCGCCGGCGCCCTGGGAGTCGATTTATTCTTCGCACTCAGCGCGTATCTCATCACCGAGTTGCTGTTGCGTGAGCGCCGGTCACGCGGCTTCATCGACGTGCGCGCGTTCTATAGCCGACGGATCCTGCGCATCTGGCCGCTCTACTACGTCGCGCTTTTCATCCTGGCGCCGGCGATGTCGATGCTGCCGGCAGAGCACCTGCCCTGGCGCTATTCACTAGCCTTCGCCGTCTTCGGAGGTAATTGGGCCTGTGCGGCCTGGGGCTATCCATCGAGCTCGTTTGCCTTGCTCTGGTCGGTATCGATTGAGGAGCAATTCTATCTCGTTTGGCCCTGGCTGGTCCGTTTCGGAGCCACCTGTCTGCGGCGGATCGCGTACGGAATGCTCGCGATCGCGAGCCTCACCCGCGTTGTGCTGGCGATCCGCGATGTCCAGCACCCGGGCATCTGGTGCAATACTCTCGCGCGCCTCGACCCCATTGCGGGCGGAGCGTTGCTCGCGTGCTTCCTGAACGGATCGGTGCCCACGTATTCCGCGCGCTCGCGCGTCTTGACGATCGGCTCGGGCGCAGTGCTGCTCATGGCTTCTGGAGCCGGCGGTAACAACGCCGGATGGCCCGTTTTGATCGCCTATCCCCTGGCGGCAGTCGCTTCGGTCGTCATCATCGGGGGTGTGCTCGGGGCCCGGCTGCGAACCGGGGCGTATTTGGGCAAGATCAGCTACGGATTGTACGTGTTTCACGCGGCGGCCATCCGCCTGGTTACGTCGCCGATTTTGGCGCTGCCGCTCACCATTGCGGCCGCCGCGTTTTCTTATCGCTACCTCGAATCTCCATTTCTGCGGCTAAAAAGCCGCTTCACGCCGATATTGAAAGCGCCATTAAAGTCGCCCCCGTAGCTCTGCCGATCCTACAGGGATAGCGCGGGAAATCTTCAAGGAACGTCCGGATGGCATTCACGGGTTCAAACACGAGCACTACTTCGGGTTCCGAGTTCCGGAATCTGGATGTGCTGCGCGCGACCGCGGTGTTATGCGTCTTTTTAGCCCACCTGACCCTGTTCCTTATCAGGCTTGACTACCTGCCGGTCGCGAACCAAGAGATTTGGGGTGTTCTGCTGGAAATTCTGGGGCATCTCGGCGTTCTGTATTTCTTTGTCCATACCGCGTTGGTTCTCATGCTCTCTCTCGACCGGACTCATCCCGCGGGACTGGTTCTGAATTTCTATATCCGCCGCATCTTCCGCATCTACCCGCTGTGCATCGCGTGCATCATCGGCATCCTGGTCCTAAAAGTTCCGCAGGTTCCCGAGGGGACCTATGTGCCGTGGGATGGCCGCGAGATCCTCGCCAACGTCCTTTTGGTTCAGAACCTGTTTCGCAAGCCTGACATGATCATGCCGCTCTGGACGCTTCCCCGGGAATTCCAGATGTACCTGGTGCTGCCGTTCATCTATCTGCTCCTGAAACGGATTTCTTCGAGCGTGGTCGTGCTGATTCTGTGGTTCGCGTTTTTCGCGGCCGTGCCCTCGGCGCCGATGCTATCGTGTTTTCCGTGCTTCCTGGCAGGCGTGCTCGCATACCAACTGGGTAAACAAAAGGTGTTCCGGCTTCCGTCCGCCGTGTGGCCCGCTGCGATCTTCGCACTCCTGGTCCTTGCCTTCGTGCTGAACCTGACGATCCTGCCGGACTACCGCGCCGACTACACCGTATGCATGCTGCTCGGTTTGGTTATTCCGAACGTGCTGGAGCTGGACGAATCCTGGATCACACGGGCCAGCAGAAGCGTGGCTCGATACTCCTACGGAATCTACCTGTGCCACGATCCGGTGATTTGGTTTTCGTTCGTCAAACTCAAATCCTTTCCTGTAGGGGTGCGATGGGCCGCGCTGGTGCTGTTGATGGTCATCGTACCGGTGGCTGCGTATCGTTTGCTGGAACAGCCTGTCATCGAAATCGGGCGGCGTCTTGCAGCCCGATGGAGTGCCGGCAGGGCGCGCCGCGAGGCCTCGCGCAAGGGCGTCTTTCAGGAAAGCCCGCAGCTCGCCGATTAGCCCCGCCGCCTTAGCGAAACAGGAACAGGCAGGAAACGGCGGTGAGCGCGATCACCAGCCCCTCGAACACATGCTGCGGCGTGTGGCGGATCAGCCAGCGGCCGGCCAGCGCCCCTGCGAGCACGGCCGGAACCATCAGCAGGTCGAACACCAGCGATGCCCGGCTGTAGAGGTGATACCAGGCATATACCGGCGACTTCAGCAAGTTCACGGCGAAGAAGAACCACGCGCCGGTGGCCACGAATTTCTCCTTCGGCAGCTTCTTGGTGAGCAGATACAGATTCATCACCGGCCCGGACGCGTTCGCCAGCGTCGTCGCGAATCCCGCGCAGACTCCGTAGAACGCCGGCTTGCCTTCGACTTGGCCCGCCGGTCTAAATCGCCGCCACAGGTACACCACCAGCATGCCGACAATGATGACGCCGATGATCCGGCGAATGATCTGCTCGTCCAGACTTAGCGCCACGGCGCCGCCCGCGATCCCCACCAGCACCCACGGGATCAGCGAAAAGAGCTGCCGCGTCTCGGCGTGCCTGCGCCAGTAGGCGACGGCAAATACATCCGCGGTGGATAATACCGGAAGCGTCCAGGCCGCCGCCAGGCGTGCGTCGCCGACCGTCAGGACCATCAGGGGAGCGATCATGGTGCCGACTCCCGGCGCACCGGTCTTGGCTACACCAATCATGAAGGCGGAAAAGATCCCGAGCAGCCATTGCCACGGCGCCAAATGGGGCATCAAGACCCGACTAGAATAGCAAGGACTGGAGCGCACAGCGCGAGGCGAGAACAGTCAAAAATCAACGAAGAAATCGAGCCTCGCTGCGTTGTGCGCGAATAAACGGGTTCCGGAGCGCACAGCGGGAGGCGAGAACGACCAGAAGGTAGTGAGAAACTCGAGCCTCGCTGCGTTGTGCGCGATTAACCCTAGGAAGACTTACGCCGCTTTTTGTACTTTGCCGCTCTTGATGCAGGCCGTGCAGACGCGAATGCGCTTGGGCGCGCCCTTAACCACCGCATGTACCGTTTGCAGATTCAGATTCCAACGACGCTTGGTCAGGTTGTGGGCGTGGCTGACACGGTTTCCGAACCGCGGGCCGCGCTGACAGACTTCACACACTTTCGCCATAGACAAGGACTCCTGCTGAAGGACTCCTATGAGCTTAGCACAGCAGGATCGGACGCGTTCACTTGACCGGAAGCAGCTTGAAATCCCCGTTCTTGAACTCCACGTCTCGAACCGCTCCATGCGGACCCAGCGGGCCCACGGATTTCCCGTATCCGCGAATGGTCAGACCGCCCGCATTGCCGGCGCGCAGAAGCGCTGTCTGGTGAATATCCACGGTCTGGGTCTTACCGGGTTCGATCATACCGGAGAGCAGTGTGGTTCCGTCGCTGGAGCGAATCGACACCCAGGAGGGCTCTGTGGCAAGCAGTTCCACTCGCGTGGATCCGGCTTCGGTGGGCCCGGCGGGCTTAGAGACGGGTGCCGGCGCCGCTTGAGCCTTTACAGGGGGGGCGGGCGCTGGTGTAGAAGAAGCCGGAGCCGGAGCAGGGGCTGGGTGCGCCCGTTCTGAAGCCGAAGTCACCTGGGTGCTGCCGCCGGTACTCGATCCTGTCGGCCAAAGCACTATGCCCAGCAGAATCACAACCGTGCCCACGCCTACTAGAATCACCGTGGGGGACCGCCACCAGATCACCGGGGGTCGCTCCTGAAAGGGTGCTGCGGTCATGACCGGCGCCGGGGCCCTGCGAGGCGCTGCGGCTGCTGTGGTGAGCATCGAAGCCACCGGGCTGGGCGCAGGCGCTTTTACGTCCGCGGCAGGACCGGCAGGAGCGGCGGGGACAGCGGGGGCTGGGGCGGGCTTTTCCGCCAGCGATCGAGCTTCCAGGGAGGATTCGGCAGCGACTTTGGCCGGAGCTTCTGGTTGGTTCTCCACTGCGGCAGGCGCTTCAAGATGCGACAGAGCCCTCACGTTCGATAAGGCTTCGCTGGGTCTCCGGCCCGCGCCCACGGCCGCAGCCGCCGACAGAGCCGGCGTGGTTACACTTTCGAGCCGGATCGCAGCCTGTTCGCAGAATCCTTCCACGGCCGACAGCAGGCGGCCCATGCTCTGCTCGGCTTCGATCGATTTCGAGCGCAGATCGTGAATGTGGCTGGAGTGATCCGCCACTTCGCCTTCCAGACGGCTGATGCGTTTGGAAAGGCTGGCCTCCACTTCGCGAACGACACCTGTGAGCCTGGCCGCTTCCACGGCGCGATCCCGGCGGCCGAACATATACCGCGCGCTGGTGCTCACTTCCCCGGCGGCGGGCAGGTGCGAATCCTGTCCTACCTGGCCGGCGCCCAGCAATACCTGAATTTCTTCCGCGATCCGTAGCGCATCGCGCCGCGACAGGCAGCGCCACTCCGCCGGGTCGTCGCTCTCATTGAGGTACAGGCCGAATCCGATCACCTCGTCTTCCTCAATGGCATCGGCGATGCGGGCAAACTGGGCGATGGTGGCGCGCCGCAACGGCGTGGTGCCGTCGAAAGCCGCATGAAACGCCTCGACTTGTTCGTGGGTCACAGCACCCACGAATTCCGCCGTGAAATTCAGCGACTCGTGGTCGAAATCGAAGCCCAGCCAGTCGCCCTGGCTCTGGTCGATGTGTACATCGTCTCCCAGCATGCGGAAGAAAGATTGCGCCTGCTGGACCACGCTGGCCAGCTTGTTCAGCGGAACTCCCACTCCTCCGCGGTTTAACTCGATGCGGACACGCAAACGCGACATGTGAATCTCCTCAATAGCGGCGCTCGACAGGTTGTGCCGCCAACGGCACACCTTGCCTGAGCGTAAAATCTTTAAAGCGATCGATGGCCTTACGATTCAAGCGGTACTCGATAATATCCTCGGAGCTATCCCGCGCGGGACGAACCGAGTCCGGAGCATGTTCCGCCAGCGTGGAAAAATGGCGCGCGGCGGTTTCCAGATCGCCCCGCTCCGCGGCCACCAGGGTCAGGCCCTGCAGGCCCGCAACGGCGCTCGGGTTGATCTCCACCAGGCGGCGCGAATAGCGCTGCACTCGCTCCAGGTCGAAAACTTCCAGACTCATGGCGATCAGGTTCGCCAGCGCTTCCTCGGCCTTGCCGTCCAGCGCGAGCATGCGCTCGTAGGCGATTTCGGCCTCATCGAAGCGCCGCAGCAATTGCAGCGCGACTCCCTTGCCGAACTCAGCCTGGCGGTGCGCCGCGTCCGACCAGCATTGGTCAAAACAGTTCAGCGCCTGTTCCACCCGGTTCAAATGCAGCAGGCAATCCCCCAGCTCCAGGCGGATCGGGTCGCGATGCGGATCGGCGCGCAACACGGCCTGAAATGCTTCAGCGGCTTCCTCCCAGCGTCTCAGAAGCCGCAGGCAGGACCCCAGGTGCGTGCGTGCGTAAAGGTTGTCAGGCGCGGACACGGTGGCGGTGTAGTAGCTTCCGGCTGCGTCCGCCAGCCGGCCCAGTTCCACCAGCAGGTCCCCGCGCAAGACATAGGCATCGGTCGGAGGGTCCGCCAGTCCGGACAAGACGTCGAGTGCTTCCTGAAACCGTCCTTGGGAGCGAAGCGCGATTGCGGATTGAAGCGGGTCGGCCACGGCCGGAGCTGCGGCTGTGGCGGAGCCAAATCCGGTGGTTCGAAATCCGTTGGGTGCCGTCATAATTTTGAAAACCTCACTGCAGTGAAGTCACCACCGTCTGAAGACCGCTCTTTTTGAAAAATGTGAAACGAATGGACTGCAGCACAGGCCTTTCGCCGCGGTCCGCGTAAAACCCAAGACTGCCTGTCTCAAACCGGTCGTCGGTCCAGTAATCCGTGGGGCTTCCCTGCAGATATAACGTGAAGGCAGGACCGTTCGCGTCCATCCGCACCATAACCTGGCCGGGAGTCCGGCCGAGGGTGATCACTTTGCGGGCGTGCGCGCCCTCCACGCCTTTGACCACGGAGAAATGCTCCGCGGAAAGGGTGGGAGTTGCTCCGGACTGGATCAGGCGGAGTCTGGCGCCGTAGTAATTGGCGGAATCGGTTCCTCGAAAGAGCCAGCCCACGCCGCGGGCATCCGGAGTCCAGGCAAACTCGATGCGATAATTCTTCACGTCCTCGGAACCGCCATATATCAGAATCTCACGCGGATCCTTGCCTCCCACCAGGTACGCGGTTCTGCGGCTCCATGTGCCTGCCGTGGCGGGAGCAGAGTCGCTTCCCGAAACCGTCTGGCTGGATGGACGTACTAACACGATCACGCTGCCCACGACTACCGCCGCGGCGATGAGACTGAGCATTTTCCAACGCCGCGGTACAAACGAGGACTCGCTGCCGGCGTAGAACGAGACTTCAGAGACGGTCTCGGCGGCCGCCGGTACGGTAGCAGGCGCGGGCGGTGGCGGCGATGGCCGGGTGGTTTTTTCCAGAGATGTCTTCTCGAGTGATCGGGGGCGCGCCGCTGGTGCGGGGCGCGCCATTTTGGGAATCACCATTTCCCACTTCGCGTCCAATCCCGACTGCTGCGGGCCTACCGGTTTCAAGGCCTCATTGGGTTTCATGGTGACGACTTCCATCGTCGCGGCGACCGGCTCCGCCGGTGGGGGCGCGGGCCGGGGCTCGACCTTTACGGATATCGGCACGGGCGCCGGAACGGGTCGGGGGGATTTCGGGATCTGCGTGGTCGGCGAGTTGATTTGGGCGGGCGCAGCGGTCGGATTTGGCGCCCCGCTAAGGTACGACCAAGTCACTGGGAACCGAAATGTCGCCCCGTGATCCAGGCTGGGATCGAACGTGACCGAATTACCCACGTCCCTGTCTGCCTTTAGTAATGTTACACCCAATATGTTGGGCTATCTGGAATTAACCTACAGGGTATAGTAGCACAGGCGAGTCCACTCCCAAAAGGTATAATAAATCCGGGCATCGCATGGCCCGCCAAACGAAATCCGAGACTAAGCTATCCGAAGCGGCCGACAAAGCCACCGCCCTTCTTCAAGGGCTCCAGTCGCGCCTCAGCGGCGAGCCTGTTTCGACGCGTCGCGAGGAAACTCCAGAAGATCTGGATCGTCAGCTTCAGGAGTATTTTGTGGGTTCGGAAACGAGCGTCTTGGACCAAATCCGCGAGCGGGTCATCGACGCAGTGGCGGATCGAATTCTTGAAAGCTGGGAACGCGGGGACCGCCGCGAGCTCGGTGCGTTGGAAAATCAGGTGATCGATCGCGTGGCCGAACGTATTCTCGAACGCATGACCAAGCGTTAGTTCAGCCCGCCAGGATCCCGCGGAATTTGGGCTGATCGTAACCCGGAAAAACACTCGACACGCCCGTGTTCCCCAGATGCCGCACCACCATTTCCCCCAGGACATCGCGGAAATCGGTGGTGAGCTGAAGATCCCGCTGTTCATAGAGCTGTTCCTGCTCGAGACCCGGCCATGCACCGTAAACTTTGCCCCCGCGGATGCCGCCGCCGAAGGCGAACATCACGTTGGCATGGCCATGATCGGTGCCGCGCGAGCCATTTTCGCGCGCCGTGCGGCCGAACTCGCTCATGGTGACGAGGCTGACGTCGGCCATCCGGTCACCCAAGTCCTGGTAAAACGCAGCCAGCGCGCCTCCGAACTGTCCCAGCAGGTTAGCGAGCTGGCCCACCGCGGGCCGCGCGCCCACTTCCTTGACGTGCGTATCCCAGCCGCCCATTTCCGCGAAGGCCACTTCGAGTCCCACGTCCGATTTAATTAGCCGCGCGATCTGCATCAGGCTTTGGCCCAGCGCCGAGTTCGGGTACTGCACCGAATTGTCCGGAGCGTAGGGCTGCTTCTGGATCGATTGCATCAGCTTTACGGCCTCGAAGGTTTCGCGGCCGGCGCCGTTCAGCACCTGATCCAGGGAATTTTCATACATGCTCTCGAAGGTGCCCGCGCCGCGCGTATCGCGGATCTGGAAGTCGTTCAGGTTGGCGATCGCCACGGCTTCGTTCTTGCCGCGCATGGCACGCGGCAGCGCTGCGCCGAGGCTGACAGCGCGCACAGGCGAGGCACTCTTTTCCGGAACCAAAGCGCGATTCAGCCAACCGTCCGTCGTCGCTTTCCGGCCAGGTGTGCCGGATTCCATATAATCCTGCGCGTCAAAATGCGATCGCGTTGGATCGGGCGACCCCACTGCATGCACAACGGCCAGATGACCGGCATCATAGATGGGCTTGAGAGGGGCCAGCGCAGGGTGCAGCCCGAAGAAACCATCGAGATCGATGGCCGAGTTCTCCGTGCCATCGGGCTTGGGGATCGCCAGATTCGGACGCAGATCGTAATAGCGCCTTTCGCCGAACGGCACGACGACGTTGAGTCCGTCGACCGCTCCACGCTGAAAAATCGCGACCAGGATCTTCTTGCGGCGGCTGGGCGCGTCGGACGCGTACAACGCTCGCGATAGCCAGGCGGGCGCGGAACCCACACCAAACATGGCCACCGCGGAACTTTTCAGGAACGTGCGTCGCGTGGGCATCAAACTATCTCCTCTGAAAATCGGGCGATCCGAGCACCAATCCTGCTATCAGAGCCGGCGTTGGCTCCCTCTGCGCCAGCGCCTTCTCGATCGAATCGAGAGTCTGCTGCGCCGGCTCATGAAACAAAACCTGCCGGGCCACGGCGGCGGGATCGTTTTCGAATCGCTCTGTGCCGACCTGGGAGCCGGGAACGCGATTAGCGGTCAGCGCCAGTGCGAAATTCATGCGGGCGAGCAGCGCCGCGGAGTTGACCCACTCGGAATTCGCACTCGAATATCCGGTTGGCTCGATTTTGCGATAAAGGGGCTGGCCGAGCTGCGCAATCTGCGTGGCCAGGGGGATCGCGAAGTCCACTTGCGCGTCGGTGGCGCGTACGGCGCTCACAATCAGCTCCAGCGGAGTCTTGACCTTGGCTCGAAACGCACCCTCGGAAAGGAATTCCTTCGACTCGAGCATCGTCGACATCACGGCGCGGATATCGCCGTCGGTATCGCGAAAGGTTTTCGCCATGCGCTCGATCAGCGCCGGGGGCGGATCGTCGGCTACGAATTTCTGCGCAAGTTCAGTGGAAATAAAGCGAGCTGTCGACGGATGCCGCGCCAGAATATCCAGCACCTTCTCGGCATCGTCCTGGCCGCCGCCGGCGGGAATCTTTAAGCCCAGCACGATTTTCTCGCCCTTGTCGTGAACACGATCGTTGTAAATGAATTCGCCGCCGCGATTCGGCTGGCTGATGGTCCAGCCGGTAAAGCAGCGGGCAACTTGAACGATATCCTCTTGCGTGTATCCGCCATCCACGCCCAGCGTGTGCAGCTCCATCAGCTCGCGCGCGTAATTTTCATTCAAGCCGCGAGCTTGTTTGGCTTTCGCGAATCGTCTTTCTTGCGGGCGATCCGATGAAACGCTCTGCCAGTTGTCGAGATAAAAGAGCATCGCGGGACTTTCGGCCGTGGCTTCCAGCAGGTCTCGGAACTTGCCGAACACATGCGGACGAATCGCATCGCGCTCATACGTCGAGATCAGGATTCGGTCGGCGCCCTTGTCCATGTAGACGTTGAAGTGGTTGAACCAGAAATCGGCCATCTGCTCTTCGAGCTGGCGGTTGCTGTATATCGCGCGATACAGCTTGGCTTCGTTCAGATCGTAAGCCAGCGCCTGCTGAGGCATGCGGTCCGCCACGAGCTTGCGGCGCTCCACGGGATCGGTGGTGTCCAGAACTTGCTGCCGCATGGCTTGCTTTAAAGGATCGCCACCCTTACCCTGGCCGTTGGCCTTCTGCCGGGCTTTTAAACGTTGGACCTGAAGTTGCACTCTCTGCTTCGCTTCCGGATCTTGCGGAAGCGGCAGGAGTCCCTTGCTCACGGCTTGGACAACTACCCGCGGCGGATAGTTCGTGGCGATTTCCGCCGGGCTCATATGCAGCGAGTCTAAGGGCTGTAGCCGCTGCGCCAATTCCGGATTTTCCGCGATGCGTTCAGGGTGAAGCTGCTGATCGATCCACTTCTTCAACCCCATTTTCCGGACGGCTTCGACGTCGCCAGGGCGCGGGCCGAAGGTCAGACGATTGAGCGCGTGGAGGATCTCCTCGTCCTTGCTGAGGGGTTGACTGAACGGAGTGTCCGTACTGAAGGCGGCCATTCCGGCAACCAGCATGATGGAAATAGCAAACTTCTTCATGGGGCTAATAGTAATAACGCCGGAAACCGCCAAAAGTTGTACCGCCGTACGTGGTCCAATAACGTCAGCGAGAAAACGAACCCAAGAAGTCATTGAAACTACAGGGGCGAGCATTTCGAGGGTGTAGACAATCCCAGAGAATGCCCGGCTGGCACGCCGTCAGTGCAACCTGGAGAGATCTCAGAAATTCGTAGTGACTCGTGGCTCTAACCCACTACCTCAGGCGTGATGGGGCGTTATAGCAGCCCGTGCTGAAAACGATGGCGCCGGCAAACCGTGGTGCCCGATCCACGGGCTTAGGAAATACCCAGTTGCGCGGCGGTGCGCAGGAAGAATCCATCCGTCATCCCGGCGATGTAATCGCACACTTGCCGGTGCAGGGGCTGACCGGACGATTCTGCAAGGTATGCGGGCGGCATCCGGTCGGGATGCTCAAGCAGCAGCTCAAACAAACCCGCGATCTGCGAGACAGACTCGCTGCGCGCTTGAACCAGCGCCGGAGACTCATACACACTTTCGCGCAGGAACTTCTTGAGCTGCGCGCTGGTCTTCGCAGCCTCCGGCGTGAATCGAGCGACCCTTCCTGGATGCAGCCTGACGCCCTCAACGCTGGTAAGGCCGGCGCAAGCCAAAACGGTTCCCTCCATCAGCCCGGTAACCAGGCCGTCGATCAGCCCGCGCACGACTTCCTTCAGACGCACCCGGTCCGATAGGCCCGGGAATTGATACTCCGTGACTTCGTAAAGCTCCGCACATTGATTCACAGCGGTGCAAGCGTCGTTTATACTCACCAGGCCGGCCAGGTAGCCATCGTCCAGATCCGAGGTGTTGTAGGCAATCTCGTCGCACAGATCGATTAACTGCGCTTCGAGCGGCGGACGCAAGCCGGGAAGATATTCGTCCAGCTCCGGAATCTCTCCGGGCGCAAAATCCCGGGAGTGTTTCACGATGCCCTCGCGCACCTCGAAGGTCAGATTCAGCCCGGGAAACCTCGGATACGGATTCTCGAACGATTCGACGATGCGCAGAGCATGAATGTTGTGATCGAAGCGCTCACCGAAGCGGCGCATCATGGAATCGAGCTCGCCTTCGCCGGCATGGCCGAAAGGCGGATGGCCGATATCGTGCGCCAGCGCCAAGGCTTCCGTCAGATCCTCGCTCAGGCCCAGGGCCGACGCAACGGTCCGGGCGATTTGCGATACCTCGATGGTGTGGGTGAGGCGGTTGCGGAAGTGGTCGGACAGCCCAGGAGTGAAGACCTGGGTTTTATTCTCCAGCCTGCGGAAAGCCCGGGCGTGAACCACGCGGTCGCGGTCGCGGCGGAATTCGTTGCGGTAGGGGTGTGCGAGTTCGGGATACCTGCGGCCGCGCGAGCCCTCCACCGGGAAGCGCAAATGGGTGAGCAAGCCCGCGAGCAAGTCAGTTGGATTTCGCCGGAGCCGGACTGTCCGTGATGGTACCCATCTCCGCCACCGCGGTTCGGCTCACCACGGAACGCTTGCTGGCGCTCAGCGGCTCCAGCAGCTTGCGCGCCTCAGCGGGATTCTTTTTCGCCAGAAGCCGCGCGAGATCGAGTGTCGCCTGCTCTTTAGAAACGAACACAGTGGGATTGTCCATGAGCTGCCGGAGCAGCTTTTCCGCCTCGTCGGTCTTGCCCTGCGACGCATAGATCTGGGCGATCGACGATTTAGCCACAGAATTGTACGGCTCGGGCGCCGTGTCCATGATTTCCTTGAACGTCTTGAGAGCGTCCTCGATCCGGCCTTCGTCCGACTGAGCGGAGGCCACCGCAAGTTGAGCGATGGCAGCCTCCGCGCTACCCGGATACTTGACGGCGACATCGGTGTAGGCTGCGACGCGGGCTTTTTCTTTGGCCTCCGCGGTCGGGAAGCTCAGCCGGGGAGGCTGGGGCGGGCCCACCGCTGCATCGTCGATCTGCATGGCCTTAGCGAGCAGTTCCGTCCTCTGGGTGGCTTGATGGCTGCGATAGAGCCAAACACCTCCGACGATCACGACCACAGCCACAGCGATGAGTCCCCAGCGGACGGCTTGGCCGCGATGTTCGGAAAGGAATTCGAAGCCAGTCCCGACGCCTTGAGCAAACTTGTCGGTTTTCAGTTCTTTGCGGGTATGACGATCCATTAGAACCCCTCGGAAGTCTCCAGTGTATCAGGTCGGTCCCACGTGGGGCGGGTTTCAAGATCGGCGCCGTGCGTGGGTTACAAACCCACGCGCAGGATAAAATCCTGCCCCACTCAAGTGGAAGTCAGATCGCGATTGATCGCGAACTTCACCAGGCCAGCCACGTCGTGGATGTCGAGCTTGCGCATAAGGCTAGCGCGGTAGGTGTCGATGGTCTTGGGACTCAATTCCAGCCGGGCGGCGATTTCCTTGGCACGTATGCCTTCGATCAACAGCGAAAACACCTGATACTCCCGGGCGCTCAGCATGTCCAGCGGATCGTCCGGCGAGTCCTTATGGTTAGTGCTGAAGATCTTGCTGAGTTCCAACTGCGGGGAAACGTAGATGCTGCCTTCGAGGACCTGCTCCAGAGCCTCCAGCAGCTCGCTCGAAGGAGCAGATTTCAGCAAAAATCCGTTCACCCCGCAGCGCAGCGCCTCCATGACCGTTTTCCGATCCTTGCGAATGGATAAGACTACGATTTTAGTGGGCAGATTCGCGTCCCGCACCCGCCGCACGATTTCCATGGTGAACAGGTCGGGAAGGTTCAGGTCTAGCACGGCCAGGTCCGGCCTCTGGCTCTCGATCATGCGCAGCGCAGATGCACCGTCCGAACACTGGCCCATCACTTGGAATTGGGCATGGACAGCGCACAATGCCGCCAACCCCTCCCTCACCAGCGTGAGGTCGTCGGCCAGAATCACGGAATAGGTCTTGCGTTCGCGGATGGGGACCATAAGAGTGTTCCTACGGCGGCCTCGCCAGGAGCACCTCAATTAACAGTGAGACGCCGCCGCCGTAATTCTCCCCGTTTCTTTACGGCCCGGGTAATTAACTGCCGTTCCGGGTTAGGAATAACTGCGAACCGCCGCCGCCTCGTCCTCAAACACCTCAAACACGGTATAGAGTTTGGTGATCTGCAGGAGATCCTTTACCCGTTTGGTCAGGTTCAGGAGCTTTACCTGCCCTCCCTGATTGGTCACGGTGGTAAAGCCGGAGACCATCTCGCCGATTCCCGAGCTATCGATATAGGACACTTCGGCCAGGTTGAGCAAGAGTTTCTTCTTGCCGCCGGCGGCCAAATCCCGGATCGTATCCCGGAAAGTACTGGCGCCGTCACCCAGGGTGATCCGGCCCACCGCGTCGACTACCGTCACGTCACCCACCTGTCGGGTGGTCATTTTCACACTCACGTCTTGCCTCCTTTTGGCTCGCGCATCCCTACCCGGCTTTCGTCAGGTACTTCACCATTTTGACTTCGGTGCCCAGCGGCTCCCGCGCCCGCACCTCAAACTCGTCCATGAACGCCCGCATCATCAGCAATCCCCGGCCGGACTGCCGCAGCAGATTCTCCTCGGCCAGAGGATCCGGAATTTTCGATGCGTCGAAGCTTCCGCCTTCATCTCCCACCAGAATTTCCAATCTTTCCCCGCTACGCGAAACCGTCAGGTGCACCTTCTTCCGCGAGTGATAGCGGTTGCCGTGCACCACGGCATTGACCATGCATTCCCGCACTGCGATCCCGATCCTATGCATGTCGTCTTCATCGAAACCCATGGCGGTCGCCAGCCGCAATACAGTCTCTTCCGCCTGATCCACGCTTTCCAGGCTGGATTCAAGCAGTTCCTCGACGGTTTGTGCCGCCACGCGGTCGTGTTCCGCCATAATACGAGCGGCCGGATGAACGGGCCACGTCGAATCGTTAAGTTAATCCAGTGGCGCCCGTAAAGTCAAGCAGATCGGTTACTTCAGTTCCGCACTTCGGCGTCCGCCGGCGGTTGCATTTTCTCCGCGTGCCCAGCTACCCTCGGTACAAGTCCCCGGTGAGGCACCAGCATGGATTCGCAAAGACCGCCCGTCGTTTCGGTGGTCACAGCCACTTACAACCGCAGTAATGTGTTGCGATTCGCGGTGGAATCCGTCCGCCGCCAGACACTATCCGACTGGGAGATGTGGGTGGTCGGCGACGCTTGCACCGACGACACGGCGGATATGATTCGCGAGATCGGCGATCCGCGGATCCGCTTTGTCAATTTGCCGCAGAACGCCGGCGACCAATCGGGGCCGAACAATGAAGCCGTCCGCCTTGCCCGGGGCCGCTTCCTGGCCTACCTGAATCATGACGATCTCTGGTTCCCCGATCACCTGGAGACGGCCGTCGCCGCGTTGAACGAAACCGGGGCGGACCTGGTTTGGCCCCTGATCGTGAAAATGGATATCCACGGCATATTCACCTGCGGCGATCAGATTATCGAACGCCGGTACGCGCCGCATTTGTCCGTGCCCGCGTCCTTCTGGGTGATGCGCCGCGAGCTGGCGGAGGACGTCGGTCCCTGGCGTCATCATCGGGAATGTCACGCGACCCCCTCGCAGGATTGGCTGTTTCGCGCCGGATCGCTGGGCAAGGATCTACGATACATTCCGCATTTCACCGCGATCTCGCTGCCCTCCGGCGGCCGTCCGGGCGCTTACGCAAAGCGGGAGCATCACGAGAACCAGGCCGTCTTTGAACGCATCCATACGGATGCTCGATACCGCCAGAAGGTCCTGATCGCGATCGCCGAGAATGTTTCGATTGTTCAGGCCAATCCGCCGCTTTGGAGAGGCGTTGTGATTTCGGCCCGCGATTTCGTGCGCCGCAGCCTGGCCCCCTTCCGGGGCTGGCCGAGAGAGAAATCCAGCTCCTCTCCTCTGGCCATGGCCGCGCGCAAGAGAATGCGGCATTGGGCGGGATCCTGGGGAGTGCATCCCGAAGCCGTGGAACTGGGCCTGAAGTATCGCCGGCGTGGAGGCTTCATTCAGTATCTGCGCCGCTTTCGGGGTTTGCCTCCAGCGCCCGGCGAAGCGCGAAAATAGATTATGGCCGCTTCCCCGAAACCAGCCAAGGAGTCGAGTTCAGACTGCCTGGGGGCGCAGCAAGACCGACAGAGCGTGACGTCCGACTGGAATAGTGTCCAGGACGCCATCGACGGTGTGCGCGTCCGGGAGATAAAAAACGTTCTGAAGAACGGCGGCGACGTTCTGTGCGAAGTCTTCCGGCGCGACTGGATGCTGGATGATGGCGATGTCGACCAGGTTTTTCAGAGCGTCATGAATCCCGGAAGCATTTCAGCCTGGCACGTCCACCGCCGCACCACGGACCGGTTGTTTGCCAGCCACGGGGTGCTGCAGATCGTGCTCTTCGACGCGCGCCAGGAGTCACCCACCTACGGGCGAATCAACGAGTTTCGGTTTGGCGCCCTGCGGCCGGCCTTGCTGATTATTCCGCCGGGTGTTTTTCACGGGGTGCAGAATATTTCGAACCAGCCGGCAGTGCTGCTCAACCTGGTCGACAAGGCTTACCAGTATGAAGCCCCGGACCATTGGCGCTTGCCGCTCGATACGGACAAGATTCCATACCGCTTCGAGCCTTAAATAGGGCGTCCGCCTGTCGTTTCCAGCCGTCCCGCGTCTAAATTTCAGGATGCCCGTGTCTAAATTTCAAGATGATAGTCTAGTAACCATGAGAAATCTGGCGCCCCTCGCTCTGATTCTGGGCCTGCTTCTGGCCCCCATCGCTCCCGCCCAAACCAAGGTCACTTCGGTCGAGGGTATCACCGAATACCGGCTGGACAACGGCCTCCAGGTGCTGCTGTTCCCGGATAACTCGAAGCCTACCGTCACCGTTAACGTGACCTATATGGTGGGATCGCGGAACGAGGGCGCCGGGGAAACCGGCATGGCTCACCTGCTCGAGCACATGCTGTTCAAGGGGACCCAGAAGCACAAAGAGATCATGGGGGAGCTGAGCGCGCATGGCAACGACTTCAACGGGAGCACCTCCTGGGATCGCACCAACTATTTCGAGACGGTGCCCGCGAGCGACGCCGATCTGCGCTGGGCGCTCGAAATGGAATCGGACCGGATGGTGAATTCGCGGGTCGCGAAAAGCGATCTGGACAGCGAGATGACCGTGGTCCGCAACGAATTCGAACGCGGCGAGAACAGCCCCGACCAGGTTCTGGAAGAGCGCGTACTTTCGACGGCCTATCTGTGGCACGCGTATGGACGGAGCCCCATCGGCACGTTGAGCGACATCGAAAAGGTTCCGATCGAGAAGCTGCAGGCCTTCTATCGCAATTACTATCAGCCGGACGACGCGATGCTGCTGGTAGCCGGGAAGTTCGATCCGGCGAAGACGCTGGGCTGGATCAACGAGCTGTTCGGAGTCATCCCCAAACCCACGCGCAAGCTGCTTCCCACCTATACCGAAGAGCCTACCCAGGACGGCGAACGCGAAGTGGTTCTGCGCCGCGTGGGCGATCACCAGTCGGTCATGATGGCGTTTCATGTCCCCGCGGGATCGCATCCGGATTCGCCCGCCTTGGATGTGCTCTCCGCGATCTTGTCCGAGGCGCCCTCGGGGCGGCTCTACAAAGCCCTGGTCGAGAGCAAGAAAGCCGTTTCCGCCGACGCCGAGAATTACTCCCTGCACGATCCGGGGGTCGAGATGTTCAGCGCCACCGTGGCCAAGGACAAATCCCTGGACGACGCGGAAAAAACCATGCTGAGCGTGATCGACGGCCTGATTAAAGAGCCGCCCAATAAAGAAGAAGTGGATCGCGCGCGCACCCGGCTGCTGAAGAACATCGACCTGGAGCTGAACAATTCGGGACGCGTAGGACTGGTTCTCAGCGAATGGGGCTCCATGGGAGATTGGCGCCTGCTGTTCCTCAATCGCGACCGCGTCGAAAAAGTCACGCCGGAAGATGTCGCGCGCGTGGCGAAACTGTACCTGAAGCCCGCCAATCGGACGATCGGCCGGTATCTTCCGGAAGCGCAGCCGGACCGCTCGGTGATTCCGGCGAGCCCGGACGTCGTGTCCGAGCTTAAAGATTATAAGGGCAAGGCGGCGATTGAGGATGGCGAGGTCTTCGATCCCTCCCCGGCCAATATCGAAGCGCGCACCACGCGCATCACCCTGCCCAGCGGCCTGAAGCTGGTTCTGCTGCCCAAGAAAACCCGCGGCGGCACCGTGGTCGCGAACCTGCAGCTCCATTTTGGAGACGAGAAGAGTCTCGCCAACAAAGGCGCGGCTCCCCGCCTGGCCGGCGCCCTGCTGATGCGCGGCACCCGGAAGCATACCCGGCAGCAGTTGCAGGACGAGTTCGACAGGATCAAGGCGCAGGTCGGCGTGACCGGCACACTAACCGGCGCAAGCGCCAGGATCGATACTGTCCGAGCCGGCCTGATTCCAGCTCTGCAGTTGGCGGCGGAGATCCTGCAGCAACCTTCCTTCCCGGAATCCGACTTCGAGCAGATCCGCCAGGCGGCCATCGCGCAGCTCGAAGCGGGGCGCAGCGAGCCGCAGAACATGGCCAGCATCGCCATGAACCGGTATCTGAACGCCGCCTATCCGGCGGGCGACCCGCGCTATAGTTTGACCATCGATGAAAGCATCGATCAGTTGAAGAAGGTCACACTCGACGAAGCCAAAAAATTCTACACCGATTTCTATGGCGCGTCGAATGCCGAACTAGCCGTGGTCGGGGATTTCGACGCCGCCGAAGTGCAGAAGCTGGCGCAGGAGCTGTTCAGTTCCTGGAAGAGTCCCCAGCCTTATTCGGTGGTCAAGCGAAGCTGGACGAAGCTCAGCCCGGTCAACACTTCGCTCGAAGCTCCGGACAAAGCCAACGCCTATTTATACGCAGTAACTCCGGTCAGTATGGATCAGCAGGATCCGGACTACCCGGCGATGGTTCTGGCCGACCGCATCCTGGGTGGCGACGAGAAGAGCCGCCTGTGGGTTCGTATCCGCGAAAAGGACGGGTTGAGCTATGGCGTGAACAGCAACTTTCGCGCGGGCCCGCAGGAAAAGTACGGAGTGTTTGCCGCCGTAGCCTCGGCCAAGAATGAAAACACCGCCAAGGTGGAAGACGCGTTCAAAGACGAGATCACCAAAGCCGCGACTACCGGATTCACCGCGGAAGAGGTCGCTACGGCCAAGACCGCGCTCATGCAGGAGAGGCAGTTGGGCCGGTCGCAGGATAACCAGTTGGTGGGACTGCTGGTGAGCCAGGCAGAGCTTGGCCGGACCATGCAGCGGGAGAGCGACCTCGAAAAGAAGATCAACGACACGACTCCCGAGCAGCTCTCGGCGATCTTTAAGAAGTGGATCGATCCGGCGACGATTTCCTATTTCAAGGCGGGCGACTTCAAGAAAGCCGCCGCGAAGTAGGGATTGGCCGCAAATAAACGCGAATCAACGCAAATGGAAACGGACTAGCGAACCTTTTCGTCTTTTTCCACTTTTCCGTCGCGAATGTGGATGATCCGGTGCGCGTGCATGGCGATATCGTGCTCGTGCGTCACCAGCACAATAGTATTGCCTTCGGTGTGCAGTTTCGCGAATAGCGCCATGATGTCGTTGCCGGTGGCGGTATCGAGCGCGCCGGTAGGCTCATCGGCGAGCAGTAAGGAGGGGTGGTTCACCAGCGCCCGGGCGATCGCCACGCGCTGGCGCTGGCCGCCGGATAGCTCGCTGGGCTTGTGCAGCATGCGGTCCTGGAGATCCACTTCCTTCAGAGCCGCTTTAGCCATTTCCGCGCGTTTTTGGGAAGAAACCCCTGCATAGATCAGCGGCAGCTCCACGTTGTGCAAGGCCGTGGCGCGCGCCAGCAGATTGAAGGTCTGAAATACGAACCCGATCTCCTGGTTGCGAATGCGCGCCAGTTCGTCGTCGTCCATGTCGCTGACCAGGTTGCCGTTCAGGTAATACAAGCCTGACGACGGACTATCCAGGCAGCCGATCAGGTTCATCAGGGTCGATTTACCGGACCCGGAAGGACCCATAATCGCGACGTATTCGCCCTTCCTGATCTCGATGTCGATGCCCGCCACGGCATGGATGGTCTGGTCGCCCATCACGTAGGTCTTCATCAGATCCCAGGTGCGAATGATGACCCCGTCGCGCCGGAGCTGCTCTCCCCGTTCCGTTTTATCGAGCACCGCCGCCTGCGTCGCCATATCCGCTTAGCCTCCGGCCCCGATCACTGCGTTGCGATTATCCACCTTCACCCGGGATCCGGGCCGCATGGTGCGAATCGCCTGGTAGGTGCCGACGACAATCTGGTCGCCGGGCTCCACACCGCTCAGAACCTCGATATCAGTGGCGCCGGTGATTCCGGTTTCCACTTTACGGAACTCGGCTTTTTGATTCGCGACCACAAACACACCGGTCACTTCTTCGCGGCGCTGTTTCTCGTTCACCAGATCGAGCGGGGCCTGGCCGTTATCCTTTTGCTTCTGCCTTGCGGCCGCGGCATCCGCGAGCTCACCTTTCTGACGAACGGTGAGAGCCTGAAGCGGAATGGCCAGCACATCCTTGCGTGTCGCCGTGACAATCTTGGCGGTGCAGGAAAGACCCGGTCGAACTTCCTGAGGCGGATTATCCAGCTGGACGACCACCTTGAAATCTTTCGCCTCGGTGGAAGAGGTCGCACTGGCGGAAGCTACCTGCCCAGTGGAGCGCAGAATAGCTTCATTTCCGATCTCCGTCACGTGGCCGCTAAACGTGCGATCGGGGATGGCGTCGATGGTCACGTCGGCCTTCTGGCCAATTTTCAGATTCACGATATCCGTCTCATCCACGTGCACTTCCGCCGTTACGATCGACATATCCGCCACGGTCATGATGCTGGATGCCGCCGAGTTCTGGATTCCGGGAACCACGGTCTCGCCCACCTGCACCGGCAAAGTTGTGACGATGCCGTCCAGGGGCGTGACCACGTCGTGTTTCTCCAGGATGTCAGCCAGCCGGGTTAGTCCCGCTTGCGCCTGCGTGACACGCCGCTGGGTCGATTGCAACTGGGCCACGGTCTGGGCCCGCTGCGATATGAGCTGATCCAATCGCAACTCGGCCTCCCGAAGCCCGGCCTGCTGGGATTCATAGGTAGATTTGCGCTGGTCTAAGTCGGCTTTCGCGACTACGCCGGCCTTATAGAGTTGCTCGTAGCGATCGTTATTGATTTTGGCCAAGTCCAGGTCCGCCTTAGTCCGATCGATCGTGGCCCGCTGGGTTTTAATGGTATCGTCCTGGACCTTCAGGCCGGCCTCGGAGGCAGTCGAGTCGGCTTCGGCCGATGCGATCGAGGCCCGCTGCTGCTCGACATCCGCAGTGGCCTGAATGCTTTCGATCTTGGCGACCACCTCGCCGCGGCGGACATGGTCTCCTTCCTTGACCATCAGCTGCATGACGCGGCCCTGGGCATTAGCTCCTAAATTGGTGTAAGTCTTAGGCTTAACCTCTCCAGACGCGGTCACGATGGAGGTCAGATCGCCACGGGCCGCAACGGCGGTCTGTACGGTCACCTGTGCGCTCTGGCTCCAGCGGACGCTGGCGACCGTTCCGGCCACGGCGGCGACCCCCAGTAAAATTCCGATAGTTACTTTCCACTTTGTTTTCAAGATGTTGGCGTCTCCGCAGCCAGTTTCTGAACTTGCCTTAATTTGTAAAGACGAGTTCCTGGGAGGGAAAGTTCCTCGGCGACCCGGCTAATACAACTAGTTTAGACGAACGGCGCGGTCGAATCTTACCGCACTTTTCGAAAAAAACTTGGGTTTCGTCCTTTTTCATTCACGCGGTACGATGTAAGTTTCCCGGAAACTCCAGAGTCAGACATGAAACTACAGAGCTATACGATCACCCAAGGACGGGACCGCGCCCCGGCGCGCGCCATGCTCAAGGCCATCGGCTTCACCGACGAGGACCTGAAGAAGCCCATCATCGGCGTCGCCAACAC
The DNA here is from genome assembly GCA_036003585.1 of Bryobacteraceae bacterium. GTDB lineage: Bacteria > Acidobacteriota > Terriglobia > Bryobacterales > Bryobacteraceae > Palsa-187. The sequence continues at coordinate 42,283 of DASYSG010000068.1, read as the reverse complement.
CTGGATCGAGACGATGCCGTGCAACTACAACCTGCGCGAGCTGGCCACGCACGTGAAGGCGGGCATCCGCGCGGCCGGCGGCACGCCCATGGAATTCAATACCATCGCGATCAGCGACGGCGTCACCATGGGCACCGAAGGCATGAAGGCGTCGCTGGTCAGCCGCGATCTGATTGCGGACTCGATCGAGCTGGTAGGCCGCGGGCACATGTTCGATGGCATCGTCGCGCTGGTAGCGTGCGACAAGACCATTCCAGGAGCCGCGATGGCGCTGCTTCGTCTGAATGTTCCGGGCGTGGTGATGTACGGCGGCACGATTATGCCGGGTCCCAATAATTCCACGGTGCAGACGGTGTTCGAGGCAGTGGGCCAGCGCGCCGCGAATCTGATCACCGATGCGCAGCTGCTGGAGATCGAAAATACGTCGTGTCCCGGCGCGGGCGCGTGCGGCGGACAGTTCACCGCCAACACCATGGCGACCGTGATGGAGATGATCGGGCTTTCGCCCATGAGTACGGCTTCGGTGCCGCAAGTCGACCCGCGCAAGCAGCAGGTCGCGTTCCGCTGCGGCCAGGTGGTGATGGATGCGGTGCGCGCCGAGCGCCGCCCGCGCGACATCGTCACCCGCAAGGCGTTCGAGAACGCGATTGCGTCCGTAGCCGCCACAGGCGGCTCTACAAACGCCGTACTGCACCTGCTCGCGTTGGCCCACGAAGCCGGCGTTCCGCTGAACATGGAGGATTTCCAGACGATCAGCGCGCGGACGCCCCTGATGGTCGACTTGAAGCCGGCTGGACGCTTCGTCGCGTATGACGTGGACCAGGCCGGCGGCTGGGCAGTGGTCGCAAAGCGTTTGAGCGACGGAGGCTGGGCTCATAAAGACGCGATCACCGTCACCGGGCGGACCTTCGCCGAAGAAGCCGCCGATGCCCAGGAGACGCCCGGCCAGGAAGTGATTCGACCCCTAAACAACCCAATCAAGATGACGGGAGGCCTGGTGATCCTGAGGGGGAATCTCGCGCCCGAGGGCAGCGTGATCAAGGTGACCGGGCTCGACAAGAAGTCGCATCGCGGACCGGCGCGCATTTTCGCCCGCGAAGAAGACGCCATGCACGCTGTCACCGGTGGACAGATCAAGGCCGGCGACGTGGTGGTGGTGCGTTATGAAGGGCCTCGCGGCGGGCCGGGAATGCGCGAAATGCTGGGCGTGACCAGCGCGATCGTGGGAGCGGGACTGGCCGATAGCGTCGCACTGCTGACCGACGGCCGCTTCAGCGGAGCCACGCGCGGATTCATGGTGGGGCACATCGCTCCGGAGGCGTTCGTCGGTGGGCCGATCGCCGCCGTGCGCGAAGGCGACATGATCACCATCGACCTGGAGAAACGGACCATCGACCTGGAGGTTTCGCCGGAAGAAATGAAGTCGCGGCTCAACGCGTGGAAAGCTCCCGAGCTGAAGTACGCCACGGGTGTGTTCCGGAAGTATGTGAATGCGGTGGGATCGGCCGCGCAGGGGGCTGTTACAAGCTAAGCGGAGCTTAGCTACTAACCTTGGCGAGATGGGGTTCGAGCATCTTCAGCACTTCGGGCTTGGGCATCGCGCCCACCCGCTGATCGACCACCTGGCCGCCCTTGAACAGCAGCAGCGTGGGGATTCCGCGGATCCCGTAGCGCATGGCCGTCCCCGGGTTGTCGTCCGTATTCAGCTTTCCCACTTTTACTTTGCCGGCGTACTCAGTGGCGAGTGCGTCGATGGTGGGGCCCATGGCCTTGCAAGGTCCACACCAGGGTGCCCAGAAATCGACGAGCACGGGGGTCTCGGATTTCAGTACGTCCTGGTCAAAAGCGCCATCGGTAAAAGTTAGTGTGTTTTCAGCAGCCATGTTTCCTTGGTATCCCTCTGGGGGTCCGCTCCTTATGATGCGGGATCGGGACCGAAAGATGCAACTCGGCCCGTACCAGGGCGCTATCCTGTTACAGGGTTATTTAAAGGGCTATGCCTGAAATCGAAATTAAGACCGAAGGCGGGGAATCCGATCCGCTGGGACAGAAGGTGGGCGTGCTGGCGGCAGTGCTGGCCGTGTTTCTGGCGGTGGTCTCGATCGCGTCTCACCGGGCGCACACCACGGCTGTGGTCGAGCGATCCGAGGCCAACGATAAATGGTCGCAATATCAATCCAACCGCATCAAGTTTCATAGCCTGGAGCTGGGGGTCGACCTGATGAACGTGATGGGCCGCGATAAACCGGATGCGGAACAGACCATCACCCGCTACGAGAGTCAAAAGACGAAGTACGAAAAGGAAAGCCAGGAAGTGAAAGACGAAGCTACCAAAAAAGAGCAGGAAACCCGCCATACCGAAGATCAGGCCCTGCGCTACGATCTGGGCGAAGGAATGCTCGAGATCGGCGTCGTGCTGGCGTCGCTGTATTTCATTTCTCGCAAGAAGCTGTTCCCGGTGATCAGCGTGATCTTTGGAGTTCTCGGCATCGTGATCGCAATATCCGGTGCATTGTTATAGCGATCGAAAAAGCTGCTGATACTCCCGGGCCGACGAATCCCACGAAAAGTCTTTCGCCATGCCCCGGCGCATCCGCTCCATCCAGGCACCAGGCTTTTCAAACGCGTTTAACGCCTGCTGGATCGCGCCTTGAAGTGCCGCCGGAGTATATTCGGTGAATTTGAAGCCTGTCGATTCCTCAACCGTATCTTCCAAACCACCGGTGGCCCGGACGACCGGCACGGTTCCGTAGCGCAGGCTGTACATCTGGCTCAGCCCGCATGGTTCGTATTGCGACGGCATGAGGAACATATCCGCCCCGGCCACGATGCGGTGCGATAGCGCATCGTCGTAACCGATCCGCACCGCGAATTTCCCGGGTCTTAGGGCCGCGAGCTGCCGGAACATATCTTCGTGTTTCTTCTGACCGTTGCCGAGCGCCACCATCGCCACATCCTGATCCGCCAGCCAGGCGGCGATGCCTTTCAGCAGGTCGAATCCTTTTTGATCGGCAAAGCGCGACACGATGCCGATCAGCGGACGCCGCGTGTTGGGCGGCAGGCCCACCTCGGCAAGCAGGTCCTTCTTGCATGCGAGTTTGCCGGAAAGATCGCGCGCGGAAAAGTGCGCCACCTGATAAGGGCCAGTTTCCGGATTCCAATCCTCATAGTCGACGCCGTTTAGGATCCCGCTTAACTTGCCGCTGTGGATCAGCAAAAGATCGTCCATGCCGAACCCGTATTCGGGAGTCTGGATCTCGCGCGCGTAGGTTGGGCTGACGGTGTTGACGGCGTCGGACCAGACGATGCCGGCCTTGAGATAGCTCACCAGGCCCCAGAATTCCAGGCCGCCGGGATGATACAGCCCCGGATCCAGGCCCAGATCCGCAAACGCGGCCGCAGGATAATTCCCCTGGTAGCCCAGATTGTGGATGGTCAGCAGGGTGCGCAGCCCGTAGAACGTAGGATCGCTCGCGAAGGTGGTCCGCAGGTAAGGAGCAACCAGGCCGGCTTGCCAGTCGTGCGCGTGAAGCACTGCGGGACGGAAGATGTGGCGCGTGATACCCAGCGCGGCCTGGCTCAACAGCGCAAAGCGGATGTGATCGTCGGGGTAGTCTCCATAGATCTCCGGGCGATCGTAGAGCGGCGGGCAATCCACGAAGAAATAGTGCACGCCGCGGTGGATCAGGCGATGAATGTCCACCTGATAAGCGTGCGGCCCTACCCACAGCGGCATCGCAATCCATATGACTTCCGCGCCGGAGGTCTCCGCCACGCGATATTTCGGGAGGACGACGCCAACTTCATCGCCCAGGCGAACTAGTGCCGGCGGCAGCGAGCCCAGCACGTCCGCCAGACCGCCGGTTTTAGCGAAGGGAGTGGCTTCGGAAGCCACCATCAGGATCTTCACTTCGCGGCGGCTCCCAACAGGTGTTTTTGCACTTTGCCCAGCGCATTACGGGGGAGTTTTTCGACGATGATAAAACGCCGCGGGCATTTGAAAGACGCCAGCTTTTCGCGGCAACGGGCTTCTAGAGCTGCGGTGTCACATGCACCGCGTGGGACCACATAAGCCACGGGAATTTCGCCGCGCACACGATCGGCTTGCGCCGCCACCGCAGCTTCGGCAACCTCGGGCTGCTCCATAAGGAACTCTTCGATCTCACGCGGGTAGATGTTGAAGCCGCCCGAAATAATCAGATCGCTGCGGCGGCCGCACAACGTGTAGTAGCCATCGGAGGATCGCTGGGCCAGGTCGCCAGTCTTGAACCAGCCGTCGACGAAAGCGGAACGCGTGGCATCTTCTCGCCGCCAATATCCGGCGAACACGTTCGGACCCTTCAGATACAGCTCGCCGGTTTCGCCGTCGGGCACTTCCTGGCCGTTTTCGTTCAGGATACGCGCCTGCACTCCCGGGAGCGGAAATCCGACACTGCCCGGACGCCGCTCGCCGTCGTAGGGATTCGAGATGTTCATGATCGTCTCGGTCATGCCGTAGCGTTCGAGAATCGTGTGCCCGAACAGTTTGCGGAAATCTTCCAGAACCTGTGCCGGAAGCGGTGCCGATCCCGATACGAACAGGCGCATGCCCCGGCCGATTTCGTGCGCGGTCTCGGGCGGCGTCTCGAGCAGGCGGACGTACATGGTCGGCACGCCGAAAAACAGCGTGGGACGGAAATCCAGAAATTCGGCAGCCGCCTTTTCGTGCTCGAAGCGCTCGAGCAAACGCATACGGCATCCCGAGAACAGCCAGCAATGCAGCCCGTTGCCCAGCGCGTGGACGTGAAATAGCGGCAGGGCCAGCAGGAAACGGTCCGTGGAGCTGATGCGCCAGGCCTGGAGCAGATTCGCGGCGTTCACCGCGAAGTTATTGTGGGTGAGAATCGCGCCTTTCGAAACGCCGGTGGTACCGGACGTATACACCAGCGCGGCGGGCGATTCGCCGTCCAAGGGAATCTCGGGAAGATCGGCCGGTTGCGCCGCAGCTTCCGCGCGCAACGCCGGAAGCTCCTGTTCCGTGACGAACAATTTTGGTTCGGCATCGCTCAAAATGTGCGAGAGCTCGCGCTCGCGATACAGAATGTTCACCGGTACGAAGATGACACCAAGCTTTACGCAAGCGAGAAAAATGTCAATGAAGTCGAGCGAGTTGGCCAGATAGACGGCGAGCCGGTCGCCGCGCTGGAACCCTCGGGCCTCCAGAGCGCGCGCCATGCGATTGCTGCGCGCGTCGATATCGCCGAAAGTGTACGTCGCGCCCTTCCATTCGAGTGCCGGCTCGGCGGGGCGCAGGCGGAAAGAGGTATCGAACCAGTTGCGAAGATTCATGGGAGGACGAGGCATGCCTCGTCCTTACAACGATATCAGTCGTTGACGTCGATGTTGTCGGTGAAGCAGCTGTCGAATGCGCGGTCCAGCACGTCCTCGGTCAGCTTCTTGGGCCGCGCCTCGAAATTGATGAGGTCGATGGCATGGCTGATGACGTCCCGGGGATGGCAGCGGCGGTAGCGTTTGCCGCCTTTCACGTAGTGTTTCTCCACAAACGCGTCAATGACACCGGGCTCTTGAGCGAGCAAACGCGATTCGGCGAAACGCTCGAAAATCTCGACGAACTCGCTCCGTCCCGGGCTGCGCAGGAACATCTTGTACTGAATGCGGCGCAGGAAAGCTTCGTCGCCCAGTTGTTCGGGCCGCAGATTGGTGGAGAAGATCAGGAACGCCTCGAACGGCACGGTCATTTTGCCGCCGGCCTGGAAGCTCAGATAGTCGACGTGCCGCTCCATGGGAACGATCCAGCGGTTCAGAATCTCGGCGGGAGAAGCCTTCTGGCGGCCGAAGTCGTCGATGAGATAGATGCCATTATTAGCCTTGAGCTGGAATGGCGCATCGTAGACTTTCGAGACCTTGTTGAAGCTCAGATCCAGCATGTCCAGGCCCAGCTCGCCGCCGGTGATGATGAAGGGGCGGCGGCACTTGAACCAGCGGCGATCGTAGCCGTGATCGCGGTCCAGGGTTACACTGTCGGCTTCCACATCGTCGATCTTCTGGTGATAAATCGGGTCGTAGATCTGTATAATGTTGCCCTGGGATTCGATCGCGTACGGCATGTAGATTGGCGCCGTCTCCACGCGGAACAGCGCTTCTGCCAGAGCGGTCTTGCCGTTGCCGGGCTGGCCGTAAATCAGGAAAGACTTGTTGGAGTTCACCGCCGGACCGATCCGCGCCAGAATATCCTGCTCCACCACCAGATGTTTGAAAGCCCGTTTCAGCGAATCCGGCGAGAGCCAGTTCTCGGCCAATCTCTGCCGCCGCACGACTTCGGAATACTGGGCCAGAGGCACCGGCACCGTCCCGGCGTACTGATTGTTCTCCAGATACTCGCGGGTGAGGCTCCGGCCGGACTCGGTGAGCGCGAAAATTCCCGAGCTGTTGCCCATACCCAACGATTTCTTGATCCCCACATGGTGCTGGCGCTTCAGGGTCTCGAGCAGATCGTCGATCAGGCTATATTGAAGTCCTACCAGGCTTGCCAGATCCCTTCCCAGCACCTCGCCGCGGAAGTAGAGAAGCTTCAGAAGCAACTGTTCGATCAGAGCCAGCGATATGCCGGTATCTTCCAGTGATTCAGGCGGCGGCGGAACAACTCCGGTTTCTTCCAGCGCGGATGCGGCTTCTTCCGGGGCAGATTCCACAGGCTCCGGCTCGCGCATAACGGCGGGGCGGGGAATGTTGATCTGAATTCCGCTGCGCAACGGCGAATCGGAAATGGCGCTCACGAGTGCATCCTCCAGGCGATCCAGGTCCCGGGAAAAAGGGAACTAAGTTACCTATCGGACAGGAAAGCAGGGTCCTGCACCTTAGATCGGGGTTCTAGTACCACGAAGGAGCAAGGTACTCATGAGGGCGATTGTGGAATCAGGCCCGCTCGGCGTTTTCTTCGACGATGCGCCCGTCGAACAGGTGAATGCTGCGGTCGGCGTACTGGGCGTAGCGCGGATCATGGGTGACCATGCAGATGGTGGCTCCGCCGCGGTGCAGATCGCGCAGCAGTTCCATCACGGCCTCGCCGTTGGTGCTGTCCAGATTGCCGGTGGGCTCGTCGGCCAGAAGAATGGACGGGTCGCCGGCCAGCGCGCGAGCTACGGCTACGCGCTGCTGCTGGCCTCCGGAGAGCTGCGACGGATAGTGCTTCACGCGATGGCTCATGCCCACGCGTTCCAGCGATTCGTGCACGCGCTTCTTGCGTTCCGCGCTGGGCATGCCGCGGTAGGTCAGGGGGAGCTCGACGTTCTCGTACACCGTGAGGTCGCCGATCAAATTGAAAGCCTGAAAAATAAACCCGATCTCGCGGTTGCGGATGCGGGCCCGCTCGCTGAGCTTCAATCCCTGCACAGGCCGTCCGTTGAGCTCATAAGTTCCATCGGAGGAGGAATCGAGCAGGCCCAGAATCGCCAGCAGCGTCGATTTGCCGCAGCCGGAAGGACCTGCGATGGAAAGATATTCGCCCTTTTTGATATCGAGATGAATGCCCGCCAGCGCATGCGTCTCGACTTCATCGGTGACAAACACTTTCTTGACTCCATCCAGATGAATCAGTACTTCGGCCATGTGTGCTCCTCTCTTAATCCAAACGGATCCGGGGGTTCTGATCCTGAGCCGACATGTCGGACAGAATCACCTGATCGCCCACCTTCAACCCATCCACCACTTCGATGGTGTTCACCGAACTGCGCCCCAGCTTCACGGTGACGCGTGAAGCGCCCTTCCCGTCGGGTTCCAATTTAAACAGACTCACGGAGCTGTCGGGCTGGCCGAACACGGGCCGGCCGATATAGACAACGTCCGCCAGGCGCTGGATTTCGACGGTCCCATCAACGCTGAGATCGGGCACTGCGCCGCTTGGCAATGGTCCATCCAGTTTGCAGTCCACAGTGCGGGTTCCGTTGATCACGTTCGGGTCTATTCTCACTACGTGCCCGGGAATGATTCCGTTCCGCGTATCGATGGAGGCTTTCTGCCCCAGCAGGATGTCCTTGGCCTGGGTTTCGGCGATCTGGAGCTCGGCCTGGAGCGTCGCCTGGGCGACTTTCGCAACCACGGTGCCGGCGGTGACGCGCGTTCCCACCTGCATGGTCAGTTCCTGGACCACGCCGTCGGTTCCGGCGCGAATCACGAGATCGCCCAGCTGTTGTTTCTTGCGCTCCCAGGTGGCCTTCAGCTTATCGATCTGGACTTGTTGGGATTCCAACTGGGCGTCAATGGAATCCTTCATGATGTCCAGCTTTTCCTTTTCAGTTTGAAATTTGCTGGAGGCCTGTTCCCAATTGGCTTGAGTGAGTTTGACGTTGAGCTCGTTTTGGATTTGGAACTTGAAAAGCTGTTCATCCTTATCCTTGTTCAGCGAGGCCTGCTTGAGCGCGTTCTGGGCGCTGGACACCGCCGCTTGCTGATCGAATTTCTGGCTCTGCAGCTTAACCTTCAGGTCTGCGTAGGTGGCTACAGCCTGCTTCATCTGCCACTCCAGATCGTTAGCCGCGAGTTCCATGTCCGGATTGGTTAATACCATCAGGATGGTGTCGGGTTTCACTTTCTGGCCGGATTTTACGGGAACTTTGATGACCTGGCCGTCCTGGAGGCTGGGGATCACGATGATCTCCTCCGGTGCGAGCTTGCCGAGTCCTTTTCTTTCGATGACGATCGGACCACGCTTAACCGAGTCGATCCAAACTGTGGCGCGCTCCACAGTGGGAGCGGCCGGCTCGAGTTTCGATACTTTCCAACCCGCTGCCGCCACCGCGCCCAGGATCAGGATCCCGTAGATGATGAACCTGATGCGCTTTTTTCTCGCGACGCCTTCTCGCTTGATATCCATGATTCCCTATAGGACGTCCTCTGGAAGCCTTTGGCTTCGGATCGGCCGCTGACTCCTGAGCGCACGCCGGCTGCCACAAAACCCGCTTCCCCGCAGGTCTTGGAAAACCTGTGGTTACAGAGGTTTATGGCACCGAGAGCGATTGTATCACGCCCGGAGGTGTTCGCTTCCGGGACAGCGCTGTGCGGATGGGCGTCTGTAGAATTGGAGCGGGAGACCGGATTCGAACCGGCGACATCGACCTTGGCAAGGTCGCACTCTACCAGCTGAGTTACTCCCGCGCCCGCGGAGGGAAGGACCTAAAAGGACAGACTCATTGTCGCGCCAGCTACGGGGAAAGTCAAATATCGCAGTGGCTCGGTAGTGGGTCCATTTGAATTTTGGCGGTTCCGACCGATGAGATGCCTAGCGCAATCGCGCCAAGGGTAGCGGTCTGATTGGCTCGGTCACGCGGACGACGTGGACGAGCTTTGTATTGTAGATGTGACTGGTTGTCTTCTCAGCGGTAAACATAAAACGGCACTTTGCGAGGCTAGCCGTGGCGATGTGCAGAGCATCCATTACTTGGATTCCATGCTTCAGGGCTTCCTTCTCTCCAATTTCGAAAACTCGGTCCAAGTCTCCCCAGCACGTCGCGTGATCAAAGTAATTCGAAAAGAACGCTACTTCGTCCTTGCGCTTTGAGGACTCAGGATGAAGTACGACCTCAAGGCGTAGCAGTGGACTGTAAATGTATTCAAACTCGGGAGAAGCGAGGACGGCTAGAGATGCCTTCCGCAGGTCAGGATCTCGGCCACGGAACGCGTTAATAAGTACGTCGCTATCAACAAAGACGCGAGTAATAGACCCTCTTCGGATCTAGAGCATGCTTCTGATGCCCTGATGAATTTGCCGATTCGAAATAGTCGGAACTCCCGACTTGAGTGCCCTCTCGCTGATCGCCTGGAGGCGCAAACCCAGTTTCGACGGCTTAGGCTGCGCGGCACTCTGCGGATTTTCTTTCGATTTCTTCTTGCTAGCCACGAGTTCGATTATAGTTGACAGCACCCCAAAGCGTCAATTATATTTGACGCATTCATGGATAGAAGCGAATTTGCCCGCTCATTTCGAGATGCGTTAGGCAAGTTCCTATCAGAACACGGAGATACGCGCTATCAGGCGGCTAAGAGCATCGGCCTTAGTAGGGCTCGCCTCAACACGTATTTCAAAGACGATCCAGACACGAAACGACCTCGCATTCCTAGCGCAGAAGTATTGTATTTGCTATGCTCCGGCCTTGGTTTTACGTTCGAATATCAAGGGTTCAGAATAAGCGCCGAGACCATTACGGGAGTCAAGGTAGCTCATCCTAGCGAGAAGCAGCTTAGTTTTGAGTTCGAGCGTCAATTTTATTTGACTAACGACCAAGGCGCAATCTCGGTCCGGATCAAAAAGCCAGCAGGCCGCATTGAACTATCAGTTTCGTTAAGCGCCGAATCGGCCTAGAAGAATCTCCGACTTGCTTTCATGGTGGAGGAGTGGCCGAATGCTGATCCGTCCCCGCTATCACGCGCGGCCTTCGCTTCGCGTTTTGCTTGAACGTCAGCGGCTTCCTTCTCTTCGACCAGACGGACAACATCCGTCATCTCCCAGAGCTTGTCTGTGACGCCAGCAGCCATCGCTGGCGTGACCTTCAACGTGCCGTGAATCTTGATGAAGTTGTAGTACATGAAGTGAAGCGCAACGGCGGCGACGTGATGCTCCACGCGCTTGCTAAAGGCATTCGTTAACCGGGTGAATCGGCGCATGTGCATACGCATGGTGAGGTTCTGACGCTCTACATAACTGGTGCTGATGTGCTTTGTGTCCGGCGATCCAGTCACTCGCTCGCGCTTCGCTCCAATACACTCAGCGGGACTGTATCGTTTTTCGGACTCCGAAGTCTCGCCGTAAATCTTTACCAGCTGGGCGTAATCGATATCGCTTCCAAACGCCTGCTCCACGGCGTTCAGATAGACGCTATAGCCGTCGGTAGTCAGTTGAACGCGGTTAGCTAGGCGTGACGCCAAGTCCTTCATAAACTCGCAAGCAGCATCGGCGCTACGATCCCCAATCAGCCAGGAGCAAATCAATTTGCTGTCGGCATCCATCCCGACCCAGGTCCATACGCTGCCGTATCCAAATACGCCTTTCTTGTCAGCCGGGACGTTGCGGTCTTTGGCTCCGATGTAGCTCCAAATTTCGTCACACTGAATCTTTGTACACTGCAGATTCTTAAGGTGTTCATCCTGATAAACCGCGCATGCGACACCGGCGTCGATGAGCAGACGGGCGACCGTGTTTTTGCCGACTGAGAACATACGCGTGATCGAGCGGATCGAGTTTCCCTCGCAAAGAGCCGAGAGTACCTGGGCTCGTTTCTCGATGTCCAGTTGGTTCATACGGACTAGTATGCTTGATCTGTCAAGGTATGTCAACGGGGAAAATCTAGTTTCCTCCATGATTCTTGTGATTTAATGATTTTAGGAGTAGAATGTGACGCGGGAACCACCGATACTAAGGCAGGAGGTTAAATTATGAATCGTCCTGAACTAGCCGTTGATATTGAGACTGCGGAGTCCCTTCAGGCAGCATACAATCGCCTCTTCACCCCAGGGACGCGGCTCCCTGAAGATGAGTCCTACAGTCTCGCTCAGCCTTATTTGCAACGTTCCGTTCCAAGCTTTGCTTCTGACAACACAGAGCTTTTAACCCCTTACCCTGAAAGGGGTTAGGGTTGCCCAATTGGAACGAAGTACTCAAGGAAATTCAAACAGAGACTAGCAAGGCGGCCCTTGCGCTCGATACTGTCAGGCGTAGCTATCTCTCAAAGCTCTTCGCCAAAACTGGGCGAAACGTAATCGCCTACTATTCTGGCTGGCTTTCTAAGCCCGGCATCCTCCTGCTGGATATCAACGACGAGGATATGAACGGGTTCATGATGGCCGTAAACAAGCTAGATCGGACCAAAGGACTTGATCTGATTCTGCACACCCCAGGCGGCAGCATTGCCTCAACGGAATCGATCGTACGATACCTGCATTTGATGTTCGACAAGAACTTGAGGGTTATTGTGCCTCAAGTCGCGATGTCAGCCGGAACCATGATCGCTTGTTCGGCACGGGAGATCATCCTTGGCAAGCAATCGAGTCTGGGCCCCATCGATCCTCAGCTTCGCGGCATTCCTGCTCAGGGCGTTATTAACGAGTTCAAGAAAGCCCTGGAAGAATACAAGGCGGATCACGATTCTCTCGTAATCTGGCAATCTATCATTCAACAATATCGCCCCACCTTTTTGGGACAGTGCAAACAGGCCATCGATTGGACAAACGAGTTTGTCGCCGATCAACTCAAGCTAGTAATGTTCGAGGGTGACGCAGAAGCTCAGCAGAAGGCTGACAAAATCGTAAAGATGCTAGGAGATGCTGATGAGCATAAGGCCCATGAACGGCATATTCCAGCGTCCAAATGTATTGAGATGGGACTCCGCGTCAAGATGCTTGAGGATGACCAAGAACTACAGGATCTGGTTCTGACGATCCACCACTGCTTCATGCAAGCACTGATGAATACCGCCGCTTTCAAAATGATCGAGAACCATATCGGGACTGCCTTTGTACGAAACCAAACCCAACCTAATCGATAGCTGAATCAGATTTTGCGGCCCAACGTTTATCGGCAGCTTTCTTGGCTATTTCCTTGCGCTTCTCGGGACTCAACTTCTCGGCCCTGGCTCTGCCCCCTTTGAGTCCCCCGAGGCGACCCAAACTCACAGCGGCAGGATTTTTTGAAGAGTCTGGCGGTTCTACCTTCGGCTTTGCGCCGGTGGCCTTCTGGACCACATCAAAGGCGATCTGGTTTATGTCCTTCGGTCCCTGGCCGCGATTGCTTGACCTGTTAGGCATCCACCTTCAGCGTGGGGCAATCCGGTTGCCAAGTCAAGAGGGGGTAATTTCAAATGGACCCACTACCAGTGGCTCGGTAGTGGCTCAATTTGAATCTAGAAAAAGTTAACGGTCGGCTATGCTGCTCTTTTCTCCGATGGCAAGATTCTTGTAGACTGTACTTGGGACGAGGACAGCATGGACACAGCACTGACTATAGCGTTCCTTCTGATGATCCTGGCCGGAACTGTATTTTGGATCGCGATGCTGGTTGATTGCGCCAAGAACGAGCCGAGTACTGGCAGCGACAAGATCGTATGGATCGTGGTTATTGTTTTCACCCACATGCTTGGAGCGCTGGTCTACTATTTCGTGCGGCGTCGGCCCAGGCGGTTCGCCGCCTATCACGCCCAGTTACAGCGCTGGCGGATGGCTAACCCAACCGTGAAGTAGGCGGTCAGCTCGCCTTCGGCAATTTACTTTCAGCATGCGGCAATCGGCTTGCCAAAGCAAGATGGCCTATTTTCAAATTGAGCCACGACCAGCGGCTCGGTAGTGGCTCAACGAGGTCTTCCTCCAGCGGCAAGTAACTCAGGAATAGCAGCCGTCTGACTGACTTGCCATTAGATACACCCTAGGGTTAACCCTTGATTTATTGGCTCACCGGGCGCATACTGTAATCCTCGATCCAAGGCAGCCGCTGTTAGCAACGACCCCTTTCCGTCGAGCAGAGAAGGGTCGTCCCCATGCTATCCGGAAAGCACTTCAGACTCAATCGTTCCGTCACGGGGATTCATTTGGTAAATGGGACCGCTTCCGTCGTCGCCATTCCCCCCGGCTGCAACATCCAAGTGCTGCCAGGACCCGATGCAAACGGGAAGGTGCCGGCTAAAGGAATTGTCTACGCAATCTGGGAAGCACGCACTGTGGCTATTTTCGCAATCGACGTGGAAGCCCGCGGAACTGAGATCGTATGCGAGCACGAGAACCACAACTGGAGCGCCCACGCCTAATTGGAGGACTGGCGCGCCCCCAGCGGGCGTGGAGAACTTGACGCCCATGCTATAGTTTTCCGAGGCGAGTATCGGAGGGTCTCGTCGCACAATGGAACCCTCCAACGACCACGAACGCGAGATTGCCCGCTTGTTCGACGAACTGGCGCTTTCCCAAGGAAAGCTCGATTACTCCGCTGTTCCCGCCGTAACCGCCCAACTGAAATTTATGATGAGCCGATCTGACAGCGTATTCTTAATCGCCTATCTTCACTGGCGGATGAACAACCCGATCCAGAAGACGGGCGGCTGACCCCATCCTGCAGTTGCCGCAGTCTTCTCCCCAGCTGGGGTGAACCCTAGCTGGAAATCGTTAGACATGCGGCTATAATCGGAACCTCGGTCGAATCGGAAAGCTTAGCCGTTCGCTCGGTACTAGCCGTACACGGGGACACTTTTCTTCGAGGAGGAAGGGTGTGGAAGTGTGTTGACGGGAAAGCGATTCAGGCTGGAACGGGCTACGCTGGCGATTGATGCGGGCGGCCCCTCGCGACGCGCGGTTACCATTCCGAGTGGATCGATCATCAAAGTGATCTCGACGCCGCCCGACGCCAAGGGAATCATAGAGGTGTCCTGGGACAACCGGACACTTCAGATGTTCGCGGTGGACCTAGATCTGCGTGGCACCGAGATCCCGGCGGATGGCTAAACCCATCGGATTTCTCTCGGGTTGGGTGGCACCAGAAGGGGTACTATTGCCTGGATCAGCGGGGCAAGTCGATCCGAGTAGGTCCCCGGGCCAAGGTCGAGAAACGATCTTTCATCGAAATGTTTTAGTTTCCGCGTTTGAGTGGTAAGCCATTGAAAATACGGTTGATAAACAATGCAAACTTTCTCTTGCTCGCCAAACGTTTTGTGCTATTCTTAGATCCGTCGGTGAGCACGGATCGTCCTCGTTAGTGTCCGCGACTCAGGCAGCGAGCATCGAGAATTTCCCCCTGGATCAGAGAAGTTGACGTTGGATTTCCACAGCCTGTGGTAATCATGTGGGAAACTTGCGGCCATCCGGGATCTCGTATATCAAGGAGAATCAAGGTGGGTGGAACTTGGGAATCGGGCACAGCGGTAGCGGAAGCACAGGAGTTGAATACTTGGGATTTGATCAAGGCAAAACTCGCCGAAAGGATCGCCCCCCAGGAATTCCAAAACTGGGTGATGCGAACCGCGCTTGAGAGCCTTGAGCAGGGCTCCTTACGGGTTCAGGTTCCCGATCAAGTCACGAAAGATTTTATCGAACAGGAATACGCGGAACAGATTCGGTCGACCATTCGCGAGCTGAATCTTCCGGTGGATCGAATCGTGTATCTGCCGCACGCGGAATCCCGGCCGGCTGCCGCGGACGCTGTCTCGGCGCATTCCGGGGAGCCGGCGTTTCCGGCGGCCGCAGGCCAGCTGAACACGCGCTTCCGTTTCGACAACTTCGTGGTGGGAAGCTGTAACCAATTCGCCCACGCGGCAGCCCGCGCTGTGGCCGACAGCCCTTCGCGCAGCTATAATCCGCTGTTCATCTACGGCGGCGTGGGCATGGGCAAAACTCACCTGATGCACGCGATCGGGCGAGAATTGCTGGAGAAGTATCCGTCGATTCGCGTGGTGTACACGTCTAGCGAACGCTTCATGAACGAGATGATCCTGTGTTTGCGGACCAACCGTATGCCGTCTTTTCAGAGGCACTACCGCTCGGCGGACGTCCTACTGGTAGATGACGTGCAGATCCTGGGCGGCAAGGAGCGCATGCAGGAAGAATTCTTCCATACGTTCAACGAACTCTACGATCATCAGAAACAAATCGTAATCTCCAGCGATTCCACGCCCAAGAGCACTCCCGGCCTGGTAGAGCGTCTGCGCTCGCGATTCGAATGGGGATTGATGGTGGACGTCCAGCCTCCGGATCTGGAAACAAAAATGGCGATCCTGGATAAAAAGGCTGAGCTCGAAGGCGTCGCGCTCCCCGAGGAAGTCCGGATTTACATCGCTACAAAAACGAAATCCAACGTGCGCGAGCTGGAAGGTGCGCTGATCAAGCTAATCGCCTACTCTTCGATAACCAACTCTCCGGTAACGCTGCAGATGGCTCAGCAGGTGCTGAAGTACCTGATCTCCGGTGGAGAGCGCCGCATCACTATGGATTCGATCCTGCGCGCGGTGGCTGACAAGTTCAACATGCAGCCTCAGCAACTGAAGCAGAAGTCGAACACGCGCCAGATTGCGTATCCGCGCCAGATCGCGATGTATCTGATAAAAGACCTGACACAGGCATCCCTACCTGAAATCGGCAGGGTCTTTGGCGGAAAGCATCACACCACCGTGCTGCATTCCGTCCAGAAGATCGAGAAGTTGCGCCAGAGCGATACGGATCTCAACAGGTTGATCCACAGCCTAATCGACTCAGTCCATTAGTCTTGTTGGTGTCATCCACAGCCCGGGTCTAATACGCCCTGTGACAGCCTGTGAATACCTCATACCAGGTCGACTTTCTCCTTCCGGAAGCACACCGTTCCGCACAGCTTCCGATGGCTTTAACTCCCCGGTCTTGCTATAATTTAGAAAGAAATCAAGGTTTCCACAGGCACTATGACTACGATTACTCTTACTTGAAGAGAATCTAGTCAGAGAAACAACCTTCACTATGGAATTCACCGTCAGTAGGGCTGATCTGGTTCGAGAACTGAACCTTTCGCAGGGCGTAGTTGAGAAGAAGACCACGATTCCGATTTTGTCCAACATTCTGCTGGAAGCGGATGGGGATCGTTTGCTGCTGACGGCGACAGATCTGGAATTGGGAGTGCGTTCGTCGTGCGCAGCGAAGGTGAAGAAGAAGGGTGCCGGGACGATTCCGGCGCGACGCTTGCTGGACTATGTCCGATTACTCCCCGAGGGCGAGGTCCAGGTCAAGATTCTCGAAAACCAGTGGGCCAGCCTGGTGTGCGGACGCTCGAAGACGCGCATAGCAGGCATGTCTCGCGAAAGTTTTCCGGAGCTGCCGGCGATGCCCGCGGTGTTGGCGGAGATCCCGATTGGCTTGCTGGCCGGGATGATCGCCAAGACAATTTTTGCGATATCGAGTGAAGAGTCCCGGTTTACGTTGAACGGCGCCCTGCTGGTTTTGAAGAAGGGCAGCATGGCGATGGTGGCCACCGATGGGCATCGTCTGTCTATGGTCGAGAGCTCCGGCGATCTCCCGGGCGTAACGGGAGCGTATCGAGCGCTGCTTCCCCGTAAAGCAATGGCCGAGCTTCAGAAGCTCGCCGCAGATGCGACTCCGGATTCCGTGCTGCGTTTCGCGGGCGATGAGAACCATCTGTTCTTCGAACTGGGCGGCCGGATGCTGCTTAGCCGCAAGCTGACAGGAAATTTTCCGGATTTTGAAAGAGTGCTTCCCAAGGAGCATGCGCATTCGGTGTCGGTGAATCGCGATGAGTTTCGCGGCGCGATCGAACGCGTGGCGCAGTTCTCCGATGAGAGATCGCGCGGGATCCGCGTGGCGGCCGGCTCGGGTGAGCTCAAAGTTCACTCTTCGGTCTCGGAGACCGGCGAGAGCGAGGATAGCATTGCCGCAGCTTACGACGGACCGGCAGTCGAGATCGGGTTCAACGCGGAATATCTTCTGGACTTCCTGCGCGCCGTCGCGACCGAGGAAGTCACGTTCCTGTTCAAGGACGCGCATAGTGCTGGCGAGCTTCGCCCGGGCGGCGAAAAAGCGGACAACTATCGCTACGTGATCATGCCGATGCGCATCTGAAGAGTTTCTTTCAAGAAAGAAGTATGGCGACAAAAGATACCGGCGCAGTCTACGATTCCAGTAGCATCAAAGTTCTCGAAGGCCTGGAGGCCGTGCGTCTCCGCCCGGCGATGTACATCGGCTCTACCGGCGATGCGGGACTGCATCACCTGGTCTACGAAGTCGTCGACAACTCGGTGGATGAGGCGCTGGCCGGCCACTGCACCGAAATCAACGTCACCATCCATGAAGACGATTCGGTCACGGTGGTCGATAACGGTCGCGGAATTCCGACCGGCATGCACGAAGAGGGCGTTTCGGCCGCCGAAGTGGTGCTGACCAAGCTGCACGCGGGCGGAAAGTTCGACTCGAATTCCTACAAAGTTTCCGGCGGCTTGCACGGCGTAGGCGTGAGCTGCGTGAACGCGCTCTCGGAAGCGCTGCAACTCGAGATCTGGCAGAAAGGCTTCACCTTCGAGCAGGAGTACGCGAAGGGAATTCCCAAGGGTCCGCTGACCCAGACCGGCAAGGCCGGCAAGAAGACCGGCACGAAGATCACGTTCAAGCCCGACACGTCCATCATGGACGCATCGAAGTTCAACTTCGACACGCTCGCGCAGCGGCTTCGCGAACTGGCGTTTCTGAACAAGGGTCTGAAGATCACCCTGACGGACGAGCGCGAGGACCCGCCGCGTTCGAGCGAGTTCCAATTCGTCGGCGGCATCGCCGAGTTCATCAAGCATCTCAATAAGGGCAAGGCCGTCCTGCATGACAAGCCCATCTACTTCGAGGGTGAGCGCGATCTGCCCAATGGCGGCGTGCTGACCATGGAAGTGGCGCTGCAGTATAACGACACGTACGGCGAATCCGTATTCAGTTTCGCCAACAACATCAACACCGTCGATGGCGGCTCGCATTTGAGCGGTTTCCGCAGCGCGTTGACCCGCACCATCAACGCCGCGGGCCAGAGCGGCGGCCTGTTCAAAGACGTCAAAGAAAATCTGACCGGCGACGACGTGCGCGAAGGTCTGACGGCGGTGGTCAGCGTAAAGCTTCCGCAACCCCAATTCGAGGGCCAGACCAAGGGCAAGCTCAACTCGGATATTCAAGGGTACGTAGTCCAGCTCATCAATGAGAAGCTGGGCGAGTTTTTCGATAAGAACCCCGCCGTGATGAAGAAGATCGTCGGCAAGGCGATCGACGCGGCGCGCGCCCGCGAAGCCGCTCGCAAGGCTCGCGACCTGACGCGGCGCAAAGGCGCGATGGATTCGGGCGGTCTGCCGGGCAAGCTCGCCGACTGCCAGGAGCGCGATCCCGAGCGTTGCGAATTATTCCTGGTCGAGGGCGAATCGGCCGGCGGCACAGCCAAGGGCGGCCGCGACCGGCGGTATCAGGCCATCCTGCCTCTGCGAGGCAAGATTCTCAACGTCGAAAAAGCTCGCTACGACAAGATGTTGGGGCACGAGGAAATCCGAGCCATGATCACCGCGCTCGGCACAGGCATCGGCAAAGACGATTTCGATGTCGCCCGTCTGCGCTACGGCAAGATCATCATCATGACGGACGCGGACGTGGACGGTTCGCACATCCGCACACTGCTGCTGACCTTCTTCTACCGCCACATGCAGGAGCTGATCAAGCGCGGCCACATCTTCGTGGCGCAGCCGCCGCTCTATCGCATCAAGAAAGGCAAGAGCGAGAAATACATCAAGGACGACAAGGAATTCACGCGCGAGATCCTGCGCCGGGCAACGGAAAACCTGAAAGTCGAGACCGCTGACAAGGCAACTCTTGAAGGCACGGAGCTGCGTAATTTCCTGATGACGCTCGACGAATTCCAGCTCACCTGGCGGCGCATGGAGCGGCGTTTGCGCGAACCGCGCGTGGTCGAGATCCTGGCGCGTCCCGAGCTGGCGATCGATACCAAGGCGGATTTCCAGGAAGAGGCCAACCTCAAGCCGGTCCACGAAGCGCTCAAGGCCCTGAAGATTTCATCCGAGCTGAAGCGCGAAGAGGAACACTCCGCATGGATGGTGACGTTCAAGGATCCCACCAATGCCGAGCGCGCCATCGATATCGAGCTGGCCACCCAACCCGAGTATCGGCGGCTGCGGACGCTGGCCAAGCAGGCGGCCAAGCTGAATCGTCCGCCGTTTGTGGCGATCAAGGATACCCAGCGCGAAAATCTGGTTACGTGGCGTGATCTTCTGGCGCACGTGAAGTCCGAGGGCACGCGAGAAGTGAGCGTGCAGCGCTACAAGGGCCTGGGCGAGATGAACGCCGAGCAGTTGTGGGAGACCACCATGAACATCGAGACTCGCACGCTGCTCAAGGTGCGGCTGGAAGACCTGGTGCTGACCGATGAGATCTTCACCACGCTGATGGGCGAGGATGTGGAGAGCCGTCGCAAGTTCATCGAAGAGAATGCGCTGGATGTTCGGAATCTAGACATTTGATTCATCCCGACGGGCCGGGCATGCCCGGCCCCTACAAGACCGAGAGACGATGTAGGGGCGAGGCATGCCTCGCCCACGGCCCTGATATGCTGTTCTAGACGAGGAGAAAACCAACCATGCTCAAGAAGATGTTCTACGCAGTTGCGGTACTCGCGTTCACGGTGACTCTGGCGCTTCCACAGGGCAAGGGCGGCGGCAAGGGCGCTCCCAAGGGTCCTGGAATGGCGCTGTCATCGCCCGATTTCCAGGACGGCGGCATCATCCCCGACAAGTTCACGCAGGCGGCTCCGATGCCGGTTTCACCCAGGCTCGAATGGACCAACGTGCCCGAGGGCACCCAGAGCTTCGTTCTGATCATGCACGATCCGGACAACGCGCTGAATAAGGGAACCGACGATGTGCTGCACTGGATCATGTTCAACATCCCCGGAACCGCGCGCAGTCTCGCCGGCGGCCTACCCCTCGACGCCAAGCTGCCCGACGGCACGATCCAGGCCAAGGGAATCCGCAACGTGGGTTACATGGGTCCCGGGAATGCGGCGATCAACCCTTATCACCACTACACCCTAGAGCTTTACGCTCTGGATGACAAGCTCTCGCTGAGCCCCGAGGCCACACGCGCGGAAATTATGAAAGCGATGGAAGGCCACACCACCGGGAAAGCGGTTCTGGTCGGCCGCTTCAAGAGGCCACAGTAAGAAGCAGCAAGGGGACAGCCATCGGAGGCGGTCCCCTTTTCAGTCGACGTAGACTCGTTTGACCCGCGCGCTGATCCCGCACAGCACGCTGTAAGAAATCGTTCCCGCGACCCGCGCCACCTGCTGGGCGTCAATGGATATATCACCCTCCGAGCCCATCAGCGTCACCGCATCTCCCACACGCATTTCCGGACTCGCCGTGATATCGATGGTGGTCAGGTCCATCGATACCGCGCCGATGATCGGCGCAAGCTTCCCTTTGGCGATCACGTGGCCGCGGTTCCCGAGGCGGTGCGGAATGCCATCGGCGTAACCCGCCGCGAGCACTGCGATTCGCATAGCCCGCGCCGCGCGGTGGATTCCTCCGTAGCCGATCAGCGCGCCGGCTTCCAGGTCCTTTACGGCTAGCACCGTGGCCTTCCAGGATAGGGCGGGCTTGACGATCAACTGCCGCCGGGGCGCCGAGCCTCGCGCCGGCGAAACGTAGCCGTAGATGGCATGTCCGGGGCGGACCAGGTTCCACCAGGCGGCTTTGCGTCCGTACGCCACCGGGATAGTTCCAGAAGCGTGAATGTAGCGCGGCGTAAGTCCGGCGGCGCGGAGTCCGGACAGCACACCTTCGAAATGCAGAAGCTGATCCTCGGTCTGGCGGCTTTCATAGTTGCCGGAGGACGCGAAGTGCGTCATCAGACCTTCGAGACTTGCCGGCACGGCTTGCACGGCGCGTGCGATCTCCCCGGCGCTGGCGCGAGTGCCCAAGCGCCCCATGCCGCTATCGATCTTCAGATGATAGGGAACCCGCGCGGCCGGCAGATCCTCGAGCGAGTGGATCACCGGTGTCAGATGGAACTCTTCGAGCCCGGCACGCTCCTCGGGAAGAAAATCGGCCATCACCAGTATGCGTGCGTGGACGCCCTGGCGGCGCAGGTGGACGCCCTCCTCGACGTTAGAAACGGCCAGCCACTCGGCCCCCTCGGCTTCGAGCGCCCGTGACACCTCCACGGCGCCATGGCGGTAGGCATCGGCCTTCACGACAGCCATCACGTCGATCTCGGCGCCGACCACTTTCCGCACCGCGCGATAATTCGCGCGAATCTGCCCTAGCGAGACTTCCACCCAACTTCTCATGAACTCCCCGTAGCTCGTGCATTCGCGAGCCTTGTCAGCAGTTTCTCATACGCGTCGGTTACGGCGTCCCAACTGTAGTGCGTGCGAACCCGCTCCCGCGCTTTGGCGCGTAAAATCTCGCGTTCCGCCTCTGGCATCTCCAGCGCGCGCTCCAGCACTTGCTGTAAAGTATCGCGCTGGAACGGAAGACCGGCGCCGGCCGCGACCTCGGCGTTCTCCGCCGTATCCAGGTACAGAGTCAGCGCCCCGCGGCCCATCGCTTCGATCAGCGCCGGGTGCGTGCCGCCGACCTCAGTGGCGTGCACATACGCGAAGCAATGCGAACCGAGTTCCCGGTAACCTTCGCCGTAGATCGCTCCGGGGATCACCACGCGCGGATCGCTGGTGGCTCGTACTTGGCCGATGTAGTGCGCTGCATACGGGGCGTCGCCGATCAGCGCCAGTTTGAAGGGCGTCCGCACCTGCTCGAATGCTTCGCGCACCAGCAGCGCATTGTTCTCGGGTTCCATGCGGCTGACGTATAGAAAGTAGCGGCCGCGCTCCAGGCCCAGACGATCGAGCGCGGTGGAAGTTTCCACCGGGCCCACCTCTGCGCCATAGGGAATCATTTCCGAGGAATGCCCGTACTTCTCGCGATAATACGTCGCGATGCTGTGCGCATCGGTCACGACGGCGTTCGGCATCCAGGTCGCCAGGCGCTCTGAGATGCGATACCAGGCTTTTGCCAGCGAATTCCATTTCTTTCGATTGCGCTCCAGGCCGTCGACGTTTAACGCGACCGGCATGCCGAGCATTCTTGGGATCCAGGTGAAGACGGCATTAGCGGCGTTGCAATACAGGACAGCGTCGCAGCCGCGCTCGGCCGCAAGATGCAACGTCGAAAAGCAGGTGTGCGCGAGCGTATCGAAATATTTGTGGCGGATGGTGGGGAGGTATTTCAGTTGTACGCCGCGGTACGTGGCTTCGGAATACTTTTCGCGGCAGTAAACCGTGACCCTGTGGCCGCGCGCGGCGAGCCGCGTCGCAAGCTCCTCGGCGAATGTTTCGAAGCCGCCATAGCGCGCCGGAATGCCGCGGGTGCCGAGGATCGCGAAGCGCACCTCTTAAGTTTCCTGCGCCGGCGGCCTTTTAGCCTCGGGCAGCGCGGCCGCGGGCTACGGCCCGGGCGGTCGGACGCGGTGCGGGCCGGCTAACGGGCTCATAGGAAAACCAACTCGAAATATAATCGTCCTTGGCCTTGCGTCGTTTCATAATCTCGTGGCGCTTTTCCACGACGCGCTTCCAGTTGCGCGCCAGATACCAGAAGGCCTTGAGCGATCCGTGCTCGTGGAGAAGGCAGGCGCCCACGACGACAAAATCGCGCGCCATGATGGAGGCCCAGTTGCGCCGGTAGAGATCCGGTGTCATGTTCTTCACCCGCATCAGGAAGCGGTTCTTCACCGAGTGCATATTGATCACCGACGGGAGCGCGCGCCGGTTTCCCGGAAGTACGTTGCGCACGTGATACCCGCGCGCCAGCGGCGTGTAGATGCACCGCCAACCCATCAACTGCGCGCGCCAGGCTACGTCGGCGTCCTCGCGGTAGACGAAGAAATCCGGATCGAAGAACTCGCCTAGCACGGCGATGTCCTCGATCATCGCACGCCGGTAGAGCGCCGCCGCCGCGGTGGCTCCGAACACGTACTCGAAATTCAGATAGTGGCCGTTATCGATTTCCTGGCTGCCGCGATCCAGATGCCGCAGCATGGGCGTGAAATAGATGCCCGTGGAATCCACCAGTTGTTTATCGGGCAGATCGAAAGTCGCCCGGATGGTGAGCAGCTTTCCGCACACCGAGCCGACCTTGGGATCCACTTGCCCTGCGTCCACCAGGGCCTGTATGAAGTTGGGAAGCAGCAGGACGTCCGGATTGAGCGTCAGGACCCATTCGCCCTGTGTCAGCCCGATCGCCTGGTTCTGCGCCGCCGCGAATCCCACATTCTCATCGTTGTAGTAGATGCGGCAGCGGTCGGCGAACTGTTCCAGAATGTCCACGGTGCCGTCGGTCGACGCATTGTCGATCACCACGACTTCCATGTTCAGGTACTTCTGTTCCAGAACCGATTCGAGGCAACGCTTTATAAATCTACCGCTGTTATACGTTACTACCGTTACGGAAACCAAATCGTTGGAGGCCATCGCGTCTGTTTTTGTTTTATAGTTTCTCGGTTCGCCCTGACCACTGCGCCGGTCGAACACCGGACACCAGCCGTCTCACCGCCAACCGCATTATTTGGACACAACTAACGACGGGGTTCAGGTTCTGCTCGCGAAATATCCCCGCGATCGTCCGCGGAACCGTACTCAACACCGCCACCAGGCAAATACCCCGGTACGGCCAAGGGCGGAAGTGCTTCGCCCCATATCTTAGAAGGCTATCATACCAGTACACTTCCTTGCGAGCCGCCGGGAGTTTCCGGACGGAATGGCCGCCGCGATGCTCCGCCTGAACCTGCGGAACATATTGAATTCGATACCCGGCCTCGGCTGCCCGCAGGCAAAAATCCACATCCTCGAACCATACCGGGTGGAAATCCTGGTCAAAGCCCCCCAGGCGGTCCCACGCGTCGCGTCGCGTCATGAGGAATGCGCCGGCGGGCTGCTCCACCGGGCCCTCGAGATTCAGATCCCGATCCAGGTATCGATAACGCCGGTTGACCGGATTTCCCGCCCACAGACGGTTGATTCCCAGAAGCTCGAAGGCCAGGGTTAACGGTGTAGGAAAGCGGCGGATACTGAATCCGGCTTGAGCGCGTCCATCGGGTCCGGTTAGCTGGCCCGCGGCGAGCCCATGCTCGCGGCACGCCTGGACTAACGGGGCTAAAGGAGTCCGCAGTCGGACGTCGGGATTCAGGAGCAGAATCGGATCGCCGCTGGTTACGGCGAAACCTTGGTTCGCAGCTCCCGCGAATCCTCGATTGTCGTGATTTGCAACCAATCTGACGCCAGACCGCTGGCGGACCAGTTCTACCGTCCGATCGGTGGATGCGTTATCGACCACGGTCGCGCCAATCTCCGGAGCCAGTTCAGCTAGCGCATCTAGACAGCTCAATATCACTTCCTCCGAGTTGTACGTGATGATTACAGTCGCTGCAGCCAGAAATAGACCCTCCAATAACGGTCGAACCCGGTCTGCCGCTGAACCTCAAGAATCGTTTTCTCGCTTTCCCGAACGAACGCAACGAATTTACTAACAGCTTCGGTATCTTCGGACGCCGTCTGCACCGCTAGGCTTCGGGCGAGGCGCATGCCCGCCATCTTACCTTGGAGATAAGCGCCTGCACACCCGTGGCAGAGAGCCACCAACCCCCATAGCAATTGTCCGACCAAGATTGGCCCGCGCGATAAACCGCGGAAGTACTTTGCTGTCAACAAAAGCTGGTTGCGCGAGATCAGCTGAACAGAGTACTTATTCCACTGTCCCCACGTCGAACTGCCCAAATGGCAGGCAACGGCAGCCGGGACGTACAAGCCGTACCGATCTCCGATCGCGCAGCGTATCCCGAAATCCACGTCTTCCAGATATGATTCGAAGCTTTCATCCAGGAAACCAATTTCCTCGAACAGACGGTGCCGGAACAGGGCAGCGGTCATGGGAGCCATGCGGATGCGGCGCGGCTGGTTCCAGAAGGGTCCATCCAGTTTTCCCGAGCCGCAACGGCAGGCGCAAGCGCCCCGCGAAATCGCGTCGAATGCGCCATCCATGCGCGAGGTATCCCCGGCTTTAACCGTTTTTCCGGTGGCGAACCAGGCCTCCTCCTTTTCGGTAGCAGCCAGCAACCGCTCCAGCCAGTCGGGCGCCAGTGTAACATCGTTGTTCAGAATCGCGATCCACTCCGCACCGGCGGCTTGGATGCCGCGGTTCACGGCTGCGGCGAACCCCAGGTTTCTATTCAGGCGGACGACTCGTGCACCGGCGAGCTCGGCCATCGCGGCAGAGTCGTCGGTTGAGCCGTTATCCACCACAATGACCTCGTCGAGCGGGCGGGTTTGCTGCGCAAGATTCGCGAGGAGCGTCTGAAGTAGATCCCTCCGGTTCCAATGAGGAACTACGGCGGCCACCTTCATGAGAACCGCTTCTTGAGGAGGAACCAGAGGTTATACAAACCGTCGCGCCACGGATTGAGCTTGATCTCTCCCAGCCGGGAGCTGTAGAGAATCGAGAGTTCCGCGAAGCGATGCCGGTTTAACTTCAGCGCCTCGATCTTGATCTCCTCGGAGAACGCCATCCCGTCCGATTCCAGTTTCATTTTGCCGAGTATCGACCGGTGAAACACCCACATCCCGGATTGCGAATCGCGAACCCAGGTCAAGTACAGAATGGACATCGCGAGCGACAGGATCAGATTTCCGACCCAGTGTTTGAAACTCATGGCCGACCCATCGCGCACCGGAAAACGCGAGGCATTCAGAAAGTCGACTTTTAGATGGATGAATGCTTCCAGCAGGTAGGAGATTGCATCCGGCGGATAGCTATGGTCGCCGTCGAGCGTGATGACGATATCGCCGCAGGCCGCCGCGAAACCGGTCTTGTAACTGCGGCCATAGCCGCGGGCATCTTCCCGGATTACCTGCGCGCCAAACCTGGCAGCCACCTCCGAGGTCCGGTCCGTCGAGCCGTTGTCGACCACCAGCACCTGGTCGACAAACTCCGGCATCCGGGTTAGAACCTGCTCCACTCCCTGTTCTTCGTTCAGACACGGCATGATCACCGTGATCGTTTGTCCCTTATACATTCGGCCGTTTCACCAGCATAGCCTGACCAGCCCGCCGGGATGACGGTCGGGTATCATGGGGGACATGAAGTGGCTTTCCCATGCGGCATTCGGCGCATTTGGCGTCATGGTTTCGATTTCCGGCGTCCATGCGCAGGCGCTCGGGGTGAAGACTGTCTATTTGCTTCCGATGTCCGGCGGGCTCGACCAGTATCTGGCGTTGCAGCTCACGTCCCGGGGAGTGCTCCAGGTGGTCACCGATCCGCAGAAGGCGGACGCTATTTTCACCGATTCCATCGGCGCGCGGCTGGAGAATAGTCTTAGCGACCTGTATCGGGCGGAGGAGAAGGCCAAGGCCGATAAAGATAAATCCGACAAGGATAAGTCCAACGCGGACGAGTTTTCCCATCCCTCCATGCGGCCCCTTTCGAGCACCGGCCGCGGCGTCGTTTTCCTGGTGAATCGCGCCACCCGGGATGTCGTGTGGAGCACATATGAGCGGTCGAGAGGCACGCAGCCTGAAGATCTGAAGCATGTCGCGGAGAAGATAGTCGAGCGGCTGGCGAGGGCTAATAAAGCCCAGTAGGCCCGGTCTCCGCGGTGGTCAGGAAACCTGGCTCCAGACTTTTTCAGCCGCCGTTCGCAATTGATCCTGGCGCATTCTTTCCACTTCTGCGCGGTAACTCTCCAGGAGCCGCCCGGTCATCACCCGCATGTCGCGCTTGGCGACGACGTCGGCCCGGGCGCGCCGGGCTAACGCTGCAGCTTCCTCCGGAAGCCGTAGCAGGCGAACCACGTGCCCGGCGAAAGCCGCCGGATCGTCATCCAGCGCGCAGATTTCGCCATCCTGATCCGCCAGTCCCTCCGCTCCCATACGCGTCGAGACCACCGGAATCCCCGCGGCAAACGCCTCCAGCAGTTTTACCCGTACGCCCGAACCGGCCAGGATCGGGCAGACGAACAGCGAGTAGCGCATGAGTGGCTCACGCACGTCTTCGACGAAGCCGATCATTTCGATCGCATCCGACTCCGGCAGGGAATGCCGCGGCGGCGGATCGGACCCGACAATCACCAGCCTCGCCCGCGGCTCTTCTTTGCGGATGCGCGGGAATACTTCTTGGAGGAACCACTGTAATGCTTCCACATTGGGCAGATGCCGGAAACTACCCAGAAACAGCAGCGTATAGGGTTCGCGCCCGGAAGGCCGGAATTCGTATCCGGATGTGTCGATGCCGGCACGGTAGCCGTCATCGATGCGCCCTTTCAGTTTAGGGAGGAAAGAGTGGAGATACTCGGCATTGTCGCGGCTGCATACTTGAATGCGGTCCAGCCGAGGCAGCAGTTTAAGTTCGTAACGAATCGCACGGAGATATTCCCACCGCGAAATGGTCCTTTCGATCAGGCCGCTCATGTAGGGAAGCCGCCGTGCGATGGACTGGAAATAGACATCGTGCTCGAACAGGATGCTGGGAATGTGGCGGAACCCGCCCGCATACTGGCCCATCACCAGATATTCGAGCTGGAGCACGTCGATCGAGCGGGTGAAGATCTGGCGATGAATCAGCCACGCCAAATCGCGGTTGCGGAACTCGCGGGGAGCATGCGGTTCCGTCGATCCCAGCGCCTTCTGGCGTCCCGTCATACGAACAACGTACTCGGTGGAGGCGCAAATCCGGTCGAGTTCGGCGTGCGCCTCTCGCTCGCGTTCGTGATCCAGCAAGACAATCAAATGGAGGTCGCACAAATGCGCCAGTTCACGCACAGTCTGGTACATGAACACCCCTCCGCCGTGCACGGGCGGACAGATAGGGTAGGGAGATACGAACAAAACTGCCAGACGCGCAGGATCGCGGCGCAGCGGGATGAAAGCATCGCGATAGTGGCCGCCCAGTGGGCGTTGAAACGCTTCGTGATCGCTGATGGCCGCCAGCGCGCGCGCTCGTGAGCGCGATACCAGTACCCGCGGCAGCGCCGAAAAGGCCCTCAAGATTCCCGAATAGTTGGGGCGCTCCGGGGAATCGCCGGCGAGCCAGCTCAGCGTCGCGCCGGCCCACGTAAAGAGGAAATGCGAACCCAGCCAGCGCCAATTGTGGATGTTTTTCCAGGTGAACAACAAAAAGTTCTTCTGCAGCACCGACTGGATGTAGGATTCTGAAAAGCGCTTACCGATGGTCCCGCGATGTTCGTGATACACCACGCTGGCCGGCTGGTATAAAACTCTCCAGCCACGTTTCCAGGCGAGATATCCAAGATCCGTGTCTTCGAGATAAAAAGGTTTGAGCAGTTCGTCGAAACCGCCGAGTTCCAGAAACTTTTTGCGGTCGAACGCACAGGAGCCCCCGCCGCCGTAGAAACACGGATAGAGCTGGCGGATTTCGGGCTCGATACGATGACGTACCTTCAGGCCTCCTTGCGACCACCAGCCTTCGGTCAAGCCCGTCTCTTCGCGCGGTTTTCCGGGATCGGAGAAAAAAATCTGGCAGGAGACGGCGAAGGCTTTGTCATCCTCGAAACCGTCCAGAAGCGGCTGGAGGAAATTCGGTTCGACGCGCATGTCGCTGTTGAGGAGTACCACGATGTCATGGCGCGCCGCACGAAAGCCAGCGTTGGAGCCGCCGCCGAATCCGAGGTTCTGCTCGAGTGCCAGGACTCGAACTTGAGGAAAGTGTTCGCGCACGAACTGTGCGCTGCCGTCCTCGGACCCGTTATCCACCACGATAATTTCGCTGAGCGGGAAATCTGACAGCGCCGCGATTACGGAGGGTAGATATTTTTCGAGCAGATCGCGGCCGTTCCAGTTGGGAATCACCACGCTGGCTGCACGTGTTTCGGGAACGGCATCGCGCTGCAGCCGTTTTCGGGGGTTCAGCCAATAGACCAGGTCGCAAAGCAACAGCGCCAAGGCGGCGGACGCCAGCAAGAGTGGAGCGATCAGCGCGAGAGGCAGGCCGCGGAGCAATTTCCAGGCGCCCGCCAGAAAACGCCTCATTACGTGCCTTCCTTGGCAACGGCTTCCTTGACCCGCGGTCCCAGGCCCAACTGGCGGCCCAGTTTCAGCCAGCGAGATTGACGAACCATTTCGAGTTGCGCCATCGTGTCCTGAAGTTGTGCATCCAGGCGCTTCGCCCAATCCGTGCGTTCGATGACCGAAGCCTCGGCGATATCCAGCAGGCGAACGGCTTCCTCACGTTGTTCGACCTCCCCAGCGATCCGGCGGTCGAGTTCACGCGCCCATTCGCTCTGGCGGCGGATCTCTTCATTCAGCTCGGCGATGACTTGAATGGCTCGGTTGCGGTCGGTCATGGTTTCGTCGAGCCAGGTGCGCACCTGAGTGAGTTCTTGCTCCAACAGATGGATATGCTGCTCGCGTTCCCGCAGCAGGTTGGCCACGCGAGGGGCGTAGAGAAAACCGGGAAGCGGCGGAAGGGGAGTGCGGGAACAGATACCGATGAAGAAGTTCGCGGTTTCGTAATCGCCCGACGGGCGGGCTAGCTCGGCGTCGGTGCCGGATGCCGGGGTCCCGTCGTAGAAAGCAAAGGCTTCGACGCGGTCTTGAAAAAAAATCTGGACGTGCGGAAAGAACTCCCCAAGCGCCGCCCGAAATTCACCGAATTCGAATTCGTGTTCGTGGAAGGGATTCGGACCTGATGCCGCGCGTGATTCCGCGTAATAACGTGCATTGGGTGTGGATACGATCAGGATGCCTTTCGGGTCCAGGACACGCTGGGCTTCGGCCAGTAGTGAGCGCCAGTCGCGCAGGTGTTCAATCACTTCGAACGCCGTCACCAGGTCGAAAGACGCCGGAGGAAACGGCACGGAAGTAGCCGAGCATTGCAGAAATCGAGCGGACGGGAAATTTAGCAGCGCGTACTCTATCGCGTCCGGAGCAAGGTCGACGCCCACGACCGCGGACGCCACTCGGGCGAGGTCTGCCGTTCCGTAACCTGTGCCGCAGCCCAGATCGAGAACCCGCCGGCCAGGCGCAAAGCGGGCTGCAAGGGCGTAGCGAGACACATGTTCCGCCCACAGCTCATCATTCACTTGACCGGGAATGACACGCTCTCCCGTGAATTCGGTCACGGTGTAACCACCCGGCTGCCGACGCCACCGCCCACCTTCATGTTCACCTTGACGCGGCAATCGAGATGAAACTGCCCATACATGGGCTGGCTTGAATTCTCCATCTGCAGGACCACGGCGTTATCGATCCAGTCGCACATGGAGTAGCGTTCGAGCGAGCCGTTGGCGATGGCCGGCGAGAACGAGAACGACGATGCATATAGGGCCGGGAGATCCAGGTAAAAATCAACCGTGCAAACGTCGCCGGCCGTCATCGGCGGGAGATCCTGTTGTTCGCGAGCCGTGTTAGTTCCCGCGAAGTCGACCCCCAGGTGGTTACGGAACATGAAGCCGACGATGGGGAGATCCAGGTTTGCTTTCGCTCGTATACTGATTCTTACTACAATTGTAGAATTAGGCTTAAGTGAGGCGATTCTGGAGCCTTCAGCGTCCAGCACCGCGATGCCGATGATTTCCGCCTTGCCGTCCCCAAAACGGTGGTCCACGTTGGGAATCCCCTCGACGACCTCTTCCGGCGCCAGACGATTGCGCGTTTCTGGCAAGGGATCGTGTGCCTGATAGACGCGATCTTTCTCGGACATCGCCGCCAGATATTGGGCTACGACCAGGTCTGTTCGACCCAGGGCCTTCACGAGACCCTTCTCCAGCCACATGGCTCTATCGCCCAGCGCCTTCACGTCGCCAGTGGCATGGGAGACGAACAGGATCGTAACGCCCCGCCGTCGCAGTTCATGCACCTTACGCATGCATCGCTGGCGGAAATACACGTCGCCGACCGCGAGCGCTTCATCTACCAGCAGGATTTCCGGATCGACGTGGATCGCAACGGCAAACGCCAGCCGAACGGCCATGCCACTTGAGTAAGTCTTCACGGGCTGGTGGATAAAGTCTCCAATTTCCGCGAATGCTTCGATGTCAGGGAAGCGACGATCCATGTCCTTGCTTGAGAGACCCAGGATCGCTCCGTTCAAGTAGACATTGTCTTTGCCGGAGAACTCAGGATTAAAACCCGAGCCCAGCTCAAGAAGTGCAGCCACGCGCCCGCGAGCGATCGCCGTGCCGCTGGAGGGCGCGAGAATCCCAGCGCAGATTTGAAGGAGCGTGCTTTTCCCGGACCCGTTCTCGCCGACGACACAGAAAGTTTCTCCGCGCTGAATCTCGAAGCTCACATCCCGCAAGGCCCAAAATTCCGTGTGATACCGGCGTGTTTGAAAGGTCGCAAGCTCCTTCAATCGATCGCGCGGGGCCGCGTAGATCGAGTAGCTTTTCGAAACGTTGGAGAATTGAACGGCCGGAGATGACACTAGACAAATTGTATTCCAAACTTGACAGCTTCCAGCAGCGATCCTTACGCTGGTAGTTAGCGCCGGCGTAGCTCAGTTGGTTAGAGCGACGGTCTCATAATCCGTAGGTAGCTGGTTCGAATCCAGCCGCCGGCACCACTACTTCCCGGCCACAATCTGCTGGTACAGCCGGTCAAGGTCGGCTTGCGAGTAATACTCGATCTCGATCCGTCCGCGCTGCTCGCTCAGCTCGACGATGCGGACCCGGGTTCCCAGGGCCCGCTCAAGTTCGTCGGCGGCAGCCCGCACGTTCGGATCCTGTGTCGATTCCTTGCGCGATCCTGGGCCCGACTTGCCCCGGTCGGAGGTCATCTCCTGCACCTGCGTTTCAACCTGGCGCACGGAAAGCCCTAAAGCCACGGTCTTTTCCGCGAGTTGAATTTGCTCATCCGCGGTCGCCAATCCAAG
Organism: Bryobacteraceae bacterium; assembly: GCA_036003585.1. Classification (GTDB taxonomy): domain Bacteria; phylum Acidobacteriota; class Terriglobia; order Bryobacterales; family Bryobacteraceae; genus Palsa-187. The sequence goes on along the minus strand of DASYSG010000068.1, from coordinate 9,869 downwards.
AATCGCGCGCGCATGCCCCATGGAAAGGCGCCGTTCCGCCACTAGATGCTGAACTTCTTTCGGTAGCTTCAGCAGACGAACGATGTTTGCGATCGAGGTCCTGTCCTTGCCGGTTCGGCGGCCGATTTCTTCTTGCGACAGGCCTAAATCGCGGCTCAGCCGCTCAAAGGCGTGCGCGGTTTCAATCGGATTTAGATCCTCACGCTGGATATTCTCGATGAGTGCGATCTCCAGCATCGCGCGGTCGGCAACATCCTGAACAACGACGGGGACGTCCTCAAGCTGGGCGATTCTGGCTGCCCGCCAGCGACGTTCCCCCGCTACAATCTGGTAGCTCTCACCCATTCGACGCACAATGATGGGCTGAATGATCCCATTCGCCCGGATGGACGCCGCCAGTTCTTCGAGTCCATCAGCATTGAAGGAGGTGCGGGGCTGCATCGGGTTGGGTTGGATCAGTCCGAGGGGCAGGGTTCCAGGCTTTGCCGCAGTCGTCGCTGGGGCGGGGGCCGTGGCCGCTGCCACAGGGCCGGGCTGGCCGCGACCAGGGAGTAGCGCGGAAAGTCCTTTACCCAGCGCTTTGCGTGGCTTGTCGTCGGCGCTGTTCATTCTCCAGAATCTCCTTCGCTAGTTTAATATAGCTCTCCGCTCCCCGAGAACGCGGGTCATACATCAGGATCGGCTTACCGTAGCTGGGCGCTTCCGCTAAGCGGATGCTGCGCGGAATAACCGTCGTAAATACTTGATCCGTAAAGAAATCCTTCAGATCCTCGGCTACTTGGCGAGCCAGATTCGTACGCTCATCGTACATCGTTAGCAGAATTCCCTCGATTTGAAGGGAGCGCGAAAAGGATTCCCTGACTCGGTCGACAGTGTCGATGAGCTGCGATATTCCTTCGAGGGCAAAGAATTCGCACTGGATTGGGATCAATACAGAATCGGCAGCAACCAAAGCGTTAAGTGTTAGCAAGTCAAGGGCGGGTGGGCAGTCGAGTAGGATGTAATCGTACATATCGCGGATGGGCTGTATTATCTGCTGAAGCCGATGCTCGCGATTCGGCAGGTCAACCAAGTCCAGGTTTGCAGCAACCAGGTTCTTATCTGCCGGAACGAGGTTTAGGCCGTCGCAGTCGGTCGTTCGAATGACCTCTGAGATATCCACTCCGCTCAGTAGTGCGTCATAGAGCGTTTTGATCTCTGGCGTTTTTTCAATACCCAGGCCACTGGTGGAATTGCCCTGCGGGTCGGAGTCGACCAACAACACGCGAAGATCATTGGCTGCTAGCGATGCGGCCAGATTCACAGCGGTCGTGGTCTTGCCGACGCCGCCCTTCTGATTCGAGATGGCGATTATCTTGGCCATGTCTTCCAGAATCTTAGCATGGGTGTTTCACGTGGAACGTCAGGAAACGCCCGTCTCCCCATGGCATTGGTTCCCGTCGGCCGAAACCAGGGATCTCTCCGCTGCCGACCAACAGCGCCAAGCTCTTTGCTAAGCCCAGCTTAAGAAGATCCCTCGGCGAAACTGCCCGCGAGACTAGCCAGTCAAATTCAGCTTTAAGATTTTCTGCGCGGTCTGTGACCACCAAAACGTTGGGGAGATTCCGACTTGCTTCGCGAAGAAAAACACTCTTTCGCTGATGGGATTCCACGAGCGTGACGCTGAACTCGGGTCGAAGGATGGCGATCGGAATTCCCGGGAACCCAGCACCAGAACCCACGTCAATGATGCGAAGCGATCCTTCGGGAAGTTTTGTTCCCACGAATAAGGATTCGCAGTAGTGCAGCCGGACGGCGTCCTCGACCGACTCAATTCGCGTGAGATTGAGGTGTGAATTCCATTGGGTGAGCAGCTTGTAGTGCGCTTCGAGAGCATCGATCTGTTCGAGGGTAAGCGAACCATACGGTGCAAACTCCCGAACGAGAAGCTCACGGAACATTAGCTGTTGCTGGAGACAATTGTGCTCAAGCTAAGATACACATCAAGGACTGCGATCGCCGCCGGCGTGATCCCTGGTATTCGGCTCGCTTGCCCCAGCGTCTCGGGCCGAACCCGCCCCAATTTCTCAGACGCCTCATTCGAGAGGCCAGGCACGCCACGATAGGTGAACTCTGCCGGGATCCGGCGCGCTTCCGCATCACGCAGTCGCGCAACGAGCTTCTGTTGCTGCGCGATGTAGCCCGCGTACTTGAACTCGGTCTCGACCGTCTGCAGAACACCGTGGACCCATTCATTCTCCGGAAGCCCGGAAACATTGGTGATTCTGCTATCGGGCCGACGCAACCAGTCAGCCAGTGCGGGGCGGGTTTCAAAAAGATCGCGCAATTGCCGCTTCTGGATCTGTTTCTTGGTGTAAAGCTCCCAACGCTCGTCCGTCACCAATCCTACTCGGCGCCCGATTGGCGTAAGCCGCTCATCGGCGTTGTCGATCCGTAAGTGCAACCGAAACTCCGCGCGCGAAGTGAACATGCGATACGGCTCGTCAGCGCCCTTCGTAATCAGATCGCTGACCAGGATCCCTACGTATCCTTCTGTCCGTTCGACAATAACCGGATCAGATGCGCCTGCCCTGGCCGCTGCATTCAGACCGGCGACTAAACCCTGGCAAGCCGCCTCTTCGTAGCCAGAAGTTCCATTGATCTGACCCGCCAGAAAAAGGCCTTCAATGGTCTTGAGCTCGAGGGTGTGTTTCAGTTCTCGCGGATCGATTGCGTCATATTCAATCGCGTATCCCGGCCGGATCATCTCAGCATCCTCGAGCCCCGGGACCGAGGCGAGCATCCTGGTTTGAACATCGATAGGCATGCTGGTAGACATGCCATTGACGTAAATCTCGTATGTGTCTAGCCCTTCGGGTTCCAGAAACAACTGGTGGCGACCCTTGTCCGGGAACTTGACCACCTTGTCTTCAATGGACGGGCAATATCTCGGGCCAATTCCCTCGATCTGTCCGCTATAGAGCGGGGAACGCTGGATGCTATCTCTCAGTATTGAATGGGTTTCTTCTGTAGTAAAGGCAATGTGACAAGGAACCTGTTCACATACTATCTTTGTAGTAAGAAATGAAAACGGAGTGGGTTCAGGATCCCCAAACTGAGGCTCGAACCTAGACCACTCAATCGTCCTGCCATCCAAGCGCGGAGGAGTGCCCGTCTTCAGGCGCTTCCACTCGAGGCCCAAGGAGCGAAGCTGATCGCCGAGCAGGTTCGAGGGTGCTTCGCCGCTGCGCCCGCAACTGTAGGTCTGCTCGCCGACATGCGCCAGCCCGTTGAGGAACGTTCCCGTCGTGATCACTACCGCTTCGGTTTCAAGCACCCGGCCATCGCGCAGCTCGACGCCCGTCACCCGACGCCGGGGACCATCCGTCAGCGCTAGCCGAGCAACTTCCGCCTGGATGATTCGCAGATCAGGCTCCGCCTCAAGCACCTCGCGCATTTTGAGACGATACTGCTTCTTGTCGCATTGCGCGCGCGGCGACCATACCGCTGGCCCGCGGCTGGTGTTCAGCAAGCGGAACTGAATACCGACCGCGTCGGTCACCTCGCCCATCACACCGCCGAGAGCGTCGATTTCTCGCACCAGATGGCCCTTGGCGATACCCCCAACCGCGGGGTTGCAGGACATCTGTGCGATCAAATCGAGGTTCATGGTGATCATCGCCGTGCGCAAGCCCAGACGAGCGCATGCGCGTGCAGCCTCGCATCCGGCGTGTCCGGCTCCCACTACGATCACCTGGTAAGGCTTTGCCATCTTCCAACCAAACGTTAGCTACATTCTAACGTGCCGCGGTAAACTGACAATTCTCCCGTGAAGATTCTCATTATCGGTAGCGGAGGCCGAGAGCACGCGATTGCGTGGCGCCTCGCCCAAGAAGGTCATCAGATCTACGGCGCACCCGGCAATCCCGGAATCGCGGAAGTCGGCCAGCTTCTTCCGACCACCGATTACCTGGCCGCAGCGAATTCTGTTAATCCCGATCTCACCGTCGTCGGACCGGAGGTTCCGCTGGTCGCCGGCGTGGTCGACCAATTCCGCGCCGCGAACCGAAAAATCGTCGGGCCCGCGCAAGATGCGGCGCAGCTCGAAGGAAGCAAGATCCACTCCAAAGAGTTCATGCGACGCCTTGGTATTCCCACTGCTCGTTACGCGCGCGTGGATTCCGCCGAAGCCGGGATTGCCGCGCTCGCCGAGTTCGGTTACCCCATCGTGATCAAGGCCGACGGGCTAGCCGCGGGCAAAGGCGTGATCATCGCGCAGGACCGCGCCGAGGCCGAAGCTGCCGTTCACTCGCTGGGTCCACGCTTGGTGATCGAAGAATTTCTTGAAGGCGAAGAGGTAAGTTTTATCGCGCTGTGTGACGGCAAAAACATTGTTCCGCTGGAAGCCACGCAGGACCACAAGGCCATCGGCGACGGCGATACAGGTCCGAACACCGGCGGCATGGGTGCCTACTGCGATGGAAGAATTCTGGCGGCGGCCGACGCGCAGCATGTGCTCGACACCGTGATCGGTCCAGTGGTCGACGCCACGCGCTTCACTGGATTCCTCTACGCCGGACTGATGATGACCTCGGACGGCCCGAAAGTCCTCGAATTCAACGTTCGTCTAGGCGATCCGGAAACCCAGCCCTTGATGCATCGTCTGGATTCCGCCTTTGGCGAGGCCCTTATGGCCTCGGCAACTGGAAACCTGGCGGGAGCTTCGCTGCGCTGGAAACCGCAGCCTTCCGTGTGCGTGGTGATGGCTGCAGCCGGTTATCCGGAACAAATTCGGACCGGAGATCTCATCAGCGGGATCCATAGCTGTGGCACACAAGTGTTCCAGGCAGGAACGAAACAAGGAGCCAAAGGACTCGAGACCGCCGGAGGCCGAGTGTTGGGCGTAACCGCCTCCGGGTCCGATCTTGCTGCCGCAGCCGCCAATGCCTATGCCGCGGTGCAGAAAATTCACTTCGACGGCATGCACTACCGTCACGACATTGCCCAAAAAGGCCTAAAGCGCTGGGGCCCTGCTACAATCAAAACGATTGCTCCCTAAGGCACTTGGGGACGTAGCTCAGTTGGATAGAGCGGTCGCCTCCTAAGCGACAGGTCGGCAGTTCGAATCTGCCCGTCCCCACCAGAGAATTGGGGCGCAGGATTGAGTGCGACCGCGATGCGAGTAGGAAGATGGTCCGGTCGACTCCTGAAAGCGACAGGTCGGCAATTCGAATCTGTCGGTCCCCGCCAGAGAATTGGGCTAGTATCCGTTTGATAGACGAATCCGCCCTTCCCCTGCCGGAAAATTGCAGCGGAGCGGCGGGCTATGGTATGAAGGTAGTTCCCTTTCACCAGGAAGCTTTAGAGGTGGTTTGACCCCAGTATGGCTTACGTAATCGCAGAACCCTGCATCGGTACCAAAGACGCGGCGTGTGTCGACGCTTGCCCGGTCGATTGCATACATCCCAAAAAGGACGATCCTAAGTTCGCCACAGAAGAGCTGATTTATATCGATCCGGTGGAGTGCATCGACTGCGGGGCGTGTGTTCCGGTATGTCCTGTATCAGCGATTTTCGCCCTGGACGATCTTCCGGAGAAGTGGTCCGACTTCGCCGCCCGGAACGCGGTCTATTTCGGCCGGTAAACCCGGGCGATCATGAAGTTTTGTTCACTTTAGCCACGTCACGCTTGCTTTGAGCAAGATAGTCAGTATAATAGCCCCATGCGCAAAATCCTCCTGATGGTAGCTGTTGCCACGCTCGCCGCTCTCGTAATGTTCGCCCAAGATAAAGGCCCTGGGAAAGGTAAGGGCGGCAAAGGCGGCCCTCCCAAGAATCTCAAAGTTCTTACGCCGGAGAACTACATGGATAATATGCGGGCGTTTGTGCCCGCGCTCGGGTTGGCCGATAAAGGTGGCTGCAACTTCTGTCACGTCGCCGACGACCGGTCTTCCGATATGAAGCAGGAAAAAGTCATGGCACGCCTGATGATCGGCATGGTGAACGACATCAACTCGAAGTTCCCGGATGGCAAAGTACACGTCACCTGCTTCACCTGCCATCGCGGCAGCACTGAGCCGTTGACCGCTCCGCCGGCCGCTAACTAGCGTTCGTCACCAGGAAACGCCCGCAATGCAGTTCGACGGGCTACGTGTTCTATCTCTCGAAAGCCGGCGTTCCACCGAAATCGAGAAGCTCATACGCGCACGGGGCGGCGATCCGTTCGTTGCCCCGTCCATGCGCGAAATCCCCCTCCAAGACAATCCTGCCGCGTTCAAGTTTGCGGCCCACCTGTTTGCCGGCGAGTTCGATATGGTGATCCTGCTCACCGGTGTCGGCGCGCGTCTGCTCAACCAAATCCTCGAAACCCGCTACCCGCCAGGAGCATTCCCCGAGGCTCTGCGGCAGTTAACCGTAGTGGTTCGCGGGTCGAAGCCGGCCGCTGTAATGCGCGAATGGAATGTGCCCGTCGCAGTAAGCGTGCCCGAGCCCAACACCTGGCGCGAGATTCTGGCGGCCACGGAATCGCGGCCCGAGCGCAAGATCGCTGTCCAGGAGTTCGGCCGCACGAGCACGGAGCTGCTCGAAGGCTTGCGAGCCCGCGGCGCGCAGGTTACCACGGTTCCCGTGTATCAGTGGGACCTTCCGGAAGACACGGTGCCGCTGCGCGAAGCCGTGCGACGTCTGGCGGCGGGTCAGTTCGATGTCATCCTGTTCACCACCTCCGTCCAAGCCGTTCACCTGCTGCGGATCGCCGCCGAGGAGGGGCTAGAGGCTCAGGTGCGCGCGGCATTCCACCGCATCGTGGTCGCCTCCGTCGGCCCCAGCACCAGCGAGACACTGCGCGAGCACAATCTGCCGGTCGATTTCGAACCGTCGCACCCCAAGATGGGCTTCCTGGTAAACGAAGCGTCGCAGCGCGCCCGCGAGATTCTACAATCTAAGCAGTGAATCAGAAGCAGGATAACGAGTTCTTTCGCCTGATGGCGCGATACTCGCCGGTCATCATGTTGATGCCGGCCAGCGCGCTTGCCGGTTACGTAATCGGCTATGGCCTTGACTACCTGTTCTCAACCACCTTTTTGCGTTTTGTTTTCTTGATCCTGGGAGTGGTTTCGGGGATCGTGCAGTTGATCCGCATCCTGGGCCGCGACACATGAGCGGCTTCAATTACGATCGCGCGCTGACCCGCATCAAATACCTCACGCTGTTGGTCGGTTCGGTGGGCACCGCAGCGATGTTTGTCGCGCGCGGGCGAGGCGCAGCCGCCGGATTCCTGGCGGGCGCCGGGCTCTCTTACGTGAACTTCGAACTGCTTTCCGGTTTGGCTTACGTGATGGGAGGATCTTCCCCGAAGGCGGCCGGCTGGGGCGTGTTGATCGCGCTGCGCTATGCCATCGTCGGCGTCGCCGCCTATGTTATAGTGAGGGTTCTTGGAATCACGCCCGTGGCCGTGTTGGCGGGCCTTTTGGCGGCATTCGTGGCGGTGATCCTCGAAATTCTCTACGAGTTAATTCTGTATGCCAGAACATGAGCTGTGGCTGACCACCCTGTTTAACGACTACCTCGCGGGTGTCGCTAACGCGATCCTCGGCGTGGTTAATGTTCACGCCCCGAACCCGGCGCGCCCGTGGGAAAACTGGATCGTGATGGAGCTGCTGGTGGTGGCCGTTCTAATGGTGCTTGCCGCGGCAGTGAAGTCGAGCCTTTCGGCCGACAAGCCCGGAAAGCTGCAGCACATTTTCGAGTTGCTATACGGCTTCATCAAGACGCAGGCCTCCGAGGTGGGGATTCATCACCCCGAGAAGTACTCTGCCTTCTTCGGCACCTTGTTCGTGTTCGTCTTGGCTATGAACTTGATCGGGATTATTCCGATCTTCGAATCGCCCACCATGGAGGTTGCCGTACCGGTCGGTCTCGCGGTCTCCACGTGGATCTACTACCACGTCATGGGGGTCAGGGAGCTTGGCCCGGGCAAGTACCTGAAGCATTTTCTAGGCCCGGTGATCTGGCTGGCGCCGATTATGGTTTTTATCGAAATCATCGGCCACTTTGCGCGGATGCTTTCGCTCTCGGTTCGCCTTTACGGCAACATGCTCGCGGGCGAACAGATTACCAACGCTTTTATCGGTCTGACCTACCTGGTCGTCCCCGTGCTTTTTATGTTTTTGCACGTTTTCGTTGCGTTCCTGCAAGCCTATGTTTTTGCATTGCTCGCTATGATCTACGTGAGCATGGCAACTGCGCATGAGCACTAAACACTTTATATAAATCATCGAGAAATGGCATCATCGCGCCGAGTGTGAGCCACTGATCCCCCAGGACAGCCCGGAACCACCTCCTCGGCGCAATTTCATACGAAAGAGAAGGTACACACGAATGATTAACAAGAAGACGCTGCTGCTGGCAGCTCTGTTTTTGCTGGTTGCCTGCCCGATGTTCGGGCAGACTCCTGGCGCGTCGGGCATGGGACCCGGAGAAGTAAAATTCTTCGGCGCCATGTTGGGATTGGGCATCGCTGGAGGTCTGTGCGGAATTGGACAGGGGAAGGCGGTTGCCGGCGCCGCCGAGGCGATCGCGCGCAACCCGGGCGCCGCGGCCGGAATTCGGTTCACATTTATTCTTGGTCTGGTGTTCATCGAGACGCTAACCATTTACGGACTGGCCATCGTTTTCCTCTACTTGAAGTAGGCATTTTAGCTGTCGGCGGGGCTCTCAGGGCCCCGCCATCATCATGAAGCTCCAAGGCATCTTCCCCGCCATCACGACCCCCTTCGACCACAACGGCGACCTCTACAAGGTCAAAGTCCAGCACAACATCGAAAAGTGGAATCGCACTGGTCTCGCTGGGTATCTCGTGACCGGTTCCACCGGGGAAACTCCCTATCTGACCGCGGAAGAGAAGATCCAGGTGTGGGAGTGGTCGGCACAATACGCTGCGTCCGATAAAATCCTGATCGCGGGTTCAGGGGCGGAGAGCGTCCGCGAATCGGTCCGGCTGACGAATCGCGCAGCTGAATTGGGGTACAAGGCGGGACTTGTGTTGGCTCCTCACTATTTCAGAAGCATGATGAGCCGCATGGAGACGCAGATCTTGTTTTTCCGCACGGTCGCCGATCAAGCCAAGATTCCCATTCTGCTGTATCATTTCCCGCAAGTGACCGGCATCGATCTCACACCTGAAGCCGTCGCCACGCTCGCCGACCATCCCAACATCATCGGGATGAAAGACAGCTCGGGCAATCTCGAAGGGACCAAGCGATTTATCGCTGCCGTGAAACCCGGTTTCCAGGTGCTCACAGGCTCCGCCAGCCTCCTGGCCGAATCGCTGGCTGCGGGATGCCCGGGAGCGATCCTCGCACTCGCCAACGCCGTCCCCTACGCGTGCATCAGTATCTACGAGGCGCATCGGACCCGCGAACCCGAGGCCGCCATGGACTGGCAGAATCGGATCGCGTGTGCGTCGAAGCTGTGCGCGAACACCTACGGGATTCCCGGTTTGAAATATGCGATGGATCTCAAGGGCTACTATGGCGGCCCCACGCGCCTGCCTCTCACCGTGGTCACTCCGGATGCGAAACGAGAGATTGAGCAGGGCTTCGACGGTATTAAAAGCTAGAGCGCCTGGCCTCTTTGCGGGTTGAGCCCGAGCAGTCGACGGCGATGTATCCGCAGGCCAATACAGCGAGGAACATCTCTAACACCTGGCTGTGGCCCAGAGTCAGCTCGGTCCAGCCCGAGATCATCACAGCGATGATCACAGCGATGGCGCCATGCAGCACCCAGCAGGCTTCGGATTGTGCGGATAGCCGGCGCAACGCGGTCCAGAAGTCGAATAGCGCGCGGCCCAGCAGCCAGAGCAACGCTGCCAGCGCGGGCAATCCACGTTCA
>DASYSG010000067.1:0-25650 GCA_036003585.1 Bryobacteraceae bacterium | reverse complement strand
CGGGCAGCCCAAGTTTGGCAACATCACTTTGTTTAAGGAGGATAGCCGCGCCATGTGGACATGGACCTTCTGGGAACAACTGGGGCAGGATCTTCGCTATGCCCTTCGCACGATGGCCAACAACAAAGCGTTCACGGCACTCGCGGCGTTGTCGCTGGCATTGGGCATCGGAGCGAACACGGCTATCTACAGCTTCATGGACTCGATCCTGCTGCGGTCGCTGCCGGTCAAAGATCCGGAAGCTCTGGTCATGATGACCTGGCAAAGCAACGCTCGTGACGAAGAATCCCCTCATTCGATCTCCGTCATGCATGGAGTCCACACACGGTCCGGCAGTAGCTATAACGAACCTCACAAGGGGTACACCAGCGGCATTTTTCCTTACGCAGCCTTCGAGCTCTTCCAAAAGGACGACTCTGCCTTCGCGAGCGTGTTCGCCCACTACCAACCCACTCCCTTCAATTTGAGTGTCAAGGGACAGGCCGACGTTGCGAACGGTGAATTCGTATCAGGCGACTTCTTCCAAAGCCTCGGCGTGCCCCCCGCGGCCGGGCGGCTGATTATTTCCGACGATGACCGAGTGGGTGCGGAGTCCGTGGCAATTCTTAGCTACGGCTTAAGCCAAAGCCGCTTTGGTGGACCAGCACAAGCCGTCGGCCAGTCTATTTCGATCAACAATATTCCCTTCACCGTGGTGGGAGTAGCGCCACCCGCGTTTTTCGGCGTCAATCCCGGCGTCGCTCCGGATTTCTATCTGCCGATGCATGCCAATCTCCAGCTCGGCGCCACCGCCCGCGGGTGGTATCTCAACCAGAACGTCTATTGGATCGAGGTGATGGCGCGTCTGCGTCCAGGTGTGAGCATTGCACAGGCCCAAGCGACGTGGGCTGGGCGCTTCCACCAATGGGTGGATAGTACCGCCACCAATGATCAGGAGCGCGCAGATCTTCCCGAGCTGGTGATTAAGGAAGGGGGCGGTGGGCTGGATGCCTTGCGCCGCCGTTACTCGAAGCCGCTCTACGTGTTGCTAACTCTGGTGGGATTGATTCTGGCGATCGCGTGCGCCAATATCGCCAATCTTCTGCTGGCGCGCTCTGCGTCGCGGCAACGCGAAATGGCACTGCGGCTTAGCGTGGGCGCAGGCCGCGCTCGCATTGTGAGGCAGTTGATGACCGAGAGCGTCCTGCTGGCATCGTTGGGCGGAATCCTGGGACTGCTGTTCGCGATCTGGGGCATCCGATTCCTTACTCTGCTGTTAGCCAACGGTCCGTCGAGTTTCACGGTGCATGCCGACTTGAACTGGCACGTACTGGGAGTGACAGCGGCACTCTCACTTCTAACCGGCGTTTTGTTCGGCCTGGCTCCGGCGATGCAGTCCACGCGCGTCGACGTGATTCCAGCCCTCAAGGAACTCCGCGGCAGTCAGCTGCGCGCGCCGCACACATTTTGGCGCGTAAACCTGGGGCAAACGCTAGTGGCGGGTCAGATCGCCATTTCGCTGCTGATGCTGGTCGCAGCGGGACTCTTCGTGCGCACGCTGTCCAATCTGCAATCCATCAACCTTGGCTTCAATCGCGAGAATATCCTGCTGTTCCAGCTAAACGCACGTTCGGCAGGTCATCAGGATCCCGAGATCGCCGCCTTTTACGGCGACTTGCGGAACCGTTTCAGCACGATTCCGGGCGTGCGCAGTGTAAGTCTCTCCGATTCCTCGCTGATCGAAGCCGGAACTGGATATCCCTTAGGCGTACTTGGCGCTGAGCCCAATCCGGCCAACCGTATTCTGGCCATCGGACCCGCGTTCTTCACGACCATGCAAATTCCGATCCTCGCTGGACGTGACTTTGACGAACGTGATCGGCCCGGATCGCCATCCGTTGCCGTGATCAACGAGCAGTTTGCCAAAGCGAATTTCGGCGATAAGAATCCGTTGGGCCAACGCCTCGTGCTGAATGCAGGGCCGGTTCCGCGCGAGATGGAGATCGTCGGCGTCACGAAGGACGCGCTATATGGCAGTCTGACGCGCGACATCCCGCCCGTGGTGTATATCCCGTACGACCAAGGGTTCCCGCAGCCCGCCCAGATGGTATACGCCCTGCGCACGGCTGGCGATCCGCTCGCACTGGTCAACACCATACGCGAAATCGTCCACCAGGCGGACGCGCGAGTGCCCGTATCCAACGTAAGGACCCAAGCAGCGGAAATCGACCGGTCGATCAACCAGGCGATCGTGTTTGCCAGGCTCTGTACTGCCTTCGCGATCCTGGGACTGGTGATTGCCTGCGTGGGACTCTACGGCACCATGAGCTATAACGTCGCCCGACGCACGAATGAAATCGGCATTCGCATGGCGCTCGGAGCACAGAGAGGCGGCGTGATCTGGATGGTCCTGCGACAGGTGTTCGTGCTGGCGATTGCGGGCCTGGCGATCGGCCTGCCTGTGGCTCTTGCGACGTCGAAACTGGTCGAGTCGTTCTTATTTGGGACGAAACCGGACGATCCTCTGGCAATCGCGGCGGCTGTCGCCCTGCTGGTCACCGCGGCCGTTATCGCCGGCTACGCTCCGGCGCGCCGAGCCTCGAAGATCGATCCCATGGTCGCCCTCCGGCACGAATGAAACAGAATGTATTTTTGATGTATCCTGTCATCGGGCTTCCGACCATGAACCTGAAGGGCGCGGCGACACTCGCTTTCATTGGCACGCTGCTGGCGGCAGCTCTCCTGATTTACGATTTCGTTTTCGACGTGGTCAACGTATTGGGCGGACTGACGCCCGCAATCATGCTGTTCCCCGCCCTGATCTACGCATTTGCTGCCTTGAGCGTGGCGATATTTTTCTTCATCTTCCAGAAAAAGCAGAACTGAGGGCCGGCCATTCTCCGGGGAAACGGAAGCCAGCGGGCGGGATCTCCACACTAGGGCTGGCTCTGATCGGCCCTCGCGAAAGAAGGGATTTAAGACCATGGCAAACAAAGCAGTTTTCGGACTCTACACCACGCGCCGGCAGGTGGAGAATGCTGTAGACGAGCTTAAAGCACAAGGCTTCCGGAACACTGATATCTCCGTGCTGCTCCCGGAAAACGTGGGAACCAAGGATTTTGCTCATGAGAAAGGGACTAAGGCCCCCGAAGGTATGGCTACCGGGGCAACATCCGGCGCCGTTGTCGGCGGAGCGCTCGGCTGGCTCGCAGGCATCGGAGCGCTGGCGATTCCCGGCGTGGGACCACTCATCGCCGCGGGGCCTATTATTGCCGCGTTGACCGGAGTGGGCGTCGGCGGAGCTGTGGGCGGCATTACCGGCGCCCTGATCGGGCTGGGCATCCCGGAATATGAGGCGAAACGCTATGAGGGCAGGATCAAGAGCGGAAACATCCTGCTTTCAGTCCACGCCGATGATTCCAAGTGGACCGATAAGGCGGAACGCATCCTGAAGGACACCGGTGCGGAGGACATTTCGTCGACGTCCGAGACGAAAGGCGATTACGCCAACACCGACAAGCCCATGCCGCGCTATCAGAAGTGACGATCGGCCGCGATTGAGCTAAACCGAAGCGCTGGCAGGGACCACATTGCCGTGCTTCGGTTGCACGACAACCAAACCTCGGATGGTGATCTGCGTTCCGTTGGTCAACATGACGTAGGTCACCTCCGAATCCACCAGAACGCTGTCTATCTTCGCTCCCGTAAGGATTTCGGCGAAATAGCTCATCGAGCCCCTTCTTGTACTGCTGAAATTGTCTCTATGTTTTGAGTATAACCGGGCGGCCCAGCCCGCTCGCCGTTAGTGCTTCCAGGTCGCGAACATCGTCGCGAACATCGCGATCGTCGCCGCCGTCATCACCACCACGGTGATCCCGCCGAGCACGGAGAGCCATCGGGAATTCGCGCGGGTTCCCATCACCTTTCGGCTATTTGTCAGAAGCAGCACGATGACAATCAGAGGAGGCGCCAGCACTCCGTTCAGCACCGCCGACCAGAACAGCATGGATACAGCGTTGAAGCCGGCATAGTTCAAAGCCAGGCCCAGCGCCAAACCCGCGACGATGACTGCATAGAAATTGCGAGAACGTTTGGGACGGTCGGCCAGCGACCCGCGCCATCGGGCGGCTTCCGCCACGGCATACGCGCTCGATCCAGCCAACACCGGCACGCCCAGCATCCCAGCGCCGAGTAATCCCAGGCTGAACAGCCAATAGGCGCCGTTTCCGGCCAGAGGACGCAATGCCTCCGCCGCGTCCTGTGCCGTCGTGATGGTGGTCTTTCCATGGGCATGCAGCGTGGCGGCCGTGGTCAGGATGATAAAGTACATGATCAGGTTTGAGAAGAACATTCCTGTCAGCACATCGTTTCGCGACTGCCTCAGCGCCGCAGCGGTCGTTCCCTGGCGTTGCTTGAGGCTCACCAGTCCCTCTTTGCGCTCCTCCTCTACTTCCTCCGAGGCCTGCCAGAAGAACAGGTAGGGCGAAATGGTGGTGCCGAAAATGCCAACCAGGGTCGCCCAATACTCGCTTGACATTTCGAGATGAGGAATGAACGTCGAGCGCAGGACCGCGCCCCAATCGGGCTTGGCGAGGACGGCCGCAACGACATAGGCGAACAGGACCAGTGTGAGCCATTTGAAGATCCTCGCCACGATCTTGTAGGACCACCAAATCAGGAAGGACGCGATTGTGAGCGCATAGAACACGGTCCAATACATCCCGTTGATGCCGGTCACCATCTCCGATACCTTCCCCATACCACCCAGATCGGCGCCAATGTTGACCGTGTTCGCGACGACCAGCAGCGCGCAGGAACCCCACAGCACCGTGCGCGAATAGCGGACGCGGATCACGCCAGCCAATCCCCGGCCGGTCACCATTCCGAGACGCGCGCACATAATTTGCACTGCCGCCATCAGGGGAAATGAAAATAAGGCGGTCCACAGCGGGGCGTAGCCGAACGCGGCGCCGGTGACCGAATAGGTGGAAATGCCGGAAGGATCGTCGTCCGCGGCGCCGGTGATCAGTCCCGGGCCCAAGCCGCTAAAGAATCCCTGGGATACCCGGGGGGTTACTTTCGATTTCTTTTTTCGAGGAGGCCGCCCGGTCATTGGGAAGCTTTTCGCGGAGAGATTGACATCCACCCTGGGCTTGCAATTCCTCTGCCACCCAGCCGGCCGCTGGGCGGACCGCTATTTCGGCTGCTTGCGTTTGGGCGCGGCCTTGGCTCGTTTCACTGGCGGGCTCGATTTCTTGGCCGGTTTTTTGGCGGCCGCGGACTTCTTTTTCGGGGCGGCCTTTTTCCGGATTTGCGTAGCTGGGGCCGCCGGCGTGGCGATACCAGTCTTCACGGCGATTTTTCCCAGCGTTGAGCCAATCGCCTTCGCGGCCGTCGTTAACACGTCGCTATCGGGTTTCATTTCTTCCACTTGTCTGGATGCCAGCGGCTGTCTGGTTCGTTTCATATCTGCTATATCCACTCGCGGCCGGGTGCTTCCTTTCATTTTTTCGGAAATGTAATCGAGAACGCCCACCGGATCCGGACACTTGGCGGCGTAGGCTCGCTTGGTGATCTCCACTTGAATATCACAATAGCGGCAATCCATCTGGTAAGCGTCGCCGACGCTCACCGTATAGGCGTAGTTCCCACAAAACGGACATCGATTGGCCACAGGACCTTGCTCCCTTATTCCGTGCGGGCGTTTACTTTTCAGGATGGCGGAGGAAGAGGGATTCGAACCCCCGGAACCCTTTCGAGTTCAACGGTTTTCAAGACCGCCGGTTTCAACCACTCACCCATTCCTCCGTTCACTATCTTACTGCTTCAGACGCTCTTTCCACCGGCGAGCGCCGTCAGCCGGGTATCGATGTGTTCCAGCCTGCGGATCAACTCCGCATATTGCACATCATCTTGCGCCGGCACCTTCCTTTTGACCGCGAACGTCCCGCTGGGCTCCAGAACGCATTGTTCCACCTCGTCCACATCGTCGAATCCCTGCCGATGCAGCACGGTCAGCAGCTCGGAATGCGACAGAAGCTCCTTCGCCAGGTTCTTCTGTTGAACCTTCCCGCGCTCGATCAGCGTCGTCGGCTTTCCTTCGACCAGTTGGTCGAGCCGGCGGTGGCGAAACAGGAAACGCACCACCAGGTAATTAGTCGCCAGAAGGGTAAACGCTCCAATGAGGCCGCCGGAGACTGAATTATCGTTCCCGATGATGGCGTTCTGCACGGTGTTCGACAGGGACAATAGCACCACCAGGTCGAACGGATTGAGCTGCGCCAGTTCGCGTTTTCCGAAAATCCGCAACAGCACGACCAGCGCCAGATAGACCACGATCGGCCGAAGAATCTTCTCGAGTAGAGGTACTCCCAGGGTGAACAAGTCATTCCACATGGAATGATTATCGTCGGTTGGCAGTGCTCAAGGGGCTAGCGACTTCCCCTAGCGGGACGCGTGCACGATCCGCTCAATCTCCTTGGCGATATTCTCCACGGAGAGAATAAAATCGATACACCCGCTGGCGATGGCGCTTAAGGGCATATCTGGCTGCCCGGCCGTATCGATCTTCTGCGCCATCGTAATGCCCCCCACCTCTTTTATGCCGCACAGCGCTGCTGCCCCGTCTCCGTCATAGCCGGAAAGAATGACCGCGATCAACTGGCCATCCCAGTGCTGCGTGAGAGAACGAAGAAAGACTGTAATCACATCGGGCCAACCGGTGGGTTTCGATGTCGGCTTCAGACGAAATTCTCCGTCCAGAACATGCAAATCGCGCTGCTCCGGTATTATGAACACGCGGTTGGGCTGGATGAGCAATCTTTCCGTGATCAGCTCAACCGGCATCTGTGTATAACGCGGGAGCGCCTCGTTAAGCAGGCTGGCTACGATTCTCATATGATTCACGATCACGATCGCAACACCCATATCGCCGGGCAGGTGCCCTAGCAGCCCGGTATAACTCTCGATGTCGCCGGAAGCACCGCCCACACAAACGACAGGAAAGTCTTTGGCGAAACTCTCAGTTCTCATTTTGATTCCCTATCGTCCGGTGCGGCGTCGTCGGGCACAGGTGCGGAAACTACCAGGGCATGCTCGGAAATAAAGAGCCGGTGGAGGCCGTTCGGCGAAGTCTTGAGGTGTACCCCCGGAAACATGTGCAGGCTCTCCTGCAGCACATCTAAGACCATCGAGCTGCAAAACTTCGCTTTCCGCCGGCGGTCAAAAAACGGAAGCAGGAAGCTGATCATTCCCCGCCAATCGAAGGGGACGCCGATCAGATGAAAACTGAACAGTTCGGCGGCGTCCTCCTGTTGCTGCGTGGCCGGAATGAGGATCTGGTCCCAGGACGGGCCGTAAATCTTCCGATCGCAGACCATATGCGCTCCTTGGTACAGGCCATGGCCCGAAGAAAAGAATCTGCAGCCATCGGTGAATTGCAATTCAACGTGACTATACGGGCCGTGCGTGAGCAGCCGGATGATCTTGGTCACCAGATTACCCGGACCCCAGTAGAACAGCAGTTTCATCATAGGCGCCGGGCGGCAAGACGGCTAGTCGGGTAAAGCACACCAGGGGCCGTTGAGAAGTCCTGGCGGATATATTTCTGCTCTGTAGCTTAGAAGTTTCCTGAATCGGGAATCGTAACCGTTGGTCGACACCGCCGCTTTTAGCGGTTTGCACCGCGATTACTTGGAAGCCAGCTTCTCCACGGCGTCTTCCATCCGCTGGGGACGCTTCAGCACACCTTCGAACAAGTCTCCTACGCGGTGGAACCGCGCCAGTGCGTTGCCTATGTGGAACTGGTCCGGTGAAAGCCTCGGTGTAACTTCGCGCCACGCGAGCGGAGTCGCGACGGGAGCGCCCGCATAGGCACGCACCGCATAAGGAGCCGAGATCGTCTTGCCTTCGCCGATCTGCATCCAGTCGAAATAGACTTTCCCCTTGTCGCGCTTGGCGACCGCCCGCGGCGTGGTGAACAGATCCGGACGCTCCTGCGCAACCATGTGCGCCAGGAGCTCAGCGAGCGACCGTACCTGTTCATAGCTGTAGCGTGGTTCTAAAGGCACAAAGATGTGCATCCCGTCGCCGCCTGTGGTCTTCGGGAAACTCTCCAGCTCGGCGCGGTCCAGCTTTTTCCGAACCACCAGCGCCGCCTCGACGATCTTCTCGTAACCGCACTCCTGCGGATCGAGATCGATCAACATGTAATCCGGATGCTCCAGAGATTGCATGCGGCTCATCCAAGGATTGTGATCGATACAGCCCAGGTTCACGAGAAACAGCAGCGTCGCGCGGTTGTCGCCGATCACAGAACGAATGCCATCGGCCATACCGGTGCGCAGCCACTTGGGAAAGCTGGCGGCGACTTCTTTCTGGAAGAAGAAAGGCTCGTCGATGCCGTTGGGATAGCGCTTGAGCGACATCGGGCGGTCTTTGAGATGCGGCAGAATCAGTGGCGCGACGACGTCATAGTAATTCAGCAGATCGCGCTTGCGGTAACCGTCCTTGGGATAGAAGATTTTGTTGAGGTTGGTGAACTTCAGACGGTGACCGTCGATGGTCAGGTTCGCCTCGGCGAGTGACGGATCGAGGAGCGCCGCGCGCTTCGCGGGGGGAGCGTCGCCGCTTTGCCGGACGACCTCAGATGGATCGATGTCGGGCCGGAAGCCTTTCCATACGGGCGCACGGAGGCGTCCGTCCTCGGTCCAATTTGCGAACTCCACCTCGCAGACCAGCTCGGGGCGAACCCAGGTGACATCCTTCTTAGGCAGGTTCTTGTCCGGTTCCAGCGGAGATTTGGTCGTGGCGAGCGGGACGAGTTTCTCATAGATCGTCTTCATGGTCTTGCGATCGAAGCCCGTGCCCACGTTGCCGGCCCACTTCAATTTGCCCTTATCGTGGATGCCCAGGACCAATGCACCAAAGTGATCGCGCGCGCCCTCAGTGAATCCGCATAAGAGGAACGAATCCGAGGAGTGCACCTTGTATTTCACCCAATCACCCGAGCGTCGCGATTCATAGAAGCTCGAAGCCTTCTTTCCTATGATCCCTTCGACGCCCTGCTGTTTCGCGGCTTCGAACAGGGCCTTTCCATCGGTGAAATGCTCGGAATAGCGGACGACGTCGTTCTGCTTCAGGATTTTCTTCAGCAAGTCTTTGCGCTCGGTTAGCGGCAGCCCTCGCAAGTCGCGCCCGTCACAATACAGAAGATCAAAAGCATAAAACACTACGGGATGGTGCCGAGAGAGCAGCGCCACCGAGCTCGCATCGGCTACATTGATACGTCGCTGAAGCAGCTCGAAGCTGGGAACCCCTCGTTCGTTCAGGGCGGCGATCTCGCCATCGACAATCGCCGTCTGAGCCTTGATGTGATGCGGCAGGATCGATAGCTCAGGATATTGCCGGTCGATCGCATTGCCGTTGCGCGAAACCATGCGCACCTGGCCGTTCTGGATGTAGCAGAGAGCGCGAACACCGTCCCACTTCACTTCGTAAATCCAGTCATCTCCGCTTGGGGGGGCGCCTTTGCCGATCTGCGCCAGCATCGGCGGACCCATGTCAGGAAGGGATGCTTCCTGCTTGCCAGTCTGCTCAGGCATCTTTTCCAGCCCGCGGGCGATCTCTTCCTGCGTCCGACCGGTCAGAACGCTGACGGCATGCTCTTCGGTATTCCAACCGGGCTCTGCAGCAGCATCCTTTTTCTTGAGCAGCAGCCACTCGTTGCCCTTGCCGCGCTTCATGCGCACTATGGCGAACTCGCCGGTAATCTTTTCGCCATGCAGGCGGAACTTGAAGTCGCCGCGCGCAAGCTGCTCTTCCGCCGAGGCATCGCCGAGAAGCTCGTACGTGCCGCGATCCCAGAGCATGACGCTGCCGGCGCCGTAATTCCCTTTAGGAATGACGCCCTCAAAGCTTCCGTACTCGATGGGATGGTCCTCGACCATCATGGCGAGCCGTTTTTCCGCCGGATCGAGCGTCGGGCCTTTGGGCACGGCCCACGATTTCAGCGCGCCCCCTACTTCCAGGCGCAGATCGTAGTGCAAGTGCGTCGCATGATGGCGCTGGACGCAATACTGTCGCCGCTCGCTGGTACCCGGCGCCACCGCTGACGGAGCAGGCTCGGGAGTCCGGTCGAAATGGCGCTTTTCGCTGTATTTCTTAAGTGACAAAACTACCCTGGAATGTTTGCGCTATAGTAGAAAACGAATCTTTCAGGCGAGGTATCTATCAAGTATGGCTTCCACCGTTTGGAAAGGGCATCTCACCTTCGGGCTCGTTTCGTTCCCAGTCAGATTGTACAGCGCCGCCCGTGGCGAAAGCATTAGCTTCAACCAGCTCCATAAAGCCGACGGCTCCAGGATCAAGCAGATGATCTACTGTGCCGCCGAGGATAAACCCATCCCGCGCAGCGAGATCGTCAAGGGCTACGAATACGAAAAAGACCGCTACGTCGTGATCGAGGACGAAGAGATCAAGAAGGTGGCTCCCGCGACGGCCAAAGTCATGGAGATCCAGGAGTTCGTGAAGTCCGAACAGGTGGACCCGATCTTCCTCGAGACCTCCTATTACATGGCGCCGGATGAAGCGGGCGAGAAGCCGTATGCCCTGCTGTTCGACGCCTTGAAGAAGACGGGTTACGTGGGTGTCGCTAAGATCGCGATGCATAACCGCGAGCACGTGGTGATTCTGCGCCCCGGCCAGAATGGCGTGCTCATGCACACCATGTACTACAGCCACGAGATCCGCAAGGTCGACGAATTCCGCACCGACTTGAGCCTGGTGAAGGAGAAAGAACTGGCGCTGGCAACCAGTTTGATCGAGGCGCTGGCGGCCGATTTCGAGCCTGAGAAATACAAGGACGACTATCGCGACAATCTGCTGAAGATGATCGAGGCCAAGAAACAGGGCGAAGAAGTGGTGGCCACGCCGGAGCCGAAGGAATCGAAGGTCGTGGATATTATGGAGGCGCTCAAAGCCAGCCTGGCGGCCGCCAAGAAGCCCGCGGCATCGGCAAAGACTTCAGAGCCTACGGTCGAAGAAGTTCGCCCGGCACGCAAGCGAGCGCGCGGTTGAAAAAGGGACTGCCCACCTGTTTCCGCGGCGGCCGAATCTGCTTCGTGGATCACTTGGCCGTCGCGGAAACAGGCTGGCTGTCCCTGCCAATCAAGCTGCTAACCTGCCGCCTTCAACAACTCCTCCGCATACACCGCCCCGGCGGGAGTGTCTTCGTGCTTGAAGAACACGTAAACGTCGCGGCCGCCCGCCAGCATCCCCCGCACCCGTTCGGCGACTTCGGCCCGCTCCTCCGTTGAGTAATCCTCTTTCCGCAACCGGACGTAGACGAACCCTGCCGTTACCACCTCCGGCACCTCAAACTTGTCCGATTCCGCTAAACAAAGCCCGATCCCATGTTTTTCGAACAGCCGGTATACTTCATCGATTAGCCATGACTTGTTGCGAAACTCGAAGGCGCAGCGGATATCCCGAGGTAATTTCTCGACGAAGGCCGTCAGGAGAGGGAGATCGGCCTTGAGATTCGGAGCCAGCTGAAACAGCACGGGACCCAATCGGCGCGACGTCCGCAGCGGATCGATCGCCTTGAAGAAGACGTCCGTGAATTCCGATTCCCGCAGGCGCAGGATGTGCGTGATCCGCTGGTGGGCCTTGCAAACAAAAGTGAATCCTTCCGGTGTGGCGGCGATCCAATTCTCCAGAGTTGTCGTTTTCGGTAGCTGGCGGAAGGTGTAATTGATTTCGACCGCATTCAGCCGGGTTGCGTAGTGCTTCAGGAAGTCCTTAGTAGGAAGCTTGGGCGGATAAAAGTCCGGTTTCCAGAGGGGATAGGCGAATCCCGAAGTGCCCGCGAATAAAGTGGCCATTGATCGCAGGGTACACAATCGCAGGCTACACTGAATTGATGGCAGCAAGAGGAATGGGAATGCCGGGAATGGGGTCTGGCGACCGGGCGACGCGCCGGTCGGGCGATTCTAGCGCTCCAACGCCGGGTCCAGGCGGCAAAAAGCGCCAGCCCACCCTGCGCGACGTGTGGCCGCAGCTCCGGGAGCTGGTTCTGCCGCGGCGCAAAATCCTCGCGCTGGGCTTTTTGCTGATGATCGTGAACCGGCTGTGCGGATTGGTTCTCCCGCTCTCCACCAGGACGCTGATCGACACGGTCATCGGCAAGCATCGGATGGACCTGCTGACTCCGCTCGTCCTGGGGATCCTGGGCGCAACGATGCTTCAAGGTGTCACTTCGTTTTCACTGACGCAGATACTCTCCAAAGCAGGTCAGCGCCTGATCGCCGAACTTCGCCAGAAAGTCCAGCGTCACATTGGACTGCTTCCGGTCGCGTATTACGACACCAACAAGAGCGGCGTCCTGGTCTCGCGCATCATGAACGATGTGGAAGGCGTGCGCAACCTGATCGGCACCGGACTGGTGGATTTCGTAGGCGGTTTGATGACCGCCGTCATCTCTCTGGTGGTCCTGCTGACGATCAGTCCGACGATGACCCTGGTCACGGCAGCGGCGGTCGGCTCCTTTGCGTTCGTTCTGAGCAAAGCGTTCGTCAAAATCCGCCCGGTATTCCGGGAACGCGGGAAAATTACAGCGGAAGTGACCGGACGGCTGACCGAATCCCTGGGCGGCGTGCGGGTCGTCAAGGGATATCACGCCGAGGATCGTGAAGCGGAAGTTTTTGGCAAAGGCGTACAAAAGCTGCTGGACAACGTGTTCAAGTCCCTCACCATGATGTCGGTGATGGGCTTGTCTTCTACTGTTCTGATGGGAATCGTCAGTGCATCGATTATGTGGGTCGGCGCACGCCAGATCGCGGCCAACCACATCTCCCTGGGCGATTTCGTGATGTTCACCACGTTTCTGGCGTTCTTGATCGCACCAATATTCCAAGCCGTAGGCATAGGCACGCAGCTCACCGAGGCGTTCGCGGGGCTCGATCGCACGCGCGAGGTGTTGGGCGAACGGCCCGAGGATCAGGAGCCTAGCCGCACGGTGGCCATCGGCCCCATTCAGGGCACTGTCGAGTTCAAGGACGTCAACTTCTCGTATGAAGCCGGCAAGCCGGTGCTGTTCGACGTAAGCTTTCACGCCGAACCAGGTAAAGTGACTGCGCTGGTCGGCTCGTCCGGATCCGGCAAATCGACCATCATCAGCCTGGTCGCGGCATTCCACACGCCCACGTCGGGAACCGTCACCGTAGATGACGTCGATCTCGCCACGGTGCGCCTGGATAGCTACCGGACCCAGTTGGGCGTCGTGCTGCAGGATACCTTCCTATTCGACGGAACCATCGAAGAGAACATCGCCTTCGCGCGACCGGGCGCGACCAAGGAGCAGATCCTGGAGGCCTGCCGCATCGCGCGCGTCGACGAATTCGCCGAGAAGTTTGAGAAGCGATACGACACGGTGGTCGGCGAGCGCGGCGTCAAGTTGTCCGGAGGACAGCGCCAGCGGGTTTCGATCGCGCGCGCGATTCTGGCCGACCCGCGCATTCTGATCCTGGACGAAGCCACGTCGAGCCTGGATTCGGAATCCGAGGCTCTCATTCAGGAAGGCCTGCGATACCTGATGCAGGGTCGGACCACCTTCGTCATCGCTCACAGACTTTCTACGATTCGCCGCGCCGATCAGATCCTGGTGGTCGAGAACGGACGCATTGTCGAGCACGGCACGCACGAATCCCTCTATGCGCAGCAGGGGCGCTATTGGGATCTCTACACCCGCCAGCACGGCCTCGAAGCGAACCTATTTCTCGCGCCGGGCGAAGGGGACAGCGTTCCGGAAGAAAATGGCGGCGGCCAGGCTCGCGAAGCTGCGGCTATGGCAGAAGCGATGCGCTTGCTCCGCGGCAGATGACGCGCGGCCGCTAGAATCCAAACCCTACCAGCACGGCAAGCTGGTTACGGTTGGATTGTACCTGCGTCCCGTCGAAATTACGGAAAGCCCACCCGGTATAGCGCACCTCGGGTGCGACTTTGATCAGGAACAAGTTGAATTCGAGTCCTCCGCCCGCCACGATTCCATAGTTCGACCGGTGGTTCAGCGATGACAGCTTGATATCCGAGAGTTGGCTGAAACTCACGCCCGCATCAAAGTACGGCCGGACCGGACCCGCGAAGAACCGGTGTTTAATCAGGAACGGAAATTCCCACGAGCTGGCCGAAACACCGAGAGCGTCGGTTCGAAAGTCATAGCTGCGATACAGCGCATCCACCTCGATGGCCATGTTTGCGGGCAGCCTTAGCTCGACATACGGCCCGATGGTGTAACGCGGCGAGTCGCCCGTGAAAATAGACGGCGACGGTAACGGGAAAACTTTGAACGCATCGGTGGCGGGTACACCAACTTTCAGTCCCGCTCCAAAAGGCTGCGCGATCGCGCAACCGGCGGCAATAAAAATATACAGCAGTGTTCTCATGAGCATCCTGTTTCCACTTTAGCCGGTTCGAAATCGTGCGAAACTGGCAAAGCGAGAATGAGCGAAAACGTGGGGATGTCCACGGCGTCCGAACGCAGCATCCTGATCGCCCTGGCGGCGTTGGCGATGGCTGGGGTGGTGGCACGCGCGCACGTGCAGGCCATCACCATAGACGAGGCTGTCAGCTACAGCAACTTTGTGCATCCGGCAGAACCTGCGTTTTGGACGGCGCTCGCCAACAACCACCTCCTCCACTCGATGCTGGCCTGGACTTTCGCCAGGATCTTCAACCCGTCGCATCTTGCGGTCCGATCCGCCGCGCTCGTGGGAGCCGCCGTTTACATCGCCGCTTCCGGCTTTCTCTCGACCTTGATCGCGCAGCGTTTTCCCTTACGCGTGTTCCTGTTCATCTGCCTGGTGTTCAACCCCTTGATCCTCGATTTTCTGGTCGCGGCGCGCGGCTACGGGCTGGCATCCGGTTTCCTGCTCAGTGCAATCTGCTTCGTAGGCTCTGCGCTCATGCCCGGCGAGAACACCCGGCGAGTCGCGAAAGCCTGCGTGGCCGCGTCCCTATGCGTCGCTCTTTCGTTCTTGAGTAATTTCTCTTTCGCGTTCGTGGACGCCGCCACTATCGTCATGCTGTACGTTTGGGCCTGCGGCGGCGAGTCCCCGCGAAGGCGTGCGATGCTGGCTGCCGCGTGTTTCCTGCCCGGCCTGATCGTGGCGGGCGCGGTCGCCGGCCCGGTGATCCTGCACTGGCAGCAGTCCGAGCTGAACTACGGAGCCGCCTCCCTCCAGGAAACCTTCGCGAGTCTCTATCAGGCCTCTTTCTACGAACTGCGCCCTGCGGTGAAAGAACTGCTCTTCATCGACGTGCCGGCGCCCAGCATCCTTATGCCGATTCTCGCCCTCTTCGCGGCGTGGCGAGCCTCGCTGGTTCTGGTCCACTGGCGGTCTTTCCCCGACGCGCGGGCCCGCTGGCTGCCAGTTTTCGCAGCCGTTCTCGTGGTCGCAGTCGCGGCCGCCCTCGGCATGCACTGGCTGCTGTTTCGGCTCATGCGAGTGCCCCTGCCTAAAGACCGAACCGGTATCTACATCGTGATTCTCGCCACTCTGTTCGCGGGTGTTCTCGCGGCGATTCCGATTCCCACGCGCACCGGCGAAATCACGCGCCGCGGCATGACGATTCTGATGCTCGCCGTAGGCTTGTACTTCCTGTTGTGCCTCCGTTTACATTACTTCAAGGAATGGAAATGGGATGCGGACGCCGACAAGCTTTATTCCGTATTGGCCTCGTATAATCACGCGTGTGGTCTTCGAGACATCGCCGTGGACTGGCGGTATGATGCCGCATTGAATTACTACCGGAACGCCTCGGGACGCGAAACTCTTCCAGAGTTCGTACGTTCCCGTGAGCTCCCGCCCGGAAAAAGAGCGTATGTGCTCTATGAGCCCGAGGATCACGATTTCCTGGCCAACCACAGCTTGAGCATCGTCTACCGGACGCCCTACGACGCCGTAATCGCCCTTAATCCGCAAGTCGAGGATAGCGGGAATCCGTGCCCGATCAAACCGCCCGATCCCGGTAAGTGAACGGCGATTTCCTGCCGTGAGGAAGCTTCCGCACCGTGGGCTCGAATCGGATGACCGCGGGAGAGTTGTGACGTATTTGATGCGCCGCGGTGCCCAGCAGGAAGCCGAGCAACAAGACGCTGGCGTGGAACGCTAATTTGCGCATGCCAGCCGATGTGCACGCGGCCTTCCAGCGCTAACTTGATGATTTCCCGACGACTCGCCGCCCACCCGCATCACAGCTGTGCGGGAAAGACTACAACTGCTCGCGGGCAGCGTTCGTCGCGAGCTCGTCGGCGCGATTGTTTTCCTCGTGATCCGCGTGACCCTTGGTCCAGGTCCAGTGCAGCTTGTGCCGCTCTACCTGCGCGTCGAGCTCTTCCCAAAGATCCTGATTCTGGACCGGCTTCTTCGCACTGGTCTTCCAGCCGTTCCGCTTCCAGCCGTGAATCCATTGGGTGATCCCATTCTTGACGTATTGGGAATCCGTGACCACCTCGGCCGAACACGGCTCGCGCACGGCTTTCAGTCCCTCAATGACCGCCGTCAGCTCCATGCGGTTGTTAGTGGTGTGCGGCTCCGATCCCACCAGCTCGCGTCTATGGTGGTTGTAACGCAGGATGCAGGCCCATCCCCCGGGTCCGGGATTGCCGAGGCAAGCCCCGTCCGTAATTAGCTGAACGTGTTTCAAGCGGCCCTATTGGTCACAATTATGAGATCAGCAACAGCTCGCGCTCGAAGAACGCATCCACCATGTCGAGGATTCCAGGAGCGTCGTGCAGATGATAGATATCGGCGCGAAGCTTGGAGCCGTTTCGAACCCCGTGGGTGAAGTAGGTCGCGAACTGTTTCATCTTTCCCACTGCATCCGGCGCCTGATGATCGAGCAGCATGGAATAATAGCGCCGCATGATTTCGTAACGGGCGTGCTCCGAGGGCGTCTCGAAGCTCCCGGTGGCGATGTAATCGGAAATCTGGCGGAAGATCCAGGGATTGGACGACGCCGCCCGGCCGATCATCACCGCATCGCATCCGGTTTCCTGCACCATTCGGACTGCGTCCTGGGGCGTCAGGATATCGCCGTTGCCGATCACCGGAATCTTCACCGCAGCCTTCACCTCGGCTATTCGGGTCCAATCGGCATGACCGCTGTAGCCCTGCTCGCGCGTGCGAGGATGCAGGGCGATGGCAGACAGCCCGCAGTCTTCGGCGAGCTTGGCCATCTGCACGTTGACCAGCTCTTTATCGTTCCATCCGGCGCGAAATTTCATGGTCAGAGGAATCGAAATGGCGGATTTCACGGACCGCAGGAGCCTTTCTACTAAAGGAAGATCGCGCAGCAAACCGGAACCGCCGTTGCACCGGACGACTTTCTTGACCGGGCATCCGAAGTTGATATCGACGTGGTCGAAGCCCAGATCCTGGCAATAGCGCGCGGCGTCGGCCATAACCTGCGGGTCGGATCCAAAAAGCTGGGCCGAGATGGGATGCTCGTCGGGCTCGAAGTACAGATAGCGAAACGCTCGCGTCGGCCTGCTGGATTTGGCGGTGGCGAGAACACCGTGCGAACTGGTGAACTCGGTCATGATGAGACCGCATCCACCCTGTGAACGGATCAAGCGCCGGAATACCGTGTCGGTCACGCCAACCATGGGCGCGAGCACGGTCACCGGCTGGATCTGGCTGCCTCCGATCTGGAATCCGCTGGGGAACACTCTTCAACTATTTTACAGTCTTGGAGTTACATCCGCCGAAACTCGCTGGACGCCGGGCGCGTTTAACAGTTAAGGGAGGCGGACTGGTGAACACGAAAGTTCTGTTGGGATTTTTGGGCGGCCTGCTGGCCGCTACGGGCGTCTTTTACGTCCAGTCGCAGCGGAACGCGAAGGTTGCCGCCGTTACTCCGGTGGCCGCTTCAGCTCCCGTTCCAGAACCGACTCCGATTCCAGAGCCGGTGAAGCCAGCGGTGATTAAGCCGCCGGCACCGAAAAAAGTCGTCCCGAAGCCGGTCGCTGCTTCTCAACTGGCCTTTCCACCGGCTCCGGTCGAACAGGCCAAGGTTGAGCTTCCTCCCGTTGCGTCACAGCCGAGTCCGACTCCTGCGGTCGCGCCTGAGCCGCCTCCCCCTCCCCCCGCTCCGGCTCCGCCGCCAACTGAGACGACACCCGAACCGCCGCAGCCGCGGTCGGTCACCGTCGCCAGTGGAACGCTGATCAGCGTGCGGCTAGGCGAGACCATATCGACCGAACGTAACCGGCAGGGCGACTCGTTTATCGCCACGTTGGACGAGCCGCTGGTGATCGACGGGCTGGTCATCGCGGAGAAAGGCGCGCGCGCCAACGGACGCATCGTGAACCTGGTGGAGGCCGGACGCGTGAAAGGGCTCGCGCGCCTGTCGCTGGAGCTAACCAGTGTGATGACCTCGGATAACCAGAAAATCGCGCTTCGAACGGCAAGCTTCGAGAAACAAGGCCCCACGTCCAAGGCCGAGGATACCCAGAAAGTCGGCATCGGCGCGGCCATCGGCGCGGCCATCGGGGCCATCGCAGGAGGCGGCACAGGTGCGGCGATCGGAGCGGCGACGGGTGGTGCGGCGGGTGGCGGCGCGGTTGCGGCCACGCGTGGCAAGCCTGCCGTCCTGGCGGCGGAGACGAGGATCAGCTTCCGGGTGGAACAACCGGTTACGATTACCGAGCGGCGGTGAGCTACAACGTCTCGGCTGGAGTCGCTGCGGGCAGATCCAGCGGCAGAACTTCGAAATTATCCGGCGTGAACACGACCACGCGGACTTGGCCGCTCTTCCCGATCGGGCCGATAGGTTTGCCGTTCAGGCGAACCTCGATCCCGCCCGCGTTGCCGACCGTCATCCGGGCTGCTTCGACGCCCGTGAGTGTCTTGGTCTGGCTGGGTTCCAGGAATCCGGAGAACAGCCGCTTGCCTTCGCTGGTGATCGAAAGCCAGGTCTTCTCGGTGGCTGCAAGATTCAGCACTACCTGATTGAGTCCATCCAAGCTTGCCTGGTTCTGCACCTGGGCGGCCACCTGAACGGTCGTGTCCTGGGCCGCCGCGGGCTTCTCCGCAGGGCTGGCCGAGGCAGCCGGCGCAGGTTCGGAAGCGGGTTGGTCCGTGGGTTGCCCAGTGGGTTGGGCTGCCGACTGGACATCCTGACGAACACTAACCACGGCGGGCTGCGGTACAGGCTTCGCTGCGGAAACTTCTTTCGGCCGCATCCACCAGGCGTAGAAGCCCGAACAGGCTACCAATACCACCGCCAGTCCCGCTACCGATAGTCCGGTCCGCGCGTTCGCAAAGTAATGCCGATTGGAGTCAGCGACAATCGGGTCCATGGGTCGCACCGGGGGTTGCGGCAGATTTCCCGGAAGTACAGGCTCCTCGGCAGCCGCGGCCAGCGCTTCGATTCCGGCCCGGATCTCGGATTCTTTCACGCCCACGATCGCGGCATACTGCCGGACGAAATTTTTGTAGAAGAATGTGCCGGGGAGGTTTTTGACGTCGTCTTCTTCGATGGCACGCAAGTACTGCTGCGTAAGACAGAGTTCGTCAGCGATCTCTGCGACTGCGCGGCCTTGACGCTCGCGTGCGCTCCGGAGAATTCTTCCTACGGAGTTCATGTACTGTATACTTTCGGCTTTGAGGACGCGGGACTTTAACCCGGAGGTACTATAATACATCATTCCGTGGATTTGTTCCCCCAAAAATGCAGTTCAGTTGTGACCGTGGTGATCGCGAATTGGAATCGAAAAGAATTGCTTCGGGCGTGCCTGGATTCACTGGCCCGCCAGACTCACTCCTCATTTGAAGTGGTGGTGGTCGACAACGGTTCCACGGATGGCTCGCCCGCTCTGGTGGAAGAAATGGCGAAGTCCTATCCGGTCCGGCTGCATCTCATCGCCAACTCCACGAACCTGGGATTTTGCGCCGCCAACAATCTAGGGATCTTATCCACGCGCACCGAACTGGTAGCCCTGCTGAACAACGACGCGGAGGCCGAGCCCGGTTGGCTGGAGGCTTTAGAACGGGCAATCCGCAGTGAAGAGGATGTCGGTATGGCTGCCTCTAAGGTCCTGGTCTGGGAGGATCCGACCCGCATCGATAAGTGCGGCCACCTCATCTATCCCGACGGACAGAATCGAGGTAGAGGATCGGGCCAAACCGACCATGGCCAGTTCGACCGCGTCGAAGAGGTCCTCTGGCCGGATGGCTGCGCGGCCATGTACCGCCGTGCGATGCTAGAGGACGTTGGCGGATTCGACGAGGATTTTTTCGCGTACGCCGATGATGCCGAATTGGGATTGCGGGCCCGCTGGGCGGGCTGGCGATGTTTGTATACCCCCGATGCGGTGGTGCGGCATCACCGGGGCGCAACCCTGGGCCTGGGATCCGCCCGCCGGCTGACGCTGATTGAACGCAATCGCGTTCTTCTGGCCGTGAAACTGTTTCCTTGGAGTTTGCTGTGGGCGAACGGGGCCTTCCTATCGGCGAGGATCGTGGCGGGAATGTGGGCAGCGGTCCGCAACCGGGGGGAGATGCGCCACTATCCGGGAATGGGCGGGAAGTTCACGGCGGCTCTGGCGCTTCTGCGCGGAATGGCACAAGCGGTTCCGCGGATTCCGGCCACGCTGCGCAAGCGGCGGGCGCTGCGCGGGAAGCGCAGGTTGACCAGCCGGCAAATCCGGCGGCTGCTGCTGGCGAACCGGATCGGCCTGCGGGAGCTTTCCGAATCGGCCAACTGAATCATCCATCGGAAGAAGCGTGCGTCGCCTGCGGGCACACCGAGATCCGCGAACTGTTCGCGGGAACCGACCGCCTCTACGGCACCACCGACCGCGTTTTTCAAGTCGTCGAGTGCGCGTCCTGCCGCCTGATCCGCCTGCATCCGAAGCCCGCGCCTGACGAACTCCAGAAATACTACCCGACCGACTACTGGTATGTGCCGGAGCCGGCCGCCGTCGACCGCATGGAACAGTGGTATCGCCGGTTCGTGTTGCGCGATCACCTGCATTTCGTCGAGCGAGCCCTGCGCGAGTCCGAGGCTAAGGGGATCATCGCCGACGCCGGCTGCGGTGGCGGCCTATTCCTGCAAATGCTCGCCGAGCGCGGCGCAGTTCTGCGAACTGGGCCCGTGGCTGGTCTCGATTTCTCCATGGATGCGGCCCATGCCGCCTGGTGGCGCGCCGGTGTTCCCGCGGTATGCGCATCGCTTTCGCAGGCGCCGTTTGCTTCCGGGAGTTGCGCCGCGGTCACCATGTTTCACGTTCTCGAGCACCTCTACGATCCGGGAAGTTACCTGCGCGCCGCGCACGAACTGCTCGCGCCCGAGGGACGATTGATTGTGCAAGTCCCCAATGCCGGCTGCTGGCAATTCCTTTTGCTTGGCGAGCGCTGGGCGGGCATCGATGTCCCCCGCCACCTTACCGATTTCCGTGCCTCCGATCTGGACCGTCTGCTCGAAAGCTGCGGATTCGAGGTGCTGCGGCACAAGCACTTTTCGCTGCGCGACAATCCCGCGGGTCTGGCCACCAGCCTTGCTCCCAGGCTCGACCCCATGGCCCGGCGGGTCCGCAAGATTGCTGAAACATCCGGCGAGCGGCTGTTAAAAGATGTGTTGTACACCGCGCTGGTGGCGGCATCCGTGCCCTTCACGCTGCTCGAAGCCGTATGCCGCGCCGGATCGACCATCATGGTCGAGGCTCGTAAGAAAACGTGATCTACGACGCGCTGCGGTCGCTGTTACCCAGTCCGATTGCCCGCTACGTGATGCACTTCGAGGCAGCCATCGAAGACGCGGTCGCAAGCTTCTCTGGATCCCTGCCGCCAGGGGTTCGTGTTCTGGACGCCGGTGCTGGCGAGACCGCCCACAAGCACTACTTCGCTGCACAGCGATATTGCGGCCTGGATCTGGGCATCGGCGATCATGCCTGGGACTACTCGAAATTGGACGTGCTGGGGAATCTGGAAACCCTTCCCTTCCCCGACGCGACGTTTGATGCCGCCATTAATATCGTCACGCTGGAACACGTACTGCATCCCGAGCGCGTGCTCTGCGAACTCGGGCGCGTGCTCGCACCCGGGGGCCGATTCCTGCTGGTCGCGCCTTTGCAGTGGGAAGAGCACCAGCAACCCCACGATTACGGCCGATTCACTCGCTTCGCACTCGATCACATGCTGCGGCAAGCCGGATTTACCGACATTTCTATACAGCCGGTGGGAGGCATTTTCCGGTTGATCTCGCGGCGCCTGCTGAACGCGCTGCAATTCTTTCCCGGCCCCCTCATGTTCTTGGCGGCCGTGTTTTTCGCACCCCCGGCGCTGGTGCTGCCCCTGTTCGACCCCCTGGATAAAGAGCGGTCTTTTACACTGGGATATATATGTTCCGCGCGCAAGCCTTCCTGATCGCAGTTCTTTCCGCGGCATGCTTCGGGGCGGGCGTCTCCGGCGCTTCCGCTCTCGAGTTCACGCGCCATGCGGTCGGCTTCGGGCCGCGGCCATCGGGCTCGGAAGCGAATCGCCAGTTGCAGGCCTACATCCTCGCGCAGCTCAAAACGTGCAAGTGCCAGGTCACCGAAGATGCCTTCACGGCGCAGACGCCCAAGGGCCCGATCGCGATGAAGAACATCCTCGCGAAGTTTCCGGGCAAAAGCGGTCAGGCCGAGGTCATTACGGGACACTTCGATACCAAGCTGTTTCCCGGCCGGAAGTTCGTGGGCGCGAGCGATGGCGGATCGTCGACGGGACTGCTGTTGGAACTGGCTCGCGTACTCGCCGGTCAGCCTAGGACCGACGACGTCTACCTGGTCTGGCTCGATGGCGAAGAAGCCGTGCGTACCGAGTGGGCGGGCGACGATAACCTTTACGGCAGCCGGCATCTGGCCGAGCGCTGGTCCAAGGACGGCACCGCCGCGAAGATCAAAGGGCTGATCAATGTCGACATGATCGGCGACAAGCATCTGGATATCGATCAGGAAACCAACGGGAACGCGGCCTTGAACCGGCTGGTGTGGACCAGCGCATCGGAGCTTGGTTACGCCGCGTATTTCACCAAGAATACCCGCGCTACGGAAGACGATCACATACCTTTCCTCAAGGCGGGCATCCCCGCGATCGATCTCATCGACTTCGACTACGAGCCTTGGCACACCGACGAAGACACCGTGGATAAACTGAGCGCACAGAGCCTGGAGATCGTGGGGACCGTGGTGCTGGACGTGATCCAGAAGCTCGAGCAGCGGTAGGAGTAGACTTTGAGTATGGGAACTAAAGCAGCGCTTCCCGTCGAGGAATACCTGCGGACCTCCTTCCCGGACCTTGACAAGGAGTATCGGGATGGTGAGCTTGTGGAGCGCTCGTTGCCTGATTACTTACACTCGAAAACTCAAGGGCTACTGATTGTGCTGTTAAGCGCCCTGCGGAACGCTTTCCCCGTATTTGTGTGTCCCGAGCTGCGGCTTCGCGTTCGTCCAGGCCTATACCGAATCCCGGACGTCTCGGTGTTTTATCCGACGGAACCGCAGGGGCGCGTTCCCGATACTCCACCGCTGGTCGCGGTCGAGGTCCTATCCCTCGATGACAAGATGACCAAAGTGCGCGAGAAGCTCGCAGAGTATAGCGCCTGGGGCGTTACCCACGTTTGGTTAGTAGATCCTCATTCCAAGCGCATGTATACCTGGAACGCGAAACTAATCGAAGTGTCTACTTTGCGGATATCCGAATTGGGGTTCGAACTGCCGCCCGCGGATATCTTCGAGTAGTTACTTCGCCCGCAGATCGTGACCCGTCATTTCCTTGGGCTGCGCGACGTGCAGCATTCCCAGAACCGTCGGGGCGATGTCCTGGAGCGCGCCACCGGAGCGGAGCGGACGCTTCTCCTCATCCACCACGATGAAGGGAACCGGGTTGGTCGTGTGATAGGTGTGCGGACCTTTGGTGACCGGATCAATCATCATCTCCGCGTTGCCGTGATCGGCGGTGATAATCCAGCGGCCACCCGCGCGGCGTAAGGCGGAGTAGATCCGGCCCAGACATCCGTCGACGACCTCGACCGCCCGAACCGTCGGCTCCATCTTCCCCGAATGCCCCACCATGTCTGCGTTGGCGAAATTCATTACGATGACGTCGAACACCTGGCCCTCGATCGCCTTGATCACAACTTCCGCGATCCCTTCGGCGCTCATCTCGGGCTTGAGATCGTAGGTTGCAACCTTCGGTGACGGAATCAGCTCCCGCTCCTCGCCCGGATAGGGCTTTTCATTGCCGCCGTTGAAGAAGTACGTTACGTGCGCGTATTTCTCGGTCTCGGCCACGCGCAGGTTTTTCCAATGCTCGGCTGCCATGACGTTCGCCAGGATGTTGTTGGGATGCTCGCGCGTCAGCACGAAGGGCACCGGCAGCGCTTTATCGTACGGCGTCATGGTGGTGAAATGTAGCTTCAGGTTCGACTCGATCAGCGCCTGGGTCATCTCACGCCCCCGATCGGCGCGATAGTTGAAGAACACACACGCGTCGCCTTCGCGGATCAACCCAACGGGCTCATTGCGGGCATCGACAATCGTCACGGGCTCGATGAACTCGTCCGTGATGCCGTGCTCGTACGACCGCTTCACCGCGGCGACGGGATCGGTGGCCTTCTCACCCAATCCGCTGACCATGGCACCCTTGGCCCGCTCGATCCGGTCCCAGCGCTTGTCGCGATCCATCGCATAGTAGCGCCCGACCACAGTAGCGATGCGGCCTACGCCGATGCGTCGGATCCCGCGCTGGAGCGCTTCGAGATAACCGGCGCCGCTCTCAGGGGCGGTGTCGCGGCCGTCCATGAAACAGTGGATCGCTACACCGGCGACGCTTTCGCGCTTGGCCATTTCGAGCAGCGCGTACAGATGCGTGTTCATCGAATGAACGCCGCCGTCGCTGAGCAGGCCCATTAAGTGCAGCCGCCTGCCACGCGCATGATGCATCGCCGCGAGCAGAGTCGGGTCGCGAAACAGGTCGCCCGACGCGATCATCTTGTCGATGCGCGTGACGTCCATGTGGATGATGCGGCCCGCGCCGATGTTCAGGTGCCCGACTTCGCTGTTGCCCATCTGGCCGTCAGGTAGGCCGACAAAAGGGCCGGACGTGTGGACCAGAGTGTTCGGATAATCGCGGAGGAGCGCATCGTAGTGGGGTTTACGCGCCGCGGCGATTGCGTTGCCCTCCACCGCCGGCGAGTAGCCCCATCCATCCAGAATGGTCAGGACCAGTGGCTTGCCCGACATCTTTGCCGAAACAGTCACTGCCGAAAAGCCTTGCGGCCTGCATAGCGCGCGGCCGATCCGAGATCCTCTTCGATGCGCAGAAGCTGATTGTACTTGGCGATGCGGTCGGTTCGGCTGGCCGAACCCGTCTTGATCTGACCCGCGCCCGTGGCTACGGCCAGATCCGCGATAAACGCGTCCTCGGTTTCACCAGAGCGGTGAGAGATGACGGAAGTATAGCCTGCGTCGGTGGCCATCTTCATCGCTTCCAGAGTCTCCGTCAGCGTGCCGATCTGATTGACCTTGACCAGGATCGAATTGGCGAAGCCCTGCTCGATCCCCAGCCTCAGCCGCTCCGGGTTGGTGACGAACACGTCGTCGCCGGTCAGCTGCACCTTCGAGCCGAG
>DASYSG010000066.1:0-2858 GCA_036003585.1 Bryobacteraceae bacterium | reverse complement strand
CGGGCAGCCCAAGTTTGGCAACATCACTTTGTTTAAGGAGGATAGCCGCGCCATGTGGACATGGACCTTCTGGGAACAACTGGGGCAGGATCTTCGCTATGCCCTTCGCACGATGGCCAACAACAAAGCGTTCACGGCACTGGCGGCTTTGTCACTGGCGCTGGGCATCGGCGCGAATACTGCGATCTACAGCTTCATCGACTCGATCCTGCTACGGTCGCTGCCGGTGCAGGATCCTCAATCGCTGGTGATGCTGAACACGCGCTCTCAGCCACGCAACGCTTCGCCTAGTCAAGCCAAAGGCAAACAGGCGAAACGCGAATCCGTCATGCACAGCAGCATGACCACCAGCGGTAGCTCTTTTAGCGATCCCAAGACCGGATTCAATGCGGGCGTCTTTCCTTATCCCGCCTTCGAGCTTTTCCAGAAGTCCGATTCGATCTTTTCTATTGTCTTCGCCTACTATGGGACAGGTCCGTTGAACCTAAGTATCAAAGGTCAAGCAGACGTGGCCAACGGGGAATATGTATCCGGAGACTTCTTCCGGGGCCTCGGCGTTCCTCCTGCGGCAGGACGCCTGATAGCGGGGGACGATGACAAAGCGGGAGCGTCTGCCGTCGCCGTCGTTAGCTACAGCTTCAGTCAAAAGCGCTTCGGAGGCGCGGCCAATGCCGAGCGGCAATCCATTCTCATTAACAACGTCCCGTTTACGGTGATCGGCGTGGCTCCTCCGGAATTCTTCGGCGTCGACCCCGCCAACTCGCCGGATTTCTACCTTCCGATGCGTGCAAACCTGGCCTTGTCGCCAGGTCCATTCATTTCGGCCAATTCGTACCTCGATGGGAACTTTTATTGGATCGAGATCATGGCGCGACTGCGCCCTGGAGTCAGCATGGAGCAAGCGCAAGCAACACTGGCTCCGCAATTCCAGCAATGGGTGTTGAGCACGGCGAGCAATACCGGCGAACGGTCAGATCTCCCCAAGCTTTTGATTAAGGAAGGAGCGGGCGGCTTGGACTCGCTGCGACGGCAGTATTCCAAGCCACTGTACGTGTTGCTGACGCTGGTCGGGCTGATCCTGGCGATCGCCTGCGCCAACATCGCGAATCTCCTTTTGTCTCGCGCGACGGCCCGCAGGCGCGAAATGGCGGTAAGGCTCAGCATGGGCGCTGGGCGATGGCGCGTGATGCGGCAGCTTTTGACTGAGAGCGTGCTGCTGGCCTCGCTGGGAGGCGTGCTCGGTATTGTGTTCGCTACGTGGGGCATTCGCGTGCTTACCGCCCTGCTGGCAAACGGGCGGGAGAACTTCACCCCGCGCGCGGAATTGAACTGGCACGTTCTGGGCGTTACACTCGCGCTTTCGGTTCTTACGGGCGTTCTGTTCGGGCTGGCCCCCGCCATCCAGTCAACGCATGTGGACGTGATTCCAGCGCTCAAGGAGTCGCGCGCAGGCGGGTCGGGAGGACGCAACCGGCGCTCGTTCCTGCACCTCAATCTCAGCCAGGTCCTAGTGGTGTCGCAGATCGCCATTTCACTGCTGATGCTGGTGACGGCCGGACTCTTCGTGCGGTCGCTTTCCAACCTTCAAACTATTGATCTTGGATTTAATCGCGAAAATGTTTTGCTATTCGAACTGAATGCACGGCAAGCCGGCCATCAGGACTCGGACATCCTCACTTTCTACTCGGACCTGCAGAAGCGATTCAACGCTATGCCCGGCGTGCGCAATGCGACGCTTTCGAGGGGCTCGCTGGTCGGCGGCGGCACGATGGGCACGATCATCATGGCTGGGGGAGTTCAGCAAGCCAGTAATCTCGTTTTGCCCGTCGGACCTTCCTTCTTCACCACGATGCAGATCCCTATGCTGTTGGGGCGGGAAATCGAAGAAAGGGACCAGCCCGGTTCCGTTGCCGTTGCGGTGGTGAATGAATTATTTGCGAAGACCGCGTTCGGCGACGACAATCCTTTAGGCCAGCACATCAGCATAGGACGTCCACTCCGCGAGTTGGAAATCGTCGGAGTATCCAAGACAGCTCGCTACGCAGGGCTGAAACAGGATAACCAGCCAGTGGTCTATATCGCCTACAATCAGGGCGCTTTCGGGCAGGTGAGCCAGATGAGCTTTGAACTCCGCACGGCCGGGAATCCCCTGAACTATGTCAACACCGTACGTGAAATCGTTCATCAAGCCGATCCGCGTGTACCGCTGTCAAACCCGAGAACACAGGCCGCGCAAGTCGATCATTCGATCAACCAGGAAATCATCTTCGCTCGGCTGTGCACGGGCTTCGCACTTTTAGGACTGGTGATTGCCTGCGTGGGACTCTACGGCACCATGAGCTATAACGTCGCCCGGCGCACGAACGAAATCGGGATACGCATGGCTCTGGGAGCGCAGCGGGGTGGCGTGATCTGGATAGTGCTGCGGCAAGTGTTCGTGCTGGCGATCGCGGGCCTGGCGATCGGCCTGCCGGTGGCGCTTGCAACTTCGAAACTGGTCGAGTCGTTCTTATTTGGGATGAAGCCGGACGATCCCCTGGCGATCGGGGTGGCGGTCGCGGTACTGATCGCCGCAGCGGTTCTTGCCGGCTACGCCCCGGCGCGGCGAGCTTCCAAGATCGATCCGATGGTCGCCCTAAGACACGAATAGAATGGACGGCTTTTTCAGAAGATTGCTCTATTACTTCCGCCGCGAGAAGTTCGAGGCGGAGCTCCAAGAGGAGATGCAGCATCACGCCGCGCTTTCCGGGCAGCCCAAGTTTGGCAACATCACTTTGTTTAAGGAGGATAGCCGCGCCATGTGGACATGGACCTTCTGGGAACAACTGGGGCAGGATCTTCGCTATGCCCTTCGCACG
>DASYSG010000065.1:0-79844 GCA_036003585.1 Bryobacteraceae bacterium | reverse complement strand
GCCAGCAGCGGCTCCAGGCGGGCGACTTCGTCCTGGGCCATGGCGCGAAGCTCGGGGTCCGTCTCGGCCAGCATCAGCCGCGCTTCCTCAAGATTCTTGTTGGCTGCCTTCCACTCGCGGTACTTGCCGACCATGTCGCCCATATCGCTTTGCTGCTTGGAGATCTTGCGATACAGCGCGGAGTCGCTGATGACCGCGTTGTCGGCCATCTGGGCCGTGAGCTCCTCGTAGCGGCGCTCGATATCGTCGAGTTTTTTCTGATATTCCATGGCGTCGGTGGACTGGGAGACTTTAGGCGATGACCAGCTCGCCGCCCTGCTTCTGTTCGAGCTCCATGGCGCCCTGAAGCGCGTGAATCGCGACGGCGGCCTGCGAATCGTCGGGAGGCTGGGTGGTAATGCGCTGCAGCCACAACCCGGGCGCGCTCAAGAGTCCCATCAGGGTGCCCTGGCGCTTGGCGGCGAAGCGGATGATTTCGTAGCTCAGGCCGATGATCAGCGGCAGCATCGCCAGACGCACGGCGAACTTGATCCAGAAACCATCCACGGGGATCAGCGCGTAGACGATCATCGCGATCACCAGCATCACCAGCATGAAACTGGTCCCGCAGCGCGGATGGAAGGTGACGAACTTCTGCGCGTTCTCGACCGTAACCGGCTTGCCGGATTCGTAATTGAAGACCACTTTATGCTCGGCGCCGTGATATTGGAAGACGCGGCGAATGTCCTTGAACCGCGACAGCGCGAACAGGAAAATCAGGAAGATCGCGATGCGTATGCCGCCGTCCATCATGTTCGTTGCGAACCGGCCGGAGAGCGACGGCACCACGTGGCCAAGTTGTGTGGCCAGCAACAGGGGCACGAATTTATACAGCGCGATGAAGAACAGCAGGTTGCCGATGAGCGTTGCGGCCATCATGCCCGAGCTGATCTCGGTCGGCTTCTCGCCTTCCTTCTGCTCGCCCTCGAGCGCGGCGTTGGCCGAAAACTGCAAGGCATTCACGCCCAGGGTCATCGCCTGTGCCAGGGTTCCCAAACCACGGAACACCGGCAGACGGAAGATGGGATACTTCTCCGACATGCGATGAAGGGGCTTTTCCTCGGTCACCAGCTCGCCATCCGCTTTGCGGACCGCCACGCAATAGCTGTGTGGGGCGCGCATCATCACGCCCTCAAGCACCGCCTGGCCGCCGACGAGGATCTCCTCGCCGCCTTCGAGGATAGGCAGCATCTGAACGTGCGCCGAAAGGCGCAGAAATCGCGAAAGAAACACAGGGAACTCCGCCTCCATTATACCGTTGCGTCCGAAGTGGGGCAGGATTGCATCCTGCACGCGGGTTTGTAACCCGCGTCGCTTCTAAACGAGCCGCCGATTAGAAATCGGCGCACAGGTTGAAAAACCTGCCCCACCCGCAAAACGACCACTACCCCGAACCGCCTCGTATATCTGCGACGATTATCAATCCGATCCAGAAAAGCGCGATTGCGCCGCCAGCGAAGGCGAAACTCCTGCCGATGGTTTTTAGGGGATCGGGCGAACCATTTGACCGGTCCCAGAGCCAGCCCACGATAACTAACAACACCGCGCTTGCGAGCGTCGGCGTGACGCCGTACAGAAAGCGCCCCCCGAACAGACTTTTGAGGTAGCTCTCGCCTAAATCGCCAGGAACCAGTAACAGCATGCCGCTGCCGTAGTAGAGAAGCGCACATGCCCCGACAAACAGCGGAACGCAAACGAGCTTCATCCTCATAGTTCAAATGACTAAAGGCCGGACTAACGGCCGAATACGAAGCGCGCGCGTCGAGGATCGGCCGCGCCGTTGAGCACGCCGCCAATCACTTGGATGACGGTGGGCGCCGACGTGTTGCTCCAGTCCGCCCCAGTCTGAGCCACATGGCCGAGCTCGATCAGCTTTTGGATCGTGGGGCGGGGAATGCGTCCTTCAATGCTCACCTTACCGGGCGTGAACTCGTGATAGCCGAAGGAGTTATAGAAGTGGCTGCTCTGGAATCGCGGAGCCTCGACCGCCTCCTGGGGCGACATGCCGAACTCCAGGATGTTCAGCAGCACCTGCAGCAGAGCCTGATCCTGGTTGTCCCCGCCGGGCGTCGACATCGTAAGGACCAGTTGGCCGTCCCGCGTCACCACCGTAGGGCTCAGCGTCACGCGAGGACGCTTGCCGGGCGCCACCTGGTTGGCATGCCCCGGTGTCACCACGAACGATTCCATGCGAACCGAGAGCGGAATGCCGGTATCGGCGGCGATCACCGATGGGATCCATGCCCCGCTCGGCGTGGCGGAAAATGCGTTGCCTTGCCGATCCACCACGTTGACGCAGGTGGTGTCCTTATCCGAGGATTTGCCGTGGCCGCCTACCATCGCCACCGAAGCGTGCAGATCGCCGGGCCGGCTTTCCATGGAGGCGCGCTGCGGATCGATGAGTTTGCGGCGCCCGGCGGCATACTCCTTCGAAAGCAGGGTCTCTTCCGGAATTTTGCTGAATTTCGGGTCGCCGTAATAGCGGTCGCGGTCGGCGAAAGCGAGCTTCACGGTCTCGATCAACGTGTGCAGGTATTCGGGGCTGTTGTGGCCCATCTTCTTCAGGTCGAAGCCTTCCAGAATGTTGAGGGCTTCGATCATCACGGGTCCCTGCGACCAGAAACCGGGCTTCGAGATGGTGTAGCCGCGGTAGGTTGTCGTGCGTGGCTCATCGGTCTCGGCGTGGAACTTAGCCAGGTCGTCGCGGGTGATCAGGCCGCCATTGGAATCGAGGAAATCGGCGAGCTTGGCCGCGATGTCGCCCTTATAGAACAGATCGTGAACCGCACGGATCTTGGCGGTGCGGTCGCCCTTGGCTTTCGATTCCGCGGCGGCCATCTGGCGCAGCGTATTCGCGAGCGTGGGCATCTTGACGAGCTCACCGCGTTTGGGAGCGACGCCGTTTGGATAGAAAAAGCGGAACGAATCCGGCCAGAAAGCGTGATACGGCTGCAGCTCGCCCAGGAATTCGGCAAATTCTTCGCCGATGGGGAACCCTTCGTCGGCGTACTCTATCGCCGGTGCAGCCACCTGGGCGAACGAAAGTGTTCCGTATTTCTCAAGCGCCAGCAGGAGCCCGTCCACCAGGCCCGGCGTGATCGCAGCGCGCGGACCTATCGCCGGTATAGGAGCCAATCGGCCAGGCTGCTCCCATTTCTCGGGCGCGCGGTGCTCGAAGAACTGGACCGTGGCTTTCGATCCGGCGACGCCGACGCCGCTAATGGCGATCACCGGTTTATCCTTCAGCTTGATCAGGATCGGAATCTCGCCGCCCAGGCCCACGCGGCTTTGCTCGGTCACCGTCGCGGCCAGTACCGTGGCGACCCCTGCATCCACCGCGTTGCCTCCCTGCTCAAGGATGCGGATTCCCGCGGCGACCTCCATGTTATTGGCCGCGGCCACCATTTCGTGG
Source organism: Bryobacteraceae bacterium (assembly GCA_036003585.1). Lineage (GTDB taxonomy): Bacteria > Acidobacteriota > Terriglobia > Bryobacterales > Bryobacteraceae > Palsa-187. The sequence continues at coordinate 76,393 of DASYSG010000065.1, read as the reverse complement.
AGCCCGCGGACCGCCGGGAACATGGTGCGAACGGTGTCTTGCGATCGAGCCGTCAAGACCGAGAAACATACGAGCAGGCAGGCTGGCCAGCGCATAGGATTATCGTCTCACGTCCTGAAGCTGCAAACAGGCCGCGCCGTATAGGCCCGCGTCGCCTCCGAGTTTCGCGGCCTCGATGCGGGTCGGCATGGTTTTTAGCGTGCTGCGATAGGTGAAGCTTCGTCGCTCGACTTCCGCCAGCATCGCCGGTGCGAAGAATTCCCACGCGGCCACGACCCCTCCGCCGAGCAGAAACAACGGGAAGTTGAAGATGTTGATCAGCGCAGCCAGCGCGATGCCCAGCGCCTCGCCCATTACCTTGAAGATCTCGCGGGCGCGATCGTTACCGGGTTGATCAGTGTGTCGTGCCAGGTCGTACACTTGCTGCGCCGTCAAGTCGTGCCCCAGGCCCAGCAGTCGAGCCATCGCGGAAATCGCCGTGGCCGAAGCGTGCTTCTCGACGCAGCCCCGGTTTCCACAGCCGCAGGGATTCCCGTTCGGCGAAATCGTGATGTGCCCCACCTCGCCGGCCATGCCGATCTGGCCATGCAGGATGCGCCCATCCGCGATAATTCCGCCGCCAATGCCGGTACCGAGCGTCAATAGTACTAGGTCATCCACGCCTCGGCCCGCGCCCATCCATTGCTCACCGAGCGCGGCTGCGTTGGCGTCGTTTTCGAGAATCACTTTCGTGCCCAGCCGCTTGCTCAGTTCGTCGCGCATCGCGTAACCATTGAAAATCGGCATGTTACCCCAGCCGACAATCACGCCCTTGGCCATGTCGATATTGCCCGGCACACCTGCGCCGATCCCGGCGAGGCCATCGCGCCCGAACTTGTCGCGCAGCTTTTCGACCGCTTCGGCCATGTCGTCGACCACCGGTCCAGGTCCCGAGGCTACCGGCGTGCTACCGGAAATCTTCGCCAGCATCTTGCCATCTTTGTCGATGGCGGCCGCCCGCAGATTGGTACCACCGAGGTCTATCCCGATGGAGTAAGCGTCCATGTAGGTAATAGTACAAGCAACCGATCACATGATGGAGAGGAAATGAAGTCCTTTACATCAAGTAACGGGACTTAAAACGTTTGCGTCTGTTATTGTAGAAGTAGGGAAACGAAGGGTTGCCAGGGTGCGGTAATGATACTGGGTGACCGAAAATTCGTAGAACTGCCTGGGTCCAAGACCCACGAACTGCCGCCGCTTCTGGTGCGCACGACCCCCGGTGTGAAACGCCTCGACAAGGTCATGGAAATGGCCAACGATTTGATCGAGCGCGAAGACATGCTGGCCCCGCCTTCCATCGAAACCGATCCGGCCCGCGCGCAGATCGAACTCGATCGCCGCAAAATGGATCTGGCGCTCAACCTGACCGAGCAGTATCTGGAGTTTGTCCAGCATTGGCGCTGGGGCGACGATGTCCTCGAATGGATTCGCCAGTGCGAGACGACTTTCGAGACCCGCATAGATCTGCGCAATCTGCTGCGCGCCGATTTGTGGCCGCACGCGGGTCGCTGCAGCTTCGTGACGCTGCTCGAGGACAAGGCCATCGAGACCGGCGGGGTGACGCTCGAAAAAGCCGTGGGCATGCGGTTGACGTTCCGCCAGCCTCCTCCGCTCAAATGCTTCTCCGATCAGTTCCTACTGTATCTGAACGACACAGTGGCTCACACTGCCTATAACACCTGGGCGTCCATGAGCCAGAGTCCGATCAGTTCGCTGCCTCCGGAACGCTTTCACTTCCAGGTAGTGAACATGAGCCTGGAATAGATTCAAATGCGCGCAGCGTGGCTGCTTCTTGCGCCCATCCTGCTCTTTGCGCAGTCTCCCGCCAAGCGGCCGGCATTCGACGCATTCGAAGTCGCGACCATTAAGCCGGCCGTTGATTCGCCGGGAAGGTATATCCGGATGCAGAGCGTCAACCGTTTCTATGCGAAGGGTTTCACGCTGAACGCGCTGATCGCGGCTTCTTACAGTCTCAGCCCGCGGGCCATCTCAGGCGGCCCGGCCTGGACCGATTCCGACCGCTACGATATTCTCGCCTCGACGCCGGGCGACGTCCAGCCAAACCTTGACGAGCAGATGGCGATGCTGCGGAAGCTGTTGACCGACCGGTTCCAACTCACCTTTCATCGCGAGCCGAAGGAACTCCCGGTCTTCGCGATCACCGTGGCGAAAGGCGGGCCAAAGCTTAAGCCAAGCACGGCGCCTTCCGGTGCCCTTCCGGAGCTCATTAATGTCATTTACCCGGAGGAAAAGGGCGGCGTGCATGTGGAACTCCCGGCGCGCAATGCGACCATGATGCTGTTTGCGGCTATGCTCCAGCGTGCCGTGCTCGACCGCACCGTCGTAGATCAAACCGGGCTCTCCGGAACGTACGATTTCGATCTGGAGTGGACGCCCGACGACAACCAATTCGGCGGCAACCTGCCACACTCGGCGGAATCCACCAAACCGAGTCTGTTCGTGGCCATGCAGGAGCAACTCGGGCTGAGATTAGAGGCCACCAAGGGGCCCGTACAGGCGCTGGTGATTGACCGTGTCGAGCGGCCTTCGGAAAACTGACCTTCAAGCGGTTTCGATATCATGAAAGCGATGTCCTTGCGGGAGACCACGTTCAGCCCGCCCGTATCGCTGACTAAGCTCGCCGAGATTGAGGGCGCGCTGGGGGAAGCGATTCGCGGAAAGCCGGAAGTGGTGCGCCTGTCGCTCACCTGCCTGCTCGCACGCGGCCACCTGCTGATCGAGGACGTCCCCGGCGTCGGCAAGACCACGCTGGCCCAGGCCCTTGCGCGCAGCGTCGATTCGAGCTTCCACCGGATCCAGTTCACCTCCGACATGCTGCCCAGCGACGTGGTCGGCGTCACCATCTACAACGCCCACACCGAGGAGTTCGAATTCAAGCGCGGGCCCGTGTTTACCCACTTCCTGCTGGCCGACGAAATCAACCGCGCGACGCCCAAGACGCAGTCGGCGCTGCTCGAAGCCATGAATGAGCTGCAAGTGACTATCGACGGCCGGTCTCACTCCCTCGAACAGCCGTTCATGGTGGTGGCGACGCAGAACCCCGTGGAGCATCACGGAACCTATCCCCTGCCGGAATCGCAACTCGATCGCTTCCTGATGCGCATCCGCATCGGCTATCCGGAAGCCGGAGCGGAACGTGAAATCGTGCGGCGAGGCGGGGCGTCCTCGGCCGAGTCGATGCGCAGCGTTTTATCGGGAGACGATTTAGTGACGCTGCAGGACGCGGTGGCACGCGTCACCGTGGACGACGCGCTGGTCGACTACATGCTCGCCGTGGTGGAGCGTACGCGCACGCACGAATCGCTGGCCATGGGCGTCAGCCCGCGCGGGGCGCAGGCCCTATATCGTGCCACTCAGGCCTTGGCGGCTGTGGAAGGCCGCGATTACGCCACGCCGGACGACGTCAAACGGCTCGCCCTGCCGGTGTTCGCGCATCGCGTGGTGGTGAACTCGCGCGTGGCTCTGGCGCCGCGGTCGACCGAAGCCGCCGAGCGCGTGCTGACCGAGATCCTGACGCTGGTCGACGTCCCGTTATAAGACGCGCAAGCCCGAATTTCCGGAGCGCACAGCGCGTGGCGCATACACGCGATAATAGGAATTCGCACCTCGCTAGTTGTGCGCGATACAGAAGGAGCGCACAGCGGTTTTCAGCGTTGTGCGCGATTCAAGATAAAGAATGAAAACAGCCATTGTAGGCCTGCCCATGGTAGGCAAGACCAGCCTGTTCACGATTCTGACAGGCGTCAACCAATCCGCCCGCGTGGGATCGATGGAAACCCGAGTCGGCATGACCAAAGTTCCCGACGCGCGTTTGGATGCGTTAGCCAAGATATTTGACCCGCCCAAGATCACCTACGCCACGGTCGAGTATCTGGATTTCCCCGCCATCTCAAAAGAAGCGCTGCGCGACCCCAGTTATCTGGCCAGCCTGCGCGTGGTGGATGCGATGGCGCACGTGCTGCGCACCTTCGACAGCGATACCGTGCCCCACGAAAAAGGCTCTGTCGATGCGGTTCGCGATTTCCAGGACGTGGAGATCGAGCTGATCCTCAGTGATCTTGTTGTCGTCGAGAAGCGCATCGAGCGTGTAGACAAAGATCGCAAGAAGATCAAGAGTCCCGACCTGGACAAGGAATTCGCCCTGCTGGAGCGCATCAAGGCGGAGCTCGAAGCCGATCGTCCGCTGCGCGAGCTGGAATTCAGCGATGAAGATGAAAAGCGCATTCGCGGATTCCAGTTTCTGTCGCTGAAGCCGGTGCTGTGCGTGCTGAATATCGGCGAGAAAGACGCCCCGCGCCTGCATGAAGTGGAAGAAGAGTACCGGAAGGGCGCATTCGCGGGACGCAAAAACATCGCCGTCACCGCGGTCTGCGGGCAGGTAGAAGCCGAGCTGGCCGAATTGAAGCCCGAGGAAGCGAAAGAATATCTGGCGAGCTATGGATTGAAGGAATCGGCGCTGGCGCGAATCATCACGGCCACCTATTCTTTGCTGGGCCTGATGAGCTTCCTGACCGCTGGCGAGACTGAAGTTCGTGCCTGGACCATCCCGATGAACAGCACGGCCCAGAAGGCGGCCGGCGCGATCCACAGCGATTTCGAGAAGAAGTTCATCCGCGCTGAAGTGGTCAACTGGCAGGCGCTGGTCGACCACAACGGCTATCCCGGCGTGCGCGACAAGGGCTTGTTGCGCCTGGAAGGCAAAGAGTACATCGTCAAGGATGGCGACGTGCTCGTAATCCGCCATAGTTAAGTCCGGCGACAAGAACCGCGCCGCCGAGCAGACAGATCCACGCGAACCAATCGCCGAAGCGCACGTAAGGCGTTAGCCCGGTTTCAGAGTTATAGCCAAATACCGCCGAAGTCTGCGTGTATAGCGGCAGCCGCGCGATCTCGCGTCCGGCCGGATCGATCATCGCCGTAATGCCGTCATTGGTAGCGCGCAGAATCCAGCGATGGTTCTCCGCCGCGCGCATCCGCACCAGTTCCAGGTGTTGTTCCCGCGCCGCGCTGTGGCCGAAGTAGCCGTCGTTCGAAAGATTCACGAGCACGCTGGCGCCTGCCTTCGTGAACTGGCGGACCAGATTCGGAAAGGCCGACTCATAGCAGATGAACGCCCCAATTCGATGTCCGTCCAGCGGAAACGTTACGATGCGCGTGCCGGGGACGAAATCGCCGATTTCGTGGGTGATGCGATTCACCCATCCGAATGCGTCCGGTACGTACTCGCCAAAGGGCACCAGTTGGATCTTGTCGTAGCGCTCTGGCGACATGCCGCCGTCTTTCTCAAACAAGAAAGCCGAGTTCAGGGGATCGCCTGCCGGTGTTCGCCCCACGCCGCCCATGAGGATCGGGGTCTGGGCTTCGCGCGCGAGATCGCCCATGTATTTTCGAAAAGACTCTTCCGCAGGATAGAAAGGCGCGGGGGCTTCCGGCCAGACGATCAGTGGCGCGTCGGCGGGCTCGGACAGAAGCTTCATGCGCTGCTCGAGAATCGCGACGGTTTCGGGAGTCCAGTCGGCTTCCGTGTCGATGTTCGGCTGCACCACGCGCACACGTTCCGTTCCGGCGTGCGGGGGAGGCAGTTCCGGCAGCAGTGGCAGCAGCGCGAAGGCAACGAGCCACGCATAGTGCGTTATCGGACGCTGTAAAAACGCGAGCGCGATCGCGCAGCCGATCATCGCCAATGCGAACGACAACCCCCACACGCCGGTGACCGGGGCCAGCCGTGGCAGCAGGGGCATATCGATCGCGGCGTTTCCCAAATCGAGCCACGCGAATCCGAGTCCGATCCACGCCAGTCCGATGGTCCCGTGCGCGTATTCGACCGCGGTCCACAAAGCTGCGGCGCCGGGTATCGCCCAGGGCGTCCGCATGACGCTGCCTACCAGCGCTGCGAACGTCGCCGTATACAAACCCTTCAGCACAGCGAACAGGGTGAACGTGCCCCATCCGCCCCAGCGCCCCATGCCGCCGTGGACCTCAAGAACGAACTGGATCCAGGAGCAGACGGCGAACCAGAATACGAATCCCGAGGCCCAACCCAGCACGAATCTTCGTTTCCAGGAGCGTTCGTTGGCGCATGCGATCAGCAGCGGAGCCAGCGCAACCGGCGCAAGCAAAGTGAAATTGAAGTTAGGAAAAATCAGGACCAGCAGAACGCCCGAAAGCAGAGATAAGCCCAGGTTCACGCTTGGTCCGCTACCGAATCCGCCATATAAGAACTGCGCACCAGAGGTCCGCTGAACACCATCTTAAATCCCAGCGAAAGTCCGAGATCCCGATAGGCCTCAAACTGCGCGGGCGGAACGAACTCGGCTACTGGCAGATTCCGGCGCGTCGGCTGCAGATACTGACCCAGCGTGACGATGTCGACGTTTGCAGCGCGCAGATCGCGCATCAGCCGATGAACCTCGTCGATGGTCTCGCCCAAACCGAGCATGGCGCCGGATTTCGTCAGTGCGGCGGGCCGGAAGTGTTTCGCGAACCGCAGAACATCGAGCGACTGGCGGTACTTCGCTTGAGGCCGCACCCGATCGTATAGGCGCGCCACGGTCTCCATGTTGTGATTGAAGATGTGCGGTCCAGCGTCGAGCACGCGGGCCACCGCCGCCAGGTCGCCTTGAAAATCCGGCGTCAGAACCTCCACGCGTGTTTCAGGCAGCGCGCGGCGCAGCGCCCGGATAGTTGCCGCAAAGTGTTCCGAGCCGCCGTCTGCCAGGTCGTCGCGATTCACGCTGGTGATGACGACGTGGCGCAGCCGCAGGTCGGACGCCATGCGCGCTACATGCGCCGGTTCTTCAGGATCAAGCGCGCCCGGATGCCGGCTTTTCGGCACCGAGCAAAAGCCGCAGCCGCGCGTGCACAGGTTGCCCAGGATCATGAACGTCGCGGTGCCGCGGTGAAAGCATTCATGCATGTTGGGGCAGCGCGCCGATTCGCAGACGGTGTGCAAATTCAGTCTGCGAAGCTCGGATTTAAGGCGATGAACGGCGTCGAAATTCGCACGGGGTTTGCGGAGCCACGCGGGCAAACGCGGCGTGGCGGGAGTCAGTTGAATCAGCGCGTCCATCGCGGCTGGGTCTTAAAACGTCCGCTTTACGGCATCCTTGCCTGGAAAGCTTGCGTTCTGCAGATCGGCGCGGGTTTTACTGATGTCCGCATCGGCGATGGGACCCACCAGAACGCGAAAGACGCCGGGCTTCTCCGGTATTTCGGCCGCGATCGCGGAAAAATTCTTCTTACGCAGCAGTTCGACCATGATCTCGGCCTTGTCGTGGTCGATCGCCGAAAGCTGCAGGTACGTGCGTCCGGCTTCCGGCTCGCTGGAGGCCGCAGCGCGCGAGGGTGTCTTGACTGGCGCAGGCGCGGGCTCGGGCGGCGGAGCGGGTTTCGTCGCGGGACCCTGTTGCGATGCCGTCTCCCTGGGCTGCGAATCTGCCGCCTTGGCCGGTGCCGGGTCGGCGGAGTCCCGCGCCGTTTCCCGTGGAGTCTCCCGTGTCGAAGGCGTTTCCCCGTCTACGGCTTTGGTCTCCGGCCGATGGGAGGCCACTTCCGGCGCGACCACCGGAGCCGCGTTCCTTCCCACGATGTAGCCCATCGCGAAGAACACGCCCAGCAGGATCACCACGATGAAAAATACGCTCATCAACTGGCGGTTGCCGAGAATCAGTTCGAACTCACCGTCGTCGTTCCTGGGCACTTAGGCTTCCTTGTTGTATTTGTCCAACAGCTTCGTTAATGACGAGAGTATATCCATGGGGACCGGAAACACAACTGTCGTGTTCTTCTCCGCGCCGATTTCGACCAAAGTCTGAAGATAACGGAGCTGGATGGAGACCGGCTGGCGGGCCATCATCTCCGCGGCTTTTTCGAGGTTCACCGCGGCCAGCATTTCGCCTTCGGCGTGGATGATCTTCGCGCGGCGCTCGCGTTCGGCTTCGGCTTGGCGTGCGATGGCCCGGATCATCTGCTCGGGCAGGTCCACCTGCTTCACCTCCACCATGGTGACCTTCATGCCCCATGGACCGGTGTGCTGATCGAGCACGCTTTGCAGGCGAATATTAAGTTTCTCGCGCTGGCTCAGCAGCTCGTCCAGCTCGGTTTCTCCCAGCACACTGCGCAGCGTGGTCTGCGCCAGTTGCGACGTGGCATACAGATAATTGGCGACCTCAATGACCGCTTTTGTGGGCTCGACAATGCGGAAATAGATCACGGCATTCACTTTGACCGTGACGTTATCGCGCGTGACCACGTCCTGCGCCGGGACCTCCATCGCTTCCACCCGCAGGGACATGCGCACCATGCGGTCGATCGGCGAGAAGACCAGCACGACCCCGGGGCCTTTGGGCGTCGCCAGTACGCGTCCGAGCCGGAAGACCACGCCGCGCTCGTATTCGGCCAGAATCTTGATGCTGGACAGCAGGTACAGAACGATCACAACGATCGGGATAAGCGCAGGCAGATCCATCACACGCTCCTGTCGGACAATATTACGTCATCCCGAGCGAGGTTATACCAGGCCCAGCTTCCTTCCGACCTTGGTCCACCAGCTCGACTCGAGCTTGGCGCGTGCAGCGCGCGCTTCGGCCAGAGCTTTCCCCGCTTCTTCCGCCTCCGCCGCGACGTGCTGGAAATCGGACTTGGCGGTTTCCTTTTCCTCTTGAAGCGCCAGCGCCCATTGCGTGCGCTCTTTCAGTTGGCGCGCGAGGGAGGAGCGTTCGCGTGCGGCGTGTCCGTAGGCCTTCGCGATCTCAGCGGCTGGCGGCTGAAAGAGTCCTTTCCTGCCTGCCATGGGGAGCGACCAAGTCTCGCCGTGGAGCACGCCAAACTCCGGTACGTCCTCTGAAGCGATGTGCACGCTGGTGAAACCCGCCGCGGCGAGAATCTCCTTGAGGGACGTTTCGGTGAAAACGCGCATTTCCAAGGTTGACCCGTCGCCTCCATGGAACGAGAGATTCTCGAACACTTCGAGCGAGCCGTCGCGGCGGCGATTCACCAGCACAGTGCGCCCGCCCGGGGAAGCCAGCGAATATTCGTGAAGCTCGGGAAAATGTTCAGCCGTGCGTCCGTCGATTCTGTAAGGCACCGTGAGCACCAACAGCCCGTCCGGTTTCAGCATCCGGTTCAGGTTCGCGAAGGCCCGTTCCACAGGCGGCGACACGTGCTCCAGAACCTCGCTCGACAGGATGAAATCGTACCGCCCGGTGTTTTCCGCCAGATGTTCCGGCGTGGGGTCGGCGATATCCAGGCGCGGCTCCTGATGATAGAACGTGTTGGTGTAATCGAATTTTTCGGCCAGCCGCTGGGCGAGCTCCGGCGGATCGCTCATGCCGAAACCGCGGATGCCTTTGAGCACCGGAAAATCGGGAATGGCCAGCTCGACGCCGAAGATTTCCCGGGAGAGCAGAGCAATGAGGCTCCGCAAACGGACCGTCGATCCGCACGCCGAGCAGCTCGGTACCTCCCGCCCCAAAGGCCCGGCGGGTCGCTTGTTTGTGGCGCTACAGACGTTACAGCTGAAGTTTTCGGAATCGGAAAACGTCAAATGTCGGCCTCCCGTTGCGATCGTGGATGGTGGTCAGTGGTTCTTCCCGGTAATTCTCGCGCCGGGCCGCGTCCTCCAGCGCGGCGCGCTCTTGCGGATGAAACGCGAGGCCGGGGCTGTGCGTGACGAATACATTCACAGGATCGCGCACCATGGCGGCGATGTCCTGGTCGCTGCCCGTTTCGATATAAGCCATCGGAAGCGCGCCTTCGCTTTGCAGATTCATGGTCTCCATGAATCCCCAATCGGCGGCGACAATCCGGCGTGCGTGAAGATCCTCCAGGTAACGCTCCAGGGGATCCATCGCGTCGGTCCAGCGCAGGGCGGGGCCGTTGACGATAAGATCCGCGTAATATTGGTTGGTCACCGCTAAATTCGACGCGCACAGCAGTGCGGTCAGCAGCGCGGCCGGGCCGGCCGGAATCCGCGCCAATACTGCCGCAATCGGAAGCAGTTGAAACGGCCAAAGCAGGATTGCGTGGTGCGCCGCGCCGCCCGCGCCCGCCGTGACAACCATGGGCAGCCAGGTGGCCGTGCAGGCGATCAGCCCGAACAGAATCGGCCGGCGCGCTGGTGAATTCCAAAGCCACTTCCATAGAATCGCCAGCGTTAGCACCGACGCAATCGCCGCCCATACCGTGGCATTGCGGTGCGGATGACCGGTCCATCGGCTCACGGCGAGCGAAAGAGACTGATACCAGTGCTGGGGCGCCCCGGGCTGTGGACCGGGCTCTTGGGCGATCAAAAAGCCGAACATCAACTGACCGCTCATGGTTCTTTCAAGGATCTGGGTCTTATACGGCAACAGCGTCTGGCCCATGTGAGCATTGGACCGCCACGTTTCCAATGGCCGGGCGATGTTGTAGATCACCAGGGGCAGGGCGCCTGCCAGCATCGCCGCTCCCGCCACCGCGATGTTCGCGCGTGTGAGATGCCGCCGCAATTCGCGCCGGAAGACGATGACCGTGGCGATCCCCAGGCCGAAAAGCACCCACGCAAACACGGCCTTGTCCCACATTCCCAGGCCGAAAAGGAAAAAGCCCCAGGCCAGGTCGCGCCTGTTGCCACCCTGGTGGAACCGTACCAGCAGCAGCAGCGCCGCGAGTTTAAAGACGAACTGAAAAGTTACCGGACCATAGTCCGCCATATTTAACAGCAGGTAGCTGGTGTCGGTGGCCAGCAGAAGCATTCCGATCCAGGCCGCCCGGCGCCCGACGGTACGATCCAGTAATTCGAAGAACAGCCAGAGGGCGGCAGCCGCGAACAGCAGCATGGGAAGCCGCATGACGATCGGGCGCGGCGGCGCGAGCAAAAACACGCCCTTGTAAAACCACGTCTTCAGAGCACCCAGATAGCTGATCAGCATGACGGGCACTTCGGCCCCAGCGATTTTCCACGAGTACCAGTGGTCGCCGTGAGCGTAGATCCCGTTGGCGACGATCGCCTCATCGGCTTCGATCCCCAGCCGCGGCACGAACAGCATTCCTGCCGCGACGAACGCCACGCACGTCGCGATCAGGCCACGCCGGGTCCAGAGGCTCATTAGGGCTGGGCCGGAGCTTGGGCCGCTTGCCTGGCGCGATGCTCTCTATAGGCCGCGCGCGTCCGCTGGATCTGCTGGACGTGCTCTTCCACGTGCTCGGCATTGCTTTTGACCAGATCGAGCAGGGTCAGCGGGCCGCTTTCGGTGTGATTGCCGGTGCGCGAGAAAGCGTCTTCGGGCAGAGCCTTGAGCAGCTCGTGGTTTTCCGCGCGCAGCTTGCGGAACGTCTCGAGCGCCTGCGAAATCTTGCGCCGCTGATAATCCAGACGATCCGCCCACAGCTCGCCGTTAAACCCTTGCAAGGTGGGATTGTCCTCGGCCGCGATCTGGCGGATGCGCATCACGCCGACAGCTTCCGAATCGGCCAGGTGGCACACGATCTGCCGCACGCTCCACTTCTCGGGGCCCGGCTTAAAGTCGAGTTCCGAACCGGCCGCGCCGGTGGTGGACATCGCCAGCAGCTCGCCGCCGCGCCGGAAGCGCTCCAAAATGTCAGCCAGATCGCTCATAAGCTCAATAGTAATCGGCGCAGCTCATGTAATAGCCGCACTGTTCGCAGAATAGTTTGCATTTTCGCTCGGTCAGACGGCGGCTGCACACTGGACAATACAGCATCGGCTCGTTCTCAGAGGTTGCTGTGGTTCGCTCGGTTGTCTTTTGATCAGGTAACGACGCTTCGGGAGTTCGGTCCACCGCGAAACCATTATAATGAAGGCCGAGTAGCCTCATGCACCCCAGCTCGTTTCGAAAAAGTTGTGTCCTCATCGCCTCCGCCTTCCTGATCATCACCTGTAGCGCGCAGAACCGCCGGCCGGATCCGCCCTTACGGCAGCCGGTGCGCGGTACCCACGGAGCCGTCGCGGCCGGCAGCGATTGGGCCACCGACGCCGGCATGCGCCTCTACGATCAGGGTGGAACCGCGGTCGATGCCGGTATCGCGGCCATGTTCGCGGCCTCGGTGACGGAACTTTCGCACTTCGGAATGGGCGGCGAAGCGCCGATCCTGATCCGCACGAAAGCCGGCAAGGTTTACGTGATCGCCGGTGTGGGCCCGATGCCCAAACTCGCGTCCGCCGACCTGTTCCGCAAACGTCCCGTGCAAATCGGCGACATCACGTTCCGGCTCAGCCCGGGCGATCATCTCAGGGGCATCATTCCAGATGCAGGATTAATGCCTGCGCTGGTGCCCAGCATGGTGGAATCGGGGCTGGTGGCCCTGCGCGAGTTCGGGACGAAATCGTTCGCCGAAATTATCGCGCCAGCTGTTGAACTGGCCGATGGCTACGCCGTCGACGAGATGCGCGCGCGCAGTTTCGCCGCGGCCGTGCCGTTCTTCGAGCTATGGCCGACTTCCAAAGCGCATTTCATGCCCAACGGCCATACGCCGGCGATCGGCGAAATCTTCCGCCAGCCCGATCTGGCGCGGACGCTGCGAGCCATGGTGGCCGCGGAGAAGAAGGCGCTGGCCGGCGGTGCCAGCCGCCAAGGCGGCATCGACGCCGTACGCGATTATTTCTATCGCGGCGAGGTCGCCCGCAAGATCGCCGATTTCAGCAAGGCCAATGGCGGCCTGCTGCGCTATGACGATATGGCGTCCTTCAAGCTGACGCCGGAGGAGCCGCTCTCTACGACGTTCCGCGGATACACCGTCTACAAGGGCGGATTCTGGAGCCAGGGGCCCGCCATGCTCGAGGCTTTGAATATCATCGAAGGCTTCGACGGCCGCCCGGCGTTCAACTCCGCCGAATACATTCATCGCACGGTGGAAGCCCTGAAGCTGGCCTATGCGGATCGGGACACCTACTATGGCGATCCGAAATTCAATCACTGGAACCTTCAGGCGCTGCTGACCCGGGAATACGCGGCCAGCCGCCGAAAGCAGATCGGAGAGCGGGCATCGCTCAAATTTGAACCCGGCGCGATCGACGGCAAGACCGGTCAGCACGCGGCTCTGGCGGACATGGCTTCGTACAAGGTCGACGACGTACTGAAGGCGCACGACACCACCTGCGTCGATACCATGGACAGCGAAGGAATCGTTTTTTCCGCCACGCCTTCGGGCGCGTGGATGCCCAGCGTGATCGCGGGCGATACCGGAATCCCGCTGACCCAGCGCGCGCAGAGCTTCGTCCTGGTTTCGGGGAATCCCAACGATCTGGCGGGCGGCAAACGTCCCCGCGTGACACTGAGTCCGACGCTGGTGATGCAGCCGGACGGCAAGCCGTTCCTGGCGCTTTCGACGCCCGGAGGAGATGACCAGGAGCAGGCGCTGCTCCAGTTGATGCTGAACGTAATCGATTACGGGATGAACGCGCAGAACGCCATCGAGGCGCCGCGGTTCATGACCGAGCACCTGGTCGAGAGCTTTGACGATCATCCCTGGAAGCTGGGGAATCTAAAACTGGATGAGCGCATTCCGCAGGCCGTCGACGCGGATCTGGCGGCGCGCGGCCACAAAGTGGAGATCATGTCGCGCTACAACAATGGGGCCGCTCCGGTCATGATCAAGCTGCTGCCGGGCGGCATCATCGAAGCCGGGGCCGACCCGTTCTACAACCGCTCCGCTCGCGCGCGGTGACGCTTCCGCTCTTCGATCCGCCGTCCTCCTTTGACCGTGCGGGGCTAGCGAACCGCCTGCGCAAGCTCGCAAACGAGAATATCTGGATCGGGACCAGCTCCTGGAAGTATCCGGGCTGGCTGGACCAGATCTATACACCAGAGCGCTACCAGACGCGCGGCAAGTTTTCGCAAAAGCGCTTCGAAGCGGAGTGCCTGGCCGAATACGCGGAAACGTTCCCTATCGTCTGCGGCGATTTTTCGTTCTATCAGTTTCCATCGCCGGAATACTGGAAGAAGCTGTTCGCCTCCGCGCCGCCCGGGTTGCAGTTCGTGCTGAAAGTTCCTGAAGAGGTGACGTGCGAGGTGTTTCCCAAGCACGCCCGCTACGGTCCGCGCGCCGGAATGGTGAACGAATCCTACCTGAATGCGGACGCATTGGCAGCGTTATTTCTCGAGCCGCTTGAACCGTATCGCGCCCGGATTCCGGCGCTGATCTTTGAATTTGGTGCACGTGGCGCGAGCCCTAGGGAATTCGCCGCTAAACTCGATCCGTTCCTGGGAGCGCTGCCGCAGACGTTCCGGTATGCCGTCGAAGTGCGCAACCGCGAGTATCTCCAGCCGCGCTATTTCGAATGCCTGCGGGAACACCGCGCAGCGCACGTGTTCAACGCGTGGACCAAGATGCCCGCGCTGTCCGCGCAGTTGGCCGTCGCGGATGCGTTTCCCGCGGATTTCACGGTGGCTCGCGCGCTGCTGCGTGAGGGCCGGAAGTATGAGGACGCGGTGCAACAGTTCACGCCCTACGATCGCGTGCGAGACGAGAACCCCGACGCGCGGGAATCGCTGCGCAACCTGATTCGGCGCATGCGCGAGGAGCGGCGAGCCGCCTACATCTTCGTCAACAACCGCCTGGAAGGCAACGCGCCGGAAACCATTCGCGCCGTTACGGATTAAATGAAGCTTCCGATCGACGATCTGTTGCCGCGTCTGCCGGCTTCCGGACATCTCGTCATTGAAGCGCCTCCGGGAGCGGGGAAGACCACGCGCGTTCCTCCTGCCTTACTGGCCCGCGAGCGTGGTGAAATCTTGGTCCTCGAGCCGCGCAGATTAGCCGCGCGCCTGGCTGCCCGGCGTGTCGCCAGCGAACTCGGAGAGCGCGTCGGCGAAACGGTCGGCTATCAGGTGCGCTTCGAGGACGTGAGCGGACCTCGCACCCGCTTGCGATTCCTGACCGAGGGGGTGCTCACGCGGCGGCTGCTGTCCGATCCCACGCTGGCCGGCGTAAGCACGGTGATCCTGGACGAATTCCATGAGCGGCATCTGGATACGGATCTGGCTCTGGCTCTGCTGCGACGTCTCCCGAACATCAGGCTGATCGTCATGTCGGCGACACTCGATGCTGCTCCGGTGGCGAAGTACCTCGGCGGCTGTCCCATCCTGCGCTCGGAAGGAAAATTATTCGAGCTCGCGATTCAGTACACGCCGCACTCGCCCGCACTTCTTGAGGAGCAGGTGGCTGTGGCGCTCGAACGTCTTGCGGCTCGCGAACGCACCCAGCGCAGTGCGACAGGTGATGTGCTCGTATTCCTCCCCGGCGCAGCCGAAATCCGGCGAGCCGCGCGGGCGATCGAACCCTTGGCATCGCGATTGGGACTGCTGGTCCTGCCGCTCCACGGCGATCTGCCGCCTGCCGAGCAGGACCGCGCTGTGTCGCCGGCGGACCGCCCTAAGGTGATCCTGTCTACGAATGTCGCCGAGAGTTCGGTGACCATCGAAGGCGTCACGGCCGTGATCGACAGCGGCCTTGCGCGGGTCGCGGCCGATTCGCCCTGGACGGGATTGCCTTCGGTCGAGGTGCGCCGCATCAGCCAGGCTTCGGCCAAGCAGCGAGCCGGACGCGCTGGGCGCACTGCTCCCGGCCGTGTGATCCGCCTGTACTCGGCTGAGGACTTTCATCGCCGTCCGGCAGCCGATGTTCCCGAGATTCTGCGCCGCGAGCTTTCTCAACTCGTTCTGCAATTGAGAGCAATGAAAATCGGCGAGCTTACCTGGCTCGATCGCCCTCCGGAAGCTGCATTCACCGCGGCCAACGCGCTGCTCGACCGTTTGGGCGCGACGCCGGAGATGGCCGAGTTTCCGCTGCCGCCGCGGCTCGCCAAGTTGGTTCTTGCAGCCAAGAGCAAAGGGGTCCCTGAGAAAGGTTGTGCCGTGGCCGCTGTCCTCAGCGCAGGCGAGCGCGGGAACTCCGATCTGCTGGCCCTGGCCGAATCCGATTGGCAGCCGCAAACGCGGAGAGTGTTCGACCAGCTTCGCAAAAAGATTTCGGGACGAGATGTGCGAAACGCAGGTGACGCCGCGATCCTGCAAAGCATTCTTGCCGCGTTTCCCGATCGTGTCGCGCGCCATCGACGTGACGGCGAACTGCTCCTGTCCCCGGGCGGGTCGGCCCGGTTCCCGAACTGCCGCTGGGAGTTCCTGGTCGCCGTGGATATCGAGGAACGCCGCGAGCATGGTGTTCCGCTGGTTCGCCTGGCCGCGCCGATCGAGCCGGAGTGGCTGCTCGATCGAGCCGTCGAACGCGTGTCACTGGAGTGGAGTCGTGCGGCCGAGCGCGTCGAGCAAGTCACCGCGCTGGTCTACGACCAGCTGGTCATCGAAGAAACGCGCGCACCCGCGGCGCCCGGCGACGAGGCTTCACGATTGCTTGCACAGAAAGCTCTTGAAGCCGGCATCGGCCGCTTCGCGGATCGCGACGCCGTCGAGCAGGTGCGTTCACGCGCTTCGTTCGGAGGCATCACCATCGACGTCGACGCGGTGCTCGTCGCCGAGTGTCACGGAAGAACCAGCTTCGCCGAACTCGAAGAGGCCGATCTCCTAAAGGCCATTCGCCCCGGACATATCCAACAAGCCGCGCCGGAGCGTCTGAAGCTGCCCGGCGGCCGCGAGGTCCAGGTTCACTACGAACCCGGGAAGCCTCCCTGGATCGAATCGCGGCTGCAGGACTTCTTCGGCATGCGCGAATCCCCGCGGATCGGCGGCGCGCCCGTCGTAGTGCATCTTCTCGCCCCGAATCATCGGCCGGTGCAAGTCACCTCGGATCTGGCCGGGTTCTGGGAGCGGCTGTACCCGCAGGTGCGCAAGGAACTCGCGAGGCGTTATCCCAAGCATAAGTGGCCCGAGAAACCGGTCTAAACCACCACGCAGGTCCACTCGCCGTCGTCGTCCTGAAAGCCTGACAGGATTCGCTGGGGAGCTACCCGCTCGAGGTCCGCCCGCATCGAACCGATCACGTCGTCGCTGATGTTGGCGACCACCACATCGAACGCGCCGGATCGTACCGCGTCTACGCTCCCAACAAAGAAGTGCTCCGGTCCCGCGGCGTCCGGATCGATGTCGCAAGAGACCACGCGTCTCGCTCCCAGTAGCCTGGCGGCAAGAGACAAGATGCCCGACCCGCTGCCCACGTCCAGCACCGAATCACCCGGCCGAATCAGCTTCTCCATCGCTTCCAGGCACAATTGTGTACAGCGATGATAGCCCGTGCCGCACTGCGCGCCGGGATTGATCACCAGGCGCATCCTCCCGGGAGGCGTCGGCTCGGTGCGCCAGGGAGCGGCGACGAAGAACTTCTCGCCCACCAGCAGCGGCGGAAACGCTGCGTGGGTCCGCGCGACCCAGTCTACATCTATAACAGCCTGCGGCACACCAAATTGGGAAGCTGCTTCTACATCTTCGAAAAACGCGTCCACGAAACCGTCGCTTTCGGTGATGCCAAGCGTCCCGGCCTCCCACAACCGCAAGGTAAGAAACTCGTCGGCATTCTCCAACCGGACGCAGACCATCAGCCTTGAACTCGCGTGGCTTTGCGTACCCAGAACCGCTCCCGCAGCTCATTTTTGCGGATCTTTCCCGTCCCGGTCTTGGGGAGAGGATCGCTCCAAAACTCGACGATGCGGGGCAGCTTGAACCCGCTCAGGCGCTCTCGCAGGAAACCGAGCAGTTCTTCTAGCGTGAGCGACCGGTTGTCTTTCAGCACCACGATCGCGGCCGGGACTTCACCCCATTTGGGATCCGGAGCCGCCACCACCGCGCACTCGCTCACCGCCGGATGTGCGGAAATCGCCATTTCGACCTCTAAAGAAGAAATATTCTCGCCACCGGAAATGATGATTTGCTTCTTGCGGTCGACAATCTGGATATACCCGTCGTTATCCCAAACCGCCATATCGCCGGAGTGCAGCCAGGGTCCGCTCATTGCGTTGCGTGTCGCCTCCGGATCGCCGAAGTAGCCATCCATCACCTGATCGCCCATGACGATCACTTCGCCCATGGTCTTGCGATCACGCGGGACGTCATTCAGGTTCGCATCGACCACACGAATGGTCGCGCCCGCTACCGCCCGCCCGGTCATCGCCAGCCGCTCGCCGCGCTGCTCATCGCTCAAACCGATCGCATCCAGCGGCTGCACCATGGTGATCACCGGAGAAGTCTCGGTGAGCCCGTAGCCGCCCATGCACTGGCACCCTGGGAACGCTCGTTCGACGCGTTCCACGAGCTCGGGCGAACTCGCTGCGCCGCCGATGTTCATCGTCTTCAGGCTGGACAGATCCCACTGATCGCGATCGGGAGCGTCGATGAGGGCATTCGCCATGGCCGGGACCACGCACATATTGGTCGCCATATGTTCCTGGACCAGGCGAAACACCTCCGTTGGCTCGAACCGCCGCACCATCACCTGCTTGATGCCCAGCATGGTGGAGGCGTGCGGGTGTCCCCAGCCATTGGCGTGATACAGCGGGATGGTGTGCAAGTCCACCATGAGCTCCGGGTCGCGGTATTCCAAAGCCACGCCCAGCGCGTGCAGATACAACGTCCTGTGAGAAAGCGCCACGCCTTTGGGTACGCCCGTGCTGCCGCTGGTATAAAAGATTTCGGCGATGGCCATCTCGTCGTATGTAAAGATATCCGCGCGCTGTGGGCAGCCCTGGTCGACCACTTCTTCATGGGCTACCCAATGTTGGACTTCGGGGCAGTTCCGGCGCAGAACTCGGACGGTATCGGCGAAGTCGTCCTCGAAGATAACCATGATCGCGCCCGAATCGCGCAGAATCGCGGCCAGCTCCGGCACAGAAAGGCGAACGTTGAGCGGCAGCAGGATCGCGCGCGCCTGGATCACGCCAAAGTAGGCCTCAAGCAACTGGTGGTTGTTGTAGCTGAGGTAGGCCACTCGATCGCCCGCCGCGACGCCTAGCTTCTGTAAGCCCGTGGCGAGCCGTTCGGCGCGCTCGCCCAGCTCGGCATACGTAAACTGGCGGCCGCCGGATACGACGCCGATTCGGGATCCATACAGATCCACGGCGCGATGCAGGCAACGGAGCGGCGTGAGCGGAACGAACATGAGGCAGAGGGGTCTTTACTGCGTGTGGTCCACGAGCCGGGCTTTTTCCTGATCCTCGCGGTCCCCCGGCGTGCCCGGCATTCCCGCAAGGATTATAGCAGCGCACGCGATTCGCAGGTTTCGGGCCGCGGCAGGAGCTCGCTTATCCTGAAAGCTATCGCCTATGCGCCTTCCGGTGCGGTTCTCGCTGCTGCTGCTCTGTGCGTTCGCGGAGACACTACCCGGTCAGTTGCCGTTCTACACCGACGATCCGTCCGTGACCGAAAGCGGGAAGTGGCACTTCGAGTTCTTCAACGAATTTGACGCCCTCCAGCATCCCCAGTATCCCAATCTGCGCCAGAACACCGTCAACTACAAGCTCAACTACGGCCTGCCTCACAACCTGGAACTGGACGTGGATGCTCCCTACCTGGCCATCTTCCGGGCTTTGGGAACCCAGACCGCGAACGGCATGGGCGATACCAACCTGGGCGTGAAGTGGAACTTTCATCAGGAGTCCCATGCTTCGCGCCTCCCGGCTCTGGGCGCCAGTCTTTATATCGAGTTTCCGACGGGAGACACGCAACAGCAGCTCGGTTCGGGGCTGACCGACTACTGGCTTAACTTCATGGGGCAAAAGTCTCTTTCAGATAAGACCAGAATCAACGCAAACATCGGCTACCTGTTCGCCGGCAACACCAGTACCGGCGAGCTCGGGATTCAAACCACTCGCGGTCATGTCTACACCGGCGGCCTCTCGGTTCTGCATGACGTCACAACCCGGCTTACGCTGGGCGGCGAACTTTACGGGGGTTTTACCAACAATGGAGATCTGGCCAGAAGCCAGCTACAGGCCATGTTGGGAGGCGAATACGGGCTTCGCAACGGGATGACTCTCGATTTCGGTCTGCTGGGAGGGAAGTACATAGCGAGCCCGCGGCTCGGCGGCCAGATCGGATTCTCCGTGGACTTCCCCGACATCCTTCATCGGTCCGGTTCTCGTTAAGGCAGTTTTCTGTGGGGTTTTCACGGTAGAATTGTTCTGGATTCCAGGAGCGCTCCATGCGGGATCTGGAGCGGAATGGACGGAAAGGCGCATCATGGCAAAATCACCGAAGACCTCCGTTGGTCGTCGTGGCTTTCTGAAGAACGCAGCGGCCGGGGCAGCCGCCGGAGCCGCGGCGCTGGTAACACCGCCGCTAGCGGAAGCTCAGGCGCAAGGTAATCGAAATGCCGCTACACCGGCAGCCACGGGCGCACCAGCCCCGACGCAGGCGCAGATCGATCGCGAAACAGGGAACGTTCGTCCGCCCGTGGCCGTGCGCACCATCACGCGCCCAGGCTCGGATCTGATGGTCCAGACGATTCGCGACCTCGGCATCGAATATGTCGCCGCCAATCCGGGATCGAGTTTCGAAGGCCTGCAGGAGTCCTTCATCAACTACGGCAATCCGCCCAACCGGATGCCGGAGTTCATCACCGCGCTGCATGAAGAGTCGGCGGTGACCATGGCTCACGGCTATGCCAAAGCCGAAGGCAAGCCCATGCTGGCGCTGCTGCACGGCACCATCGGAATCCAGCACGGGGCCATGTCGGTTTACCAGGCCTACTATGACCGCGTGCCGGTTGTGATGATCGCCGGCAACGATCCGGACTTCATCGCCGCGCACACCGCGCACGATATGGCTGGCATGGTTCGGAGCTATACCAAGTGGGACGCCGAACCAAAGACCATCGATGAGGCTTTGGTCGCCATCCAGCGCGCCTACAATGAGGCCATCACGCCTCCCATGGGACCCACGCTGGTGGTCATGGGGAGCGAGGTCCAGAAAGACAACGCCCCGAACGCCAAGATCCCGGTGTACAAGCCGCCGGTTTTTGTGACCATCGACGCCACGCGCGCCCGCGAAATCGCGAAAGGTCTCCTGGACGCCCAGAATCCCAGAATCGCGGTGGGGCGTTTGCGGACGCCCGAAGGCGTGAAGCGATCGGTGGAGCTTGCCGAGCTGGTGGGAGCTTCGACCAGCACCGCGGCAACCGGTGGACCCATGAGCTTCCCGCAAAGGCATCCTCTTTGCGGTCCGGGCGCGGATATGACCTACGACTACACCCTGGGCCTGGAAACGGCCGGAGCGCAGGCGTCCATCACAGGTCCCGCGCTGGCGAAAACGGCCGCTACGCGCGACACCGTGAACATCGGCTTTGGCGGGACGGTTCCTGGGGCCGGCGGCAGAGGCGGTGGCGGCGGTAGAGGAGGCCGAGGCGCTGCCCCTGCCGCGCCTCCCATCGAGGCCGACGCCGAGGCGAGCCTTCCACTCATCATCGACGAAGTGAAGCGCCAGATGACCGCGGACCAGAAAACGCGGATTCAAGCGCGCATCGCCAAGCACACCACCGCCAATCACGATGCTCGCGTGGCCGCGATCGAGCAAGCGGTTCAGAGCAAGATGGCCGGGTGGAACGGAGTGCCGATCAGCACGGCCCGGCTGTACTCGGAGCTGTGGCCCTTGATCATGAATGAAGACTGGTGCCTCGCATCGCCCAGCAATTTCTCGGGCGGGCACCACGTGCAACTGTGGGATCACGACAAGCCCTACAGCTATCTGGGAGGCCAGGGAGCCGGCGGCATGGGTTACGGCGCGCCGGCATCGGTGGGCGCCGCGCTGGCCGCGAAGGCCCGCAACCGCATCGTCATCAACGTCCAGACCGATGGCGATCTTAACTATTCGCCGGGCGTGCTGTGGACAGCCGTGCATCACAAGCTGCCCATGCTCACGATCATGCACAACAACCGCGCCTGGCACCAGGAATACATGTTCGTCGAATATATGGCCGGCGTCCGCGGCCGCGGCGGAGAGCGCGCGCACATCGGCAGCACGCTCCGGGATCCGTACCTCGACTACGCAAAGATGGCTGCGGGCTATGGCATGGCCGGCGAAGGACCCATCACCGATCCGGCGAAACTGTCGGCGGCTTTGAAACGGGGCGTCGCCTCGGCGAAACGCGGCGAGCCCTATTTGATCGACGCGATCACGCAGCCTCGTTAGGAAAGACTTACCAATGAAGAAATACTATGTCGTAGCGGCACTGATCGCGCTGGCGGTTCCTGTTCTGACAGAAGCTCAAGGCGGGCGCGGGGCCGGCGGGCGCGGCGGCGCACCTGTGACGAATGTGCCGGCGCCGACCAGCCCGGTTACCGGAAACGCAGCCAGCGGGAAGGCGCTGTTTTCGACCTACGGATGCTACGCCTGCCATGGCTACAACGGCGAGACCGGAGCGCGGCCTTTTGTAGGACGATGGGGGAATCTGGCGACCGAACAAGGTTTCGTTATGTTCCTGCGCGGGCGTGCGAACGTGGCGCCCCTGGCTCCCTCGACGTCCATGCCGAATTTCGCCGAAAGCGAGTTGTCGGATAAGCAGGCCAAGGATATTTATGCTTACATCCGAACCTTCAAAAGCACCGCGCCCGAGCTGAAGGATATTCCGACGCTCAACACCATCGTAGAGGCGGCCAAGAAGGACAAGAAGTGAGGAAGGATAAAAAGTAATCCGTGAAGAACCTGGTGAGTTTGGTCCTGGCGGCGGGGGTCATCTATGCGCAAGATGCTCCGCGCCCGCCGGTTCCGGCGCCGGCTCAATCCAAATCTCAGCCTCAGAAGGATGTGCAGCGGCGGCTCGTATTGATCGCTACCCGCGCGGTTGCGAATTTTCGTTCCGCGGATTCCATCGAGGCGAACCTGAACGCGCAAGGACACTCCTTGCACCCTCAGATCGTCGCCCTCCGGTTACAAATCGAGGCGGCGCTGGACGAGGCTCAGAAGGCCGTCGATCGGGCGGACCCCGCTGCCGCGAACGAAGCGCTCGACCGCGCGCAAGCTCTACTGCAACGCTACATCCAGCGGTTGGGAGGAGCCTGAGCCTGCGCGGCTCGGGGCCCTGCCATGGCCGCTGAATCGGTTCGCTTCTGCGAAGAGTGCGGCGCGCAGAACGCCGCGACGTCAAGCTTCTGCGAGAAGTGCGGCTCGCGGCTTAAGGCACCTTCGGGATCGCCTGCGCCGCCCCCGCTGCCGCCTCCGGCGTCTGCTCTGCCGCCTCCGACGCCTGCCGTGCAGCCTTTGGCGACCGTCGCGTGGGTGTCTCCGGACCCGCCCGCACCACCGCCCGTTACACCACCGGCGACAGTCCCTCCCACGCCGCCAGCAAACCTGGTTCCAGAAACCGTCGCCTGGGTATCTTCGGAATCGCCCCCGCTCCCGCCGACAATCTCGATTCCGGCAACTCCATCCGCGCCGTCGGCATCTGCCGCTTCCGCGGGACAGTTCATTGGACCGTACCGTTTGGTGCGCGAACTCGGCCGCGGAGGCATGGGCGTCGTATACCTGGCGATGCGGGATGATGGCGCCTTTCGGAAAAACGTCGCGATCAAGCTGCTCTTGCGGGAAGCCGTGAACGAGGAATTCGTTCTGCGCTTCAAACAGGAGCGGCAGGTGCTCGCGGCGCTGGATCATCCCAACATCGCCCGTATCCTCGACGGCGGCGACACCACGGACGGAATGCCCTACTACGTGATGGAATACGTGGAGGGCCTGCCGCTCGACGAGTATTGCGACCAGAAAGGTCTTTCCGTCACCGGGCGCATCCGCATCTTCCAGCAGGTGTGCGGCGCGGTGGAATATCTTCACCAGAACTCAATCGTTCATCGCGACTTGAAGCCCGGCAATATTCTGGTGAACAACGATGGCGCCGTAAAGCTGCTGGATTTCGGAATCGCCAAGCTGCTGGGTGCGGCGGCGTTCGCGAACCCGAATCTGACCAGCGCGCTGGGAAGTCCCATGACGCCGACCTATGCGAGCCCGGAACAGATCTCCGGCGTCACGCTGCAAAAGACTTCCGACGTGTACTCGCTGGGCGCGATCCTGTACCGCATGCTCACCGGGCGGCTTCCCTATGAGGGAGTGGACGATAAGCTGGCCAAGCTGTTTACGCGTCAGGCGCCGCCTGCGCCCAGCGGCAACATTCGCCAGGATCTGCGCGCGGGCAGCGACACGACGGCCGGGTTGCGCCGCGTCATGCTCGGAGAGATCGACAGCATCGTTCTCAAGTCGCTCGAATTCGATCCCAAAAATCGTTATCAGTCCGCGGCGGAATTCCAGGACGATTTACAGCGTTTTCTGGATGGCCAGCCGGTGCTCGCGCACCATACATCGGTGGCCAATCGCTCCTTCAAGCTGCTGAAGCGCAAGCGTGCGATGATCGCGGTGCTGGTTGCCTTTATCGCGCTGGCGGGATTTGGAGTTTGGCAATGGCGCCGTGTCGAAATCCAGAATACCGCGGTCGCGGCGAGGGAGACCCACCTGCGCACTCTTCTCGATCAGGTAGAAGCGCGTCTCGATCAGCCCTCTGCAACGCCGCAGCCGGATAGCTCCCAGCTGGAGCAACGCAGTCAGGACGTCCAACTGGTGAGGACCGCGTTCGCCACCGATTTTCCCGCCGTAGTGGCCGCCAAACCGGGTCCGAGCGCGTCGCGCGATGCGTTACTCGATCGCGGCGTCCGGTATGTGGAACGGGCGCACGCGGCACCGGTCAGGAGCGCCAATCTCGACTCCGAAGTGGCCGCGGCCTATCAGCAATTCGGAATCCTGCAGGAGAACACGGCGGATCCCAAGTCGGGAGGCCGGGCGGCGGCGGTCAAGACGTATCAGAAAGCGTCCGCTGTGCTGGTGACGCTGGCGGCCGAGAATCCCGACGATGCACGGGCGCGAGAGCGGTTGGCGTCGATCAATGAGCACATTGTCGCGCTGGGCGGCCAGGCGGTCAGTGTCGCCCCGGTCGAAAGCGCACCGTCTGCGCCCGCTGTGCCCGCGCCGGAACCCGAAAAGGCGCCCTTGCCGGTGGCCGCTCCCAAGCCCCTGCCTCCGCCGAAATCTACACCGCCTCCCGCAGCCGCCCCGGTTGCTGTGACACCTGCGCCGGCTTCGGCTGCCCCCGCCATCGTGCCTGTGCCTGTGCCTGTGCCGGCGGGACTCTCCGCGGCAGTCCGCGCGGATCTGAACGATCGCATGCTCAACGCGACGTCCAAGGTTCAAGGCGCCGAACAGGCCATCGAACCGATCCGGCAGAACCTGGCGAGCCGGGGCCAGAGCCTCAATTCGGACACGCAAAATGCGATGGTCCAGATGCGCGGTCGGCTGGACAAAGCGAAAGCCGAGATCGCCGCGGGCGATGCCTCCGCGGCGAGGGACGACATGGCCGCCGCCGAAGCGTTCGCCGCCCGGGTCCTGAAAACGGCGGGACGTTAGAAACGATGCCGGCTAAGCTGCGATAGATTCGGCAGAGCGTCCCGTTTTGTTGTCATGGAGCCACGGCAGCGGGCGGTTCCAGGTCAGGCCTCACGGCCACAACCACGCCAGTGGATTTGCCGTGATAAATCACGCGGAGCTTTTCTCTATCGATGAATGGCTGGTCGTAGGGCGCCAGCAGAACATAGATCGCTTTGCCGGCAGGAGGAGGATCGCCTGCTAAAACGAACTCGGGGAACACATTCCCGCGCGATGCGACCCGATAGAAATTCAGCGGCGAGTGATACATCCAACTCGCTGCCACATCCCTGGCACCGTAGTTTTGGTTCAGATCCACCAGAACGCTGTACACGTCTTTCACATCTGCGTCCCAGGAATATTCCTCGAAATAACTCACCCGCAAACATAGCAGGGAATAGAAAGCTGCGCAGAAAAATGCGGTCGTCGTGCCTCGGCGCAGCCACCGTGAAATAAGCGAACGGGCCGGAGATCCGGCGATGGCCGCGGCGATCAGGGTGCACAATGGCAGCAGAAAGATTCCCGTTCGTCCCAACGGCAGCGGCAAGTTATCGAATCGGAATGCAATCCAGTGCAGTAGCACGGTCAGGATCACGATTCCGGCCAGGGCTGCGGTGAACATACCCAGCCATCGCCGGGACTCGCGAAATCCCCGAAGCCAGGAGCCGTCGATCGCGGCCATCACCAGCTGGCCAACGCAAAAGATTCCGACATAAGGCAGGACGCGCGGTTTGAAAGAATTCATGGCTTTGTACTGGGAGCCCAGAAATCCAGGGCTAAGCTGATGCAGGGAAGCCTCGATCAAGCTGTGCCACATTTCGCGAAGGGAGTGTGCGCCGTACCACAACTCGTCGCGAGTCAAGTGAGTGATCGGATAGCCGCAGATCAGAATCGCGACAAAGAGTCCCGGAAGGGCGCAGAAGGCGAGCATACGAACTTTCGAATCGCTGCCGCGCCTTCCCAGGGCCCAAATCGCAATGGCGAGGAACACTGCCAGGTCCACGAACGCGAAAGAAAAATTCGCTGTGAACGAGAGCCCCAACGCGAGCGAGGCCAACGCGCAGGACCTCCTTAGCGAAGGGCCACCCGCCCGGTGATGCCAGATCGGAATCGCAATCGCTGCCAGCAGAAAGGCGTTCGCGAGGCTGTAGCCGCGGGCCGCTACCATGAAATCCAAAATAAACGGGTTGTACAGCAGGCAGATGAAAACGGGAAATTGAAGGCTGAACCGTTCGGTAAGGCTGCGGCACAAAAAATAACAGACACAAATGTACAAGGCCGCGCCCAGCAGCGCTGGCATGCGAACCGTGAATACCGATATCCCGAAGACGTGCGTTGTAACCCAGATCAGCAGGGAATTGAGGACGTGGTTATTCGAGCCTGGAGACCATGGATAGTATGCGCGAACCCACCAGAAGTATGTGTTCGCTTCATCGACAGTAATCGCTTGCAGATGTGCGCGGATAATCGCCAAAGAGAAGACGAAAAGGGCGGCTATTATCAACGCCGATTGTTGCCCGACGCGACGATCGACACGTATTGCCAAAAGGGTCTTTCGAATACTCTCAATGTATACGAACTGGCGGACCGGCGCTTCGGCGAGGGTGGCGATTCGCGTCGGGACCCGACGTGATCTCGTGGTACAGTTGAGCCCCCATGTTCAAATCCAATTCTCTTTGCCCTATCGGATTCCTTCCGCTTCTCGCCCTCACCGTCGCCGCTCAAACCGTGACGCCCAACTGGGACAACGTTCGAGCGCTGACTCGAACCGCAGATATTCGCATCGTGTCCAGCCGGCCCATGCCGATCGTCGGCAGACTGGAAAGCACAACGGATGATTCGCTGACCGTGAGCCCGGGATCGCAGTTGGTCGGTCGGGCGGATATCTCCAGCGTGTCTGTAAAGAAGAAGGGACACCGGATTCGCAACACGTTTATCGGGCTGGGCATAGGACTGGGAGCAGGGCTTGGCATCGGACTCGCTACTGTCTCCCGGTGTCAAGGTGAAATCTGCGGGATCGCCGCGGGAGCTGGCGTCGGTATCGCCGGAGCCTTAGGGATGATTAGCGGAACTGTCGTGGGCGTCGTCTGGCCCACGGGAGGGTGGCGAGAAGTCTACCGGCGCTAGCGCGTGCTCTTTCCTGACACCTGATCGCGCAGAGCGTCCCGCAAAGCCTCCGCCGCATGCTCCTGCTCGTCGGTCGACGCGGTACGAACCGCGCGCTGCGCGGCATCCAGAGCCTCGGGGTAATGCCCAAGCTTCTGCTGCGCGTACGCCAGCGCGTGCCACACGTAAGACTGCCGCGGCAGAAGCCGTGCGGCGTCGTGAAGATACGCTACGGCCCGCTCGTAAAGGCGGTCGTCGGTCGCACGCACCCCTAGTAAGAGCTGCGCTTCGCCGAAATTCGGATTCAGCGCAACCACTTTCTCCAGCAGTTCCCGCACGCGCTCATTGCCCGCTCCCGCATCGCGCTCGAGCAGTGCGTACTCGAACAGGATGCTAGCGTCCTTGTCATCGAGCTGGATGGCCTTCTCGAGGTACCTGCGGGCATCGCCCGGGCGATTCTGAGTCATGGCGAGCATCCCCAGCCCGGCTTGTGCCGCGGCGGAATCGGGATGCTCCTTCGCGGTCTGTTCGAATAAGCCGCGAGCCTTCTGCGCCAAGCCGCGGCGCAGCGCGACATCGGCGCGTAGCAGGTCGGCGGCAACTTCTGATAGAGGCTCTGGCTGCGCCGCGACAAACGGAGCGGGTGGCGGAATATCGAGCTTGACGCTGCGAATCTTCTTCAGATAAGCGGGCAGGTCGGCCAAAGCGCGCGCGAAATCCCGCCCGAACGCCGTGCGGAATGCTTCCGATCCCTCCGTGCCCGTTGCCAGCAACATCGCGAACTGCGGCATGTGGCCGCGGTAGTTCGGGGAAAGGTTCAGCATGTGGACCAGAGCCCAGGATTCGGCGTAGAACATATTTTCGGCTTGCTCCACGTCCTGCTCTTTTTCCGGAAGCACCGGCCGTTCCGCCGTCAACTGGACGGCCGTGAGCCATGGCCGGGCGAGAAGAAGATTCATGTGCGCTTCCAGCTCCTTGCCGATGCGCACACGCTTGCTATTGATCTGGGCGTTGGAATACAGCTCCGCCGTGCCTTCTTCAAACCAGTGCGGCAGCGGCGCGGGCGTCTGGTTCAGCAGGAAATGGACGAACTCATGGGTCACCACCCGCGGCAGCTCGCCGCCGGCGTAGGTCACGATATAGTCGCGTTCCAGGCCGCTCTGATACAGGCCCGCGGTGGTCTCGCCCGGAGCATACTCGCGGAACTCCTTCTCCGAATCGAACAGTACTACGCGAAGCTCGCGATCGCTGTTGACGCCTGAACTGGGCATGATGGCGCGAATCTGCTCCAGCCGGTTCAGCGCGCGGCGTCCTTCTTTCTCCCCGGCGTCCGTCAGCAGCTCGGTGTGGGTTCCGCGCAGACGAAGCCAGTCGGCCCGGGCCGGAATCGCGGCCAGCAAACATGCGATGAATACAACCAGGAACGGCATAGGATCAGTGGGTGATCGAGTACATGATGTAATTCAATCCAATGCGAATTCCCAGCGCCGAGTACTTCTCGTCATAGCTGGGATCGTCGGCGAACTCCCAGGAATCGCCCAGATCCGAATCGAACGTCAAGGCGACCATCACTCTGCCCTTATCGTCGTAGATGCCGCGCCACTTGGCTGGACAGCCTTCGCACTTGTAGGACACACCCGTGTAGCGATAGCGCGCGCCAGGCACCTGATAGCGGTCGCTGAGATCGTAGACCGAATGAAAGATCCCGTCATTGTCCGGCAGGTCCACAATTTCACGATCCGGGAAAACCTTCTTCATGCTGGCGTCGAAGACTTCCCACTGGTCTTCGCCCCAGAAGTCGTCGGCCATGAAAAATCCGCCGCGCAGCAGGAAATCGCGCATCCGGGCGGCCTGCGCATCCGTCAGTGCCCAGTGCCCGGGCTGGACCGCATACAGCCAGGGCCAGTTGTAGATATCGTCCTCATCGTCGGGATTTACGGGCTGTTCGACCGAGCGCGCGTCTATTCTTGACAAACGGCGCAAAGCCGTCAGGAAGTGCCGATCGGCACGCGGGTAGTCCTGCGTCCAGTACGTGTAGCCTTCCCGCCAGTCTCCGTTGGTGCGGCGGCCGAATCCGACGCCGAAACGGACCTCGGGATACATCAGCCGGGCGAACACGAACTCAGTTTGCTGGCGATAATCGGAGGGCAGCGGAAAATCGTTGTACTCCATGCCGGGGAATTCGCGGAATTCGCGCTGAAAGGCATGCAGGCTTCCGAAGAGCACGGTTACACCGGCCCCGAGCCACAGCAACGTCCGGAAACGCACGATTCGAGGGTAGCATGCGAGCTAAAAGGGGACAGCCTGTTGGGTCGATGATGGGGGCCGGCTACAGGGCACGCGAGGCTGTCCCCTTTTAGCTCCGAGGGGCTAGAGCACTGCCACCCGCCGGTTCACCGTCAAGAAGTACGCTGCCAGCAGGATCTCCAGCGCGCCGGTGATAGTGAACGTGAGAGGCGCATGCAAGCGCGGAATCATGAGGGTCCCGACCAGGAGAACGCCCACCGGGCCGCCGCCCCGCAGCGCCAGGTTATACACGCTCATCACACGGCCGCGCATGTCATCCGGAATGATCATCTGGACCAGCGTGGTCAGCATCGAGAAGACCCCCATCAGCGACGCCCCCGCCAGGAACAGCATCACGCAGGCGACCGGCACCGTAGGCGACTGCGAGAAAGCCATGGTGAAAAAGCCCAGCACAGCCAGCATGATCAGCGCGGCAGTGCCCCTGCGCTTCAGCTTGCCCAACCCGGCTACCACCAGCGCTCCACTCACGGCGCCGGCGCCGGAACAACTGAGCAGCAGGGTGAAAGTTTGCGGTCCGCCGTGAAACACGTCCTCCCCGAATACCACCAGGTACGTGATGATCGGGAATCCCAACGTCGTCATCAAGAACGCCAGCACGATCAGCGATTCCATACCCGGCTGGCGGCGCATGAACTGGACGCCCTGCTTCATGCTGGTCAGGATTGGCTCGCGTGATTTTGCCGGAACAAACGCCGTCTGAATCAAATACAACGTGATGATCACGCCCACAAAGGAAAATCCATTGAAGGTGAAGTTCCAGGCGGCTCCCAGCTTGACCAGCGCGATGCCGCCCAGCGCCGGGCCGATCACGCGCGCCAGGTTGAACTGGATGGAATTGAGCGAAATGGCGTTCTGAAGGTGTTCCTTGGGTACCAGCGAGGGAACCAGAGCCGAATATGCCGGGCCGCCAAAAGCCTGTGCCACTCCCACGGTAAATGAAATACACCAGATATGCCAAACCTTGACCACCCCGGTGAAGACCAGCGTGGCCAGGAGAAACGCGCAGGTCATCTGGAGATACTGCGATCCCAAGAGAACCTTCCGGCGGTCATGGCGATCGGCGAACACGCCGCCCAGCAGAGAGAGCAGCACGATCGGCAGCGTTCCCAGGAAGTTATCAATCGCCAGGAATGCGGAGGAGTGCTTCGATAGCTCGTAGACCAGCCAACTCTGCGCGGCGGTCTGCATCTGCGTTCCCACCTGAGAGGTGCAGGCTCCCGTCCACATCATCGCGAAGTCGCGGAATTGGAAGGCTTTAAAGACTCGTCCGAAAAGCGCGGACGACTCCGTTTGAGGCAGCGACTTGGGCTGTTCGATGGGGTGGGCCAGGCGACGGTACTCCGGCAACAGTTGTAAAGGTGATTTTAGCAGGTCAGGGCGTTACCTGAAAAACCGCTTTAATAAATCTCGAAGCAGAACACGGCGTTCGATCCGTTCGGGGACAGCGAATACTCGCCGTTTTCGAGCGCTTCGTCGGCCTCTACGCGATAGAGGTCCTTATCCAACTTGGTGATAGAGAGATGAAAAGGACCCGAATTGTCCCTCCGCTTCTTCGACAGAGTGAGCTGCCGCCGCCCGTTCTTCACTTCAAACCGGTAGAGCTCCAGGGCATCGGGCTTGATCTTCTCGCTGCGCAGAAGAAAGATCGGCTCCGCCAGGGGCGTGCGGGCTGAGGAAGCCGCTCCCGCAACTGAAAATGTACTGTCGTCTTTCTTGCCTTCCTGCGAAGCCTCGGTCACCTCGGTCGGCACTAAGTTCGAGGCGTGAACCAGATACAGCACGTCCGGCTTGGGTGGACGCGGGCCCGTGTAGTCGTCCGCATGGACGGCCAGCGTCGCCAAAAGCAAGATTGGGAACAGGTACCGCATATCAATATTTTAGACCTGTTCGCGGGATGCAGGGTTACAAACGTCAGCAGAGTACCTGGACGAATTCCGCGACGATCCGGAAGCGATCTTCCTCGGGACTCAATTCCCAGGCCTCAAATGCCGGGTTCAGGGGCTCTAGCCGAATGGTTTGGTGCTTCCAGGTCCCATCCGGAAACTGCTCCTTGACACTCCGGTAGCGCTTGACAGTGTGCCGGTCGTTCGTGCCGCCGCCCAGGTACTCTACCAGCACCAGGCGGCCTTCGCGGGAGCCTGTCACGCCCGCGCGAAACACGCACAGACTGCCGTCGGGAATCCGAGGTTCCATGGAGCGTCCCGCGATGCGCGCCACAAACATGGCCGGCGCAGGGCGAATCGCGGACGGGATCTCCTCCCATCCTTCCTCGGAAACCTCGTGGTTTTCCAGAAACTTGCCCGCGGCGACAGCCAGCGAATACCGCGGCAAGTGTGTCACGAAGGGGCGCACGGTGGTTTGCACGTGCTCGCGATAGGAACGCTGCGCAGCGCGATCGAAATCCTCGACCAGCACTTCGCTAGGTTCGGAAATCGTAAGCGTATTCGAGAGCGTGTCCTGAAGATGATCCAGAACCCGGGCCGCGCCCAGCTCCTGGGCCTTCAGCGCCAGGTCACTCTCCAAACCGGAAAGCACCTCCGCTTCCGACGGTGCAATCACCTCCCAATCGCGGCGCAAGCGCAGATAAAGACTGTTGTTGGCGGGGTCTTCCAACAGCACCCCGGCGCTCACCGGGGCGCTTCCAGGCATTTCGAGCTGCAGGATGAAAAGTCGCGCAAGTTGGGTGGCGATCGCCATGCTTCCCCAGGAATCATGGCATATTCCACTGCACCAGTGGTAGATCATGCCTACGGACTAAATGGGTAGTAGTACGTGCGCGCACGCACGATGACTCCGGGAATATCGACCTTCACCTCGACGGAGCGTTTCACCTTCGACTCGTCAGCGTCACTCGGCACATACCGGAGAACATACTGGACGGTGATCTCGCCCGCTATATTCTGGATCGATTTGTAAATCGAGCCAAGAATGGCCGCGGTGTACCCGCCAGTGCCCACCTTGAGCTGATAATTTCCCTCGTCGGAAGGCTGCGAGAGGAATCCGGAAACGTCCTTGTAGACGTTCATCAGCGGATATTCCACGCGGCCGCCGGTTTCCTGGGCCATGCGGACCAGGTTCTTGCCGTAATCGCTGGTGAAACCGTACGCGTCCGTGCTCATGGCGTTGATGGTGACCTGGTAGCGCTGAGCCAGCTCGATCACTTGATCCAGCGTGTGGGTGCTGGCATTGTCGTGGCCATCGCCGATCACCACGATCACGCGGCGCGGATCCACCGGCTCGCCATCCACCAGTTTGCGGGAGGTACAGGCGATGTAGAGCGCGTCGTAGAACGCCGATCCTCCGCTGGGCGAAAGCTTCCTGAGCCGGTCCACAATGAGATCGGCATCCGAGGTCGTGTTGACCATCAGCTCGGCCTCGTTGCCGTAGCCGATCAGGTAGCCGGCGTATTTCTTATCGCCGGGCAGCAGGTTGTACACCAGTTCGGTGGCCGCTTCTTGCAGGCTCTTCCATTGGCCGCGGCTCTGATTGCTCAGATCCACCAGGAAACCGACCACCACGCGCTGATTGCGTTCGCGGTTGAAGTAGCGGATGGTCTGCTCTTTGCCTTCATCGAAAACCTTGAAATCGCCTTGCTCCAGATCGGATACAAACTTTCCCTGCTCGTTGGTGACGGTCACCGGAACCACCACTTCGTTGACCTGAACGCGGATGGGCGGCTGAGGCTGCTGGGCAAGCGCTAGCGTCAGAACTGTGGAAAATACCAGCAAACTTCGCAAGGCAGTGCCGAATCGCATAAGACCTAATCGATTATACCCGACACCGCCCAAAAGAAAGCCTGTTCGTCCAGGCTTTAGGAACCGCGGCTATGAGGGGTTTCAGGGGGTAAAGGGAAGGGTTCGGTGGGTTATTTTTGAGGCACTGCTTGAGGGGACAGCCGGGTTCCTTGAGCCTGCGACTTTTGCATACGCCCAGTCAAGAAGCAATCCGTCTGCCGATCTCGAGCATCGCACTTATCTTGTTGATGAAAAAGCGACAAGGACGCAACGCCGGCGGCGCCCCGGATTTTAACCCTGGAAAGAGTTACCGGGGATGCCGCAAAGTGGCGTACACGAAACGATGAACGCTATCGATTGGCTGTCGCAGGAGTCACGCCCGGAGTCGTGACGGCCGCGCGGCCGGGCTGCCCGGGAACCGGCGTCACATCGGGAATCGCGCTGGGACCTTTCGACAGGCGGCCGTTCCTCACTTCGTCAATCACGATGTTATTGTTCTCGAGAATCGTGCCCGTCGCTTGGTCGAGCTGGAGCTTGGCCTGAGCGTAGGCCGCCACGGCCCCGACTTCGGTCTGGCGCGCGTTGGCCAGGTCCGTCTGGTGCTGGACGACCAGGTACGAGGTCGATGCTCCCAGCTCATACTTCTTCTGTTCGGCGTCCAGAACCTGCTGGGCGACGGCGCTGGCCTTCGCCGCCGACGTGTAGCGGGTGCGGGCATTCTTTACCGCAATCAGAGCGTTCTGCACGTCCGAGAGGATCTGGTTGGATTCTTTTTGCAGGGTTAGCTCCAGCTGGCGCAACTGCAGATCCTGTTGAATGTACGCTTCTTGCGCAGCCCGGTTGCGTAAGGGGATGTTCAAGGTAAACCCGATAGCGTAATTCACTGTATTCACGCCGAACACTTGGCGCAAGATGTTCCCATAGCCGCCGATCAAGTCGGGATTCGGCTCCGTACGCGGTATCACCTGGCCAGTCAGGGGATTAATTTGCGGCGTCGTATTGAAAATCCCACCCGCACCCGGATTCGAGACATTGCCGACAACGTTCAACTGAGGAAGCATCGCATTGCGCGTGCCTGTGAGATTGATCTTGGAGTTCTCCAGTTGGATTCGCTGCTGCGCCAGCTCAGGCCGGTGCTCGATCGCCCTCGCCACCACGTCCTGGACGGGCTGGATAGGTTCGACATCCGGCACGGTGATGCGGTCCGTTGGCACGATATGCACGTCCGCGATCGAACTGCTCGCCAGGCCATTGCGGCTAAGCAGGTTCTTCAGCGTCACCTCCAACTGCTCGACCGCGGTTTGAGCGGTGATGAGATTGGTTTCACTGGTAGAGACCTGCTGCTCGGCTTGCAGCACGTCCAGAGGCGCCATGGTTCCGATCTCCAGTTGCTTTTTGTTGTCATCGAGGAGCTTCTGGGAGAGCGTCAGGGATTGTTGCGCCACGTCCACCGCCAGGTAAGCGCTGACCAAGCTCCAGTAGGTTGAAATCACGGTATTGAGAGTGGTGTTCAGTTGTTGTTCGAACTGAGCGTCGTTGAGCCGCAGGTTGTTCTTGGCTACGCGGAGGTTACGCGTATTAAACGCCAGACCAAAGCCCTGCAGCAAGGGCTGCGTACCCTGAAGGCTCAAGCCAGTGTTGTAAGAAGGAAGGAAGATCGCATTGGTGTTGTTCGTAGTCGTGGAGCTGTTGTTGAAGCCGAGTGTCGCGCTTCCTCCTGTCATGAACCCTTGTTGAATGCCAAAGTTCCTAGTTTGCGTATCTCCGATATTGACCGCCTGTCCGCCGGCGGTGACCGTATTGGTCTGAATGTTTTGGCTGTGGTTCCAGTTCACCGTGCTGGTGATCGCCGGATCGTAGCTCAATCCTGCGCCGTTGCTGGCCCGGGAAGCCCGCACGGCCGATTCGTTGATCCCGTATCCGTAGCGCGCGACTTCGACATCGACATTGTTCTCGAGCGCCAGCGCGATCGCGTCGGCCAGGGACAGATACAGATTGCCGGCCCGGATCAACTGATCGGCGCGTCCGCTGTTGGAAATGTTGATGGGCGGAGCGTATCTGGGCGCATAATCGCGCGTGAATCCCGAATACCAGTGACGGTTTGTGTCCAGGCTGGGGGCGCGATCGTTGAGCTGCTGGGAATACATTCCGGGGGCGGCCATCAGTAGCACGCAAAGTAAGGCGACAAAGGGTTTCGATTGTTTCATGGCTTAAAATAACCTCGAAGGTATTACGATTCTTGGGGAATGCTCGTTCCAGCGCTGCATCTGGATCGCCAGCGCTATGTATTTGAAATCAAGGGCTGTAGATATGTCCGCAGTGTCCGTTTCTGGAATTCCAGCGTGCGAAAGTGGGGCGCGCTCCGCCCCCTGCGAACTACTCATACTTAGCGCTACTCATACGGCAAGGCTACTGATACTGCAGAGCTACTCATATCGCAGAGCCTCAATGGGATCGAGCAAAGCTGCTTTCCGCGCGGGATAGAATCCGAAGAACACTCCCACCAGCGCCGAGAAGAAGAACGCCGCCAGGATCGAAGGTAGACTCACCAGCGTATTCCATCCGGCAAAGTAGGAGATCCCGAAGCTGGCTAAAACTCCCATGGCAATCCCCAGGCAGCCTCCCAGTAGCGAGAGCGAAACGGCTTCCACCAGGAACTGCGACAAGATATCGTTGGTTTTCGCTCCCACCGCCTGGCGCAGGCCGATTTCCTTGGTGCGCTCGGTCACCGACACCAGCATGATGTTCATGATACCGATGCCGCCGACAATCAACGACACCGACGCAATGGAGGCCAGCAGCAGGCCCATGATTTGAGTGGCCTGCTCCTGTGCGGCGGCCATTTCTTCGAGACTCCGGACCTGGAAATCGTTATCCTCGGTCGCCTGCAGGCGATGGCGCTGGCGCAGCAGACCTTCGATCTCGTCCATGGCGTTGTTATTGCGCCCATCGCGGGCCTGCACCATGATCTGACCGATTTGCTGCCAGTTATTGGCCCGTCCGCCGCCCATGACTTTCTTCTTGGCGGTGGTGATGGGCATGATAATCATGTCGTCCTGATCCTGCCCGCTGGAGTTCTGCCCCTTGGGTACCAGGGTTCCGACCACGGTGAACGGCACCTTGCGGACGCGAATGGTTTTGCCAATCGGATCTTCGCCGGCGAACAGGTTGTCGACCACGGTCTTACCGAGGAGCGCGACCTTATTGGTGGATTTGACATCGTCCGCCGTGAAGGGCTCGCCTTCTTCGATACGAATGTCGCGAATGGTCAAGTAGTCGGGCGATACTCCGTAGATCCGGGTGCCCCAGTTATTGCTCCCGTAGACCACCTGCTGCTGGTTCTGCTGGATCGGCGTGGAGAACATGACGTCGGGACATTCTTCCGCGATCGCCCGGGCGTCGTCTTCCGTCAGCGTTTGCGAGTTGCCGTTGCCGCTCTTGACCCCACCGGTGTTCTGGCTGCCCGGCTGGATGATGATGACGTTGCTGCCGATGGAGGCGATCTGCTGGTGGATGCGGTCCGTCGCTCCGCTCCCCACCGACACCATGGCGATCACCGCGCCCACGCCGATGATGATGCCCAGCATGGTCAGCGCGGAACGGAGCTTGTTCACACGCAGCGCGCGGAACGCGATTCTCATGCTTTGGAATACTTTGTTCATGCGACCGGTTCCTTTTCTTCTTCTACGTCCTGCCACTCCGCAAGTTCCCGCTCGGCATTGCGCGGCTTGGCAACCGCTTCATCGAGCATGATGTGGCCGTCCTTGAACTGGATGATACGGTCTGAATAGTGCGCGATGTCCGGCTCGTGCGTGACCACCACGATGCTGATCCCTTTTTCCCGGTTCAGCTTCTGAAAGATGCCCATGATTTCGACGCTGGTCTTGGAATCCAGTGCGCCGGTCGGCTCGTCCGCCAGGATGAGCTGGGGGTTGTTGATCAGGCTTCGGGCGATCGCCACGCGCTGCTGCTGGCCGCCGGAAAGCTGGCTGGGATGGTGATCGTAGCGTTCCGCCAGACCCACCGCAGTGAGCGCCTGCATGGCGCGTTCCTTAAACTTGGTCTTATCGTTATCGCTGTAAAGCAGAGGCAGCTCGACATTTTCGAGAGCCGACGTGCGGGCCAACAGGTTGAACTGCTGGAACACGAAGCCGACTTTGCGGTTGCGGATGTCGGCCAGCTCGTCACGGTCCAGGCTGCCGATGTCCACGCCATCCAGATAGTATTTGCCGCTGCTGGGCTTATCCAGGCAGCCAATGATGTTCATCAAGGTCGACTTGCCCGAACCGGACGCGCCCATGATCGACACGAAACTGCCGCGAGGAATATCGAGCGATATGCCTCGCAGCGCGTGCACATGGTTGTCGCCCATGTGATAGGTCTTATGCAATTGCTCGATACGGATGAGAGCGGAATCCACGGATAGTCCTCGCGGGCGTCCTAGAACGGCAGGCCGCCCCGGCCGCCCTTGAACTGGTTATTTTGCTGGCCCGGGAATCCCGGCGCATTCTTGTTCTGGTTACCGCCGGAGCGAACACCTTCGATACCGGTGACCAGCACATCGCCTTCTTTGAGATCGCCGCCGAGCATGGCCACGAAGTTTCCGTCGCTGATGCCGGTGCGAATGCGCACCGCCTTGAGTTGTCCTTTTTCATCCAGCGAATAGACGGTCTGGAACTGCGGACGAGCGCCGCCGGCCTGACTACCCCGGCCCTGGCCGCCACCACCGCCATCGCCGCCGCGCCGGCCGAATCCGCCGCCACCGCCGCCGTTACGGCCCTTGAACTGGCTGGGATCGAACTTGCCGTCTCCGCCCTTGAACTGGCTGGGATCGATTTTACCGTCACCCTTACCGGTGCCGGTCTTCTTATCGGTATTCTTCGCGTCCGCCGGCAGAAGATCGTCCGGCGGCCGGAAGCGCAGCGCCGCCGAGGGAATCTTGATTGCGGCCGACAAGTGGTCGGTGACCAGGCGGACGTTCGCCGTCATGCCCGGAAACAGCTTCCCATCGGGATTATCCACGTCGATCACCACCGTGTAGGTGATGACGTTCTGCACATTCGTTGGCGAATGGCGGATTTGCATGACCGTGCCGTGGAAGGTCTGCCCGGGATAAGCGTCCACCGTAAACGATGCGTCCTGGTCCACCTGAACCCGGCTGATATCGGATTCGTCGATGTTGGTTTCCACATGCATCTTGGAAAGATCCTGCGCAATGCTGAACAACTGCGGCGCGGAATACGATGCCTGCACGGTCTGGCCCACGTCCATGTTTCGCGCGATCACCACGCCGTTGACGGGAGAGGTGATGCGGGTGTGATTGAGATCCAGCTGAGCGTTCTGCAGGTTCGCATCCGCCGTAGCCACTTGAGCCTGCGCCGTGACCTTCGCGGTTTCCGCCACCTGCTTCTGGGCTTTGACCGACTCGAGGTTGGCCTGCGCGGATTTGAGCTGCGCCTGCGCCGAATCGTAGCTGGCGATGGCCTGATCATAGACCGCCTGGGCACTGTCGCGCGCATCCTGCGTCCCGACTTTCTCTTCGAACATCTTGGCCTGCAGATCCAGCTTGCGCTTAGCGTCCTTGACTTGCGAATCGGCCCGCACCAGGGCCGCCCTCTGGTTGGTAATGTTCAGTTCGGCGTTGGCGATGTCCAGATCCGCTTTCTTGACGCCAACTTCCGCATTGGTGATCTGTGCCTTGGCGCTATCCAGATTGGCTTTGGCTTGATCCACCTTGGTCTGAAACGGAGCCGGGTCGATTTGCGCGACCAACTGGTCCTTCTTGACCACGGAATTGTAGTCCGCATAGAGCGCAGCGATGTTGCCCGATACCTGGCTGCCTACAGCCACGGAAACCACGGCCGCGAGCGACCCGGTAGCCGAAATAGCCGATTCCAGATCGCCGCGCTGCACTTTGGCCGTCAGGAAATCTGCCTTTTTTGAGCGATTGTAATAGGTGAAGCCGCCCAAGGCTAACGCTGCAATCAGCAAGGTAAAGCCCAGGAGCCACTTAAGCTTCTTCATCGTTGTAAACTACTCCCCAAAGGAATCTTGTCTTCGTTAGAAATGACGACCACAGACGGTGCTGTTGTTACAGGGGGTGTACCGTCAAGATTGTTAAGTCGTACTCGGACTATTATATATGAAGAAACCGTGTCTGACTCCACATTGCAAACATTCCGTGAGACGGGGGCCTATCTGAAAGGTCACTTTCGCCTCACCAGCGGCCTCCATTCCAGCGAATATCTTCAGAGCGCCCTGGTTCTCCAGCATCCCGAACTGGCCCAACGGCTGGGCCGCGATCTGGCCCAGGGTATGCCGAAAGACCAGGGTCACGTCCAAATGGTTGTTTCGCCCGCCCTGGGCGGCCTGATCATCGGCCATGAGGTGGCCAGGGCGCTGGGTGCCCGATTCCTGTTCACCGAACGCGATCCGGCGGGCCCCGATGGGAAAGGCTCAGCGAAGATGACC
Source organism: Bryobacteraceae bacterium (assembly GCA_036003585.1). Taxonomy (GTDB): domain Bacteria; phylum Acidobacteriota; class Terriglobia; order Bryobacterales; family Bryobacteraceae; genus Palsa-187. The sequence goes on along the minus strand of DASYSG010000065.1, from coordinate 36,372 downwards.
CTCCGGCGGGGGTTCACCCTGACGCCTGGCGAGAATGCTGTGGTGGTCGAGGACGTCGTCACCACCGGCGGCAGCACCCGGGAGGTGATCGAATTGCTCCAGACCGCCGGCGTTCGGGTCGTGGGGGTGGGCTCGATCATCGATCGCAGCGGCGGGCGCGTGGACCTGGGGGTTCCCCGAGTGGCCCTGGCCACCCTGGACGCGGTCGCCTGGACGCCGGAGGAATGCCCCCTGTGCAAGCAGGATCTGCCGGTGGTGAAGCCCGGGTCCCGCGCGGCCGTGTAACGTGCGCCGCATCCGTATTATTGTCAGTTACGATGGCACGGAATATCACGGCTGGCAGGTTCAGCCCGGTGTCGCCACCATACAGCGAGCGCTCGAAGACGTGCTGTCGGAAATCGAGGGTGATGTTGTCCACGTCGACGGGTCCGGCCGCACGGACGCCGGGGTTCACGCTCTGGCGCAGGTCGCGGCCTTCCGGCTGACGAATCCCATCCCCCTTCCGAATCTCAAGAAGGCGATGAATCGCCTGCTGCCGCGCGATATCCGCGTGCTGGAAACGGCCGAGGCGCACGAGAGCTTTCATCCGCGCTACGATGCCGTCGCCAAGACCTACGAATATCGCATCCTGCGGGCTGAGATCTGCCCGCCCTTCGATCGCCGGTACGTTTATCACTATCCCTATCCGCTGGATGAAGTCCGCATGATCGAGGCCGCGCGCCTGCTCGAAGGTGAGCACGACTTTACGGCCTTTGCGGCGGCGGATCCGATCGATGGGCTCGGCCGCTCGAAAGTCCGGCGAATTTTTTCGTCTTGTCTGATGCTAGAGGGCGACCGCCTCATCTACCGCGTCCGCGGCAGCGGATTCCTGAAGCACATGGTCCGGAATATTGTGGGCGTGCTGCTGGAGGCGGGGAAGGGAAACCTCGCGCCCGCCGGCATCGAGGCTAGGTTAAAACCCGGTTGTAAGATTCCCGCGGGTCCGTCGGCTCCAGCGAGAGGGTTATTCTTGGTGAGCGTGGAATACGACGATCAGTCGTGACGCAAAGTAGTCATTGGGTCGACACGCACCGCGCGCCGCGCTGGGATATAACACGCGGCGGCTGCCACAACCGTAAATAGTAACGCCGAGGCCGCCAGCGTCCACGGATCGCCAGGGCTGATTTCGAACAGCAGCGTGCGCAGGGCGCGCGTGGCAGCCAGTGCGCCGCCGAGTCCAATCACAATGCCAGCCAGGGCCAGGACCATGCCGTGTCCCAGCACCATTCTCAGAACGTCGCGATGTTGCGCGCCCAGAGCCATACGGATTCCGAATTCGAGCGATCGGCCGTTCACCAGATATGCGATCACTCCAAAGATACCGACGCCGGCCAGCGCCAGCGCGAGCGCGGCGAGCGCCCCCATCAGAGTCATATTGGCGCGCTGGCTCGAAAGCGCTTCGCTGAGGCGCTCCTGCATGGTCGCAGCGTCGTAAACGGGCACGTCGGGATCGATCGCGCGTACCGCCTCAGCCGCGGCTGCCAAAAGCGCTGACGACGGCAAGCTCGAGCGAAGAATGAGTAACTCTTCGGTCTCGGGAAGCCGCCGGTAGGGAACGTATACGGTGGGCACGGCCGCCGCCCGCAGGCCTTGCTGCCTGACATTGCCGGCAATGCCTACGATTTCATGCTGATTATCCGCGCCGGCGACGCTGATTCTCTTGCCGATCGCCTGCTCGCCGGGAAAGAACCGGTCGGCGAATACGCGGTTGACGATCGCCACTCCCGGGCTGTCTTCCCGATCCCGGTCGGTAAAAGCACGGCCCTGAATCAGCGGTATTCCCAGGGTCTCGAAATATTCGGGGCTAACGCCGGCAATCGGAACGGATGGTCTGCCTCCCGGCGGCGCCGCTGGACGGTCCACGGGCCAGACGCCTGCGAGCGCTCGTGTGCCGATCAACGGCAAGCCTCCGCCGATGGCCACGTTGTGAACACCTGGAATCGATGCCGCCCGCTCGCGGAGTTCGTCGTAAAAGGCCGCCCGTGCAAGATCGGTCGCATACTTGCGCTCGGGGAGAGCGAGGCGAATGGTCAAGACGCCGTCCGGATTAAAGCCCGGATCGAGCGAGGCCATATGCAGGAAACTCCGGATCAGCAGGCCCGAGGCGGCGAGCAGGACCATCGCGACGGCGATTTCCGCGATCACCAGTACGCGATTCAAACGAGGATGGATGGCCGCTTCCGTCGTGCGGTTGGCTCCCTCCTTCAGAGTTTGGTGCAGGCGCGTGCGCGACGCGGCCAGAAAGGGCGCGAGACCGGTCAGGATTCCCGACAAGATCGCGATTGCCAACGTGAATGCCAGAACGCGATGGTCGATCCGGATGCGGTCCGCCAGGTGAACATCGGCGGGTAAGAAACGGCGCAGCAGGCTTGTGGAGACGTACGCCAGCGCCAGTCCTGCCGAGCCGCCGAGGAAGCTGAGAAGCAAAGCTTCGGTCAACAACAGGCGGGCGATGCGGCCACGTCCGGCGCCCAGCGCGGCGCGGACTGCCATTTCCTTGCGCCGTGCGATGCCCCGGGCGATCTGAAGGTTGGCGATATTTAAGCAACCGATCAGCAGCACCATCCCGACCGCTGCCTGAAGCACCAGAACCGGACGGCTCACATCACCGGAGAGCCATTGGCGCAAAGGGACGACGCGAACTTCCATATCCTTGCGCATGGTGACGAATTGCGGCGGTTCGTCCTGCGCCGTCCTGCGAAGGAGATCGAAAAGTTCCGTGCGTAGCGCGTCCGGCGTTACGCCCGGTCTCACGTGCGCCATGACCCGCACGAGGCGAAAATTCCGCTCGCGCCAGCCCGGTTTCAACGAAACGCCCATGGGGAGCAGCAACTCCTGCCCGAAGTTATTATCCGGAAACGCAAATGAGGCGGGTAAGACCCCGACGACCGTGCGGGCGACTCCGTCCAGTTGAATTTGTCTGCCGATCACATCGGGTGAGGAACCAAAGTGGCGCTGCCATAGGCGATGTCCCAGCATCACCACGGGCGTGCCGGTGCTATCCTCCTCGTCGGTGAAATTACGCCCCAGCTCGGGACGCAGGCCGATCATTTCCAGGAAGCCGGCGGTAACCATCGTTCCGATGATGTGCTCCGGTTCTCCGGCGCCCGTGAGATTAACCGCGCCGCCGCCTCCGTAGGCCTCGATTTGATCGGCAAGACGGGAATTCGCATGCCAGTTGGTGAAATCTGGAGCGGGCGGCCCTGGAACCGTAGGCTCGTGCGGCCAGAACTCGGAGACGTACATCAACCGGTCCGCGTCCTTGTAAGGAAGATCGCCCAGCAGTAACGTGTTCACGGCACTGAAAAGGGCAGCATTTGCGCCGATTCCGAGAGCGAGCGTGAGAACCGTGACTGCGGCGAATCCCGGGTTGCGTCGCAGGGCGCGGAGAGCATAGCGCAGGTCGGCAGCAAGCTGGTCCAGCCAGGCTCCCGAGCGGCTCGCACGAACCTGCTCCTTCACTTGCTCTATGCCACCCAGTTCGATGCGGGCGGCGCGATCAGCCTCCTGGCGAGACATACCGCATTGCGCCTTCTCGTCGGCTAGCATGTCGGCGTATGTGCGAACTTCCTGATCGAGATCGTGTTCGACCTGGCGTCGTCGCAAGAGGTTGCGAAGAAGAGCGCGGAACATCTAGCGAGCCTCCAGCGCGCTGCGGATCGCTAAAGCGACTTTGTCCCACCGAACCTTTTCTAAACCCAGCCTCCGATAACCGGACTTAGTCAGACGGTAATACTTGGCCTTGCGGTTGGTCTCGGACTCGCCCCATTCCGCGGCGAGCCAGCCCTGCTCCTCCATCCGGTGCAGCGCGGGGAAGAGCGATCCGGGCATCACTTTGAAAGTGCCGCCCGTAATCTGTTCGATGCGCCTGGAAATCCCCAGCCCGTGGTGCGGCCCGATCGACAGGGTCTGGAGAATCAGTAGGTCCAGCGTTCCCGGTAGTAAATCTTCAGCGGCCATGTCCTATCGATAGCCTATACGAAGACATATAGACAGTCAATAGGGGCGTTTAGTTCCGCAATATCTTGACCGGGTCCATATTCGCGGCACGCAGTCCGGGCAAAGCCGATGCGAGCGCGGCAACTACGATCAGCACCAGCGCGGCGAGCAGAAACGTGACCGCATCGCCGGGCGGCACGCCGTAAAGCATGGTCCGTAGAAGCCGCGTTACTCCCAACGCGGTAACGAGTCCGATCGCGGCTCCCGCGGCCGCCAGATACACGCCCTCACGCGTGACTTCGCTGAAAATTGTCTTGGGCGTCGCGCCCAGCGCGGCTCGAATCCCGATCTCGGTACGCCGCAGCGACACACTATAGGCCATCACGCCATAGAGCCCCACGGCGGCCAGCAGGAGAGTCGTCGCCGCGAAGCCCGCCAGCACCAATCCCCAGGAGCGCTGCTGCCAGAGCGTCTCGTCCATCAGCGCGTCCATGGTCTTCATTTCATCGATGCCGGTTTCGGCATCCACGGAAGAAACCGCCTGGCGAATCACGTTCTCGTACACAGCAGGCGAACTGGTGGAGAAGCGAATCGCGACGTAGGCGCTTTCGAATTCCCATTGCGCGGACGGATAGTACATTTCCATGCCTTCGGATTTTTCGTCCGCCTTATATCGCACGTTGCCGACGACGCCCACCACGCGCGACCAGGGATCGGCCATGCCGTTGGTGTTGTGCCGGACCTGTCCGCCAATCGGGCTCCGCCCTGGGAAGAGAAACCTTGCGGCGCGCTCGCTGAGGATGATCACTTTTTCCGACTTGCTCGTGTCCTGCTCGCTAAAGGCGCGGCCCGCAATCAGCGGAATCCCCATGGCGTCGAAATACCGCGGCGTGATGTCGATCACCGACCCAGGCCCGCGATAAGCGCGTTCCACAGATCCCGCGCCTTGCACTTCCATGTTGTAGCTAGGACGGTCGGCGCTATCGGGCGTGTACGGGAGCCCGTCGGTCGCGCCCACGGCCACGACTCCCGGAACCTCTCCGATCCTGGCGATCACCCTGTGGAAATAATCACTGGCCGCTTCAATGCGCTGCTGCGCCGAACCGGGCTTAAACGGCGACAACTGAATCGCCAGCACGTTGTGAGGCTGAAATCCGGAATCGACATGCTCCAGACGATTCAGGCTTTTGAGCAGCAACCCTGCGCAGACCAACAGGACCGCTGAGAGCGCGACTTCTCCAACAATGAGACTGCGCCGCAGGCGAGACGTCGACGATGATCCCCGAGAGCCCTCGCGCAGCAGCCCCTCCAGATCGGTGCGGGACGACTTCAGCAGCGGGACCAGACCAAATGTCGCAATAGTGGCTATCGTGACCGCGCAGGTGAACAGGAGTACGTTCCGATCCAGATCGAAGCGAATCCAAAAGGGTAAATCGGCGGGGATCAATCGCGGTAAAGCGGCGAGCAGAGAGCTTGCCAGAGCCACGCCCAGAGCCGCCCCCACGATCGCCAGCATCGAATTCTCGGTCAGCAGCTGGAGCAGGAGACGGCGGCGCCCGGCGCCCATGGCGGCACGGACCGCAAACTCGCGCTCGCGGGCCGACGATCGCGCCAGCAGTAAGTTCGCCAAGTTGGTACAGCAGACCAGCAGCACCAATCCCGCCCCGGCCATCAGCAGCAGCACGTACGGACGCATTTCCGACGTTTCCACGGCGCGCAGCGGCTCAACCACAGGCAGGATGTCGCGGTTGGTGCCGGCATAATCGAGTTGCAAACGCGTTCCGATTTGCCGGAGATCCTCCTGCGCGGCTTGAAGAGACACGCCGTCGCGCAGGCGAGCCACCACGCGATACTTCCGGTAAAAGCGCATCAGGCGCGATCCGCTGCGGGCTCGCAGTTCGCTTTCGATGGGAATCCACAGCGCGGAATCGCGCGGGAACAGGAATCCCGGCGAGGCTACGCCGATCACCACGAACGAACCCAGTGAAGTGCGAATCGCGCGGCCCAGAATTCCCGCATCGCCGTTGAAACGTTTCTTCCACAGAGCGTTGCTCAGGATAACCTTGTTCACGTCGCCGCCGGGGATGTCTTCCTGCGGCAGAAATTCGTGGCCCATGGCGAGCTTCACCCCCAGCGTCGCGAACAGGCCGGGCGAGATTACGCCCGCGTCCACCGGCACGGCGATGCCATCGTCGATCAAATTAATCCGCTCCGTGGTCCAGGCGCTCAGATCCTGCACGGTGCGCGCACCGTTACGGAAATCCTCGAAATCGGGCAGCGAAACGCCCACGCGGTTTCCAGGATCCTTGATGGGCGCAGACGCGATCCGCACAATCCGTTCCGGCGAAGCATACGGATACGGCCGCAGCAGAATTCCATAGAGGACGCTGTACACCGCCGTGTTCAGTCCGATCCCCGCCGCGAGGATCGCGATCATCACGGCCGCGGCCAGAGGCGCCCGCAGCAGCGACCGAACGGCGAATCGCAGTTCGCGCCAGACGGCTTCGAGGAAAATGGTCACAACAGCTTCTTCAGCGCGCTTCCCAGGCGCGTCAAGTCCTCTTCATCATTGTAGAAGTGCGGCGAGATGCGCAATCGGCCGTGCCGCGCGGCAATGACCACTTTCTGTTCCCGCAGCGCGCGCGCGATTGCGGAGGCATCCTTTCCGGGCAATCCCACAATTACGATTTGTGAGCCGGTATCTTCTACCTGCGCGCCTAAGCCGCGCAGCATCTGGCGGGCAGAATCGGCCAGCGCCAGCACCTGCCGCTCGATCGCTTCCGAGCCGATTTCGAGCAACCACTTTACTGACGAGTCCATAGCGTAAAGCAGGTGAAACGGCAGCCCGCCGCCTTCGTACTTCTCGGCCGCGTCTTTGAATTCGGGTGTACCGCTATGGAGACGATCGACGTTGCGCCAGTCACGGTGGCTGCGCCATCCGATGATGTTCGGCGGCAGTTTCTTGCGAAACGCCGGCGAGACGTACATGAATCCGGCGCCTGTAGGCGACAGCAGCCATTTGTATCCATGCACCGCGAGGACGTCCACCGGCGTTTTTGTCACATCGAAGGCCAGCGCGCCGACGCTCTGCGATCCATCGAGGAACAAAGGCACCCCGCGGGCGCCGAGAAACTTCACGACGTCCGAAAGCGGCGGACGGAAGCCGGTGGCATAATTTACTTCGCTGAACGCAACCAGACGAGTGCGATCGTCAACGGAATCGTAGAAGTGATCCCAAGCGACCTTGCGAGCTGCGCCTTGATACAGATAATTTGGAAACTCGTCGTCCAGCGTGACGATATTCTCGTCCGGTTTGGGCGCAAGACCCGCGAGCACGATAGACAACGCCGCCGCGGCGTTCGGCACAAACGCGATATCTTCCGGCTGCGCGTGAATCAGCCGAGCGATGCTGGCGCGCATGCGGTCTGCGTCGCCGTACCAGTCGAGAAAGTCGGTGCTCGCGAATTCGTCGCGGCGCGCGGAATGGCCCGTCATGGCTTCCACGGCGCGGCGCGGCACTTGGCCATACGTGGCCGTGTTGAGATAGGTCCAGTGCTCCAGGGCCGGAAACTCTTCCCGTATTTTTACCCAATCCATAATTCCCGCACGGCGTCCACGACCTTGGCGATGGGCACGTCCGTCGAACGCTTTGGCCTTCGCTCCACCAGTTCCACGATCCCTTGCGGCAGCTTCTTCCCCACCGTGATCCGGCAGGGAATGCCGATCAAATCGGCGTCCTTAAACTTCACGCCGGGGCGTTCGTCACGATCGTCGAACAGCGCGTCGAACCCAGCGGCTTTGCATGCGTCGTAGATCCCGGCGGCGGCCTGCCTTTGCGCATCGTCCTTAAGGTTCACGGGCGTGACGACCACGGTAAACGGCGCGATCGCCGGAGGCAGCACGATTCCGTCCGCATCGTGATACAACTCCACCGCGGCGCTCAAAATCCGTTCGATGCCGATGCCGTAGCTGCCCATGATCGGCGCGATGTCCTCGCCCGATTCGTTGGTTACGTGCAAATCCTTGGACTTCGAGTAGTTGTCACCCAGCTTGAAAATATGCCCGAGCGCTGACGCATCGCCTTCGGCCGCCTGTCGCAAATCCTGAAACTCGACTTCGAAATCTTCACCGGGCGTCACGTGGCACAGATGATAGTCGTTCTTGTTCGCGCCTGCGATCATATTACGCCGCCCGCGCAACGCGTCGTCGGCCAGGACGCGAATCTGCGTCGCGACGCCGACCGGCCCCAGCGATCCGGCATCCGCGCCGAACCATTGCCGAAGTTCTTCGGGGTGAGCAGGTCGCACGTTCCGGGCATCCAGCGTGTCCGCTAATTTTGTTTCGCTGAGCTGGTGATCGCCGCGCAGGAGTGCGAGTACAGGATTTCCGTCCACCACCATCACCAGGCTCTTCATTTGCGACGTTTCCGGCAAGCCGGTGAAACGGGCCAAATCGCCGATGGTCTTTACGTCCGGTGTGTGAAACTCTTCGGGCGTCAGATCGCCCTCAGGATCGTGGATCTCCACGTAGTGCGCGCCGCGCATCACAAAAGCCTGCGCTTCCCCTCCGCCCGCCAATCGATACTCCAGCCCGCACCGGTCGAGAATCCTGGTGTAGGCGGAGCGGTGCTTCTCATACGCGACCTCCAGGCCGGCGGCGTCCTTATCGAAGGAGCAGGAAGCCGTCTCTTTGGCCCAAACCGTGAACCAGATCTGCGGGAGTTGTTTGTAACTCCGCAGCTGCCCCCGCGCGATGGAGACCATCGCTTCCTCGGGCCGGATCTTCGCCGCAGGCAAATGAAATTCCTGCGCGCCGATGAAATTCATCTCTTCACGGACAATAGCGGCGATCTTCAGTAGCGATCGTTGCGCCAGGAATAACTGACTGTAGACTCCGCCGGACATCTGGCGGACGTAGCCGGCACGCTCCAGGAGCGGGTGGTCGTCCCGCAGCGTCGGGATGAAGAGTTTGCTCCAGTGCATGGGAAGTTGTGATTCTACCTAGTATGACCAAACTCTTCGAAGGCAAGGTCGCCGTGATCACCGGCGGAAGCTCGGGCATCGGCCGGGCCGCAGCGATAGCGTTCGCGGCGGAAGGCGCTCGGGTGGCGATCGGAGCGAGACGTGCGGCTGAGAGCGAAGAGACCATTCGCCAGATCGAGGCGCAGGGCGGCGAGGCGATTTTCGTATCGACCGACGTGACCCGCGCCGATCAGGTCAAGAATCTGATGGACACGGCCGTGAGCCGATGGCAGCGCCTGGATTACGCGTTCAACAACGCGGGAATCGGGGGCACGGCGTTCGTTCCCATTCCCGACTACTCGGAACAGGTCTGGGATGACGTCATCGATGTCAACCTGAAAGGCGTTTTCCTGGCCATGAAGTACGAAATCCCTCACATGTTGAAGTCGGGAGGCGGCGCGATCGTAAATATGTCGTCCGTGGCGGGGCTCATCGGAGGGCCGAGTGAGCAGACGGTAAACTTTTATCCTGCTGCCGTGCTGTAGGAGCTGGGAACACATAGGAGACATGCGTGCCGGTTACGGGGTCCACGCGGATCTCCTTTACTAGCGCTTCCACAATCCGCCTACGGGCGGCGAAGTTTGGCTTGCGCCCAAGACTCTTCTGCAAGTCCAACAGCATGGTCTCTACGGACTGTAGCTGGTGGACGTTCGCCTGCGTATCGCGGGCACGCTTCCGCAATTCGGACAGCCCCTTCTCGAGGCCCGTCGTCTCGGTGTTAATGCGCATCAGGTGCTCGTTCTGCTGGAACTTGCTAATCACCCCATCCTGGTATTGCTCCAAGACGCGATTGCGAGCCTCCACGCGGCTGGCCAACCGTTTCTCCATTCGGGCAATCTCCGCAGCAATCGGCTGCTCGCGATCGAGCACAGCCAGCTTCTTCCGCAGAGCAGCGACCGCGTCTCCGGGCCGACCGATGTAGTGTTGCAGGTCCACCCAAACCAATTGCTCGATTACCTTTCCAACCAGCGATTTATTAGGGCAGCGCTCGCCCTTCTTTCCATAGGGGCCTGCGGCCGCACGGCTACCGTGGCAGCGATAGTAGAACCGCTCCTTGCCCGGTGCGCCGACGGCGGTACTGATGTACTTTAAGCCACAACAACCGCAGACAATTAGCCCACGCAACAGGTAGTCGTTCTTGGCGTGCGCCATGGCGACGATCTGATTTTTGTGTATCTCCTCGTTAGCCTTTTGCCACAGCGCTGGCGTCACAATAGCGGGGCAAGGCCGCGAGAGCCACTGTTCGCGTGGAGTAGCTCGCTGAAGCTTCTTGCCGTCTACAACGACGGGTGCCAGCTTGCCGTAAAAGTATTCACCTCGGTAGGTGGGGTTCATGAGCAAATTGCGGACTCGCTTGGGGGTCCACGGGGTGCCACGGTTGAGTAGACCCACGCGGTTCATTTCCTCGGCAATCTTGGGGCTGCTCTTGCCGGCGCTCGCCAACTTGTAGACGCGGCGTACCGCCTCGGCCTCGTCCGGCTGGATGACTTCTTTCTTATCCGCCGTGGTTGTGTATCCGAATAAGACCTTGCCGCCGGTCGGTCGTCCTTGTTCTGCTAGCTGGAAATAGCGAGTCCGTACACGGTCACTGATCTGGGCGCGTTCCGTGGCGGCCATGCCCATCTGCACGCATGTCATGAGGATTTTGCCGGTGTCCTTTAAGCTCAATACGCCTTCGCGCTTGCTTTCCAGGACAGCACCAGCGCGTTCAATTCTCTCGATGGCGTTCACGAGTACGCTAATGTCGCGGCCCAGCCGGTCCCCCGCCCAAAGCAATACGTGCTCTACCTTGCCGGAGCCGAGCAGGGATACTAGTCGGGCACCGCCAGGGCGATCCGGTAGCGGAATGGTGCCACTGTAACCGTCGTCCTCGATGATCTCGACGTCTTTGTAATGGCGGGCGGCGCAGAACGCCTGCATTTCGATCCGCTGAAGTTCGATGCTCTGGTTCTGGCGTTGCTCCTCGGAAGAAACGCGCAGGTAGACAACAATCATTTAGTCATCCTCCACCGCCGTACACAGTAGATCGCGAAAAATGCCAGCGTAGAAAAAGTACCAGCTGCCAAGCCAACGCACAGGGCAATTAGGATCATTGGTCGTCCTCCGCCTCGGCCAGAGTTTGCAATGCTGCTTGCAACCCTTCCACTTGTCGATTGGTATCCGAACCGTATTCGCGATGGAAGTCGCCCGCATACGCGCTAGGCTTGGCCCAAAAGTCGCGCTCCAGGAAGGTCACTATCCCATCGGGCTGATTCTTACGGGCCCAAGCGTGTACTTTGCGCCGGTCGGGATCGCTGAACAGGATTATTTTCGGATTGTCGTCTGTAGGATGTAGCACTACCCACAATTGCTGCGGCCTGCGCAGTTTGCCATGGCTTGCCAATGCGGCACGGCGGGCAATCTCGGAACGCTGAGCCGGTGTCATCGTTCGCATGCGGGCTTTGCCTCCCCGGCGACCGAGGGCCACGGCGGCGGCATTCTTACGTTTAGCCATAGGACCCAAGTATACGCCTGCTAAGCGCTCGGCGAAAGGACCTCCCGGGTGGGGGACAAAACTGGGAGGGAAACGGGCTTCGGCGGGTCCGTAAAGCCGAATCCTTGGGGCCTAGGGCGCTGTTAGCGCAATCGAAATCTGGGGGTAGGGGGCTACTCAATCCTTCAGTGCCGGAGCCAAAGAAATACGACTATTAGTAGGGCGATCACGCATCCCCACGCCCACGCTAAGACAACTTTCTTGATTGCCCGTGTAATAGATCGAAGATAGAGCGAGACTGAAGGGTCTAGCGAAGGAATTCCGGAGTTGGTGGGGACCGACGAACCAGCAAACGTGTATCCACAATCACATCTGCTTGCGTTTGGTGGATTTTCGAGTTTGCAGGACGGACACTTCATTATGAGGCTTTCCGACAGAGTATCACCAATTCCAGGAAGCCTGGGAGCACCATATTCTAAAAAGTCGGGGCCGGGAAATATTCATCCGACCCCGTTATGCTCTCGCCTCTTCCAAAACCAAAAGAACGGGGCAGGTAAGGAGTAGCCAAACCTGGCCCCGCTGACGGGACACTAGGGCCGTGAACCATGCGGCCCGAAGAAAGGAGCGATGGGGGACTTTCCTGAAACCCCATCCACATGCCCCGTCAATGTTTGCGGGGCCAGGAAGGAACTGACCCCGTTGGCCGACCAAAGGAGATTAGAGGACCATCAACCCCCGATCCCACATCGGCCAAACTCGTTTTCTAACCTCTTCCGCACTCCGCTTCGTATTGGTCGTAAAGGTGCGGCTGCTGGCGCAGAACTTTGGCGATGGCCGCCGGTTCGCTGAGCCTGGGCTCATCGCGACGGATCTTGGCAGCTTCCTTTTCGATCGCCCGCCACGCGTCGGGAACTTTCTCCGGTTCCACTTTCTGTACTGGGGCGGGTGCGTGCGGAGCCGCAAGATAGCCGTCGTAGAGCTGGCTACCAATGGGCGTGGCCAGAATCGCGCTGTAGGCTTTTTCGAACGTCACGCCGTATTCGTCTGCGAACGCTTTCGCAACCGAGGTGAGCGCAGCATCGAAGTCGGCTTTGCTTAAGTTGCCCAGCTCGCCGGTCTCGCCCGCAGCCGCACACTTGGCTACCAGCGAGTATCCCGGTTGATCTTTACTGAATCGAAACTCGTCGTCCATGATAATCTCCTCTTCGCCTAAATAGTCGGCAGAAGACTTGGAAGTCGGCTGCGGTTCGCTCTGTCGCTTGTAGAGAACCACTTTGGAAAGCTCGTTCGCACCGCGATCACAAAATGAAACTTCGTCTAGCTCCAAGTCGGACAATGCATATGCCTTCATATTTCGTCCTCCGCTAGGACCCGTTGGAGCTTACCGGCCTGGACTTCCAGCCGGATGAGTTCGGCGGGGAAGGAGAACGAATCCACGATATCTCCCGGCTGATAGGTGCGACCGTTGGCTGCGGCAAACTCACAATTGGCACGGTACTTTGTTCCCGGCCTGGGATCGTAGATCTGCCTGTTGGGACTCTGCATTGTAGCCGTGTTTACGCGCTGAAGGGCTTCATGGGCGTAACGTGCAAGCTTGCTGCTCGACTCCTTCCTGCCCCGGTGTTGGGCATGCAATTCCTGGGCGCTGGGATCATTAACCCAATCCCCGTATGCGGGCACCCGGAAGCAGCTTCCAATACTGCCGTCCGGTGATGTGGGGGATAGGGATTCACCCAAAGCCGACCCCAAGGCCGCTGCCCGTTTAAGTGTTGCGGTGTAGGCGGCGACTGCCGGAGCGAACTCTTTTCCCAGGAATTCGCTTACCGTCTTTTTGTTGTAGTCGGTGCGAGCTGCGTCCAACCGTTCTTGGAGACCGGGCAGGAGTTTGTCGTGTTCCAAGATCATTCGGCGGGCACCCAGGAGTGCGCCCCTGCAATGGTTAACGCGAATCTCCTCCGGTAGCATTTCGCTGGCGGGCAGGTCACCGTTGTCGATGAGCTGCTGCACGGAATCGGAAGCTTGCTTCTTGCGGGCCTCTAGCAACTTGCCATCGGCTGTTTCCAGGTGATGCAGTGCTAGGCGTTCCGCTCTTTGGTAATCCTCCATCTGCCGCACATAAGCAGCGGCTTCTTCGAAAACATCTTGTGGTTTGCCATTGGTTGTCTGTGCCAAAAGTAACCTCCTAAAAACTAAGTCAAGTACCCACCCGACCCTTGCGGCTTGCGCAGAATGGGTAAATCGCTGTTGTCCGGGCCATAGAGCTTATCCCACTCCCGTTGTTGTTGCTCTTTCTCTAGCCGCTGCTGATTTACGAGAAGGTCGGGATCATTGGGATCCTTCCCACGTGCAGCCGGGATTAAAATGGCCTTGTCTCCTTTCAAGAACGCTGCCACTTCTTCATCGGTGACGCCTTCCTCCGGGGCATGGCTGGTTTCCTCCTGCTCCGGTTCCTCGGCATCGTTCTCGGGTGCCGGTTCCAGTTCCGCGGTGGCTGCCTGTAATAGTTCCAGCAGTTCCGTATCGGGGCTGTTCTCGCCGTGCGCCCTGCGAGTTAAGAACCGCACGACTTCGATCTGCACTGTGGTCAGCAGGTCGTAATTGACGCCGTCCTTCGGAACGTTGTCCTTACCTGCCCGTTGGAGCATTTGGAGCACGATCTCTAGAGCGCGGGGGTCGCCCGCTGTAGCGCGACGGAGAAGTGCCGTAGCAATCTTCTTTTTGCTGGCCAGCTCCGCGACAATCTCCCCAACACTACCGTCCGGGTCGGATAGCTTTGTCGCAGCACCCAGCCGGTTACCGGAAACGCCTGGGAGGAACCGGCCATGGGAATCGCGACCGGAATCGGGACGCTTCTTTTTAGGCATAGGAAGACCCCTCCTGGTAGGCCAGCGGTGGCAATACGGCGCTGATAGCGCAACCGTTCGGGCTGGGGTGCGCGTTACCCGTGGGAGCGCTGCTGGCCGGTGCGAGAATCATGCTGCTTGGTTCTCCTTGCGGAGACTATGCAGCCTGCGCAGCACGGTGGTGCGCCCGATGCCTAGCTGCTGGGCAATCTTCGTGTAAGAGAGACCTTTCTTGTGCAGTTCTAGGATCTTTACGCGATCGACAATGCGTACCGGTCGCCCGAGCGTCTTACCGTCTCTCTTCGCTTTGGCGAGACCGGAGCGAACACGTTCGCGAATCAGTGTGCACTCGAACTCGGCCACGGCAGAGAGCATGTGCAACAGCAACCGGCTAACGGGATCCGCACGCCGTAGCTCTAAACCCTGCTGTGTTGCGATAAAGCCAATGCCCAGCCGGTCCAAACATTCGATGTTGCGCGTTACGTGCAATACCGAGCGGCCAAAGCGGTCGAGCTTTGTAACAAGGATCGTGCCGAAGCGCCGGAAGCGTGCATCGGATAGCAAGCGGTCGAGGGCCGGTCGCGAAGCCTTGCGCCCACTCTCCGCTTGGTCAACGTACTCGGCATAAACGGTCAAGTTGTTCCGTGCAGCCCAGGCACGTAGTTCTTCGAGTTGTGCGCTGCAATCCTGGTCGGCGGTACTCACGCGTGCATAAATCGCAGCGATCTGTCTTAGTTGCTCTGTCATACAGAGTCCATTATAACGTAAAGTAGTCCCGAAAACTTTAGTATTCAGGCCAGCGAAAACAGCTGCTCTGCTTGGCTGCCAATGCAGATTCGAACCGTGCTCGCAGCGAGGTAGTTTAAGGAACGTGGGCCGGTTCTAAGCTGCGTTCGTTGCCTGGGCTGTGCCTGCTTGTGCCCCGTTTGGTGCGTGCTGCCGGTTGTGGTGCAGAGACGGTAGCTGTGGGCAAGAGCGGCATTCAGCCACCAGCTACCGCCTGTGCGTAGAGGGGTTTGGGTCGAAATCAGATCCCGTTGCCGGAAAATGAGATCGTCCTATTTCGGAGCACGTACGCAGTCTTGTTTTTCAAGTTCCCCCTGTAGCCACTGAAGAAGTTCGGCAGCCATACTTCTCATGAACTGCAAGCTCCCGACATTTTCTTGTGGGCGCACTCTGGATTCTCGAAACCAGTTATTAAAGAACTCTCCGGGATTCACTGAAGCCATCCCTTCCCGGATCAGTGCAAATTCTTCCGACGTCAATTGGCCCTCTTCCAGCATCTGTTTGTTGTAAACCTCAGGCCCTCCGGCCTCCGCCACTTCCTGCAGGATCTGTGCGATTACTTCAGGCCCGAACTCCGCGTGATTAGCAATCACCTCATGAGAATCTTCAAGAATCTCATTTGCAAAGAACGCTTCCGGGTCATCAGACTGCATACCTTTCCGAGTATGTTCGAACTGCTCTCGCGTGATCTTGCCCTCTCGCAGTAGCTTCTGTTCGTATAATTCCGGGCCTCCAGCGAGAATCACTTCCCGGCGATACTGGTTCCAAAGCTCTGGCGTAATGCGACCGGTTCGAAGTTCATAGGCAGTGCGTCCGTGCGGACCTTCCAATTCGACGATTTCCTGAAGCTGCTTCTCTGCATTCTCTAGAGTCAGTTCCCGAAGCTTTTGCTCCTGTTCTCGTGGCGTTAGTCCACGGGGGCGTCTGCGGTGAAGGATTCGGGTTTTCATTTGGGTTCTCCTCCACCAATCAAGCGTGTAAGAGTAGCGGCCCCGATTTCGTCCTTGCCTATCTTGCGTTCCAGGCAAAACCACTTTTCGAAGGTCTTAACGGGAGGCGCATCAAGAGATTCGGAAAAGTTTCGTTCCCCCAGCCAGATCTCTAACATCACTTCGCCGATCAAGCCGACCGTAGAAGCGAGATAGAACAGCTGACCGGTGTCGGCAACGCCAACCTCGATCCCCTCTCTGAAGTACTGTGTCCGGATCGTTATTGTTTTGGGTTCGTTCGCCTGACCAGGACGGCCACCATGGTTCTGGTGGAGTTCCTGATCGATTTCTTTTGCGTGGCCCTTGCGGGCGCTTATTGTATTTTTCATACAAAAGAACTATTCAAAAAACCAACGGGCCCAAAAGGCGAAGATACGGCGTACTGCCTCGTTTGGAGACGAACTTAGAGTCTCCGCGCTGATTCTATTGGAAATAGACTTGAAGAAAGTGGGCCGAGCTTTACTGGACAAACTACTTTCGATGGGGTTTTGGGGCCTTCTGCTAGAAAACTAGCACATGCTCCCTCGGGAGAAAAATGCTCTGCAAGGTGCTTTGGGAGGCACTGCGGCGGACTCGGAAAGCATGCTTCGCAGGTGATACACTCGCCATATCCACATGAAGTGCCCGCATTGCTTAGTATCGATTTTCTCTTCCTGGAAGACAGTGAATGGCTGGCTTGAAGACCCCATAATCCAAAAGGGATGGAAAGTAGCCGAGATGTTCTGTCCGGCCTGCAAAAGGCGAGTTCTTTCACTAATAGAAACAAATAGCAACGACGCTTACGAAATAAGTGCACGGTACATCGTTCCAGCTACGATCGCCCGAACACCGTTGCCAAAAGATGTACCCGCAGAATACTCGGCGGACTACTTGGAAGCTTGTGCTGTCTTGCCCTACAGCGAAAAAGCCAGCGCCGCACTGAGCAGGCGCTGCTTACAACATTTGCTGCGTACCCGAGCAAAAGTGGAACCTGCAGACCTGGCTAACGAGATTCAAGAGGTCCTCGATTCGAAGCAGTTACCGTCACAGCTAGCGGATGCTATAGACGCCGTCAGGCATATCGGTAATTTTGCAGCGCACCCGATCAAGAGCAAGAGCACGGGCGAAATCGTAGACGTTGAACTTGGCGAAGCGGAATGGTCCCTCGATACGATTGAAGGTCTGTTCGATTTCTATTTTGTACAGCCTGCGATGCTCAAGAAAAAACGAGATGAACTTAACAAGAAGCTAGCCGCAGCGGGCAAGCCGCAGGTGAAATGAGAGGTGCGTTGTGGGATTAGGAACCGGTCTGGCCACTCTTAAGACTGCGTACGATTTGAGTAAGGGTGTTCGCGATGCACTGAAGAGTCGTGAGGTAAAGCTAGATGAAGTCACCGCGAGAATGATCGAGATACAAGATCTGATCACGGAAGGCCGCAGCGCCCTAATCGATGCCCAGGAGGAGCTGTTTAAGAAGAACGAAGAGCTGGCATCGATGAGGAGGAAAGTGAGTGAACTGGAAGTGGCGATTTCCAAGAAAGACGAGCTCACTTTCCTTCACGGAGTGTACTGGAGAACCTCCCAGATAAAAGACGGAGAGGATGCGGAAGGAAATGGGAGGAGTCACGTTTATTATGATGGGCCGTTTTGCCCGCTATGCAAGGACGTAGACACCAAGGCAGTCCGCATGAACCATTCGGGGCGTCTCAAAAGCGGGCTGGACTGTTACCGATGTGAGATACATAAGCTCGAAGTCGAATCGGTCCCACAAATGAATGGTCACGCTAAGATCTCAGTGAACAGAGTGACATAGCACTCTCTGTAAGCACACGTATACCGTTGCTGGTTTTGCCTGGGGCTGAAAAAGCGGTTATACTTCGACCGCTGAATTCCTTGTCCTAGGTTTTGGCACGGGCTGCCCGGCGCATTGCGTCAGGTGGCCCTTCGAATTCTTACTTCTCCCTCCCATTGGCTGAGCGGAACTCAGTCGAAATCACGAATCGGTCATCGTTGTGCTGCCCGTCGGATTGCTTCAGGCAATACGTGATGACGCGCAACAGTTCTCCATTGGGCCGCAAGTCCTGCACGTCTACGCTTCCGGCTGGAGCAATCTTCCTCCGAGCGATTGCCGGCAGTAGCGCCTGAAGCTTCCATAGAGGCGTATGCTGCACCGAAACCGGCAATCTCCAAAGCATGTGCCAGTGAGGTTGTTCCGTCCCTTCCAGGAACGCCACATACAGGCTGCGCTCGCGATCTGGTTTCTTCCACCAGTATTGCCCGAGCCAATTGCGTTCGACCATCGCTCCAAATACCCGCAGGCGACGCCTTGTTGCAATGGGAGACAGAGATTCGTTGAACCGAAGAGTAACGAATAGATCGGGGCGCACTGTCTCGCCGAGCCAATCGGCAAGCGCTTGCTGAGCGCATGCGCGGTCGTCCGTACCAGGTCGGTATGTTGCGATTACGCGCTGGCGATCTTCGTGCTTCCAGGCCGGTTCCGGGGTCATGCGCGTTTCCTCCGAGTCTCTACCTGCAACGGAGTGAGGATCTTATCGAGAGTTAGTGGCGTTAACCGCTCGCTAAATCGGTGGGCCCGTGGGCATTGCTTACTACGCGAGCAAGCATGGAGTCATCGGCGCAACCAAAGCGGCCGCGATGGAATACGCGCAGAAGGGAATCCGCGTGAACGCCGTGTGTCCCGCTGTGATCCGCACGGCCCTGTCGGAGGGGCTCTTCACCGGCGATCAGGAAGCCAGAGTGCTAGGGATGCATCCCATGGGCCGCTTCGGGACCACCGAGGAAGTCGCCGACGCAGTTGTGTTCCTGTGCTCGAATAAGGCGTCCTACATTACGGGGCACGCGCTTCCCGTGGATGCGGGGTTACTGGCTCGTTGAAGGGAAAAAGGGGACACCTCCTACCTTCCGCGAAGCCAGTAGCGGAGCGAACATCAGGAGGTGTCCCCTTTTTCACAGACGCTAGGTAGTCAGCGCTTCCAAGCTTACATTCCCGCCCGAAAGCAGCAGCACCACGTGCTTGCCCGCCGTGAACTGACCCTGCAATCTCGCTGCGGCGGCGTAGGTGCAGGAGGCTGCGGGTTCCGCCAGCACCTTCAATCGATCCAGCAGAAATCGCGCGGCATCGATAGCATCCTTGTCGGAAACCACCGTGACGCTTTCGAGAAACTGTTGCGCCATCGCGAAGGTGCGTTCCGATGGGGCCGGCGCGCCCAGGCTTCGCGCGATCGACGTCATGGCCTCCAGCGTAACGATCTTCCCGGCGGCCAGCGATCGCGCCATCGAATCCGCGCCCTGCGTCTCGACGCCCCAGATCCGCACCGACGGCTTCAGCGCCTTGATCACCGTCCCCACGCCTGCCATCATCCCGCCGCCGCCGATGCTCAGGATCACATCGGTTACCTGCGGGACGTCATCCAAAATCTCCAGGGCGAGCGTTCCCTGACCCGCCATCAAGACCGGGTCGTCAAACGGATGGATGTAGATCCAGCCATCGCGCTCGAGTTCGGCGGCCTGCGCGAATGCCTCCGCGGCCGTGGTGGCGAATACCACTTGCGCTCCGTAGTTGCGCGTCGCATCCTGAATCGGCTGCGGCGTGGCGTCGGGCATCAGGACCGTAGCCGCGAGATCGAGCGCTCTGGCGGTGTAAGCCACGGCCAAGGCGTTATTGCCGCCGCTGACCGTCACCAAACCTTTGGCGTGGATCTCGGGGGCCAGACTCAAAGCTTTGTTGAAGACCCCGCGCACCTTGAACGAGCCGGTCTTCTGGAACAGTTCCAGCTTTACGTAGACGTTGGTCTTGAGGCGTTCGCTGAGCGTCACGCTCGGCACCAGCGGGGTCCTTCGCACACAGGACGATATCCGCTGGCGGGCGCGCTGCACGTCGCCAAGATTTAGAATTTCCGGGGACATGAACTTCCCAGTCTAACGGCTGAATGCTCATGTAAGACTAGAGTTCATGAAAAACAACTTCGCCACGGTGGAATACGCCGGTGACGATTTCTTTGTCGCGGTGACGCCCAGCGGCCACGCGCAGGTGCTGGATATAAAGGGCGAGCGGTCGGCTGCCTCGGGACCGCTGGAACTGCTGATGATCGCCCTGGGTGGATGCACGGGAGCCGACGTGATCTCGGTCCTGCACAAGAAGCGGGAAAAGGTGACCGCATACAAGATTGAAGTGCGCGGGGAGCGTCGCGAGGAGCATCCCCGCAGTTTCCGGCGCTTCGAGGTGAAACACATCGTCCGAGGAAAGGGAATTTCGGAGAAAGCGGTGGCGCAGGCGATCCAGCTATCGACGGAAAAATACTGCGGTGTGGCCGCTACGGTGCGGCCCACCGCGGAGATCGTTACCAGTTACGAGATTCAGGAAGAAACAGGAGAAAAAGCCCCGGAAGAAAGCGCGGTGTAAGCTACTTCTTCTGCAGCTCAGCGAGCGCCATCAGCACTTCCGCGCTGTGCGGATTCGGATTCACCTTCAGGAATACTTTGCGAATCACGCCCTGCGGGTCCACCAGGAACGTGTTGCGCGCGGCCACTTCGGTGTCCCCGAATTTCTGCGTGGAGCCGTAGGTGTTCACCACTTCATGCTTCTCGTCGGCCAGCAGTTTGAACGTCAGGTTCTCCGTGGTGCAGAACTTCTGGTGAGAATCGACGCTATCGACGCTCACACCCACGATGGCGGCGTTCGCCTTGGTGTATTTATCCTGGTCGGCCTGAAAGTTGTGGGCTTCGATGGTGCAGCCCTGGGTGAAATCCTTGGGATAGAAGTACAACACGACCCATTTGCCTTTGAAATCGTGGAGGCTGACGGTCTTGCCTTCCTGTGATTTGAGCGTGAAGTCGGGAGCCTTGGTTCCGGCGGTGGGGGCTTCGGCGGCGGAAGCCACCAGTACCATCAGCGCTGCGATAAGAACTGCACTCAGGACGATGCGTGAAGTTTTCATGTAGAGTTCTCCTCTCGGTCCAGTTTACACGGAATCACACCTAGTGCCACGTTAGGCCGAATAGGAGCTCCACTTGATCTTGCTGTGAGAAGTAGCCGAATCCATGCGAGCCTTGGTAATCAAGAAACGGGCTGTTCCATCGGGTATAGCGGATTTCGGGTGAGATGTGGAAGTGCGACACGGGAATTGTGACTCCACCTTCGATGACCAAGCCATGCGTTGTGTCGTAAGTAGTGTCGAGTTTAGTAGAGGACACCGCGGTGATATGGCCCTGAAGGTCGTAATTGATCTGGCCGTCGACGCGAGAGCCGTACACCAGGCGCGGAGCGTACCCCACGCCGACGTAGGGCGCCATGCGGAGTACGCCTGGCAATCGATATTTCGCCACGATAGGGAACTGCCATGAAGTGCTGCGTTCCCTGCTCGTGGAGAAGTTGAAATCGAAATTGTGCACGTTATATCCCACCGGCTGATATAGCGCGTCGACTTCCAGACTAAATCGTAAGGGAAGCTTCAGATCCACCATGGGACCGAAGGTGTATCGTTTTGACTCGTCGTGAAGAGTTACGCTCGTATCGCTGAACTCATCACCAAGCCTGGCTCCGGCCTTAATTCCCACGCTTACAGATTGGGCGATAGCAGGGGATAGCGAAGCCAGTACAAGAAAGGAAATGCCTGAGAAGAAGAGCCGCATGGTCGAGCGTGTGAGCACTCGCTCTGCCAAAATGCGACGACCTGAGCCGACAGTAGCAGCATCGAGGTGTTCCTGCCTCACTGTGCCACCATCGCACTCCGAATTTACGCGAAAGTATTGATCTAGTGTCGGATTTGTCTGGAAGCCGGCGTGCCGCTGCATGTTCACATGAATCTTCGTATCTTCGTGCTCGCCGCACTGCCATGCCTGGCTTCGGCACAACTGCTGACTTTCGGAGTCCAGGGAGGTGTGCCTGCACAAACACCACTCGGACGCACCGATAAAATGCCTTTTGTCGCCGGGCCCTCGGTCGACATTCGCATCGTCAAGGGATTATCAATAGAGACGGGGCTGCTCTATCAGCGGCTCGGCGGAGGGTACAACAATTTCGCATTCGGTCCAGCGGACGCGATCACATTCGGCTCTGAAACTTTCCGCGGCAGCGCACTGGAAATCCCGTTCTTAGCTAAATATCGATTCCTCAGCGAGCGGCGGCGCTGGCGTCCATTTTTGCTGGCTGGTCCTTCCGTGCGCCGCACATCGATCAAGAAAGAAGATATCCGGTTCGGCCCTGCCGGCAACCTAAACGCGGTCAACACCAAGTCGACCCAATGGAATGTCGATCCATCCATTGGCGCAGGGGTGGACGCCCGCGTGGGTCGCATGCATATCGAACCGGAAGTTCGATACTCCTACTGGAATGTGGGCAAGACGGAGGTGGTTCGGAAAAACCAGGTCAACTTTTTGCTGGGGATCCGCTTTTAAGCTTCGACTGTTGAAACCCAACCCTTTCCCCGTCCTTCCCCCATCTGTATACTGAAGGACGTATCCCCTATAAGGAGGCCCCGTGGCTGCAGTCAAATTTACCCTGAACGGAAAATCGCAAACGGTGGACGTGGTCCCGCAGATGCCCCTGTTGTGGGTGCTGCGCGACAGCCTGGGCATGACCGGTACCAAGTTCGGATGCGGCATGGCCCTCTGCGGCGCTTGCACCGTGCATATCAACGGCCAGCCGACTCGATCCTGCACCACGCAGGTTTCGACGGTGGCCGGCAAAAGTGTCACGACCATCGAAGGGCTCTCCTCCGATAACGGCCATCCCGTCCAGAAGGCCTGGATCGAGGCGGACGTGCCGCAATGCGGCTACTGCCAGTCAGGCCAGATCATGACCGCGGCCGCGCTGGTTGCCAAGACCACCAATCCCACGGATTCCGATATCGACGAAGCCATGCGCGGCAACCTGTGCCGCTGCGGGACCTACCAGGCGATTCGCCAGGCAGTGCATCTCGCCGCACGCTATCAGGCTCAAGCCAAAGGAGGTGCCCGATGACATCCATTAACCGTCGTGGTTTCCTGAAGACCGGAGCCGCGGTAGGCGGCGGGTTGCTCGTCGGCTTCCAACTGCCGATCAAGAGTCAAGCCCAGACTGCCGGGCCGCTCAAGCTCAACGCCTTCGTCAAAGTCGGCACCGACGACACCGTCACCCTCGAGATCCACAAATCTGAAATGGGGCAGGGAACCGTAACCTCGCTCTCCCAGTTGCTGGCCGAAGAGCTGGAGTGCGACTGGAAGAAGATCCGCACCGAGTTCCCCGGCGTCGAGCCAGTGTACGGCGCGCCCATGATGGGCGCCTACGGGAGCCTGAGTATTCGTACCTCGTGGCAGCCTCTGCGCCAGGCCGGCGCTGCCGCTCGTGAAATGCTGGTGCAAGCCGCTGCCCAGCAGTGGAAGGTCGATAAATCGCAGTGCCGGGCCGAGAATAATACGGTCGTCAATAGCGCGACCGGCGCGAAACTGACCTATGGTGCTCTAGCTGAAGCCGCGGCGAAATTGCCCGCGCCGACGAACATCCCGTTGAAGACCGCCGCGCAATACAAAGTGATCGGAACCTCGCCCAAGCGTCTCGATACGCCGGCGAAGGTCAACGGCTCGATCGGATTCGGGCTCGACGTGCGCCGTCCGGGGATGCTGTACGCTTCGTTGGAACGTTGCCCCGTTTTTGAAGGCAAGGTCGCCAGCTTCGACGCCACGAAAGCGATGGCCGTACCGGGCGTCAAGAAGGTCGTGCAGATTTCGAACGGCGTGGCCGTGATCGCCGACAATACCTGGAGCGCGATGGAAGGCCGCAAAGCTCTCGTCATTAAATGGGACGAGGGCAAGTGGGCCAACGTGTCGACACCTGCACTGCGGCAGGAATGGGCCGGTCTGGCCGCCAAGCCCGGCATGTCCATGCGCAAAGCAGGCGACGCCGCGGGTGCGTTCGCCGGAGCCGCCAAGAAAGTCGAAGCGGTGTACGAAGCGCCGTATCTCTCGCATGCTCCCATGGAGCCCCTGAACGCTACCGTAGAGGTACGTCCCGACGGCTGCGATATCTGGGTCGCATCGCAGATCCAATCGCTGGCGCAGCAGACGGCCGCGATGGTCACCGGCCTGCCCGCCAACAAGTGCCTGGTCCACACACAGTATCTGGGCGGCGGATTCGGTCGCCGCGGCGGTGCGGATTACGTCACCGAAGCGGTGGAGATCGCCAAGGCGATGTCGCCGACGCCGGTCAAGCTCACCTGGTCGCGCGAAGACGACCTGCAGCACGACACTTATCGTCCCGCTTCCTACGTGAAGTTTTCGGGCGGGCTGGATGCCCAGGGATCGCCTGTGTCGTTCAGCGCTCGGGTCGTCTGCCCGCCGTTCGGCGGCAATGGCACGGCTGTGGAAGGCATTCAGGACATGAAGTATGCCATTCCGAACGTGGCGGTCGAGTTCACGGCTCCCGATACCGGGACGCCGGTCAGCTACTGGCGTTCGGTGGGTTACTCGCAGAACACTTACTTCATGGAAGCGTTCATCGACGAGATGGCTGCCGCAGCCGGAGCGGATCCGGTCGAGTTCCGCCGCAAGCTGCTCGCAGGAACTCCGCGTCTGCTGAACGTGCTGAATATCGCGGCGGAGAAGTCCGATTGGGGCAAGCCTCTGCCGGCAGGCCGCTTCCGCGGCGTCGGCGTGGTGAACAACATCGGCAGCTTCAATGCGCAGGTGGCCGAAGTTTCCGTCACGCAAGGCAAGGTGAAAGTGCATCGCGTGGTTTGCGCTGTCGATTGCGGGCAGGTGATCAACCCGGCCATCATCGAAGCGCAGATCCAGAGCGGCATCGTTTACGGTTTGAGCACCGTGACCAAGCTCGGCATCACGCTCGACAAAGGGCGCGTGGTGCAGAAGAACTTCAACAACTACGATCCTATCCGCATCGATGAGATGCCGGTGGTCGAGGTCCACATCGTGCCGAGCCACGAGAATCCCGGCGGCATCGGCGAGGCCAGCACGCCCAGCATCGTCCCGGCAGTGGTGAATGCGGTGTATGCCGCGACCAAGAAGCGCGTGCGGATGCTGCCGATTAAGGCCGCGGATCTCGTTTAGCTATACGCGCTTATTTGCGGCTTACTTCGGCAAGTCGCCTGTGTGGAGGACTTTAAAGTCTCCTTCGACAGCTTGCACGGTGAAGTATGTGACGGCGCCATGATCGTCAGTGACGAATTGGATGGTGCCGACGATGCAGGTGAGGTACCGGAGGGTCTTGGGTCTGGAGTCAGACGGGCCGATCGAGGATCGAGTGCATCATCTGCCCACCAGGTGACCTACGTCTTTCTCGTTTTCGTTGCACACTTGCTCAAGTAGCTCTGTATCTGGCACCAATTCGATCGGGATCGATACGGTCCAGGGCTTGGTGTACGCCTTGGGATCATCAATTGTTGCGCGGAGCTCCATGTGTCCAAAATCGAGTCTGCGGAAACGCTCCGTTACATGAAGAGCGTCCGTGTGTGGATGGCCGCGCCCATCCAGCCAGCTTTGGTCATTAAAACCGATGGTTTCGACCACTAGCGCGTCGCCTTCCCATTTACCAACCGAATATCCTAACCAAGTGGGTTGTGGATTTTTGGGTAACGCCCGTCCATCAGTGAAAATCTGGCGATAGCGTCCCTGGCTCTCAAATAGAATCGCGGTAAGAGCTGGCATCTGTAGAATCTTGAATGGAAGCGGCTCCGTGAAGATGGTTGGCACCGGCAAAGGAAGGCAACGTGAGAACGGAGCATCCTTGCCAAGATCCTCCGCACGCTGTTTGGATAGCGCCTCAGCCCAGGGCAGCAGGGGCAGCTCTCCGGGCGTGAGATCCGCCGCGAGATTAACAAGGTACTTAGGAGGCGGGTCCGCCAGGCCCTCGACGCCGCCATGGGGGACCCACCAGGTGCCGGAGAGGTCAGGCTTGTTCCCGGCCGTCTTGGGGGCAGGCGCAGAGAGGTTGGGCTTTCCGTCCTTAAGCCGCGGAATTCCCGGAGTCTTGTAGTCGAGCCATTGCCCGCTCGCGGGCATCGCGAACGCGAGAATTACTGCCGCGAATGAACGCGAGGGAGCGCCCATGTTTATCTACCGACCAGGTGTTTCAGGTCCTTCTCGTTCTCGTCGCACACGTACTCGATCAGTTCGCTGTCGGGCGTCGCGTTGAACTCGAGATTCACCGTCCAGGGCTTGGTATAGGCCTTCGGATCGTCGATGGTGACCGCAAGATCGATGTGGCCGTAGTCGCGGCGGCGAAAACGCTCGGTCAATTTCAGGGCTTCCGTGCCCATATGGCCGCCGTTATCCAGCCAGTTATTGTCCACGAAGCCCGAGGACTCCACGACCAGCGTGTCGCCTTCCCAATGGCCAACCGAATAGCCCATCCAAGTAGGATTGGGATCCTTGGGAAGCTTGCGGCCATCCATGAAGATCTGCCGGTAGCTATGCAGCGCCTCGTATAGAATCACGAGCACGCCAGGGCTGTTGAGAATCTTGAACGGATACGGCACCACGTGCTCCCGAGGCACGCCCGAGAGCACGCAATACGCCTGGGGATCTTCCTTGCCTTGCGTCTCCTGCCGATGCTTGTATACCTCCGATGCCCACGGCTGGAACGAAACCTCGCCGGGCTTCAAGTCCCGGGCGATGTTGCCGGTGTAGCCGGCCTTGGTGGTCCAGATTCCGGAGAGGTCCGGCTTCCCGTCCGCGGTCTTCGGCGCGGGCGCAGTAAGGTTCGGCTTGCCGTCCGGAAGCCGAGGGACGCCCGGCGTCGGATAATTCAGCCACTGCGCGGGAGCAATCGCCGCTGCCACCAACATGCTCAGGAATACTTTCGTGAGGATCATTTCGCCACCAAATGCGGACCATCCTTCTCGTTCTCGACGCAATAATAATCCAGGAGGTCCGTGTCGGCCTTCAGAAGCTGCGTCAGCTTCACCGTCCACGGACTGGTGTACGCC
The DNA here is from genome assembly GCA_036003585.1 of Bryobacteraceae bacterium. Lineage (GTDB taxonomy): Bacteria > Acidobacteriota > Terriglobia > Bryobacterales > Bryobacteraceae > Palsa-187. Next base: position 9,363 of record DASYSG010000065.1, on the reverse strand, counting down.
TTCGGATCGTCCACTGTAATCTCGATTTCCAGGGTCCCGAAGTTCACGCGGCGGATACGCTCGGTAAGTTTCGCCGATTCCGTCAGCGGACTGCCGTTCGCGTCCAGCCACAGGCCGTCGCGGAAGCCGCTGGAGTGGACCACCAGCGTGTCTCCCTCCCATTTGCCCGTCGAGTAGCCGACCCAGGAAGGCTGCGGATCCTCGGGCAAAGGCCGTCCGTCCGTGAAAATCTGGCGATACATCGCCTCGCGCTCGTTCAGGATCACCAGCAGTCCCGGTGTCTGGACGATTTTGCGATACAGCGGCGTCGTGTACATCCTTACGATTCCCGTCGGCAAACAGTGCGCGTTCGGATCGGTGAAACGGTTCTGCGCCATCCGCTGCTTGACGATCGCGGCCGCCCAGGGCTGATAGGGCAGACCTCCTTTGAGGCCCCACCCGATGTCCAGAAATTCCTGGGGAATAAACATGTCGGCACAGCCTTCCGGCGGGCAAGGCCGATTGTGCAGCACGTCCCAGATTCCCGATAAGTCCGGCTTGCCATCTTTTGTGCGCGGCGCTGGCGCGGAAAGATTTGGCTTGCCATCTTTCGTGCGCGGGATGCCCGCCGTCGGATACTTCACCCATTGGGCCGATACCGAACCGGCGGCCACCAGCATCGCGATCGTGAGAAGCCGGTGCATCTACTTGCCGCTCAGGTGTCCGTAATCCTTCTCGTTCTCGACACAGACGTACTCCAGCAACTCGGTATCGGGAATCAGGCGCAGGTCTTCCTTTACGGTCCACGGTTTCGTGTACGCCTTGGGATCGTCGATGGTCAGCAGAATATCCATGTGCCCGAAGTCGTGGCGCTGGAAGCGTTCGATCAGATGCAGCGCGTCGCTGTGCGGACGTCCGGCATTGTCCATCCAGGTTGATTCCTTGATGCCGATCGTGTTCACCACCCAATCGTCACCATCCCATTTGCCAACCGAATACCCGAACCAGGTGGGATTCGGATCCTTCGGAAGCTCGCGGCCATCCGTGAAAATCTGGCGGAACGTGGTGAAGCCCTCGAATAGCATCATCGTCATGCCGGGGGTCTCGATGATCTTGAATGGATACGGCAGCGCGTCGAGCTTGGGCATGCCCGGAATGCACCGGGCCGCCGGATCGGTCTTGCCCAAGGCTCCGTTTTGCCGCGCCTGGAAAAGCTGCTCGGCCCAGGTCTGATAGGGTACCTCGCCCGGTTTCATATCGGCAGCAAGGTTCTGAAGATACTTGCCGTTCATCTGCCAGATCCCATTCAGAACCGGTTTGCCGTCCGGACCGCGCGGCGTGGGCGCGGAAAGATTCGGCTTTCCGTCGGGCGTGCGCGGGATACCCGGGGTCGGGAGTCTGAACCACTGCGCGGAGGCGGGAACCCCCGCAAACAGCACTGACGCCAATATGATTCGGGCGAACATTACTTCTTCGTCACCATGTGCTTGATGTCCTGCTCATTCTCGCTGCACACGAATTCCAGCAGTTCGGTGTCCGCGGCGAGAGTCGGCGATTCCTTGACGGTCCAAGGCTTGGTGTACGCGCCCGGATCGTCGATGGTGATTTCCAGATCCATGTGCCCGAAATCCTTGCGATGGAATTTTTCGGTTACCTTCAGCTTCTCAGTGGCGGGGTGCCCGGACTGATCCAGCCACGCCTTGCCATTGAACCCGTTGCTTTCCACCACCAGCGTGTCGCCATCCCAATGTCCGATCGAGTACCCGAGCCAGATGGGGTTCGGATCCACAGGCAGCTTGCGGCCGTCCAAGTGGATCTGGCGAAATTGCGTGAATGCCTCATAGAGGATTACGACTTCGTTCGGCATCTGAATGAGTTTCCATGGCACGGGCGCGGCATCGATCTTGGGAACTCCCTGCGGCAGGCAATTTGCGTCCGGCTCTTCATTCGCGTGAAGTCCGGCTGCACGCTCTTTATAGATAGCGGCAGCCCACGGTAGCATCTGGACAGCGTCGGGTTTGAGGTCCTTCGCGAGATTCACCAGGTAACTGCGATCCGCGTCCCAGACCCCGGACAGGTCCGGCTTACCGTCGGGAAGTTTCGGGGCGGGAGCGGTCAGATTCGGTTTGCCGTCGGCAGTGCGTGGGATGTTTGGGGTTTTGAGGTTCAACCACTGTGCCGAGGCGGCGCAAGTGAATAGCGCGCCTGTTGCGAGAATGCGCGGGATCCATCGGAAGCTATGCATGATTGTCACCCGGGATTATACACCCGTGCGAGCGCTGCGATTGGGACACTGTCCCGATGGCTCACTTGTCCATTAGCTCGGCGGTCAGCAGCATCGTCCGGCCCACCACCTCCAGGCTATGTTGCGAAACTTTGTCCATCGTATCGGTATTGGCATGGTGAAACTCGCCCATCGAATCGAACGCCCGGCCCATGCGGCCGAATTGCGCGTCCACCACGTCCACCGCGGGGATCCCGATGCGGATAAACGGGACGTGATCGTCAATGATGTCCGCTTCGTACTGGAAAAAATACTGGCCGTAACCCAGTTGCCCCGCGGAGCGAGCCATGAAATCCTGCAGCCGCCGGTCGGACCCGACCTCGCGCGCCACGCCCAGTTGCTTGTCGCCGATCATGTCGAGCAGAAAGAACCCGCGCACGCGGGAACGCGTGCCGTTCGCCGCCAGCTTTTGCGCCAGGTGCCGGCTGCCGTAGAGACCGTCATCGCCGGTGAAGGAGTTGATCGCTTCTTCCAGATCCGTCCACACCAGCCAGATCTGCATCGTCATCTTTTGCCCGGCAAGCGCATCGGCGAACGACAGCAGAATCGCCGTGCTCGATCCTCCGTCGTTGGCGCCGATGAATCCCGGCTGGAAGAGGGTGTCGTAATGTCCCGCGAGAATCAGGATCGGCTGCTTTGGATCGGTGCCGACATTGAATTTGCCGATGATATTATGCACGGCGATCTGACCGCGCGGAGTCGCGGCGGTAAAATCGTCGGCTTCGATGCGAGCGCCGTCCTTCTGCAGCACCTGATGAATGAGGTCCTCGGTTTTCTTGTGGCCGGGAGATCCGGGCCAGCGTTCGCCGAAGCCCGCGATTTGCGCGGTGTAGGCGTAGGCTTGTTGAGCATTGAAACGGTCGTGTAATGTTGCGGCGTGCGCCGACACTACGAAAACGATCAGGCCAAGCTTGAACGACATCAAATCTTTTCCGGCCTGAATCCGCCCTTTCCGTAGGATGCCCTATCGTAAAGCCAGATCGCCCCGAAAACGATCAGCAGCACGGCCGGAAGAATCGCCACCGCGCGAAACGAGGCTTGTGCAGCAACCCCTAGAATGCTCTCCAGCGTTGGACCCGGCTGCAGCGCGTTGAATGCCGCCTCGCCGCCCGCGACTTCGATCTTCTTGCGATCGTAGATGGTCCCCATGATGGGAAGCACGAACTGGATCGACAGCGTCCCCGCCGTCCCCATCAGGCCCATGAGCAGCGCCCCGCCGCGCGGGAAGCGCTCGGACGCGGTCGCGAGCATGGTCGGCCACATGTAGCAGACTCCCGTGCCCCAGAGCGTAGCCGCCAGCAGTCCCATCGCGGGCGAGTTCGCAAAACTGAGCGCGACCAATCCCAGCGACGCGCCCAAACATGAGCACCATAGCACACCTATCGGCGATAGTTTGTGGACGAGCGGTCCGGCGAAGTGCCGCATCACGAACATCAAGCCGTTGACGTAGACCAGCAGCAGGATCCCCTGCATCCCGACCGTGCGGGTCAAAGCCAGATCCACCCATTGGCCCGGCGCGAGCTCCGATGCCGCCGTGAGAAACATCGAACAGAACAACACGAAGAACAGCGGCTTCAGCAGCTGCTTGAACATGTCGCCCGCGGACACGCCAGCCGCTTTGCGCTCCGTAGGCGGAAACTTGACGCCCATGGTGAGAATCACGCACACGATCGCCGGCAGCAGGACCACCGTCAGCTTGGCCTGCCATCCCAGATCGATCCGCGACATCCCCACACCCGCCAATCCGCCCACCACGACTCCGCCGGGCCACCAGGCATGCGCGGCATTCAGTTTCGCGGTCTTATTGTCGGGATAAAGCGATGCGATCAGCGGGTTGATCACGGTCTCCGCCAATCCCCAGCCGATGCCCGCGACCAGCGCGCCCGACCATAGCGCCCAGTAGATATTCGGTCCGGATACGAAGTTCCCCGCGAATGCCATCATCAACATGCCCACCGACAGTAAAATCGGCGAGAGCGGCAGCAATACCCGCATCCCGATCACGTCCAGCAAGGGGCTCCCGATCGCAATGGTGATCGCGAAGGCTAAAAACGGCACGCCCAGGATCGTCGCGATCATTTCCGCCGAGTGCGCCCGGTCGATCGGATCGAGAAACACCCGTTGCAGGTCGGCCGCGGTGTTCGCGCGAATCGAATACGCCACCCCCGCGCTGGCCAGCGCCATGGTGCTCACCAGGAACAGCCGGGCTTTATCGTACATTTTCCCAGGCATGGCGACGGTTACTATCGAGTTCTGCTTCCAAAATAATCAGCTGCCGCAGCCCATCCGCAAACTCCGGATATTGCGGCGCAGCGTCCGGATCCTCGATGGACGCATAGAAGCGGCGGAACACCTGCTTGAACGTGTCGTCGTAGCCTTCGCTATGGCCGCCTGGAAGATCGGCGTACGATCGGGCCCCTTCTTTTAACAGCGCTGGATCTTTGATGATCACCTGATTATTCGTGTTGCGGTTGCCGATCCACAGCTCGTCGGGTCGCTCCTGGTCCCAGGCAACGCCGGATTTTGTCCCGTAAATTTCGATGGCGAGCCGGTTCTTGCGGCCTGCGCTTACCTGGCTCGCCGTGAATGCGCCGCGCCCACGATCGCCGATGCGAAACACCACCGCGCCGAAGTCTTCAGACTCCACCGAGACGGATTCGACCTCGCCCGCGGCCCGCGAAAATGCTTCGACGGCAACTTTTGGTCTCTTGCGAGTCTTGTGAAACGTCTGCAAATCCGCGCACAGCGATGTGATCCGTTGCCCGGTCACGTGCTCAGCCATATCGCAGAAGTGCGAGCCGATATCGGCCAGCGCGCGCGATGGCCCGCCCTCTTTCGAATCAATCCGCCAGTTCCAGTCGGTATCGTAGAGCAGCCAATCTTGCGAATACGTGCCCTGCACGACGAGAATTTCTCCCAGGTCGCCGTCCTCGCGCATGCGCCGCATGTGCTGGACCATCGGATAGTAGCGGAGATTGTGGCAGGTACAGTTTCTCAGGCTTTTCGCATGCGCCAGATCTACCAGCGCACGTGCATCGGCGGGCGATGTGGCCAGCGGCTTCTCGCACAGCACATGTTTCCCGGCTTCGAGCGCGGCCTTGGCCATCGGGAAATGCGCCGCATTCGGCGTGCAGATGTGGACCGCCTTAATCCCCGGATTCGCCAGCGCCGCGCGAAACGCAGCTTCATCGCGTCCGCCGACCGGCACAGGCTCCACCGAGCCGAGACGCCGCACCGCCTCGGCATGCACGCGTCCCATGAATCCGCTGCCGACGATCGCAGCCTTCATATTAGGTTCACCACCTAGGCCCACCACGCCGCCCCGGGCTTGGCTCCCGGCACGATCTGATTCAGGAACGTCGCGGCCCGCGTCAAGCCTTCTTCGGCCGACAGCAGGCTGTCCTCGTGCTCGATCGACAACACGTAGTCGTATCCGTACATGCGCAGGGTCGAGACGAACTCGCGCCACCACTCCTCGCCGTGTCCATAGCCGCAGGTACGGAAGATCCACGACCGATTCCGCTCGTCGGTATACGGCTTGGTATCCAGCACGCCTGTCAGCGGCAGATTCCGCTCGTAAATCTGTGTGTCCTTGGCATGCACGTGGAAGATCGCGTCGCCCAGCAGCCGGATCGCCGCAATCGGGTCGATCGACTGCCAGAACATGTGGCTGGGATCGTAGTTGCAGCCGATCTGCTTCCCGGCGATCGCCCGCAGCTTCAGCATCGTCTCGGGACTATAGACTACGAACCCCGGATGCATCTCGATGGCGACCTTCACGCCATGATCGGCCGCGAACTTCGCATGCTTGGTCCAGTAAGGCGCCACCACATCGTCCCACTGCCACTTCAGCGTCTCCAGAAAGTCCGGCGGCCACGGGCATGTCACCCAGTTGGGACGCTTCGCATTTTTCGAATCGCCCGGACAGCCCGAGAAATCGACCATCACCGGCACGCCCAGCTTCTCGGCGAGCAGGATCGTCTTGCGCGCGGTCTCCTGATGCGCCTTCGCCACATCGCGATCCGGATGCAGCGGGTTTCCGTGGCAGCTCAGCGCGCTGATCGAAAATCCTGCATCCGCGATGGTCTTCTTGAATATCTCGAGCGCCGCGCGATCCTTCAGCATCGAAAGATTGCAATGCGCGTCGCCTGGGTAGTTTCCGGTCCCAAGTTCGACAGTGCGGATGCCGTTGGCTTTCAGTTTCTTTAAAACCTCGGGCAAACGTAGCTGCGACAGCAGGGGAGTAAATACGCCGACTCTCATTCGGATTGGGATAAGACTAACACAACCGCCCATCTGCATTGTGCGATATCGTGTGAGGAATGCGGACCCTGTCGATCTCAGCCATTCTTGTCGTCTTCGTCGCCACCCTGGCTCTCTGGGCTCAGGGTCCGCCTCGTGGGCAAGTGGCGCCTGCGGTGCGCCGGACCATCCAGACCACCGACGGCCAAATGCTCCAGGGGCAGGTCCTCGCCGAAGGCATGACCGATCTCCAATTGCGCACCGATGATCAAGGTGCCAAAAAGATCCGGCTTCTGCGCAAAGCCGACGGCAACCGCTATCGCGTGGTGACATCGCAGACCGATTGGCCGAGCTACAACGGCGACCCCAGCGGCAACCGCTACAGCAAGCTCACCCAGATCGATAAATCCAACGTCGGGCGCCTCGCTCCGAAATGGATGTTCCCGATGCCCGGCGCGACCACTATCGAAAACACGCCCCTGGTGGTCGACGGCGTGATGTACGTGGCGCAAGCCAACGAATGCTGGGCGCTCGACGCAGGCACGGGCCGCGTCATCTGGCGCTATCGTCGTGAACGGACCCGCGGCATCGCGGGCAATGCCGCCGGCGGATTCAATCGCGGCGTCGCGGTCGCCGGGGATCGCGTGTTCATGCTCACCGACAACGCCCACATGATCTCGCTCGGCCGCTCCGATGGCGAACTGCTGTGGGAAACCGAAATGGCGGATTGGCACCAGAACTACAACGGGACATCCGCGCCGTTGACGGTCGGCAACCTGGTTATCTCCGGAACGGCGGGTGGCGACGAAGGTGTTCGCGGATTCGTGGCCGCATTTGACCAGACCACCGGTAAGGAAGTCTGGCGATTCTGGACTGTCCCCTTGCCCGGCGAGCCAGGTTCGGAAACCTGGAAGGGCAAGGAACTCGAGCATCGCTCCGGCGCAACCTGGATGACCGGCACTTACGATCCCGCGCTCGATATCGTCTATTGGCCCGTTGGAAATCCAGGTCCCGACTACGACGGCAGCGAGCGCGAAGGCGACAACCTCTACACGGATTCGATCCTGGCGCTCGAAGCCAAGACCGGCAAGCTCAAGTGGCATTACCAGTTCACTCCTCACGATGTGCATGACTGGGATGCGCAGGAGCCGCCTGTTCTGGTCGACACAAATTGGCAAGGGCAGCCGCGTAAACTTCTGCTCCAGGCCAACCGCAACGGATTTTTCTATGTGCTGGATCGCACCAACGGCCAGTTGTTGCTAGGCCGGCAATACCTGAGGAAACTGAACTGGGCCGAGCCGGTCATCGGCAAGGACGGCCGCCCGATCCTCAAGGATCTGCCCAAGGATGCCAATGGCGACACCTACGTGTGCCCGGGATTCCAGGGCGGGGCCAACTGGTATTCCACATCATTCAATCCGGCGACGGGCCTCTACTATTTCAGCTCGCTGGAGCGGTGCAACAACTTTTCGGCTCGTCGCGGCGAGTGGCAGGCCGGCAAGGGTTACATGGGCGGCTCGGCTCGCCCGGCGCCCGGCGAGACGTTCGAGAAATTCCTGCGCGCGATCAACATCCAGACCGGCGAGGTCGCCTTCGATGTCCCGCAAGTCACTACGCCCCAGACGGCTTCGGCGGGCGTCATGTCGACCGCCTCAGGACTGGTGTTCTACGGCGAAAACAGCGGATCGTTCATGGCGGTCGACGCAGCCAACGGCAAGATCCTGTGGCAGTTCCCGACCAACCAGGTGTGGAAAGCCTCGCCCATGACGTACATGTTCGATAACAAACAATACGTCGCCATCGCCGTGGGAACGGATATCGTATCGTTCGGGCTGCCCGACTAGGAACTTTTCGCGGGCCGCTGCGTATCTATCATCCAGGAGGCTCCCATGTACTGCACCAGTTGCGGCACTCAGCTTCAGGACACAGCGAATTACTGCTCCGAATGCGGCTTTCAGACGTCTCGGGCGAGATCGGCGGGACCACAATACAACGCTCCGCGGCGTCTCTACCGGCTGGCCTATGACAAGAAGTGGGCCGGAGTCTGTGCCGGCCTCGCCCGATATCTGGACGTCGACGTGACGCTCATCCGAATCGCGACCGTGGCCGCGTTCTTCTGCACCGGCGGCATGGTCCTCCTGGCGTACATCGTGGCGATTTTCATCATGCCGGTCGATTACGGCCTGCCCGTTCACGCATCCGAGGCGCATGCGACGAGCTAGCATTAAGGGATGATTCGCCTCGCGACCCTGCTTGTCGCCCTTGCTGCGGCGGCGTTCTCCCAGACCGCCGATACCGTTCTCGTCAACGGAAAGGTCCTCACCGTCGACAGCCAGTCTTCCGTTCGCGAAGCTATCGCCATTCGCGCGGGCCGAATTCAGGCCGTCGGCAGCACCGCCGATATCCGCAAGTTGGCCGGCCCATCCACGCGTTCGATCGACCTCCAGGGACGCACCGTGATCCCCGGCCTGATCGATTCCCACTTGCACGCCATCCGCGCCGCGCTCAGCTTCAGCACCGAAGTGAACTGGATCGGCGCACGGTCGTTGCCTGAAGCCCTGGGCCGCATCCACCAGGCCGCGCGGACCATGAAGCCGGGATCCTGGCTGATCGTCGCGGGCGGCTGGAATGTGGACCAGTTTCAGGAACGCCGCCGCCCGACCCAGGCGGAACTGGCCGCCGCCGCGCCCGATAATCCCGTCTATGTCCAGCTCGGGTACGGCTGGGCCGTCGTCACTCCAGCAGGCCTGAAAGCGCTGAACATCTCGACCGATGCCGACCTCCCTTCAGGCGGCAAACTCGAAAGAGACGCGGCTGGCAAGCCCACCGGCGGGATCACCGGCGGCCAGAACGCGATC
>DASYSG010000064.1:0-28901 GCA_036003585.1 Bryobacteraceae bacterium | reverse complement strand
CGGCTCGGGCAAAACCACCACGCTCTATGCGGCCTTGAGCGAGATCAAGAACGACGAAGACAAGATCATCACCATCGAAGATCCGGTGGAATACCAGATCCGCGGCATCACCCAGATTCCGGTAAACGAGAAGAAGGGGCTCACCTTCGCGCGCGGCCTGCGGTCGATTCTTCGCCACGATCCCGACAAAATCCTGGTCGGCGAAATCCGCGATAACGAGACGGCCCAGATCGCCATCAACGCCGCGCTCACCGGACACTTAGTATTCACCACCGTGCACGCCAACAACGTGCTGGACGTGCTGGGACGATTCCTCAACATGGGCGTGGAGCTGTACAATTTCGTGTCCGCGCTGAACTGCATCCTGGCGCAGCGGCTGGTCCGCATGATCTGCCCGCATTGCAAGAAGCAGGTCACCTATCCCGATTCGTACCTGGTGGAAAGCGGCCTGGATCCCGCCCGGTGGCGCGATTCCCCGTTTTATGAAGGCGAGGGATGCTTTGAATGCGGAGGAACCGGATTCCGCGGGCGCAGCGCCATTTCGGAATTGCTCGATCTCAGCGATAACATCCGCGACCTGATCCTCAACCGGCGGCCCAGCACGGAAGTTCGCCGCAAGGCCCGCGAGGAAGGCATGATCTTCCTGCGCGAATCCGCCGTGGACAAGGTCCGCGAGGGAATCACTACGCTCAAGGAGATCAACAAGGTCACCTTCATCGAAAGCTAGAGTCTCAACCCTCCTATGAGCTTGTGGAAGCAAATCACGCGTCTGGTGAAGGATCCTCCTCCGGATCAGATCTTCGAACTGTCCGAAGCGGGGATCGCCTACGCCTTAAATGGGGAGATCGGGTTCCAGAATTTCGAGCCGGGAGTTCTGACCGTCTCGCCGGTGGCCGACAATCTCCTGCGCCCCGACGCAGTCGCTGCAGCTCTGGCGCGTATTGCGCCGCCCAATGGCGCCCGGCGGCGTCCGGCGGCCGTCATTTTGCCGGACTACGCGGCACGCATCAGTTTGCTCGATTTCGATTCCTTCCCGTCTTCGCCCGAGGAACAACTGCCGCTGGTGCGGTTTCGTGTGAAGAAGACGATCCCGTTCGATATCGATTCGGCCGCCGTCAGCTACTGGGCGCAGCCGGCCTCGGCCAAGGCTGGCTCGAAGAAAGTGGAAGTCGTCGCCGTCACCATATCGCACGAGATTCTGGCGCGTTACGAAGCCATCTTCCGGGCCGCGAACTTTCATCCCGGAGAGGTCACCACTTCGGGACTCGCCGCCCTGAATCTGCACAGCGCGAGCGGCACCGCCGTGATCGCTAAATTGACCGGCAACGTCCTCACGGTGATGGCCGTCGACGACGGGCGGTTGAAGCTGTTCCGCTGCCTGACCATCGAAGACGGCGGCGTTAACCAGGTTAAAGACGAGGAAATTCTTGCGGTGCTCAATCCGACTTTCGCCTACATCGAAGACGAGCTGGGCAGGAAGCCCGAAAAGCTGTTGCTGTGTGGATTCGCCAGGCCGCTGGAGGGTTTGCACATGGAGATGGAGCCGTTAACGAGCCGTTTGGGAACCCCCAACGCTTATAACGCCGGATTGCTCGGATATCTGGAGGCGGCGGGCTGAGTATGCAGATCCAGGCCAATCTCGCCAGTGAACCTTTTCGCCGCGACCGGCCGATGCTGGTGGCGTCCGTCGCGTGTGGCATCGTGCTGGTGGCACTGCTGGGCGTGCTGGCGTTTCTGATCGTGAGCGAGCGTGGGCGGCAAACCGAAACGCGCACGGCCGTGGCCAAGCTCAATTCCGAATTGCGCGCGATCTCCTCGGAACAGGCCAAGCTCGACGCCACACTGCACCAGCCCATGAACGCCGAGGTGCTGGAGCGCAGCATGCTCCTCAACTCACTCATCCAGCGCAAAGCGATTAGCTGGACCAAGCTGTACGCCGATATCGAAGGCGTGAAGCCCGATAACGTGCGGCTGATTCAAGTGCGTCTCCCTCAGATCAACACCCGCAATGAGGTGACTCTCGATATGGAAGTGGGCGCGAAGGACCAGGGACCGGTGATCGAGTTTCTGAAGCGCCTGGAAAATTCCCCTTTGTTCGGGCCGACGAATCTATCGCGTTCTTCGCCGCCTACGCAGAATGAGCCCTTGTGGCGTTTCCGGGTCATGGTGAGCTATGCCCAGAAACTCTAAAGGGCAGGGGCCAGGAGGCGGGGGCCTGGGGCCAGGGTCCGGGGGCCAGAGCCGCAATCTCGCGCGGAGAATTCGCATCGTCCTGGGCACGCTGCTGGCGCTCAACGTGATCGCCGCCGGACTGCTGCTATTTCCGCCCGGCGGGTCCGCTGACGATCTGGAACGCGAGCAGGCGAGCCTGCAATCGCAAGTCGTGCAGAAACGCGCGCTGCTGGAGCGCACCAGGCTCAATGTCTCCGCCATCGAAAAGGCGCGCGAGGAAGGCAACCAGTTCCTGGACAGTTACTTCCTGAACCGCCGGATTGCCGACTCCACGCTGCTTTCCGCGCTGACCGAGGCCGCCAGCAAGGCCCAGATCAAGGAGCGCGATCGCGCCCAAACCACCGAATACATCGAGGGTTCCGATTCGCTCAGCATGATGACCATCTCGGCGAACTACGAGGGGACCTACAAGAACCTGCTGAACTTCATCGGCGAACTGGACCATTCCAAGCACTTGCTGATCATCGAATCGATGAGTGCGGCCCCGCAGCAAGGCTCGAATATTCTCACCGTGAGCCTGAAAATCGACGCATTTATCCGCGATGATTCGGCGGCTCCGGCTGTTGAGACAGCTCAGACCGAAGCAGGGGGGGCAGTGCGATGAGCCTCCGTCCGTCCGGTCTGGGTGCGGAGCCCAAGAAACTCGCCATGCTGGTTGGATTGCTGGTGATAGCTGGCGGCGCCTATTATTGGGCAAGCAGGCCCGATGTGCCGGCAGGTACCAGCGCCTCTCCCGCGCCCCCGGCATCCACCGTGAAAACGCCGCCCGTTCCCGCGACTGTGGGATCTCCCTCCGGGCCGCGAACGACGACCTCTTCCTACGGCCCGAGACCTGCCGCGCGCGGCCGTACCTCCGCTTCCGGAGACGATTTCCGTCCTACGCTGAAAGTGCCGGAGGGCATGGATTTGAGCGTCATCGATCCCACTTTGAAGCTGGATCTGATGGCGAAGGTGCGAAACGTATCCATCGAAGGCGGGTCGCGCAGTTTGTTCGAGTTTTACACCCCGCCTCCGCCACCGCCTCCGCCGGTTGTCAAACCGCCGCCTATCGTGCCCAAGACCGAAGCCGAGCTAAAGGCGGCCGAAGCGAAAAAGGGACCACCGCCCCCTCCCGCGCCACCGCCTATCCCGCTGAAGTTCTATGGATTATCGGGGGCGATGCGCTCGACTGTGCGGAGGGCCTTCTTCCTGGATGGCGAAGACATCGTTCAGGCCGGCGAGAACGAAACCATCCGGAACCGCTACAAGATCGTCCGCATCGGAGTAAACTCGGCGGTAGTGGAGGACCTCGTCGCCAAGAATCAGCAGACGTTGCAGATGGTCGAAGAAGCTCAATGAAGTGCGCAAAGTGCGTAACAAAAAGGCGGCGCGAATCGCAGCAAGGCTATGCCCTGCTGATGATTTTCCTGATGGCCGCGATCATCGCGCTGATGCTCTACCAGCAGTTGCCACGCGTGGCCTTTGAGAGCGAGCGTGAAAAAGAGCAGCTCCTGATCGACCGCGGCGAGCAATACACGCGCGCCATTCAGCTTTATTATCTCGCCAACAACCGGACCTACCCCACCAGCATCGACGATCTGGAGAAACGAGAGAGGCGTTTTCTGCGCCGGCGCTTCGTGGATCCGTTCACTGGCAAAGCCGACTGGCGGATTGTTCACACCAACGGCGGATTTCTAACGGATTCGCTGGTGAAGAAACCTCCTACGGCAACCGACGGCCAGAGCCAGTCCGCCTCCAATGCGCCCGGCAGCACGAACGGCGCGACTACCAGCGCCACGAACAGCACGATCGCTAGCGCAACCAACAGCACCAACGCTCCCACCGAGCCGCCGCAGATTAACGCCGCCGTGTTGCAGCGTCCCAGCGATCGGCCGGTCACGCCTCCCGGATTTGGGCAGCCGGGCGTTGTCCAAGACCCCTCGGGACAGCCAAATACACCGCTTCCCCCGATCACGCTTCAGCCACAGCCGGGCCAAGCCGCGCTTCCGCCGATCACATTGCAGCCAGGCAGCGTAAACCAGCCGGGAGGACTTCCTCCCATCACCTTGGCGCCGGTTGGAGGAGCAGGCGGTCAGCCGAACACGGTCAACGGGGGACTGAATCCGGGCCAAGTGCAGGGCCAAATCCCGGGTCAAATCCCAGGACAAATCGCGGGCCAGCTTCAGCCGCAAATACCGGGTCAGTTCCAGGCGACACCGGGACAGATTGTGCCCCCAGTAGCAGGACAAGTGCCGGGACAATTTCGTCCGCCACAGGGGGCAGCGACTCAATTCGGGCAGCCCGCGCCTGGAGGACTGCCGGGCGGAATGCCCGGTGTGCCACCCGGATTCCAGATCGACCCAAGCGGGCAACTCGTGCCGAACTCCGGTGGTCCCGGACAAGGCGTCCCAGGCTTGCAGCAGGGCGGCCAGCCGCAGGGTTTCCCCGGGCAGGCGCAGGGAATACCCGGGCAGCCGTTCACTCCGCAGCCTCCCACATCCGGCCCGGTGCAGGGCTCGCCGAGCGCGGCCCTGAACGCCATCAACCAGCTATTGACCACGCCGCGCCAGATCGGCACCCCGGCTTCGACACCGACCAGCAGCAATCAGATCGGTGCGATCGCCGGGATCGCGAGTACTCATACCGGTCCCAGCATCAAGCTCTACAAGGACCAACAGAAGTATGAGCTGTGGGAGTTCGTGTTCGATCCCACTGCCAGCACGATGCCCGGCGGCGTGCCAGGTGGCCTGGTGCCCGGCATGACTCCAGGGATGACGCCCGGTAATGCCCCAGGAGCCGGCGGACCAGGTCAGCCCGGCCAAACGGGCATGGGGGCTCCCAGCACGTTCGCTCCCAGCGGCACATTTGGCCCGGGCGGCGGCCAGCAGCCGGCTTTCGGACCGAATCCCGGCCGCTAGATCCCGCGTTGCGCGCAAAGAATCCCATAAACGGACAGTCCTGGCAATTGAATCGGTCTTATTTTCAATAAGATATAATCGGAGTCTCAATTGCGGTATCACCGCTTCGATAGAATTGAGGAGACTTGCGAAACGACGTGGGTAACGACGTGGGTAACGACGTGGGTAACGACGGACGGATTCTGATCGCCGACGACCAGGCGGACGTGCTCGAAGCCCTACGGCTGCTGCTCAAAGGGGAAGGGTTTGCGATAGACTCGGCCAACTCACCCACCGGCATCATGGCCGCTCTCGAGACCAGCGATTTCGACGTGGTCCTGATGGACCTGAATTACACTCGCGACACCACCAGCGGCCAGGAAGGGCTGGATCTTCTGACGCGAATTCGCTCCAACGATCCATCCACTACTGTTGTAGTGATGACTGCCTGGGGCAGCGTGGATCTGGCCGTCGAGGCCATGCGGCGCGGGGCGCGGGATTTCGTGCAAAAACCCTGGGACAACGCCCGGCTGCTCGCCATCCTGCGCACGCAAGTGGAACTTAGCAATGCACTTAAGCGGGGCCAGCGGCTGGAAGCCGAGAACCGGCTGCTGCGTACCGATGGGGGTCCCGCCCTGATCGCGGAATCGCCCGCGATGCAGCCCGTTATGCAGTTGATCGCCCGGGTGGGGCCTTCCGACGCCAATGTCCTGATCAGCGGGGAAGCCGGTACGGGCAAGGAAGTTGTTGCGCGCACACTGCATGCGGTCTCGACGCGCGCCTCGCGCCCGATGGTAACGGTCAACGCCGGTGGGCTTGCCGAAGGCGTGTTCGAAAGCGAGTTGTTCGGCCACGTGCGTGGGGCCTTCACCGACGCGAAGATGGACCGGGTGGGCCGCTTCGAACTAGCGGATGGCGGCACGCTGTTTCTGGATGAGATCGCCAACGTGCCGCTGAATCTGCAAGCCAAAATGCTGCGGGCGCTGGAGATTGGCGAGATCGAACGCGTCGGATCGTCGAAAACCAAGCGCGTGGACGTGCGGGTGATCTCGGCGACCAACGCGCGGCTCCCGGAAGAGGTCGGCGCGGGACGGTTTCGCGAAGATCTGCTGTTCCGGCTGAATACCGTCGAGATCCACTTGCCCGCGTTGCGCGAACGGCGCGAGGATATCTCCGCTCTGGCTTCGCATTTCCTCGGTACGCACGCCCGCCGGTATCGCAAGGATCTACGCGGCTTCGATCAGCCTGCCATGCAGGCCCTGCTGGACAATCCCTGGCAGGGCAACGTCCGCGAGTTGAATCATGTGATCGAGCGGGCCGTCCTGCTGGCGCAGGATACGGTGATCCGCAACAGCGATCTGGCTCTTCGTTCCGGACCGCAGGGCACGCCCAGGCTCGACGACATGAGCCTGGAAGAGGTGGAGGCGTTCCTCATCAAGAAGGCTCTGGCGCGCTACAACGGCAACGTGAGCCACGCGGCCAACGGGCTCGGATTGAGCCGCAGCGCGTTATATCGCCGGTTGCAACGCTACGGATTATGATTGACAGACGGCCCGCTTGCGGATAAACAAGTCCGTCTGTCCCACCGATGAAACTTGGCGACCAGCTCAGGCCGGTGCACGAGCAGCGCATGCGGCTGCTGGCTTTGGCCGCCGGACTTCCCGCAGTCATCGCCGCGCTGGTGCTCTTATGGACCGCAGACTACACACCCAAAGTCCAGTGGACGCTTACGGTCCTGATCCTGGGAATCTGGTGGGCCTGCGCTTCGGCCATACGCGAGCGCGTCGCGTCTCCGCTGCGCACGCTGGCGAACCTGCTCGAAGCCATGCGCGAAGGCGACTACTCGATTCGCGGCCGCGGCACCGGCGCCGAGGCAGGGGAGGATGCGCTGGCCGACGTCATGCACCAGGTGAATGCCATGAGCGCGACATTGCGGGCCCAGCGCCTGGGTGCGCTCGAGGCCACCACGCTGCTGCGCAAGGTAATGGAGGAGATCGACGTGGCGGTGTTCGCTTTCGACGGGGAACAACGCCTGCGCCTGGTGAATCGCGCCGGAGAGCGCTTGCTGAAGCAGCCCGCCGAGCGCATCCTGACGTCCAGCGCCGAAAACCTGGGGCTGGCCGAGTTCCTGGAAGGCGAGGAAACCCGGACCGTCCAGCGCACGTTTCCCATGGGAGCAGGCCGCTGGGCCATGACGCGTTCGATGTTCCGCGAAGGCGGCCTTCCGCACCAGCTACTGGTGGTCAGCGATCTGACCCGCGCGCTGCGTGAAGAGGAACTAAAAGCCTGGCAGAGACTCGTCAGGGTGCTGGGCCACGAGCTCAACAACTCGCTGGCCCCGATCAAATCCATCGCGGGGAGCCTGGAATCGCTGGTGGCGCGCGAGCCGTTGCCGGACGACTGGCGCGACGATGCCCGCCGCGGTCTATCGATCATCGCGACGCGCAGCGAAGGACTGAGCCGTTTTCTGGGAGCCTATGCGCTTCTCGCTAAGCTGCCGCCCCCGCGCCCCGCCGTGGTGGACGTAGGAACGTGGATCCGTCAGAGCGCTACGCTCGAACAGCGTCTAACCAGCGTGGTGCGGCCTGGACCGGAGATGACCATCCAGGGCGATCGCGACCAGCTCGAACAGGTGATCATCAACCTGCTGCGCAACGCCGTGGACGCATCGCTTGAAACCGGTGGCGGGGTGGCGGTTTCCTGGAAGCGCCACGGCGCACGGCTGGAAGTTTCGGTGGAGGATGAAGGTCCGGGACTCGCCAATACCGCCAATCTGTTCGTTCCGTTCTTCACCACCAAGCCCGGCGGCTCGGGGATCGGTTTGGTGTTGAGCCGCCAGATCGCCGAAGCGCACGGCGGCTCGCTCGAATTGCGCAATCGCGAGGAAGGCCGCGGGTGCGAAGCCCGCTTAATCTTACCCGCATAAGCGAAACAGAGAAAAAATGGAGCGGGGCTCACTGTTATTCTATGCACCCCGCAAGGACGGCACGATTTCACCACACCGCCCTGGTCGAATCCGAACACGTCGGCGAAGGAACCATGGTGTGGGCATATGCCCACATCCTGCCGGGGGCGCGTGTCGGCCGGGATTGCAACATCTGCGATCACACGTTTATCGAGAACGACGTGATTGTCGGCGACCGGGTCACCATCAAGTGCGGGGTCCAGTTATGGGACGGTCTGCGCGTGGAAGACGACGTGTTTATCGGGCCGAACGCCACCTTCACGAATGACCGTTTCCCGCGCAGCAAACAGCGCCTGGCGGCGTATCCGCAGACCCTGATCAAACGCGGAGCTTCGATTGGCGCGAACGCGACACTTGCCCCGGGAATCGTGATCGGAGAAATGGCGATGGTAGGCGCGGGGGCGGTGGTGACGCACAACGCCCCGCCGCATTCCAAGCTGGCCGGAAATCCGGCGCGAATTATCGGGTATGTCGATGCGACTCCGGAAGCTTCCTCCGCCAGGCTGGTAGAGGATGTGGGCGACAGAACGCCGTTAGGCCAAGCTACGGTTTACCAACTGCCGCGAGCCAAAGATCTTCGCGGCAGCCTGAGTTATGCCGAAGTCTATCGCCAGGTGCCGTTCGAAGTAAAACGCTATTTCCTGGTGTTCGATGTGGCCAGCGAGCATATTCGCGGGGAACACGCCCATCGCACCTTGCAGCAGTTCCTGGTGTGCGT
Source organism: Bryobacteraceae bacterium (assembly GCA_036003585.1). Classification (GTDB taxonomy): domain Bacteria; phylum Acidobacteriota; class Terriglobia; order Bryobacterales; family Bryobacteraceae; genus Palsa-187. The sequence continues at coordinate 20,110 of DASYSG010000064.1, read as the reverse complement.
CGCCGGGCGGTGCCACGTGGTGACCGACGATGGATCCAGCCGGCATGAGGCGGTGCTCGATTCACCCGCCAAGGGCGTCTACATCCCGGCGATGGTGTGGGCCACCGAGTACAAATTCACTCGCGACGCGGTGCTCCTGGTTTTGGCGTCGGAATATTATGACGCCGCGGAATATATCCGGGACTACGGCGAGTTTCTGGCGCTCCGCAAAACCCACGTTGACAACCCGGCGGCAGATTGACATACTCACCCGAAGGGGCACCACGCATGAAACCTGTCCACATCTACAAAGTTCCCTGTATCCTGTCATTTGCACTCATTTCGACCCTGACGCTTTCGGCCGCGATTTCCGATCCTGTCCGTCTCGACAGTGGGTCGGTTTCCGGAAATCCGGCAGATGATGCCGGCGTCCGGTCATTTAAAGGCATCCCCTTCGCCGCGCCACCCATCAGCGATCTGCGCTGGCGCGCCCCGCAACCTGCGGCTCATTGGGATGGCGTTCGCAAGGCGGAACAATTCGCGTCGAACTGCACGACGGGAGCGGTTGGCCGCGGCGGCGGAAGAGGCAAGGGTCCCGGCGGCGGCGACAAAGGTCCCGCGCCCGCAAAGGTGGCGGCTCCCGCAGGGCCGGCCCCAAATGAAGACTGCCTGTACGTGAACGTCTGGACTCCTGCGAAAGCCGCGGGCGACCGGCTGCCTGTGATGGTTTGGACCTACGGTGGCGGTTTCACTGGAGGTTCAGGGGCAGAGGCGCGCTATGACGGCGAAGCGATGGCCCGGAAGGGCATCGTCGTGGTTACCTACAACTACCGGCTAGGCGTCTTCGGCTTCCTGGCGCATCCCGACCTGACCACGGAATCCGGCCACAACGCATCCGGCAATTACGGCATGATGGACATGGCCGCGGTCCTGCGATGGGTGCAGAAGAACATCGCGGCGTTCGGCGGCGATCCCCGCAAGGTAACCATCGCCGGCGAATCGGCCGGAGCTATTCTGGTATCCGCCATGGTCGGATCGCCTGAAGGCAAAGGCTTGTTCCAGCGCGCGGTCGCCCAGAGCGGCGCGTGGATGGGCTTGAGCATCGCGAAGATGCGGACGCTTGAACAGGCTGAGGAAGCCGGCAAACGGGCCGTGGGGACGCACACGATCGCCGAACTGCGGGCGATGCCGACCCAGGAAGTCGCCCAGAATGTGACCGGGGTTCCGGCGGGGGTGATCGTCGACGGCTGGATGATTCCCGAGGATCAGTCGCTCACCTTCCTCAAGGGCAAGCAGAACGATGTCGATGTGCTGGTCGGCTCCAATCAGGATGAGGGGACGTTTTTCGCGGGCGGGCCCGCCACGGCCGATGCCGCGAAGACTCGCGCCCGGCAAACCTATGGCGACTTGACGGATGATTTCCTGAAGCTGTATCCCGCCTCGACAGATGCCGAAGCTACGGCCTCGAGCTTGATGCGCAGCCGCGACGAAACCGGCTGGCACCAGCGCGAATGGGCGCAGTTGACCGTGAAACGCGGCAAGAAGGCGTACCTGTATTACTTCACGCACGTGCCTCCCGGAGCCGGGGCCCGCGGCGCCTCCCACACGGCCGAGCTGCCGTATATGTTCAACAATCCGCCGGCGAATGACTCGTGGCAGGTCGGCGACCACAAGCTGGCGGACATGATGTCGTCCTATTGGGTGAACTTCATCGCCACAGGCGATCCGAACGGCAAGGGCCTTCCCCCATGGCAGCCCTACAGCGCCAAGAACGACGGCCAAGCCATGGTGTTCGGCGACACGGTCCAGTTCGGACCGCAGATCGAAGTGCCCCGTCTGGCGTTTTTCGACAAATACTACGCCGTGGTGCAGAAGAAATAACGATCAGGGGTTCCGGGACGCATTCGTAACGGGAGACGTCTCGCTGATCCGGTCCAGATCGAGCACCAGGTGTCCGGCGGACGACACTTCGAACGCGGGCGCGAAGCGCGCCGACCACTCGACCTCCTCCCAGCGGTAGGAATATCGCGTATTCACCACCTGGGTGAACGAATCGTCATAGCCCCGGATCAGGATCAGCACTTCCGCTTGCATGCGCTCCAGATCCGCTTTTTTCATCCCCTTCAAGGGACTGGATTCATCGATGGGGTGAACCACGGTCCAGGTGAGCGCTAAAAAGAAAATCTTCCTCCGTTCCAGTTTCAACTCCACGAAATTCCGGCGAAGCTGCCCTTCGGCATCCTGCTCGACAGTCATCAGCATCATGTCGACCAGGACGTCGGTGAGAACGTTATTGCGGCGGTTGGCCATGCGGAATTGCAGGCTATGGCCGTCGCGATAAGGAGCCACTACCATTCGGTTGCTGAAGACCAATTGAGCGTTGGGCCGCGAGAACCGCGCGAACAGCAGGCCGGTGGCCACGGCGAAACCCATCAAGCCCACCGCGGCCTCGGCCGATGCCACGATGTTGGCCGCCAAGCCCAGCGGGTAGAGATCGCCATAGCCCACTGTGGTGAGAGTATGAACGCTGAAGAAGAACGCCCGGCCGAAAGCGCCCAATCCGATATCGTCTTCCGCGGCGCGCAACGAGCCGGGTCCCAGCAGGGTGTATAGGGAGGCAAAGACGATATTCGCCGCCAGGTACGCCAGCGCCACCAAGCCCCAAAAACCAGGCCAGGATAGATTGACCAGGTGCATATACACACTGCCGGCCAAACCGCGCAATCCGCGCCGGCGGACGTTGAAGGAACCGTCTTTGTTGATGGCGCGCAGCAGCGGCCCGGTGTACTGCTGCGTTAATCCAGGATCGAAAGAAGGGGTGGCAGGAGGCATCTCTTGCACTATGCCACGCCGTGAAGTATTCCAGGGTGACCTGCTCCCGGTGAATCTGGTGCATCCCATACAAAAGCAGAGCCTACTCTGGACATGAGCGCCTTGAAACCAGCGGATTCCGTCACGAATCATTTGCTCGCGCCGCGCGCGTATCCATCCCGGCTATCGCTGGTGATTCCGCTGTTCAACGAGGAAGCGGTCATCCCACTACTTCGCGAGGCGGTCGACAATTTCGCCCGCGATCTGTCGTGTAACGTCGAACTGCTTTTGGTGAACGACGGCAGCTCGGATCGCACTCTGGCGCTTCTGGCGGAATGGGCGAACTCCGACGCTCGCGTCAAAGTTCTGCACCTTTCCCGGAATTTCGGGCACCAGATCGCAGCCACCGCGGGGCTGGATCACGCGACCGGCGATGCCGTGGTGCTCCTGGATGCGGATCTGCAAGATCCGTTACCGGTGATTCACCAGATGATCGATCGTTATTGCGAGGGTTATGACGTGGCGTACGGCCGCAGAGAATCGCGCAGCGGAGAATCCGCGTGGAAGCGTTTCACCGCGTGGGCGTTCTACCGGCTGATGCGCACGCTGGTCTACCGCGAGCTGCCGCCGGACGTGGGCGATTTCCGCCTGATCTCCCGCCCGTGCCTGGACGCCGTGACCCGGATGCGCGAGACTCATCGGTTTTTGCGCGGGATGGTCGCGTGGGTTGGATTTCCGCAAACGGCCGTTACGTACCACCGGCAGGGGCGCGTGGCCGGGGTTACGAAGTATCCGCTGCGGAAGATGCTGGCGTTTTCCTGGATCGCCGCCACATCGTTCTCGACTTTGCCATTGCGCCTCAGTATGATTTTTGGCGCTCTGGTGGGGGTGCTTGGAATGGAAGAGGGGGTCCGGGCCGCACTGGCGCATTTTCTGGGCTGGTATACGGTTCCAGGCTGGACCTCGCTAACCGTGCTGGTGGCACTGATCGGAAGCGCGCTGCTGATCAGTATCGGCATCCTTGGGGAGTACGTCGCGAAGCTCTACGAGCAGTCCAAGGGACGGCCCCTGTACATCGTCGCCCGAACCTTCGGAAGCCGTTCTGAGCCTTCCAGCAAGGCTCGCGAGTGGGATGCAGCGGTACATTCCGATTCGCGATGACGCGCTTCGACCGGTTGTCGTCCTCCTACGAAGAACTGCTGCGCGATCCCATTCGAGACCGGTTTGCCGGACAAGAGTCCATGTTCTTCCATCGGCGCAAGGCCGACTTGATTCGGAGATTTTTCCAACGTCGGAGTACGGCCACTTCGGGCCTCCGTTATCTGGACGTAGGCTGCGGCAAAGGGGAGCTGCTCCAGCTGCTTCAACCGGCATTCCAGCAGGCAGCGGGTTGTGATGTTTCCACAGGGATGATGCAGAAGATCGCCGGAATCGACGCCCGCGTTCAACCGGACGCGCTGCACATTCCTTTTGGAGACGCCGAATTCGACCTGGTGACGGCGGTGTGTGTTTATCATCACGTTCCTCCCGCGGACCGGCCTGCAGTGACCAAGGAGATCCGGCGCGTGCTGCGACCCGGAGGAATCTTCTGCATGATCGAGCACAACCCGCGCAATCCAGTCACGCGGCTCATCGTAAGCCGGACTCCGGTGGACGCCGATGCCATCCTGCTGCCCGCTGGCGAGGCCCGCCAACTGGCGGCGGGAGCGAAAATGGTTCCGCTGGAGCGAGATTATTTCTTATATTTTCCGCAGGCGCTGTATCGTTATCTGGGTCACGTTGAGGCGGCACTTGCCAGGATCCCACTGGGTGGCCAGTATGCCTTATTCAGCAGCAGCCCCTAGCGCAAAATCCGGATACGGTTCGCCTCGCTATCCCCGACATACAGGACGCCGTTCGCGAATAAAACCGAATGCGGGCGGTTCAGCCTGCACTTCAGCGGATCGGGCTCCGGCCCATCACCGATCTGGCCGGTGCCGAGCACGGTGGATATAATCCCGGTCTTGAGATCGATTTTGCGGATCGCGTGGCTCTCCGTGTCGGCGACGTAGAGACTGTTATCAGACCCAAGCGCCAGCCCTTTGGGACCCGCCAGCCGCGCAGCGCCGCCCGTCGCCGAGCCGCCAAACTTGGCCTGAAGGGCTGGTCCGCCGTCGCCTGTAAAGCCCAATTCCCCGGTACCGGCGAGCCGATGATACGTCTGGGTCTTCGCGTCGATCCTGTAAATAGCATTGCCCTCGCGCAAGGCAAGGAACAGATCGCCATTGGTTGCCCGCACGATGGTGCGCGGCCCCGTCACAGGCGTTCCCTTCACCGGGGCGCCCTCCGGCGTCTCTTTCGTCTCACCCGTCCCGGCGTAGGTTTCAATCATACCGGTGTCCAAATGGAGCCGTCGAATGCGATGATTCCCTATGTCGCAAATCAGCATCGAACCGTCGCGATCGAGGACGATGCTGTGCGGTTGATTGAGCTGCGCCTTCACGCCCGGCCCGCCGTCGCCCGAAAATCCCCGCATTCCTGTGCCGGCAACGGTTGAAATCATACCGGTCTTCAGGTCGACTTTCCGGATCACGTGATTGTCGCGCTCGGCGATGTAAAGGTCGCCCTGAGCGTCGAAAAGCAGCTCATGGGGCATGTTAAGAGAGGCGTCAACCGCGGGGCCGCCGTCGCCTTTGTAGCCCTTTTGCCCATTGCCGGCGATCGTGGTGACACGCTTGGTGGCCAGGTCGATCCTACGAATTCGAGAGTTCTCCAGATCGCAGAAGTACAGTGCGCCGTCCGGGCCGATGGCCAGGCCGTAGGGATTGTTGACCTCCGTGTCGGAGAATCCGGCTTTGCCGGTGCCGATCAGGGTGGTCACCGTGGCGGCGAACAAATGGGTTCCGGTGAACGCTATCAGAGCAGAGAGCCACAACGCGAACTTCATCAGTAATACTTTAACCCGCGGAAAGCGGTTGGGGAGATCATGAGGGCGGGAAGTCGCCGGGCGGCTCGGGCGTCCATACCGGGCCTGTGGTGGCGACGTTCTCGCCCTCAAGTAGTGATCATCGGCAAAAATTGCGCCGACCTCTATGGGCGAAGCGTACGGCGGGTACTAGAACGGGATAGAACTAATACTAGTTCTCACCTATGCTTCTGCTGCTTTTGCTTTGGGACGGGAATCCCAAAGTCTTTCTGGATGTTTAGGCCAGAGCCTTGCCGTATAGCACCAGCAGGCGGCTCCAGGCCTTCTCGGCCAGCTCCATGTTGTAGACGCCCGAATCCGGCGGGCACCAGCCGTGCGCTGCGCCGTACACTTCGATTTCCGCGGGCACGTTCGCCTTGGCGAAAGTCTCTCTGATAACGTCCTTATCCATGGGGCGCTGTTTATCGTCACTCTCGGCGATCGCGATGAGGAACTGAGCCTTGGTCTTGGAGGCCTGCAGATGCGGACTGTTGGGGCCATTTGCCACGAGTCCGGCCCCGTGGAAGGATGCGACGGCGCCGACGCGATCGGGCACCGCGGCAGCCGTGCGCAGCGCTATCGGACCGCCCATGCAATAGCCCTGGGTCCCGATCTTCCTGTTCTTGGCAACCGACGCCTGCTGGTCCAGCCATCCGACGAACGCCTTCGCATCCGTCATATGCGTGGTCTCGTTCAAAGCCTGCATCAGCGGCATATTCTGCTGGATCGTCGGGTTTGTGGCGCCATTGGGCAAAGCCTTCTGGGAGCGGTAGAACGGATTCACCACCAGCACCGAATATCCCGATTCCGCGAGCCGCTTGCCCATCTGGCGGAACGTCTGCCGCAGCCCGAAGATGTCCGGCCACACCACAACGCCCGATGCCGTGCCGATCGCGGGATGCACAAAATAGCAGTCCGCGGTGCCGTCCGGCGTCTTCACGTTCACGTCCGATTCGACCACCGTCACCGCATTTGCAACTTTCGGCAGCATCATGGCGATGCCTGCTCCCAGCATGACGCCGAATTGTTTCCGTGTTACTAGGCCGCGAGCTTCATACTCTCGCAAGTCTTCTTCAAAATGATCCTGATCGCACATGTTGGCTCCTTATGGACGCTTGGTTGCTCGGTGCACCGCATGCGTACCTGGATATTTTATATCTCCTGGCGGTCCTGTGGGTGCTAGGGCAAAGAAACACGACCAGCGACTGGCTGTCTCTAGGAGCACCATTTTGGGGCGCTCCGCTCGCCGCGATAATCGCCACGTATTGTTTGCCGTTCTTGCCTGGAAGGTAATGGGCACCGCAGTCGAAGTGTAGGGCAGCTTGGTGGCCCACAATTCCTTGCCGGTCCGGGAATCGAAGGCTCGCAACCGGGCGTCCCGGGTTGCTCCGACGAAGAACAGACCCATCGAGCGCGAACACCCCTGCGGGCATTTAGTTCGGAGCAACAATGGAAAGATGGTTGAACGGCGATGAGCGATCGGCACCAAAGCATTACTCCCGAAATCTCGACTTGGATCCGCGGGCAAAGAATGTTTTTCGTCGCAACCGCGCCCAGCGCGCTAAACGGCCACATCAATGTGTCGCCCAAAGGGGGCGATTCGTTTCGGGTCCTTGGTCCGCTCGAAGTGGTTTATCAGGATTTCACCGGCAGTGGCGCCGAGACGGCCGCGCATGCTCGCGAGAATGGCCGGATCGTCGTTATGTTCTGCGCTTTCGAAGGACCGCCGAAAATCTTGCGCATCCACGGCCATGCCACGCTGATCACAGTCGAAGATCCTGGATACGCTGAGTTCGTGAAGCTGTTCCCCGCGAATCCGGGTACCCGGGCTTTCATACACATTCGCGTGGATCGCGTTTCGGATTCGTGCGGATATTCGGTTCCCCTCTATCAATTTGAGAGCCAGCGAGAAACGCTCGACCGCTGGACTTCGAAGAAGACACCGGAGGGGTTGAAGGCCTATCGCGCTACGAAGAACCGTCAGAGCATTGATGGCCTTCCTGCGTTGTCGCCCGAGACGTAACGCTAGCTGTTACGTCGTTGAGAAACTCTGTGGCTATGATATTCTCGTCGAATGCTGGCGCAGCGGGTGACGGCGCCGCCAAGCGCTCGCCAGAATAGAGGGAGAGCTCATGACGCGGGTTTTGCTGCTGGGATACGATCCAGACACTGTGGATTTTTCTGATCCGGCTTTGCCCCCCGGTATGACCGCGGAGAAGGTTCACGCCGGTATCGCGGTTGCGCTTAAGCAGTTTGCTGAACGCGGATGGGAGGGCGAGGTTGGTTTCATCCGGCCAGACGAAACTGCTGGCCCGACAGTGGAGCGTCAGTTAGCTTCAAAGAGCTACGATTGTGTGGTTATCGGAGCCGGCGTGCGCCTGCCGCCCCGGGGCCTGGCATTATTCGAAGCCGTCATCAACGCTGTTCATAAGGCTGCTCCAGGCACTGCGATTGCCTTCAATACACGACCCGACGATAGCGCCGATGCTGCCGCGCGCTGGCTGCCGGCCGGAAGCCGGGCGGTATAGTTCCGCTTCCAACGAAGCCGCGGTGCAGTCTTCTGCTGGTCTGCTTGGCAAAACCGACCCAACTCGGGCTTCGCGAAACAAACGAAAGCAAGTTGGTTTACACTTGGTTATCCGTAAAGTCCAAATAAGAATCTCAGTTTGTGGCGTACTTCGGGGGTTGGCGCCCAGCCCGCGAATGATGAGCCTTATTGCTGATGAAGTACATGAAAGTCCACACCGGAGACGGTCGACACCACTTGGCTGTGGCGGATCGATTCTCGGCCGAATCCACAACTCTATGAGGGTGCGTGGTGACGCGGGCGCCTGAGTGGAAATGGGTTTGGGTGCTTGAAGGTGACGAATGCGAGCGCTGTGCCAAGAGTGCCTTTGGGGGCGGTGCAGCCATGGCAGCTCCCTGAAATCGAAGATGATTTCGCTTGAGTTGTTCAGACGGTTGCCGCAATTTCTGGATTATTCCGGAATACTAGCAGAAAAGCCGTCCGCACCTGGTGTATACTGATTTCCTGCCTTGAGGCGCGTGCGAGCGCTCGCAGTCGTTCGGAGGTTGAGCGCTCGCACGCCTCTGCCACCTCTTTATCGTTCAGAACGGCAACGAAGCTGAAGGTTCTTAGATCGGCCGGGAGCCGGTTGGCCCCCATTGTTGGCGTAGAGCCCTAAATTATTGGAGGCGCGGATCGGAGTCGAACCGACGAATAAAGGTTTTGCAGACCTCTGCCTTACCACTTGGCTACCGCGCCTCGCCGATATATCCAGGATACTTCACTCATACCACATCTGATGCGCGACGTGGCGATCGCGCTGAGGTGAGACTGCGATCCACGCCCGGCCGGCTTACTGCTGATTCAAGGCGGGAGCCGGCGGTTGGGACTGGGGCTCGGCAGGCCGCGGCGTCGAATCCTTCGATCCGTCCTTGGATCCAGACTTCGCCAGCCGGCGCCCGCGGCCGCTACCTCTTGGCTGTCCCGAGCCGCGCCCGGCGTTCTCAGCTCTCGCGGCTTGCTCCCGCTGGCGCAGATCCTGCCACTGCTGCGTCGTCAGCACCGCGCGCATTCGCAGGCTCAGCTCGGAGACGGATTTGGTCATCTCCGCGCGCGCCTTAGTCAAACGATCAATCGCTTCCGAACCCCGGCGCTGGTCCACGGTGTCTTCGTTGAAGACCTGATCCAGATCGTTCTCGGCTTTCTGCACGGCGTTGCGGACTTCCACGATCCGGCCGCGATATTCCCGGATCACCGAACGGATCTCTGCCCGCTGCGCATCGGTGAGGTCCAGGCCGCTCACCATCGGACTATCCCACCACGGGAAAAAACCGCCGCGCGACCCCTGAGCGCTGAGCGCCGCTGGAACCGCAAGAACCAAACACGCGAGCACATACTTCCATCGTCGAGTGATCATTGGCGTTCCTCTTCGAAAGACGCTTCCTGAAACAGGGCGCGAATGGGAGCAGCGGCTTGGGGCTCCACATCTTGCTCCATCGAATACACATCGGTGAACAGTTCAGCATCGGTCTCGGCATTCACCGTCGCTTTGGCGGCCGGAACCGTTGGAGCGACTTGGGTATGCTGCTGCAGGAACAGGGCCATCGCCAGCAACGCAGCGACTGTGGCAGCGGGGATCCAAGTCGAAGCGCGCAATCCGGATGGGGGATTTTCGAGCCGCTGCAGGATCTCCTGCCGCTGTGCGGCCAGCCTGCGCCCGCCGATTTCGAGGATCGCGGCCGACTCGGCGCGAACCATCCCCAGCGCGCGGTGCATCGCATTCCAGCGTTCGCCGCACTCAGGGCAGTGCGCCAGGTGGCCTTCCGCATCGCCCAGCCCATAGAGCAGCGCGATCAGTTCGTCGTCGCTTAAATGCGGACGATTCATCTCCGTCCTCCGTACAAATCGCGCAGCTCATGCCGCAGCTTGACCACCGCGCGATGCATGTGCGCCTTCACCGTGCCGATATCCAGATCCAGGAGGCTGCCGATTTCCTCCAGACTCAAATCGTCGTAGTGCCGCAAAGTAAACGTAGCCCGCTGGCGCGGCGAAAGCTTCTCGAGCGCAGCTTCCAAGCGCGCCCGGATCTGAACGGCAAAATAGCGATCCTCCGCTTCCGGGCGGACGGAAGACGCCAGTCTCAGAATCAATTGTTCATCCTGCTGGGATGGGCGCCGCCGCCAGAATCGCCAGCGCTGCGAACGAAGCCGGTCCAGGCAGGTATTGACGGCGATCCGGGTGACCCAGCGGGCCGGATCGTCCAGGACCCTGGCGGTGTCTTTGCAAAGGGCCGTGTACGCCTTCAGAAAGACGTCCTGAGTGGCGGAATCGGCCTCATCGGCGTCGCCCAGGAGCCGCTGGCATAATCCGAAGACGCGCCGCTGCTCGCCGGCCATCCACGCAGTGAAGTGCGCGGTGAAGTCCGTGCTCAAGTCCCGGATTTGTCCGGTCCCGGTCCGCGCAGCCAGTGCAGGCCCTGCCATGAGCCCCATGATACCGTTCAGACGGGGATTGTGAAGATAGGGGTTACTTACTGCGCGCCGAACACGGCGTGCGCCGCGATCAGCGAGTTGGATTTGGCTTGTGCCACCGGCCGGGCAGGGGCCGTGTGATCCAGTAGTTTCGAGATGGGCAGGCGCCCGTCATTTGTCTGCAAACCTGCATGTAAACCCGAAGGGGGATGCGAACCCGCCGACAGCGAAGCCGCCGCGAAGATCGAAGTCTGCTCCTGCAGGCGCTGCAGATCGCTGCCGATTTCGACGACCATTTCGTGCTCCACCCAGTCGGACAGCGGGATGTTGCGGAAAAACAGCCGTTCCTGCATGATCATGCTGCGTTTGGCTGCCTCCAACGACTTGGATTCGCGCACGTAACTGCGCTCCTCGACGCGAAAATCCTTCAGGAATTCGTCCAGCGCGGCGCGCTTCACGGATTCTTCGGTGGCCCGGATCCGCTCTTCCATCATCACTTTCTGCGAAGTGATGGTCGCCTGCGCCTCGGCCAGTGTTTCGCGCTCCTTCGACACGGCGACTTCCATCTTCGCCTGCATGATGTAAAAGGACAAGAGGGCGCTGCCGCCCGCCACGAACACCGGTAGAAATAGCCACAACAAAGCATCGAGATGCATAGGCATAACCTGCTGTTCTATCGGCGCGGGGTAGACAAAAGGTTAGGGGATTAGGGTAAACCCCTCAGGAGCCGTACGGCTAGGCGGCCTGCGACCCATCCAGCTTCTGTCCCCCGGTCAGCTTGCCGACCATCCCAAGGTCGAAACGGGCCAGCGCAGACAGCACCGCCCCCAGCCGGAAGCTCAAACCCGCCATACCGCCTTCGTATTTCCCGACCAGAGCCGCCGCGCCGCTCACGCGGTCGGCACGAGCCAGGGGGTCCCCCTCCAGCGGATCGGGCCCAGGGTAATAGATCGCCCGTATGCCGGGAAACAGGTGAATCTGTTTGCCGGCGCGCTTGATCTGCATGGCCAGGTCGGCATCCGCCCAGTAGTGGCCGAAGCGCTGGTCGAAATAATTCATGCTGCGCACGAAATGCTTGCGGATCAGGACCGCGTCCAGCTCCGGATAGGCTACGGCGATACTTTCCTGGTGCAAGTCCAGAGGAGACGCGGGAAGCTGCTCTCCGCGGGCGGCCGCATGCAGTTCCGCGCGGGTCGGGATCGGGTGAATGCGCGAGGCAGGATTTCCTTCCGGATCCACCAAAAGAGGACAAACGGCGGCGACTTCCGTTTCCGGCGCTTCCGGGTCCGGCTGCAGGCGATCGGCAAGCGCGCTTACCGTCTCGGGCTCGACTTCGACATCGGGAGAAATGTAGAACAGCAGCTCCGCTTTCGCCGTGCGCGTGGCGATATTCATGGCTCGCGCCGCACCCAGGTGGTGCGGCAGGCGAAGCATGTTGATAGCGGGGAAATCGGCATCGAGCTGGGTGCTCTCGTCCCGGCTGCCGCAATCCACAACCAGGATTTCCAGCCGGTCGCGATCCTTGGAGCGCTCCAAAGCCTGTACTGCCCTCCGAAGAGCCGGGGCCTGATTGTATCCGACCAGAATGGCGGATACCCGGGGAGCCTGCGGCTCTGGTTCGACCCGTGTGGGTTTCTGGGCGGGCTCGATGCTTTCGCCGGTCGGATTGACGCGAGGATTCGCGGGACGTGAGAGGGGCAAGGCTCATTTTACCCTGGTTACAATGTTCTTCATGTGGCGGATTGGTTTCCTGCTTTGTCTGCTGGCCCTGGCTCAAGAAGCCCAGGACACCACCAAGGAACTGGATATCTCGACGAAGGACGCCTGGGTGGACACCGGGCTCGACCTGCGCCCGCGCGACGTGCTCGCCATCAGCGCCAGCGGCAAGGTGAGCGTTCGTAACGGCAAATCGACATCTTCCGTCACCGCCGAAGGTGCGCCGCGCGGTTTCCGCGACCTGCTCAAGTCTTACCAGGTGAACGAAGCCGGCCAAGGCGCTTTGATCGGCCGGGTGGGTTCGAGCGACACCGCGACTCCTTTCCTGGTGGGCGTAAAAAAGAGCTGGACATCGCCCCGCGCGGGACGCTTGTTCCTCGGCATCAACAAGAGCGCCAACGATTCACCCGACGGCACCTTTCACGTAAAGATCGAATTTACTTCTCGCGGCGAGGAGGTTTCCAGCGCGCCCAAAGACCCCCTGCCGTCTAAAGTGACCATCGAGATCGTCGACCGGATCCCGCGCAGGGTTGTCGACGCGCAGGGAAACGAGGGCGACAACACCAATTTTGTGGTGGTGGGCGACGAGAAGAAGGTGCTCGCCGCGTTCGAGGCCGCCGGCTGGGTCCAGGTGGATCGAGCCAAGGAAGATGCGATCATCCACGGCCTCCTGTCGGTGTTGAATAAGGAAGCCTACGTGGAATTGCCGATGAGCGAGCTGACCTTGTTCGGCCGCGTGCAGGATTACGGCCTGGCGCACGCCGAGCCCATCTCCGTGGTCGCGCAAAGGCATCATCTGCGGCTGTGGAAAGCGCCGTTCAAAGCGGACGACCAGGAACTGTGGGTAGGAGCCGCGACGCATGACATCGGCTTCGACCGCGATCAGCGCAATAACGGCGTGACGCACAAGATCGATCCCGATGTGGATTTGGAACGCGAGTTCGTGAAGCAAAGCCTCGACGACACGGGCCTGGTGGCCAGTCTGACATATGTAGCCCCGTCAAAGCCCTCCAAAGAAGCGCGCACCGCGACGGGCGCTACGTTCCATTCCGACGGCCGGATGCTGGTGATCCAACTGGCGCAATAGCCCCCGCCGTAACCGGCGGGGCTGAATCCGGCTTGCGGCGTCAACGCGCTTCGATTTAGCCCTGCCCGTGAGGGCGGGGGATGGCTTGCGCTAGAATGAAGGTCCCCGATACGAAGGGGACCAAGAAGTCACAATTTCAGAGTTAACCACGATCGACGTGACGAAGGGGAGCCGCAAAGCTCCCCTTCTCGCTTTTTAAGCGCGCACAACGCAGCGCGGCCGGATCACTCTCATTCATCGCTGTGCCTCGCCGCGTGCTGTGCGCTCCGGATTGCGCGGCGTTACTCCGCCAACACCCGGTGTACGAACTGCACGGCCATGGACCCTTCGCCCACGGCGGACGCCACCCGTTTCACGCTTCCCGCCCGAATATCGCCCACCGCGAAAACCCCGGGAAGGCTCGATTCCAGAAGATAGGGTTGACGCCGCAGAGGCCAGCTGTCGCTAACGTCGCTGCCCGTCTTGATGAACCCGTTCGCGTCCAGTTCGACGCATCCTTGTAGCCATTCGGTGTTGGGATCGGCGCCTGTCATCACGAACACGTGGCGAATTTCAGAGACGCCTTGTTCTCCCGTCTTCGTGTTGCGCCAACGGAAGCGTTCCAGGTCTTTACTGCCTTCGAGCGCCTCGATCTGAGTCCAGACCATCAGCGTGATCCGCGGGCTCGCCTCGATCCGGGAAATCAGGTATTGCGACATGGTCTTCGCCAGACAGGGCCCGCGCACCAACAGGTACACGTGCTTGGCAACATCCGACAGGTAGATTGCGGCTTGGCCCGCGGAATTTCCGCCGCCCACCACCGCGATCTCTTCCGCGCGGCAGAATTCGGCCTCGACGCGCGTGGCTCCGTAATAGATTCCGACTCCTTCGAATTGCGCGAGATTGGGCAGATCCAGCCGGCGATATCGTCCCCCGGCAGCCATGATGATGGCCCGGCCGCGCGCTAATTTCCCATCGTCCAGTTCCACCGTGTAGGGCGGGCGGGTGCTTTTTAGCGCGGTAGCCGATCGAGCGATGGCGATCCGCGCTCCGAACTTCTCCGCCTGAATAAAGGCGCGGCTGGCGAGCTCCTGTCCGGAAATCCCCAGCGGGAAACCGAGGTAGTTCTCGATTCTGGAACTCGCTCCCGCTTGTCCGCCCGGCGCATTCTTCTCGAGGACCTGGACATTCAAGCCCTCCGAGGCACCATACACCGCGGCGGCCAGTCCGCTGGGCCCGGCTCCGACGACGATCAGATCGCACACCTCTCCCTGATCGATTTCGTCATTCAGCCCGAAGCAGGCGGCCGCTTCGGCGTTGCTGGGATTGCGAAGCGCTTGCTCGCCGCGGCAGATCAGGACAGGGATGTCGGTGACGGGAATTCCGAACTGCTCGAGAATCGCAGGGACAGTGGGGTCGGTCTCGATATCGAGGTAGTGGTGAGGATGTGCGTTGCGGGTGAGAAACTCCCGCAGCCGCATGGTATCGCTCGAATGGATGGACCCGATCAGCACGGCATCGCCCACGGAGTTGGCGATCAGGAATACACGGCGCGATATGAAGGCAGTCAGGAATATCTCACCCAGTGCGGCATCCGTCTGCATGATGTGACGCAAATTTGCGCGGTTGATTTCCAGCAGCGTGCCGGCCTCGCGGGCCAGGATGCGGACCAGGGTTCGGCGGCCCGAAAGTACGTTTACTTCGCCCGTGAACTCGCCGGGGCCTAGAACGCGAAGCGTCGGCCCGCCGCCCGCGGAAACATTCCGGACTTCAAGGCCGCCTTTCAGAACGACGAAAATGCCGTGCTGCGAGTCGCCCTGATTTACAATGACCGCACCCGCCTCCACATCCCCTTGTTGGCCAAATGGGGCTAAGCGGGCGATCTGCGCGTTGTCCAGCTTGGGAAACATCGCGTCAGGCAGCATCGGGTCGGATTGTTCAGGTATATCGGGCATGAGGATTTATGCCGCAGTCTCCAGGAGCAAGGTTTCGACCTTCGAGTCCAGCTCCCGTGCGACCTTCAGTGCTTCCGCACTTCCGTAGGAGGCGAGGAGACTGGCCATCTTGTCGTAGGACAAATGAACGCCATCCGCGCGTTCGTCGATCAGCACCGTCACCGGGGCATAAGAAGCGGCATCGGGAACATGCTTTCCCATTTCCTTCATGACCAGCGGATTGCCGATTACAAAGCGCATGATCTTGGGCGTTTCTCGACCGCTCTCTTTCCGCAGGACCGCGCCGAGATTGAAACGCACGAACTCCAGGAAGCCGGATGGCCCCACGGCGCCGTGAATTAAGGCTTCCAGGTCGGCGAATGTCTTGGCGGCACCCATGTTGTTCTGGAAGGTTCTCGTATCGGGATGGCCGATCGCAGCTTCGAACGCGGCGACCACGCTCTCAAAAGACTTGGACGAAATCACGGTCAGCCGCTCCACATTTAGTTGCCTGGTTTGAATCGGAAGAGGCATGCTGCGGGTACTCCTTGAAAGCCGGGAAGGACGGCGGATAACGCCGTTAGCAAACGCCGCGAACCTTCAATGCTTCATCGATAATTGCCAACAGATGCTCGCGGCTGAGCTCGTGCTTTTCGCTCGGCTCGGGCATGTCCTCGGCCGCCAGCGGCCATCCCGGCTCGAAGCGATTGTTCGATTGCACGCCATAACGGGGGCGCGCGTCGAACAGTTTCTGGATTTCCACGCGCGGCAAAACCTTGGCCCCGCCCAGTAACTCGGCAACCAGCGCGATACGAGCGAAATGCTCAACCGTATCCATCCGGAAAAACGCCCGCATCACGTCGGGCCCGTACGCCACTGCGCCGTGATTGGCCAGGAGCATCGCATCGTATTTGGGAATGTAGGGCAGCATGCCTTCCGCGAACGCGGGTGTGCCCGGCAAACCATATTCCGCCAACGGAACCGACCCCAGACAAACGATGACCTCGGGCAGAGTGCCGAGATTCAAGGCCCGTCCCGCCACCGCAAAACCCGTGGCAGCCGGAGGGTGAGCATGCACCACCGCGCGCACGTCGGGACGTTCGCGGTAAATCGTGAGGTGCATGCCGATTTCCGTGGTCACTTCGAGAGGCCCGGAAATTTTGCCGCCATCCATATCCGCCAGGGCCAGATCCTCGGGTTTCAGCATGCCTTTGCTGACGCCACGAGGCGTCGCCAGCAAGGTTCCGTCATCCAGACGAACAGTGATATTTCCGTCGTTGGCGGCGATCCAGCCCTTGTCGAACATGAGCCGGCCGACACGGACGATCTCCTCGCGGTGCTCTTGTTCGCTTCTCGGCATCGATTAAACTCGCGCCATTGATTCTAGCAGCTTGGGGACTCTGTCAGCTTGCCCTTACAATTGAAAGCGGAGTACCCGAAATTGGATAAGCGCCGCATGTGCCCGAACTGCCGGGCCTTCATCACCTCCGACGACAAAACCTGCCCGTATTGCCAGGCTCAAGTGGGCGAGCGCGTGATCGACCGGCGGGCGCCTTCGGACGTGATGGGTGGCCTGATTCCGCACGAGCGGTTCGTGACCATGCTGATCCTGCTGATCAACACCGGCTTGTATCTTGCGACCATGTTGCGGACGCAGCAGCAGGGGGGCAGCGGTTTCGGCGATCCAAGTATGCAGACGCTTGTGGATTTTGGCGCCAAGTATGCCCCTTACATCTTCTATCGCGGAGAGTGGTGGCGCCTGATCACTGCGGGCTTCCTGCACGGTGGCTTGCTTCACATCGGGATGAACTTGTGGGTGCTGTTCGACCTGGGACCTCAAGTGAATCAGGCCTACGGAACGCCCCGCTTTCTGTCCATCTATTTTCTTTCGTCGGTAACTGGATATTTGGCCAGCCTATACTGGTCCTCCTCGGTTTCCATCGGCGCGTCGGCGGCGCTGACCGGACTGATCGGCGCGATGATCGCGTACGGAACCCGCGAACGGACGGCATTTGGGTCGGCGATCCGCCGCCAGTACATCCAATGGATGATCTACCTGGTGATCTTCGGATTGGTGATCCCGAACGTAGACAACGCCGCTCACATCGGCGGGTTCGCGGGCGGGTTCGCGCTGGCGTACGTGGCGGGAACGCCCGGCTTCTCCGAGGCTAAGGAAAACTTCTGGCGCCTGGTGGCGGGTTTGTCGCTCGCAGCGACGGGTTGGGCGTTCTTCGAGATGTTCATGCATCTGACATCGACGGCGACTTAAGCACCACTGCCGAATAACGTCCCACTCGCGCGCACTGAATCCCATGGACGGACACGGCATCCCTGCCCGCGATACTGATTCCGCGACACTTTCTCACGGCACGAAACCTGCCTGACTTTCGTCAGTAGAACATGACAGGCATTCTGGAAGCTCCGCTCATGACAGCTCCCACCGTGGCACGGCCCTATCGCGTCCTGGTCTGTGACGATCAGCCCGATGTGCTGCATGCCATGAAGCTGCTGCTCAAGGGCCAGGGATACGAGGCAGTGACGGTGAATTCGCCGCGCGCGCTGCTGCGCGAAGCCCGCTCGGGCCAGTTTGATCTCATCCTTGCCGATCTGAATTACACACGCGATACAACCTCGGGTGAAGAAGGACTCGACCTGCTCGCGGGGCTGGAATCGCAGGGTAACACCGCGCCCGTGATCGTGATGACCGCGTGGGGCAGTATCGATCTGGCGGTCGAAGCCATGCGCCGCGGAGCCTGCGATTTTGTTCAGAAGCCCTGGGATAACGAGCGGGTGCTGGCGGCGATTCGCAAGCAGGCCGCTTCGGAACGGGGCCGCCGGTCGGAGCTCGAAATCGCGGCGGCGGTGCAACAAAAGCTGTTTCCGCGCTCTGCGCCCCGCCTGCGTACCATCGATTACGCCGGACATTGCGTAGCTGCCCAGGGTGTCGGCGGCGACTACTATGACTTCCTGGATCTAGGAGAAAATCTGGGCTTCGTGCTCGCCGATGTATCCGGAAAAGGCGTCCCTGCGGCGCTGCTCATGGCGAATCTGCAAGCCTGCTTCCGGACACAGGCAGCCAGCGGAGTGCAGCGGCCGGCCGAGCTGTCGGCGGCAGTGCACAGGCACTTCTATTCCTCCACTGGATCCGACCGGTTCGCGACATTGTTTTTCGGATCGTACGACGACCGCACGCGCCGTATGCGCTACGTCAACTGCGGCCATTGCGCGCCGCTGCATTTACGAAGCGGCGGAGAGCTGAGGAAGCTGGAACCGACCGGCGCCGTGCTGGGCGCATTTGAAGAATGGAATTGCGCCGAGGACGAAATCAGCCTGGACGCGGGCGATACGTTGCTGCTCTATTCGGACGGCGTGACGGAGGCGACTAACTCGAGCGGCGACGAGTTCGGCGAGTACCGGCTCGCTCGCCTGCTGCGCGAACGACGCAGCCGCACCGCGGATGATCTGGTGCGCGACGTAGTCAACGCAGTCGCGGCGTACAGCGGAGGGTCCCGCATGGACGACATCACCGTGGTCGCGATTCGCGGCATTCCATAACCCTAGACTCTAGAGACCATGAGTCCCTGGGCCGGCGGGCAACAGCTCGGCCCCTACACACTGATCTCCCCCGTTGGCGCAGGCGGCATGGGCGAAGTGTGGAAGCCCAAAAATCGATGAAGACGCTACAATTGAATTGAGAATGCTGACCGCCGCCGCCTACGATATCCATGTGGATCAGCTATTGGAAAAGATGCGGCGTTTCCACGCTGCGCTTTCCGCGGTCGGGATTCCCTACCGGATCATCGGCGGGCTGGCGGTGTTCATTCATGTTTTTGAAAAGGACCCTCTAAAGGCCCGGCTTACCAGTGATGTGGATGCTGCCGTGAATCGTTCTGATTTATCCCGCATCAAGGCTGCCGCGGAGACAGCTGGGCTCCGATTCAGACACGTTGCGGGAGTTGACATGCTGGTAGACCAGGAGAAACCGCAGGCCCGCTCCGCGGTTCATCTGGTGTTTGTAAACGAAAAGGTCAGAACGGAGTATCTCGAGCCCGTTCCCGCTTCTGAACCCGTGCGCACTAAAGAGGGCATCCTCATTGCCCCGGTCGCCGACCTGGTCCGCATGAAGCTCACCAGCTTCCGGTTGAAAGACAAGGTTCATATTCAGGACCTCGACGGCGTCGGGCTCATCACGCCGGAAATTGAGCAGAGTCTCTCCGAACCCCTGCGGCAGCGCCTGGCCGAAGTCCGCGCGACGGAGTAGCTGGATTGCCTTACGCCCGAGCCTGATACGACGCGTCGGAGGTGGAAACCCGGATCTTCTCGCCCTCGTTGATGAACGGAGGCACTTGCACCACCAGACCGGTTTCCATCTTCGCGGCCTTGGTCACGTTCGAAACCGACGCGCCCTTAATGCCTGGTTCCGTTTCAGCCACGGTCAGGTCCACGGTAGCGGGAAGCTCCACGCTGATGGGCTTGCCTTCGTAGAACTCCACTAGCACCTTGAGATTCGCCGTCAGGTAATCGGTCGCGTCCCCGAGCAGGTCCTTCACCAGGTGCATCTGCTCGAAGGTCTCGGTGTTCATGAAATAGTAGTACTCGCCGTCGTCGTACAGATACTCCATCTCCTGCTCATCGAGCGAGGCCTTCTCCACCTTGTCTTCCGATGAGAACCGGTGCTCGATC
>DASYSG010000063.1:0-11050 GCA_036003585.1 Bryobacteraceae bacterium | reverse complement strand
ATCGCCAATTACGGTCAGTGGGATCCGGGTGTAAGCGGTGGCACCTTCGGTGCTATCCGCAACGAGTGCGTACCCATCCATCGTCGCGCGATCAAAACCCGGAACGTCCACACCACTGACGACCGAGGCAGCCAGTACGCGGCCCGGGGCGTTCCTTAGCGGGATGATTTCAGTGGCCAGCGGCCGCACTTGCGCATCCTGTGCATCCAGCCATGCGAGGGCGGCGTCCACAGTATGACGTTGCGCGAAACCGCGCATTCGCACGTCGTCATCGGCTCCTTTTCCGGTGGGGCGCATGGCGGGATCGAGCTGAAATCAATGTTAACCTACACGCGGACTCTCCACCCCTTTAGTAAGCCTCCCTGGATTTCGTTGAATCCAGGTCGACAGGGCTTGGTCGCCTGTAGTATCAGCGCGTCATGTGACCGTCCGCATTCGTGACAAGTTTGCGCTAGTTCCCGAGGACCACCGCAGTCTCTAGCCAAAACCGACAAGCCGCTAGCTGCTGGTTTACCGACTAACCGGATAAGTTCTAGAAAGCGGACACACGTTGAAGTGGCCAAAATCAACACATCAGCCCGATTGCAAGTCCGACTCGGGACGCGACAGCGCACCTGCAAGGAGTGTGTGCTGATGAAGGCTTTTCTCAGGGACGCGAGGCATTCCTTTCGACTGTTCTTCAAAAGCACGGCGATCTTCTCGATCGTGAATACGGTGTTGCTGAAGCCACTGCCGATCGCCGACGCGGGCCGCTTGGTCGCGTTGGTGTCGACAAGCGTAGACGGCAATGGGGAGCGCGGCGAGGAAACCGCGGCCCCTCCAGCGAAGTTTGAGCATTGGCGGTCGCAGTCCGCTGTGCTCCAGGATGTCGCCGCGTATCTCGGAGGCGTGATGAATTACACGGGTGGCGACGTGGTGGAGGCGTGGCGATCCACGAAGGCCTCGGCAGATATTTTCCGCTGCTGGGGGTTGCCAATCTTACGCGGAAGAGGTTTTACACGCGAAGAAGACCTTCCCCACGGTCCGCTGGTGACGCTGCTCAGCCAGGATCTCTGGAAGCGGCGTTTCGCGAGCGATCCACAGGTTCTTGGCCAGGCGATTTCTCCTGAACGGCGAGTCGTACAAGGTCATCGGGATCGTGGGGGACGATCCGGTGGGTGAATTCGAGCCTCCAGCGGACGTATATGTGCCGTTTCAGATGGACCCAGAAACCATCGGGATCGAACCAAAGAGCTGACAACCTATCACGTCCTTGCTTCCGGCAAAGGTCATTCGCGGCACCGAGATTTTCGACACGGCATCTCGTTCCGGCCACGTTTCGAATGGGCTACCTTCTACAAGGCCAGCCGCACGCCGGGAGCTTATCCTGGCGAGATTGCCCCAAGTTGGATGCAGGAGCGGGTATCTTGCGTTCTGCCGTTGCTTTGGAAACACCGACGGCGAAAAACGAAGCCCCTCTGCCGCGCTGCCTTTGGTATCAGACGAATACAGGTTTTTCAACCGGTTTTTAACAGCCTGTGGAAACTAGTCCCGCACGGGTTGAAGGCCAAGGAGCATCCGCTTGATTTCACGCCCGATATCTAAGAAATCGGTCACATTTTCGGCTTTTCGGAGGAACCGCGTCGCGCCAAGTTTAAGCGATTCGGCACGGTCCGCTGGATTATTGGAAGAGGTCAGGACGATCACTAAGGAGTGCGCAAATCGCGCGCTCGCCCGAAGATGCTGAAGGAGCGTGAAACCGTCAACCCTTGGCAAGTTAAGGTCGAGGACGAACAGTTGGGGCTGCGGGCCGTCTGCCTCAGCCGTGACTAAGAATGAGAGCGCATCTTCGCCGTCGTGGAAGACCGTGAGGTCGGTTTCAACACTGTGCGCTTTAAGCGCCTCTTGAAACAGATAACAATCGGCGGGACTATCCTCTACCAGAACGATGGCTGGGCGTGTGTACATTTAGCGTGAACACCGGACCGATTGCTGCGGGCGGACAGGCTGAAACCCAGTTTAAACAAATCCGAGAGGCAGTTCGCAAGAAGCCGTTAAGATTCCAACGAGAAAGTCGTCAAGGAACGACTGAAACGCTTGCTTGCTTCGTAAGGATCGGTTCAAGTAGGGATGTGAGAATCGCACTGAACATTCTGGGAGCACTCCTGACGCTGCTTGGCACCATCTGGTTCCTACAAGGCATCAACATCCTGCCGGGCAGTTTCATGACCGGTCAGATTCGATGGGCCGTCTACGGCGGGATCGCGGTGGTCATCGGCATTGGCTTGTTGGTGAAGGCTAACCGGGGACGCCCAAGGTCTGGAATAGCGCCGCGATAAAATAGACGTGCTGGACGGTAGTGCAGCTCAAGGTTGTGACAGGTGCGTTGAAGTGCCCGGGAGTGTTACGGCTCCCAGAGCGCTGGTCGCTCTCTGGTGATCTTCTTCCTTGAAATAGATCACATACCCGAAATGTCCGTTGCCGTCCGTGACGCCGCACCGAGAAGCACCTGATGGATCTCGGCCACGGCGCCAAGCCGGTCGTCGCCTTGAACTAGGCAGGCGTGCTGCGGTCCAGTCAGGGTCCATCCGAGGCCCTGCGCGATGCGTACAAAGTTCTCGGGCCGCTCCGGGAATATCGTTAGCTCAACGTGATGGGGCCGTAGGGCACTGCGCTAAAGCCATGAGGTTGACCGACTCCGAGGCAAGCTGAGCAAGAAGCTCATAAGCCCGTCAGGATGGCGGCACAGTTGTTGGGTTCTTGCAGAGCGCCAAGATCTCGGCTGCCAGGACCGTAATCTCATTCAGGTCTGACGGCTTTTCGCGACATATGGCCCCGAGTTCGGCCACCTCAGCGTGGTCGGCAGGACTTGCCATGGTGGTGAGTACGATTACGTGAATGTGGGTCAGAACCGGTTCTTCTCTGATTGCGGCGAGCACTTCGATCCCGTTGTATTTTGGCAGGTGCAAATCGAGCAGAATAACGCAAGGCTCGTGCTGCCTGATTCCGTTGCGGTGCTCGTCCACGAATGTGAGGGCAGCTTCGCCGTCGGACAGGATCTCTAACCGGTACGATTCCCCTTGAGCATCCAGGGCGTAACGCAGGAGGTGTACGTCCGCCATATTATCTTCAACCACGAGGATGCTTGGCATGCCCATTTCGTTTAAGAAGCCCGTCCGCAGCAATGCGGAATCCAGACCATGATAGCCTGTCAAGCCCTACGCAGTGCGCTCTGCGCTCATGTCGCTTCACACGCTATTAGTTACGATTGAACGAGGACTGAAATGGGCAGACAGGCAGCGACCGTGCTTTACGTGGCGGCGATGGCGGCCGTCATAGTCGGTGTAGATTTCTTGTTCTTCAGAAACCGATTCTGGGAACGGCTCACAGTGAATATCGGAATCGTCTTGGTGTTCGTAGCGTTCTACGTGCGATTCCTTAGGCATCCATAGAAAAGGTCGACAGCGCCCTTTCGCCGCCATCCCAAGCACGCATCGCTCCACCAAAGGTGAGATTCGAGGATTGACTCCTCCCACTTCCAGGAGGACAATTTCATCGGAGACAGATTTGGGAAGATTCAACGCCGATCAATTGGGGTCGGTACGTTTGTCCCAAGGAGGTGCCTTGATGGACCCACCGGACAGTGAAAAGGGGCGGCAGCGCTGAGCCGTTCCACGGAAGGATTGAGGGATCTACGTCACCCGGATATGGCATGTGAAAGACGTGCTGCGCTTCTGCGCAACTTGATGGGGAACGCAGATCCCAAGCCAAGAATGGCCGTGGCGCTGCCGCCTCTCTAGCCTCTCTAGATTGAAGACTTCGCCATTCACTTAATGTCCCACCTCCTGCAGGTAGCCACCTTTTTAGAATCTTGAAGGGCCCTGGTTATCTTCTACCCCACGGAATATCGCAGATGCCGTGACAGCTTCCACGGAATCCCGTGGCGTTTTTCCCGGCACGTCTGCTTTTTTATTCGCCTAGCTGCGGAGTCTCGATTGCCCTGACAAAATGGAACGGACTTAGCGGGCTTCTTCCTCCGAGGGCTTAGCTTTGTCCAGCACCGGGGAGAGCGGCGTTCGCTCCAGATCGCCGTTTCCCCCTGGAGGCTAGGTGGCACTTTTGGGCCGTGGAAAACGAGAGCGACACCACCGGTGGAAAGCGACCACACCCGACGACTGGACCTTTCAAAGGCTGAGCATCTGAAAGCGTGGGTAGGAATGTCGGCGATGCAGTTTAGTGGGGGTCTAGGCCAGAGCTCGAAACTAGGGAGTATCCTGGGAACATGAACTCGCGACCCGCAAGGCTTCGGGAGGCAGTGCGTACGGTAAAGCGCTGGTTTCAGAGGAAACCTCCAGAAGAAGATCCTTATGCCTATGTCGGTGCACCAAAGAAACCGAGGCCGCCGCACCTGAGAGCATCCGCATTCGCAACTAGTAAGGTTCATGCCTCCAGCAGTTCCCGCACGCGCCCACGTCATCGCTGACCCGGGCGGCCATCGCAGGCATGGCACACCAACTGGGCGGACTAATCATTTTCACTGCCGGGTGACCTCCCAGAAAATCTGTGATACCGTGCCCCGCAGAGGAGGCAGCAATGTTGAACTGGCTACTTCGCTTGTGGCACAAGACCGACGCCTGGATGCACCGGCAGGCGGGCGCATCGCAGCAATACCACCGTTCAAATCTGCACGGTAAGCATCGGTAGAATGCGCGACGCTCTCACTGTTCATTGACGGGAAAATAGCGCCCTGACTGCGAGTTTCGCCAGTTAGTGCAGACGCTCTTCCTATGCAGGAGCGGCGGCTTCAGAAATGAGTTCGGCATGTTCCCGTAGCTCGATGGTGAACATTAGAGCAATCCGACCGTCCCATTGCACTTCTACTAGGCGGGTGCCGTCGAGCGGTCCACGCAAGACCGTCACTACGTCGCCCGCTTTTGTGTATAGCGTTGTGTGTAGCCCATTTTCCATTACGATCGCAATGATGGGAATGGAAATCCTGAATCGTTGTGTAACCATACGGCGCTTAAGAGGCAGGTGTGCACCCGCGACTAGATCCAGCATTCCAAAGGAGAGACGTCTAAAGACCATTGGCGTTATTCGATCACCTGACCGCCAATGGTCAATGTCCCACGCTGGCCGATCCTCGACCGGCTGGTCCACAACGCTCATCGCTATACCGATGACCAACGCCGCCGATTGGCTGAGAAAGCCAAAACGTTAGGCCGGAAGGCTCTCGAGAATGTTACAACCTTGGAGCGTCCGGAAACCCTGTTGGCCTGGCATCGCAAGTTGATCGCTCAGAAACACGACGGCAGTAAGAAGCGCGGGCCCGGGCGTCCCCGTGTGATGACGGAGATTCGAGAGCTAACCGTTCGCATGGCGAACGAGAACCGGACGTGGGGGTACACCAGAATCCAGGGCGCTCTCAGCAATTTAGGGCACGTTGTGGCCCGTGGCAATCGCCGACATTCTGCGAGAAAACGGCATTGAACCGGCGCCAGAACGATCCCGCAAGGCCACTTGGCGGGAGTTTCTAAGGTCCCATTGGGAGATGATCGCCGCCGCCGATTTCTTCACGGTCGAAGTGTGGACGCGCTTTGGTCTGCTTCGCTACCTGGTCTTTTTTGTAATGGAACTATCGACACGGCGTGTGCAAGTGGCCGGAATCCATAGGGCGCCGGACGGAGAGTGGACCACGCAGGTTGCACGGAATCTGACAGATGGAGTGGACGGATTCCTGAGAAGCAAGCGCTACTTGATCCATGACCGTGATCCTTTATATACGAGAGAGTTCCGAGAGGTACGGGCTGGAGAAGGAATAGAAACGATTCGGCTACCGGCACGTTCACTAAATCTGAATGCCTATGGAGAACGTTTCGTGCGGACGATCAAAGAGTCCTGTCTGCATCGGATGATTTTGTTTGGTGAAGCTGGCCTGCGGCGGGTGCTCGACCAGTTTATGGCGCATTACCACAACGAACGTAATCACCAAGGCTTGAGTAACAAGCTACTGTCCCCGAATCTCGAACACATCGGGAGTGGCGCTCTGGTTCGGAGGCAGCGGCTCGGCGGACTGTTGAACTATTACTATCGCCGAGCGGCGTAGGGCGGTTCCGTGGCCTGCGGCCGGGAATTATTCTGAGTCCGGCTGCCTGAAATCGCCATCGTTAGCTTATCTCTATGCGGTAGCACCAACACAACGATGAGGAGGTTAAAAACCAAGATGATTCGATGCATGACAACGTTTGTACTGGCAACCGTTCTGGTAGTGCCCGCCATGGCCCAGAACGCGGCTACGACCAATATGGAGATCTTTCGCCAGAAAATTAAGGCGGACAAGAAACTGGTAGTGGCGCAAAACCTGAACCTCACCGACGCGGAAGGGGCCAAGTTCTGGCCGGTTTACGAGGCCTACCAGAAGGACCTGCAGCAGATTGACGAACGGCTCGCCACGGCGATCCTGGCGTACGCCGACGCGTATAACAGCGGACCAGTTACAAATGAAAAGGCGAAGAAGCTGCTGGACGAGTATCTCGCCATCGATGACGCCGAGGCGAAGCTGAAAAGCGCAACGACGCCAAAGATCCTGGCCGCACTCCCTGCCGTGAAGGCGGCACGTTACGTCCAGATCGAGAACAAGATCCGAGCGGCAGTGCGCTATGAGCTGGCAGCAGCCATTCCACTGGTCGAGTAGACGGGAGACAAATGAAGATGTTAAGCATCGTTCGCAAGAGAACCGCTTTTATCCTGCTTGCCGGATTCACTCTGAGCACGGTTTCCGCTCAAGTCATGCCGAAAGCGCAGGTCGCCAACCTGATTGTAAAGGTCGAAAACGGCGTGGACGAGTTTCGGAAGTACCTGGAACGCCGCGGAGAGAGCTCCCGCGATGCAGCCGCGACGCCTGACGCGCAGTCGCGGCGCGGAAAGCGTGGACAGGCGACCGAATCGCAGAAGGCCACGGCTACCGCAAAGAAGGATGAGTTGGACGATGCTCTAGGCGAGCTGAACCGCTCCACGAACCGGCTGCGGCGCAAGTTCGACGCCACAGACAAGTGGATGGAGACAAAGAGTGAGGTCCAGCGGGTGGTCGACGACGGACGCAGAATCAATCAAGCGGTCACAAAGGGAAACTACGGAGCAGAAGCAGCCAAGCTTTGGGGCGTCCTAAGAACGGGGATCAATGACTTAGCGCGGGCGTATGGTGTCACGCCGCTCGGGATCTAACCCGAAACGGAGTCACACCTTTGCCTTCCCCGCACCCGCGGTATCGGTTGATCCGGCGCTGTTAGGCTCGACCCAAGCAAGAAACAGTTTGTAGCCCACTGACAACACGATTGCGCCGACGAACAGGCCGATGATCCCCATCGCCACGAATCCACCGATGGCACCGAGGAAGACCACGGCAGTTGGAACTGAGGAACCACGGCCCAGCAGCAAGGGCTTCAGTACATTGTCCAAGAGACCAACGACGATACACCAAATCAGGAAGATGACCGCCTTGGTGGTAGTCGCGGTCGCAAAGACGAAAATGACTGCAGGAATGAGTACGAGAACCCCGACCTGCAGGACAGCAGCAACGAGAAAGATCACGGCCCACAAGCCCGCCCCCGGCAATCCCACGACTAGAAAGCCACCTGCAGCCAGCACGGTTTGAATGAGCGCCACCCCGAGAATGCCAGCGGTCACGCTGCGGATAGTGGAACCGACGAGGTTCTGGAACTCAGCGCCCCGCTCGCCAAACAGCCGGTTGCAAAACGCGCTCACTACTGCTGCGGCGCTTTGGGTCTTCGCAAGCAGTGCTCCCGAAATGAGAATGGAAAAGAAAAATTGCAGGACCGTTAGGCCGATGCCGGCAGACGCGGACAGCAGGCCCGGCAGAATAGTCTTCAGCTGAGGCGCGAACATCTTCAGGGCCTCGGTGAAGTTGTTCGAGGCTATGCTCCAGATTCGGTTCAACGGAGCACCGATAAGAGGCCAACTTTCGATGTTAGGCGGGGGAGGCGGAACGACGAAGGCTCCTTCCTTCGTATGCTCAGCTAAGCTGCGGGCGCCCTCAACCGTACTCGTGGCCAGCAGAACAACCGGAACGATAAGAATGGCCAGCAGAAGTACGGTCCAGATAGCGGCTGCCCAACCCCCGCGCCCCTGGAGAGCGCTGCGCAGCCTCTGGACAGTGGGATAAGAAGCCACGGCGATGATAATGCCCCAAGCAATGACGGCAACAAAGGGGGCCAGTATCAGGAGACACACGGCCGCAAGTAAAGCTACCAGGCCGACGTTAATGGACACATCAACGGCTCGGCCGACATGGGTCTTTTCCGTTGCAAATCTTGTGATGGTCACGGTCTGAGGCCTCCCGAAGAATTTGATATCTTCAGCGTTCCCAGGCGCCCATCGGACAGGAGATCCCGAATCCGGAGACCATTGTCGTGATCCCAGGAACGTTGGTTTCCGATCTTCAGTGAGCAGTCTTCCTCAAGAAGAGAATCCGTGAAGACTCGAACACTCAAACACGGAGCGTTCTCGGATGGCAGTGGATTCTAAGCAAGAATGAGCCCGCCAAGTTAGCCCTCCGCGCAAAACTGGTGAAGTTCGAGCCGGGCACACCCTACGGGACACCGCGTCCCGATGTAGGGCCCGGACGTGTCCGGCCCATGGCCGGCTAGGCGGCGATCCGTTTCTCCAGCCGATGGCGGATCAGGTGGCGCGTCCTTTCCACGAACACCAGCTTGTCCGCCAAGCAGCTTTCCAGCAGCACGCCCACACCATAGTGGCCCGTCAGGTCCGCCGCCGCGATCAGAACCTCGTACTCGGCGATGCGAAGATGCACCAGGCGATTGGCCTTGGCCAGGACGAAGAGACGACGGCCTTCCGGGGATTCAATCTCCGCCAGTTCCTTGCGGAAATCCTCCGCGAAGACTTCGTGCAGCCGCCCCTTGGTGTTCACCGGTTTCTGGCCGATGATCTTAAAGCACTCATCCAGCGTATTCATGATCTTATCGGAGATGAAGACCCGTGCATCCAAGGCTTCCTTGATGTCGGGATCCTGCGCGATTTGAGCGAGTTCCTGAAAAAGTTTGGTCGAGCGTTCCGCCCCCTGGCGGAGATCGCTGAGCATCCAAATAAAAAGTTCCTTCGCATCTTTGATTGGCATAACTGGATATCCGGTCCTTTCAAATATTTGTGGTACGTCATCTCCCAGGCGAGTCCAACGCTGACCTTCAAACTGTCGTCGTTGGGCTGACTCCCCCAAACGATTTGAGATTCCTTTTCTTTTCCCGGACTGCGGCGTTTCAACCTACGCCCCCGCACGCTCGTCCGGCCATGGCGATCTGCGCCCACAAGGCAGGCGCAGCATCCCAACTGCTGATACCGGCCGGGGGAGATTGAAAGCCTTGCCAAGCACAAATACGGTGTCGTTAGCGCGATGCACCTCGCCCATGCCACTTTGGCCGAGCAAGGAGACGACTTCGTAGTGACCGAGTTTGCCGCCTACGGAGAACGGCATGTCTGTGAATTAGCTAAGTTTCCATCAAGAAGCGGGTTACTCCTGTATGACGCAGCGGTCACCTACTTTAGCGTCCGCACGAGGCGCTCGGAATGCAGTGCCCGATCGAGGTCTACACCGCCTCGCCCAGGCTCTATCAGGGCATCCCGGAGCCCCACTATCCGTTCCATGACCGAACAGTGATGGTCACCAGTTGCGGCCGACTGTGCCTGTATCGCCAAAAGATCAATCTCAGCACCTCTCTCGCCGGCCAGGCCGTCGGCGTCAAAGAAGTCGACCAGGGCATCAGCTAGTCAGCTTTATGAGCTATGACCTCGGTTACATAGATCTGGAGGAACGAACTTTGCAGCCCCTCGAAGATCCCTTCGGCCCAAAAGTGTTACCTATGTCTTAGGAACGAAGTGTTACCTATGTGTCCGGTCCGGACAAATTTGTTTTGGCTCCCCAGTCTGGACACGTTTCGAACTTTTCTTAGCACCTCCAACCCTTCAAACCAACGACTAGAAAACCTGTTGTGCGCCGCCGTGCCGCCTGCCGGCGAGGCCCTGCATGGATAGCCTGATTCGGTTCGCTCACCTTTCGCCGGCGCGCCAGTCTCTGGTTCGGCTTTTCCAATCAATAAATTACGGGTGCGTCCGAAATCTCGACGTGCGCGATTGTGAGCCACTCCTGTCTGGTCCCGGGCCGATCGTGTTGGTAGATATCCGACTGGATTCCGACGAACCTGCCCGCGATGAGTTGGCGCTCGCAGACTTTGCTTTGTGTGCTGAGGTCCGCCGGTTGATGTCGCTGCTGGATCATGTCGAAAACGGAACAGTTTCAAGAATCGAGGTACGTGCGGGTATTCCCCGCAGAATGACTCTCGAGAAAGGGATGAAGGAGGTGGGGCTTGAGCAGTCGCCTGCCGCAAGGCAGGCCGGATCTAAAGATCCAGTCCGTCGCTGGGATGGTTGAAACCGAAAGGGAGACGGCGGTTTAGAAACCGCGGGCCATCAGCGGGACGCGTGGGGACGGCGGGGTTCGGAAGGACGCCTAGCCGAAGGGAATACCCGGAAACCATGCGCGTTGGGGATTGTCCCGGTTCGTCAGGGCCGGCAGCCCATTAAGGTCGCTAATCCAGGCGGGGCAGAATCCGCACGGGTTGGCACCGCCTAAGTCGAAGGTGCCCGTGAAAGCGACCGACCGACGGGGCATTTCATGACGCGGAACCTAGCGGCTAAAGGTTCCGTGCGTTCGGCTCCCTCCCTCTGAAGCATAATCCTGCCGATTGGCGGAGCGCGATTTGGCCGGCGAGTGCACTACAAGGAGGCGTAACTGAAATGCAGACGCGAAGAACAAAGCCTGATCATCATCATCAAGATGGGTTTACAAATACAGGGCTGGCGTACTCTTCGCCTGAAGGCGAACTGATTGCTCTTGGGGGCAGCAAGGGTCAAGTTCTGACCGAACACACGCTTCGGCTGATTCGCGACACTCTGGAACTGCGCGGAGTATCACTCCAGGAGTTCGTTGCGGACGTTCGGCCGCACTTCCGAAACAACATTGTCAACCCAAGTGGATTCT
>DASYSG010000062.1:0-29201 GCA_036003585.1 Bryobacteraceae bacterium | reverse complement strand
CATCGGCTTCAACGGGCGCACCAGGATCGATACGATCGGACATCCGCATAGCGACCAGCTCCACACCATTGAGCGCTTCCGCCGCACGGATCGGGATCACATCGATTACGTGCTCACCATCGACGATCCCAAGACCTACACCAAGCCCTGGGACAGCGTTCGGCGATGGACCCTCCGTCCGGAGTGGGAGATTATGGAATACTCCTGCGAGGAAAACAACAAAAGCTTGTGGGAAGGCCGTATCAAGGTCCCGCAGCCTCACCAGTAGTTTCTATCGCTTTACCAGCCACTCTGCGCGATCCGCGGCGCCCATCGTGAAAGCAGACAGGTC
Organism: Bryobacteraceae bacterium; assembly: GCA_036003585.1. Taxonomy (GTDB): domain Bacteria; phylum Acidobacteriota; class Terriglobia; order Bryobacterales; family Bryobacteraceae; genus Palsa-187. The sequence goes on along the minus strand of DASYSG010000062.1, from coordinate 28,870 downwards.
CGCGAAAGCGTAGGTCGGTTTCCAGAAACGGTCCTGCAGGACGTAAAGATTAAAGGGCAACTCGCCGGGCGCGATTTGGCTCGCGGAGTTAATGCTAAAAGTATCAGCACCCATCGCGAACGTCAGCACGCTGCCGCGAACTTCGCCGGCTTTGCGGAAGCCGAGGGCTTGATTCGGCGCCAGAGAGAGAATGAAGCGGCCGCGGTTGGGCACGTAGATCCAGACGGCGGCGCCCGTCACTTCTCCGGTTATCCGGGTAGAGGATTCATCGAGCTTTCCGTCAATCGTAAGGCGGGGGGCAGTGAGCCGAAGGGAAGCATCGTCAACGGTGAAGTCGCGCGGCGTTCCTGGGATATAGGAAAACTGGCGCGGCGGAACGTACTCGAACGTTCCTGTCCGCCGTGGTTCCTGGATTGTGAGGTAATCGACGATTTTTTGTCCGGTTTCGGTATTGGTCATGAGATCGAGCGCCATCACGTCGCCGCTGTGTAAGGTCTGCGGAGCGGGATACCCAGGCAACGGTAACGGCAGGATGCTCCAATTGGCCGGATCGCTGAAGTAATGAAGTTTTTCGGCACCGATGCTCAGGGGCCGGATGGTCACGCGGTAGGCGGTCGGTTCCGCCAGACGGTCGATCGCTATGTCATAGCCGAAGTAGACGTGCCTCGATCTGTCGACCAGGAATCGATGGATCCCTTCATCCACATTGACTCCCCCGCCGAACTTCTCTCCTGTGATGCTTGGGATGGGCGGTTCGAGGCGGGTCTCGTACGCGAACCCCAGGCCGTTCTTGAAAGAGGCGGACCCATTCTGAATCCGTCCGGATTGAGCAAGTGCCGGGAGGCACAGCCCGATCGCCGCAAGGATGCTAATTGGTCTCATTGGTCCTCCCGATGATCCTCGGTTCGAGTTGCTTGACAGGCTGAAAGTCGGCTAACGATACCGACTTGCTCGGCTGTGCCGGCTCCGGGCGATTGGGCGGCCGGAAGTAGAAGAAGACCGCTATTGCAACCACAAGCGCGATGCCGAGCGGCACGGGGACGGGGATCGTGCCGGTGAGCACCCAGCTCCACCACGAGGGGCGCTGTGGCAGTACCTTCACTGCCAGACTCGGCGGCGCGCCGGGCGCCTGCCACTGTTGCAATATCTTGTCTAGTTCACGATCATCCAAGGGTTCCATGGCTTATTGACCTCCCCGCATTCCTTGACCTCAGCGGCGCGAGCATCCGCCGCAGGTTCTCCCTCGCCCGATGCAAGCGCGACTTTACGGTCCCGATTTCCGCATCCACTGCTCGCGCGATTTCCTCTAGCGACAATTCTTCGTATTGAGCCAGGATTAAAACTTCGCGCTGCAAAGGAGGCAGGGATGCAACCGCGGCGTTCAGGGCGTCTGCGGCCTCACGGCCTTCCAGGTCCACCGCTGGTGTCGCGAACTGATCTTCTAGTATGTCCAAGCGAGAATCGTCTCGCCAACGTTTAAGCGCCAGGTTTCTGGCGACGGCCAAAAGGAAAGGCCGCAGAGCGCCGCGCGCCGGGTCGAATCTTCCGGGCTGCCGCAGCAGCGTAAGAAACACCTCTTGCGCGATGTCCTCCGCGACTGCTGCCGAGCCGCACATGCGCCACGCGAAGCGGAATACCGCATCTTTGTTCTCCTCGAACGCGATACGGAATTCGGCATCGGTCATGGCAAGGTGGGCCGCCGCTTTCAATCATAGTTACCCGAAGGGGAGGGAAAGGATACGGGCAGGTGGGAGGAAATAAAGAGGGGGCGGCCATTTGCTGGCCGCCCCGCGACAAACCCGGACTATTATGTTTTCCTACTGCCGGGCTAGCGTCACCTTGGGTGTCGAAAGGTATCCGACGACGGCATCCTTCTTCACCTGGTTGACTACGATTTCATACGGCTGGCGGTTGCCGGCAACGTACACCTGGACCGGTTCGTTGATCGTCCGGTCCTTCTTCTCGACGCGCTTGTCGTCCGCCAGAACCTCGAGCGTGAAGCGGTTCCGCTTGGCGTCGGCGCTCTTCAGTCTGAGCGTCACGTTGCCGATCCGCTTGTCGGCCTGCTTCTTGGTCAAGTCGAACTCGAAGTAATTTCGCTCTCCGAGTTCACGCAGGGCCGAGAGATCCTTGCCGTTGGTCGCGATCAGGCCGCTCATGACGCCCATGTCGCCGTTCATCCGCTTGAGGTCGGCGGTGGCCTTTTCAAGGTTCGATTGGGTGGTCGCGATATCCGCCTTCACCGTGGTTACGTCGGTCTTCACATTTCCGACATCCGAGGAAACGGCGCTGACCTTGGAGTCAACACTGTTCGTGGCTTCCTTCAGATCGCCGATCTGGCCAGCCACCTGCTGTTGCTGCTCCTGGATCTGCTTGCTGAGCTCCTGCGATTGCTTGAGAGCGTCGGCCTGCGTCCGCCGGAGAGCGGCCGTCGTGGTGGTATTGGCGCCCTTCATGGCGGCGGTCATCTCGTCATCCAGGGCTTTGAGACGCTGCTGCAGGAGCTCCGTGGTCGCATCACCCAGCTTGGTGATCTGGCCTTGCGTGTCGCTCTGCATCTGCGCCATCTGCTGGTTGGTGTCGCTGGTGCGCTTCAGCAGGTATCCGTCTCCCGCCAGCGCCAACACCAGGCCGACGCTCAATCCAATCACAGCTCCTCTGCTCACGCCGTTCCCGTGATTCGGAGTTTCGTCAAATTCGTGTGAAGACATAACCAATACCCTCCTTGGGGTCAGGCTCACTTTTCACTGCGTGTCCTGTCGGGTTTGGTAGGATGCAAGCGCGCTGCCAACCGCCGGCGAGCTTAGCAGGCGTACCGCACCCACCTTATTTGGCATAGGGTTGGCATCGGTCGCCATCCAGGGCTAGTACCTAGAGCACGTCGCTAAAACGGACGTAAGCTTTACCGTTCAGATAGGATTTACCGGGAATTTCGGGAAAACATCGAGCGGGAATTTGATTTGGGCCTCCGATCCTGGAAACATCGCAGGTTCACGCGTGGATCGCGTAAAGTGGTCCCTAGTGCTCCTCGCCGCGATTCTGTTCCTGGGCATTCTCGCCATGTGGGTGCCGGCTCGCTGGGCGGTGAGCGCATTTCAATTCGCGGTGTTCGCGCTGGCCGCTGTTCGCATAATCTTGCGCGCACGAGAGGGAAAACCAATAGCAGTTCATCCGAGCGTGATGCTGCTTGGAGCGGCCGTTCTATGGGGCCTCATCCAGGCTTCGGCGGGATGGACGGTGGACCGCTTCAAGACGTCGACCGAAGTCCTCAACTGGACCACGAACTTATCGGTCTTCGCACTGGGGCTCGAAGTGGGCCGGGATCGGCGACGCCGCGAGCAGTTCCTGAGCGCCTTGCTGTGGTTCGGCACTGCCCTGGCCGCGGTTTCCATGCTCACCGTTTTTTCCTCGCCGCAGGGGATCGTGTTCTGGCTTTTCAACGCGGGATCCGACCGGCGAACGCTGGGACCGTTCGTCTATTACAACCAGTACGCGGCGTTTATCGAGGCCGTTCTGCCGCTCGCGCTGGTCCGGGCGATCCTCGATCAGAAGCATCGCATGTTCTACAGCGTGACCGGCGCCCTGCTGCTGGCGTCCGTGGTAGCCGGCGGCTCGCGGGCCGGGACCATCCTGTGCCTCACCGAAGTCATTGTGATTCCGATGATCGCTTGGGGGCAAGGCATCCTCTCGCGGCGAGCGGCGGCACGCGTTCTGCTCGCCAGCGTGACTACCCTGGTCGTTCTGGGCGCGGTCGCCGGTTGGGACGTCATCTGGAAGCGGCTTCAGGAGCCGAACCCGTACGCCGTCCGGAAGGACTTCCTGCTGTCCAGTCTGGCGATGGTCCGGGAACGTCCACTGACCGGATTCGGGCTGGGAACGTGGTCCGAGGTCTACCCCGGCTTCGCCCGTTTCGACGATGGGCTGTTCGCCAACCAGGCTCATAACGACTGGGCTCAATGGGCCGCCGAGGGGGGGATTCCATTCTTCCTATTAATGGTGGGCGTGGTCGCCGCAGCAGTGCGTCCCGCTTTCCGATCGTTATGGGGCGTGGGACTGCTGGCAGTATTCGTGCACTGCCTGGTCGACTACCCCATGCAGCAAAGACCGGCGCTGGCGGCCTTTTTCTTTGCCCTGTTGGGGATTCTGGCTGCTTTCGACGCCCAGCACGATAGACGGCGCGGTCCCCAAACCTTAGAGGGCCCTAGGACGTCCTGAGGCCTTCCACGTAGTCCCACCTAATCCTCTTCCTACTTCCCGCCGATGCAGTGGTATAAGGCCGCAAAGTTCCGGCACGGAAAGGGATTCCTCATGTCTTTGTCTCGCAACACGTCGCTGTTGCCTCTGATCGGGTTGGCTGCCACCTTGTTCGCGATGGGCGGCTTCGGTCAGGTCACCGACGGTAATCTGGTCGGAATCATCTACGATGCCAGCGGAGGGATCGTCCAGGACGCCAGCGTGGAGGCCAGGAATACCGCGACAGGAGTAGCGGCGGAGACCAAGTCGGATCAGGGCGGCGCATATCGCTTCAACAATCTTCCCGTGGGAAGCTACAGCATTCTTGTTTCGTCGGCCGGCTTCGCGAGCGCTGAAATCAAGGATCTCAGCGTTGAACTGAACAAGACCGCAACGGCCAATGTCACGCTCTCCGTCGGCACCGCTACGCAGTCAGTCGAAGTGGTGGCCTCCTCGTCATTGATCGATACGACTACCGCGCAGATCGGGAACACTTTCGCCAGCCGGCTGGCCTCGGACCTGCCCGTGGCGGCGAATCCGATCGGCGGATACCTGAATCTCTCGTTGCTGGGCGCGGGAGTAGCGAGCTCGGGCGGAATCGGCGCGGGGACCGGTCCTTCCGTAGGCGGCCAGCGTCCGCGGAACAACAACTTCATGGTCGAAGGCACCGACAATAATCGCAAGGACATCACCGGACCCGTGGTCACGCTACCCAACGATTCGGTGGCTGAGTTCAGCGTGCTGCAGAACCAGTTTTCCCCGGAGTTCGGACACTCCTCGGGCGGCCAGTTCAGCACGGTGATCCGGCGCGGCGGAAACGATCTGCACGGGACGTTCTACGACTACCTGGAGAACCGGAATCTGGATGCCCTGGACCAGGCGTGGAAACGGCAGGGTATTATGTCCCAGCCGCGCTACGACAATAACGTGCTGGGTGGCGCATTGGGCGGCCCGATTGAGAAGAACAAAATCTTCTTCTACGGCAACTTCGATTACAATCCGACAGGTTTCGCCAGTACGGCGAGTTCCAACGTTTACGCGCCCACCGCGGATGGCTATGCGAGCCTGGCCGGAATGCCGAACTTGTCCCAGACCAATCTGGGCGTGCTGAAGCAGTATGTTCCCGCCGCGCCGCAGCAAACCAGCGGCTATACGACTACGGTGAATGGCGTCGACATCCCGATCGGAATCGTGCCGATTGTGGCGCCCAGCTATCAGAACACTTACAGATGGCTCGCCTCAGGCGACTACAACCTGTCCGAGAGCGACCAGTTTCGAGTGCGCTTCGTCGCCAACAACGTGTCGCGGATCGATACCGGGGCCGCTCTGCCGGCGTTCTATGATCTGCGGCCGACTACCGCGAAACTGTTCTCACTTTCCGAGTTTCACGCGTTCCATCCGAATCTGGCGAACGAAGTCCGTTTAGCGTACAACCGTTTTAACGATAATCTCTCGGTGCCTTCGACGCAGTTTCCCGGTTTGGATATGTTCCCCAATATCATGCTGTGGGACTTGGGCACGCAGGTTGGTCCCAACGTAAATGGCCCGCAGCAGGTGGTTCAGAACACCTACCAGATCGCCGACAACCTGACCTGGATCAGGGGCCATCACACCTTGAAGTTCGGCTTCGACGGGCGCGACAACATTTCCTCGATCAACTTCATCTCGAACATTCGCGGCAATTACCAATACCTCTCGACGGAACGCTACCTCCTGGATCAGACCCCCGATTATCTTGCGCAGCGCGCGGTGGGTGGCAGCAAGCCGTATTCCGGAAATAACTACGCCCTGTACGGGTACGGGGATGACGATTGGAAGGTGACGCGAAACTTCTCCATCAGCCTCGGGCTGCGTTACGAGTTTACGGCCGTGCCGAGATCGATGCAGGAGTACGCGCTGAACAGCATGGCCGACGTTCCGGGCGTGTTGAGCTTCTTCGCGCCGCAGCCGCAGACGAAGAACTTCGCGCCGCGCATCGGATTCGCGTACTCGCCGGGGAAATCCGCGACCACCTCCATCCGTGGAGGGTTCGGCATCGCTTACGACCAGATTTTCGATAACATCGGTCTTAACGTGCGGCCCCCGGAAGTAAATTCGGTGGTCAACAGCCCGGTGTCCGACGCCTCGGGATATCTCGCCGGCGGCGGCATTCTGCCCAGCGCGACGCCTGCCAGCTTAACTCCCACGCAGGCCCGCAAATTGACCACCGGCTGGCTGGACAACCAGCTGCTCGGTTACGCCATCAACTGGAATTTCGGTATCGAGCACGTGTTTGGAAAAGACTGGGTGCTGGACGTCCGCTATCTCGGCACCAAAGGCGTACACCTGCTGACCCAGACACAACTTGGCCGCACCGCAGTGGTGACCGATACGAATTATCTTCCGACCTATCTGCAGGCGCCTTCCCAGGACGTGCTGAACAGCCTGCCGCTGACGCTCAACCAGCTCACAGCCGAGAAAAATGCGTCCGCGAACTCACTGGCGCCGTATGGCTTCAGCTCGGTGATTACCTCTTATGTCCCGCGGGGCAACTCGCAGTATCACGGGTTGGCGGTGGATGTGAACAAAAGGCTCTCTGGGCATCTCACCTTCAAAGGCGCCTACACATGGAGCCACCTTATGGACGACAGCACCATGGAGCTGAATTTCACCTCACTGACGCCGCGGCGTCCGCAGGACTTCCAGAATCTCACGCCGGAATGGGCTTCGTCGGCGCTTGACCGGCGTCACCGGCTCACCCTGACCTGGCTCTATGAGACGCCCTGGTTTGAGAAGAATAACAACTGGTGGCTGAGGAATGTCCTCGGCAATTATCAGGTGGCCGGCGTGTATATGACCGAATCGCCCGAATGGGTGACTCCTCAGAGCGCCGTCGATTCAAACATGAACACGGACAACGTGGGCGATCGTGTCATCGTAAATCCCAGCGGAACTCCTGGGACCGGCAGCGACGTCAAGTCACTGAAGAACAGCGCCGGACAAGTGGTCGCTTACGTGGCATCGAATCCTAATGCCGAGTTCATCCGGGCTCAACAGGGCGCTCTGGCGACTTCCGGACGGAACATTCTTCCGACCAACCCGATCAACAATTTTGACATGAACGTGGCGAAGAACTTCGCGGCAGGTGAGCGGTTCCATGTGGAGCTTCGGGCCGATTTCCTGAATGCTCTGAATCATCCGCAATATACGCCGGGCCGGCTCGACAACGTGGTCTTTTCGAGCCACATCGGAGAAACGAACTACCTTACACCCGGAAACCCCTTATTCGGGCAATGGGACCAGGTGTTTCCGAGCAACGCTCGCATGATCCAGCTCGCTGCCAAGTTCATTTTCTAAGCCTTAATCGCGCAAAGTAGGGCAGCTTCTCAAGCTGCGCGCCGATTTCTATTCGGCGGCTCGTTTTAAATGCGGCGCGGGTTACAAACCCGCCCGCAGGATGCCATCCTGCCCCACGTCTTTTTTTGTAAGCTCAGGGTATGCGCATCTTCGCCGCGATCCCGGTAATGCTTCTTCTAGGCGCGTGTCAGCAGGCATCCGTAAAAGAGGAGGCCAAAGACCAGCAGGTCAAGCAGTATCCGATGCACGGCGAGGTGCTGCGTCTGGATGCCCAAGGCAAGATCGCGGCCATCAAGGCGGGCAAGATCGGCGACTGGATGGAAGCCATGACCATGGAGTATCCGGTTAAAGATCAGACGGAATTCGACCAGCTTCACACCGGGGAAACGATCGACGCGACGGTCTACGTGCAGGGCAACAACTACTGGGTGGGAGACATCCACGCAGGCACGGCGACTGTCCCAAACGCTGCTCCGGCGTCAAAATAAGGCTTGGCGTGATACGCTAAAGTATTGCGTCCAGAATATGCCCGCGCAGGTGAGCGAGACGTTCGTCCTGCGCACTTACCCTTACCGGGAAGCGGATCTCATCGTGAGTTTTTTTACCCGTGACCAGGGCAAGCTGCGGGGGATCGCGCGGCGAGCCAAGCGTCCGAAAAGCGCCTTCGGATCGGGACTGGAACGGCTTTCCCACGTCCGGATGGCCTACTTCCTGCGCGAAAACTCCGAGCTCGCGAACCTTTCGGGCTGCGAGTTGATCGAATCGCAGTTCGGGCTGCAGGCCGATTACGGGTGTTCTTTGGCGCTGGACTATTTTACGGAGGTAACCGACCATCTGATGCCGCCGCACGAGCCCAATGAAAAATTCTTCCGGCTGCTCAACAGCACGCTGGAGGTTTTGCGGTCCGGCGGAAGCATGTGGCCGGCGGTGGATTATTTCACGCTGTGGTCGGTGCGCCTGACGGGGGTGCTGCCCGAACTGCGCGTGAGCAAGCAGGAAACCGCGGAGATCGTCGAAGAGATGTTCGTAAAAAAACTGGCCGATCTGACACCGCGGGACTGGACGAAATCCACGTTGCAGGGACTGCGCCGCACTTTGATTCGCGCCATGGAGCAGCACGTTGAGCGCAAGTTTCTCACGGTTCCGCTGCTGGAAGCTCTCTAACGCCGATGGACACTTTTCAGGACACAGTTTTCAAGCTGAAGCGCTATTGGGCCGATCGCGGCGCGATTATCCAAGAGCCATACGACGTTGAGGTCGGCGCCGGGACGATGTGTCCCGAAACATTCCTGCGTGTGCTCGGACCGAAGCCCTATCGCGTTGCTTATGTACAGCCCAGCCGGCGTCCGGCCGACGGGCGCTATGGCGAAAATCCGAATCGCCTCTATAAGCACCAACAGCTTCAAGTGATCCTGAAGCCGACGCCCGACGACGTGATCGATCAGTACCTGGGGAGCCTCAAGGCCATCGGCATCGATCTTTCCAAGCACGACATCAAGTTCGAGGAAGACAACTGGGAATCGCCCACCCTGGGAGCGTGGGGGATCGGCTGGCAGGTAATGCTGGATGGTCTGGAGATCACGCAGTTCACTTATTTCCAGCAGTGCGGCGGCATCGATCTGGATCTCGCGCCTGCCGAGCTGACGTACGGGCTGGAGCGCTTGTGTGCGTTCTTGCAGAACGTCGAGAGCGTGTTCGATATCGAATGGGCGCCCGGAGTGAAGTATTCGGAAGTTCGCATGGCGGACGAAGTCCAATTCTCGGTCTACAATTTCGAGACCGCCAACGTGGAGCGCCTGTGGCGCTTGCTCGGCGAGCACGAAGCCGAGTGCAAAGAGCTGCTGGCCGGATACGAAAAGTATCCCGAGAAGCACCGTTACCCCGTGCTCGCGGCATATGACCAGGTGCTGAAGTGCTCGCATCTATTTAATTTGCTCGACGCGCGCGGAGCGATCTCGGTGACCGAGCGCGTGGGCGTGATCAAGCGCGTTCGCGATCTGGCGGTGGGGACGGCGAAGATCTGGGCCGCTCAACAGAGTGACGGGGCTGCGGTATGAGTAACGACAGCCTCGATTTTCTGCTGGAGATCGGCACCGAAGAGATCCCGCACTGGATGATTCCAGGGGCGCTAGCGCAGTTAAGCAAAGTGGACCTGTTGGGCGCGACGCCGAGCGTGGATGCGACGCCTCGCAGGCTGGTGGTGCGGGCGCAGGGCTTGCCGGAGCGAACGCCGGACTCCGAGCAGATCGTCAAGGGTCCGCCGATCACAGCCGGCGACAAAGCTGCCGAGGGTTTCGCCAAGAAGCAGGGCGCGGACGCATCGGCGCTACGCAAGGCAGGGAACTACTACGAACTGGTGAAGAAGATCGCCGGCCGTTCTGCGGCTGATATCCTTGCCGAGTCTCTCCCGGGCGCGATCCTCGGAATCCAGTGGCCCAAGACCATGTATTGGACCGATCGCAGCGGGCCACGCTTCATCCGCCCGATCCGCTGGCTGGTCGCGTTGTTGGGCGATCGGGTGATCCCGATCGAGATCGGCGGCGTGCGATCCGGTAACGTGACGCGCGGGCATCGGATTCTAGGCGCAAGCTCGATCCCGGTCACCATCGCCACGTACGAAAGCGAGCTGCGGAAGAACTTCGTGATCTTAGCTGCCCACGAGCGGCGTCACAAGATCGAGAAAGAGTGTGCGGCTCTGGGCGCGAAGCTAGACGGCGATCTTGTGGAGACGCTGACATACATCACCGAGTTCCCCACGGCGATCAAGGGCGACTTCGACCCGGCTTATCTGGAATTGCCCGCCGAAGTCCTGACTACTGTGATGCGGCATCACCAGAAATACTTCTCGGTGGAAGACGCGATCGGCCTGGCTCCGAATTTCGTCGCGGTGATGAATACGTCGGGCGATCCCGAGGGCTTGGTGAAGCACGGGAATGAGCGCGTGCTCAAGGCACGCTTCAACGATGCGCGGTTTTTCTGGAACGTCGATCAGACCAGGAAGCTCGCGGATCGCGTGGACGATCTGGCGAAGGTGACGTTCCAGGCCAAACTCGGATCGTATAAGGAGAAGACCGATCGGGTCGTGGCGCTCGTCAAGGAACTCGGCGGGGACGTCAACGCCCAGCGCGCGGCGCTGCTGTGCAAGTGCGATCTGACAACCGAAATGGTGAAGGAATTCACCGATCTGCAAGGGGTTGTCGGCGGGTTGTACGCAAAGGCGCAGGGAGAGCCCGAGCCAGTTTCCCGCGCGATTTATGAGCACTACCAGCCGCTCAGCATGGATGGCGACATTCCCGAAACGCGCGATGGGCAGATCGTGGCGCTGGCGGATAAGTTGGACACGCTGCGGGAGTGCTTCCGCATCGGGATGATGCCCACCGGCTCCAAGGACCCCTTCGCGCTTCGCCGCGCGGCGCAAGGTGTCGTGAAGATCCTGGTGGAGGCGGGTCTCGACTATAAACTCGATTCGCTGGCGAAGGGCGAACTGTATGCTTTCCTGCTGGAACGCGTGCAGCACTACTTCCGCGAAGTTCGCGGATTCAAGTACGACGAAGTGAACGCCGTGTTGAAGGTCGGCGTCGCCACGCTGAAAGACGCCGAAGATCGGCTGAACCACGTCGCCCGCGTTCGGCCAACGCCCAATTTCGAACCACTTGCGGCGAGTTTCAAGCGGATTAACAACATCCTCAAGCAAGCCAATTTCATGCAAGGCGCGGTCGACACGAGCCTGCTGGAAGCAGGCCCCGAAACGGACCTGCACGAAGCCTATACCAAACTTCCGGCAAACGGCCCGCTGGAGGACGTCGCGGAACTAAGGCCGCGTGTCGACCTGTTCTTCGACAAAATTATGGTGAACGCTCCGGATCCGAAGATCCGCGAGAACCGATTGAGCATGTTGAGCGACATGCTCCGCAAATTTTCATCGATCGCCGACTTCTCGGAGATCGTAACCTCAGGAGACCAGAAATCATGACTAAATACGTTTATAGTTTTGGCGGCGACACGGCCGATGGCGACGGAAAGATGAAGGAAGTCCTCGGCGGCAAGGGCGCCGGGCTCGCTGAGATGAGCAAGGCCGGTGTCCCCGTGCCTCCCGGGTTCACGATCTCGACGGAAGTTTGCAACATTTTCTTCCAGAACGGGAACAAGGTGACTCCCGAAATCGACCAGCAGATGTTCGCCGCGCTGGCCAAGCTCGAAGGGCAGATCGGCAAGAAGCTCGGCGATGCGGAGAATCCCTTGCTGGTTAGTGTCCGCAGCGGCGCGAAGTTCTCCATGCCCGGCATGATGAACACCATTCTTAATCTGGGCTTAAATGATAAGACGGTTGAAGGTCTGGCCAAGAAGAGCGGCAATCCGCGCTTCGCCTACGATAGCTACCGCCGCTTCATCCAGATGTTCGGCGAAGTCGCGCTCAACATCGGCATGGAGAAGTTCGATCACATTTTCGACACGCGCAAGCACAAGGCCAAGACCAAGCTCGATACCGATCTAAGTGCTACGGACCTCCAGGCGATTATCGAAGACTACAAGAAGCTCGTCCAGAAAGAAACCAAGAAGCCGTTCCCGCAGGACGCGCGCGAACAGCTAACGATGTCGCGCGATGCGGTGTTTCGCTCCTGGTGGAATCCCAAGGCGGCGTACTACCGCAAGATGGAAAAGATTCCGGACGAGATTGGTACGGGCGCGAGCGTCCAGGCGATGGTGTTCGGCAACACCGGCGATGCGTCGGCTACAGGCGTCGGATTTACGCGCGATCCCGCGACCGGCGAAAAAGTGTTCTACGGCGAATTCCTGGTGAATGCCCAGGGCGAGGACGTGGTTGCCGGCATCCGCACGCCTCAGCCGATACACGATCTGGAAAAGATCATGCCAGCCGCCTACCGCGAGCTGCGTGACATCACGGCGAGCCTCGAAAAGCATTATCGCGACATGCAGGACTTCGAGTTCACCATCGAAGAAGGCAAGCTGTACATGCTCCAGACGCGCAACGGAAAGCGCACGGGACAGGCAGCAGTTCGCGTCGCGGTGGAGATGAAAGAAGAGGGCCTGATCAGCAAGGAAGAGGCCGTGCTGCGCGTCGCGCCCCAGCAGCTCGATCAACTTCTGCACCCGATTTTCGACGAGCCGTCGCTCAAGAAACTGGTGAACATCGCGACCGGAATCGATGCCAGCCCGGGTGCCGCGGTGGGACGCGCGGCCTTCACGGCGGAAGACGCAGTCGAGATGAGCAGCAGCGGTCCGGTGATCCTGGTTCGCAAGGAAACTACGCCGGACGACATCCACGGTATGGACGTTGCCAAGGGCATCCTGACGGCGGTGGGCGGTAAGTCGAGCCACGCCGCAGTGGTCGCGCGCGGGATGGGCCGGCCTTGCATTGTTGGCGCGGGCGCCATCGCCATCGACGAACGCGGCAAGAAGTTCACGGTCACTGTGAACAAGAAAACCGTGACCGTCAAGGAAGGCGAGTGGATTTCCATGGACGGCACCACCGCCAAGGTCTACCTGGGCAAGGCTGTCACTAAAGATCCCGATCCAACCACCTCCTACTTCGGAAAGCTGATGGCCTGGGCGGACGAATTCCGAGGCAGCTTCGGCGTGCGCGCCAATGCGGACATTCCGCGCGACGCCAAAGTAGCCAGACTCTATGGCGCCGAGGGCATCGGTCTGTGCCGCACCGAGCACATGTTCTTCGCCGAAGACCGCATCCCGTTCATGCAGGCCATGATTCTGGCGCGTGACGTGAAATCGCGGACCAAGGCTCTGCAAAAGCTGCTCCCCATGCAGCGCAAGGATTTCATCGGCCTGTTCCAGGCGATGGACGGATTGCCCGTAGTGATCCGCACGCTCGATCCCCCTCTGCACGAGTTCCTCCCCAAGCGCGAAGACCTGATGGTGGATCTCGCGCGGCTGCCGCACGCCGGCGCACCGATGAAGAAGGAAATGTCGGAGAAGTACCGCATCAAGGTGGGCGATTTGAAAAAGCAGTTGCCTGAATTGCTGAAGCGCGTCGAGGAGCTGCACGAGTTCAACCCGATGCTGGGGCATCGCGGATGCCGCCTGGGCATTACGTATCCCGAGATCACCGAAATGCAGGCGCGCGCGATTTTCGAAGCGGCTGTGCACGTGGCGAAGAAGGGCCTCAAGGTGATTCCGGAAGTGATGATTCCGCTGGCCGGTAGCGTGGGCGAGGTGACCAATCAGAAGGAAATTGTGGTCCGCGTCGCCAAGGAAGTTTTGAGCGCGGCGGGCATGGAGAAACTCCACTACCTGGTGGGGACCATGATCGAGATTCCTCGGGCCGTGCTGGTAGCCGACCAGATTGCGAAAGAGGCGGAGTTCTTCAGCTTCGGCACCAACGACCTGACGCAGACCACCATGGGCCTGTCTCGCGACGACTATACGAAGTTCTCCGGCGAGTATGAAGCCCTGAAGATCTTCAAAGCCGATCCGTTCGCGTCCATCGATCAGGAAGGCGTCGGCAAGATGATCACCATGGGCATCGAGCTCGGCCGCAAGACGCGCCCGGATCTCGAAATCGGCATCTGCGGCGAGCACGGCGGCGATCCCAGCTCGGTCGAGTTCTGTTATCGGGTCGGCATGAACTACGTGTCCTGCTCGCCTTACAGAATTCCGATCGCGCGGCTGGCGGCGGCGCAGGCGGCGATTTCCGGCGACAAGACGGAATCCATGCGAACGGCCTAGGGCTGCGTGCTACGGATGCAGCCGCCGCGCTGCGTCCACATATCGTCGAGCGGGAGCGTATTCCTCGTTCCACTTGGGAGGGGCTTCGCTGGAAGCGAGCTTCATCATTCCCAGTGCCACGGCGCGATCTACCGCGGCCATGTTGTCGTAGTCGATCTTGTCCCAGCTATCGGTCACCTTGTGATAGTCGGGAAAGTCGTAAGCGACGCAGAGCGTGTGCGCCGGGATTCCGAGATCCGCCAGCGACTGGTTGTCGCTGCGGCTGAAATAGGCATCGCTGTTCTGGGGATTTTTGTAAACTATGACTCCGGCGGCTTGTGCGGCATCGGCAAGTATCGTCGGCACATCGGAGAAATCGTAACCGGTGATCGATGCGGTCTTGATTTGCGGACCGTCGGCCGCATCGGTGCGGCCTACCTGTTCCAGGTTCAACTGGGCGATCGTCCGCGCCGGCGAAACCAAAGGATGAGCGGCATAAAATCGCGAGCCCCATAGACCGCGCTCTTCGCCAAAGAACAGAATGAAAATGATGCTGCGCTTGGGATGCACCGGCAGCGCCGCCAGCGCCGATGCCACTTCGACGACGCTTACCGTTCCGCTGCCATCGTCGTTAGCGCCGTTGAAAATACGATCTTCACCGGAAGAAGCGATACCGAGGTGATCGTAGTGCGAGCTGAGCACGACGTAGGTATCGCGCAAGGTCGGATCAGACCCGCGCAGGATTCCCGCGACGTTCCGCATCTTGACGGAGGTCAGATCGTTCACCCCCATCGCTTGCGCGAGCCGCTTCCCGCGATCGCCGACGTCGGCCAGGGTCGCCGTCTGGAAGTAGCCGTCGTCGCCCGCCGGTTCGAGCCCCGCGCGTCGAAACTGCGCCGCGATATACTCGGCCGCCAGGTCCAGGCCGCGCGATGGGGTCGCACGTCCTTCCAGCAGATCCGACGCCAGGAAGGAAAGATTCCCGCGCAGCGAGTCCGCCGAGATGTGGTTGATCACGGCAAGCTGGTCCGGCGCGAGGGGCTGATCCGCACCCGTAGCCAGCAGCGCGAGCACGACCGCTGCCGCGAGAGCCGCTAATGGTTGTCTTGGTATTCTTCGAGCCATGCCATCTGGACCCGTTCGAGCTTGGCCTCGTTCGATTTTAGCGGATCGTCGTCGAAGTCCTCGAGCTCGGTGATCCACTTGTGCAGGTCGGTGAACCGCACATGTGTCGGGTCCATGTCCGGGAACTTCTCGTACAGCGACAGGGCGATATCATCCAGGTTCTGCCAGGTTAGCTTAGGCATTAATGTTGGTTCCCTTGAGAGCCTTGCCCACGGCTTCATTCATGATCGCTTCCGCCAGCGCCATGGTAGCCTGATTCAATTTCTCGATCTGATCGCGAATCAGGAGGTGGTCGTCGCTATGATACGCCAGCTTCAGCTCGTTGATGGAACGGTCTATGGTTGAACGTTCTGCCTCCGGCAACGCGTCGTAAGCCTGGTCCTCTTTCGCTTTGTCGACCGCGCCGAGAATCGCGTCGGCTTCGACACGCGCTTCGCGCACCTGCCGTTCCTTGAAGTCCTCTTCGGCCTTGTCGTAGGACTCAAGAATCATCGCTTCCACTTGATCATCAGTGAGGCCGTAAGACGGCTTCACATCCATGCTCTGTTCCTTGCCGGTCCGCAGATCTTTCGCCGTGACGTTCAGAATCCCGTTGGCGTCGATCAGGAACCGCACCTGAATACGCGCCATGCCCGCGATCATCGGGTCGATGTCCTTCAGATCGAAACGGGCGAGGCTGCGGCAGTCTTTCACCAACTCGCGTTCGCCTTGCAGCACGTGAATCAGCACGTTCGTTTGACCGTCCACGGCGGTAGTGAACAGTTCGGTCTCCGATGCCGGGATGGTCGAATTGCGATGAATGAGTTTCGACATCAATCCACCCATGGTTTCGATGCCGAGGGATAGCGGCGTCACATCCAGCAGAAGCTTATCTTCCACCTCGCCGCCCAGGATGCCCGCCTGCACCGCTGCTCCCAGTGCGACCACCTCGTCGGGATTCAGCTCGGTGTGTGGGCGCTTGCGGAACAGTCGTTCCACTGCAGAACGAACCAACGGTATCCGTGTGGACCCGCCCACCATCACGGTTTCGTTGATTTGCTCGACCGTGATCCCGGCGTCCTTGATGCAATTCCTGCACGGACCGAGCGTGCGCTCGACGATCGGCTCGATCAGACGATTGAAGAGCTGAACGTCGATTTCCCGTTGGTATTTCCGAGCGCCGTACTCCAGATCGATCATCGCCGCGGGTGCGAAGGAGAGCGCTTCTTTGGCCTGAATCACGGCGCGGCGCAGCAGTTGCACCAGACCAGCGTTTCCGGAAACATCCTCGCCCCATTCGCTCTGGATGTCTTCGAGCGCGATGTTCAGCAGAAGGTTGTCGATATCGTCGCCGCCCAGGTGCGTGTCGCCGTTGGTCGCGAGTACCTCGAAGATCCCGTCATGCAATCGCAGGATCGAGATGTCGAACGTCCCGCCGCCGAAGTCGTAGACCGCGACCAGCCCTTCCTTGCGCTTGTCGAGCCCGTAGGCCAGAGCGGCCGCGGTCGGCTCATTCACTAGGCGCAAAACTTCGAGTCCGGCGATGCGGCCGGCGTCTTTGGTCGCCTGCCTCTGTGCGTCGTTGAAATACGCTGGAACCGTGATGACCGCCTGCGTAACGGGCGCGCCCAGCACATCCTCGGCATCTTCCTTGAGCTTGCGAAGCACGTACGCCGATACTTCCGGAGGCGTCATGATCTTGTCGCCCAGCTGAAGTTTGAGTACCGATTCGCTGCCCGCGACTATATGAAAAGGAAAAAGCTTCAGCTCATCCTGAACGTCGCCCACGCCCCGGCCCATGAGCCGCTTGACGGAATAGACCGTGCGCTCGGGATGCGTGATCAGCATCTCGCGAGCTTCCGATCCTGCGATCACTTCGCCCGATTCTGTGACCGAGACGACGCTCGGCACGATCCCGGAAAGAATGCGCGGGCCGGTCAGATCCATCACCGCGACCAGGCTGTTGGTGGTCCCCAGATCGATGCCGACAATGCGCGGCTGGGCATGGCCGAAATCAATTTGCAGAGTGGACATTCAGTTCCTTTTCGACGTCGCGCAGCAGGTTAGACACGTACTTGCGGCGATTCAGGGTGGCGCGAATCTGGTCCAACAGGGCCCGGTCCGCCAGCTGGTCATAACGCGCGAACAAACCGGCCAGGCCCGCATCCGCCTCGCCCAGCATGCCTGTAAAACGCTCCTGAGCCGACGCCAGCTGCTCGCGCGCCGATTCATCGCCGCCGCGCAATTCCTCCAAGGCCATATTCAACTCGAAAATCTCCTCCAGCAACTCCGGCGGAGCGTCCTTCGGCAACTCCAGGCCGCTCTCACGCAAAAAATATTCCGCACGGCTGACCGGATCGCGCAGAGTTCGAAACGCGTCGTTGAGCGTAGAGGTCATTTCTTCGGAACGCTGCTTCTCTTCGGAGGTACCGCGGCTGAAGCGGTCGGGATGCCACTGGCGGCTGCGATCGTAAAAGCGCATCTTGAGATCTTCGGAATCGAGCGCCAGCTTCGGCTCCAGGCCGAGAGATTCGTAGAACCTCATTAAGCCGTAAACGATGTCCCGCAGCCGCAACTCTTCTTGGCGTGCGGATTTTCGAACACGAAGCCCGATTGCATCAGCGAATCCTGCCAGTCGAGTGTCATCCCCTCCAGGAACACCATGCTCTTGGGATCGATGTAAACGTTGACGTCGTCGAAATTGAGAACGGCATCCGTGGGCCGGGGCTTCGGATCGAACTTAAAGAGATAGCTGAGCCCCGAGCAGCCTCCGCCACGTACGCCCAGACGCAGCCCTCCCGAGACGCCCTCGCGCTTGAACGCCTCGCGAATCTTGTCGACCGCTTTAGGAGTTACCGTGACCATACGACTGATCCCAGCTTAGGCGTGCGCCTTGGTCTGAGATTCCACGTTCTCCGATTTCTTCTTGTAATCGTCGATGGCGGCCTTGATCGCGTCTTCGGCCAGCACCGAGCAGTGAATCTTCACCGGCGGCAGGCTCAGCTCGTTGACGATGTCGGTGTTCTTGATCGTCAGCGCTTCGTCCACGGTCTTGCCGCGCAGCCATTCCGTCGCGAGTGACGAGCTGGCAATCGCGCTGCCGCAGCCGAACGTCTTGAACTTCGCGTCTTCGATGATGCCGGTGGCCGGGTTCACCTTCACCTGCAGCTTCATCACGTCGCCGCATTCCGGCGCGCCCACCATACCCGTGCCGACGTTGGGATCCTTCTTGTCGAACGATCCGACGTTGCGGGGATTGTTGTAATGATCGAGTACTTTATCTGAATACGCCATAGTCTTAGCCTCTTAATGTGCCGTCCATTGAACTTTGGTCAGGTCGATGCCTTCTTTGTGCATCTCATACAGCGGTGAAAGTTCGCGCAGCTTCTGCACTACGTCGATCACCTTCGCCGCCACGTAATCCACTTCTTCCTCCGTATTGAATCGGCCCAGGCCGAAGCGGATGGAAGAATGCGCCAGGTCATCCCCGGCGCCCAACGCCTTCAGTACGTAGCTGGGCTCGAGCGTCGCCGAAGTACACGCCGATCCGCTCGATACCGCGATCTCATTAATCCCCATCAGCAGCGATTCGCCTTCGACGTACGCGAAGCTGATGTTCAGGTTGTTCGGCAGCCGGTGCTCCATGGTGCCGTTGATGTAGGTCTCATCGAGCGATGCCAGCAGGCGATCCTTCAGCTTGTCGCGCAGGTAGGCCATGCGTTTGGATTCCTCGGCCATCTCCGCCTTGGCGATGGCGCAAGCTTCGCCCAGCCCCACGATTCCGGGGACATTGAGAGTGCCGGAACGCATACCGCGCTCATGCCCTCCGCCATCCATCTGCGCGGTCAACTGAACCCGGGGATTGCGCCGGCGAACATACAGCGCGCCGACGCCCTTCGGTCCATACATCTTATGAGCGCTGATCGAAGCCAGGTCGATGCCGTCCTTGATCACATCCACGGGCACCTTGCCGACCGCCTGCGTGGCGTCGGTATGAAACAGCGCGCCGCGTTCTTTCGCAATCTTGCTGATCTCGGCAACGGGCTGCAGCACGCCAATTTCGTTGTTGGCGTACATGATGCTGACCAGGATGGTCTTGTCGGTCATCGCCGCGCGCAGCTTGTCCAGATCCACCAGGCCGTTGGTTTCGACAGGCAGATAGGTGACCTTGATGCCTTCTTTTTCGAGGCGCTTGCAGGTATCCAGGATGGCTTTGTGCTCGGTGGCCGCGGTGATGATGTGGTTGCCCTTTTCGCCGTACATCTCGGCGACGCCCTTCAGCGCCAGATTGTTCGATTCGGTGGCGCCGCTGGTGAAAACGATTTCCTTGTTGTTGGCGCCGATCAGCTCCGCCACCTGCTTGCGGGCTTTCTCCACCGCATCTTCCGCCACCCAGCCAAAGCTGTGATTGCGGCTGGCGGCGTTGCCGAAGGTATCGGTAAAGTAAGGCGTCATCGCCTTGAACACGCGCGGATCCACCGGGGTGGTGGCGTGATTATCCATGTATATGGGTAGTTTCATCTGGTTATGGGCCCTGTTCTGGGGGACGTTAGTTGGATGCTTGAAACCATGCTGGGGATGGCCGGAATCGACATGTCATCCGACGCTAAATCCGCAATTGTGATTCCCGACAGCAACCGCAGAATCCCTTCGTGAACTTTTCGGAGCGGTTCGCGCACCGGACACATCTCGCTTTGGTCGCACTCGGTGGGCTCGTCGTGTTCGGTGAAGCACTGCGTCAGGATGATCGGCCCATCGATGCTACGGATCACTTCCAGAGCATTGATCTCGTGGGCGTCGCGGGACAGCCTGTAGCCGCCGGTCGCCCCCTGCTCGGAGACCAGCAGGCTGTTGCGTACCAGGGTTTGCAGTACTTTCGAGAGCAAAGGCAGCGGGATCCGGTACCGGTCGGCGATCTCCTTTGCTGACGCAGTCTTAGCCTGGCACGCCAAGTGTCGCATGGCGATGAGTCCGTAGTCGGCTTTCTTGGTGAGCTTCAGCATGTAAGACTGATTCGGTCCAATATTAGGGTAACAGTCCGGCCGAGAGTCTGTCAAGGAAGCCTAAGTGATTGAGCTACTATAGATTAGAGTTATCATGAAGCAGGCCCCGAAGCCGGTCCGCATCCCGGACCTTCTGGAGATGAAGCAGCGCGGTGAAAAGATCACCGTGCTGACCGCCTACGACGCCACCATGGCGCGACTCCTCGACTGTGCCGGAATCGACGCCATCCTGGTGGGCGATTCTCTGGGCATGGTGATCATGGGGCATGAGACCACGCTCGAGGTCACGCTCGACATGATGGTGCATCATACCCGTGCGGTTCGCCGCGGAACCAAGCACGCGCTGGTCGTCGCCGACATGCCGTTCCTGACGTTCCAGACCGGTCTCGACGACGCCGTTCGAAACGCAGGACGGCTGATCCAGGAAGGCGGTGCGTCGGCTGTGAAGCTTGAAGGGGGACGGGCCGCGGCTGGCGTGATCGCCCGGCTGGTCGAGATCGGAATCCCGGTGATGGGCCACATCGGCCTCACCCCGCAGTCGGTGCATCAGTTGGGCGGCTTTAAGAAGATCGCGGGCGCTGCCGCTGAGAAACTGTTGGATGAAGCCCGAACGGTCGAGCGATCCGGAGCTTTTGCGGTGGTTCTGGAATCGATCCCATCCGACATCGCCGCTGAGATTACCAAGACTCTGACGATTCCCACCATCGGCATCGGCGCCGGTCCGCATTGCGACGGCCAGGTGCTGGTCAGCTACGATGCGCTTGGATTGTTCGACGAATTCACGCCATCTTTCGTGAAGCGCTACGCCGAGTTGGGTAGGGAAGTGGTCCGCTCGACCCGCGAATACATCGACGACGTGCGTACGGGCCGCTTCCCGAAGTGACCAGCTGACGTGACTCTTTTGCGCACCATTGCGGAAATGCGCGAGCATGCAGCGTTGGCTCGGGCGCGCGGGTTGACCACCGGCCTGGTCCCCACCATGGGTGCGCTGCATGAAGGGCACGGCGCGCTGATGCGCCGGGCGCGCGAAGAGACTGGCTGCGTGGTCGCGACCATTTTTGTCAACCCCACCCAGTTCGATCGTCCGGACGATTTTCAAAAGTATCCTCGTAACATCGAGACTGACCTTGCGTTTTGCGAACGCCTCGGCGTGGACGTGGTGTTCGCCCCGGATGCGAAAGAAATGTACCCCGGCCCGCCGCTGACTTCAGTCGAAGTCGCCGGCATTTCATCGCGCCTGGAAGGGGAATTCCGGCCCGGCCACTTCCGCGGCGTGGCAACCGTGGTCGCCAAGCTGTTCAACATTATTCCCGCTGACCGGGCTTATTTCGGCGAAAAAGACGCGCAGCAGCTGGCCGTGATCCGGAAGATGGCGGCGGATCTCAACTTCCCCGTTGAGATCGTGCCGGTTCCCACAGTACGCGAGCCCGACGGTCTGGCGATGAGCTCTCGCAATCAGAGGCTCACTCCCGATCAGCGCAAGATCGCGCCGGTTATTTATAAAGCGCTGTGCGAGGCGGAGCGATCAATCCAAGCCGCGCTGGAAATGCTGTCTGCTGCGCCCGAAATCCAAGTCGAATATTTCGAAGCCGTCGATCCCAGAACGTTCGAACCGGTCGAGAAGATGGCTGGGCCTGTCCGCATCGTCGCCGCCGTGTGGCTGGGGGAAGTCCGGCTGATCGACAATCTGCTCGTCTCGGTCTAACCTTGGGTGATGAAACCTTTATTCGTAGCGACGTTGCTACTCTTCACGTGTTCTCTTTGGGCGGATCAAGTGACTCTCGCCAATGGCGACCGGATCACCGGCTCGGTGATCCGCAGCGACGGCAAGACTCTGGTTATGAAGACGGACACCGCCGGCGACGTGACTCTCAAGTGGGACTCGATCGGCGCGATCTCGGCCCCAGGTCCTTTGTACATCGGTCTGAGCGACGGGCAGATGATCGTCGGGTCGGTGGAGACGGTGAACGGAGCATTCAACGTGACCACCCGGACCGCGGGGGTCGTCGTTGCATCGAAGGAATCGATTCAGTTCATTCGTAACAACGACGAGCAGCTCAAGGCGCAAGCCGAGATCGACCACTTCCGCAACCCGCGTTTGGTGGATCTATGGGTCGGTGACTTCGATTTGGGTTTCGCCGCCAGCCGCGGAAATGCCAACACTGCAACTCTGACGATGGCAGCTAACGCTCAGCGCGCCACCACTCGCGACAAGATCGCCGTCTACTACACCTCCATCTTTTCCTCCAGCGACTTCGCAGGCGGAGCCAGCCAGACCACCGCGAATTCCAAGCGCGGCGGCGTCGGCTACAACCTGAATCTCAATAAGAAGGCGTTCGTCTTCGGAGCGGTGGATCTGGAATCCGACCAGTTCCAGGACCTGGATTTGCGCTTCACGCCGTCCGCTGGCCTGGGCTATCACGCCATTGCGACCATGCCGACTCAGTTCGATCTCCGGTTAGGCGCTGCCGGGAATCGCGAATTTTTCTCCACCGGACTCAATCGCACCTCCGCCGAATTGCTGCTGGGTGACGATTTCGTTCATAAATTTAGCGCGTCCACGCACATCGAACAGAAACTGGACTTTTTTACGAACCTGTCCGACACCGGCGCGTATCGCGTGAATTTCGACATCTCGGCCGTGACGGCGATTCGCAAGTGGTTTTCCTGGCAGGTTACCGTCAGCGATCGTTTCCTGAGTAATCCCGTACCAGGGCGCAAGAAGAACGACGCCATTTACAGCACCGGCCTGCGGGTGAGCTTCGGCAAGTGATCTTTCGAGTAGCATTGCCACTGCTGCTCGCGCTGTGCATCGCACGCATGTGGGTCATGCCGCTCGGATTGAGCTTCTGGGTGGATGAAGCCGAGACCGCTTTCATCGTTCATCACGGGGTAAATCACCCGTCGCTGGCGATCATCGCGCCGGCGATCGGCTCGGTTTACTACTGGCTGCCGCGGGCATCGGAGGCTCTGTTTGGATTTTCTGAAGCGGCGGAGCGGCTGCCCTCTCTTCTAGCGTTGGCGATCGCGCTGTTCTTCATCGGGCTCCTTTCCGCGAGGTTGATACATCCGCAAGCCGCATGGTTTGCGGTATTCGCGTGCCTCACGCTGCGGCTCTTCAACTACCAAGCCGCGGACGCCCGGCCCTACGCTGTGGGCACGTGCGTGGCGGCGGCGAGTCTCTGGTTCCTCATCCGCTGGCTCGATTCCGGCAAATGGCTCGACGGAATTCTGTTCCTCGCGGCCGGAGCGCTTCTCTGGCGGGTGCAATTAGTCTACTGGCCGTTCTACTTCGTGTATGCGATTTACTTCTGGGCGCGACGGGACCGGAAATCGTCCTGGGTTCAGGTCGTGACCATCGGCGCTGGCTTGATACTGGCACTGCTGCCGGTGGCGATTAGCGCGCTGGCGCTGAACCGGGACGCCGCGCGGCACGTATTCGCGCCGCTGCCCTCCTGGTCCGAACTCGGGGAGACGTTCAAGATCCGCCTGATCGCCGGGAGCGCTCTTGGGGCTCTTATTTATGCGCGCTTACGCCGCGCGCCTCGTGTCGATTCAGTCCCCGCATTCTCTGCGATCGCCCTGATCGCCGGATGGTGGCTCGTTCAACCTCTCGGCTTGTTCGCGTATTCGCATCTCAGCGGAGTCAGCGTGTTCACGCCGCGCTATGTATCCATCGCTCTACCGGGAGCGGCCCTGGCTGCCACTGTGGCCGCGGCTTTCTTCGTTCCAAAGTCTTACTGGAAGCCGCTCGCGCTGGCGATGGGGATCGCCGCCCTGGTCTTCGGCGGGCAGTGGACACGACTCTGGCCGCCCCACCATAATTCCGACTGGCGAGGAGCTTCCAGGGCCGTGAATGCCCTGGCGCTGGATTCGTTTACGCCGGTGTTGGTGGTCAGCCCCTTCGTCGAAGCCAAGCCTCCGGAGTGGCGCCCGAACTATCCGCTCCCGGGATATCTGTACAGCCAAATCGATGTGTATCCGTTAAACGGCAAGCTAGTCCTGCTTCCCTACGGCGATTCGCCCGCTGGAGTGGAGTACGCAAGCGCTCTCGCGAGGGAAAGCCTGCCGCGCTCCGGGCGCTTCCTGATTTACGGACCCGCCCCCGACGTTGCCCGATGGCGCGAATGGTTCGCCGCGCGGCCCGAATTTGAGGGCTGGATGGACCGCCAGCTTGGGCCTTTTCTGGATGTCGATGTGGTGCTATTTCAGCCGAGATAAAGGCCGGTAATTCACACCTTGGCGCTTGAGCCGCGCCAACTGCGGCGGAACACGACTCAGAAAATCACGATAATTCCGAGAGCTCTGCGGAGACCAGACCACTTCGGCCAGCGCGAACAATCGCGGAAACAGCATGTACTCCGCCTGACGCGGATCCTGGATGTACTCGGTCCACATATTGGCTTGGGCGCCGAGAATGTGTTTCTGTTCCTCGGGGTTGAGCGCCGCGGGGAGTGGATTGTAGCTGTAGACTTTTTCGAGCGGCAGCATTCCGCCGATGGCCAGGGGTTCTTTGGCGCGATCGCCCTGGTAGTGGTCGAAGTACAGGTATGCGTCAGGTGACATGATGACATCGTGACCCTGCCGGGCGGCCGCGATGCCGCCTTGCTCGCCGCGCCAGCTCATCACCGTGGCGTCGGGAGCCAGACCGCCTTCCAGGATCTCGTCCCAACCGATCATGCGGCGGCCTTGGGAATTGATGAAGCGCTCCATGCGGCGGATGAAATAGCTCTGTAACTCGCCTTCGTCCTTCAAGCCCTCGCGCCGGATCACAGCCTGGGCATCCGGGCTTTCCTTCCAGCGGTCCTTTTGGACTTCATCGCCGCCGATGTGGATGTACGGCGATGGGAACAGCGTCAGGACCTCGCTGAGCACGTTTTCGAGGAACTGAAACGTGCTCTCCTTGGGGCAAAAAACGTCCTTGAAGACGCCCCATGTGGTCGCGGTCTCAAACGGGCCGGGTGTGCAGGCCAGCTCCGGATACGCCGCCAGGGCAGCCAGCGAATGGCCGGGCATTTCGATTTCCGGAATCACCGTGATGAAGCGATCGCGCGCGTAAGCCACGACTTCGCGGATTTGCTCCTGCGTATAGAATCCGCCGTACGGTTTGCCGTCGTACTGGGTCGATTGCGGGGCATGGCCGACCAGTGTCTCCTTGCGCATCGATGCTATTTCCGCCAGCCGCGGGTATTGCCGGATCTCGATGCGCCAGCCCTGATCGTCGGTGAGATGCCAGTGAAATGTGTTCAGCTTGTAGCGCGCCATCCAGTCGAGGTAGTGCTTGATAAATTCCACCGGGAACATGTGCCGCGACGTGTCCAGATGCAGGCCGCGATAAGAAAACCTGGGTTGATCTTGGATTTCTGCCGCAGGCAGAATAAAAGTGGTTCCGCTGTGCGCCGCGGCGAGCTGAAGCACGGACTGAGCGCCATAGAACAATCCCGCGGGCCGGCCCGCGATCACAATGCCGCGCGGATCGATGCGCATCCGGTAGCCCTCTTCGGGCAGGCTCCGATCCAGAACAAAGCGGAATGCTTTCCCGCGTGGAGGTTGCGTAGCGAGCTCCGCGGCAATTCCGAATTCGGCTTGGACCTGCTGCGCGAACCATGCGGCAACCGCCTGGGCTTCCGGGTCGGCATAAATCACCGCCGACCGGCCCAGAAGAAATGTTCCGTTCAGATGCCGCACCACGGCGGGGCGGGGGACAATCGGCAAAGGCCGTAGGGCGCCTGCCTGAGCGGCTGTGATTACAAGAAAAACCGGCAGGACCGCGCGGGTCATCTTCGCCAGTCTAGCAGGCGATCACAATAGGAGCTTATGGTCAGCGTTCAGATTTTCGGCGTGAAGAATTCTCAGGCAACGCGCGCGGCCGAGCGGTTCTTCAAAGAGCGCCGCGTGACGATACATTTTGTGGATTTGAAGAAGAAGCCCATGGCTCCGGGCGAGATCAAGCGATTTGTCGATCGTTTCGGCGTGGGCGCTCTGCTCGATTCCGAGGGAAAAGCCTACATCGATGCCGGCCTGAAGTATCTCAAGCCGTCCGACTCTCAGCTTCTGGAAAAGATTGAGCGGGAACCGAGCTTGCTGCGGCTGCCGTTGATTCGTTCCGCGAACCGGCTGAGCATCGGTCAGGATGAGGATGCTTGGAAGGCGATGCTGATCGAGGCGACGTGATCATGGAGCCCCGAGCCGGGATTGAACCAGCGACATCCAGTTTACAAAACTGGCGCTCTACCAACTGAGCTATCGGGGCCTTCCTATATCCTACTCGGGCCCGGCCGGTAATTCCAGGATCGAACCGTTTCAAATTCCGCTCCACGGCTCGGCTAGCAAAAAGGGAAGGCTATAAATTGCCGCTCGGGGGAAGAGAACTTTTCGCCCCGCCCGCACTAATTTCGTGTTGGAGACCCCGATATCCAAGCGGACGCGCTGGAGAGGGGGCCTCCGTCTCATGCACGTAAACCTTCTAGCGACTTTGCGCGGTCTCTTTAGACCTGCCCGTCCTGCCGTCCTCCGAGGCCGCGTGACCGCGTAGAGACGCTAGAGGGCTCTTTCGGGTCCCAATTTGGCATCCCAACTCAGGACGAGAACTTGTTGCGCTCTCTTGCACTAAATCCGCATTGGAGGCCGGTCCAATTCCCGGTCTCGGCGATTTACATGGCATATTCCCACGGATCAGCCGAGGTCGTTTAAGCGGGCCGGAAATCATAGAGACAGTTCAGAAAGTTATGAGGATACAAAAATGAAGAAACTGATTTTGCTTGGCATTGTGGGCGCTCTTGCCTATACTCAGCGGGCAGATGCTTCGATGCTGATCAGCATTAGTGCAAACTCTGCATCCGCTATGTGCGATAACTCTACGGCAGCGGGAGTCCTCGCTTGCGGCGCCGCGGGTTTTGTCACGTCGCTCGATGGGAATACCATCTCTTATGGCGTGGGTTTCAGCGTTGGTGGCTACAACTTTACCGGAGCTTCGGGGACCGCCTCTAACGTGCCCGGAGATCCGCTTTTCAGCAATCTGAGCGATTCAAAGCTGAGCATCGATCACGTTTCAGGCGCCGGCGATCTGGTTATCAATTTCGCAGGTTGGAACTACAACTTGCCGGCAGGGCCGGACCTGATTTTGTCGACCTCCAGTTCGGGGATCTGGAACGTGGCGCAAGCAGGGGACTCGGCGACTTTCCAGGCCTGGGTTAGAAATGACAACATACCAACGCTGCCGGGTGGAGATGCCACTGCCATCTCGCCGGTTTGCAATTCAGGCGGGCCAGGAACGACGCTGTCGTGTTCCACCTCGTCAGGTAATGTGCCGTGGGTGCTTACCGGGGCCCAGTTCGCTCTCACCGGGGAGGAAGTCATCCACCAGGCGATCGGAAGCGAGGCCAGCTACCAAGGCACTGTGAATGTGACCGGCACGGCGGTTCCAGAGCCGGCGACACTTTCATTGATTGGTGTCAGCCTTCTGGGCCTCGGCTTCATGCGCCGCCAGCAAAGCAAGAGATAGCCTCAAAAGTACAAGTTTCAATCAAGGGCGCCGGCGTGCCGTTCCCAGGCATGCACGGTGCCCTTTTCTAATTTCCTTCAAGAAACTGTGGCATCTTGCCTCGGGCCACCACTCGATTCGTAGATCAGTCGCGCGCCTGCAGGCGGCACGAATGAAACTATGGAGCGGGAGACGGGAATCGAACCCGCGACCAACAGCTTGGAAGGCTGTGACTCTACCACTGAGTTACTCCCGCCCGAGGTTTCCTTTGCTATTCTAACGCATTGGGCGCCTTTGCTATAATGAACTCCAGTCCTAAAGGCCCCCCAAATCCGGGGCAGTTATAGCATCGGACAGGTGGGTGAGTGGTTAAAGCCAACAGACTGTAAATCTGTCCCTCCTTGCGAGGTACGAAGGTTCGAATCCTTCCCTGTCCACCAAAGTTTTGGAAAGGTTTTTTTGGGCTGCTGCCGATGCAGCGGCGGATGAGTTTTGTAAGGCCGTTGTAGCTCAGTTGGTAGAGCGCGTCCTTGGTAAGGACGAGGTCATCGGTTCAATCCCGATCAACGGCTCCAGTTTTTTATCGCGCACAACGCAGCGCGCCGGCAGCGTCCTAATAAACGCTGTTGTGGCCGGCGCGCGCTGTGCGCTCGGCGACCAGGAGAGCGAGACACACATGGCGAAGGAAAAATTTGACCGCAGCAAGCCGCACTGTAACGTCGGCACCATCGGACACATCGACCACGGCAAGACGACCTTGACGGCGGCGATTACGCAGACGCTGGCCAAGCACAATCCCAAGGTGAAGTTCCGGAGCTTCGATTCGATCGACAACGCGCCGGAAGAAAAAGCCCGCGGCATCACGATCGCGGTGGCGCACGTGGAGTATGAAACCGCCAAGCGGCACTACGCGCACGTCGATTGCCCCGGTCACGCCGACTACATCAAGAACATGATCACCGGCGCAGCGCAGATGGACGGGGCGATCCTGGTCGTCGCCGCCACCGACGGTCCCATGCCGCAGACC
>DASYSG010000061.1:0-32618 GCA_036003585.1 Bryobacteraceae bacterium | reverse complement strand
GATCCATAGAATCACGGAGCCGGGTCCTGCGCTGGCGGCGACGGAGATCCAGCGCGGCCCGACAATGCAGGCGATCGCGAACAGGGTCAGGTCGCGTAGTCCGAGTTCACGCTTGAGATGGGTCATTGGTCGTATGTGGCGCCCGCACTCATGCGGGCTGCATCGACACTTCCGAAGGACCTGTCAGCGGGCGTGTCGATGCCTTTTCGGTTCGGGATACTCTTGCCACGCGTCGAGAAGAGTCTCGACGCTGCACGCACGAGTGCGTGCGCCACGTTGGTCGCCAAGGAGCATTATGGCATTGGGCGGGGAAGCAATAGCGACCTAGCTCCCACTAGGCACCACCAGATTGCGAGCGGTCGGCGGATTGATAATTGGGGCCGGATCGTACTTGAGTATCTCGAGCATGTTCATGAATCCATGTCGGTCGACGTGGAGCAGGACTGCAATCTCCTTGCCGTCAGCGTCCGTGCAGACGCCTTCCACGGCCAGTCTATTCTTGCGTGGAAATGGCGGACTTGGACCGCATTGCAGAAGCAGCGTTCCATCCTCGATCACTTGTTTGGCGGTCACAGCGCTCAGTTGGCTGCGTAATTCATCTCTACCGGCAAATTCGGGCTCGAGTAGCTTTTCCAGGAGTTCCCTTTCGGGTGCGCTGAGCGGACGGAATTCCGAATCCATTGGAGATCCTGCGGCTAATCTAAGGCTACCGCCTTTGAGGTGGCGAGCTTGGGGCAGGTCGGCGGTATATTCGAATCGTAGACCCTGGTCCGACTTTTTCCGCCAGTACGGCGTCTTTACCAACGGAGCCAAGAAATTGGAGCGATGACTTGATCTTTCGCGAAGTCGAAGATCCAGACCTGATCGCCAAAGCGCGGCGAGGGGATGTGGAGGCCTATAACCTCCTGGTATCCCGATGGGAGAAGCGTGTCTTTAACTATGTCCTCCGGCTGGTCTCGAATCGTGAAGATGCCATGGATGTGAGCCAGGACGTGTTTTTGAAAGCCTACCAAAGCCTGCCGAAACTGGACGATCCGGCCCGATTTTCGGGTTGGCTGTTCCGGATCGCGCACAACGAAGCATTCTCGATGCTGCGCCGCAAGCGGCCGGAAACCGAACTGGCCGGCGAACCCCGTCCCGCCGACCTGAATCCGAGGCTGCTGCCCATGGAGCTGTCCCTGGCGGTCGAAACGGCTCTCGGGCGGTTAAGCGCCGATCAGCGCGAGGCGGTGCTTCTCAAGGTCTACCAGGGATTCAAGTTTGAAGAAATGGCCGAAATCCTGGAGTGCCCGGTGTCCACGGTGAAATCGCGACTGTATACCGCGCTTGACCTGCTCAAGGCGATGTTGGCTCCCATGCAAAAAGCTGCTTTGCGAGGTGAATTATGAGTTGTGCGTCTTTTGAATCAAAGCCCGAATCGAAACCCGACTGGAAGGCCTACGTGCTGCGCGAACTCGGTCAAGACGCGCATCGCCAGGCGGAAGCGCATCTGGCCACCTGTTCGATCTGCCACGAAGAGGTGGCCACGCTGCGCCTGACGCTCAATACCCTCTCAACACTGCGCGAAGAGGAGATGCCGCGGCGCATTGCTTTCGTCTCGGACAAAGTGTTCGAGCCGCGCTGGTGGCAGCGCGTGTTTAGTCCCACCTTTGCCGCGGGTGCTCTTGTCGCGGCTGCCATCCTGATTCACGGCTCGCTGAGACCGAGCCAGATACCGCAGGCCCAAGTGGAAGCCGCGGTGAACAAAGCTGTCTCGGAAGTGGAAGCGCGTCATGTGCAAGAGATTCAGGCGATGTACGAGCTGCTCGATGTGCGCGACAAGCAGGTCGCGAATATGTATCGCAACGTGGTGCTGAGCCGATAAAAGGATTCCTCATGAAAACTATCAAATCGTTAGTTCTGGCGTTGGGCTTGATTTATGTGACTGTTGGGTCCGCTGCGTACGCGGCCGCGGGTGAAACGCCGCGGGTGAACCGGGTGCAGATGGAAATTGCCGAAAAGGGCCTGGATGCCACGCTTCAGCGCTTCACTTCCGACAATACCCGCACCTTGATCGGGCTCTCGCGCGGGGTCTATTTGGATGGCATCGGCGTAGTGCTTACGGCCGAGGTCATCCTGGTCAACGCGCCGGTCGGCATCATGCATCCGCTTCCCACTAAGGAAGAAATCGTGCAGATGCACAAGACGAAAATCGCGCGCGTGCCGGACCTGAAGAAGGTCCTGAAGGACGCTCTGGTCGCCGCGGCCACTTCGCTCGAGACGATTCCTCCGGACGAGCAAATCGTGATCGCGGTGAACGTTCCGAGATTCACGTTTGAAGACGCGACGGGCGTACCGGTTCAGATCACCGTGCAGGCCACCAAGAGAAAGCTGCTCGAATCCAAAGGCGCCGCGCTGGATGCCGTGATTCGAGTCACGGAAGACTAGCCTCGGGACGGATAGCTTCAAGATGCGTCTGGGCGAGATCCTGATCGAGCGGAAACTGATTACTCCGGACGATCTCGCCCGCGCGCTCGATATTCAGAAGGAGCGCGGCGGCGAGAAACTCGGCAAGATCATGGTGGATCTGGGTTTCATCGCCATGCGGGATCTGCTGTCGGCGCTGGCGGAACAGTTGCAGGTTCCCGTGCTGACGCTCGAAGGCCCACCCGCCGTGTCACCGGAGCTCGAAACGCTCGCGCCGCGGTTTTTACGCCAGTTCCGCTGTCTTCCCGTCGCGCTGCACGATCACACAGTCACGCTGGCCATGGCCGATCCGCTGGATTTCGAGACCCGCAACGCGGTCGAATCCTCCACCGGTCTGACCGTGCTGGCGGGAATCGCGCTCGAACAGGAAATCCTCGACGCCATCGACCGCTACTATGGCCAGACGGCCAAGAACGAGACCGAGCTCGCGTCGCCCGTCGGCGA
Source organism: Bryobacteraceae bacterium (assembly GCA_036003585.1). Lineage (GTDB taxonomy): Bacteria > Acidobacteriota > Terriglobia > Bryobacterales > Bryobacteraceae > Palsa-187. The sequence goes on along the minus strand of DASYSG010000061.1, from coordinate 29,708 downwards.
ATCGGAGGATTTGGAACACCTCCGCGACATGGCCAGCGAAGCCCCCGTGATCCGGCTGGTAAACGCGATGATCGGGCAGGCCGTCGAGCAGCGCGCCAGTGACATCCACATCGAGCCGTTCGAGAAAGAATTTCGCATCCGCTATCGCATCGATGGCGTGCTGGCGAGTCAGAGTCCGCCGCCGCGCGAGTTGAAAGCGGCCATTATTTCGCGCGTCAAGCTGATGGCCAAGTTGAATATCGCCGAGCGCCGGCTTCCGCAGGACGGCCGCATCAAGATAAAGACCCTGGGGCGCGAAGTCGACCTGCGCGTGTCCACGCTTCCGACGCTGTACGGCGAAAGCGTCGTCATGCGTCTGCTCGACCGTTCCGCCGGCGATTTTTACGATCTCGAGCGCCTGGGATTCGACGATCACATGCTGCGCCGCATGGAATACTACACGTCGCTTCCGCACGGCATTTTTCTGGTGACGGGGCCCACGGGAAGCGGCAAATCGACCACTCTCTACTCCGCACTCAAGCGCATCAATCAGACCGACAAGAAGATCATCACCATCGAAGACCCGGTGGAATATCAGATGGACGGGATCAACCAGATCCACGTCAATCCGCAGATCGGGCTGACCTTCGCCGGCGGATTGCGCCACATCGTGCGCCAGGACCCGGACGTCATCATGATCGGCGAAATCCGCGATCAGGAAACCGCCGATATCGCCATTCGCGCCGCGCTCACCGGCCATTTCGTATATTCGACGCTGCACACCAATGACGCGCCCAGCGCCATCACCCGCCTGACCGATATGGGCGTCGAGAATTATCTGCTGACGTCGTCACTGGTGGCGGTACTGGCGCAACGGCTGGTGCGCGTGATCTGCCCTCACTGCCGCCAATCGGCGGGCGAGGTGACGGCGCCCAACGGCGACCGTCTGCCGTCTTTTCGCGGCGCCGGATGCGAGCAGTGTTTCGGCACCGGCTACCATGGCCGCGTGGGCATCTTCGAGCTGATGGAGCTGAACGAAGAACTGCGTGCGATCATCATGCGGAATGAAGACGCCAGCATCATCACCGCGGCCGCGCGGCGCAACGGCATGCGTAATTTGCGCGACGACGGCTGGGAGAAGGTCGCCCGCGGCGTGACCACCCCGGATGAAGTCATTCGTGTGACGCAAGAGTTCTGATGGCGACCACTTTCTTTTTCCGCGCGGTGGCCTCCGACGGTAAGCCGCGCACGGGCACGCTCACCGCCGAGAACGACAAGCTGGTGGCCGCAGAGCTGCGCCGCCAGGGCCTGATTCCCGTGTATATCGGCCTGAGTAAGGGATCGAGCGCCGGCTTCGACCTCAAACTTCCTTCGTTCGGCCGAAGCCATCGCAAGGATGTGCTGTTCTTCACCCAGGAGCTCGCCACGCTGCTTAACGCCGGCGTGCCACTCGACCGCGCGCTCTCGATCGTCGCCGAACTCACGAATCGCGGCGATTTCCGCGCGGTGGTCATGGATGTGATGCGCATCCTCAAGGGCGGCAAATCGCTGGCGGAAAGCCTGGCCACGCGCCCGACGCATTTTTCCGAACTCTACATCAACATGGTCCGCGCGGGCGAAGCTTCCGGATCGCTGGCGCAGATATTCGATCGCCTGGCCGAATTCGAGCGCACCCGCGACGACCTGCGCGGCTACATCGTCAGCTCGCTGATTTATCCCATCCTGCTGACCCTGGTCGGCCTGGGATCGATTTTCGTATTGCTGAATTTCGTGGTCCCGCGCTTTGCCTTGATTTTTTCCGATCCGCGCATGAAAATCCCCACGCCCACGCTGATCCTGCTCGAAGTGAGCAAAATCGTGCAGGATTATTGGATGCCGGCGGCTTTGGCGTTGTTCGTAGGCATTGTTCTGTTTCAGGTTTACATTCGCACCACCGCCGGCCGCTTATGGTGGGACACCATTCGCCTGAAAATGCCGCTGCTGGGCGACGCGCTGCGCAAAGCCGAGACGGCCCGTTTCGCGCGCGCCATGTCGACCCTGGTCGCCGCCAGCGTGCCTCTGGTGCAATCGATCGGAATCGCGCGCGGGATTCTGAATAACCGCCGCATGTCCGGAACGCTGGAGCAAGTCGCGCAAGGCGTCAAGCGCGGTGAGGGAATCGCCGGTCCGCTGACCCGCGCCGGAGAGTTCCCGCCGCTTGCGGGACATCTGCTCACGGTAGGTGAGGAAACCGGACATCTGGATACGATGTTCAACCGCATGGCCGACATTTACGACGGCGAAACGCGAACCGCCATCCGGCGATTCACGGCGCTGTTTGAGCCCATCATCATCCTGGTGATGGGCCTGGTGGTAGGGAGCCTGATCATGAGCCTGATGCTGGCCATCACCAGCCTCAACGACATTGCCATATGAAAACCAGCGATATGAAAAAAACCAAACGCAGGAAGTCCGAACGAGGCGTCACGCTGATCGAAATGCTGGTGGTGATTACCATCATCGGCCTGATCGCCGGGCTGGTGACGGTGAACGTCATCCGCCAGGGGGAAAGCGCCAAGCGCACTACGGCGCGGGCGCAGATCAGCTCCTTCATGAACGCGCTGGGCATTTACAAACTGGATACCGGTCTTTATCCGTCCAGTACGCAGGGTCTCCAAGCCTTGCGCGAGAAGCCCGGTGAAATGCCCAACTGGGCCGGGCCGTATCTTCCGAAGGAAGTCCCGCTCGATCCCTGGGGCCGCCCCTACGAGTACAAGTATCCGGGCGAGCACGGGGAGGATCCTGACGTCATCTCTCTCGGCGCCGACGGGCAGCCGGGCGGGGATGGGACGAATGCGGACATCGTCAGCTGGAGCAATAAGTAACTTGATGTTGCTGAAAAAGGGGACACCTCCCAACTTCCGCAAAGCCAGTAGCGGAGCGAACACTAGGAGGTGTCCCCTTTTTCATCGCCGCGCCCCACGTGAGCGCGGTGTCACCCTCATTGAAGCCCTTATCGTCGTCGCTTTAATCGCGATGATCGCCGCCGTGAGCTTCCCCGCGGTCAGCGCCGGGCTCGATACGCTGCGGCTACGCTCGACCTCGGACGCCATGGTGTCCTTCCTGAACATCGCGCTCGATCACGCCGACCGCCGCCAGCAAGCCGTCGAGGTGATCGTATCTCCACGAGAGAATCTCTTATTGAGCCGCACCGCCGATTTAGGTTTTTCGCGGACCATGGATATTCCCGCGCAGGTCCGCATCGTTTCGGTGTTGCCCCCCTTGCCCGCCATCCTCGACTCGGGCGAGCCGCGCCATTTTGTGCTGTATCCGGGCGGCTCGGTGCCCGGAATCGGGATCGAGATTTCGACTCTTCAGGGGCGCAAACGGCTGGTCAGCGTCGACCCTGTTACCGGCTCGCCGCGCTCCGAGGTCGTGCAATGAGACGTCCATTTAAAAGAAACCAGCGTGGATTTACGCTCCTCGAAGCCCTGGTCGCGACGATGATCATGGGCATCGCGGTGGCTGGAATCCTAGATGCGTTAGCGGCGTCCACCAGGAACGTCACCCGGCTGACGCAAGCCGATCGCGCCGTGATTCTGGCGCGCACGAAAATGGACGAGCTGCTGGTTAACGACGGGCTGATTCGAAAGGTGGACCTGGGCGGCCCGTTCACACCAGCCGAGGCTGGAGCCATGAACGCCGGCTGGCGGGCGCGCGTCACCCCCATTGAAATCGCCCCCGAAGCTACGGAGCTCAACTGGGTGGTCGACCGCATCGAGCTCGAAATCTGGTGGATGGACGGGACCACGCGCCACAGCTTTTCTCTCGAAGGCTATCGCCGCGCGCTCCTGCCTCCCGGGCAGGGTATTTAGTGGCCTGTAGGTCGCAGCGCGGCTTTACGTTGATGGAACTGATGATCTCCATCACGCTGGTGGCGGCCATCGCTACCGGCATGCTGATGGCGATGCGCGGCGGCCTGCTGTCGCTGAACCGGATACAAACGCGGCTGGACGAGAATCGCCGCGCGCTGGGGGTCCAGCGCATTCTTTCTCTGCAACTCGCCGGGGCAATGCCTGTGCGCACCGGATGCGCCGGAGCGCTGAGCCCCTTCGCCTTTCGCGGGTCAGTTAACGCGCTGCAGATGGTGAGCACGTATTCGATGGCGGAAGGTACGCGCGGGGCTCCCCGCATCGTCGAGTATCAAGTCGCGCCGGATGACGCTGGAACCGTGAAGCTGATCGTGAATGAGCGACTTTACGGAGGGCCTGCGAGCACGGCCGAGTTTTGCGGCGAGGGCGTCGCGTTGCAGGGATCTCCGCAACCCTTCGTCGCCGCGAGCCACCTGGCGTACTGCCGGTTCTCCTATTTCCAGATGAATCCGGACACGCAGTTTCGCGGAGGCGGCTGGGTGGATGCGTGGAACGATCCTAATATGCCCTCGGCCGTGCACATCGAGATGGCTCCCGCCACCGCCGATCCCATTCGCCTGCCCGTCGTCTCCATTACCGCACCGCTGTACGTCAATCGTTTTTTCGATGAGCCGAAGTATTATGACGACCAATAGCCAGAGACCACAACGCGGTGGTGCGTTACTGACCGTCCTGTGGGTTTCCGCTGCGCTGGCCGCCATAGCACTTTCCGTATCCACCTCGATTCGCGCCGAAACCGATCGGGCTAGCTCGGCCGCCGACGGACTTCGCGCGACGTATCTGGCCACGGGTTCTGTGGACCGGGCGCTCCAGTGGCTGCTGTGGGGAACCGGATCCGACCGCTTCTTCGACCGCCGTCACTATAGCGACAAACCGCGCTTGTACTTCTCGTATCCCAGCGGCGACGTGGTTGTGGAAATGATGCCAGAGACCGCCAAGCTCGATATTAACCAGGCGTCCGGAGACGACCTGATCCGTCTGATCACCGCGGTCAGCGGCGACGCCCAGCGTGCCGCGCAGATTGCGGGGGGAATCATGGCGTGGCGCGGCGGGGGCGGCGGCGCTGCGCCATTGGATGCGTTTTCTCAGGCCACGGGTCCGACTTTCCAGCCGCGCGGCGCGTCTTTTGAAGAGATCGAGGAATTATTGCTGGTGCAGGGGATGACTCCGGAATTGTTTTACGGAAACTACGTGGCGGAAGGGGATCGCCTGTCGCCGCGCGGAGGGCTGCGCGAGAGCTTGTCGGTATGGGGATCGATGGGGCCGTTCGATGCCAATGCGGTCAGCCCGGCTTTGCTCGAAACCCTGGGAGCCTCGCCCGGAGCGATCGCCCAATTGATGCAGCGCCGCGCCCAGGCGCCCTTCCATAATCTGGCGGAAGTGGCCGCGCTGGGGATTCCTGTCGAGCGCCTCCAGGTGGATGGCGAGCACCTCATCTGGAACATCCGCGCGACGGCGCGCCTGCGCCTGCCGGACGGGTCGCCGTCCGAAGTGGTCCGGTCCGCATCCGCGGTTGCCAAGCTGATCGTGCCGCCGCCGCCGACCGCGCGCAATCGCCAGCGCCTGCCGATCCGGCTGCGGGTATTGCGATTTTACGGCGACGCATGGTCCGAGTTCGCGGCCGCCACGCCCGCGCCGGGCAGCGGGGTGAAATTGCCGTGATCCCCGCGGGACTCAGGAAGTGGGCGGCGATCGGAAGCGGAGCTGGTCTCGAGATCGCCGGGCCGCGGGGCAGCGAATCCTTGCGCATTTCCGCGGTGCGCGTGAGACCGCAGGGCGCGCGCGTGCTGGGCGGCTTCACGGTAGAGGATTTTCAACATCAGCCCGCGGCAGCCTGGGGAGCCGATTACGCGGCGTTCCTGGGCAAACTGGGAATCCGTCACGTGGCTGCCAGCGTCGTACTACCGCGGCACGAAGTGATTATCCGCCAGCTTTCCATGCCGGGAGTCTCGGGCAGTGACCTGGCGGGTGCGATTCAATTCCAGTTGGATGGACTGCATCCCTACAACGAAGATGACGTCGTATCCAGTTGGACCCGCCTGGAGCACTCATCCACCGTTCTTGTTGCGATCGCGCGACGTGACGTGGTTCAGCGCTACGCCACGCTGTTCGCGGAAGCCGGAATCAAGATCGCCGGATTCACCTGCTCGGCCGCGGCGACGTATTCGGCGCTGCGCATGTTCGGCGGAACTCCGCCCGCTGAAATCCTCGCGTATGAACCCAGTGAGAGCGGCGTCGAGATTTACGGTGAAAGTCCGGCCAAGCCGGTTTTTTCTGCGGTGTTCCATATTCACCAGGAAAGCTCTGAGCTGGAGCGCCCCGAACTGGAGCGCGCCGCGGCGCAGGCTTCCGCGGAACTGCGCTTCGAATCGCCGCCCCCGCTCCGCCCGCTGCAGGAGCTGCTGGGAGCCGATCCCGCGCTCTCCTACGCGGCTGCGCTGGCTTCCGCTTGCCCCCGCCTGAGCCTTTCCCTGAACCTTCTGCCGGTCGAACAACGGCAAACCAGTTCGCCTATGGTGTGGGTTCCCTCCACTGTGCTGGCGGTACTGGTGCTGCTGGTGGCCGGTGCCACGACGGCTATGCCGGGATTTCAAAACCGGCGCTATCTGGACGAGCTCAACGCCGAAATCGCCAAGGTCCAGCCGTCGGCCGCTCGCGCCGCGGCGATCGATCGCGACATTGACCTGACCCGCAAGCGCACGCTTCTGCTGGATGCTTTCCGGGCTCGCAGCAAGGCCGATATGGACGTGCTGGCCGAGATGACGAAGCTGCTGGCCGCGCCCGCCTGGCTCACCTCGCTCGACCTCAACGGGCAGCAGGTCGCGGTGACCGGCGAGACGGATCAGGCGGCGGTTTTATTGAAGGCGATCGACGCTTCGCCGCAGTTTGAATCGTCCGAATTCGTATCGCCTCCGCAGCGCACCGCGGCCGGCGAGACATTCCGCATCCGGACGACGCGTGAGGCCGCCCGCCAAGGGAAGTTGCCGTGAGAACCTCTGCATGAGAACCCCTGCATGAGAACATTGGAACCTCGCGAAAAGAAGGCCGTGATGGCTCTGGGCGCAACGCTGGCGGTTGCGGCCGTGGTGCTGGCTTACGAGTTCTGGCCGTCCGGTCCGGCGGCTGTGGCGAGCGCTTCTCCGCTATCCGTTGCACAGATGGAACAACGCCTGGCGCGTGTGCGCGAAACCGCCGCGGCAGTTCCCGGAAAACAGGAAGTCCTCAAAAAGGTCGCGGCCGACCTCGAGATCCGCGAGAAAGGGCTGCTTCGCGCCGATACCGCGCAGCAGGCCCAAGCTCAGGTGATTACCATCCTGCGCGGGCTGGCAGGAGCGGAGGGCCTCGAAATCCGGGCCACCGAGCTGGGCGCCATCGCTCCCTTCGGCGACGATTACGGCGCCGTGAATGTGTCCGTTCAAGCCGAATGCCGGATCGAGCAATTGCTGAACTTCCTGGCTGCGCTGGCCGCGCGGCCCGAACTGATCGCCACCCGCGATCTGCGCGTGATCGCCGGCGATGCGAAGCAAAAAACGTTGAACGTCCGCATCACCGTGGCGGGCCTCGTGCCGAAGAGCCTCGCGCCAAAGAAGGGAGCGTAAGGAAATCATGAACCGCAAGATCATAGCCTTGAACCTCGCTCTGCTGGCGTTGCTCGGGACGCTCGGATGGATGCTGCGTGCGCACTGGCTCGAGACGCGCGCTCAGGAACTGGCCACGCTGGCAAAGGCCGCCCGCGCCAAGGCTCAGCTTCCACCACCCGCGCCCGCGCCGCCCGAGCCTGTGGTGCCGGCCAATTACCTGGAGGTCGCGCAGAAGACGCTGTTCTCGAAGGACCGGAATCCCAACGTGATCATCGAGACCGTCCCGCCACCCGCGCCGAAACCCGAGGAGCCCCCGCCGGCTCGGCCTTTTTACTATGGCCAGATGGGACTGGGCGAGCCTGTCGCGTTCCTCAGTGCCGAAAAGGGCGGCCAAAAAGGATTTCACGTCGGCGATAAAGTGGGACCGTTCAAGCTGGTGGCGTTCAATCGCGACACCATCACCTTCGAATGGAAAGACAAGACGCTACAGTATCCGCTGGCGGAGTTAAAGCCCAAGGAGACGGCGCCCGCGCAAGCCGCGGCGCTGCCCGCCGGGCAGGCTGCGTCCAGCACTCCTGTCATCGGTATCAGCACGGAGAAGACGCCGGTGCTCGGCCCGCAGAACGGCGCCACACGTGGATGCGTGGTAGGCGATAACAGCCCGTCGGGAACCGTGAAGGATGGATTCAAAAAGTCCATTGTTCCCGGGATGTTCGGTCCAATGTGTCAGTGGGAGCCTATTCAATGAAAATTGCGCGTAACAGAAATCTCTGGATTTCGACGATCGTTCTGGCCGCTCTGGCGGTCTGGCAGGCGCCCGCGCAGCAAGCGCCTCCGCAGCCGGCACCGGCACCCGCGCAGCAACCACCGGCACCCGCGCAGCAACCACCGGCACCCGCTCAACAGGCGCCCGCACAAGCTCAACAAGCGCCCGCACAAGCTCAACAAGCGCCCGCACCCGCTCAACAAGTGCCCGCACCCGCTCAACAAGTGCCCGTACCGGCTCCGCAGGCGGCCGCGCCCGCCGGCCCCGTCCTGAATTTGCAGGACGCCTCGCTCACTGAAGTCATCGATCAGCTCGCGCGCCAGCTAAGAATCAATATCCAGATCGATCCGCGCGTGAAAGGAACCGTTACGCTCAACACCTACGGCGAGACGCGGAATCTGGATCCGCGCAATCTGCTGGACATGATCCTGCGCGTAAACGGATACGGGATGGTCCAGGAAGGCGAGATCTACCGTGTGGTTCCGCTCGCCGATGCGGTGCGCCAGCCGATTCCTTTTCAGGTCAACGGAAAGGATATTGCCTCCGACGACCAGCTCATGCTGAACCTGATTTTCCTGAAGTACGTCACGGTCGAAGAGCTGAGCAAGGTGCTTCAGGAATTCACCGACCCGAACGCGGTCCTGAAAGTGTATCCTCCGGCGAATCTGCTGTTCATCCTGGACAGCCGCCGGAATATGCGCCGCCTGATGGATCTGGTGGCGCTCTTCGACAGCGACACCTTTGCCGGCGAACGCGTCCGTCTGTACGAGCTCCACAACGCCCGCCCTTCCGACCTGGTCAAGGAGCTGGACAATATCTTCAAGTCGATTTCGCTCGATAGCAAGAACGCTACCGTGCGATTCCTGGCGGTCGACCGCATCGGAACGTTGATCGCGGTGGCGCCGAACCCGGGCGTGTTCGATACCGTCGAGAGCTGGATCAAGAAACTGGACGTGGCGGTTTCCGTGACCAGCGGCGTGATTGATACCTACGTCTATCACGTCCGTTATGGCAGTGCCGTTTGTCTCGCCATGGCGATGAACCAGCTTTATATGCCCGCCGGCGCCCCGGGAGCGTACGGCGGCGGCTATGGTGGGGGATATGGCGGCTATGGGGGAGGATACGGCGGTGGCGCGTATCCCGGTGCGTACGGCGGGGGCTATGGAGGAGGATACGGCGGCGGCGCCTTCGGAGGCGGTTTCGGGGGAGCAGGGATGGCCGGAGGATACGGAAGCCAGAACAGCTTCAGCAACGGATTCGGCGCGGGAGCGGCAGGGGCTTGCGGAGCGCTCGGCGGCATGGGTGGCGGCATGGGGGGCGGCGGATACGGCTATCCCTCTTTCGGGGGTTATCAGGCACAAACCGTGGCGGCTCCCGCTGCGGGACCCCTGGGGTTCGTGCCCTCAACCGTCACCCCGGCAGGCGGACCGGCGCAAGCCGCGCCCGCAGCCGCGGCAGCAACGACTACTACGGGATCCACGCAGAATCCGCCCCGCATCGTCGCGAATCCCCTGGACAACTCGCTGCTCATCCAGGCCGATGCACAGCAGTACCAGGGCATTCTGAAACTGCTCAAGGAGCTGGACGTGATGCCGCGCCAGATTCTGCTCGAGGCAAAAATCTACTCGGTGATCATGTCCGGAAGCTTCGCCATGGGCGTGAATTACTACTTTCAGAAAGTGAGCGGGCAGGAGCGCAAGCCGCTCGCCAGCCTGGTGAATACCGCCACGCAGCTCTCGGCAGGAATGCTGGTGGGACAAGCCAAGGAACTGCTGGCTTTCCTGAGCCTGTCGGACAATGCCACCAACGCGCGCGTGATTTCCGAACCCAGCCTGATCGCCACCGACAGCATTCCGGCGTCGATTAATGTCGGCGCGCAGGTTCCCGTATTGACCGGTACGATCATCACGCCCGGAGGCGGAACCAACACCCAAACCCAGGCCATCTCCTCGCACGATACCGGTGTCACCCTGCAAGTGAACGCGCGCGTGAATCCCAGCGGCGTGGTTACCTTGATCATCGATCAGGAGATCAGCAACCCCGCGCCCACCACCACCTCCAACATCCCGACGCCGTCTTTCGATCAGCAGGTGGTGCAAACCCAGATCACCATGCAGGACGGCGACACCATCGCGATCGGCGGTCTTATTTCGGAAAATACCAATAGCGGCTCAGCCGGAATTCCCGGGCTGAACCGGCTGCCCTTCGTGGGCGGGATCTTCGGAAGCAAGACCTACAGCCACGATCGCACCGAGCTGATCATCTTCATGACCCCTCACGTCATCTACGACGCCAACGATCTTCTGGAAGCCAGTCAGGAACTGAAGAACAGCGTCCGGCACCTGCGTAAGTACGCGAACTAGCTTCAGATATCAGTCAGCGGCCGCTGCGGAGTATACCATTCACGCCCGCTTTTTCTCCGTTCGCTGTCATCTGACCGGTTTTCACTGCTAAAGTTTGTTTCCGAAGCTGCCGAATGATATCAATTGAGACAGTCCCTGGTGTGTTCAGGAGCCTCGAGCAGGAAGCGCAAGTATCACTTTTTGCTTGACTTGAACCTCCGGAGGATGTTATCTATATTCTGACTGCGTCCAGGGTGTAACAGCTTTTAGTAGTTTTTTTGGCGGCATTCATTGACCGTGGATCCCGCGAGCACATAGCAACAACAAGAGAAGTCGAAAACAAATGAGCTTTAAAAGAGTGACGAGCACGGAGCAGCCGACAGGTTATCGAGAGGCTCGAGTCCCATGTAAGGGACAGCAGAATTGAGGCTCAGGTTGAAAAAGAGAACTTCCGTCAATTCAAATTTCAGATTCAACAAGGAGAAGGAAATGGCAGATTTTCGCAGATGTCTTTATGCGCTCGCCCTAGTGGCCCTGCTCGCGGGGTTCACAGTGTCGGCTAGCGCACAGGCTTTCCAATGCAGTAATAGCACGGGTGTTCCTCCGGTGGTTCGGGCAGAAGGGTATTCCGAACTGTTGGGCGACCTCTTCCTCGACTGCACGGGTGGCATTCCCACGCCTCCCGGTCAGACTGTTCCGGCTATCAACATCGCCGTGAACCTGGACGTGAACGTATCCAGCCAGACGACCAAGGTCATCAATCAGGTTGAGTTCCTCGAGTCGTTGTTGATCATTGATGAACCGAGCTCTCCGGCTAATCCCGCTGTGCCGCTCCTGAACTGCGGCAACACCAACGCCCCGGACAACACGGCTGCAGGTGTGGGTGTTTGCAGCATCCTTGGCGGCGGTTCCACCGGCGCCGGCGCGACCTACAACGGCACCACGGGCCATCCGAACGTCTTCCAGGGGCGCTCTTTCCGGCTCATCACGGGCCAATACAATCAGGTGGTTTTTTCGGGCGTGCCGATTGACCCGCCTGGAACCATTTGCGCCGTCCCCGTCAACAACCAGTGCCACCGCATCATCCGCATCACCAACATCCGCGGCGATGCTACCGCCAAATCGGTGGTTGTGGCCAATGTGACCCAGACCATCACGGCTGACCTGATCATCAACCCGGCCGGCGGTCTCCCGGTCGATAACCCGACCCACGCCATCGCCCGCGTCCAACTCGGACTGGCTGGCGCAGCGCTCAACAAAGCGAAGCTCGACTTCATCCAGTGCACCGCGCTGGACGCCTCATCTCAGGGCCAGAACCTGATTTGGACTTTCCAGGAAGGGTTCAACGAAGCATTTAAGCCTCAGAGCCTGACTCAGGTGCTCAAGAACGGCGTTGCTAAGCCTTCGTATAACTTCGTGAACACGGACACAACCCAGGGCGTCCTCAACAACCAGAACGTCCCCGGCGCTGTGTACGACACGGAAAGCGGCTTCGTCAACAGCCTTGCCACCACCGCTGGTGACAATCCCACCAACGCTTTGACCGGCAACTCCGGCATCGGCGCTCCCTTCGCGAACGGCGTGAACGATACGGGCATCCAGCTGGCTGGAATCGCCACGCAGGGTACTCGCCTGGTCATTAACTTCTCGAGTATTCCGAATGGCTCCTATGTCAGCGTTCCTAACTGCGTGAACCTGGTGAACGTCATTGGCAACGGCACCACCGGTATCGCCGTGCTGATTGCGAACACCAGCAATACCGGTTTCGGCGGTCAGCCCGTTAGCGCCTCCAACTGCTTGACCACTAGCACCAACGTGGCCGGCACCGTGGGCGGCGTATCGACCCCCAATATGGCGGTGTACGAGGTGTTCTTCGCGAACCCGAATGCGCTGGAGAAGGTAGCCGTGGCGCTCACTGTTCACGGAAACCCCAATCTGCCGTCTAACCTGCCGCAACCGAACGTGATCTCGCAGATTCAGGGCAGCTTCGCCCCGTTCTACGATCCGTTGGACAACGTTCGCCGCACGGCTTACGCTGCGCCTTCGGAAGACACAGTCGGTATACCCAACCGCTTGGCCATTCCGCGCTTCCTGCGGATTGCCCAGCCGGTGAACTTCTACGCGATCTCCCGTTGCTCCTGCAACCTGCTGTTCCCATTCGTAACGAATGCGCCCACAGCCGGCGGCAACTTTGACACTGGAATCGCGATCGCCAATACGTCCCTCGATCCCGGCAACGTCTCTCCGACGGTGTATGGGTTCAGGGGAGCTGCCCAGGCAGGTCCCGTTCAGTTGTGGTTCTACAACAAGAACGCGACGCCGCCGACTGAGCCGAACTTCCTTGGCCAGACCAACACGCAATGCACCAACGTCACCACCCCCGGTAGCTGTACCGGAACGCTTACCAACGTTCCTGCCGGCGGAATGCTGACCTACCTGCTGTCCAGTGGTGGCGTGATCAACGGTGCGACCCCGGCGGGCGCGGTTCTACTGCCTGCCACGGGCTTCACCGGCTACGTCATCGCTCAGGCCGGCTTCCAGTACTGCCACGGCTTTGCCTTCATCAGCAAGCAGGGCGCTGGATTCCAGGCTGACAATATGGCCATGGGTTACGTCGCCAACGTCCTCGATACTCCCGGACTGGTGCGCACGTTCTCCACTGGCGAAAGCGACGGCCAGTAAGCAGTACGTTTAGTTGTACGGGAAGGGAGGAGCTTCGGCTCCTCCCTTTTTGCGTTTACGGCCCTTCTCTTTCCTGCCGAGATATCCCAATCTAATTTGCTTTTGGCTTTACCGCTCCCGGATGATATACTCATCTGTGTTCCGCCCGCGTCCTGCCGATATATATCCATAGAGGTTTGTCCAATGGTGAAACTACGTCTGTCCCTACCCGTCTGCGCGTACCTGGCTGCGGCCGGCGCTGTTTTTGCTCAGACCAGCTATGTCTTCCAACTGCCAGGAAATACCGTTACCGGGCAAGCACCGCAGATTGCAGGTGTGGGGGACAACGATTTCAGCCGCCAGATTGGCCCGGCCAGCAGCACCAGCTATGTGGGGGCCACCAAGGTTATCGCGACGCCGGACGGGAACAAGTTTTACTTTGTGACTTCAGGAGGCATGTTCACGGCCGGGAAAAACACGCCTAAGGCTCCCACTGCGCTCAGCGCGATTTCCGGACCCGTGAGCGATGCTCAGCTAAGCCCCGACGGCAAATATCTCCTGGTGGTCACCGCTCACTTATACATCGTCCGGGTGGCTGACGATTCCGTGGCCGCTCTCGCCGATACGGGTGTTCCGCCGGGCGCCTCGCCTGTGGCCGTCGCCGTGAGCCAGGACGCGAAAACCGCCTGGATCCTCTCGAACCAAAGCGGCAGCGTCCTGACCTCCGTGGATTTGACCCAAACGCCGCCGGTGGCCACTTCGAGTCGTTTGAACCTGCTGACGCAGGCCACGTCCATGGTGCTTTCGCCGCGCGGCCTGCTCTATGCGACCGCTGGCAGCCACCTGTACGAGATCGATCCGGCGACATTCGCGACCACTACTCTGGGCGACATGCAGATCTCAGGGCAGGCTGGTCCGCTGCAGTTTACACCCGACGGAAGTACCGCTTATTTCGTCAACCAGGGGCTTGGTGGCTCTCCCATGTTCAAGCTCACTATTCAGGCGCATTCGATATCGGAGGTTGTGCCGCCCTCAGACGGCAGCACTCCGCCGCGCGTGAGTCAGGTATTGGTCGCCGGGAACAACCGGGTGTTTGCCTTGAACTCAGCAACGCACGCTTTGTACGACGTTGCGCCGTCGCCGTTGGCCCTAACGCCCGCGGTCATTGGTGTACTGCCAACCGGTAGCGTCGCGGCCGCGGCTGTTTCCAACGAAAGCCCTTCCTCGCAATATCTTTATCTCCTATTTACTACCAACGATCACGCCTTTGACCGCATAAAATTAGCGACCAACTCCGTGGATCAGCAGAGCACGCTGGATCCGGCCGTGGGCTCCATCCTGACCTTCGTTGCGGTCCCGGTTCAGTCCGGCGCGGCAACCGTATCTGTGATCAACCCGTCTCAGACCGTAGCTCCCGGCGCCCCGGTGGTCCTCATCGGCCAGGTGCTCGATTCCGTGGGCCATCCGGTCATGGGTGCCAACGCCGCATTCTCGGGTTCGGGGATTACGATCAGCAACCCCAACGTAGTTACCACCGCCGGAGGTTGGGCTCAGACCACCGTCACCGCGCCTATCGCGGCCGGCATCTACAGTGTCACCTTATCCTCCGGGGGCGTAACGCCCGGCACCTTCACAATCAACGTGAATGCGGCTGGTTCCGGTGGCAATAGCGGCGGGTCCGGCGTTCCCACAATGTCGATTTACGCCGGTGATGGCGAGCTCCTCAGGCAAAATCAATCGACCAACTCGACCGACACGCACGTGCCCCTGACAGTGAAGGTTGTAGACGAAAATGGAAATCCGCTGCCGAACGTTTCCGTCACATTCGCTCTCGAAACCGGCGGTATCGGTTTTCTCATTCCCCTCAATCAGGGCTTGACGGATCAAGACGGATTAGCCCGGGCGGACTACATAGCTGGCTCCCTGCCGGGCAACACGACCATCATGTCTAGCAAGATCCTGGCCAGTTCTAGCTATGGTTCCGTGGAGTTCAATGAAGTTACTCACAATGCCCTACTCACCGACCTCCAACAACCGAACTCGTTAATCGTGACGCCAGCAACTACCCGCACCATAACTGTTCAGCAGGGCGTGATTGCGGCCGGTGCGATCGCCGTCCAGACCATCGCGGAGAAAAACCCTGGGCCAATTCCCGGTGTGGGGCTAAGACTTGCCGATCCGAATGCACCTGCCAATCCTTCCCCAGTCGCGTCGTGCAAGGGGCTTTCGCGGGGAGACAACAATGGAATTTCCCGCTGCGACGTGCTCGCGGTTTGCCAGCCCAGTGTAGCCTTGCCGCATGACTACGGCGTGTTTGTGTACGCAGGCGAGCATCAGGGCTTCAGCCTGACAATTACGGTCACCAAAGGGAGCGCGTCGGTTCTGAATCCGGTTACTCCTCTGAACCAGACCGGGACCCCGGGCAGCAAATTTACCCTGGTAGCGAACGTGAGCGATGGCTGCGGCCAGCCGGTGTCAGCCACTGGATTGACCTGGGAGATCCTTCAAGGTTCTGCCAGCGGCGCAATCCTTTCCGGACAGCAGACCGCTTCGGACACCAGCGGGAACGTATCGGCGCAACTCACGCTCGGCCAGCTTGCCGGTGTTGTGCAGGTCCGGGTCTCCGGCGCAGGCCTGACGAACACGGTTTTCAACATCACGAATCAGGTCGTGCTTTCCGGGATCTCGCTGGTCAGCGGAAGCGGTCAGTCCATTACCGTTGGACAGACTTTCCCGCTGCCCGTGGTCGTCCTGGTCCATGACGCGCAAAACCATCCGGTACAAGGCGCGCTGGTCACATTCTCGGCCACCGGCGGCTCTGTCAGCCCAGGCAGCGCGACGACCGATGCGCAAGGCCACGCACAAACCAGCGTTACGGCAGGTTCGACGGCGGGAAATATCGTCGTTACCGCAACAGCCAGCTCCTTCAGCGTGACGGCGACTCTGTTATCCCACGCAGTCGGGCCGACGCTGACTGCTGCGAGCTTCACCAACGCCGCCAGCGGGGCGGCCGGATTGACTCCGTGCGGATTCGTCACCGTAACCGGAACCGGCGTCGCGCCCGGGGTCCAGGGCGTGGTCGCCGCGGACAGCTTCTTCGGAGCTTACCCCTATAGCCTGGCTGGCCTTTCGATCACCGTGAACAATTTCCCGGCTCCGATCCAGGCGGTCGCCAATGACCAGTTCGGCCAGCGGGCGAACTTCCAGGCTCCCTGCGAGATCACTGGAGACACCGCGACCGTTGTCGTCACTGTCAATGGTGCGACCAGCACTATCACTGGTGTGAAGCTGTTCTCCGCCCAACCCGGGATCTTCACCTACACCGGATCGAATAACAAGGTCTATGGTGGTGTGATTCGCGAGGCAGACGGCACCTACGTGACGGCGGCCAATCCCGCGCGCCAGGGCGAGAAACTCTACGTCGTGGTCACCGGCCTCGGCCAGACCACTCCCACGCTGGTCACGAATTCGGTGGGCACGGGAACGCAAAATGTGAGTCTGCCGACTCTAGTGTTCTTGGGCGACCGCGCAATACCGGGACTCTCCGCACGCTATCTGTTCGGATGGGTGGGCGCGTACCTGGTGGAGTTCCAGCTTCCGAAGGATGCTCCGACCGGGCCTGACCAGCAACTGCTGGTGGTTGAAACGAGCGTCGATGGCAACGACTTCCTGGGAGTCAGCAATACAGTGCTGCTGCCCGCTGTAAGCGCGCCGTAACAGCGGCCTCTCAACTCGTCGATTTACTCACCGCCAGGTAGATCATCCGCAGCATTGCGCGGTCGTCCGGCGTGAATTGGCCGCTGGCCTCATTGGCGGCGTTCTGGAGATCTGTCCGAACCACGCCCAGGATTCCCATCAATCCGCTGTACAGTTGTTCGTTGGGCAGAAGATCGCGGACCGGCATGCCCCGTGGAGGACGAGTATCGTCTGCTCCGGTGGGAGCGGGAGGATCGGGGACCCATACCGGCTGCGGCGAAGACACGTTCCAATGCCCGGGAGCGCCAACACCTTGCGCATTGCGGGTCAGCAATAGCGCGCCCACGTTTACAGTCTGGCCGTCTAACAGGAAGTACCATGGCCGGCGAAGTTCATCGTTGGGATAGCTCGCCGGAAACGACGGCAGATCCTCCTGCTGCAGGTTGCTGCCGCCCAGTTGCGTCATCAGGGCCTGTGCATCGTTCTCCAGGCTGAGATAGATCGGGTTCAGGATCGACCCGCCCCGGGTGGCGAGCGTAGGCGCGACCACGTAAGGAGAATACCGGATCGCACCGGGTAGATTCACCGTGGCCGCCTCCTGCGCCGGCATGACCATTTGCCGCAGGATTCCATTGCCGCTCTGATCCTGCGCCACGACGCGATACACCGCCACGTTGCCGGGATCCGAGATGTCCACCGTGGAATCGAACCAGCTCTTCAGGACGCGGGACGGATCGTAGGCCGCGGCCTCCACTCCGAACGCCGCCCGATAGCTGTCGCGCGAATACGCCTGGAACAGCGCCAGATCCTGGATGTTGTAAAACTCCGTGTTCGGCTGTGGCGGAGCCAGCGGCTGGCTTACTGGATTGTTGGCCATGGGGGCAATCTCCTGATGCCCTCAGGCTGCCTCCATACCAACCCGTCCGGTTGACGATGAAATCGCAACCGCAACACCCGGCGATGGTTAGGTGCTGAGTTTAAGCTGTGATGCAGACCACGGATCGGCAATCTTCGTGCCTCGCGCGAAATCGGTCTTCACCGCGATCGAGCCGGCGGGCGCGTTGTTCGGGTCGTAGGGAGTCTGGCCGATAAGGGTGATGCCCGGTGTCGACACGTTTCCCTGGTTCATGTTGGGCGCCCAGGTGTATCCGTACATCTGGCGGGTCAGCATGGTTTTCAATGGATCCCAGCCCCACACCATGATCGCTTTATCGATGGTGAATCCCTGGTCTGCCAGTTGCTGCGCCATGGCGCTTCTCGTCGCGAAGTCCGTCACGTCGCGCAGTTGCTGGACCTCAGGCGGCTGTGCGGCCCAGTACGCATCCGCTTCGCTCATCGGTGTCGTGGCCGGAGCGGGATTGTTCACCGGAGTGGCGCCAGAAACGTTCGCAGTCGTGTTCGGACTCGCGGCCGGGGACCCGCTGGCGGGAATCGAGGCGAACCCGGGGAAAGTCGTTCCGTCTGCGGGCACGCTGGAAGCAGCCGGCGCGGCGTCAGCGGCTGCGGCGATCTGTCCGGTCGCGCTACCGGGGTTCTTCACAGTGACAAGAAACTGACGAACGCCGGAATCCTGACTCTGCGTGTTTTGAATATCGATCTCCAGATGCGAGCCGTTGCCCGATTGCGCCAGGTATCCTTCGAGCGCGGACGTCAGCTGTTGGGTAAAGGAATCCGTTGATCCGGAAGGAGTTGTTTGCTGGGAAGAGAGTCCCGCCAGGATGTTCGACGCTTGCGAACCCGTGATTGACCTGACCATGTACGGTGTTGCCTCCGCGAAGGAAAAAGCAACTTGGTGACCAACCTATTTTTGCGTGACGGGACCCGGCGGGCCGAAGTTCACGCGGATCGTAAACGCCTGGTTCGTAGGCTGCACCACGAGCTGCACCGCAATGGGGTCTCTTCGTCCCGCGGAAGCGCCCGGCTCGTAATGGAACACCACCGCCACCTCTCCACCCGATCTCGCGATGGACTGTTCGAGCTTGGCGCTGAAGCCCGGAACCTCAGGTGCACTCAGTTCCAGTTGCACGGAACCGGGCATGCCGTTGTGAAATATCACTCGATCCTCGGACGGTTTGTCGAGTGCCAGCGTGGCTTCTTTCTTGTCTATGCCGACTTGCTGCAGGATGTTTTTTGCCGCGGCCGCGATGGATTTTTCATCCAGATCCTTGGGCAGGCCTCCATTGCCGCTGTCGTTGCGCTTGGACGCCGCCGCCGCGGGCGTGGCCGGACCGGCGGGCGATGCCGCACTTAAGGGATTCACCGATGTGGCTTTTACATCGTTGTACCAAACCCACTTCCCGTTCTCGATCTTCCAGGTGGTGGTGGAAGGCGAATTTACAGGAATTTCCTGTCCCAGCACCGAGACAGTTTTCGACATCGTTGCCGTTACCGTCGCCTTGGTGAAATCATCGGTGAACTGAATTTCGCCGATCTTGAAGCCGTTCAGACGCGCTTTGCCGGAGTTGAAGTATTCCTCTTTGGTATCGTCGGCGACCAGGTCGTAAGCCTTCCGGAAGTCTCCGTCGACGTGATATTGCAGGAACTCGGTGACGCGCGCCCGCAGCGCCACCTCGGCTTGCTCCGCCGGCGTCTGCAGTTGACCCAGCGCCGCGAGAGGCAGCAATACGATACCCAGCCAGATCTTAGAAAAGCTTCTAACCGGCATTGGCTGGATAGACGTCGAGAACGCCAATTCGTCTCCTACGCGGGGTATGGTTTTGGCTGGGACGCAGGGACTCGAACCCCGATACGCAGCTCCAGAGGCTGCAGTCTTACCATTAGACGACGTCCCAAAACAGACTTCATTCATTTTATCACTGCCGGCGGCTATTCTTGCCGCAGGGCCGATGCGGGATCGATTCGCGTCGCTCTCCGGGCCGGGAGATAGCATGCAATTAGCGCCACCACCGCCAGCAAACCCGCCGCACTGAGCACCGCAACGGGATCGAACCCGGCCACGCCCACCAGCACGCTGCGGAAAAGAGAACTCATGGCATAGGCCCCCGCCAGTCCGAGTGCGATCCCCACGGCGGACAGCTTTAAGCCTTCGCTCAAGGTTTCCCGCAGCACATCGCTGGGACGGGCGCCGAGAGCGATCCGCACTCCCAATTCCCTGCGTCTCTGCGTGACCGCGTACGCGTTGACGCCGTAGATCCCGACCACGGCCAGGATCAGCGCCAAAGCGGCGAACGCTCCCATCAGCTGCGATTGGAATCGAGGCTCCGCGAACTGATCCGAGAAAGTCTGTTCCATGCTCCCCAATTGTTCCACCGGCTGGTCTTTGTCAAGATTCGCCATTTCGCTGCGAATCGCAGGGGCGAGGCCGGTCGCGCTGCCGTGCGTGCGGACCGTCAGATAGGTCACGGTCGACCAGACATTCTGGCCCAGAGGAGCGTATAAAATCGGCTCCGGCGGAGCGTTCAAATCGCCGAGCTTGACGTTGCCCGTCACTCCCACCACTTCCGCGCGAATGGTATCCGCGAATCCGTTTTTGCCCAGAACCGGCGGGTTGATGAGAAGCTGGCGCCCGACCGGATCCTCATTGGGAAAATGCAAAGTAACGAAAGCCTCGTTCACCAGGACCACGGCCGGAGCGGCCAGGTTGTCGTGGTCCGTGAAATCACGTCCGCGCTTCAGCGGAATTCCCAGTGTACGCACATAGCCCGGGCTGATGGTCACATAGTTGACATCAGGCCGCTCCGCTTGGTCTCGCGGAGGCGCGGTGTCCAGATCGAACGGCACATACATACCCGACTGCGCCAGGGGCAGGTTGCTTCCCAGCCCCACGCTCTCCACCCCCGGCAGGGCGGCGACCTTCTCCTTCGCGCGGGTGTGGAATTGATAGGCCTGCGCCGCGTTATAGCGCGTCGCCGGGAGAAACAGGCGCAGCGTGAGAACCCGGTTGACGTCGAAACCCAGCTCGATCTGCGTCATACGCCGGAGGCTTTCGGCCATCAGCGCCGCGCCGGCGAGCAACATCAAAGCCACCGCCACTTCGATCACGACCATGGCCTGACGGAAACGCTGGCGGCTCCGTCCCGTGGTGGACCCGCGGCTCGCGTCGTTGAGCGTGTCGCGCACATCGTAACGCGCCAGCGAAAGGGCCGGCGCCAGCCCGAACAACACACCTGTCAGCAGCGCGATCCCCACGGTAAACAGCAGCACCAGAAAATTCAATTGGATCGGCGCCGTGGTCGGGATCGCGTTGATGGGCACGAAGCCCGGGGCTAAATCGATTAACAGCGCTGCCAGACCGAGCCCTAATCCGGCTCCCATCAAAGCCAGCATCACGCTCTCGGTAAGAAGTTGCCGAACCACCCGCAGGGGTGTCGCGCCCATCGACACGCGCACCGCAATCTCCCGCCCGCGCGCGGCCGATCGCGCCAGCAGCAGGCTCGCGACGTTGGTGCAGGCCAGCAGCAGCACCGCGCCTACCGCCGCGAAGAGCACCAGCAGCCGCGTTCGCAGGTGCCCGTTGACCAGATAATCCTGGAAGTCCTGCACCTGAATGTTCCAGCCGCCATTGTTCTTCGGGTAGGCTTCCGCCAGCGACCGGCTCAATGCGCTCATCTCCGCGGCAGCCGCGCCGCGCGAGGTATTCAAACGCGCGACGACCGTCAGATACCGGTAATCGCGATTCGCGGGATCGATCACCGCCGGAACCCACACCTGGTGCCGGCGCGACAAAAACTGGAAATCGGGTCCCATCACCCCGATGATGGCGTAGGGAGTCTGGTTGAGCCGGATGGTCCGTCCCAGAACGTTGGGATCGCCGCTTAATGTGTTTTGCCAGGTGTTGTAGCCGATCACGGCCAACTTGCTGGCGCCTGCCCCGCCGTCCAGGCCGTCCTCTCCCGGCAGGAACGTCCGGCCCAAAAACGGTTTCACCCCAAGTGTCTTGAAAAATTCAGTGGTGACGCGCGCGCCATAAATTTGAACGGGCCGGTCCAGTCCGGTGAGCGTGTACGTCGAAGAGGCCCAGCCGGCCAGCGAGGAAAAGGATTTGGCCTTTCGCCAGTCCAGGAAATTTCCCGAGGATGATCCTCGGATCTGCCCTTGCGGATCGCGGTCCCACACCACCACCAGCTCCGACGGATTCTGATACCGCAGCGGATGCAGGATCAGCGCGTCCACCACGCTGAACATCGCCGTATTCGCGCCGATGCCGAGCGCCAGCGCCAGAATCACGGCCAGGGTCATTCCCGGCGAGCGCCATAGCACCCGCGCGCCGAAGCGAATGTCCTGGAACAGCGTTTGCATCATTCTTCAGCTGTCGTTACTCAGCAATGGTCGGGTTCCGCAATTCGCCGATGCCGGAGATGCGAATGATTACTTCCTCGCCCGGTTTCAGCCACCGCGGAGGCTTCCGGCCGAAACCCACACCTGCCGGGGTGCCTGTGATGAACACGTCGCCGGGCTCGAGCGTCACCGCGGTGGATACGTATTCGATCAACTCCGGAACGCGGAACACCATTTCACGGGTGTTAGAGCTCTGCAGTATCTCGCCCCCGATTTCGAGCGAAATATCCAGCGCGTGCGGGTCGGGGATCTCGTCCTTGGTCACGATCCAGGGTCCCATGGGAGCGAACGTATCAAACGTTTTGCCCATCAGCCACTGCGTGGTGGCGGTCTGGAAATCGCGCGCGCTGACGTCGTTGACGATGGTATATCCCAGCACGTGATCCAGCGCCTTCGCGGCCGGAATATGGCGCCCGCCGCGGCCGATCACAAAGGCGAATTCCGCTTCGTAATCCGGCTTGCGCGACGCTTTCGGCAGTACGATCGGATCGCCCGGTCCTATCACCACGTTGGAAAATTTGCTGAAAATAGTGGGGACTTTGGGGATCTCCGATCTCGATTCGGCCGCATGATCGCGATAGTTCAGCCCCACGCAGACGATTTTCGGCGGACGCGGCACAGGCGCCAGCAGCTTGACCGAGGCCAGATCGAAAGATGGCCCGCGCGCGTCCGGCACGCGCCCGGCGGCGCACACCGTGAGCATGTCCACACCCAGACCTCGAACTCGATTTCCTTCCACAATACCGGCTTCGGGAGCGGACCCCGCCTGCTGAAATGTCACCAGTCGCATAGACGATCCAGGGTACCTCATAATGAAAGATCCATGCCCCGTAACACGCGTATTGAACGTGCTCTCCTCAGCGTCACCGACAAGACCGGGATCGTCGAATTTGCCCGGGCGCTGACCGGCCTGGGCGTCGAGATTCTCTCCACCGGCGGAACGTACCGGGTGCTGAAGGATGCGGGCATAGCCCCCCTGCGGGAGGTCGCCGAAGTTACTCAGTTTCCCGAGATGCTCGACGGCCGCGTCAAGACCATTCATCCCAGCATCGCCGGCGGAATCCTCGCGGTCCGCTCCAAGCCCGAGCACATGCGAGCCATCGCCGAGCACGGTATCCCGCGCATCGATCTGGTCGCCGTCAGCCTGTACGAATTCGAGAAGATCGCCGCGAAGAAAGACGCGCCGCTCGAGGAACTGATCGAGAATATCGATATCGGCGGGCCGACGATGATTCGGGCAGCTGCCAAGAACTGGCAGGATGTGGCTGTGATCACGTCTATCGCCGATTACGCAACGATCATCGGCGAACTCACGGCAGGAAAGGGTTCACTTTCGGAGGAAACTCACTGGAAACTCGCGAAGAAGGCGTTTGCGACCACCGCCGCCTACGACCGCGCCGTCAGCGCGCGTCTGGCCGAAATTCCTGCCACCGGCGAGGCACTCCCGGCGACGCTCGACATCCGCGCGCCGCGCACTCTGGCGCTTCGGTATGGCGAGAATCCGCACCAGTCGGCCGCGCTGTATGCGACCGGCAAAGGCGGGATCGCAGGAGCGGAGCAGCTTCACGGCAAGGAACTCTCTTATAACAATCTGGTTGATCTCGACGCCGCGTGGCAGTTGGTACTCGAATTCGAGCAGCCCGCATCGGCCATCATCAAGCACACCAATCCCTGCGGCTGCGCCGAGAGTTCCACGCTCGTCGAAAGCTATCGCCGGGCATTCGAGGCCGATCCCGTCTCGGCCTTCGGCGGCGTTCTGGCATTCAATCGCGCCGTCGATACCGAAACCGCCAGGGAAATCTCGAAGACGTTTGTTGAAGCGATCGCCGCGCCGGATTTTTCAGGTGACGCGCTCAATATTCTTACGTCGAAGAAGAATCTTCGGCTGTTACGAGTGATCGCCGAGCCGCCCACGCTGGTGGTGAAATCCATCAGCGGCGGCTACCTTGCCCAGACCCCGGATGCGCACATTCTGGCTCGTGAGGAAACGCGCGTGGTGACCGGTCGCGTCCCCACGGAAGAGGAGTGGACCGCGCTCGAGTTCGGCTGGAAAGTGTCGAAACACGTCAAGTCGAACGCGATCGTTTATGCGGGCGCGGGCCAGACGATTAGTGTCGGCGCGGGTCAGATGAGCCGCGTGGATTCCGTCAAGGTTGGCGCCATGAAGGCCGTGCTGCCGCTTCAGGGTTCGATCGTGGCTTCGGACGCTTTCTTCCCGTTTCCCGACGGTGTCGAAGAAGCGGCCAAGCACGGAATTACCGCCGTGATCCAGCCCGGAGGCTCGGTCAACGATAACGACGTTATCGCCGCCGCGGATCGCTTAGGGCTCGCGATGGTCTTCACCGGGGTGCGGCATTTTAGGCATTAACGTAAAAGGGTCGGGCATGCCCGACCCCTACAAAATCGTAGGGGCGAGGCATGCCTCGCCCGACATATCGTTATTTATCGCTGTACAGCTTGAGCTGATTGTCCACGTTGACCACGCCCTTCACCTTTTTGGTGAGCTCGGTGGCCTTCTTGCGGCCCTTTTCCGTGTGGACCCTGCCTTTGATGGTGACGACGCCCTCTTTGACGGTCACGTCGAGCGCGGCGCCGCGAACGTCCGCATCGCTTGCCAGCCGCTGGCGGACATTGTCGGAGATGGTATCGTCGGACACCGCCGACTTTTCCTGGGCGACCAGCAGCGGCATCGCCAGAGTCACCAACAGCAACACAGCTATGAGCCTCGGCAGCATGCTCTTATTCTACCCTTACGTGCCGGCCATCCCGCGCCAATCCGTCGCGGCCAGAAATTCCGGATCCTGGCGCCAGTTCGGACGGACCTTCACGAAGGTTTGCAGAAAAACCTTTTTGCCCACCAGCGTTTCGATCTCCCGCCGCGCCAGCGTTCCGATCTTCTTGAGCAGCGCTCCGCCCGCGCCGATCAGGATAGCTTTCTGCCCCGGACGTTCGATATAAATCGTCGCCGCGATGCGCACCAGCCCGCCCGTGTCCTCCCAGTTTTCGATCATCACGGCCACGGCGTGCGGCACTTCCTGCCGCGTCAGGTGCAGCACCTTTTCGCGGATGATTTCCGCGGCCAGAAAACGTTCCGGCTGATCGGTCAGATGATCCTTGGGATAGAGCGCCGGACCTTCCGGCATCCGTGCCAGGATCTCTTTCTGAAGAACATCGACCCCATCGCCCTTGAGCGCCGAAATGGGCACGTACGCGGCGAAATCGTGCATCTCGCGATACCGCTCGATCAGCGCCAGCAGCTTGGCTTTCTCGCGCAGCTTGTCGATCTTGTTGAACACCGCGATGGTCGGCGCTCCGGTTTTCCTCACCAGGTCGACCGCACCGGCGTCGTCGTCGCTGAACCGGGCCGTGGCGTCCACCAGCAACAGCACCACGTCCGCGTCGGCCGACGCCCGCACCTGATCCATCATCCTCTTATTGAGTAGCGTGGATGACTCGTGAATCCCCGGCGTATCCACGAACACGATCTGCGCGCCCGGCAGCCTCAGTACGCCCTGGATGGCCGTGCGCGTGGTTTGCGGCCGCGGCGCGACGATCGCCAGCTTGGTTCCCAACAGGGCGTTCAGCAGCGTGGACTTCCCCGCGTTGGGCCGGCCCAGAATCGCAACGAACCCTGCCCTATGCTTCATTTTTAGCGGCTTTCGCGACTCTTACCTGATCTACGCGCAAATTATTTGATGCCAGCACCTTGACCTGAATCCCGTCTCGCTCGGCTTCCTCGCCCACTGTGGGGACGTGTCCGAGCCACTCGGTGATCAGCCCGCCAACAGTGGTGGATTCGGTGCCTTCCGGCGGGCGAAATCCCACCAGGTCCTCGAGACGTCCCAGATCGAAGCTGCCGGAGACGACGTAGCTGCCGTCGGGCTCCTCATGAAAATCGCGCTCGGGTTCGTGCTCGTCGTGAATCTCGCCGACAATCTCCTCCACCATGTCTTCCAGGGTGACGATGCCGGCGGTGGAACCGTACTCATCCACTACAACCACCATGTGTACGCCTTCTTCCTGCATTTCCTTCAATAGATCGTTCACCGGCTTGGTTTCCGGGACCATGCGAATCGGCCGCAGAATGTCGCGCACCTTGCGCTTGGCACGCTCGTCTTCGTCCAGCTCGAACATGTCGCGGACGTGCACAAATCCGGTGATGGAATCGATATCGCCGTCGAAGGCGGGGATGCGGGAGTACTGCTGTTGGATCACCAGCTCGCGCAATTGGTCGAGCGTCGCATCCTGACTGATGGCGACGATGCGCGGGCGCGGCGTCAGCACTTCGCGCACGGTCTTGTCGCCGAAGGCCACCACGGATTGGATCAGCTCGCGGTCGCCTTCCTCGATAATCCCTTCTTCTTCGCCGGCGCTGATCAGCGCCTCAATGTGCTCTTCGGCGGCCGTCTCTTCACCCGGCGCGGGCCGGCCGAGTTCGAACAACGATTGCAGGAATTCCACGCTCCACGTGAGCGGGCGCGTCACCAGGGCCAGGACGCGAAACACGGGCACCAGTGCCGCCAGCCCCTGGCCGTCGGTCTTGCGATATACGATCTGGGGAATCAGGTGCGCACCCAGCACGGTGGCAAGACCTGTCAGGAGAAAGGCCCCCGCCAGCGCTTCCCACAAAGGGGAGTTATCGATGGTGATGGCAAGGATCAGGCAGCCCAGAATGCCCAGTCCGACATGTTTGACCAGGGAAAAGGTCAGCGCGCCGCGTTCGGTTTCGAGCCCGATCCGAGGCTCGAGTTCTTCCCGGAAGAATATCAACGCCGGCAGCTCACGCGTACGGATTCGCAGACTCTCCAGATACAACAGCTGGATGCAGGTGACCAGCGTGACCACTAGCGCGACGGCCGCGGCTGCCAGTGTTAGTAGCAGCGTCATACGCTTGCCTTGACCCCGCTTGCCTTAGCCCGTTCGATGAGTCCGGAAGGCAGGCTTAGCCGTCTGCGCCAACGAATTTCGGCGCGTGCCATCGCGCCTTTATCAGTATCGTGATCCATTCCAGACAGGTGCAGCAGTCCATGCAGGATCAGGATGCGCAATTCATCCCCGACCGTATGGCCCAATTCGGCGGCTTGTGCCGCGGCGCGGTCGAAAGAGATCGCAATGTCTTCAGGAGGAAATGACAGCACATCGGTGGGGTAGATCTTGCCCCGGAACTTCCGATTCAGTTCCTGCATTTCCGCATCCGACGTAATCAAACACACCACGCCCTTCCCGGGCAGAATCTCCTGCGCCAGATCTTTTAAAAACCGGCGCAGCTCCGTTCGTTGCACCTTGGACGATGGGTGCCGAAACAGTAGGGACGTGGAATGATCGGACATGGGGCGGTCTTTAAGCGACCGGGTTCGTTGGAGCAGCTTCGGCGCCCGGCTCCGCGAGCCGCAAAGATAGCTGGCGATTCGCGCCGATCGCTTCGTTATACCGCTCGTAGGCTTTCACGATCTTCTGCACCAGGCTGTGGCGCACCACGTCGCGTTCATCGAACTGCACGAACTGGATGCCCTCCACGCCGCGCAGAATATCGGCGACTTCCACCAGTCCGCTGCGCTGTCCCATGGCCAGATCGATTTGGGTGATATCGCCGGTCACCACCATCTTCGAATTGAAGCCCTGGCGAGTCAGGATCATCTTCATCTGCTCAGGTGTGGTGTTCTGGGCTTCATCCATGATGATGAAGCTGTCATTGAGCGTGCGCCCGCGCATGAAGGCGATGGGCGCCACTTCGATGACGTTGCGCTCCAGAAGTTTTTCGACCTTTTCCACCTCCAGCATGTCGAACAGAGCGTCATACAAGGGGCGCAGATACGGATCTACTTTTTCCTGGAACGTCCCGGGAAGGAAACCCAGGCGCTCGCCCGCTTCGACGGCCGGCCGGGTGAGAATAATGCGGCTGACGCGTTTCGAGAGCAGCGCCGACACCGCCATGGCCACCGCCAGATAGGTTTTGCCGGTGCCGGCGGGACCGATGCCGAATACCAGATCGTAGCGCTCAAGAGCGTCGATGTAGCGCCGCTGCGTCATGCTCTTCGGCGTGATGACTTTCTTGCCGAAGGTGCGCTGCTTTCCGCTTTCCACCAGATTGCGCAGGGACGTGTCAGCGTCGGCGGTCACCACGCGCAAACAGCTGTTGAGATCGCCATTGTTGAAGGTGTGCCCTTCGCGGATCAATGCGACGTAGTCGTTCAGGATCTGCGCGGCCCGAGCCACGCTGGCCTCATCGCCTTCGAGCTCGATGGAATCGTTCAGCAGGCGCGTGCGGACGTTCAAGCTGCTTTCGATCAGGCGGATATTTTCGTCTCGGGTCCCGAACAGGGACTCAATGCCGCGGCTGATCTGAACAATAGACTTCATTATTAGAAGGACTTCATTCGAGGCGGTACTTAGGCAGGTCCAGGCGAGCAGACATCCGCGGGCGCGGAGGCAGGAACAACATCCAATACAAGGATATCAGAACCGAAATCTCATGCGGGCGGGCAGAACGGGAAGCATGTGTTATGCTGGAAATCGCCGACCTGGCGTACGCCGCGAATCCGCGGCGGCACAAATAGCGGGGACGTAGTTCAGTTGGTTAGAACGCCGGCCTGTCACGTCGGAGGTCGCGGGTTCGAGCCCCGTCGTCCCCGCCAATCCTTTCAATACCTTCCGAATTCTCGGAGACAAGACACGAGGAACACATGCGCGCGGCGAACGGCTACTTGCCACGCGAAACAGGCTGAAGGAGATCTGAGTTATCCAACCCTGTCAGCCCGGTAAGGACCGCGTCTGAGGCCGTTTGTACCGCTGACATCTTGATAAATCCCTGCTGTAGAATGAGAGTCAATTCCGAGACTGGAGGAGACTCTCATGCACGTGCTTCGTCCCTGGTTCCCAGCCCTGTTCCTGCTGGGCTCCGCGCCGCTGTTCGGACAAGGCGAGTCCTATTTTCAAGTCTGTAACGCCGGTAAAGTCGCGGTCGACGCCTACATGGCGATCCAGGGCAATGTCATGAGCAAGCACATTGGTCCCTCGGATTGCGATTTCCTGATTAAGGGCACGGGTAGGCTCGCCGCAGGCACGCTGGGGTTCGCGTTTCCCGACGCGAAGGGACAATGGCGCGGGGCGCGGCGCGGGAATCTGCTGCCGTTCTGGGAGGCCGACTTGGGCGGCGACAACTTCTCCGCCGTCAAGCGCACGCAAGCAGTGCAGCACAACGGAGCGAGCGTGACGATCCCCATGATCGCGGCGTTTGGGTCACAGACGCCGGATTGCAGTCAACCCGTGACAACGTCGGCGGTTTCCAAGCTGCCACTGAATGCCAGCGCGAGCCAGCGACTCCAGGCCCAGATGGCGGATCAGCAACGGGCGGCAAACTCGGAGCCCACCTGCGGTTCAGTGGGTTTCCAGTTGACCGTGATTCCTTATACCGACAGCCAGGAGATCGGTTACGACTCGCAGTGCGACCCGTGCACCGCCAAGCAGGCCGGCA
>DASYSG010000060.1:0-19754 GCA_036003585.1 Bryobacteraceae bacterium | reverse complement strand
CTACATCATTGCTGGAATCGCGTCGCTGGGGTTGTTCGTTTACCTGATCTACGCGCTGCTTCGTCCGGAGAAGTTCTAGTTCGAAAGGGAGTTTATGACTAGCATCGGAGTTCTACAAATCGCGATCTTCTTCGGACTGATTCTTGTGTGTACGAAACCCTTGGGTGCGTTTATGGCCAGCGTGTTCGAAGGACAGCGCACCTTCCTGCATCCGATTCTCCGATGGCTCGAAGTACTTACCTACAAGCTGATCGGCGTGAAGGAGGAAGTGGAGCAACGCTGGACGCAGTATACCGCCGCACTGCTGAGTTTCAGCCTCTTCGGCTTCCTGCTGACCTACCTGTTGCAACGCGCACAAGGATTCCTGCCGTTGAATCCGCAGCACTTCAATGGAAGCACTGTTCCTCCGGACCTGGCGTTCAATACCGCGACCAGCTTCGTGACGAACACCAATTGGCAGGCGTACGCAGGCGAATCGACCATCAGCTATTTCGTCCAGATGGCGGCTCTTACGGTGCAGAACTTTGCTTCGGCGGCAGCGGGCATGGCCATTGCGGTCGCCCTCATCCGCGGCTTCTCCCGGCAGGAAAAGAAAACCATCGGCAACTTCTGGGTAGACGTCACGAGAGCGACGGTGTATGTGTTGCTGCCGATTTCGATTGTCGTTGCGCTGTTGTATGTTTCGCAGGGCGTCGTGCAAAACTTCAAGCCCTACACGGAGGTAACCACAGTCGAAGGCGCGAAGCAGATCATCGCCCAAGGACCGGTAGCCTCGCAGGAAGCCATCAAGCAATTGGGGACCAACGGAGGCGGCTTTTTCAACGCCAACTCCGCGCATCCGTTCGAAAATCCGACTCCGCTCAGCAACCTGCTGGCGATGTTCCTCATTTTCTTGATCCCTGGGGCCCTGACCTACACTTTCGGCAAGATGGTCGGAGACACGCGGCAGGGGTGGGCCATATTCGCGGCTTTCTCGGCCATGTTCCTGATCGGCGTATTCGTTTGCTACCACTTCGAGCAGGCCGGCAATCCTATTCTGAGTAACCTCGGCATCCAAAACGCCGCGACATCGGGCCAGTCCGGGGGCAATATGGAAGGCAAGGAAACCCGCTTCGGGATCGCCAATTCCGCGCTGTTTGCCACGGTGACGACGGACGCCAGCTGCGGCGCAGTGAACGCGATGAATGACAGTTTCACGCCCATGGGCGGCTTGGTACCGATGTTCAACATCATGACCGGCGAAGTAATATTCGGCGGCGTGGGGGCGGGCCTTTACGGGATTTTGCTCTACTGCATTCTGGCGGTGTTCATCGCTGGCCTGATGGTGGGCCGGACGCCGGAATACATCGGCAAGAAGATCGAAAAGAAGGAAGTCAAGATGGCCATGCTAGCGGTCATCGCCACGGCCTTCAGCATTCTGGTCTTCAGCGCTCTCAGTTCAGTGCTTACCTTTCCGGCGCACGGCTACTGGAATCCTCAAGGCGCCGCGAGCGCCAACCTGAACAACAGCGGTCCGCATGGCCTGAGCGAGATTCTCTACGCCTATGTGAGCGGCACCGGCAACAACGGCAGCGCGTTTGCCGGAATCACCGTGAACACGCCCTGGTACGACCTCACGATCGGCCTGGCGATGTGGATCGGCCGATTCCTGTTCCTGATCCCCTTGCTTGCCGCGGCCGGAAGTCTTGCCGCCAAGAAGAAGATCCCGTCCACGGCGGGAACATTTCCGACTCACGGACCCCTGTTTGTGGGACTGCTGGTCGGAACCGTGATCATTGTTGGCGCGCTCACCTTCTTCCCGGCGCTTTCGCTGGGCCCGATCGTCGAGCACTATTCGATGAACGCTGGGAAATTGTTCTAGGTGCTTCAACCATGCCTACTGTGACTACTGAATCGAAAGAAACCTTGCAGATCCCGCCGGACGATCCGACGTCACTTCTGCCCAAGAAGCTGGTGCGATCGCGCCCGCTGTTTGACCCGGAGATCGTCAAGCGGGCCACGGCGGCATCCTTCGCCAAACTGAACCCGGTCACCTTGCTGAAGAATCCGGTGATGTTCGTCGTTGAGGCGGGCGCTGCGATGACAACCATCTTTTTGGTCCGCGATCTGTTCACCGGCGGGACACTTACGGGAGGGAACATCAGCTTCCAAGTCCAGATTTCCTTGTGGCTCTGGTTCACGGTTCTATTTGCGAACTTCGCCGAGGCTATGGCGGAGGCCCGCGGCAAGGCCCAGGCAGACGCGCTGCGCAAAACCAAGACGGACGTCACGGCGAAACGCTTGTCATCCAGCGGAAAAGTGGAGGAGGTATCCGGCGCGCTGCTGCGAATAGGCGACATCGTGATTTGTGACGCCCGCGACATCATTCCCGGAGATGGAGAGGTGATCGAGGGCGTAGCAACCGTGGACGAATCGGTGATCACCGGAGAGAGTGCGCCGGTCATCCGCGAATCGGGCGGCGATCGCAGCGCGGTTACGGGCGGCACCCGTGTGCTGTCCGATCAGATCAAGATTAAGATCACGTCCAACCCTGGCGAGACGTTCCTCGACCGCATGATCGCCCTGGTAGAGGGCGCGCAGCGCCAGAAGACGCCGAACGAGATCGCTCTGAACATCCTGATCTCGGGTCTGACGCTGATCTTCTTGCTCGCGGTGATCACCTTGCAGCCCTATTCGGTGTTCAGTGTCGCGCAGGCAGGCGCGGGATCGATTCCAACCGTCGCGGTCTTAGTATCGTTGCTAGTCTGCCTGATCCCGACGACCATTGGTGGGTTGCTCTCCGCCATCGGCATCGCAGGTATGGACCGCGTCATGCAGCACAACGTGCTGGCTATGAGCGGCAAGGCGGTGGAAGCTGCCGGCGATGTGAACTCGTTGCTGCTCGATAAGACCGGTACGATTACTTTGGGGAATCGCCAGGCAGTGGAATTTCTGGCGACCAACGGAATTAAGGCCGAGGAGCTGGCCGATGCCGCGCAATTGTCCAGCCTGGCTGACGAGACGCCCGAAGGCCGGTCGGTCGTGATTCTGGCCAAAGAGAAGTATGGCCTTCGCGGCCGGCACATTCCGGAACACGAAGCGACGTTCATCCCCTTCTCCGCTTATACGCGGATGAGTGGGGTCGACTTCGAGGGGCGCCAGCTCCGCAAAGGCGCAACCGACGCCATCATCAAGTTTGTAATCGAGCGCGGCGGCAGTGTGCCCGGCGACTTCAAGGACATGAGCGACCGTATTTCGCGCAATGGCGGAACGCCGCTGGCGGTGTGCGATGGCAAGCGACTGCTGGGCGTGATCCACCTGAAAGACATCGTCAAGGGTGGAATGAAGGAGCGGATCGCGCAGCTTCGCCAGATGGGCATTCGCAGCATTATGATCACTGGCGATAACCCGCTCACGGCAGCTGCCATCGCGGCGGAAGCCGGCGTAGACGATTTCCTGGCACAGGCGACGCCCAAAGATAAGCTCGAGTACATCAAGAAAGAACAGGCCGCCGGCCGGCTCGTGGCAATGACGGGAGACGGCACTAACGACGCGCCGGCGCTAGCGCAAGCCGACGTCGGGCTGGCCATGAACACCGGTACGACTGCCGCTAAAGAAGCCGGCAACATGGTGGACCTCGATAGCAATCCGACCAAGCTTATTGAGGTGGTCGCGATCGGCAAGCAGCTGCTGATTACCCGGGGCGCGCTGACCACGTTCTCTATCGCGAATGATGTAGCGAAATACTTCGCCATCATCCCGGCGATGTTCATGACCATGTATCCGGTGCTGGGCACGCTGAACATCATGAAGCTGCACACGCCACAGAGTGCGGTACTCGCAGCGGTCATCTTTAACGCGCTGATCATCATCGCGCTGGTGCCGCTGGCCTTGCGGGGCGTGAAATACCGTCCTGTCGACGCGGCCAGCCTGCTGCGGCGCAACCTGCTGATCTACGGCGTTGGGGGAATCATCGCGCCTTTCCCGGGTATCTGGCTCATCGATCAATTGCTGGTGGCTCTTCGTCTGGCATAACGGAGAAATATTATGTGGGAACAAATCTTACCAGGACTTCGAATCAAGATCTTCATGACGGTCGTACTGGGGGTAGGCTATCCGCTGCTGATGACCGGCATCTCCCAGGCCGTCTTTCCGAAGCAGGCGAACGGGAGCCTGATCACATCCAGAGACAGCGCCGGCGATAAGGTGATCGGCTCGGAGCTCATCGGCCAGAGCTTCAGCAAGCCCGAATATTTCCATCCGCGGCCATCATCCGCCGGCGGAGGGTACGATGCGACCGCCAGCAGCGGCTCGAACCTGGGGCCGACCAGCGCGAAGCTGATCCACGGGACGACGAAAATGGACGACAAGAAGAACGAAGTGGTGGATTTCGATGGCATTAGCCTGCGCATCGTGCACTACTGCGTCGACAACGAGATTCCCTACGAATCGTCGGTTTCACTGGATCAGTTCAAAGACGCCAAGGGCGACCTGGACGATGTGAAACTGATCAAGGCTTTCAACGACGACAAGGCACCGTTGGTGTTCACCCCGAAAGCGCCGATCCCGGCGGATGCAGTGACAGCTTCCGCCAGCGGTCTCGATCCACACATCAGTCCCGATTCGGCGAAGGCGCAAGTTGCTCGAGTGGCGAAGAATCGCGGTGCATCGCCGGATCAAATCGATCAGCTGGTTGGGCAGTTTACAGAAGGCCCGGATCTCGGGTTACTCGGGGAGCCGCGCGTGAACGTGCTTCGGCTAAACCTTGCTCTTGACCAGCGTTTTGCCGTGAAACAATAGGTGTCGTGACGCGCGAGATCGGCCGAAAAACTCCCGAAGAACTTCTGCGCGAGTGCCAGGCGGAAGAAGCTGCGTCTAAGAAAGGTCACCTCAAGATCTTCCTGGGTTATGCTTCCGGCGTCGGAAAGTCGTTCCGCATGCTCGACGAAGCCCGGCGACGCCGCGAGCGGGGGCAGGATGTCGTCGTGGGTGCGATACAGCCGCGAGTCCCACCCGAGGTTGAGGCCCTTCTGAAGAATCTGGAAGTGATCCCCCTGAAGCAGGTCGGCGACGGCACAGCGATCGACCTTGAGGCGCTGATTCGCCGCCATCCCGTTGTGTGTTTCATTGACGGGCTGGCATACAACAACCCTCCCGGTCTTCGAAATCCCACGCGTTGGCAGGATGTCCAGGACCTTTTGAATGCTGGAATTAAAGTGATCGCGTCCGTCAACGTTCAGTACGTCGCAGAATTGCAGAAGGACGTCGAAGCGATTACCGGCAAACACGTGACTGAAACGGTCCCGGTTTCCTTCATCGAGAGCGCCGACGAAATCGAAATCGTGGACGCCCCTCCAGAAGAACCGACGGAACGGTCTGCCGAAGAACAAGAAAAGGCTCAAGAGCGCGACCGGCGCCTGTCAAGACTGCGGGAACTCGCGCTGGTGTTGGCAGCAGACGTGGTGGATCATCAACTCAATGAATACCTGGAATGCCACGGACTCAAACAGCAATTCGGAGCGAACGAGCGAATCCTGGTATGCATCACGCCGCGGGCGAACATGCAGGAGATGATGGAGATGGCTCAGATCATGACGCAGAGGTTCCACGGTGAACTCACTGTAGCCTATGTCAACCAGCCCAACATTTCCCCCGACGATCAGGCTGCTTTGGACGCGAGACTGGCGATTGCCAACGCGGCAGGCGCCCACATCGAGATCCTCGAAGGTGACGATCCGGCGGACGCCCTTCTGGAGTTTGCCAGATCCCGCGGAATCACTCAGCTGTTCGTGGGACATAGTCAGCGCACTGGACTTTCGCGTTTGTGGGGCAGTCCGATCGGCAAGCTGATCCGGGATTCGCGCGGCATGGACGTGCGCGTATTTCCCCGATAACAAATGGCCGAACAGCGCGGGAAACTCAAGATTTTCATGGGCTATGCGGCCGGCGTCGGGAAGACTTACAAGATGCTCGAAGAGGCCCACGAGCTGAAGTCCGCGGGAGTGGATACCGTGGTCGGGTACTTTGAGCCGCACGGGCGCCAGGATACGATCGCAAAATCCGCAGGACTGGAAACCATACCGCGGAAGAAGATCGATTATCGCGGAGCGGCCTTCGAAGAGATGGACACCGATTCGATACTTGCCCGGCACCCTCAGGCATGTGTTGTCGATGAATTTCCCCACACTAACGTTCCCGGCTCTTCCCGAGACAAGCGATGGGAAGACGTCCAAGTTTTATTGGACGCGGGTATCGATGTTCTGACTACGATGAACATCCAGCACCTGGAAAGCCTCAACGATCAGGTGTGGAATATCAGCGGCGTTCGCGTGCGTGAGACGGTGCCGGACTGGGTGGTCCAGCAGGCCAACGAAGTGGTGATGGTGGATCTCACGCCTCGTGCCTTGCTGCATCGCTTGCAGCGGGGTGTTGTCTATGAGCGTGCGAAAGCGGAACAAGCCCTGCAGAAGTTCTTTCGGGAGTCGACTCTGGTTGCGCTGCGAGAACTTGCACTGCGCCAGGCTGCGCACGAAGTGGAGCACCGGATCTCGAATGGCCAAACTCAGACCGCTTCCGACGGGGACGTCACCGTTCACCTGAGGAAACATCACAAGATTCTGGTTCTGGTCACCCCCAACCCCAAGACCGCCATGGCGATACGGCGCGCCAAACGAGTGGGTGACTTCCTGGGGGCGGAATGCTTCGCCATCACGGTGCAACCCTCGGGCGATCTGAGCGGCTTGCCGGAAGCCGATCGAGAGGCGGTCGATCGACATCTGAATTTCGCGCGGAATCTGCACATCGAAACCAGAATCCTGGAAGGTGAGGACGTTGCTTCGGCGGTGGTTGATTTCGCACGCCGTAATCAAGTCACCCAAATCTTTGTTACAAGACCCCGAGGATGGTCCGCCCTTCCCGCCTTGTCTCGCGATCCCGTGCAGAGAATTATTGGCCTGGCCAAGGACATGCAGATTGTCATCGTCTCGGACCGGGAGCCAGCAGCCAAATAGATCTCCGCGTCAGTGTGGCATGTGCATTAGTTGCTCGCCAAGTTCGTCCTCCCTCTTCCAGCCCTGGGCTCTTAGCCGCTCGATTTTCGATGAATGCCCTACGATAAGCTGGACAACCTCGAGAAGATCCCACGGGGTCCACACGATCACCTGGGCCATGCGGTAGCGGACTTCGGCAGCCAAATCGGCTCCCCCCACACGAAGGACGTCAGCCACCGTCGCAGCGCAGTTGTTGAAGTACATCTGATAATTGCCCGTTCTTTTGATTGCTTGCCATCGTGCGCGCATCTTGTCCTCGTCCAGACCACCGAAAAGGACCGTCCGATATGGCGGTTCAGGAGCGCTTTGAGTGCCCTCCGATACGCAATCATCCATAAAGGTGGGCTGGGCCCACCCACTTCCCGCCGGGTTATATCCGGTACTCCCCGGCGCGGGCCACCAACTCACATATTCGGCCCTTCCCAAACCTTGGTTGAAGCTGATATCGAGGGACGCGTGTCCAATGTCGATGTGCGGAAAAAGGCCTGCGTTTCTGTCTCTGTGGGGCCACCAAACATAAAGCTTATTCACCGCCGTCCTCCTTCACGGATCCGTTTAACCTGCGTTCTTAGCAAGTCACCTTTTTGCCCTTATCGGGCGCCTTCAGGGTCTCGGGTCTTGGCAGGCGGCGCTTCGACGCCCGCGAGTTTGGCTTGGATGAGCGAATCCCTGAGAAATGCCGAGGCACGCGCCTCGTCCAGAAAATCATTCACGATTCGTAGCTTCGTGGCATCGCCCTTCTGGACCACAATGTTCTGTTCTAGTAAGGTGAAATTATCCTGAGCGACTCGCAAGCCGGGGTACCGGCCAGCGGCTTCCATCAGGCGCGCACGATTGCCTGCATAGGCATCCACCTGCCCGCTCGCGAACATCTTCAGCATCTCTTCGAAGGGCGGTGCGGCAGTCCACAAGATGACCTTGGCGTTCTTCAAGTGCTGCTGCAAATAGATCGTGGGGGAATTGCCGTCAACGGCTCCAATCTTCACTCCCGGGCGATCGGCATCGGCGGCAGTTCTGATCGAAGATGCCGCGGGAACCAGGTAAGTGGTCCCCATCAGCAGATACGGTCCCGAAAAATCCACCAGCCGCGCACGATCCGCCTCCCAAGCGAGAAAGCCGATATCGGCCGCGTGTGTGTTTAGCCGTTCGATCAGTTCTTTCGCCCCGTTGGAGGGAGTGATCGTATAGGGTACTCCCGCGCGCCGCGCTAGCTCTTTGACGATGTCGGCAGCAGGGCCGCTGATCGCACCCGTGCGGCTGTCGATGGTCGCCTGCACCGGATTGCCAGCAAGAAAGGTCGCTCGCAGTGTGCCGCTGGGCGCCAGATCGGCTGCGACCGCGGATAGGCACGCGAGAGCAAAGAACAGGAGACGTTTGGACAGCCGCATGCGCCCATTATAGTGCGGCGCTTATGCGGATGCTGCCAGCACTTCGAGCAGCGCGGCAGATACCGCCTGCGGCTTTTCGCGGGGCAAGAAGTGCCCGCCACCCTCGATCATCCGCCGTGTAATCAGGTTAGGGAATGCCGCTTTGTCAGCCGATTCGGCAGGCTCCCGTCCGCCCAGCGTGTCGTCCGCACCGCGCAGAATAATGGTGGGCACTTCGATTTTGGGACGCTTCGCGAGTCGCTCCTCCAGCTCCCTGAATCGCGGATCTCCGGGAGCGTTGCCGATGCGGTGGCGATAGGAGTGAATCACGCAATCCACAAAGTCCGGATTGTCAAAAGATCCAGCTGTCCGGTCGAAGGTTTCCGCGGTGAAGTGCCACGTGGGCGACCAGGTTTGCCATAAGAACCTGCAAATGGCCCGGCGATTCGCGGACAGGCCCGCGCGCCCACGTTCGGTGTTGAAGTAGTACTGATACCACAAGTTCTTTTCTGTT
Organism: Bryobacteraceae bacterium; assembly: GCA_036003585.1. GTDB lineage: Bacteria > Acidobacteriota > Terriglobia > Bryobacterales > Bryobacteraceae > Palsa-187. The sequence goes on along the minus strand of DASYSG010000060.1, from coordinate 10,845 downwards.
TCCGGCGAACCCGGCGGCGCCGGATCAACCGTGTTCTGGATCAAATAACCGCTAATCAGCACCGCCGCTCGTACTCGATCCGGATGCAGCACCGCGGCGATGCACGCTGCTCTCCCGCCCCAGTCGTAACCCGAAAGCGCAAAGCGATCGAGTCCCAGCGCCTCCGCGAAATCGATCACGTCCTGCCCTATCGCCGCCTGCTCCGCCATGCGCGGAGCGTTCGGATCGCGGAAGCTGGTCGGCCCGTAACCGCGCAAATAGGGAGCCAGCACTCGATATCCGGCTTTGACTAGCGGGGGAGCGACGTCCTCCCAGGCATGCGCATCGTCCGGAAACCCGTGCAGCAGAATAACTGGAAATCCTCGGCCGCTCTCCTCGTAGCCGATATTGAGTGTAGGAGTTTCGATGCGTTTCGAGGACTGGGCGCGCGACTGCATTCCGGCCACAATAGCACCGCCAGAGGCAGCGAGGAGCGTGCGGCGAGTCATGCGTTTTGGGTTCACGGACGCCTCGCCGCTCCGCTCAGGTGCCTCCTGTCCTTCTCGTTTTCATTACAGATGTATTCCATCAGCTCGTCTTTGGGCAACAGAATGTGAACGCCGGTGATCTTAAAGGGCCGGGTGTAAGCGCCAGGATCGTCGATCGTCACCTCTTCTACCAGCGTCCCGAATGTCGTCCGGCGATACCGCTCCACTGTATGGAGCTGTTCGGTGTGCGGATGGCCAAGGAAATCGAACCAGGACCTGTCGTTGAATCCAATGGTGTCCACGACCAGGGCATCGCCTTCTCTGCGGCCGACTGAGTGCCCATACCATGTCGGATCTAGATCCATAGGATGTTTGCGGCCGTCCATGAATATCTGCCGGTAGCTGTGGATGTTTCCTTCAAACAAGAAGAACATGTGGGTAGCTGTTTCGACGATCCTCCACGGATAAGGGGCCAGACGCGGCACTCCCGTGGGAAGGCAGTTCGCTTCCGGGTCGTCTTTGGACAACCGAGCCTTCAGGCTCTTCTCACCCGCCGGATTCAATGGGAGCGTCTCCCCCTTTTTCAGTCCTAGCGAAATGTCTTCGATCAGGAAAACGTCACCCGGACGCCAAACTCCCGCAAAGTCTACCCGTCCATCCGCCAGCCGGGGCGTTGGTCCCGGAGGCGCTGCGGGCAAGGGATTTAGATTGGCGAACGAGTTGGCGTTTCCGGCCTTTGACGGAAGTTCACCACCCGCTGGAGCCTGGGCCGCGCCAGGCATTTGTGTACCAAGCCAGATCCCGCCTGTCGTTGCCAATGCCGCGATCCAACCGAAAGCGCGTTGTTTCATCCTGGTTCAGGATTATACCCGCGATGAGGCCATGCCTGGGGATCGATTCTAAAATGTGAAACGCGCCACCACCGATCCTTGCCGCGAGGTCGGCAGTTGCTGGCCATTCGTCGCCCCGATGCTTCCTGTGGCGATGTACCCAAAGCCCGCCGTCGGCACTCCTGTCGTGGTGTTCACGACCTGTGTCGCGGCTGCATTGGTCGAGGTCGGATTCGGCATCTCTGCGCGATTGAAGACGTTCGTGAACTCCGCACGGACGCTTAGTGTGGCCCGTTCCTTGATGTGGAACAGGCGGCCCAAAGACAGATTTTCGTTGGGACGCCGCTGGAAGCGATAATCGGTATAGTAAGCGGCTCCGGAGCCCCACTGGCCCGCTGCGGGCTGCGACCAGGCGTCCTTGTTCAGCACGAACACTTTAGTCGGATCGAAGCAATGGCAGTTGAGATCCTGCGTGAAGAGCGGCTGACCCGGAACGCGGTTCGCATAACTGGTGTTGCTGCCGGTGTTGTTGCGAAGCAGCACCGTATTGAGGTTGTTCTGCGCTTGAGGCGCCAGAATCGGCAGCCCGCTGCCGTATGCGAGTAGGGTATTAATCTGCCAGTCCCGCACCACCCAGGATAGAATCTTGTTGCCGTGGAGCGCAGGTATCGTGTAGCCTCCCGCGATCGTAAGAGCCACAGGCTGGTCAAACGGCGACAGATACTTATTCTGGGACCGGTTGAACACGTCGTTTACAGCCTGTCCGCCCGTACCCGGAATGGTGACGTTACTCGGCGCCGCCGTGCTCAATTGCTTGGCCCACGTGAACAAGGCTGTGAATTGAAGACCGTGGGAGAACCGCTGTGTCGCCTTGGCCTGCAGCGAGTCGTACCAGGTGTTACCGTCCGGCGCCCATAGAGGCGTGATACTGCTGAACTGCGGGAAAGGACGCAACGACTGAGCCACAGTCGCCGTCAGCGGGAAGCCTGCGAACGGAGGCTGGTTGAACCCCCGCGATGCCGCGGTGGCCGAATTCAGCCGGGAGGTGAGCAATGTCAGGTCCGCAGGATTATTCAGGTTGAGGCCGGCAGCGGTGATCTGCTGGAGGCTAAGCGCATTGACGTCGATCAGTCCGGGCGCGTTCCACCACACCCCGCGATTGGCCACATAGTTGACCTCAACCGCCAGATCCCGAGTAATTTCGCGCTGTACTCCGAAGCTCCATTGCATCTGCCTGGCCGGGCGGCCGGCGTTCTGGTCGTACCAGGTCAGCGGAGCCTGAGTCGTGGCGAAACCCGCCTGTGGGTATTGGCCTACGTCGTAGTTCGGGAAAGGAAGGGGCGCGAACGGGACGCCGCCGGCCAGGGTCATGGCTGCCTGACCGAAGGATGGTGAGTTGACGGGCGCGGGGATGGATAGGCCCCCCGCCGTGGACCCGTTGGAGTCGCCGGTGGTCGCATACACGATGCCCCACCCTCCGCGCAGCACCGTCTTGGGGTTGACCTGATAAGCGACCCCGAGCCGCGGTCCGATGGCATAGGGATAATTTTTTCCAAAGTTGCAATTGCACCGGCCGGGTCCGTAGCCCTCAAACTGCACTGCGCCCGGCATCCCGCCCGCCGACGGGTTGGGAATGGACGGCGCGAACTGCGCGAATCTACCGTACTGCTCCTTGAGATACGTTTGGTAATCGTAGCGGAGGCCATAATCCAGACTCAGCTTGCGTGTCACCTTCCAGGTGTCCTGGACAAACACGCCCACCATGTGTTTCCCCATCTTCATGTTGTTAGGGGGGGCGACGGTCACCGCGTCTACTTGACCCAAAAGAAAGCTGGCGTAGGAAAAGCCCACGGTTCCGCCGCCGATACTGGCGGATTGATTGTAGGGCAGCGCCGTTTCATTAGGACTGAAATCGAACCGGCCGCCCGTGTACCGGTACAGAGTGGACTGGTTGCTTTCGATGCGCAACTCGCCGCCGGCTTTGTAGGTGTGATTGCCCCGCACCCATGTGACGCTGGTATTGGCGGTGGGCTTTTCATAGAGGAGCGGGTGGCGGTTCGTGGTTGGACCCATGGTCTTCATGCCGCCCTGACCACTGCACGTCGAGACTACGGTGCCGTTGCTGGTACCGCCGGGACACAATCCCGTGAGGAAAGGAAACAGACGGTCCGTCGGCACTCCTTTGAGACCCAGAGTCTGGAGAGGGTTGAAATCGGTCACCAGTGGATCGTCGGTGAAATAGTCGGTCTGATAACCGATGCCGAGATGTAGCAGGAGGGTCGGCGTAAGCGTATGGTCGAAGTTAGCGCGCTGTACGCGCCCGGTGATAAACGTTCCGATTTCAGCCGACACCGGATCGGGCAATCCGTCTGCACCGCCCAGTTGAGGAGAGTATTGACTGGCCGTTATGGTCTCCGACCAATAGTAGGAAAGTTTCGACTTGGAGCCCAACGAATGATCCAGTTTGAATGCCGGAATCGAAGTGTGCCGCGTACTGGGGAACGTAAACACCGCATTGTTGATCAAGCCCCCCAAGTTAGGATTCGGGATCATGTTTTGGATCTTCAGGGCCACCTGATCGAATTGAGTTGCCTGAATCGTATTGTTAAGGAATTGATCGCGGATGATGCGGCCGTCGGGGGCGGCGCGAGTGCTTGCCGGGTCGTAAATCGCGCCCTCCGGAATCGGACGGCCCAGCGGGTCGGTGCCCAAGGTCCGCCCGGTCAACGCCGTGGAGAAATTGCCAGCCCGATAAGCCAGGGTCGGAACTGTGATGCGCAGGTTGTTGATCTGCTGTGTCTCCCGATACTGTTCCCAATTGAAGAAGAAGAAGGTCTTGTTGTGACCGTCATATAGTTTGGGAATATCCACGGGCCCGCCGATGGTCACGCCGTAGTCGTGCCGGCGTGCAACCGGCTTGGCGTTCACCCAAGGGGTGTTGGAGTTGAACACTTCGTTCACCGCGTAATCGTAAACGCTTCCGTGAAACTGGTTGGTGCCCGACTTCATGGTGTAGTTGAAGAATCCACCGCCGACTTGCCCATACTCGGCAGAGAAGTTGCTGGTCTGAACGGTAACTTCCTGAATTGCGTCGACGCTAGGCTGCACTTGTGCCTGCGTAGCCGGGACCTGTCCATTACTTGCGTCCTGCCCCTCCAGACGGTACGAAGCCGTATTGCCGGGCGCACCATTGACCCGCAGGTTCGAGTTTTCCTGAACGTAGGCGCCAGGAAGCAGGTACGCGACCGCCTGCGGATTCCGAATAGCGGAGCTGCCGGCTACCGCCGAGCCGATCCCCAGAATGGGAAGATTGTTCACCGCCTCCGTCGTGACGTTATGGCTTAGCTCGCCAGTCTCCGTCTTGAGTAAGGTAGCGGCTTCTGTAACCGTGACCGACTCGGATGCAGAACCCACCTCCAGGGGGAGATCGATGCGCAGGGTTGCAGCCACCTGTACCGTCAGGCCGCCGCGGATGTATTTCTTGAATCCGGGTACTGTGGCCGTAATCTCATACGTGCCGACGGGCAACTGCGAGATCGTGTAATTGCCCGTGGTCGTACTCTGAGTCTGATAGACAGTCCCCGTCTCCACGTGCCTGGCTTCAATTAAAGCGTTGGCAACTACGGCGCCGGCAGGGTCCGAAATCGTTCCGGTGATGTTGCCCCGGTCCCCCTGGGCGAACGTAATCAGTGTGAAAATGCAAAGACTGCAGAAAACTAGTAGAAAACGCATGAATCCCTCCCCCTGTGCTCTCGTTTGACCCTAGCGAGGGACTATACATCAATGGGAAATGGGAATCAAGCGCGTTGTTAAGGATGACGGGACAGCAGCTCGAAGCCGGGACATGAGGTTTTGGCTTGGAGTAGAATCGTTCAAAGCTCACTTGAGGAGAATCTCAACATGCGTACCAATAACAACGTGAGGCCAAGTTTCACCAACGTGACAATCTGGACCGTGGCCGCCGCTTTTGGATTGATGGTATGCAGCGCGGTCTCCAGCCAGGCCGCCGAACCAGGTAGTGGCGGTCTGGACGTAGTGCAGGTTCGACCGAACTTTTACATGATCGCCGGGGCCGGCGGAAATATCGCTGTGCAGATCGGCTCCGATGGCGTCGTGTTGGTGAACTCCGGCAGCGGGGCCGCAACCGCCGAGGTCCTGGCGGCCATCAAGAAACTGACCGACTTGCAGATCCGCTACATTATCAATGCCGACGCGGGCGCGGATTTCGTGGGCGGCAACGAGAAGCTGCGCGAATCCGGACTGAACGTGCTCAACGGCGCCACCGGTGCGGCGATTCTTGCGCATGAAAGCGTCCTGCGCAGGATGAGCGCCCGGAATGCGAAACCGTCTTATCCCGGTGAAGCCTGGCCAACGGAGGCGTTCCTGACAACGCGCTACGCCTTTCGTATGAACGACGAGGGCATCGAGGTTTTTTACACGCCCGCCGCGCATAGCGATGCCGACAGTCTTGTTTTGTTCCGCAAGTCCGACGTCGTGGTTGCCGGGGACATCCTGGACACAACCCGGTTTCCGGCGATCGATGTTGCCAACGGCGGGAGCGTTCAGGGAGAGATCGACGCCCTGAACCGGCTGATTGAGCTGACGATCACGCCCATCCCTTTCATCTACAAAGATGTCGGGACCTACGTGATTCCCGGTCACGGACGGCTCTGCCTGCAGCTGGACGTGGTGGATTATCGCGATATGGTGGTGGTCGTCCGCGATGTGATTGCGGACCTGATCAAGCAGGGAAAGACACTCGATCAAATCAAGGCAGCGCATCCTGCTAAACCCTACGAGACCGAGTACGGCACGCAGGAGGGCTCCACCAACGGGTTTGTCGAGGCTGTTTACAGAAGTTTGACCGCCCAGAAGTAGCGCTTTGCAAAACGGGAGAAACCAGGATGCTACATCGAATTTCAAACACGCTATTGCCGCTGGCGGTCGCAGTGGCGCTTCCGCTGCTCGCGCAGGGGCTCCTGCAGGCACAAGGCGGGCGGGGTGGGCGGGGCGGGCCCGCGGCGCCGGAGAATCCCAAAGCCGCCGCGCCCATTGACCTGACCGGCTATTGGGTTTCCGTGGTGGACGAGGATTGGCGCTTCCGCATGGTGGTGCCCCCGCCCCGCGATTACGAAGGTGTTCCGATGACGCCGGCAGCCGTCAAATTCGCCGACGCCTGGGATCCCGCCAAGGATGAAGCGTCCGGAGATCTGTGCAAGGCGTTCGGAGCGCCGGCCCTGCTGCGGCAACCGGAGCACCTTCACATCACCTGGCAGGATGACCGTACCTTGCACATGGACGTCGATACGGGAACGCAGACCCGTCTGTTTCATTTCGGCGATTGGAAGGCTCCCGGCGGCCCGCCCACGCTGCAGGGAGATTCGACCGCCCTGTGGGAAATGGCGCGTCCTGCGCGCGGTTCCCCGCCGCATGGATCGTTGAAGGTGGTCACGTCGCACCTGAAAGCCGGCTACCTGCGCAAGAACGGCGTTCCGTATAGCGAAAACGCGGATCTTACGGAGTATTACGACGTGCTCAAGGAGCATAACGGCGACACGATGCTGGTGGTCACGATCATCGTGACCGACCCCCAGTATCTGCACGAACCGTTTATCATCACTTCACAGTTCAAGAAACAGGACAGCGATGCCGGGTGGAAACCCACGCCGTGCACCGTGAGATGGTAAGGAGTTCAACATGACCCGCAATCAAATCAGCCTCAACGTGGCGATCTTATTCTGCATGGGCCTCCCCGCACTTGCGCAGATCGATCTGTCAGGATCCTGGGCCTCTAAGAATCACGAAGACGCGCTCGAACGCGGCGCCGGTCCGAACCCCGGCGACTTCACCGGCATCCCTTTCAATGAGGCGGGCCGCGCCAAAGCCCTGAGTTATATGCAATCGCAAATCTCCATGCCAGAGCGCATTTGCGCCTTCTACTCGCAGTGGCACATGATGATCGGGACCTTCGGCATTAAGATGTGGAACCAAACCGATCCTGTGACCGGAAGAACCGTCGCGTGGGTGATTGGCGCGTGGGAAGATCGCGACGCCATGACTATCTGGATGGACGGGCGTCCGCATCCGTCCAAGAGCGCTCCGCATAGTCAGAGCGGCTTCACCACGGGGACTTGGGACGGCGATGTGCTGACCGCTTACACCACGCACATGCTGAGCGGGTATCTTCGCCGCAATGGCGCAATGACCAGCGACCAGGCCACCATCACGACGCATTTTATTCGTCACGGAGATATGCTGACCCTGGCGGCGCAGCTCGAGGATCCGATTTATTTAACCGAGCCTTACTACATAACGCGGACCTTTGTGATGAGCACCGCGGTCATTAACTCCGCAGGAATGCCCTGCATCCCCGGGTTTGAAGGGGTGGCGGCAGGCACGGTTCCGCATTATCTTCCGGAAAAGAATCCGCTCCTCGATGAAATGATGAAGCTGTACCACATTCCACAGGAGGCCGCGCTGGGCGGAGCGGAAACCATGTATCCCGCCTTTCGCGACAAAATCAAGGATAAGTTCACGATCCCGCCTACGTGCGCGCGCAACTGCGCCCCCAGGAACTAGTATGCGAGTCATCTTTACGGGCCTTTTTGTCACCGCCCTCTGCCTGTGCGCTCAAGGACAAGAAACCCAACCAAAGGAAATCCGGGGGTTGCCGCCCAGGGCCACGCCGGCGGATTATCAGGCGCACGCGCAAGCAGGCAGTATGACCATTGCCGCTGAGTTCGTTGGACACTTCGTCCCCACACTGCAAGGGAATCTCACGACGGAAGACTATGTTGTCGTCGAAACCGGTATCTTCGGTCCGCCGGAGGCGCCCATCAAGCTGTTCCTGGGAGACTTTTCACTCCGAATCAACGGGAAGAAGGCGGCGTTGCCTGGCCAGCCTTACGGGATGGTGCTCAAGTCCCTGAAGGATCCCGATTGGGAACCGCCCGCGGTCGCCGAGTCCTCGTCGAAGTCGAAAACCAGCATCAGCACTCAGGGAGGGGGCGGTCAGGACAAAGACCCGCCCGCGCCGGTGCATATCCCGATCGAGGTGCAGCGGGCGATGCAACAGCGCATTCAAAAAGCCTCGTTACCGGAAGGAGACCGCACGGTTCCCATTGCGGGGCTGATCTTTTTCCAATACTCGGGCAGGACACAGGGCATCCGCTCCCTCGAGCTTATTTACAACGGTTCCGCCGGAAACGTCACTCTGGAACTCCGGCCGTAGCTTCACTGACCGCAAGCCGTTTGCCCCTTCTATGCCGGGGGTGTATCCTTCGTCTGATGTCGTTGCGCCCTGTTCGCAAGTTAGTTGGGATCGGGAATGTGTTCCTGGGACCAGAGCTTTTGGATATCGCGGAGTACGATCTCGAGATCTACGAGGAGAATCCGGACGATCACGAGCACCACGGAGCCAATTGGACACCCAACGCCAAGAAGATCGAGGGAACTGTGGTGGGCGAGCTACCCATCCGCAAAGATCTGCGGCTTGTCACCGAAGAAGGGTATGCACTGAGTTTTTACTTGCGAGACAGCTTCGGATCTATCGTGATCTTGGGACCCATGCTGGATAGCACCGGGAAGCCAGTGGGTTAGGCGCGTTCATAATATCGCCCGCTGTCCCGCAGAACCTGTCATTGGATAAAATCGGTGTACCATTCCAAAACATGGAGGCTTTCCTATGAATCAGTCACGGTCGAAGTGGGCGCCGGTGCTTTCCGCGGCAATGGCCGTTGCGGGGCTTGTGCCCCACCCCGTCCGGGCGGAACTGCTGGAGAAGACGAAGAAGGTGGCCGGGACCACAGTCTCGTATAAAGTTGTTCTTCCCACCGGCTATGATCCCGCCAAGACGTATCCTGCGATCCTGGCCTTCGGCGGAGGCCCGCAAACCATGAACACAGTAGACAGCGTTCTGGACCGCAATTTCCGGGCGGAGGCTGAAAAACGAGGCTACATCGTCGTCGCTCCGGCCGCGCCAGGCGGTCAGTTGTTCTTTGAGGAAGGAGCTCGAATTTTCCCTGAGTTTCTGAAGACGATCCTGGCGGATTACAAGATCCAGGACAACAAGTTCCATATCGCCGGACCATCGAACGGGGGAATCGCCGCCTTCCATGTCGCGGCCGCGAATCCTCAATACTTCTTGTCCGTTACCGCCTTCCCTGGGTATATGTGGGAGCCCAATCCGGCCAAACTCCAGGCTATTTCGAAGATGTGCGTTTTCATGTATGTCGGTGAGAATGACGAGTACATGTGGCACCCTGAGATGAAGAAGGAAGCCGAACTGTTGCGCTCGACCGGGACAGTCGCTCGTTGTACGGTCGAGAAGGGCCAGCCGCACCGGCTGGAAACACTGGCTGGCGCCAATGCCGGGCGATTGTTCGACGGATTCGAGGAAACCAAGAAAGGTTGCAAGAAGTAGGTCGGTCTGATTCTCGCTCGCGGTCTACATTCCGGCAGGCCGGGATGAATGTTTCGCGAATCGATCGAGAGTTTTGGCCAGCTCCTCCGTCATGGAAAGATGCGGAGTATGATCCGTATCCAGCTCAACGACGTCGGCGCACAAATTTTCGGCAATCATTCGCCGCTGGAGCGGCAGCGGAATGGCTCGATCGCGAGTACATACCACGTAATACCGGCTGATGCCATCCAGCGCCCCGAGGGGGATGGATACTGGCGTCACAAACGGCGCGACCGGCTGCGGGCGCTGCCGAGCGATGGCCCACGCTGCAACCTCCTCGGTGCAGGCGCCATACAACGCTTGACGCGAGGCCGCTGCCGGCATGGTGGCAACCGGAGGTTCCCCCTCAATGGTGATATTGGCCTGCACCTGATCGCCGGCGCCCTCCGGCAGTTGTGTCAGGTCCAGCAAACTCTGGCCATCCTTTGGAAGAAACGCCGTCACATAGACGAGCGCCCTGACACGGCTGGGACAGCGTGCTGCACCCTGGGTCGCGATAATGCCGCCCATGCTGTTGCCGGCCACGATGGCCGGTTCGGATTTGGAGGCCAGCACTTCACACAGCCGCGTAGCGCAGGCATCCAAGGTGACCTCGCTCGCTGGCCTGCGATCGTCGCCCGACCCCGGCAAATCGAATACTTCCACCGAATGGCCAGTGGCTTGTAGACGATCGGTCAGAGGCCCCCAGATCCATGCCCCGGAGAACGCACCATGCACGAGAACAAATCGGGCCATCTAATCTCCTTGGTGCTAGTAGAATCCTAACTGCCACAACTCGTGAGTGTAACTGAAACCAGATGGAAAAGTTGCACACCGCTGGGTCTTGAAATTCGTCCGTCCAGGATGGAGCGGGCCAGCGTAGAGAGGTGGGATTCGGCGTTCTGATAAAGAGAGTAAGCTAGTATCTCGATCCCTATGACAAGTCGATCCCTGCCGAGCTTGACGGTGTCTTTCCTCATTCTCGGACTGCTCCCCGCGTTCGCCGATACGCAGATCATCCCGCAGGTTGCCGATGGCGCCGGCTGGTCGACGACGATTGTGCTCGCCAATAAGACCTCAAGCACGCAGTCCGTCGCTCTGAGCTTCA
>DASYSG010000059.1:0-4679 GCA_036003585.1 Bryobacteraceae bacterium | reverse complement strand
ATTGCAAGTGGAGAGGATCATGCCTTCCAGCAGCCCGGGCCGGCGCTTGAGATCGTCAAGGGCGTCCGGCAGCGACTTATCTTCGAAAGCCAGGCGCTCGCGCACCTCCACCGGGGCGGTGCGATGGTTCAGGCCTGTGAGGAGCAGCTTCATGGGAACAGAGTCGCCCTCAATCCCGCGTGCGCGGCCCAGGTCAGCGCCGAACAGCCGAGCACGGCCAGCGCCATCACCGCCGCCTTACGCCCGCGCCAGCCCGCCGAGGAGCGCAGGATCATCGTCACCAGAAGCAGTGCCCAGGTCAGCAGGGATATGGCGATGCGCGCGTCGCCGATCCAACTGGTGCCTGGAGAATAGATCACGGCCCACATGATCCCGAAGACCAGGCCCAGCGTCAGGAACGCAAAGCCCAGGCCCAGCGACTTGCTGATCAGGTTATCCAGCGTCGCCAGCGGCGGCAGGCGTTCCAGCAGCGAACTGGCCCGTTTCTGTTTAAGCCTCCGCTCCTGGATCAGGTAGGCGAAGGCAGCCACGGCAGTGAGCAGCAGCGCCGCATAACCGGCGAGCACCAGCAGGATGTGGACGCCCAGCCAGATCTGGCCCATCGGTTCATTCGCGCCCGGCCCGGGAGTGCGTTCCATCGCCGAGACCAGGGTCATGCCGAACACTAGAGGAAATAGCACCACGGAGAGGCCCGAGAAGCGGTATCTCCATTCCACAATCAGGAACACCACGGCGATCAGGAACGCGCACACGCTGAGGGTCTGGTAGCCGCCGGTTAGCTCATTCGAGAACATGAGCCGTTCGACGATCGCCACGCCCTGGAGGACGACTGCGATACGGAACGTCGCCCGGGCCAGCGGAAAGACGCTTTGGCCGTGGCGCACCAGGACCAGGATCGAGTGCAGCAGTCCCACTGCGTACAGACACGCGGCGACCCTTAGCCAGAAAACGCTGGAATCCATCCTTTTCCTTCAATTACGATTCTACGACGGCGAACGGATTGCGAATGATCCAGGCAACTTTGCTGACTGCATTGCGGTAAATTGATGGTCAGTGAAGCGGATAGGCCCCTTGAAGGTCGGCGTGGTTGGGCTCATGTGCTTTGGCTCGGCTCTCTTGTGGATCTTTGCTCAGGATTACTTCGTTCGGAGATACGATCCTTCCGGCTGGATCATGGACCGTGAATTACCTGCTGGCCCGCAAGTCTTAGCGTTGTTGGGACTCGCGCTATTCGTATGTGCGCTGTTCCTGGGTATCGTCAAGATCGTTCGTCAAAGCCTCAGACACTAACCAACTAATTCAGAAATTATCAAAGGTGGTCCGGTGATACGATAAATGCGTGCCAGCTGATAAGCCGATGGACATTCGCTTCACGACGCAGATATTCAAGGAGGGCCGGTCGTTCGTCGCCCACACTCCCGAGCTGGACGTCTCATCCTGTGGCGGGACCAAAGAGAAGGCCGCCAAGAACCTCAAAGAAGCGGTCCGCCTATTCTTAGAGGAGGCCGCCAAAATGGGAACGCTGGAGCAGATTCTAGAAGAGGCGGGTTACTCCAAGCGGAAGAGCAAGCTCGAGGGCCCCAAGTTCATCGGCACCCAGCGAGTATCCTTACCTCTTCCGCTGGAGCATGCCAAAGCTTAGCCCGGTCTGCGAAAAACGTTTGTTGCAGGCCTACCTGCACCTGCTCGGGATGTAATCCGATGTTCCGCGACCTAGGCGACGATATTCGTTACGCCATCCGCCAATACGCCCGGGAGCCGGGCGTCACATTCGTGCTGCTGATTACCATGGCCCTGGGTATCGGCGCCAATACCGGGGTTTTCAGCATGCTGAACGGGCTTCTGCGCCCGCTTCCCGTGAGGTCGCCCGAGCAGTTGGTGGTCGTCGCGGCCGACACCAAGGGAGACGAAACCGGCCTGCGGTTCCGCTTCTCTTATTCGGCGCTCGAGGATTTCCGGCATCAGGCGAATAGCTTCAGCGACCTGTTCGCCTTCACGCCCCGGCTCGGCGGCTTCAGTTCGGGCACGAAGACCACGCAGTTCATGTACAGCGCCGTTACTGGAAATTATTTCTCGGCACTGGGCGTTCAGCCCGCAGTCGGACGACTGCTCGAACCTGGCGAAGGAGAAAATGAACACGCTCCGCTGGTGGTGGTGCTGGGATATTCGTTCTGGCAAAGGCGATTCGGAGGCGATCCAGATTTAATCGGCCAGCAGGTTCTGGTGGACGGCCGGGCCGCGACCGTAGTGGGCATCGCTGCGAAAGACTTTCACGGCGTCTACGAAGGCCTGGAGATGGAAGGATATGTTCCGCTGCGGGGCCTGATTTCGGACGATACCGCGGCGCTCCATCCCATCTTTACCAGTCGATTGGAACGGCCTTTGACCGTACTCGGCCGCCTGAAGCCGAACGTGACCCTCGCCGCAGCGCAGGCCGAAATGAACCTGCTGACGCGGCGGCTGGAGGATCAGTATCCAGCCACCGATAAGGGCACCGGCGCACGCGTGGTCCCCGAGCCGTTGGCGCGACCGATTCCGCTCCGGACCGGAATGGAAATGTTTCCCTTCATCCGTTTCTCTCTGCTGTTCCTCGCGGCACTGGTGCTGACAGTGGCGTGCATGAATATCGCCAACCTCCTGCTGGTCCGCGCCACGGTACGCGAACGCGAAATGGCCATCCGAGCTGCATTGGGCTCGGGGCGAGGACGTCTGATTCGTCAAATGCTGACGGAAAGCATACTGCTGGCGCTGCTCGGCGCGATCGCGGGGATGATCACAGGGAACTGGGCCAGCCAGATGTTCGCCGATGCCCTGCCGAACATGGTGTCGGATTTACCGGTACGCTTCGATACCAGTTTCGACTGGCGCGTTTTCACTTACGCCCTGGTTGCGGCACTGCTGGCGGGCGGCCTCATCGGAGTCTGGCCGGCCCTGCGCGTTTCGCGAGCCGAGCCCCGCGCGGCCTTGCACGACGGCAGCCGCACTAATTCGAGCGGCCCCCAGCGCCAGCGCATCCGCGGCCTGCTAGTGGCGGGGCAAGTAGCCGGCTCGCTGGTATTGCTGGTCGCCGCGGGCCTGTTCGTCCGTAGCCTCCAAAGCGCCCAGCGGCTGGATCTCGGCTTTACGCCGGATCACGTTCTGAACGCCAGGATGAATCCGCAGTGGGTAGGCTACGACAAGCAGCGAACACTCGATTTCTACAGCGAACTGGAACAGCGGGTACAGTCCTGGCCCGAGGTGCAGTCCGCCGGCTTGGCATTCAGCGCACCCTTGGGATTAATTGGAGGCGGAGATACCGTCTACATCGAAGGACGCGCGGTGGATCCCGCGGAGCAGGCTCCTTTGGTCGGCTACAACACCGTGGATACGACCTACTTCGATACGATGCGAATTCCCGTCCTGCGCGGGCGAGCGTTCCAGGATGCGGATACCAGCGCAACGCGGCTGGTGACGATCGTGAACCAGACCATGGCCAAACGCTACTGGCCGAATCAGGATCCTATCGGCAAGCGTTTCCGCATGGGCTCGGCGGAATCCCCGTTGATGGAAGTAGTCGGCGTCGCGCACGACAGCAAATACCTGTTCGTCGTCGAGGGCTCCCTGCCCTATTTCTACGTGCCGTTTACGCAGGTGTTCTCGTCCATGCGCGTATTGCACATTCGTTCGTTGGTGGATCCCGAGGCGCTCCAGAGCCGCGTGCAGCAGGAGATCCACACCCTCGATCCGGCGATGCCGGTGAGTTTTTCGACCATGCAGGGAGCAGTGGCCGGGGCGCAGGGCTTCTTTCTCCTGAGAGTCGGTACGCTGCAAGCCGGCGCGATGGGCCTGTTGGGATTGCTGCTGGCGGCAGTGGGCGTGTACGGCGTGATGTCGTATAGCGCTGCGCAACGCACGCGCGAGATCGGAATCCGCATGGCCCTGGGAGCGACACCGCGGATCGTCCTCGGGTTGATCCTGCGGCAAGGGGTTTGGATGGTGATCCTGGGCATCGCCGCGGGTCTGACGGCAGCGGCCGCCGTGACACGGGTGCTGATCCGGTTCCTGTTCGCGATCTCGTTCGCGGAGCCGGTGATCTTCTTCGCGGCTGCCGGCTTGCTGGCGCTGATCGCGCTGTGGGCTTGTTACATTCCAGCCCGGCGCGCCATGCGAGTGGAACCGATGATCGCACTGCGCCACGAATAACGCCGGCCCACGTTTTGTCGAGAAACCTGCGCGCCAAAGTGGCGAATGGATTGCTCCCGGCACGAGTGGTTCCTGGACTTTGAGTCCTGGAAGAAAGGCTGGTGAGCTATGAAAACAATTGGGAAATTTGGAATTCTGTTTTGTCTAGGGGCGGCATTCAGCTACGGCGAGGTCTGGCAGGCCAAGGTCCTGGATGCTTCCTGCTACGACACACAAAAGACAGGCGAACATAAATCCGGTGAAAATCTGGCGAGGGAATGCGCGGCTACGGCGTCCACTACGGATTTCGCGATTCAAACCTCGGATGGAAAAGTTTACAGGGTCAATAGTTCCGGCAATGCGGAGTTAGCAAAAGATATCCGCGATGGAGTTCTCAAGAAGGACAAAGACGGAGACATCCATGCAAATATCACCGGCTCCCGCGAAGGCGAGACCGTGAGTGTAACGTCTATTAACCTGGAGAAGAAGTAAGGCTGGTTAGGGGAGTCGGTTGCGGG